>NZ_LUUB01000029.1:62960-63501 GCF_001641635.1 Bradyrhizobium centrolobii
GAGCCGATGCTGGTGCCGGACCGCCGCTCGCGACCCCACAGTTACGACCTCACCATGAAGCTGTTCGAGCAGGCCGGCCTGACGCCGCGCATCGTGCAGGTCGCCGACGAGAAGCAGACCATCATCAATCTGGTCGCCACCCGGCTCGGGGTTGCGATCGTGCCGCGTTGGACGACGCGGATGGCGGTCTCTGGCGTGCGGTTCGTGCCGCTCCGGCCGCGGCAGAGCGGCCCGGTTGGCCGGCTGCCGCTTGCGGCGGCATGGCTGCGCGGCTCGCGCGACCCGGTGCGCGATGCGATGCTGTCCGTGCTGGAGGCGCGCCTGCGCAGCTATGCGCGGGAGGCCTGAGCGGTTATGACATTGGCTTTGGCGGGAAGGTGTGATGCGATGACTGATCAGAGAGCTCCGAACGAATTGCGTGTTGCCGTCGCCGGATTGGGATCGATCGGCACCAAGATCGCGACCGCGCTCGATCAGGGCATCGAAGGGCTGACGTTGTCCGCCGTAGCCGTTCGCGATCCCGCCAAGCATCAGGCATTCC
>NZ_LUUB01000029.1:63508-97516 GCF_001641635.1 Bradyrhizobium centrolobii
CCCGCCGCAGGTCGTACCGATCGATGCGCTCGGCGATGCCGCGGACATCGTGGTCGAATGCGCGCCGAGCCGGCATCTGCGTTCGATCGTCGAGCCCGCCGTGAAGCGCGGCAAGGCGGCGGTCGTCGTCAGCGTCGGCGCGCTGCTCGACAATTCCGATCTCATCGATCTCGCCCGCGCCAATGGCGGGCGCATCATCGTGCCCACGGGGGCGCTGATCGGGCTCGATGCCGTCAACGCTGCCGCCGTCGGCACCATCCATTCGGTGAAGATGGTCACGCGCAAGCCGATCGACGGCTTGAAGGGCGCGCCGTTCATCGTCGAGAACGGCATCGACATCGAGGGGTTGCGTGAGCCGCTCAAGCTGTTCGAGGGTACGGCGCGCGAGGCCGCAAAAGGCTTTCCGGCCAACCTCAACGTTGCGGTCGCGCTGTCGCTCGCGGGTGTCGGGCCCGACCGCACCTTCGTGCAGATCTGGGCAGACCCGACCGTGACGCGCAACGTTCACCGCATCGAGGTCGAGTCGGATTCCGCGCGCTTCTCGATGGGAATCGAGAACATCCCGTCCGAGAATCCCAAGACCGGGATGATCACGGCGCTGTCCGTGATCGCGCTGCTGCGCAAGCAGCGCGCCACCCTCTGCGTTGGGACGTGAGCCTTACGCGCCAGTGACGCGCCAGATCACGTTGCCGACGTCGTCGGCCATCAGCAGCGATTTGTCGGGCCCGATCGCCACGCCGACCGGCCGGCCGTAGGATTGCTTCTCGTCCGGTGACAGGAAGCCCGACAGGATGTCGCGTGCCGGGCCGGACGGGCGGCCGTTCTCGAACGGGATGAACACGACCTTGTAGCCGGACAGCGTGCTGCGATTCCATGAGCCGTGCTGGCCGATCACCATCCCGTCCGGAAAACCCGGCAGCGTGCCGGCCGGCATCCAGCACAGGCCGAGCGAAGCGGTGTGGCCGCCGAGCGCATAGTCCGGCGTGATCGCCTTGGCGACCAGCGCCGGATCCTGCGGCACGCGATCGTCCACCGTCTTGCCCCAGTAGCAGTAGGGCCAGCCGTAGAAGCCGCCGTCGCGCACCGAGGTGAGATAGTCCGGCGGCGTCTCGTCGCCGAGTCCGTCGCGCTCGTTGACGACGGTCCAGAGCACGGACGTCGTTGGCTCCCAGGCAAGGCCAACGGGATTGCGCAGGCCGCCGGCGAAGATGCGATGCGTGCCGGCGACGAGGTCGAGCTCGTAGACCGCGGCGCGGCCTTCCTCGACCTCCATGCCGAGCTCGGCGATATTGCTGAGCGAGCCGACGCCGGCATAGAGCTTCTTGCCGTCGGGGCTCGCGAGCAGGCTCCGCGTCCAGTGTCCGCTCGGCTTGAACGTGGTGAGCCGCTTGCCCGGCGCAGTGATGCGATCGGCATTCGCGACATAGGGAAATGCCATCACGCCGTCGGTGTTGCCGACATAGAAGGTGTCGCCGATGAGCGCCATGCCGAACGGCTGGCTGAGGTTTTCCATGAAGGCGCCGCGCTCTTCGGCGACGCCGTCGCCGTCCTTGTCGCGCAGCAGCGTGATGCGGTTGGCGCTGACGCCGAGGGCCGCGGCACGCCGCATCGTCGCCTGCATCGCATAGTGAAATACGGTGCGCGGGGGACCGGCGACCTGCGTCGCTTCCGCGATCAGCACGTCGCCATTGGGCAGCACCTCGATCCAACGCGGATGGTCGAGGCCGGTCGCGAACGCGTTGACCTTCAGCCCGGGCGCGACCGTCGGCTTGTGTCCTTCGCGCCAGCCGCGCGCGGTCGGCATCTTCAGTGTCGGGATCGCGCCCTGTGGCTTTGCTTCGGGGATCGCCGGTGTCTGGCCCCAGGCCGGCGCCGGCTCGGTGCCGGAGAGCCGGCGCCATCGCAGCGCGATGCCGCCGAGCAGCGCAACGAACTGCGCAAAAATGCTGGAAAAGGTCATGGAAATCCCCTGTCGAACGTGCGGCACTGGCCAACGCCGGATCGCCCATCGCCCCGCGCGGGCTTCAGGCCTGATCGTCGATCTCTCCGAATCGACGACGGGATGTCGTCGTGCCTCTTCGCGCGCGCATCCAACGTGGTGGCGGCCCAAACGTCAACATGTGGAGGGCGTCGCCAGCGTCCATTGCGACGGAATGGCAGCCGATCGAATTTGCATGGGAGGGGTGCCGGGCGTCGTCTGACGCTGCCAGAGATCACCGGCCGATCTGCCGCTCCAGCCGCCGCGCCGCGCGAAAATCATCGAGATGCTGGAGGTTCGGCCCGAGCGCTGCCTCCTTGGACAGCAGATGATAGACCCGCGCGACCGTGCGCTGCTTCCGCTTCGTCCGCCCGGGCGGCAAGCTCCGCGCCTTGCGGGCGGCGGCGATCGCGTGCGCACGAAAATAATCGTAAGCGTCCGACATGGTTCAGCGCTCTGCCGAATTGCGTCCTTCGGGCGATAACGGCGTGGTGCGGGGGCGGTTCCCGGCGAGATGCGGGGCTACTGCGCAATCCCTCACCGTCACCCTTCGAGGCTCTGTTTGCGATGCATTCGCATCGCAAACCTCGCGCCTCAGGATGACGGGACTAGCAGCAACGTTATTACAGGCAATGCTCGCGTCGAAGCCTTCGCCTTACCGAAGGAACGGAATGATCATCGGCACGCGGCGGCAATAGGCGCCGTAGGCGTCTTCGCCGAGCTCCTTGGACAGGAACACCTCTTCCATCCGGCCCTTCTGCCACATGCCGAGCGAGATCAGGATCGCGCCGAGGATCGCGGTCACGGTGCCGACCGCGATGCCGGTGGCGAGCATGCCGGCGATCAGGCCGGTGTAGATCGGGTGACGCACGATGCCGTACGGGCCGGTGTCGATGACGCGGTGGTCTTCCTTGTGCGTGATGGTGTTGGACCAGAACTTGCCGAGATGCAGGCGTCCCCACCAGGTGAAGGAGATGCCGGCGAGCACGACGAGAGCCGTGATGTAGACGCCGATATCGCTGAACACCCACAGCGGCTTCTCGTTCAGCACTTCGGCGGTCCACGGCGTGAACAGGATGCCGCCGACCAGGATCGGGATACGATAGCGGCCGGATTCCAGCGTCATCACCTGCTTCTGGGTGCGGCCCTGCCAGAACGAGGCTCCGACCCAGCTTGCGAGCCAGGCCAGCCAGATCAGGGCGAGCAGTTGCGTCGGCCAGGTCGTGGTCCAGCCACCCCAGGCGACAGAGAGAAGCTTGCTGAAATCAAAGGACATGTGGAAAGGTTCTTTGGTTGGGCGGCCGCTCAGCTCGCGCGCGAGGAGAGCGCGTGATGCTCGATGGCGCCGGACGCGGGCAGCCCGCCGCGTGCGAGCAGATGGGTGATGGTTTCGCGCAGCACCGGTTCGATCGGGCGCGGCGAATAGCCGAGCTCGGTGCGCGCCTTGCCGATCGAGAGGTCGCTTGCGGCGAGCGCAATGCGCACGCCCTCGGCGGTGCCGTTGGGCGGCCGGTGCGTGATGCGATCGGAGATGTATTCGAGCATGATGGCGGACATCTCGGCGACCTTGCCGGGAACCGCGATCGGAAGCTGCCGGCGGCCGCTCATTGCGGACATCATGCGCAGGATCTGGCCAAGCCGCACGCAGTCGCCGCCGAGGATGTAGCGCTGGCCGGTGCGGCCGCGTTCCATCGTCAGCACGAGGCCCGTGGCGACGTCGCGCACGTCGACGAGGTTGACCAGGAAGTTGAGATGCGGCTGCACCTTCTTCTGGAGGAAGTACCACAGCATCGCGGTGGGCGGCGTCAGATTGTGGTCGGCGGCGCCGATCGGCATGGTCGGCGTGCCGATGACGAGCGGGAAGCCCTCGGCCGCCGCCTTGGCGGCGTGATGCTCGGCGAGCGACTTCGATCGCGTATAGGCGCCGGGCATTGCATCGGCCGGCTGAAGCGCCTCCTCGGCGGCAACGCCGTTCAGCTTCGAATAGGGGAACAGGATCGATTCCGTCGAGCAGTGCAGGAAGCGCGACACGCCGCGCTTCCTCGCGGCCGCCAGCACGACCTCGGTGCCGCGGCAATTGACGTCGTGGAAGTCCTGTTTGTTGGCGACCCACATCCCGGGCAGGCCGGCCAGATGATAGACCTGATCGACGCCGGCGAGCGCAGCATCGACCGCGGCGCCATCCAGCACCGAGCCGTGGACGTGATCGACGTCCGAGCTTGCCGTGGTCGGCCGCCGGACGTCGAGAACGCGCACCCGCTGCCCGCGGCCGCGGAGCGCCTCTACAAGATGTTGTCCGATGAAACCGCTGCCACCGGTAACCAGTACGAGAGCCATGAAGAAGGTTTGCTGTTCCGCTTCTGGAAGCTATCGGGTTGAAAGTGAATTGGTGGGAAGAGGCGCGAGAATCGCGGCAAGGTCGCGACGGAAGCCCAATGCAATAAACAATTTTGCCATGACAAACATAGGTCCAAGCAGGAAATGAGTCGGATGGTCGACCATCGACGGCTGCCGCTCTTCAAAAACCTTGTGCCCGACGACCTGCGCGCTGACGCCGAGCACGATCAGCAAGGCAAAAATCGACCACATCATGGCGGTTGAGACCTGATTGCCGATTGTCGTTGCGACGGAAAGCAGCACCACCGCGGCCGCGAGAATGCCGAGCCCGATCCCGGCATCGAGCATCAGCCAGTACACCAGCACCGGCAGGGCCAGGATCACCGCCAGGCTCACCTCGACGCCGAACATGGGAATCTGCAGGAGGGTCAGCGGCAGCACCGCGCCGGTGAACAGGAGGAGGATGCCGACCACGTGCATCGCACAGTTCCAGGGATCGCGGTGGTATTCGACATAGTCGGCCAGTTGGCGTTGAAAAGAGCCAGCCATCTTGGTCTCGTGCAGCATGGGGGGCGGGGAAGGACGAAAAAAGCCTATAGCACCGGACCGGGCAGCGCACAAACCGGCCTTCTTGTCGCGCAAAACCGTGCTGTCGCGCCCTGGGACAGGCCGCAAAACGGTCAGGACTTCAATGGGTTCCGCAAGGTGCCGGGGTGCGCTCGTTCAGCGTTTCTTGGCGGGCTTTTTCGCCGCAGGCGCGGGAGCAGCAGCTGGACGCGCAGGCTCGTCCTCCGGCAGCTTGGCAAATGTCAGGATCTGCAACTGGCCATTGACGGCCGAGGTCGGACGGGCGCGGTCGAGGAACTGCTCCTCGCCGAGGCCGATCGGATGGAGCCGCTTGGTCGAGATCTTGAACGTGTTCACGAGCACGTCACGGATCGCATCGGCGCGCCGCTGGCTCAGGATCGCATTGGCCTCGCGTGACTTCGAATTGGATTCGACATGGCCGACGATCAGGAACGTATAGGGCAGCAGCGAGGAATGAACCAGCGCGTCCGCGATGCGGCCGACGGTCTGGTAGGACGTCGGCTGGATGATAGGCGTATCGGCGTCGAACTCGATCTGCGCGTTGAAGGCGGGCAGGTTGGCGAGATCGGGCGCGATCAGCGGCCGGTTCACCGGACCCGGGTCATTCTTGATCCTGGCCTTCGCCCGCTCCATCACCTGCTGCTTCAGCGCGGGAAGGTCGACCTCGGAAGCCTGTTCGAAATGGTTGAGCTTGCCGACGATGTCGTCGCGGGTCGGCGCCGTCTGCGCGCTGGCTGTGCCCGCGAGCAGGGCGAGGCCCAGCGCGATGCCAATTCCGGCGGTGGAGAGCAGGCTCAGGCGCATCACCGATACCCCGCGTCGTCCACGGCCTTCAGGCAGTTGTTGCTGATGCCCTTGGGCGTCGAGATCAGGCAGGGGATCGACTTGCTGGTCTCCTTGGTCGAGCCGCCGCAGACCTTGACGATCTCGCGCTGGCAGGCGTTCGCCACCGTGACGCGCGCGGCGACACGCTTCTGGATGGCGTCGAAGGCTCGGAGGTAGTCGCTCTGGCACTGCGACGACAGCACGTCGCGGTTGCGGGACAGGCACTCCTTGAGGCGGGTCGAGTCCGGATTGACGCCGCGGCAATTGGCGACGATTTCCGCGCCGCAGCTCTTGGCCAGCATCCCGATCGAATCGCCAAAGCTCATCGTCTCCGCCGCCGCAAGCGACGGCATCCCCAATGCCAGCACGATCAGTGTGATGGAGCCCCGGACCATGGGTGCATCTGATACGGGGAAGTTCGCGATGGTCAAGGGCTGTTCGGGTCAGAACTGTCGACAGCCCGAAGGGTGCGGCGAACGGTCCTCACTCCGCGGCGTGAGCGCGTCGGCGAATTCCGGATCGGCCTTGAGCTGGCAGAGCCCCGGGGCCGGGAAGCGGGCCTCGGGATGAGTTGCGATTCGCGCGGCAGACAGCAGACCAGTGCCTCAAGGTTGCATCACCGAGTTTGATTCAATTATGTTTTCCACGTCTGGGGGGTAAGCAATTGAGCAAATTGACTTTGGCTGAAGGCGCCGGCTCATTCGTGTTTCGTGATGATGGTGCCGTCCCCTCGCCACGTACGATGCGGGTCTTCTCGTTTTGTCCCCGATCGAGCAGTCGGCACACACGCATCATCATGGCGATGCATGGCGTTGATCGCGCTGCCGCGGAGTTTCGCGATCTTCTCGTACCTCAAGCCGAACGCAATGGGCAAATCGTGCTGGTCCCGGAGTTCGATCCGGATCAGTTCCCGGGCGTCCACGCATACAATTTCGGCGGAGTGCGGCTGCCGCCGCCAGACAACACGGTTTTGCCGCGCGATCATTGGAATTTCGGGGTTATCGACCGGCTGTTTCATCATGTTCGACATGCGATCGGGTCCAGCCGGGACACCTTCGGCCTGTTCGGTAACTCCGCGGGCGCCCAATATGTCCTACGCTATCTTGCACTCAACGAGGCCGCTTCCGTTGATCTGGCCGTTGCCGCCAACTGCGGATGCTACATGCTGCCGAACCTCACCACGGAGTATCCAAATGGCATGGGAGGGATTGGCCTCAACGCAGATCATCTGCGGAGATATCTGGGGCGCTCCCTCGTCATCCTGCTAGGCGAGGCCGACGCAGACCCTGACGCCTTCGACCTGCCCCGCTGGGACGAGGCGATGGCTCAAGGGCCTCATCGTCTTGCGCGCGGTCTCTGGCATTTCGAACACTGTACGGAGCTAGCCAAAAGCATTGGTGTCGGGCTGGGCTGGAGACTCGAGATTGCGCCTGGCGCCGGGCACGTCGATCAACAGATTTACGACCAGGGCGCCAACATCTTGAACAGTTGAGTGGATGGCCTTGTGTGAAGGCCTGCTCACGCCCGCTGCACGAAACTGTCCACGACCTTCTTCTCGCCGGCCTTGTCGAAGGCGATGGTGAGCTTGTTGCCGTCGATCTTGGTGACGTGGCCGTAGCCGAATTTCTGGTGGAAGACGCGGTCATCCAGCGAGAATTCCGAGGTCGTGCCGGTGGATTTGGCGACCAGCTCGCCCTCGATCGTCAGGGGGCCGCGGCGGCGCGAAGAGAAGCTGCCGAAATCGGGCGAGGACGAAAACGACGAGGCCTCTTCCTCGAAGCCGCCGCGCCCGCCGCCGCTGCGGCCGCCCTGGCCCCGGTTGCGGTTGGCTTGCGCGCGCTGCCAGCCCGGGGTCGAATAGCTGGAGCCGAACGCCTCCATGTCGTCGAAGCGCGAGGCGCCGTAGCCGCCGGTGCCGCCCCAGGCCGAGCCGCCCTTGGATTCCGTGATCTCGACATTGGCCGCCGGCAATTCGTCCAGGAAGCGCGACGGGATCGTGGTCGACCAGGTGCCATGAATCCGGCGATTGGTCGCAAAATAGATCTTTGCGCGGCGGCGGGCGCGGGTCAGGCCGACATGGCCGAGCCGGCGCTCTTCCTCGAGCCCCGCGCGGCCCTGCTCGTCCAGCGTCCGCTGGCTCGGGAACAGGCCTTCCTCCCAGCCGGGCAGGAACACGTTGTCGAATTCGAGGCCCTTGGCCGAATGCAGCGTCATCAGCGACACCGCGTCTTCCTCGGCCTCGCCGTCGCGGTCCATCACCAGCGCGATGTGCTCGAGGAACCCTTGCAGGTTCTCGAACTCCTCCATCGAGCGCACCAGCTCCTTGAGGTTCTCCAGCCGGCCTGCGGCATCCGCCGAGCGGTCCTTCTGCCACATCTCGGTATAGCCGCTCTCGTCGAGCACGATCTGGGCCAGATCGGTATGCGCGGTGACCTCGCGCTGGGCGCGCCAGCGGTCGAACTGCGCGACGAGATCGCGCAAGGAGCCGCGCGCCTTGGGCTTCAGCTCGTCGGTCTCGACCACGGCGCGCGCCGCCTCGAACAGCGGAATGCGGCGCTTGCGGGCGTGGTCGTGCAGCATCTGCACGGTGGCATCGCCGAGCCCGCGCTTGGGCGTGTTGACGATGCGCTCGAAAGCGAGATCGTCGGCAGGCGAATTGATGACGCGCAAATAAGCCAGCGCGTCGCGGATTTCGGCACGCTCATAGAAGCGCGGGCCGCCGATCACGCGATAGGGCAGGCCGAGCGTGACGAAGCGGTCTTCGAACTCGCGCATCTGGTAGGAGGCGCGCACCAGGATCGCGATCTCGTTGAGCTTTTCGCCGATGCGCTGGAGCTGCTCGATCTCCTCGCCGATGCCACGGGCTTCCTCTTCCGAATCCCACGAGCCGGTCACCGTGACTTTCTCGCCGTCCTGATCCTCGGTGCGCAGCGTCTTGCCGAGCCGGCCTTCATTGTGCGCGATCAGATGCGAGGCGGCGGCGAGGATGTGGCCGGTCGAGCGGTAGTTGCGCTCGAGGCGAATGACCTTGGCGCCGGGGAAATCGTGCTCGAAGCGCAGGATGTTGTCGACCTCGGCGCCGCGCCAGCCATAGATCGACTGGTCGTCGTCGCCGACGCAGCAGATGTTTTTGGTGGGCGCCGCAGCTGCCACCGTCATTCCGGGGCGATGCGCAGCATCGAACCCGGAATCTCGATCCGTGGACTCATCTCCGGATTCCCCGACGTGCTCTTGCACGTCGTGGTTCGGCTCTTCGAGCCGCCCCGGAATGACGGCTTTGGTTGCCGCCGGCGCCTGCGACAGCAGCCGCAGCCACAGATACTGCGCGACGTTGGTGTCCTGATATTCGTCGACCAGGATGTATTTGAAGCGCTGCTGGTACTGCCGGAGAATATCCGGGTGCTCGCGGAAGATGCGGATGTTTTCGAGCAGCAGATCGCCGAAATCGGCCGCGTTCAGGATCTTCAGCCGCTCCTGATAGCTCGCATAGAGCTTGCCGCCCTTGCCGTTGGCGAACATCGCGGCTTCGCCGCTAGGCACCTGCGACGGCATCAGGCCGCGGTTCTTCCAGCCGTCGATCAGGCCGGCCAGCATGCGCGCCGGCCAGCGCTTGTCGTCGATGTTCTCGGCCTGCAGGAGCTGCTTCAAGAGACGCACCTGGTCGTCGACATCGAGCACGGTGAAGTTGGACTTGAGCTGCGCGAGCTCGGCATGGGTGCGCAGGATGCGGCCGCCGATCGAGTGGAAGGTGCCGAGCCACGGCATGCCTTCGACGGCGTGGCCGAGCATCTGGCCGAGCCGGTGCTTCATCTCGCGCGCGGCCTTGTTGGTGAAGGTCACCGACAGGATCTCGCCGGGGCGCGCGCGGCCCTGGCTCAGGATGTGGGCGATGCGCGTGGTCAGCACGCGCGTCTTGCCGGTGCCCGCGCCGGCCAGCACCAGCACCGGGCCGTCCAGCGTCTCCACCGCCTCGCGCTGCTCCGGATTGAGCCCGGAGAGGTATTTCGGCCCCACCGAGGCGCGCGCGCGTGCGGCAATGCCGCCGGCCGCGGGCTGGTGGTCGGGAACGCTTTGGGACGTGATCTTGCTCGGCTCGGTCATGCGAATCATTGGCCCCACGATGGCACCGCGGGGTGGCGGAAGGGAGCCTTCATAACAGGGATTACCGCCTATATGGGGCGGCGGCGAGGGGTTTTCCACGTACGTGGATGGCCGATTTGTTCCAGTGGGCCCCGCGAATTTCCACCTCGCGCGGCTCGGAACCTTCATTCCGAGGTCGAGATTGTCTGGACAGGTGAGGCGCGGGTCTCAGCCGCGTTGATCGCAGACAAACATCAAGACAAAGGTTTTGACCATGCTTGGCTGGGTTGTGACGTTTCTGGTTATCACGCTGATCGCCGGTATTCTGGGCTTTGGCGGCATCGCTGGCACTTCGATCGAGATCGCCAAAGTCATCTTCTTCATCGCGGTCGTGCTGTTCCTGATCTCGGCCGTGGTCGGCCTCGCCCGCGGCCGCACCAGAATCTAGTCGCGCGATGAGTTCTGATTGAACCGGCGCGGCAAGGAACGTGGTTTACCTCTCCCCGCTGGGGAGAGGTGTAAACCGGCAGCGGTATTTGATCCAAATATGCTCTACCGCTTCGAAGGCATCGCCACGCTTCGGCCGATACCTTCGGGCCGCGGCACCGCGCTGTGGGCGCGGGTCACAGCCGCAATACGCTCTTGGATGTCGGGCGGAAATGGCGCAACGCGCCGCGCCGTCATGTCCATGTGGAGTGACATGTTCTCCGAGGTCGCGGACAGCCAGCCCTCGGTCGCGTGCCGCAGCTCTTCAAACGTGTGCAGCCGTTTGTCGTCGGCTTCCAGGAGCCAGACCGAGACCTGCACGGGATCGCCGAGATGGATTTCGCGGAGATATCGCACATGGCATTCGGCGGTGAAGGTCGAGCCGTTGCGCTCCTTCATGTAGGTCGGCCCGATCCCGAGTTTCAGCCAGAGCTGGTCGATCGCGCGGTCGAACATCACGTTGTAATAGGCCATGTTGAGATGGCCGTTATAGTCGATCCATTGCGGCTCGATCTGCATGATCGAGGCGCGGAACGGCTCGGCCTTATGCTCGGCCTTGGGCTCGATCTTGGGCGCGTCGGTGGTCGTCTCCGGCATCTTTCCTTCCTGCCAATTTCTTCGCGAGTTGCGTCCGGTCCCTTGACTTGACCGGTTATATGTCCTTTGCCACGGTCTTCTGTCGGGAGGAATGTCCGTGGGTACGACCATCACCAATAATCCGCCGCGGCCGGAGCCGAAAGCCCTCGCGAGCGCGGTGGAGCAGCTTGCCGCACGCTTCGGCAACCGCCTCGTCACCTCGCAGGCCGTGCGCGAGCAGCATGGCCACACCACGACGTGGCTTCTCAACCAGCCGCCGGACGGCGTCGTGATGGCGCAGGAGACCGCCGACATCCAGGACGTGGTGCGGATCTGCGCCAAGAACCGCGTACCGGTCATCGCCTTCGGCACCGGTACCTCGCTCGAGGGCCAGGTCAACGCGCCGGCTGGCGGCATCTGCATCGACCTGCGCGACATGAACAAGGTGCTCGCGGTGCATGCCGAGGACCTCGACTGCGTGATCCAGCCCGGCGTCACCCGCAAGGCGCTGAATGAGCATCTGCGCGACCAGGGCCTGTTCTTCCCGATCGATCCGGGCGCGGACGCCTCTCTCGGCGGTATGGCCTCGACGCGCGCCTCCGGCACCAATGCGGTGCGCTACGGCACCATGCGCGACAGCGTGCTGGCGCTGAAGGTCGTGCGCGGCGACGGCGAGATCATCACGACCGGCACGCGCGCGAAGAAGTCATCCGCCGGCTACGACCTGACGCATCTGTTCGTCGGCGCCGAAGGCACGCTCGGCATCATCTCGGAATTGACAATCCGTCTGCGCGGCATCCCCGAGACGATCGCGGCCGGCGCGGTCTCGTTCGAGACGGTGCACGGCGCCTGTCAGGCGGTGATCCTTGCGATCCAGACCGGCATTCCCGTAGCGCGCATCGAGCTTCTCAACGCTGCGCAGGTGAAGGCCTGCAACGCCTATTCGAAGCTGACGCTGCCGGAGACGCCGCTGCTGCTGATGGAATTCCACGGCAGCGAGATCGAGGTCGCCGAGCAGTCCAAGGCGTTCGGCGAGATCGCGAAGGAGTGCGGCGGCGGCGACTTCTCCTGGACCACCAGGCCCGAGGATCGCACGAAGCTGTGGCAGGCGCGGCACGATGCCTATTGGTCGGTGAAGGCGCTGCGGACGGGTGAGGGCGTGGGCGTGGTCGCGACCGACGTCTGCGTGCCGATCTCGCGCCTCGCCGATTGCGTCAGCGAGACCGAGGACGACCTGAAGCGGCTCAACCTCTTGTCGCCGATCGTCGGCCATGTCGGCGACGGCAATTTCCACTGCTCGCTGGTCTGCGACGTCAACGATGCCGACGAGATGGCGCGCGGCGAGGAATTCATGCATCGCCTCGTCGAGCGCGCGCAGGCGATGGATGGCACCTGCACCGGCGAGCACGGCATCGGCCAGGGCAAGCAGAAATATCTCAAGGCCGAACTCGGTCCCGAGGCGCTGGACGCGATGCGGGCGCTGAAGAAGGCGCTCGATCCGCACAATATCTTCAACCCCGGCAAGATCGTGCCGGAGGCGTAGCGCCAGCCTGTTGCGGTGTGCCCCGCCGCGTGACGCGGCCGGCGCGGGAACTTTCGGCCGGCCGGCCGGTTCCAAATCCCGACACGTTCCGATGCCTCACTGGTGCGGATCTGCGGGAGCGTAAGATGTTGCGACAGGCTCTTCGAATTGCCGCTGTGGCCCTGGCTTGCATGCTGGCAGGCGCTGCACTGGCAAAGGGCGGTGGCCACGGTGGTGGCCATGGCGGCGGTGGCCATGGCGGCGGTGGTCACGGTGGTGGCCATGGCGGCGGTGGTCACGGTGGTGGCCATTTCGGCGGCGGCCATTTCGGTGGTCATCATGGCGGCGGGCACCATGGTGGCGGGCATTTTGGTGGTCACGGCTTCGGTCGCGCGCATTTTGGTGGCGGCCATCATGGCGGCGCGAGGTTTGGAGCCATCGCGCGGCATGGCGGTCCGCACTTCGGTCAGATCCGCAATGCAGCCGTGCGTCCGGCCAACCTTCGCAACGCGGTGAACCTGCATGCCGGTGCATTTCGTAACGGCCGGCTGATCAGCAATCCCGCGGCACGTGCGCAGATCGCAGGCGCTGCCGCGCTGATCGGCTGGCACGGCGCGGGCAACGGATGGTGGCAGCATCCCGGCGGCTTCTATGGCTGGGTCGGACCGCTGTTCTGGCCCTTCGCCTATAACGATCTCTACGACTACACCATCTGGGGCGACGGTCTGGGCTTCTGGGGCTACGGCTATCCGGACATCTATGCCGGTATCTTCGGCCCCTATGGCTATGACGGTCTCGCGACCTACCTGCCGCAGCGTCCCTCGGGACGACGACACGCCAGAAGCGTTCCGCTCGATCAGCTTTGCGGCAGCGATCGTCGCGAGATCACCGGCCTGCCGGTCGATCAGATCGCAGCCGCGGTGCAGCCGACGGACGCACAGGGCGCGAACCTCGACGATCTCGGCAACGCCTCGATCCAGGCGGCCGCAATCATCCGCGCGTCATGTCCAACGCAAGTCGCGGCCACGGCGCCTGGTCGTTTGGCGGCGATGCAGCAGCGCGTCGAGACGATGGTGAAGGCCGTCGAGCTGGTGCAGCCGGCGCTCGACAAATTCTATGGGTCGCTCACCGACGAGCAGAAGGCACGTTTCAATGCGTTGGCCGAGGACCAGCGCCGCGCCGCAGCTTCCAGCAACGCCAATGCATCGCTGGTGCAGAATTGCGGTGCGCCCGTCGGACTCGATTGGCCGAGCGCCGAGATCGAGGCGCGGCTCCATCCCAATGAGACCCAGCGCGCTGCCCTGCAAGTGCTTCAGGATACCAGCGCCAGGGTTAGGGATACGCTCAAGGCAGCGTGCGAGCCCAACGACGTGATGACGCCGCCGGCGCGCATGGCCGCGGTCCACAAGCGGCTCGATCTGATGCTGGACGGCGTCAAATCGGTGCGCGCTGCGCTTGAGGATTTCTATGCCACGCTGACCGATGAGCAGAAGGCGCAGTTCGAGGCAATCGGGCCGCGTCGGACGTCCTGACCGCGTCGCAAGCCCAGGGCGTGGCGGAAAAAACCGCCTCGCCGATCTCACGACGGTTCTCTATGCTAGGTGCAGCTGACTTCGACAATGCGGTGGCCGGAAGACCACGGGTGGCGGGGCGATGAAGTGGTTCGCGACGAAGAAGCAGGGGGATATCTGGGACGAAGCGATCGAGGGGCCGATCGGCGATATCGAGGCCGCCGAGCGGATTCGCGCCATCTGCGAGGCTGCGACGGCGAGCGCCGAAAAGGTCGGTAGTTCCGCGGCGCGCAGCGACAAGCCTGAAGGCGAGCGCTATCAACGCGCGACGCGAGCCGCGATGGAAATCGCGATGAAGATCTCCGACGATCTGATGCGCGATGACGCGGTTCGCCGCATCGTCGATCTCTGCATGAAGGCCAACGACGCCAGGACAGCGCAGATTCTGTCGCGCGCGATCCAGGCAAGCTGGATACGGGAGGCCGTCCGGCGCGACTATCCGGCGCTGTCGCAGTAGACCGAGGCTATTTGGCCAGCTTGCGGACGGCTTCGTCCACGCTGTGGAACACGTGCTCCTTCGGCAGCGCATCGAACAGCCTGAACCGCTCGAACGCGTCCTGCGCGCGCACGGACTCGAGCCGCGCCAGCGCGACAGTGACGCCCTGTTCGCTGCACGCCTTGAAGACCTCGAGCAGGATCTGGGCGGCGGTGAAGTCGATCTCGACCATCCCGCTCGCCTCCAGCACCAACAATTGCGGCGTCGAGGTGCTGAGGACCTTTGCGACGTCGCTGCGGAAGCCGGGCGCGTTGAGGAACGAGAGTGGCGCCTGGAGTCCGATCACAGCGACTCCGGCGATGCGTTCACCGGTGATGTGCGGATGGGCCGGCCACCAGATCGTGGTGCCGGGCACGCGTTCGAACTCGACGAGCCTTGCGCGCGTGGTGCTCCAGATGCCGTGCAGCAGCGACAGCACGATGCCGAGGAAGGCGCCTTGCTGGATCGGCAGCACGATGATCAGCGCGGCAGTGGCAACGATCAGCAGGAACTCGCTGAAGGACTGCCGATAGATCGTGACGATCTGCTTTGCGCGGATGATCCGCAGCGCCACGAACAGCAGGATGCCGCCCAGCGCCGCGTCCGGCACGTGCCGCAACAATCCGGTGCCGAACGCGAGCAGCGCCAGCACGATTCCCGCGGCGGCAAGACCTGCAAGCTGCGATTGCCCGCCGGTCTCCGCGACGATCCCAGTCCGCGGCGGGCTGGCATTGACCGGAAACGCGCCGAACAGGCCGGCCAGCACGCTGCCGGCGCCCGCGCCCAGAAAATCGCGATCGACATCGGCGGGCTTGTCGGGGTCGGACGGGAATGACCGCGTCGTCGCGGCGGTCTGCACCATCACGACGACCGTGATCACGAAGGCATTCGGCACCAGCCGCACCCACAGCTCGGGCGCAAGCTCGGGGAATGTCGGGCGCGGCAGCGTGCCCGGGACCGCGCCGACGACATTGACGCCCTTGCTCTCGAGGCCAAGCCCGATCACGGCCAGCGTCGCACCGGCGAGGCCGATCAGCGCGCCGGGAATCTTCGCGCTCACCTTCTCGGCGAGGAAGACCACGGCGAGCACGCCGAGGCCGATGCACAGCGTGTAGGGATTGGTCCGGCCGAGTTCGCCGGCCAGCACGCCGATGCGATCGAGCGTCGGTCCGCTCGCTGCCTCCACGCCGAGCACGCCCGGCAGTTGCGAAACGATGATGTGGACCGAGATGCCGGCAAGGAAGCCGACCATCACCGGCATCGACAGCAGATTGGCGATGCCGCCGAGCCGGAAGGCGCCGCTGGCGAGCATCATCGCGCCGACCATCAGTGCCAGCGCGAGCGCGAGGCCCTGGTATTCGGGCGAGCCGGCGGCAGCCATGGCGGCGAGCCCGCCGGCGAAGATCGGCGTGATCGTGGAGTCGGCGCCGCAGGACAGGAAGCGGTTGCCGCCGAGCAGGGCGAAGCCGAGCGATCCCGCCATGAAGGCGAAGAAGCCGATCTGCGGCTCGAAGCCGCCGAGCCGCGCGGTGGCCATCTGCTCGGGGATGGCGATGGCGGCCAGCGTCAGGCCCGCCATCAGGTCGCCGGGCAGGGAGTAGGACGCGAGCGACCGGAACAGTGGCCATGATGTCTTGGCGTGGGCGTCGTGCGGCATCGATGTGGCGTCCCCGGAAGGCTTGGGTCGGACGATCAGACTACAGCATTTCCGGATCGCAAGGCGGCCGATGGTGCAGGCTCTACACCATCAACAGGAATGTCCGCAAACGCTGGGCCTGCGGACATTCATTCGTATCGGGGACTGAGGTTTAGTACCTGCGGTAGTCGCCGTGCCCCATGTCTTCGCCACGGCCACACCCATGCCGAGCCCAATTCCCACGCCGATGCCGATGCCTTGCATGATGGCGCCGGGCGGCGGACCGGGAGGCGGTGCACGCTCGACGATCACGTCTTCGGGCGGGGGCGCAGGCCGGCGCTTCCGCGGCGTGTCGACAACTTTGCGCTTCGGCGGCGTGTCGTCGACGCGCTTCTTGATAACAGGCGCGACTGTCGGGTTGATCGGCGTTGCCGGTGTCGAGGGCGTCGAGCACGGGCAGGTCGGCGCCATTGCGACGGCGACCGGTGCTGCGGCCGCCGCGGCGGCCACGGGACCGTAGTTGCGGTTCTGCACGCGCAACAGCAGCCTGCGTGCGGTCGCGGCGAGGTCGCTGTTATCCCAGTTCGCAAGATAGGCCTCGAACGAGGCGCGGGTGTTGATCGCGACCGCCCGTTCCCACGCCAGCATCTGGCGTCGGCGCTCTAGGATCGTGCGCACGCGCGGCGTGGAGGCGTCTTGCGCGAACAATTCGACATAGGCCTGATACGCCGGCACCGTGTCGTCGGCGATCACGAGTTCATAGGCGGCCTTGGGTGCCTTGCCGCGCAGCTCGTTGCGCCAGTCGTCGACGCTGCGCGTCGCGCTGGCGAGCGCGGTCGAGGCCGCGCCCGGAGCCGCAGGCTGCCCGCTGTCGCCGCCGAAGAACTTGAAATCGCTCGTCAGCGACGAGCTCTCCCAGGGGATCTGCCGCCCGTCGGTCGATTGCGCCACGGCGAGGCGGATGCGCTTGAACACCTCTTCAATCGGCAAGTTGGGCTGCCTCGCAATGGTCAGAGCCGCCGTGGTGTAGGGGCTGTCGGCGCCGGAGCCGTCCTCGGCTTCCGCGCCGGGCGAGGTCGAGTAGGAAATGAACGAGCCGGGCGCACCGGCCTTGGTGTCGACGATCGCAAGCCCGTGGCCCGCGCCGCTGAGTGCCGGGAACGGATTGTTGCGGCAGGCATCGAGCATGAAGATGCGCGCCCGCGTCGGCAGTGCACCGAGCGTGTTGAGGAGATCGTTGAGCCGCACGCCCTGGAGCGGAATGTCGGCCTCGCGCTTGGGGTCGAGATCGACCGGTACGAGATAATTCTCGCCGTCGATCTGCAGGCCGTGGCCGGCATAGAAAACCAGCGCGACGGTGTCGGCGCCGCTGGCGTTGACCTTGCCGGCGAAATCGCTGATCGCCTGGCGCATCTCGTTCTGCGCCAGATTGGGGGCCGCGGTGACACTGAAGCCGGCACTGCCGAGCAGCTCGGTCATGCCTTTGGCATCGTTGGCGGCGTTCGGCAGTTCCGGCACCGCGCGATAGGCGGACTGGCCGATCACAAGCGCGAGCCGCGCTTCCGCTGCGGCATCCGTGGGTGTCATCAGTTGTGCGAGGGCAAGAAGGCCGGATGCAAAGAACAAATTACAAAGCACCGGACGGCGCATGGTGTCACCTCCATCGGCAATGCGCGCGAGGATGTCACCTTTTCTAGGCCTCGGCCATGTCCGGATCTGTGCGCTGGCTCACGCTCTCGGGGGTTGCGACAAAATGGGGCAGGACGCCTCCCGGAGCATCGTTCCGGCGTCATTCATGTGAATTGCGCATTGATCCATGCTGCTATTGGATCGATCCGCGGGATGCGCGAAAGGAACCCCTCGAACGTCGGGCCGCAGGCCGATCGTGATCGAGAATCCCGGGCAAACAGAGTCGTTTCGCTGTGCGTCCGATCTGACGACACACGCGCCGCTCCGCGACGACAGGCGGCGACCCTTGCCTGCGCTGTCGCTTTGGCCATACAGTCCGAGCAACACGCCACGACAACGATCGTGGCCGCGAACAAAAAATGCCTTGGGGAGAGACAGCACCATGACCATCGTGCCCGTAAGCCGCCGCACGTTCATCAAATCGTCGACGGCGGTGACCGCCGGCCTCGTGCTCTCTCCCGCAATCATCGGCCGTGCCGAAGCCGCGACGATGAAACTGAAATGCTCCTCGTCGCTGCCGAACGATCCCAAATACGCCAACGGCCGCGTCTACTACGACAATCTGGTCAAGAACCTGAAAGCGAACGGGCTCGGCGAACAGGTCGAGGTCTCCTTCTTCCCCGACAACCAGCTCGGTCAGGAAATTGACGTCATCAATTCGGTGAAGCTCGGCGTCATCGACCTCATGGTGTCGGGCTCGTCGATCTCGGCCAATCTGGTGCCGCTGGTCGGCACCTTCGATCTCGGCTATCTCTTCACCAGCTTCCCGCAGCAGACCAAGGCGTTCGATGCCGGCGCCGCCAAGCCGATCGAGGACGCTCTGCTCAAGGGCGGCAACATCCGCATCATCGCCTGGGCCTACAATTTCGGCTCCCGCAGCGTGCTGGCGAAGAAGCCGGTCAAGACGCCAGAGGACCTCGCGGGCCTGAAGATCAGGACGCTGCCCAATCCCGTCATCACCGAATGTCTGCGCCTGATGGGCGCGGCCGCGACGCCGCTGGCGTTCGGCGAGATCTACACCGCATTGCAGGCTGGCGTGCTGGATGGGCTCGAGCACGATCCGCCGACCATCCTCGCCAGCAAGTTCTTCGAAACGGCGAAGTTCTATGCGCTGACGCAGCACAACTTCTCGCCGCTCGCGATCTATTTCAGTGACATGACCTTCAATCGCATGGATCCGAAGCTGCGTGAGGGTTTTCTCGACGCCGCCAAGAAGGCCGCAGCCGATACGCGCGCGCACGGGCTTGCGGTGGAGAAGGAGGCGCTGGCCGCGCTCACCGACAAGGGCGTGACGGTAGCCGAATGCGATCGTGAGGCGTTTAGGAAACGCGTCATGCCGCAGACCGAGAACTTCATCAAGGCGCGGCCCGAGTCGAAGCCGGTCATCGACATGATCCGCGCGACCCAGGCCTGAGGCACCGATGACAGGCGCCGCGTCCCTCTCGGGCGGCCGCCACGGGAGCATCACCTTACTTCTTCGCGTGAGCGATGCGATCGCGGCCGTCTTCCTGGCCGCCGATCTCGTGGTGGTGTGCGGTTCCGTGCTGCTGCGTTTCTTCTTCAATGCACCGGTCGAATGGTCGGATGACGTCGCGCGCGGATTGATGGTCGGCTCGGCCTTCTTTGGCGCGGCGAGCGCACTGGCGCGCGGCGAGAATGTCGGCGTGTCCTTCTTCCGCGACATGCTGCCGCTGCGGCTGCGCGCGCTGGTCGACGCCGTGAGCGCGCTGCTGATCGTGCTGATCTCCTTCTATATCGCCTACAACGCGATCAAGCTGGGCTCGCTGACGGCGGGCCAGACCACCGGCTCCGGCCTGCCGCTGGAGCTGACGTTCTATCCAATGGGCGTCGGCGCGCTGTTCATGACGGTGTTCGCGATCGATCATCTCTGCGCAAGGCCGCTGCCTGATATCGGGAAGGGCCTGGTCGCGATCGCGGTTGTGACCGCCCTTTATTTCGCTTGGGACTATCTGTCGCCATCGTCGGTGCCGTCATCGGGCACGCTGATGCTGATCGGTTTCTTCGCGACGCTGTTCGGCGGCCTGCCGATCGGCTTTGCGCTGGCGCTTGCCGCGCTGATCTTCATCTGGGTCGAGGGCGCGCTGCCCGGCGTCATCTTCGCCCAGCAGATGGCGCGCGGCATCGACAATTTCGTGCTGCTGGCGATCCCGTTCTTCATCCTCGTCGGCTATCTCATGGAAGCCAACGGCATGTCGGTGCGCCTGATCGAGCTGTTGCAGCGCGCCGTGGGGCGCATGCGCGGCGGGCTGAACGTCGTGATGGTGGCTTCGATGGTGCTGTTCTCGGGCATCTCCGGGTCGAAGATGGCCGACGTCGCCGCTGTCGGCTCCGTGCTGATCCCGGCGGCGCGCCGCTCGAAGCAGAATCCGGG
Organism: Bradyrhizobium centrolobii; assembly: GCF_001641635.1. Lineage (GTDB taxonomy): Bacteria > Pseudomonadota > Alphaproteobacteria > Rhizobiales > Xanthobacteraceae > Bradyrhizobium > Bradyrhizobium centrolobii. Next base: position 83,664 of record NZ_LUUB01000029.1, read on the forward strand.
CGGCGCGGTTGCGCTGCTCGCCGCATCCGCGGTCATGGCCGAAACCATTCCGCCCTGCATCAACCTGATCATCCTGGGATTCGTCGCGAACCTGTCGATCGGCGGCCTGTTCGTCGCGGGACTTCTGCCGTCGGCGCTGATGGCGCTGGTCCTGATCGTCGTTTCCATCATCTTCGGCAAGCGGCCGGCGGCCGCCGAGGAGGTCGAGCCGCAGATGCCGGTGTCCGGCCTCTGGACCGGCGCAATCGCCTCGTTCGGCCTGATCTTCATGATCTTCTTCGGCTTCAAGAGCGGCTTTGCCACCGCCACCGAGATCTCGGCTTTCGCCGTCGCCTATGCGCTCGTCGTCGGCAGTCTCGTGTTCCGCGAGCTCAGCCTGAAATCGGCCGCGCACAGTTTTGTCCAGGCGGCAACGCGCGCGGGTCTCGTGCTGTTCATTGTCGCCGCCGCGCAGTCGCTCGCGTTCACGCTGACCTTGCAGCAGGTGCCGCACGCGGTCGGCGATTTCATGCTCGGATTGTCCAAGACCAGCGGCGTCTGGCTGTTTATCCTGCTCGCGATCGCCGTGCTGATCGTGATGGGCTCGGTGCTGGAGGGCGCGGCCGCGCTCATCATCTTCGGCCCGCTGCTGCTGCCGGTGGCGGTGCAGCTCGGCATCGATCCCCTGCATTTCGGCGTCGTGCTGGTGATCGCCATGGGCATCGGTCTGTTCGCGCCGCCGCTGGGCCTTGGGCTCTACGGCGCCTGCCTGATCGGCAATGTGCCGATCGAGCAGACGGTGAAGCCGATCATGGGATATCTTGGCCTCTTGATGCTCTGCCTGCTCGTGATCGCGTTCGTGCCATGGCTCAGCACCGCCTTGCCGCGCGCGTTAGGCTATTGAGGGAGCTTTACCGTGAAAGTCCTGTTGGCCCATACGCCGGAAATGCGCCGGAATTACTATGGCGAGCGCAGCCTGAGCGGCCTGCAAGCAATCGCCGAGGTGATCCTGCACGAGGGCGATCAGCCGCTCGACGCAACCAGCCTCGTCCGCGCGGCGAAAGATGCCGACATCATCGTGGCCGATCGCATGACCGAAGGCCGCGGCGAGATCTTCCCGCAACTGCCGCATCTGCGGGCTTTCGTCCGTTGCGCCGTTGACATCCGCAACGTCAATGTCGGGGCCGCCTCGCAAGTCGGCGTGCTCGTGACCCGCGCCGGTCCGGGCTTCGTCCAGGCCGTCGCCGAGCTTGCGCTGGGCTTCATGGTCGATCTGTCGCGCGGCGTGTCGCGTGCGACGGCGGACTATCAGGCCGGCCGCCAGGTAGAGGCGCGGATGGGCCGCCAGCTCGCCGGCAGCCGGATCGGCATCATCGGCTATGGCAGCATCGGCCGCTATCTGGCCGAGATCGCCAAGGTGCTGCGGATGGAAGTGCTGGTGTCCGATCCCTTCGTGAGCGTCAGCGACAGCTCCATCCGGCAGGTCGGTCTCGACGAGCTCCTGTCAGCGTCCGACTACGTCGTCTGCCTCGCCATCGCCAATGAAGAGACCGAGAACCTGATCGGAGAGGCGGCGCTCGCGCGCATGCAGAAGCATGCCGTCTTCATCAACCTCTCGCGCGGCAATCTCGTCGACGAGGCGGCGCTCGCGAGAGCGCTGCGCGAAAGCCGCATCGCAGGCGCGGCGATGGATGTCGGCCGTGCGCCCGACCAGATGCCGACGCCGGAGCTGGCAGCGCTCCCCAACGTCATCGCGACGCCCCATGTCGGCGGGCTGACGCCGCAGGCGATCGAGTACCAGTCGCTGGAGACGGTGCGGCAAGTCGAGGCGATCATCAAGGGTGAGATCCCCGTCGGCGCCGTCAACGCCGACCGCTGGACGCGCCGGCCTTTGAAGCGGCCTATAGCCGATCAACCGGTTTGAAGGTCCCGTCCTTCTGGATCACCGTCAAATACACCTTTGGCGGCGTGTCGATCACGCGCGTGCCGACGGTGACGATGCTGCCGCTGATGTCGAAGCGGCCGACATCGTTGATGACGCGCAAGAGACCCACTCGCGTTGGATTGGGGCCTGCCTGCTCCAGCGCCGCCGCGGCAAGGCGGCCCGACAGATAGCCTTCGAGCGACACGAAGTCCGGCGTCAGCGTCGGATCGTACGCATTTTGCGCCGCCTGATAGTCGGCGACGAGCTTGAGCGAGCGGTCCCAGGGAAACGGCACGACTTGAGAGACGATGACGCCTTCGCCTTCGGGGCCGAGCTCACGTGCCAGCGCATTGGCGCCGACGAAGGAGATGTTGACGAAGGCAGGATAGAAGCCGCTGCGGTGCGCGAGCTTGATGAACTCCGCGCAGGGACCGTAGGTGCCGACCATGACGATGGCTTCCGGTTCGCTCCGCTTGAACATCCGCCAGGCGGAGCCGACCGCGCGGGTGTTGCGCTCGAACGTGCCCTCGGCGGCGAGCTCGAGGCCGCGCTTTGCAAGCGCGCTCTTCACGCCCGCAAGCCCATCGCGACCGAAGGAGTCGTCCTGGTAGAAGATGCCGATGCGGGTGAACTTGCGGTCCTCGGTGAGGTGCTTGACCCACGCCTCGGCCTCGGCGCCGTAGCTCGCGCGAATGTTCACGACGTTCGAGAGTTCGAGGTCGCGCAGGAATTCAGCGCCGGTGAACGGGCCGATGAAGGGAACGTTCCTGGCGCTGGTGATCGGGATGGTCGCCATCGCGGTCGGCGTGCCCACTGCGCCGATCAGCGCAAACACCTTGTCGTCCTCGATCAGCCGCAGCGTCTGCGCCACCGAACGGTCGGGATCGTAGCCGTCGTCGCGGCTGAGCAACTGGAGCCAGCAGCGCGATGACTAGGGCGACGCAGGTCGCTGGTCGCGATCGTTTCATGAAGACGCTTGCCGGATGCAGGAGGAGTTGAGGGAACGATAGTCCGGCCGGCTGAACAGCTCGCTAACCTCCGTTGCCGCAATACCCCGTAGGACTCCGGAGGAAAGCGGCTAGTTGCAACCACAATGATCGGGCTTGCGGGTCAATCGTTAACTAAGCCGCGCAATGCGGGAGGTCAGGGTTCTCAAATTGTGCACTTCTTAACCCAGGTCCTTGTCCGATTGTCGCCGCGACGGCTCAACCAGAAGTTCGATCCGTCGCGCGGGAAGGGGATTTCGGATCAAGATGGGCGATCACGATCAGAACGATCAGGATCGGAAGCGCATGATCGGACGGTGGCGTCCCGCGCCGCTGTCCGGACTCTATCGTCCTGCGTTCGTCGCCGCTTGTCTGGGTCTTGTGTTCTCGCTGGTCGGCGCGGCCGCGGTGGGGAGATGGGAGGATCGCGTCAACAAGGTCGAGTTCGACAACGCCGCCGAGACCGAATCCATCGTCATGCAGAACGGCATGAACGAATACATCAGCCGGCTCCTGGCGCTGCGCACCCTGTTCGAGTCGGCCAACGAGGAAATCACCCGCAGCGAGTTCGAGACCTTCAGCGGCCGGCTGTTTGAGCACCATCCGGGCATGCTGCGCATCGCCTGGCTGCCGCGCATCAACCGCAAGGAACGCGCCGAATACGAGGCCGCGGCGATTGCGGACGGCGTGTCCGGCTATCGCATCAAGTCGCTCCAGGGCCAAGGGCAGGATCAGGGTTTCGCGACTGCGCCACAGAGCGACGAGTATTTTCCGATCTTCTATTCGACGCAGCCGAAGACGTCTGTTGTCTATGGCATGGATTATGCGACCGTTCCGGAGCGGCGCGCGGCGCTCGAGCGCGCGCGAGACAATGACCGGATCGCCTCGCTGCGAGCCGAGCTTTACGGCCCGAAAGAGGGCGGCCAACTGCCGAACGTCCTTGTCGTCGTGCCGGTCTATGCCAAGGGCACCTCGCGCGAGACGGTTGCCGATCGGCGCCGCAACCTTGCGGGCTTCGTCGTCGGCGTCTTCGACCTGCCGCTGTTGCTGCAATCAATCCGTACGACGACCGCGGCAAGTCCCGCGATCAGCGTCAACGTCTACCCACCGTTCTCCGGGCGCATCGTCAGCCTCGCGCAGTCGATGCCGGATTTCTCGTCCGCCACAGCCGCTCCGCAGTCGATGGGCGACGTCGCGCGGGGCGTACATTGGTCTGGCAATCTCAGGATCGGCGATACCGATTGGCAGGTGCACGCCATCCCCACAATCGGGGGACCGCTGGAGACGGCGTACGACCGCGCGCTGACGGTGCTCATCGTCGGCATGCTGCTGACGCTGTCGCTTGCCACCTACCTCATGCTCGCAAGCCGCAACTCGCGGCGGCTGTCGCTCGCGAACCGGCGGGTGTTGGAGCTCGCCCAGACCGACATCCTGACCGGATTGCCGAACCGCGCGTTCTTCCTCGCGCGGCTGGACGAGATCAACAGCCAGTTGGAGGAGAGCGGTCTGACGTTCTCGATCCTGATGCTCGATCTCGACCGCTTCAAGAACGTCAACGATTCCCTCGGTCACGGAGCCGGCGACGTGCTGTTGCGGCAAGTGGCGCAGCGCTTGAAATCCGCACTGCGGGAGAGTGATGTGCTGGCGCGGCTCGGCGGCGACGAATTCGCGATCATCCAGGAGGGCTGCGAGGATCAGCGGGTCTGCTCGACCGAGCTGGCGGCGCGGATCGCCAAGCTGGTGGCCGAGCCGTTCCTCCTGCCTGGACATCGCGTCGAAATCGGCACCAGCATCGGCATCGCGATCGCGCCGGATCACGGCAACAACCAGGAGCAGCTGTTGAAGAAGGCCGACCTTGCGCTCTATCGTTCGAAATCGGCGGGCCGCAACTGCTTTACGATCTACGACGAGGCGATGTCGGCTGAGCTCGAGGCGCGCAACACGCTGGAAGGCGATCTGCGCGATGCCATCGCGCGGTGCCAATTCGAGCTGCACTACCAGCCGTTCGTCGACGTTACCGACGGCGGGCGCCGCGGCTTCGAGGCGCTGGTGCGCTGGCGGCATCCGAGCCGGGGCTTGATTCCGCCGGACCAGTTCATCCCGCTCGCCGAGGAGGCCGGGCTGATCGTGCCGCTCGGCGAATGGGTGCTGCGGCGCGCCTGTGCGGATGCCGCGACCTGGCCCGCGGACCTGATGGTCGCCGTGAACCTGTCTCCGATCCAGTTCAAGGAAGCCGAGCTGTTCGAGGTGATCTCTGCGGCGCTGAGGGATTCCGGCCTGCCGCCAGAGCGTCTCGAGATCGAGATCACCGAGTCGGTCCTTTTGGAGCGCGGGGTGGAGAACCTCGCCTTCATGGAGCGGCTCAAGAGCATCGGGGTCGAGCTCGCACTCGACGATTTCGGCACCGGCTATTCGTCGCTCAGCTATCTGACGGCGTTCCCGTTCGACAAGATCAAGATCGACAAATCCTTCATCCGCAACCTGACGCATCAACCGCGCAGCTCGGCCATCATCTCCTCGATCGTGACGCTGGCGCGCGGGCTGGACATGGCGGTGACCGCCGAGGGCGTCGAGACCCGTGAGGAGTTCGAGCGGCTCGCCGCGCTCGGCGTCAACTTTGCGCAAGGCTATCTGTTCGGACGCCCGCAGCCGGTCGACCGAATTGAGTTCGGCGCATCCGTCCAATCTTCGCAGCGCGACGCCGCCTGAGCTCGTTGCCCAACGGGCATGCGCGAAAAGCGCTTGACCCTGGCATCCCCAGATGGTCGGAAAGGCCGTCTAGGGATGAAATAAACACAACATGCGGCTACCGTTCTTCTACGGCTGGATCTTGGTCGCGGTGACCTTCGTCACCATGGCGATCGGCGTCAACGCGCGCACCGCCTTCTCGCTGTTCTTTCCGCCGATCATCGAGGAATTCGGCTGGGAACGCGGCGTCACGGCGGGCGCCTTCTCCTTCGGCTTCGTGGTCTCCGGCGTGGTCAGCCCGCTGATCGGCCGCCTGATGGATCGCGCCGGTCCGCGCGCGGTGATGGAGCTTGGCGTCGCCCTGATGGGCGGCGGGATGCTGCTCGCGCCGCTCACCAGCGAGCCCTGGCATCTCTATGTGACCATCGGCGTCATGGTCGGCGCCGGCAGCGTCTGCCTCGGCTATTCCGGCCAATCGCTGTTCCTGCCGAACTGGTTCACCCGCAAGCGCGGCTTTGCCATCGGCATCGCCTTTGCCGGCGTCGGCATCGGCTCGGTGACGCTGCTGCCATGGGTGCAGCATCTGATCGAGCAGACCGGATGGCGCACCGCCTGCACCGCGATGGGCCTGCTCATCCTGATCGTGCTGGCGCCGATCAACCTGTTCCTGCACAAGCGGCCCGACGACATCGGCCTTCAACCGGACGGCGATGCTGCGCCCGCAGCGGGCGCCGCAAAGCGCGTCTCCAACATCGTCGATGCCGCCTGGGCCGGCACCGACTGGACGCTCAAGCGTGCGCTCGCGACCGCACGCTTCTGGTGGATCGCGCTCGGCTATTTCTGCGGCCTGTACATTTGGTACGCGGTGCAGGTGCACCAGACCAAATTCCTGCTCGACATCGGCTTCAGTGCGAACGTCGCGGTATGGGCGCTCGGCGTCGTCAGCCTGCTCGGCATTCCCGGCCAGATCCTGCTCGGCCATCTCTCTGATCGGGTCGGGCGGGAATGGATATGGGCGGCTAGCTGTGCCGGTTTTGCGATCTGCTTCGTGGCGTTGATGGCGCTGAAGTTCCAGCCCTCGTTGTGGCTCGTCTACGTGATGGTGTTCACGCAAGGCGCGCTCGGCTATGGCCTCACCTCGATCATGGGTGCGGTTGTGTTCGAGATCTTCCAGGGCAGGCACCAGGGCAGCATCTTCGGCACGATCATGCTGGCGGCACTCGCGGGCGGCGCGGCCGGCCCGTGGCTGACCGGCTTCCTCTATGATCGCGCCGGCGACTATACGCTGGCCTTCGCCATCGCGATCGTCGTGAGCGGATTGTCGGCGTTTGCGATCTGGCAGGCTGCGCCGCGCAAGGTGCGAGCCGTGGCCGGCCGGCTGCACAAGCTCCAGCCTGGAACCGGTGCGGAATGATCCCGGAAAATTTCAGCCCAATTCCGCGTCAGTCCTTCGCGCAATGTTAAGCACGTCTCGCCTTGGTGCGACACTGCCGGAGTGAACAAACTTCTTGGACACCACCGGAGCGCTAGGCTGCTCGCCCTTGTCGTATTTGTACGATGCTCCTGGGGCGAACGATGTCCGCTCGCAATTGCCCTGCGAACGAAACTCCGGAAGTCCTGTTGGCTGCACTCGAGCAGGCGGCTCGGTTGAGCACGTCTTCCTGCGGTAGGTGAAGTCGGCTTGCCCGATTTTTGTTTCTGAATGTTTCTCGTTGCTTCCCGGCAATGTCCAGTAACCGGGGCCGCGCTATGCCGACGGCTCGGCGCCAGCTCCCGTCGCTACCACCGCCCAACCGGGCAAATCCAACTCAACTGCCAGGGCGAACTCAGGACTGGATGAAACTTGAGGCAACGTCACCTCGAGTCCACCAAAAGCACGGGAAGCCACCATGACCTCGATTTCGGCGCTCTCCTCCCACCACCACCACTCATCGCCGTTGCAGCGACTACAAGATGAACTGCAGGCGGAAGTCAGTTCCGGCGCGATCAATTCGTCCGATCAGTCGGTGCTGTCGTCCGCGCTCAGCGATATCGACTCCGCCTTGCAATCGAGCAGCGCGAGCGATCAATCCAGCGGTAGCAGACCATCGCCCGACGCTTTCAGGTCAAAGATCGATGATCTTATCCGGCAGGAAGTTTCGGCCGGCAAGCTAACCGACCAGCAGGGCACCGAGCTGCAAGGTATTTTCAAGGCAGCGTTCTCCCATGGACCGGGCGGAGCAGGTGGACCGCCGCCATCCGACGGGTCTTCTCCGGCCAACGGCACGGATGGTTCGTCAAGCGGCAATTCGCTGGTGGACCTGTTTCAACAATACCTTCAGTCGCTGAATAGCTCGCTCACGGATTCGACCTCTTCCAGCACGACGGGAGCAGGCGACACGACGAATGCAGGCGGATCTTCTTCGGTCAACAGCACGGATAGTTCGTCAAGCGGCAGTTCGGCGACGGACCTGCTTGAACAATTTCTTCAGTCGCTGAAAAGCTCGCTCGCGGATTCGACCTACAGCGCGACGAGATCAAGCGACACGACGAATGCAAACGACTCTTCGCTTTCCGGCATCCTCATCAACGATCGGATCTGATATCAGCGACGCATCATATGCCTGGCTCGGTGCAACCATCCTTCGGGCACCCGAAGGGTGGTTGTTTTGTTGCGACGGTTGCCACTGAGGTCCGCCTACAACATCGAATGTTAGCCAATCGGGTCTGCTCGTGGGTCGAGGCCGACATATGCCCCCGCCGCTTGAACGTCTGCTTTCGAGGATAAAGCTGGCTTGACGAGTTTATGAAGACGCACCCTAGTCCGACGACAATCCCGTCCTGCGCCTGAGATCCGTGATCGCGCGCAAAAAGCTGTCGGCCGGCGTGGTCTCCGGATCGATCAGCCGGTGCAGGCGAAAACCGTCCTCCAGCGCCAGCACGATGGAGGCCATCCACGGCGGGTTCAGCGTGTCGTTCCTGCCGTTGCTCTTCAATGTCGCCTCGACGATGTCGGCGATCAGCTTGCGCCGCGCGCGCAGGCGCTTGGCGAGCTCGGGGCGGCGCTTCTCGGCGCGCGCGACATAGAGGATCATCTCCATGTGCAGGAGCGGCGAACGGCCGAGCGGATCCTGCCGGGTGCGGTCCATCGCCTTCAGCGCGGCGATGAAGTCGTCGAGATCGGTGTGCTCCGCGAGGATGTCGAGATTGCGCCGGATCGACTGCTCGACGTGGTCCTCGAGCATGGCGATGATCAGTTCGTCCTTGCTGTTGAAGTTGGAATAGAAGGCGCCGCGGGTGAAGCCGGCCGCGACCGCGATCGCCTCTATGCTGGCGCCGCCGATGCCTTCCTGCTCGAACACGCGCGCGGCCGCCTCGAACAGCTTGTCGCGCGTGTCGTCCCTGGTCGGCCGCGTTCTCACCCTTGACATCGGCCCAGTTTAGGCGAGAATGCAACTCAATACAACAATGTATCGAGTTGAATATTCAGGGATGGTTACGCCGGGCATCGGGGGCGACCGGTGTATTCGTTTCATGCGGCAACCGATTTGAGGGCACCATGAACGAGCCTGTGCAACCCGCAGGCAGCGGACCGCTGTTCAATCCGCTGTCGCCGGACTTCATCCGCGATCCCTATCCGCATTACGCGCGGCTGCGCACGACCGATCCGGTCCACCTGTCGCCGTACGGCTCGTTCGTCACCAGCCGCCATGCCGAGGTGAGCCTCGTGATGCGCGACAAGCGCTTCGGCAAGGACTATGTCGAGCGCACCAAGCGCCGCTACGGCGAGAAGATCATGGAGGAGCCGGTCTTCCGCAGCATGAGTCACTGGATGCTGCAGGCGGATCCGCCCGACCACACCCGCCTGCGCGGCCTGGTGGTGAAGGCCTTCACCGCCCGCCGCGTCGAGGACATGCGGCCGCGCATCCAGGAGATCGTCGATCAGGCCATCGATGCGGTTATCGATCGCGGCCACATGGACCTGATCGAGGATTTTGCCTTCCGTCTGCCGGTCACCATCATCTGTGACATGCTCGGCATCCCCGAGGACCATCGCGAGGTGTTCTACAAGAGCTCGCGCGACGGCGGGCGGCTGCTCGATCCCGTGCCGCTCTCGCCGGAGGAGATCAAGCAGGGCAACGCCGGCAACCTGATGGCGCAGATGTATTTCCAGCAATTGTTCGAGCTGCGCCGCCGCAATCCCGGCGATGACCTCACGACCCAGCTCGTGCAGGCCGAGGAGGACGGCCACAAGCTCACCAATGAGGAGTTGACCGCCAACATCATCCTGCTGTTCGGCGCCGGTCACGAGACCACCGTCAATCTGATCGGCAACGGCCTCCTGGCGCTGCATCGCAATCCGGATCAGCTCGCGCTGCTGAAGGCAAAACCTGAGCTGATCACCAACGCGATCGAGGAATTTTTGCGCTACGATTCGTCGGTGCAAATGACCGGGCGCGTCACGCTGGAGGACATCGACGACCTCGGCGGCGTGCGGATTCCCAAGGGCGAGACCGTGCTGTGCCTGCTCGGTTCGGCCAACCACGATCCCGCGGTCTATCCTGACAGGCCCGATCGGCTCGACATCACCCGGCCGAACGTCAAGCCGCTGTCGTTCGGCGGCGGCATCCATTTCTGCCTGGGCGCCCAATTGGCGCGCATCGAGGCCGAGATCGCCATCGCCACGCTGCTGCGGCGGCTGCCGGACTTGCGGATCGACGAGGTCGAGAACCCGGAATGGCGGCCCACCTTCGTGCTGCGCGGCCTGAAGCGGCTGCCGGCGAGCTGGTGAGGGCTTTCAGCGTTAACCTCCGCGCGCAACAGCCGCTGTGACTTCGCCACACTTGCCCCTATATAAGGGGCAGTTCCGGCGCGCCTGAAGCCCTTATGGCCTGGGTTTGGCCCCGGGCGCCGGTTTAGCCCGAGGGGAGACCCGTGCAGACGACGCTGCTCGGATTAGCGATTGCCTTCATCATTGCGCTTCTGGCCGCGCTGATCGGGCCTTACTTCATCGACTGGAACCAGTTCCGGCCCCAGTTCGAGGCGGAGGCGACCCGGATCATCGGCGTGCCGGTGCGCGTGGCGGGCGAGCTGGACGCGCGGCTGTTGCCGGCGCCGACCCTCCGCTTGCGCTCCGTCACCTTCGGCGGCAACAACGATCTCGGCCGCCTGCGCGCCGACAAGCTCGATGTCGAATTCAGCCTGGGCTCCCTGATGCGCGGCGAATGGCGCGCCACCGAGCTCACGGTCAACGGCATGGCGGCCGATCTCGGCCTCGATGCCAGGGGCCGGGTCGACCTGCCTTCCACTGCGAGCGGCACCTTCAACCTCGCCTCGCTCGCGATCGAGCGGCTGAATCTCACGGGCCGCATCGCGCTGCATGATGCCGCCAGCCGCTCGACGCTGGAGCTTAACGACATCGCATTCTCCGGCGATGTGCGCTCGCTGGCGGGTTCGGTGCGCGGCGACGGCAATTTCACCGTCGGGCGCACGCGCTATCCGTTCCGCGTCTCTTCCGGCCCGAGCGCCGACGGCACTGCCACCCGTCTCCATCTCAGCATCGATCCCGGCGAGCGCGCCATCCTGGCCGATCTCGAAGGCGTGCTCGCCTTCGAGAACCGGCTGCCGAAGTTCGACGGTGCGCTGACGCTGGCGGTGCCGGCGGTCAAGAAGCCGGGCGAGGCGGGGCCGACGCCCTGGAAGCTCACCGCCAAGCTCAAGGCCGATCCGGCCGGCGCGAAATTCGATCAGATCGATGCGAGCTTCGGCGCCGAGGATACCGCGCTGAAGATCGGCGGCGTCGGCGATATCAAATTCGGTGCGGCGCCACTGCTGCGCGCGGTGCTTTCGGCGCGCCAGGTCGATGCCGACAAGCTGACCGGCAAGGACGATTCCGACCCGCTGCGCATCCTGCCGGCCCTGCGCGCGGGCCTCGCGGCGATCCCGCAGGCGCCGATCCCGGCGCAGATCGAGTTCAACTCCGAGCAGATCATGCTGGGCGGACGTCCCCTCCAGAACATCACGGCCGAGCTGCAGACCGACGGCAAGTCCTGGACTTTCCAGCGGCTCGACCTGCGCGCGCCCGGCATGACGCAGCTCTCGCTGAACGGCGCCGCGCCGGGCTCCGACAGTTTCAGCGGCCGGCTCAGCGTCGAATCCTCCGATCCTGACGTGCTGGTGGCCTGGCTCCAGGGCCGCAGCGACGTCAACCGCCGCAGCACCAGGCCGCTGCGTCTTTCCGGCGACGTGACGATCGCCGCCAACCATCTCGCGATCGAGAAGCTGAAGGCCGAGATCGAAGGCGGCGCCGTCGAGGGCCGCATCGCCTTCGCCCAGACCGGTGCGAACAAGGGTTCGCGGATCGATGCGGAGCTCAAGGCCGACCGGCTCGATCTCGACGCGGCATCTGCCTTCGTGCGCGCGATGGCCGGGCCGCAGGGCGAATGGCCGGAGGAAGCCAAGCTTTCGCTCGATGTCGGCCGTGCGATTTCGGCCGGCCAGGAGCTGCGGCCGTTCGCGGCGAAGCTAGGCTACGGCCCGACCGCGCTGACGCTGGAGCAGCTCCGGTTCGGCCAGGCGAGCGGCGTGACCACCGTGGCGAGCGGCAATTTCGATCGCGCGCACACGACCGGCCGGCTTGCGCTGACATCGTCGGCCAACTCGCTGCGCGAGCTCGCGGCACTGATCGAACCGGTCGCACCAGCGGTCCGTGCGCGGTTCGATGCCATCGAGGCATCGCCGGGCGCCACGCGCCTGAAGCTCAACGTCAGCCTCGACAAGAACGCCGAACATGCCGACCGCAGCGACGCGCGCGCGACGTTCGATCTCGACGCGCCGCAACTCAAGGCCACCGCGACGCTTGTCGCGCAGACCCCGGCGGCGGCGGTCACTGGCATCGATATCGACAGGCTGCGCAACGGCGATTTCACGCTGGACTCGAAAGTTTCGACGCCGCAGGCCGCGACGCTGCTCGCGCTGCTCGGCCTTGATCGCGCGGTGGCCGCGGGCGAGGGGGCCTCGCAGTTCGAGGGCCGCTTGAGCGGCGCATGGCGGCGGCCCCTGCAACTCAATGCGAAACTCACCGGCGGCGGGCTCGATGCGGACGCGCAGGGCAGCCTCGAATTGTCCGCGCCGGAGCCGAAGGCCAGCGTGAATATACGCGTGCGCAACGCCAATCTGGCCCCGCTGTTCGGGATCGGCCCGACCGAGAGGTCAGCGCAGAATGTCAGCCTGTCCTCGCGCGTCAGCCTGGCCGGCAACAAGCTGACTTTTGACGATATCGACAGCACCGCGGCGGGCTCGCGCCTGCGCGGCCGTCTGACGATGTCGCTGGATCAGGAGAGGAACGTCGATGGCGAGGTCGGCCTCGACACGCTCGATGTCATGCCCGCGCTTGCGGTGGCCTTGGGCGCGGCCGGACGTGACGCCGGCGAGCCTTTGAGTGTGGGCCTCCTCGGCAACTGGCGTGGTCGGATCGCGTTCCAGACGTTGCGCGGCAGCTTGCCGGGCGGCATCGAGGTGCGCCCGTTCAGCGGCACCATCAGGAACGACGGCCAGTCGCTCTCGCTTGATGGCCTCAAGGGCGGCGTCGGCGGCGGCGAGATGGCCGCAAGCCTCGATGCCAGGAATGGTCCCAACGGTCTCGCGCTGAACGCCCGCATCGAGCTCACCAATGTCGATGCCACGACGCTGCGCTATCGCAACCTCGCGCTGCCCAGGGGCCGCGCCTCGGTGCAGATGGCGCTGACCAGCCAGGGCCGCAGCGTCTCGGCATTGACCGGCGCGCTGGCCGGCAACGGCACGGTGACGCTGAATTCGGCCGAGATCACCGGCCTTGACCCCCGCGCCTTCGAGATCGCCATCCGCGCCAGCGACGGCGGCCAGGTCACCGACGACAACCGGCTGAGGCAACTCGTCGAGCCCGCGCTGTCGGTAGGTCCCATCGCGGTTGCCGCGGCACAGATCCCGTTCACGATCCGCGACGGCCGTCTGCGCGTCGCCGCGACGACGTTGGAGGCGAAGAACGCCCGCGCCATCGTCTCGGGCGGCTACGACATTCCCGCCGACCAGGCCGATATCCGCGCCAGCCTGACGCCGATCATGATCGGGCTCTCCGGCGCGCCGCCGGAGATCCAGCTGTTTGCGGCGGGCTCGCCCGACAAGCTCAACCGCACCGTCGATCTCGCGCCGCTGTCCTCGTGGCTCGCGGTGCGCACGATCGATCGCGAGACGCGGCGGCTGGATGCCATCGAGCGCGGCGAGCCGCCGCCGGCCACCGCCGCGCTTCCGACGCTGGT
>NZ_LUUB01000030.1:0-8959 GCF_001641635.1 Bradyrhizobium centrolobii
GCGCTGCGGTCGAGGTGTTGCGCCGGCAGCGCCACACCGGCCAGCAGATTGCGGCCGAGGTCGGGATCTCTCCGGCGACCGTCAGCCGCATCCTGCAACGGTTGGGATTGAACCGGTTGCGCGACCTGGAGCCAGCCGAGCTGGTGCGGCGCTATGAACGCGAACATCCCGGGGAGTTGATCCACATCGACATCAAAAAGCTCGGCAAGTTCAACCGTGTAGGCCATCGCATCACCGGTGATCGAACTGGCCAGAGCAGCCTGCGTGCCCGCGGTGAAGGACCTGGCTGGGAATACGTCCACGTCTGTATCGACGATGCCTCCCGCATCGCCTTCAGCAAGGTCATGAAGAGCGAGCGAAGGAGCTGTGCCGTGTCTTTCCTCAAGGCAGCGATCGCCTACTACGCCAGCCTGGGCATCAAGGTCGAGCGGGTCATGACCGACAACGGCTCTTGCTACAAATCCTTTGCCTTCCGCAAAGCCTGCAGACGTCTCGGCCTGAAGCACATCCGCACCAGGCCCTACACGCCCAAGACCAACGGCAAGGCTGAACGCTTTATCCAGACCAGCCTGCGCGAGTGGGCCTATGCCCGCGCCTACAACACCTCAAAAGAACGAGCCGACGAGCTGCCGAGGTGGCTTCACCGCTACAATTGGCATCGGCCTCATGGCAGTATCGGTTCCGTGCCACCCATCAGCAGACTCGCTCTAAACAGGAACAACCTGTTGAGGCTCCACAGCTAGCCAGCTAGCGCCGATTGAGCGCCAACGAAACGCCCGTGACGTTGGTGCCCTGCGGACGGATCGAGATGCTCTGCCGGCTGCCGCGCGTCGTCAGCGACAGATTGGCCGAGAAGTTATCGCCGCGCGCGGCTGCGTCGACATGGTCTTCGGTCGCTCGCCCCGAGATCGTGCCGGATGCGTTGCGTGTGGCTTCGCTCCATGAGCCGGAAATGACGCCGTCGCGATATTCGACATTGCCCGCGAGATCGAAATTGTAGCTTTCGCTGGCGCATCTCAGATTGAGGCGAAGCTCGGTGCCGCTTTGGGCGACATTATAGGCCGCGCGGCAGCGCAGCTGTTCCTGCCCGCCGTCGGTTGTGCTCAGCATGCCGGTGCCCGACCATGTGCCTGCCATGGCGGCGAACGGAGATGCCGCAGCCTGGGCTGCACCACAGGGAAGGCACAGCGCCGTCATGAGTAAGCCTGCCCGCGCGATACCATATCCAGTCATTTGCGGACCTCCATCGTAAGGATCGACCGTTCCAACGCGCGAACCGGACAACGGTTCTTAGGGTTCCGCCGGTCTCTGGTTTCGCCGAGCCTGCCGGGCTACCCTCCGGGCCTCGGAACAACGAGAAGGAGGAAATGATGAAATCTGCCTTGTGGGCCTCGTCGCTGGCATTGGCCGCTGCGGGCGGCTGGCTGGCCGCCACTCTGTTTGCAGCGCCGGCCACCAGCAAGGAGCCGCGCTTTCCGCAGCTTACCATGGACCAGCTCGACGAGAAGCAGAAGCCGCTCGGCGAGCAGATCATGAAGGTCTCGAGCGTCGGCATCGGCGGGCCCTACAACCCGATGATCCGCAGCCCCGTGCTCGGCCAGCGCCTGTTCGACCTGTTCCACTATCTGCGCTGGGAAACGTCGGTCCCGACCGAGCTCAATGAGTTCGCGATCCTGGTGATCGGACGACAGTGGCGCTCGCAGGTGGAATGGTTCGCCCATGCACCGCTCGCCGCGAAGGCCGGCCTGTCGCCTGACATCATCGCCGAGCTGAAGGCCAACAAGCGGCCGTCCGGGATGGCCGAGGACGAGGCGGTGGTTTACGACTTCGTCACCGAGCTCACCACGACCAAGAAGGTCTCGGACGAGACATACGCGCGCGCCAAGAAGGTGTTCAACGATCAGCAGATCGTCGATCTCACCGCGCTCGCCGGCAACTACGTGATGGTCGCGATGCTGCTTGCGATGGCCGAGGAGACGGTGCCGCCGGGCAAGGAGGAGCCGTTCAAGGCGGGTGAGCCGTAAGGCGAAGAGCTCTCTTGTGTGCGCAAGATCAGGCCCGGTCCTGCCGCCTGATCCGCCCGAGATGGGTGAAGCCGAAGCCGGCCGAATATTTCAAGCCGTAGCCGAGCGCCCGGTCGATGCCGATATGGGCGAGCCAGATCAAGGCGACGGACAAAGTGAGGGGCGAGGCGAAGCCAAAACCAAGCGTCATCAGCGTCACCGGCGCCATGTAGCTGTGGGCGGCGTTGTAGACCATCGCCCCGAACCGCGCGTCCGACAGGTAGGCGAGGAAGCTCAGATCCGGCACCAGGAAGAGCAGGAGGTAGAGCGTCCAGGAGCCGCCCCAGGCCGCATAAAGCAGCGTCATGCCGACGAACAGGGTCAGCCCCTCAAGCCGCAAGAGGAGCTTGACGCCACCGGTCGCCGCGCCGGTCTCGGCAGTTGCCTCATCCATGGTCCGTCTCCCCAGGCAAAACTTTGTAATCCCTCACGCTTTCGGCGCGGGCAGGGCAGCCCTGCGAGACCGAAAGCCGCTTCCCGGCCCGCAAAATGCCGTGTTAGAACCCCGGCAATCGCATTTAGGCTAAGAACTGGCGGGAGCAAATGAAACATATCCTGGACGCCCTTGAAGAACGTCGTGCCGGCGCAAAGCTCGGCGGCGGGGAAAAGCGCATCGAAGCGCAGCACGCCCGCGGCAAGCTGACCGCGCGCGAGCGCATCGAGCTGCTGCTCGACAAGGGATCGTTCGAGGAGTTCGACATGTTCGTCGAGCACCGTTCCACCGAGTTCGGGATGGAGAAGACCAGGGTGCCGGGCGACGGCGTCGTCACCGGCTGGGGCACCGTCAACGGCCGCAAGACCTTCGTCTTCGCCAAGGACTTCACCGTGTTCGGCGGCTCGCTGTCCGAGACCCACGCGCTGAAGATCACAAAACTCCAGGACATGGCGATGAAGGCGAGGGCGCCGATCATCGGCCTCTATGACGCGGGCGGCGCGCGCATCCAGGAGGGGGTCGCCGCGCTCGCCGGCTATTCCTACGTGTTCCGCCGCAACGTGCTCGCCTCGGGCGTGATTCCGCAGATCTCGGTCATCATGGGCCCCTGCGCCGGCGGCGACGTCTATTCGCCGGCGATGACCGACTTCATCTTCATGGTGAAGAACACCAGCTACATGTTCGTCACCGGCCCGGACGTCGTGAAAACCGTCACCAACGAGGTCGTCACCGCCGAAGAGCTGGGAGGCGCCTCCGTGCACGCGACGCGCTCCTCGATCGCCGATGGTGCCTTCGAGAACGACGTCGAGACGCTCTTGCAGATGCGCCGCCTGATCGACTTCCTGCCGTCGAACAACACCGACGGCGTGCCGGAATGGCCGAGCTTCGACGACATCGGTCGGGTCGACATGTCGCTCGACACGCTGATCCCCGACAATCCGAACAAGCCGTACGACATGAAGGAGTTGATCCTGAAGGTCGTGGACGAGGGCGACTTCTTCGAGATCTCGGAAGCCTTCGCCAAGAACATCGTCACCGGCTTCGGCCGCATCGCGGGCCGCACCGTCGGCTTCGTCGCCAACCAGCCGATGGTGCTGGCCGGCGTGCTCGACTCTGACGCTTCGCGGAAAGCTGCGCGCTTCGTCCGCTTCTGCGACGCATTCAACATCCCGATCGTGACCTTCGTCGACGTGCCGGGCTTTTTGCCGGGCACCGCGCAGGAATATGGCGGCCTGATCAAGCACGGCGCAAAGCTGCTGTTCGCCTATTCGCAGTGCACGGTGCCACTGGTGACGATCATCACCCGCAAGGCCTATGGCGGCGCCTTCGACGTCATGGCCTCCAAGGAGATCGGCGCCGACATGAACTACGCCTGGCCGACCGCCCAGATCGCGGTGATGGGCGCCAAGGGCGCGGTGGAGATCATCTTCCGCTCTGACATCGGCGACCCCGACAAGATCGCCGCGCGTACCAAGGAATACGAAGACCGCTTCCTGTCACCCTTCATCGCCGCCGAGCGCGGCTACATCGACGACGTCATCATGCCGCACTCGACCCGCCGCCGCATCGCCCGCGCGCTGGCGATGCTGAAGGACAAGAAGACGGAAATGCCGGCGAAGAAGCACGACAATTTGCCGTTGTAGAGAGAAGCGTAGGGTGGGTTAGGCGAAGCCGTAACCCACCAGACGCGATCGAAGTGGGTATCCGCAGGGCGAGTCTCTTATGATGAGTGTTTTCGACCTGTCTGAAGACCATCCGCTGCGCCTTGCTCACAAGAAGAGCAGCAACCACCGCGCGGACATCGAACGCAGTCAGCGTTGCGGCTGCTTCTTTTGCAAGAAGACGTTTGGTCCAGATCAGATCGTCGATTGGGTCGATGAGGACTCTACGGCCTTGTGCCCCGAGTGCGGAATAGACAGCGTGATTGGAGATGCCTCTGACGTGCAAATCACCAAGGCCTTTCTGGAAGAAATGCACACAGCTTGGTTTGCAGTAAGCTGACGCTGGTCCGCTCTACAGTCCCCCTTGGTGCCAAAGTTCGTTCGTGACCAAGTATCGACGATCCTGAATCCAATGACCGAAGACGATCAGACCGACGAGATTTCAGAGATCGAAGCGCGGATCGAGGCGCTGGCCGAGATCGCTGAACGGTGCCGGAAGTTCATCCTAGCTTCCAAGATCGCCATCGGCGGCGGTGCTGCACTGCTGTTGATCACGATCCTCGGCCTGTTCGGATTCGGTCAGGTCGCGGCGCTTGGATCGATCGCCCTGGTGCTGGGCGGGATCGTCTCGCTCGGCTCGAACATCAGCACGTTGCGGCAGACCGAGGCCGCGATCAGTGCCGCGGAGATGCGCCGCCTGGAGCTGATCGGTAGGATCGATCTTCGCCTGGTCGCCGATACGCCCATGAAGCTCATGTGAAGCGGCTTGCAATCGCCTGCCGCGGGCCTACCATGACCAGGTCGCACCCGGCAAGACGACGACGCGCGCCGTCGCCCTGGTGCGTTTTGTCCCCTCTACGCGTTCACAGAACTAGAAGCGTGATGAATTTGGCTTGAATCGGCGTGGTCGCGGGTTCGGTTCACCTCTCTCGAGAGGTGAACCTCCCGCTGCGGCGCCAGCTCAATCTCATGCTTTAGAGCCCGCGCAGGATGGGTTGAGCATAGCGAAGCCCATCCTGCGAGGCCGTGACTTCGCCTACGCAGCCTTGTGCTGCTGCTTCATGGCCTCCGCCGCACGCTTCTTCAGTTCGGCCGGAGATACATCCTCGATATGGGTGCCGATGTGCCACCGGTTCCCCGCCGGATCCGTCACGCCGCCGCTGCGGTCGCCGTAAAATTGATCGGCGGGCTCCATCAGCGATGTGCCGCCAGCCTTGAGCGCCTTCTGATAGACGGCATCGACGTTCGGTACGTAGAGATACAGCATCGTGGACGTTGCTTGTGCGCGCTCCGAGGGGTCGGAAATCATGACGATGGAATTTCCGATTTTGAACTCCGCATGTCCAACCTTGCCATCGGGCCGCATCATCGGCTCGAAGACCGGTTGGGCTCCAAAAGCGTCTTTCATGAAATGGATGATCTTCTCCGCACCATCGACGACGAGATAGGGCGTGACGGTGTGGTATCCCTCGGGAACCGGTTTTACTTTGGTTGCCATGGTTGTTTCCTCTGGTTTGATGGATTTGATCCATGCAGGACGACCCAGCCCGCCTCATGTCGTGTCCGGAATCTTCGGCCCGGTCTTTGAACAAAGTATGACGGCTGGTGCGCCGCGCTGCAGTTCGTCGCTTCGATTCTTGTCCGCTGCTGAGTTCCTCGTTGTCAGTGTTGTTGGGCCACAAAAGCATCCGCGGCGGAACCCGCATGTCCGCCACCTTCTTCATCGTCCGCGCCACCGTCACCAACGCCGGCAAACGCGTCGCGTTCGATCGCTGGTATGAGAAGGAACATCTGCTGGACGCAGTAGGATCGTTCGGGACGAACGGGTCAATTGTGTGCGGCTCATCACGGCTCGGTGTGTTGAGTGGGTTAGCGGGCGCCTGACCCGCCCTACGGTCGGCCTTTACGTGTCGCGTCTGCCGCAGCGAAATGCGCCATCTGGTCAGCGCGGGCCTTGATGAAGGCCGGGCGGGCCGTGGCGCGCGTGACATAGTCGCGACAGGCCGAGCATAATGCGTAAGGTGGGTTAGCGGTAGCGTAACCCACCAACTTCTGCTTCACCGGATAGAGAAGTGGCGGATTACGCTGCGCTAATCCGCCCTACGGGCGCGCGGCTCCCTCACTGCCCGAGTTTCGCAAGCTTCCCTTGCTTCGCGGCCTCGACGGCACGCTCGGCATCCTCCGGCAGCAGCAATCGCTCCGCGACCTGCCGCGCAGCCTCACGGCGAACAGCGGCGACATACGCCTCATCGTTCGCATAACGCTCCGCAATCGACAGCCTTGGATCATGCACTTCCTTCCGCGCGGCCTCGGTCGGCGCGAAGGGGACCACCGCGCCCTGCAACGGATACAGCGCCGTTGTCCCAAACCCCTGCGCCCTTGGATTCCACGCGGTGTAGGTCGCGCGCGGCACGGCGAGCGCGAGTTGGCGGATGCCGGCAATCGCCATGCCGTCGTTGTCCGCCTTCGGCACGAACACGGGATAGCGGCCGATCTCCTTTGGCGGCAACACGCTCTGGTCGGAGAAGACTGCGAGCGTGTGGATGCCGGCGTAGGGAAGGCCGGGGATATCTGTCGGTACGGCGCGTTGCGCCGGCACCAGCGTGCCGTGCGCGCGCATGGGGACGCGGCTTGCGGGCGGTTTCGTGCCGTCGCTGATCCAGGCGTTGAGGTCAGTGAGCAGCGCGCGCATCGGCATGCCCGCATGCATCGGATTCTGCGGCAGCGACATCGCCGGCACGGTCTTGCGCATGACGTCGGTGGGCGCGGCGAAATGCGGCGTGCCAGCGATCATGTAGGCGCGGACATTGTCGGGCAGGTCGAGGTGGTTGCCGGCAAGATCGGTGACGAGCAGCGAGGCGTGCGAGGCCCACCATTCGTGCTCGCTGTCGGTCTGCATGACCTTCGGACACGTCGCCGAGAGCGAGCAGCGCCGGAGCAGGCCGTCGGTCTTGCCCGAGTAGACATCGCTGAGGCTCGCATAGGTGAAGGGGAAGAGATCGGCCTGCCACGCCGAATCCTGCGGATGACGCGGGTTGCGGCCGGGCTGGCCGAAGCGCACATTGGTCGCCATGCGCCGCGTGCCGGCGACATGCGGCATCAAGCCGTCGAACACCATGCGGCCGGCGAGGTCCTCGTTGAAGCCGAGATAGAGGAAGTCGCGCAGGAAGCGGCCGGATTGCGAGACGCCGAAGCCGATGGCGCGGCTCACGGATGGATGCAGCCCATTGAGCAGCGGGTTCGCCGAGGTCTCGTCGTGACGGAGGAAGCTGACGACGTCGCGCACGGCGGCAAAGCCCATGCCGAGCGGCACGGGATCGCGTGCGGTGTAGGTGATCTCATAGAGCGCGCCGCCATCAAAGTCGTCGGGCCTGGTGATCTCGACCGTCGAGGGATCGATGAGCTTGGCGGAGAGGCCGGCGGGCGTCTGCCGCGCATCGGCCCAGGCGGCGCGCACGGTGACGTTGAGGTTGGCGGGATCGGCGGCGGGCCAGGTCAGTGTCGTCCGCGCAGGGCTCGTGGTGTTGTCGAAGATCACCTCTTCGCGTGCAGGTCCGGTGATGCTCTTCAGGACCGGCGCGCTCAGCGCCATCTGTCCCGGCTTGGACGGGATGTCGCCCTGCCAGCCGACCCACACCATCGTGTAGCCTTGGCGATGCAGGAAGCCGATGCCGGCGTCCTCCGCGGCCTGCGCGTTGTTGGCGCCGGGCTGGGACGAGTCGTCGAACAGTTGTGGCGCGAGTTTTCGGCCGCGATTGGGCACTTCCAGCAGCAGCGTGCCGTTGCCATGGGTGGGATCGGCGGGCCGCAGGATCACGACGTCGGCGGTCGCCTCGACCTTGCCGTCCGCGTTGCGCGGTGCGAGCGAAAGGTCGGTGATGACAGCGTTGCGCTCGTCGGACGCGTTGAGCGCGATGGTGGCGCGCGCGGTGATCCGCTCATAGGTGCCGACGCTGCCAAAACTGCGGCCGGCGAAGGCGGGCACGCGCTCCAGAACATCGAAGCGGACGATTTCGGCGGGGGAGGCGGCGGGCCAGAGACAGGTGATCGCGATGAGGCCCGTGATGATCCCGCGCATGGCCATTCCTTCCCCTATCTGGCGCGATCGGGAAGGCCCGTCGCGCGACTTTTTGTTGTCGCCACTATAACCGGCTATCCTGCCGCCAAACAACCATCGGGAGGAAACCCAATGCCCGCCGCCTTCTTCGTCGTCCGCGCCACCGTCACCGATGCCGGCAAGCGCGCCGCGTTCGACAAATGGTACGAGACCGAGCATCTGCCGGATGCGATGAAGGCGTTCGGCGTAGCCAAAGCGTGGCGGTTCTGGAGCCTCGGCGAGCCTTCGCTGCATCAGGCCATGTATCAGTTCGATGACGAGGCGGCGCTCGAGGCCATGCTGAAGGGAGAGGCGCTGAAGCGGCTGACGGCCGATTTCAACCGCGACTGGCCCGAGGTGACGCGGACGCGCGAGACGCTGGTGCTTGCGCAGGAGTTCGGGAAGTAGCCACCACGTCGTCATTCCGGGGCGCGCCACTTGGCGCGAACCCGGAATCCATTCCGCCAGGCGAATGCTGCTCAATGGATTCCGGGTTCGCGCTACGCGCGCTCCCGAATGACGGTGCTTGGGCGGCTACGGCCGATCGTGTCAGCCTTGCAATGAATCTGAACGCGCGATTCAGCCGCAGTTCATATCGTCACCGCGACACTTCACTCTGCATCACTTGCCGATAGCTCAGAGGAAATGTCATGGAGCGCCGGAACTTTTTGAAACTTGCATTCGGTGTCGCGGCTGGAGCGGCCGC
>NZ_LUUB01000030.1:9009-77762 GCF_001641635.1 Bradyrhizobium centrolobii
GCCGCGCCGTTGTCGCCGCAGTCGATCGGTGACGCAGGCCGCATGCCGCAAGGCAATCCGGACGCTCATCCCGCAGTCACCACCAGCGAGGAAGCCGCTCATCTGAGGCCCGAGCAGGTTCGCTGGCACGGCCACTGGCATCACCGCCACTGGGGCTGGCGTCACCGGCATTGGGGCTGGCGTCATCGGCACTGGGGTTGGCGCCGTCGCTGGCATCGCCGCCACTGGAGGCATTGGTAGGTCGGGGCCGGCAACTCGGCCTGCCGATGACAAACGGGGACCGCTTTGCGGTCCCCGTTTTTGTTCAGAGATCACCGGACAAAAAGAAAGTGGCCGCGCCAGCCGATGGCGCGGCCACTTCGCGAGGCGAAAAGATCAGATCGGACGGCAGCGGCCGCCCCACCAGCGGAAGCCATAGGGGCAAACGCGTGCGCGCGGCACCACGACGACCGGCGCCGGGGCGACCACGACCGGGCCCGGGCGCACAACGACCGCAGCGCGGCGGCAACCGCCATAGGGGCCGCGGTACCAGCCGGGACCGCAGCCGCCGGCGGCGCTGGCCACCTCGCTGAAACCGACGACCGTGCTGGCGAGCACGACAGCTGCGAGCAGATATTTCATTTGATCTTCCTTCTCGTCCTTGGGGCAGGCGCTTGCGGCGCACAATGAATCAAAAGACACGATTCGACACATTAAATTTCGGAGATGTGTCGACACGGCGCGATCCAACTTGGCAACCAAGACCTGAATACGACGTGAAGGTGCGCCCCAGTGTCGCTCCAGGCGAGGGCGAATGGCGCTAGCGGCCGAGGAAGCCGAGCACCAGCTCCCGGTACTTGTCGGGCGCTTCCAGGAAGACGAGGTGACCGGTGTCCGGAATCACCTCCGCCCGCGCGTTCGGCATCTTCGCGGCCAGCGCTTTTGCGAGATCGGCGTTGTGTCCCATCTTCGGCCGCAGCGCTTCCGGTGCGTTCGGCCGGCCCGGCGCGTTGTGGTCGTCGGCGCCCATGATGAACAGCGTCGGCTCGGTGATCAGCGGAATCTCGTGCGCCACCGGCTCGCGATAGATCATCTGGCCAGAGCTGACGAAGGCGCGCAGCCAGCGCGGATAATCCGGGCTGCCCTTGATGTTGAAGCGGGCGTCGATGAACGGCGTGATCTGATCCGGCGGAAGCTTGATTGCGTAGTTGGTCTCGAGCTGCTTGCGGTAGCCGTCCGCCGTCAGTCTGTCCTCATTCTCGATGATCTTCTCGGTCGGCACCGGCGGCACGTAGAGGCGGTAATCTTCCAGCCCGATCGGCGCGGTGAGCACCAGATGCGCAACCCGATCCGGATAGGCGCGCGCGATGCGCACCCCTAGCATGCCGCCCATGGAGTGGGCGACGATGTCGGCCTTGTCGATCTTGAGATGATCGAGCAGGGCGATGGTGTTGCGCGCCAGCGTGTCGAAATGCAATTCGCCTTGCGGCTTGGAGGATTTGCCGAAACCGATCTGGTCCGGCACCACGACGCGATAGCCGGCGTCATTCAGCATCTTGATCACCGGCGCCCAGTAGCTCGACGGAAAATTGCGCCCGTGCAGCAGCACGACGGTGCGGCCGTTCGGTTGCGCCGGCGCCACGTCCATATAGGCCATGCGGACGTTCTCGCCGTCATTGACGAGCGGCAGCAGATTGACGGGGTAGGGGTAGGCAAAGCCTTCGAGCGCGATGCCATAGGGCTCGCGGGGGGCGTCGGCGGCGCGGGATGGGAGAGGGGCGGAAGCGAGAAGGGCCGCGGTGACTGTGGCCAAAGCGAAGCGATTCATTGAGGGGCTCTGCGCGTTATGGGACGTCATTCCGGGGCGATGCGACGGGATCGCGCGACGCGCGACGCCGGAGCATCGAACCCGGAATCTCGAGGTTCCGGGTCTGGCCCTTCGGACCGTCCCGGAACGACAGTGCGCATAAAGCGACGGATGGCCGGGTCAAGCCCGGCCATCCCAAGATCGTTCGATCACACGCAAACGTGTGATTACGTTGCGGCCGCGTGACTAGTCGTGCCCGTTACCGAACAGCGCGGCGAACTGCTTCTCGCCGGTGCGGGTGAAGTTCACCACGCGGCTGCCGGGCGTCGCATCGCGCGCGGCCCATTTCAGTTCGGTGAAGCGCTTCATCATGGCCGCGCCCAGGGTGCCGGCGAGATGATGGCGCCGCTCGCTCCAGTCGAGGCAGGCCTTGCAGACGGGGCGGCGCGGATGGGTGAGCATGTCGGGCGAGATCTGCAGATGCTTGGCCAGGAAGCGCTCGCCCTCCGGCGTCAGCTCGATCTCCTGCTTCTTCTGCTTCACCAGGCGCCGCTCGCGCAGGCTGTCGAGCATCTGCACGCCGAGATCGCCGGCAAGATGGTCGTAGCAGATCCGCGCCCGCCGCAGCGCCGGATCCTTCGGCCCGGTGCGCACGCGCATGTGGCCGGCGCGCGCGGCCAGTCCCGCGAGCCCTTCGAGCACGCCGGCGACGTCGGGATCGGTGAGGCGGTAGTAGCGGTGCCGGCCCTGCTTCTCCGGCTCGACCAGTCCGCCGGCCTCGAGCTTGGCAAGATGGGAGCTTGCGGTCTGTGGCGTGATGCCGGCCTCCTGCGCGAGCTCGCTCGCGGTGAGCGCGCGGCCGTTCATCAGCGCGGTGAGCATGTTGGCGCGGGCAGGGTCGCCGACGAGCGAGGCGACCATGGCGATGTCGGGTCCTGATTTCATGCTTCGATGATAGCCGAAGCATTGTAGCCGGGCAAGCGCGTAGGGTGTCACTACATCGTCATTGCGAGCGAAGCGAAGCAATCCAGACTGCTTCAGCGGCGACGGGATCGCCTGCGCTTCTCGCAAGGCTGGCTTTGAAAAAGGAGCCCATCATGTCCGTCACCGTCTTCATCCGCTACCAGCTCGATCCGTTCAAGCGCGCGCAGTTCGAGGAGTATTCCAAACGCTGGCTCACCATCATCCCGAAATGCGGCGGCGACCTGATCGGCTATTTCATGCCGCATGAGGGCACCAACAACATCGCGTTTGCGCTGATCACCTTCGAGAGCCTCGCCGCCTACGAGGCGTATCGCGCGCGGCTGCGCCAGGACGCGGAAGGCATGGCCAATTTCCATTTCGCGGAGGAGAACAAGTTTATTCTTGGCGAGGAGCGGACCTTCCTCCGCAAGGTGGTATTGTAGGGCAAGACGTCATCAGCAGGAGATGCCCATGATCGCCGTGATCTTCGAGGTCTGGCCGAAGCCGGAACACCGCCAGGACTATTTCGATCTCGCGGCTGACCTAAAACCGCTCCTGCAGACCATCGACGGCTTCATCTCGGTCGAACGGTTCGAAAGCCTGACCGAGAAGGGCAAGATCCTGTCGCTGTCGTTCTGGCGCGACGAGGCGGCCGTCGAGGCCTGGCGCAACACGATGGAGCACCGCCGCACTCAAGCCAAAGGCAGGGCAAAGATATTTGCCGATTATCACCTGCGCATCGCCAGCGTCATCCGTGACTATGGCATGACAGATCGCGAGCAGGCGCCGAAGGACAGCCGCGCAGTGCACGACGCGAACTAGCGGTGCCGGGGCGCGCACTGGCGCTGCCCCGGATGCGTGCCTATGTCTGCGCGGCCAACAACGGAGAGAGACACATGCCAGTCACCACTGCGGACAAGCGCGCGACGTTCAGGAAGATGCACGAGGCCGGCTGCTTCATCCTGCCCAATCCGTTCGACGTCGGCAGCGCGAAAGCGTTGCAACATCTCGGCTTCAAGGCGATCGCCTCAAGCAGCGCGGGTTTTGCCTGGACCATCGGCCGCGCCGACAATCGCGTCAGCGTCGACGACGTCTGTCAGCATCTGGCAGCATTGTGCTCGGCCGTCGACATCCCCGTGAACGCGGACTTCGAGGGTGGCTTCGCGATCGAGCCCGAGAAGGTCGCCGAAAATGTCGAGCGCGGGGTGCGGACCGGCGTGGCCGGACTGTCGATCGAGGATTCCACCGGCGACAAGGACAAGCCGATCTACGAGCGCGCGCTCGCGGTCGAGCGCATCAAGGCGGCGCGCAAAGCGATCGGTGACAGCGGCACGCTGCTGGTTGGCCGCTGCGAGGCGTATCTCTGGGGTGTGACCGATCTCAAGCTCGTCATCGACCGGCTCACGGCTTACGCGGAAGCCGGCGCCGATTGCCTCTATGCGCCGGGCCTGAAGACGCGCGAGGATATCGCCGCGGTGGTGAAGGCGGTGCATCCAAAACCGTTCAACCTGCTGATCGGCGGCGCCGGGCTATCCTTGCAGGAAGCCGCCGATCTCGGCGTGCGCCGGATCAGCGTCGGCGGTTCGCTCGCGCGTGCCGCCTGGGGTGGCTTCATGCGCGCGGCGAAGGAAATGGCGGAGAAGGGGACCTTTACGGAGTTCGCGAGCGGATATCCCGGCGGCGAGCTCAACAAGATGTTTGGCTGACGCAAACGAAAAGCGGGCGGGACATTCGTCCCGCCGCTTCATTTTCTCTTGTCGTCATGCCCCGCGCCGGCGGGGCATCCAGTACGCGGCGGCCTCTCCACTCGAACTCTGCCGTTTCTGGAATACTGGATCGCCCGGTCAAGCCGGGCGATGACAGTCGTGTTTTTACTTGGCGCCGTCAGACGGAGCCTGCGTATCCGGGGCCGGCTTGTTCGGCGCCGCACCCGTGGTCATGCCCGGCGAGGTGTTGTTCTTCGGCGTTGCGTCACGCATGCCGGGAGGCGAGGCCGGATTGGCCGGCTGCGTCTGTGCGGTCTGCGGGGCCGGGGTGTTGCTGGCCTGGTTGGTCGTGCTCGTGTTGTTCAGGCCGTAGAACACGGCGCCGAGCACCAGCGCGATCGCCACGGCGAATAACGCAATCTTGCCGCTGGAGGCGGGGCCCTCGCCAAGCTCGGGATCGGCCTGCAGGTCGGCATCCCGGCGCGCCGCGCGAAGATGCTCATCCTCGGCGAGATTCGGGCGGTACGGATCGTTCGGAAAACGGTCGTCAGCCATCGATTGGTCTCCTCGGTTATTGCCCCGAGACAACCCGTGGCCGAGAGCTTCTGTTCCGTGCTCCTCATGCTTTCGTCGCATGTTGCCCACGCCCCGGGAATCGGGAACCTGTTCATCGGGGATGAACCCTTGTTCATCCCCGAACTCCGAGGCGTTAAGTTCCACCGCAGGGAAGGGAACAATCGATGTGGAGCCTGCCACCGAGCGATAGCGTGTTGCACTTCCTGTCGCTGGTCGCGTTGACTGCGCAGGGCATGACGGCCGCGCTTGCGGCCGGCCGGCGCAGCATGGACTGGCTCGGGGTCTGCTTCCTCGGCTGCATCACCGCGCTCGGCGGCGGCACGCTGCGCGATCTCTTTCTCGGGCATTATCCGCTGGTCTGGGTCGCTCACCCGATCTATCTCGCGATGAGCGGCGGCGCTGCCTTCATCACCATCCTGGTCGCGCGCCTCGTGCACCGGCTCAAGGTCGCCTTCATCGTGCTCGATGCCATCGGCCTTGTCGTCTTCACCATGGCCGGCTGCGACGTCGCCTGGCAGATGGATGCCTCGCTGCCGATCGTCATCGTCTCAGGCATGGTGACGGGCTGCGCCGGCGGCGTTTTGCGCGACGTGCTCTGCAACG
This sequence comes from Bradyrhizobium centrolobii, assembly GCF_001641635.1. Lineage (GTDB taxonomy): Bacteria > Pseudomonadota > Alphaproteobacteria > Rhizobiales > Xanthobacteraceae > Bradyrhizobium > Bradyrhizobium centrolobii. The sequence goes on from NZ_LUUB01000030.1 coordinate 14,644, forward strand.
ATGTGCCACTGCTCTTCCGCTCCGAGCTCTATGCGAGCGTCTCGGTCGTGACCGGCCTGTTCTATGCCACCGCGTTCGGCCTCAATCTCAACGCCGAGCTCTGGACCATTTTGACATTTGTGCTCGGCATCAGCTTCCGCCTGCTCGCGGTGCGCTACAAACGGGAGATGCCGAAATTCGTCTTCACGGAAGATGAGCGGTAGGTCTTCACCTCGCCCCGCTTGCGGGGAGAGGTTGGATTGCATCGTCAGATGCAATCCGGGTGAGGGGAAGTCTCCGCGTGTCCTTCTGGTACCGTGATTGCGGAAGCGGCCCCTCACCCCACCCCCCGTAAAAACGGGGAGAGGGGGTTAACCTACGGCTGCTCCTTGCGCGCCCTCGCCACCTGCGCCGGCGTCACCAGCGGCGCTGCGTTGCCCCAGGAATTGCGCATGTAGTTCGTCACCGCCGCGATCTGCTCGTCGGACAATTGCTTCGCATAGGCCGGCATCTCGCCCGCGTTGGGCGCGCGGGGCGTCGTCACGGTGTGCGCGCCGTCGAGGATGATGCGGAGCGTGGAGGACGGATTGATCGATTGCAGCAGCGCGTTGCCCGGCAGCGGCGGATAGATGCGCGGCGCGCCGGAGCCATCGGCCTCATGGCAGGCGATGCAGAGCCGCGCGTAGACGGTCTGGCCGGCCTTCATCTCGGCATCGTCCGGTGGTGTCGCCGTCGGCTCGCGCCGCGCCGCCGGCAGGCCCTTCAGATACACCGCGATGGCCCGCACGTCGGCATCGCTCATCTTCGAGGTCGAGTTGACGACGACCTGCGCCATTGGCCCGTCGGCGTGGCTCCTGGCGTTCCGTCCGCTCTGCAGATATTCGGTGGCGTCCTCAACGCTCCACGACTTCAACCCGCTGCGCGCAGCGCCATCGAGCCTTGGTGCGAACCAGCCGCCGATCTCGTTGCCGGAAAGCGCCAGCGCGTCCCTGTCCGCGCCAAAATAGTTCTTGGGCGTGTGGCAGGCGCCGCAATGGCTGAGCCCGGTGACGAGGTAGGCGCCGCGATTCCACTCGGCGCTCTGGCCCTGGTCCGGCTCGAACAGGCCGGGCTTGAAGAAGAAGTAGATCCAGGCCCGCATCAGGCCGCGATAGCTGAACGGCCAGCGCAGCTCCGGCGGCTTGTTGCGGTTAGTTACAGGGCTAAGCGTCGCAAGGTAGGCGCGGATCGCCAGCGTGTCGTTCTTGGTCATCCTCGTGAAGTAGGGATAGGGGAAGGCCGGGTAGTAAAGTGAGCCGTCCGGCGCGGTGCCGTAGCGCAGGGCGCGCGTGAAGTCGGCGTCGGTCCAGGCGCCGATCCCGGTGTCGCGGTCCGGTGTCAGGTTCGGCCCGAAGATCGCGCCGAATGGCGTGTCGATGCGCTTTCCGCCGGCGAAGGGCTTTGCCGGATCGGCGGTGTGGCAGCCCGCACAGTCCCCGGCCACGACCAACGCCTCGCCGCGGGCGATCATCTCCGGCGACGGCTCGCTGGCTGCGGCTGCGCTCGCAACTGCACTGCACAAAACCAGACCCGCCAGAATCATCCGCATCGTCAGCGTCCTCCGACCAATCGCCGTCATCCCGCATTATAGGAGCGTCACGTCATTTCGCGAGGGCGGGGCATGGTGACACAAATTGAAAATGGCTGCGCCTTCCCAGCCACGAAATTGCGATTTTTGCTCCTCACCGCGGAAGCCCCAGATTTGTGATGCGAAGCGTTAAATATCCGACATAGAGTGGTATGGGTGGTCGGCGCGCCCTAGCTAAAAACAACGGGCAGGCAACGGCTTAAGCGACCTTAAGTGAGCAAGACCTGAACAGGGCGGCAAAGAGGACAGCATGGGAATCAACCAGGGTCCGATCAGTCTCGATCAAAAATACACGCAGGAAACCGGACACGTCTTCACCACGGGCATCCAGGCGCTGGTTCGCCTGCCCATGGCCCAGATCCGGCGCGACCGCGCCAGCGGCCTCAACACCGCGGGCTTCATTTCCGGCTACCGCGGCTCGCCGCTCGGCGGCTACGACCAGCAGCTCTTTGCCGCGCGAAAGCATCTCGAGCAGTACAACATCAAATTCCAGCCCGGCGTGAACGAGGACCTGGCTGCCACCGCGATCTGGGGCTCGCAGCAGCTCAACCTCTCGCCCGGCGCCAAATATGACGGCGTGGTCGGCATCTGGTACGGCAAGGGCCCCGGTGTCGACCGCTGCGGCGACGTCTTCCGCCACGGCAATGCCGCCGGCTCGGCCAAGAACGGCGGCGTGCTCTGCCTTGCCGGTGACGACCACGGCGCAAAATCCTCGACCGTCCCGCATCAGTCCGACCACGCCTTCATCTCGGCGCTGATGCCTTATCTCTACCCCTCCAGCATTCACGAGATGATCGAGATGGGCCTGCTCGGCATCGCGATGTCGCGCTACTCGGGCTGCTGGGTCGGCATGAAGGTGATCACGGAAACGGTGGAGACCACCGCCGAGATCGACCTCACCGACGAGATGAAGCCCTTCATCATCCCGCCCGATTTCGAGCTGCCGCCCGGCGGCCTCAATCTGCGCTGGCCGGATGACCGCTTCGAACAGGACCGGCGCCTGCAGGACTACAAGGGCTTTGCCGCCATCGCCTTTGCGCGCGCCAACAAGGTCAACCGCGTCACCATGGATTCCCCGAACGCCCGCTTCGGCATCATGGCGTCGGGCAAGAGCTACGAGGACGTCCGCCAGGCGCTGCGCGAGCTCGGCATCACCGAGGAGGTCGCGGCCAAGATCGGGCTTCGTCTCTACAAGATCGGCATGCCCTGGCCGCTGGAGCCGGAAGGCGTGCGCCAGTTCGCGGTCGGTCTCGAAGAGATATTCATTGTCGAGGAACGGCGTGAGATCGTCGAGAACCAGGTCAAGCAGGAGCTGTTCAACTGGCGTGACGACGTCCGCCCCCGCATCGTCGGCAAGATGGACGAACACGACAAGCGCTTCCTGACCTTTGCCGCCGAGCTCAGCGTCGCCTCGCTCGCGACATCGCTCACCGAGCGCCTGCTTCGACTTGATCTCAACCCCGAGATCGCGGAGATGCTCCGCGCCAAGGCGGACTGGTTCAACGGCCGCCAGGCGACCCAAATGCAGGCGGTGGCGCCTGTCTCCCGCACCCCGTATTTCTGCTCCGGCTGCCCCCACAACACATCGACAAAAGTCCCCGAAGGCAGCCGCGCCATGGCCGGTATCGGCTGTCACTTCATGGCGCTGTGGATGGACCGCTCGACCGAGACCTTCACGCATATGGGCGGCGAGGGCGTGCCGTGGGTCGGCATCGCACCCTTCACCAACGAGAACCACATTTTTGCGAACCTCGGCGACGGCACTTACTTCCACTCGGGAATTCTCGCCATCCGCCAGGCGATCGCCTCCAAGGCCAACATCACCTACAAGATCCTCTACAATGACGCGGTCGCCATGACCGGCGGCCAGCGCCATGACGGTGATCTCTCGCCGCAGAAGATCATGGCCCAGCTTCACGCCGAGGGCATCAGCGAGATCTATCTGGTCTCGGAAAACCCGGACGCCTATCCGGCCGACACCATCGCGCCGGGCGTGAAGAAATATCATCGCGACGAATTGCAAGACGTCATGAAGATGTGCCGGGAGTACAAGGGCACCTCGGCGATCGTCTTCGTGCAGACCTGCGCCGCCGAGAAGCGGCGCCGCCGCAAGCGCGGCCTGATGGAGGATCCGCCGCGCCGCGTTATGATCAACCCGGCCGTCTGCGAGGGCTGTGGCGACTGTTCGGTGCAGTCGAACTGCATCTCGGTCGAGCCGCTGGAGACCGAGTTCGGCCGCAAGCGCGCCATCAACCAGTCGTCCTGCAACAAGGACTATTCCTGCCTGAAAGGTTTCTGCCCGTCCTTCGTCACCATCGACGGCGGCGCGCCGCGCCACCGCGCGCCGACCGAGCTAGCTGACATCGGCACGCTGCCTGAGCCGGCCTCGCGCCCGACGCTGGACAAGCCCTACAACATCGCGGTCGGCGGCGTCGGCGGCACCGGCGTTCTGACCATCGGTGCGCTGCTCGGCATGGCCGCGCATATCGAGGGCAAGGCCTCGATGATCCTCGACATGTCGGGCCTTGCGCAGAAGGGCGGGGCGGTGCTCAGCCACGTCCGCCTGTCGGATCATCCGGCGGAGGTGACCTGCTCGCGCATCGTCACCGGCACGGCCGATCTCGTGCTCGCGGCCGACGAGGTCGTCGCGGTCGCCAAGGATACGATCACGCTCTGCGACACCACCCGCACCCGCGGCGTGATCAACAGCCACGTCATCCCAACCGCCGACTTCATCCTCAACCGCGACTTCAACTTCCAGACCCGCAAGCTGAACGCGGTGCTGGAAACCGCGTTGCACAAGGACTCGGTCTTCTTCGACTTCACCAAGCCGGCCGAGCAGCTCCTCGGCGACAGCATCGCCACCAACATGATGATGATGGGCTACGCCTATCAGAAGGGGTTGCTGCCGCTGTCGGCAGAGGCGATCGAGCAGGCGATCGAGGTCAACGGCGTCTCGATCAAGATGAACAAGGAGGCCTTCCGCCTCGGCCGCCTCGCGGTCGCCGATCCCGCGCGCCTTGCGGACATGCTGAAGGGAACGGACGAGGTCGTTGCGCCTAAGACCTTGGACGCAATGACGCTCGACGAGGTCATCGAGCATCGCGCCAAGCACCTGACCGCCTATCAGAACGGCCGTCTGGCGAAGCGTTATCGCAAGCTGATCGACCAGGTTCGCGACGCCGCGGTGAAGGGCGGCTATGGTGACGCGCTGCCGCGCGCAGTCGCGGTCAACTACTCCAAGCTGCTGGCCTACAAGGATGAATACGAAGTCGCGCGCCTCTTCACAGACGGCGCCTTCGAGCAGCAGCTCCGCGACCAGTTCGAGGGCGACTTCAAGTTCAACTTCAATCTCGCGCCGCCGATCCTGGCGAGCGGCGTCGATGCCCTCGGACGCCCGAAGAAGCGTGCCTTCGGCCCGTGGATGCTGAGCGTTTTCCGCGTGCTGGCGAAGTTCAAGTTCTTGCGCGGCACGCCGTTCGACATCTTTGGCCGCAGCGCCGACCGCAAGCTCGAGCGTGATCTGATCGCGGGTTATGAGAAGGACGTCGCCACCGTGCTCGGCCTGTTGTCGCCGGTCACGATCGACACCGCGGTGGAGCTTTTGTCGCTGCCCGACCGCATCCGCGGCTACGGCCCCGTGAAGGAGAAGGAGGTCGCAGACGCCAAGGCCCGCTACGCCCAGCTCGCCGTCGACCTCGCGAACCCACCGCCGGCGCCACGGCAGATCGCGGCAGAGTAGGGCGGTCTCGTCTCGGACGCAATTCGTAGGGTGGGTTAGCGCAGCTAACCCACCACTTCTCCCTCCGCGAGGAAAGTAAGAGGTGGGGTACGCCTTCGGCCTAACCCACCCAGCGATTTCTGTTCGAAATCAACCTGCATTCTACTTTGCATGGGGTCGTTTTCGAAAAATAGAAAACCGCTTGTACCGTCGGGCAAAACACCTTTACGACTTTGCCCGTCGCGCCCGATGGCGATTTGAGTCTAGCCGCTGCCCTCTCGCCCGACGGAATATTTCCGCGCTTGCCAACAGGGCCTTCGCGGTTCAGAAAAACGGAGCAAGAAGAAACGCCAGCGGAGACCTAAAGTTTTGACCATCAAGGGCAAGGCCTACATTGCCGGGATTTTTGAACACCCGACCCGGCATGCGCCGGACAAATCCACCGCGCAGCTCCACGCCGAGGTCGCCAAGGGCGCGATCGAGGATGCCGGGCTCACCAAGGACGATGTCGACGGCTATTTCTGCGCCGGCGACGCCCCCGGCGGCGCCTGGCCGATGGTCGATTATCTCGGCCTGAACACCAAGAAGCTCCGCCACGTCGATTCCACCGAAACCGGCGGCTGTTCCTACATCATCCATCTCGGCCATGCCGCCGAAGCGATCGCTGCGGGCAAGTGCTCGATCGCGCTGATCACGCTCGCGGGCAAGCCGCGCACCGGGGTGATGCCACCGCGCGCGGCCGGTGCCGAGGTGGATTTCGAGTCCGCTTACGGCGCGACCACGCACAATGCCTACGGCATGTGTGCCATGCGCCACATGCACGACTATGGCACCACGAGCGAGCAACTCGCCTGGATCAAGGTCGCGGCCTCGCATCACGCGCAATACAATCCGCATGCGATGCTCAAGGACGTCGTCACCGTCGAGGACGTCCTGAACTCGCCGATGATCTCCGATCCGCTGCATCGCATGGATTGCTGCGTCGTCTCCGACGGCGGCGGCGCGCTGATCGTGACGACGCCCGAGATCGCCAAGAGCCTGAAGAAGCCGCAGGTCAGACTGATCGGCCACGGCGAGGCGATGAAGGGCCCGCGCGGCGGCAAGGATCTCGACCTGACTTATTCCGCCGGCGTCTGGTCCGGCCCGCGCGCGTTCGAGGAAGCCGGCATCACGCCGAAGGATATCAAGTACGCCTCGATCTATGACAGCTTCACCATCACCGTGCTGATGCAGCTCGAGGACCTCGGCTTCTGCAAGAAGGGCGAGGGCGGCAAGTTCGTCGCCGACGGCAACCTGATATCGGGCGTCGGCAAGCTGCCGTTCAACACCGACGGCGGCGGCCTCTGCAGCAACCATCCCGTCAACCGCGGCGGCATGACCAAGATCATCGAGGCCGTCAGGCAGTTGCGCGGCGAGGCGCATCCGAAGGTGCAGGTCAAGAACTGCGATCTCGCCATCGCCCACGGCACCGGCGGCCTGCTCGGCGTCCGCCACGCCGCCTCGACCGCCATTCTGGAGCGCGTGTGATGAGCGAAGCAAAAAAGTATCTGGCCCCGGTGACCAATCCGGAGACCGCACCGTTCTGGGAAGCTGCCAGGCAGGGAAAGTTCATGATCAAGCGCTGCACGGCGTGCGGCGAAGCGCATTACTTCCCGCGTTCGATCTGCCCGTTCTGCTATTCGGACAAGACGGTGTGGGAGGAGTCCTCGGGCGAGGGCACGATCTACACCTACAGCCTGATGCGGAAGTCGCCGACCGGCCCCTATGCGATCGGCTACGTCACGCTGAAGGAAGGCCCGTCGCTGCAGACCAATTTCGTCGATTGCGATCTCACGACGCTGAAGATCGGCCAGAAGGTGAAGGTGGTGTTCAAGCCCACCGACGGCGCCCCGCTGCCGTTCTTCACGCCGGTGTAGATCTTTACCCTCTCCGCCTGTGGGAGAGGGTGCCGGCGCGCAAGCGACGGCGGGTGAGGGGTCTCTATCCCAAGGAAGATTCTCTCTGCGGCGCCAACCCCTCACCCAAACGAGTTTGCTGCACGGCTCTCGCTGCCCTCTCCCACAAGGGGAGAGGGCACATTAACGGGGGCCGCTGCTCGCGGAGAGACATCCGGGGAGGAAGAAGAAAATGTCCGCCAGATACGAAGAACTCAAAGCCCTCAAAAACCTCGGCCAGAAATACGCCTACACCGACCGCGAGGTGATGCTCTACGCCTACGGCATCGGGCTCGGCGCCGATCCCATGGACGAAAACGAGCTCGCCTTCGTCAATGAAGGCACGCTGACGCCGCGGCCGCTCAAGGTGGTGCCGACGTTTGCCTCCGTCGCAGCGTGGGGCTCGGGCCCCGGCGAGATGAATCTCAACCGCGTGATGGTGGTCGACGGCGAGCGCGACATCACCTTCCATCAGCCGCTGCCGACGGCTGCGCGCATCACCGCGGACTCCTCAGTGCTCGAGGTCTACGACAAGGGCAAGGACAAGGGCGTCGTGATCAGCCACCAGACCGTGCTGAAGAACGAGAAGGGCGAGAAGCTCGCAACGCTCGTCGCCTCGCGCTTCGCCCGCGGCGACGGCGGCTTTGGCGGCCCGAACCTGACCCAGCCCGATGCGCACAAGATCCCTTCGCGCGCGCCCGACAGGACGATCGACATCACCACGCGCCCCGACCAGGCGCTGGTCTATCGCCTCTGCGGCGATCGCAACCCGCTGCACTCCGATCCCGAATTCGCCAAGAAGGCCGGCTTCCCGCGCCCGATCCTGCACGGCATGTGCACCTACGGCATCACCTGCCGCGGCGTGCTCCAGACCTTTGCCGACTACGACCCATCCGCCTTCCGCCAGCACGTCGCGCGCTTTTCCTCGCCGGTCTATCCCGGCGAGATCGTGACCATGGACCTCTGGAAGGACGGCAACGTGATCTCGTTCGAAGCCAAGGTGAAGTCGCGCGGCGTCACGGTGATCAAGAACGGCAAGACGGTGCTGGGTTAGGAAGGCACCTGCGGCGCACTCCCTCGCCCCGCAAGCGGGGAGAGGTGAACAAAAACAAACAGGGAGAAGCCACCATGGGACTACTCGACGGCAAGGTTGCGCTGATCACCGGCGCGGGCGGCGGGCTCGGTGAGGCCTACGCAAAGCTGTTCGCGCGGGAAGGGGCATCGGTGGTCGTCAACGACCTCGGCGGCCCCCGTGACGGCTCCGGCGCCGACAAATCGATGGCGCAGCAGGTGGTCGACGCGATCAAGGCCGAGGGTGGCAAGGCGGTCGCCAACGGCGCCGACATCTCCACCATGGAGGGCGGGCAGTCGGTGTTTGACGACGCCATCAAGCATTTCGGCCGCGCCGACATCCTCGTCAACAACGCCGGCATTTTGCGCGACCAGACCTTCGCCAAGGCCTCCGAGGCTGATTGGGACAAGGTGATCAAGGTCCACCTGAAGGGTACCTTTTGTTGCACCATGCCGGTGTTTCGCTGGATGCGGGAAAACGGTGGCGGCGTCATCGTCAACACCTCCTCGACCTCGGGCCTGATTGGCAATTTCGGCCAGACCAATTACGGCGCGGCCAAGGGCGGCATCTGGGGCCTGTCCAACGTGCTGGCGATCGAGGGCCGCAAGTACAACATCCGGATCTGGACCTTGGCCCCGGGGGCGCTGACCCGCATGACCGCAGACCTGCCCCGCTATAAGGAGAACCCCGGTGCGGCGCTGGGGCCGGACGGCATCGCGCCGGCCGTGCTATACATGGTCAGCGATTTGTCGGGCGACCAGACCGGCAAGGTGCTGGGCGTGTCCGGGCCACGTGGCGTGCGCGAAATGCGGATGATGGAGATGGAAGGCTGGAAACCGCCGCATACGGGCTGGAAGGCCCAGGACATCGTCGATCACGCCAAGGAGATCTTCTTCTCCGAGGAGCAGATCAAGATGGGCGCGCGGCGGTTTTAGCCACACTGTCATTCCGGGGCGTGACGAAGTCGCGAGCCCGGAATCCATAACCACCAGTCGGGGTTATGGATTCCGGGCCTGGCCCTTCGGGCCATCCCGGAATGACGAAAGAGAGATAGACAAGGACAGAAGATGAAACTCACCGCCGACGCCAAGGGCACCTTCGCAATCGCGCCGACGCCGTTCCACGATGACGGCCGGATCGACGAGCGCTCGATCGACCGCCTGACCGATTTCTACGAGGAGGTCGGCTGCGACGGCGTCACGGTGCTCGGCATTCTCGGCGAGGCGCCGAAGCTCGATGCGGCCGAAGCCGAGCAGGTCGCGGTGCGCTTCGTCAAGCGCGCCAAGAAGATGCAGGTGATCGTCGGCGTCTCCGCACCGGGCTTTGCCTCGATGCGCTCGCTGGCGCGGGCCTCGATGGATGCCGGTGCTGCCGGCGTGATGATCGCGCCGCCGCCCTCGTTGCGCACCGACGACCAGATCACCGCCTATTTCAAGCAGGCGGCCGACGCCATCGGCCCCGACGTGCCCTGGGTGCTCCAGGACTATCCGCTGACGCTGTCGGTGGTGTTCACGCCCGCGGTGATCCGCAAGATTGTCACGGACAATGCGAACTGCGTGATGCTCAAGCACGAGGACTGGCCGGGACTCGAAAAGATCTCGACTTTGCGTAACTTCCAGAAGGACGGCTCGCTGCGGCCGCTCTCGATCCTCTGCGGCAATGGCGGCCTGTTCCTCGACTTCGAGATGGAGCGCGGCGCGGACGGTGCCATGACCGGCTACGCCTTCCCCGAGCTTCTGATCGATGTCGTACGGCTGTCGAAGGAGAGCAAGCGCGACGCCGCGCATGATCTGTTCGACGCGCATCTGCCGCTGATCCGTTATGAGCAGCAGCCCGGCGCCGGCCTTGCCGTGCGCAAATATGTGCTCCAGAAGCGCGGCATCATTGCCTCCAGCGCCCAGCGCAAGCCCGGCGCGACCATCACGCCGGCGGCGAAGGCCGAGGTCGACTATCTCCTGTCGCGCGTGGCCCGCGTCGACAAGCGCGCCAATCTCCAGCCGCAATCGAGCGCCGCAGGTTAGTTGCATGCCCGAGACCGCCGCATCACGCCCCGCCTCGACGATCCTCCTGCTGCGCGACGGCGCGAAGGAGGTAGAGGTCTTCATGATGGTTCGCCATCATCAGATCGAGTTCAATTCGGGCGCGCTGGTGTTTCCTGGCGGCAGTGTCGATGCCGGCGACAACGAGATTGTCGCCCGGTCCGACCTGTATTCGGGCGGCGAGGGCCTCAGCGAGGCCGATCGCGGCTTCCGCATCGCCGCGATCCGCGAGACGTTTGAGGAGAGCGGCATTCTGCTGGCGCGGCTGAAAGGCTCGAGCGCGCCGGTCGATGCCAAACGCGCCGGCGAGATCGCGGAGGCGCATCGCGTCGCGCTCAACGAGCACAAGATCAGCTTCCTCAGCATTTTGGCCGACAACGGCCTTCAGCTCGCGCTCGATACGCTCGTGCCTTACGCGCACTGGATCACGCCGGAGGGCATGCCCAAGCGTTTCGATACCTGGTTCTTTCTCGCCGCCGCGCCGCCCGACCAGCTCGGTGCGCATGACGGGCGGGAGTCGACGGATTCGATCTGGGTGTCGCCGCGCGAGGCGGTCGAGGGCGGCGAGAGTGGCCGCTTCAAGCTGCCATTCCCGACCACGCGCAACCTGATCCGGCTCGCGAAGCAGGGGAGTGTCAATGCGGCGCTCGACCATGCCCGCGACATGTCCATCGTCACGGTGATGCCGGTGATGACCAAGACCGAAAGCGGCCGTCAGCTCCGCATTCCGCGCGAGGCCGGCTATGACGGCGAAGTGTTCGAGGTCGGCGCCGTCGGCTGACACACTTCGATACGCAGCGAATTATCGACGAGCACAGCCGCGGTAAGTTCCGTCCCTCGGGAGCAGGACGGAACGCGTGACATGGACAGCCGGCAGGATACCAACATCACCGTCGAGCTGGCACTGCTGGTCGCGCTCGCAACGCTCTGGGGCGGCTCCTACACCTTCATCAAGCTCGGCGTCGCCACCATTCCGCCGATCACCCTGATCGCGGCGCGCACCGCGATCGCCGGCCTGCTGGTGCTCGCAGCGATGCAGGCGCGCGGCATCAAGATGCCGACGGACGCCGCGACGTGGCAGCGCTTCGCCTTCCAGGCCGTGCTCAACAGCGTGATCCCCTGGACGCTGATCGCCTGGGGTGAGCGTCATGTCGATGCCGCGCTCGCCACCATCCTCAATTCGGCCGCGCCGATTTTCACCTTCGTGTTCACGGCCATCGTGACCAGGCACGAGGCGACGACGCCGCGCAAGCTGGTGGGCGTGGTCGCCGGCATGGCCGGCATCTGCCTGATCGTCGGCGTCGATGCGTTCCATGACGTCGGCCGCGGCATCGTGGCGGAAGCAGCCATCGTCGCCGCCACCATCTGCTACGCCTGCGCCGCGATCTTCAGCCGCGGCTTCAAGGGCCTCGATCCGATGGCGCCCGCCGCCGGCTCGCTGCTTGCAGGGACGGCGGCCCTGATCCCGGCCTCGCTCGTGGTCGAGCAGCCCTGGACGCTGTCACCGTCGCTGAGCTCGGTGCTGGCGCTGCTTGCGCTCGCCGTCTTTTCGACCGCGGCGGCGTTCGCGATCTACTTCCGCCTGATCCAGACCCTCGGCTCGGTCGGCACCACCGCGCAGGCCTATCTCCGCGTGCCGATCGGGGTCGCCATCAGCGTCGCCTTCCTCGGCGAAACCTTGAGCCAAACCGTCTGGATCGGGCTTGCCTGCGTCGTCATCGGCGTCGCCGCCATGACGATCCCGGCCTGGGGCCCGGCGAGCGTCAAAACGTCCTGATATCGAGTGGTTAATCAGGGGGGAGGGGAAGGCGGCGGACTGCAATATTAAGGATATTCCGAGGGCCAAGGCATGTTTCCCCGGGGCCGCAATACGTCGTATATTGGGCCGCCAGGAGCCCGGTCCAGCACAAATGTCCGCCGAATTGACGCCGAACCCCGAGAAGAAGCGCATATTTTCGCTTTCCATCGGCCAGCTCACGTTCGGCAGCTTCATCCTGGTGCTGGCGGTGATCATCGTCACCTCGACCGCGAGCGTGATCGCGATCCGGCATATCGATTCCACCTTCGCCGAGTTGCAGCGTCTACAGAGTGTCGGTGACCTCGCCGAGGACATCGACCGGCGCATGAACGAATTGCGGCTTGCCGCGCGCGACTTCGTCACCGATCCCGGCGCAGGCATCCAGTTCAAGCAGGTCGGCGAAGCGGCCGCGACGCTCAGCGACATCCTGAAGAAGACCCGCATCGAGCTTGCGCCCGAGCAGCAGGACATGATCGACGGGGTCACCGAGCGGCTCGCGACCTATCGCAGCGGGCTGGAGCGGATATCGACCCTGATCGACCGGCGCGCCCAGCTGCTCGCCGGCCTGCCGCCGCTGCGTGACCAGTTCGACGCGGCCGTCGCCGCAATTGCGGATCGCGAGCTCGCATCCCGCCTGTCGGAGGCGCAGAGCCGGATCGCGCTGGGGCTGCTCGCGCGCAATCCGTCCGCGGCCGAGCAGGCCGCGCAGAGCATGCGGACGATGGACATCACCGACGCCAAACTGAAGTCGGCCGTGAACGACTACGCCGAAGCCATCATCGCCGTCGCCGTCCGGGAACGGCAGATCGCGGATATCGATCGCGAGGTGCTGGGCACCGAGGGACGGCTGATCGGGCGCGTCACCGAGCTGCTGCGCGAGGTCAGCGCGCGGCGCGGCCATGTGCTGTCGCGCGACTTCGCCCGCACGCTGACGGAGGCGCGGTGGCAGAGCATCGTGCTCGGCACGATCGGCGTCCTGATCGGCATCGGCGCGGCGTTGTTCGTCGTGCGGCGGACCGTCCGTCCGCTCGCCCAGATCGCAAGGTCGATCCGTGCGCTCGCGGCCGGAGAGAAGCAGACCTCGATTCCGTCGGCCGACCTCGACAACGAGATCGGCGACATCGCGCGCGCGGCCGAGGTATTCCGCCGCGCGCTGGAGGAAGCTGACATGGCGCGCGAGGCGGCGGTGCGCGCGCTGACCGAGCAGCGTCTCGCCGAGGAGAGCTACCGCAAGCTGTTCGAGGGCTCGGTCGACGGCATCTACGTCACGACCCCGGCCGGAGACCTCCTCAACGCCAATCCGGCACTGGCGCGGATGATGGGCTACGACAGCCCGCAGCATCTCATCGACAGCATCAACGACATCGCCCACACGATCTACGTCCATCCCGAGGCCCGCGAAGAATATCAGCGGCTGATGGAGCGCGACGGCATGGTGCGCGAGTTCGAGTACCAGGTGCGCCAGCGCAGCGGCAACATCCTGTGGCTCTCCGACAGCGCGACCGGCGTGCGGGACGAGCAGGGCAGGATCGTTCGCTACGAGGGCACGCTGCGCGACATCACGGACCAGAAGCGCGCGGAAGACGCCATCGCCGAAGGCCGGCGCCTGTTGCAGCAGGTCATCGACACCGTGCCGGCCGTCATCAACGTCAAGGACCGCGATCTGCGCTACGTGCTGATGAACCGCTACATGGCCGGCATCTTCGGCATCGAGCCCGGCGACGCGCTCGGTCGCACCACCGCCGACCTGATGTCGCGTTACGGTGCCGCCAAGACCGACGAGAACGACAAGAGGGTGCTCAAGTTCCGCAAGGGGCTCGGCTTCTACGAGGAGGAGTACAAGGACTCCTCCGGCAACATGCGGCAATGGCTCGTCAACAAGCTGCCGCTGCTCGATACCGAAGGCGAGATCGAGCGCATCGTCACCGTGGCGCTCGACATCGGCGAACGCAAGCGCGGCGAGCAGGAGATGCGCAAGGCAAAGGAGGCCGCCGAGACCGCGCTGCGCAATCTGCGCGAGACCCAGGCTTCGCTGATCGAAGCGGAGAAGCTCGCGGCGCTCGGGCGGCTGGTCGCCGGCGTCGCGCATGAGGTCAACAATCCCGTCGGCATCAGCCTCACGGTCGCCTCCGCGCTCGAGCGCAAGACCGCGATGTTCAGCGCCGACGTCGAGCGAGGCGAACTGCGCCGCTCGACGCTCAACGATTATCTCAACACCAGCCGCGATGCGTCCTCGCAGCTCGTCGCCAATCTCAACCGTGCCGCCGAGCTGATCCAGTCGTTCAAGCAGGTCGCGGCCGACCGCAACTATTCGGATCAGCGCACCTTCGACCTTGCCGACCTCACCGAGCAGGTAGTGTTGAGCCTGCGGCCGGGCCTTCGCAAGCACAATCTGACGCTCAATGTCGAGTGTCAGCCCGATCTGACCATGAACAGCTATCCCGGCCCGTACGGCCAGGTGCTGACCAACCTGTTCCTCAATGCTGTGGCGCACGCCTTCCCGGACGGGCGGCCGGGGATCATCGACATCCAGGTGCGCGAGTCCGGCAAGGACAATGTCGAGATCATCTTCTCCGACAATGGCTGCGGAATGAGCCTCGACGTGCGCCGCCGTGCCTTCGATCCGTTTTTCACGACGCGGCGCGACCAGGGCGGTACGGGCCTCGGGCTGCACATCGTCTACAGCATCGTCACCAACAGGCTCGGCGGGCGGCTCGATCTGGATTCCGAGCAGGGCGGCGGTACGCGTATCCAGATGATCCTGCCGCGCACGGCGCCGATCGAGCAGGCGGCGGAGTAGCTAGTGCATGATCCGGAAAAGTGTGCAGCGGCTTTCCCTCGCGACAAATGCGGGACGCGTTTGCGCGGAGATCATGCTCAAACAATAACCCAAAGCGCGATGAGGATACGTCCCAACGTCATCGCGCTTTAGTCCACGTCTGCAAGCTTGTGCAGTGTCGCGCCGAAAATCTGGCTGGCCTTGCCGACGAGCGCGGTTCCCGTCATTTCCGCACGCGTATTCGTGAAGGTGCCGCTGACGCCGATACCGACCGGGGCAGGGCCGCCGAACAGCGGATTGTCGTCGTTCCGCGGAGAGGTGTGCCGCTGCACCAGCACCTCGCCCTTGAAGGTGTTGTCCCTCACCTTGTAGCTGCCGGTGTAATAGAGATAGGCATCGCCGCCGAGGATCTTGCCGTCGCGGAAAAGAATCACGCCGCTGCCCTTGCCGACTCGACCATCGAGCAGCGTCACGTGAATCGAATAAAGGCCATTTTTCATTACGTCCCGCAGCCGGCCCACCTTCGCCCCTTGGCGTACCGGTCCAGCTTTTATGCCAAAGCACGTTCGCCCGCGCAACGCGGCAGTTTTCTGGCCGGCAGCTTCGGTCGATGCCGCGAGCCGTAGTTGTCCCGGCTTGTGTGTGACGCGAATATGACGGTCTCATACTGAAGCGGGACCAGTCGTTGCGAATCAGAGTTGGCCCGCGAAATGCATAACCATCATTGCACTGGCCGCGGGGTGCTGGAGCAAGACGAACGTGACCAACTGGATCAATTCCGGCGGTGATGAGCCGCGTCTGTACGGTACGCGTCCCACGAATTGCGAAGCAGAACGGCGGAGAGTTGGCCGCGCGACACGCTGGCGTAGCGCGCGCGGGCTGGGCTGCGTGTTCCTCCTGCTTGCGCTCGCCGCGCCCTTCGGACACGCGCGCGATCGCGGCCAGTTCGTCAACACCAATGCCGACCTGAAGGCCTGGTTCGACGGACTACGAAGCGGCAAGGGACCATGTTGCTCCGATGCTGACGGTTCGGCGATCTCGGACTCCGACTGGGAGAGCAAGGACGGGCACTATCGTGTCCGCGTCCCGCGCTATGACTATGTGACCGGCGGCCAGCAGCAGGAACTCGTCTGGGTTGATGTGCCCGAGGAAGCCGTGATCTCGGAGCCCAACCGGGTTGGACGTACCATGGTATGGCCGATCTACGGCTACATGGGCGTCACCATCCGCTGCTTCATGCCGGGCAGCATGACGTAGTCTCGATGCGTAGAGCTCGGGCTTGGCCGAGCCTGATGCGGCCTTGCCGCGTCAGGTATACTTCTTGTCGCGCTCGAGCAGTTCGATGGAGATGCCTTCCGGACCGCGGATGAAGCAGATTCGGACGCCGGGCCGGATCGTCGTCGGCTCGCGCGTGAACTCGACGCCCTTGGCCTTGATCTCGGCGGCGACGGCGTCGATGTCCTTCACCGTGAGGCCGAAGTGATCGAGGCCCTGATGGGGGTGCGGCGGCGGCGGGCTGACGGCGCTTTCACCCTCCAGCGGCGCAATGAAGATCTTGGCACCGCCAAGGTTCACGTCGATCCGTCCCGGAGCGCGCACGATCTCGCCACCGAGGATATCCCGCAGCCAGGCCGCCGTGGCCTCCGGATTGGGGCTGCGCAGATGGACGTGATCCCAAGTGACGACTGGCATTTCATTTCCTCCCGACGGGGGCTTGCGATGTTGCAGTGCATGATAGCGATCCCGGTCGGCGATCGCCACCGTCCTTGCCGGATTCGCATGAGCGCGGGAACCATAATTCGTCCGCTGGATTAAGGTCAGCAGTGGCCGAATCCATCATCGAAAAGCCGTCTCGGCCTGAGATGAAGCGCGACACTAGAGACATGCTTCGGCCGCTATCGGTGACGCACCCATGAACGCAGGGTTTGACCGGATCGGGTTGCGACGCTTCGCTGGGATCGGCGACCGTCTGGCGCGGGCCGCGACGATCGCAAGCGTTTCACTTGGCCGAAGCCTCCTGTGGCTCCTGGCAGCACTTGTTGTCGGATGCGGCGTTTGGATGCTGATGCCTTCCTCCAAAGGCAACAGCGCTCAAGGCGAGTCGGGGAAATCCGAGTTGGCGGCCGTTGATCCCGCTCCGGCCACATCTCCTTCTACTAACCAGGCCGGAACGGCTTCGGCACCCTCGGTGGCCCAAACCCTGGAGGCAGCGGGGCTCGATCGTCTTCGGATTTCCTCCCAGACCTGGCGGCGCGGCGGGCTTGGCTCAAAAGCTTTGGTGACCTTCACCTTACGCAACGACAATGATTATGCCGTGAAGGACCTCGAGATCGTCTGTGCCTTTACCCGGCGCGACGGCAGCCACCTGACCGATCGCAGCCGCGTGCTTCCCGAAACCGTGAGCATGAGGAGCCGCAAGACGTTTGCGCACGTCGCTGTCGGCTTCATCAACGTTAATGCCGATCAGGCCAAATGTTCCCTGGTAGCAGCGCGGCGCGCGTGAAGTGCCGCATGTCCCGGTAGCGGAAAAGTTACTGTCATTGCGGGCATAGATCGAAAAACTTGGCGGCGCCGTTGAACCGAACGGCCGGCGAAGGAACCAATTAAAGGATCGCCGGTTGAGGCGGAGTGCTCACGCATGGATGCGCGCGAGCGGAGCGATGCCAATGCCCATCTTTCGGTATTTCATGTTCGTCGGTGGAGCGTTGCTCGCACTGTTATTGGCGGCGAATTTCGTCCTGCCGGCGCCACCTGCTGTGCAGGGTATTGCGACCGCAAGCAACGACCCGCCGCCGATCCGGATCCGGTCGGATCGCCATCTGCCGGAACGAGTCGTGCTCGACACCAGCCAGCCGACGATTGCTGCGCCTGCCGTGCAGACGGCCGCTGTCGCCGCACCGCAGCCGGTGCAGGCGAGCGCGTCACCCGCCCTGAATGAAATGTCGGCGAAGGCGCGGGTGCGCGAGACCTTCGCGCAGTTCATCCCGAGCGAGCCGAAGTCAGCGGCAACCGCCGTCAAGAAGGTGCAGCCCAAGCGCAAGATCGCGAGGGCCCGGCCGGCGCAGCCGACCGGCAGGCCGATGATGCTGGTGGCCCAGCAGCCGCATTTCGGCTTCTTCAACATGACCTGGTGAGTGCCGCGATCCGCCCTTAGCGGGGCGGGCAGGGCTTTCTATTGTCAAGTCTCTCTGCTAATTCGAACACATCCGAACGGTACGCTTGGCGATGGCTCACCCGCCGCCGATCAGGCTATCTCGGTGACCGGCCCGGCGTTGGGCCGAAGCGCTCGTAGCTCAGCTGGATAGAGCATCGGATTTCGATTCCGAGGGCCGGGAGTTCGAATCTCTCCGAGCGCGCCAGTTTGGAATCCGCTATCGCCGCCCAAATCCCTCGATTCTTCGATTAAGCCGTCACGTTGTCCGAATTGAGCGCACTGTCTATGGTCCTCACCACGACCGGGAGGCTAAAATGTCGAAAAGGTACGCTCCTCGTCTTTCCCTGAGGAGCAAAATGGTAGTTTCAATCTACCGTGGGGCCGCGTCGTCATGTTGCGCATTCCGGTTTGCCTCCTGTTTCTAGGTCTCGGCGCGATCTCCGCGGCGGCTGACGACAACGGCCTCGCGCTATTGGACTTTTTCGAGAAAACCTGCGCTCGGCGGCCGGCTCTGCCAACGACGCTCCAGCGTCTGGCGAAGGCGGCCGGTTTCGAGAGTGAGCACGGCGATCTCACTCCGGATATGGAGAGCGGCGACGAGCTTGACCTAATTTACTTTGCGAAGCTTGTGCGAGGCGCGGCGACCTTCAAGCTGGACGCTTATTTCTCGGGAAGCCGTGGCGCGCCTTCGGTCAGTTGTACGATGACCACGAGTGGCGTGAATGGGCAAGACCTCGCCCCGGCGATCGAGGCGGCCGAGGAGGTTACCTCGCCCGGCACCGAATTCTCGAAAGATGGCGTGATCGGCAAGCTGAACTGGACATTCGGAGCCGCCGGCGGGAATGACCGGCTGGAAATGACCTTCCGACGCGACGAGCCGCGCCGTACGTACCTGAATTTGACCTACCAAATCCGGAAGCCGTGAAAAGCAGATTATCGCCGCCAGCACGGGGCTGCCGATCAAGACATTCTGGCAGGCCCTTCGTGTTGGATGCCGTCAGTGCGGCATTTCCCCCTGAAATCATCAGTCAGCTCGTCGGACCTGGATTGAAAACGAAGCTCATCACGTCAATCCTCGGGATTGATCGGCACAGCCACTATCAATGGGTGGCGGACCCCGTTGCGATATTGGGACGACACCCGCCAACGAGGCGTAGTGCAAGATCGCAGGCCGTCGCAGTATCGCCGGTTGTAGCGCGTGGCTAGCCGCGGCATCATAGCGCCACGGCGAAGCAATGGTGCCCATCTTCATCGGCCGTGGCGCGCCACAATACGCCGGGGGCGCAATTCGGCCTCTCCGCACGCCGCAGCTCAAAATACCAAGTGGACCCTCGGGTGAGCGATGCCGCCACCGCTTCGTCCGGCACGCGCCAGCTTGTTTGGCCAACCAGAGAATGGTAACCTCTGGTTGACTGGCGCCGTCCAAACGACTTCGTCCGCATGCATCAGCGGGGGGTACGGGCCGGCGGGAGGAAAGCGATGGCGGACCAGGTCCCCTGGCACCTTTCCGGTGACTATTTCGAGAACTGCAGTTGCAGCATCGTGTGTCCGTGTCTCGTGTCAGCGGCCGCCCCGTTGACCTCGCGACCGACCGAGGGCTTTTGTAACGTCCCACTGATCTTTCACGTCGAGAGTGGCCGCTATGGCGACATCGCGCTCGATGGACTCAATGTTCTGGTTGTCCTCCACGCGCCTGGGGTCATGGCAGACGGAGATTGGTCGGTGGCCGCCTATATCGATCAGCGCGCCGACGATGGGCAGACCGAGGCCCTAGCTGCGATCTTCACCGGCGCTGCCGGTGGTCCCATGGCCGCCTTCACACCGCTGATCAGCAAGAACCTGGGGGTGCGCAAGGTCCCGATCACATTCCGGATCGACGGCAAGACGCGGTCGGCTGAAATCCCGGGTATTCTGCACATGTCCGTCGATCCGCTGCCGACCATGCATCCGAGCGGGGAAATGTGGGCGAACATCGGCCATCCGGTTAGCCCCGACAACATGGTGATGGCGGTCGGCGCCCCCGGCAATACGTTCAGCGATCATGGCATGCGCTGGGATAATTCCGGCAAGAACGGCCTCTATGCGCCGATCCGCTGGTCGAACCAGGCGTGATGCGGCTCGCAATGCGGCTCGCAATGCGGCCCTGTGACAAGGCCAGCAACATCGATCGCAAATGACTGACAGCCCCCTGGAAACCGTGCTGCGGCGCGATCGCTGGGTCGTCGGCGGCGCGATCGGGATCATTGTCGCGCTGGCGTGGGGCTATGTGCTCTGGCTCGCCAACGACATGGACATGGGCGGCATGGACATGACCGGGTTTCGCATGATCCCGGCGGGGATCGGAATCATGCTGCCGGCAAGCGAGCCATGGCGAGCGATCGAGTTCGCGTATGTGTTCCTGATGTGGGCGGTGATGATGGTCGGAATGATGGCGCCCTCGGCCGCGCCCATGATCCTCATGTACGCCCGCGTGGGTCGACACGGGAAAGCGCAGGGCAAGCCGTTCGCTGCGACCGGCTGGTTTGCGGCCGGTTATCTCCTCGCCTGGACCGGCTTTTCGCTGGCAGCAACCTTTATCCAATGGGTCATCGAGCGGGCGGCCCTGCTGGATTCCCGCATGACGATCGCCAGCAACCTGCTCGGCGCAACCGTGCTGATCGCGGCGGGAGTCTATCAATGGACACCGCTCAAGGACGTCTGTCTCGCCCAATGCCACTCACCGTTTCTGTTCCTGATGCGCCACGGCGGCTTTCGCGACGACATACGAGGCTGCCTGCTGCTGGGGCTTCGGCACGGAGGCTATTGTGTCGGCTGCTGCTGGGTTTTGATGGCGCTTTTGTTCGTAGGCGGGGTGATGAACGTGCTCTGGATTGCGCTTTTGGCGCTGCTTATCCTTTTGGAGAAACTTGCGCCGGTCGGACGCTGGATCGCGCGTGCTGCCGGCATTGCGTGCGTGGCCTGGGGCGCCTGGCTGCTGATGTCCTTGCCGCAGCGCTGAGCAACCTGCTTGATGTTCAGTTCGATTTGCCGTCAGCAACACCGCAAGTGCAACTCGATCTTGCCGTCCCTCCATTGCTTCCTGAAACCGCAAGACGCAGAGCGGACCGTACCGTTGCGGTCATCATGCGAAGCGGGCAGGTGTTGAGGTTCTTCGAATCCCGTCCAACCAAAGGGACCGATAGTCGATAGGAAGCGCCCGATGGATGCTTCCCCGCATCAACGCTCCCGGGTCATCGGCCGACCGGAGGCGAGATCGATGAGATGGACTCGCGTGCAGGCGGGACAGCTGAACGCCTCGACGCTCCGCCCCTGGAGCTTCGGCTGTCTCTCCAGGTGAGTTTGCACATTCATGCCCGTCTGGGGGCACTGGAAAACGATGAAATCCGCCATCGGCGCATGGTGGCGCGGCGGCATTTTTTCTCCTTGATCTAGATCAGTTTTGGAATCGGTCTATGTGCGCATGGCGCTCCCGATAGGTGGCCGAGATACGCCGCCCGGCAAAGGCGAAGGGGCCCGAAGGCCCCTTCAAATTTCACCAGCCGCGATAATAGCCGTAATAGCGCGGACCATAATATCTTGGGCCATAATATCTCGGGCCGCCGTAGCCGTAGTACCGTGGCGCGTAATATCTCGGGCCATAGTATCCATAATAGTCCGGGCGCTCCCAGCAGCGCCCCCAGGGATTGCAGACCAGGCGGACCTGCTCGGCGTCAGAGACCTGCGGCGCAGGTGCAATGGGCATGGCGGACGCCGCCGGCGATGCCGCAATGGCACCAAACAAGGACGCGGCAACGAGGCCAATGTTAAGCTTCATGTGATTTCTTCCTCCGCATACGCGACCTATATCGAAAGAGGTTCTGATCAAATTGTGGCGGAGCCGAAATGTAATGCTGATGAATAAATCTTCAGCCAGTCCGCCGCAGGCCTGATCTAACTCCGCCTGATTACTTCAGCTTTGGACTTGCCCCGCGGGCAGTAGCGAGAGCACCGGCATGTTTGATCTCGCGCAATTCGCATGGCGGGCTTCACCGTAAGCTTGTCGCGCTAGGCAGTCTTTCGAGCAATTCGAAGGCGTCTCGGACTGATCGCCCTGCGTCAGTCAGGAGAGGCGGGCCAGCAAATTTGTTTGGAGCAGTTCAATGAGCAAGATGAGAATCGACAAAGGCGACTGGCTCGTCGTGTGCGACGGGCGCAAGGCGCTCATCCTGGAGAATCTCGGCGACGAGATGTTTCCGAACCTTCATACCCGGGAGGTCCACGAGCAGACCAACCCGCCGACCAGCGCGCAAGGGACCGACGCGCCGGGCAGATTCGATGCGGCAGCTGGTGCACGCAGTTCGGTCGAGCAGACCGATTGGCATGACGAGGCCGAACGCGCCTTCGTGCGGACCCTGGCCGGCCGACTCGATACAGCTGTCAGTTCAGGCGAGACCTCGGCGCTGACCATGGTAGCCTCACCGCGCGCGCTCGGCATGATCCGCGCCGATTACTCCGACGCCGTGCGCAAGGCGCTCCAGGGCGAGGTCGGCAAGGACCTCGTCAAGCTCCCGGTCTACGAGATCGAAAAGCAGCTGCTGCTGTCGGGAGCCGCCAAATAAAGCTCGCGGGCGGGAGGTGGGCGCCCCTCAGAAGCAGGGGTGCCGGCGCCCGTCCTGGCCGATATAGGCGGCCGAGCTCTGATAGCAGTGGATGTTCGACGGGCCGTCGTAATAGGCGAAGGTGCCTGGGGTGATCCCGGGGCCGTAATTATGCAGATAGCTGATCGGATAGGGAAGCGGATGGGCATAGTGGCGGTGGTGCCGGTGATGCACGCGTGCCTCCGAGAGGCTGGAGGCAAGCGTTGCCGCCGACAGGACAGCAACCGCGGCAATCAGCTTCAACTTGCTCATCTCGATTCTCCGGAAGCGGCGCTAACAGACCCGTCTCTTATAGCCATTTCGGGCGGGCTGGGCACCCGTCCCAGGGCCGAAAATCGCCTTCGATCCCGGCGATTCCCGGCTGGGTGTGGCCGAAATACCCGGGGGCCGGCGCGACCTGCCCATTTTTGGCCTTTTCGGAATGCTTAACGAAATCCCCACACAAGTGTGACCAAAGAGAATTCGATCAAGATTCCGTCTGCCGGCCCCTTGGGGTGTTCTTCGAGGCCGGCTCATTCCTGCAGGGGCTTCCGCCGCCACTTTGCTATGCGCATCACGCTCTTAAGCCTGCTGTTGCTCTCCGTCGCCGCCACGCCGGCGCGCGCCGATCTGCACATCACTCGTGACCATGGCGGCTATGTCGAGGAGTACAAGGCGAAGTACCAGCGCGTCCGCGAAAAGGGCGAGCGGGTCATCATCGACGGCATCTGCAATTCGGCCTGCACGCTGGTGCTGGGCATCGTGCCGATGAACAAGATCTGTGTGACGCCCCGCGCGAGCCTCGGCTTCCACCAGGCCTATTACGACAAGGCCTTCACCTTCGGCATCAAGGTCACCAGCGCCGCAGGGACGTCCGATCTGATGTCCTACTATCCCGACACGGTGAAGGACTGGATTCGCCGCAATGGCGGGCTGACCACCGACATGAAGAAGATCAAGAACGGGGTCGATCTCTGGAAGATCGTCGATCCCTGTCCGACCGAATGGTGAGGGGCTGAACTGGACCGCCGTTCGAGCGGTCGGCCCTGCAGCGCAGCATCCGCCAAGGCAGAAATTCGCATTGCTGCACAGTCCCTGCTCGGGCAAGGAGGGCGGCAATGAATCATAATCAACACTCCCTGGCCGCGCGCGCGGCGCCGATACTGTTCGTCGTGCTCTGGAGCACCGGATTCATCGGCACCAAATACGTCATCAACAACGCCGACCCGCTGACCTATCTCGCCATCCGCATGGCGGTGGTCGTCTGCCTGATGGCTATCATCGCAGCGATCGCGCGACCGAAATGGCCTGACCGTATCGGCATCGCGCATAGCGCGGTCGCCGGCATCCTCGTCCATGGCTTCTATCTCGGCGGCACCGCGATCGCGATTGCGCATTCGATTCCGGCGGGATTGTCGGCGTTGATCCCGGGACTGCAACCGATCCTGACCTCGACCATCGCGAACCGCTGGCTCGGCGAGCGGGTGACGCCGGTGCAATGGGGCGGCCTGTTGCTCGGTCTCGGCGGCGTTGTCCTGATCCTGCACAATCGTCCCATGACGGGCGAGGCCGGCCTCGGCTGGCTCGCCTCGGTGGTCTCGCTGATCAGCATCACGCTCGGCACGCTCTATCAGCGACGCTACTGCAATCACATCGACTGGCGCGCCGGCAATCTCGTGCAATACGCCGCCGTGACGGTCTTCTTTGCGGCGGGTGCCTTCCTGTTCGAGGACCGCGTGGTGCACTGGACGCGGGAATTCGTGCTCGCGCTCGCCTGGCTTGCCGTCGTGCTCTCGATCGGATCGATCGGGCTGTTGTACTGGCTGATCCGCAATGCCGCGGCGACCTCGGTTGCGAGCCTGTTCTACCTGGTGCCAGCCGTCACGGCGCTGATGGCCTATGTGCTGTTCGGGGAAAGGCTCGACGCACTCGCGATCGCCGGCGTCGCGATCTGCGCGGCAGCGGTGTTCCTGGTCAACCGGCGCTTCTAGGACGGTCGGGCTGGAGCGACAGAATACACCCCTGACGTGTGTCGCCGTTCATGCTAGGCTGGGGCAACTTATTTCAGTTTCCCTTTTTCTTTCCCTTTCCAGTCGGTGATTTCCATGAAAAAGGCCAGACGTGCATTGCTCGG
The DNA here is from genome assembly GCF_001641635.1 of Bradyrhizobium centrolobii. Taxonomy (GTDB): domain Bacteria; phylum Pseudomonadota; class Alphaproteobacteria; order Rhizobiales; family Xanthobacteraceae; genus Bradyrhizobium; species Bradyrhizobium centrolobii. The sequence goes on from NZ_LUUB01000030.1 coordinate 39,497, forward strand.
CAGGTCTATGAAGCCGGTTCGGATTGCCTGCATCAACTATGCCGAAAACACGATCAACGATCGGATGATGGAGAAGCTCACCGCCGCGCTCCAGAAGTGCTACGATAAGCATTTCCTGCCGGTGTGGGGCTATCCGGTCGATCTCCGCGTTGCCCAGGAACCGGAGCCGGTGGACTGGCAGCTGATCTATTTCGACGACGCTTCCCACAAGGGCATGCTAGGGCGCCACGAGCTGACGCATCGCGGTCAGCCGATCTCAAAGATATTCGTCAAGGCACTCGGCGATGAGCCGGTCAGCATGGCGGCCTCGCACGAGCTGTTCGAGATGGTGCTCGATCCCATGGCCAATCTGTGGGCCGAAAAGAACAGGAATACGCAATACGCCTATGAGGTCTGCGATGCCGTGGAGGAGGAGTCCTTCGTCGTCGACGGCTTTCCGATGTCGAACTTCGTCTATCCGTCCTGGTTCGAGCCGTTCGATCATCCCCGCGGCACCAAGTTCGATCACAAGGGATCACTGAAGGCGCCGTTCACGATGACCGAGGGCGGCTATGTCATCAAGAAGGTCAACGGCAGGAAGGTGATCAAAGCCTTCGGATCGCCTGAGAAGCGGCGTCGCTTCGCCAAGGAAGACCGGCGCGGTCATCGCAGCGAATTTCGCGATCCGAAAGGGGGGCATCACCCCGGCAGGCGCGCGTCCAAGCGGCGGGGCTAGGGCGGGCGAAGCCTCCGGGCGCTTGCACCCGGAGACCTGCTCTCGAGCCTGCGATCAGCGCTTGGTCTTCTTCGCCTTCTTTTTCTTCTTGGCGGTTTTCTTTACCGCTTTCTTCGCGGTCTTCTTGGCCGTTTTCTTCGAAGACTTCTTCGCGGTCTTCTTGGCCTTCTTCTTGGCGGCCTTCTTGGGCCCTGCCTTCTTCGCGACCGTCTTGGCGGCTTTCCTGACTTTCTTGACGGCGGTGACCGCGGCGTCCTTGGTCGCTTCCACGGCGGTGGTGATCGTCTCCATCGCCTGTTCGGTTACAGGCTTCTCATCGTCCATATCGTCCCCCAGGGTTTGAACGGAGCGATGACGATAGCGGAATTCGAAATTGTGTCAAAGCAACGCTCAACCTTTGCGGATATTTGCGTACGCAGCTAACGCGCGCTCGCGGCCCGCGCTGTGATCGATCATCGGCTGCGGATAGGTTGTGCCGAGCGTGATGCCGGTGCTCGCAAGCCCGATCGGCGTTGCCCGCCAGGGCTGATGGATCAGCTTCGTCGGCAGCGCCTTCAGCTCCGGCACCCAGCGCCGGACATAGGCTCCGTCAGGATCGAACCTGTCACCCTGGAGCACCGGTTTGAACACGCAGAAATAGGCTGCGGCGTCGGCGACTCTGGTCATTCCGGGGCGGTCCAAAGAACCGAACCCGGAATCTCGAGATTCCGGGTTCGATGCTCCGGCGTCGCGCTTCGCGCTATCCCGTCGCATCGCCCCGGAATGACGGTTGGTTATTTCGGCTGCGGCACGATCCGGATGTAGGGCTTCGGCTCCTTCCAGCCCTGCGGATAGATCGTCTTGGCCTCTTCGTTGGAGACCGAGCCAGCGATGATGACATCCTCGCCCTGCTTCCAGTCCGCCGGGGTCGCGACGCGGTGCTTGGCGGTCATCTGGAGCGAGTCGATGGCGCGCAGGATCTCCTGGAAGTTACGTCCCGTCGTCATCGGATAGACCAGCACCAGCTTGATCTTCTTGTCCGGGCCGATGACGAACACGTTGCGGACGGTCTGGTTGTCCGCCGGCGTCCGGGTGAGGGGATCGCCCGAGGTCGAGGCCGGCAGCATCTCGTAGAGCTTCGAGACGTTGAAGTCGGTGTCGCCGATCATCGGGTAGTTCGGCGCGGCGCCTTGCGTCTCCTTGATGTCTTCCGACCACTTGGTGTGGCGGTCGACCGGATCGACCGAGAGGCCCATCAGCTTGACGCCGCGCTGGTCGAATTCGGGCTTGAGCTTGGCCAGTGCGCCGAGTTCGGTCGTACAAACCGGCGTGAAGTCCTTCGGGTGGGAGAACAGCAGAGCCCAGCTGTTGCCGATCCAGTCGTGGAACTTGATCTTCCCTTCAGTGGTCTCGGCTTCGAAGTCGGGGGCGGTGGCGCCGATCGGAAGTGGCATGGTTCTACCTCATCGCATTGAATTTACTGGGAAATTCGCTCTTGCCGTCGAGCTCATTATAAGAGCTGGAACGGCCCAAGTGAACCGGTTCAAGTAAAATGTGAATTCCTTCTTTGAAGAGCCGATTTAATAGCATCTTTCTGTTACAGCGGCGCCTGCGGCGAAACAGCTCCACCGGAGGGACACGGGCTCGATTGCCCCGATAATGCCTTTTATCACTCCCATCACGCTCGCCCAACGTTCGATGGAACCGAAATGATCCTGACTGCGACTAATCGGCAACCATTGAGAAAAGTCGCGATCACCGTATCGAATCATTAACCACCCGTTTACGCCCGCATGAAAATGCTGGCCATCAGAAGAACTCTGGAAGTGAACTATGTCTGCCGCTGCGCCTAAGTCCGTTGAGTCTCCGTCCCTCGAACCGTCCTGCCGCGATACCGCGGCCCATGCGCTGACCATCGTGCGCGATGGTGTGATCACGGGCGAGGGCCCGACCACCAAGGGCCGGGTACATTTCTCCCGCTCCCTCGACGCCGATGACACCGCCTGGTGCTCGCGCATCCTGACCGCCGCCGCCGTCAATGACAAGCCGGTCAGCCGCGCCGAAGCCGAAGTTCTGTTCGAGATCAACGAGGCCGCAACCGAGCGCACCGATGGCGGCCGGTTCGACGACCTGCTTGCCAAGGCCGTCGCCCACTACGCCGCGAGCGCTTCGGGTCTGCCGGTGCCGCCGCGCAGCGTCGCGCTGTCGCAGGACACCGACATCGAGAGCTGGGCGCCGTCCTATGCGTCCAAGGTCAACAGCGAGATGCTGGAATGGATCGCCGGCCAGATGCGCGGCAAGCGCCAGAACAACCGCCGCCTGATGGCGATGGTGGCGACCTTCCTGGGCGCCACCGCGCTGCCTCTGGCGGGCCAACTGCCGAACGTGTTCGACATCGGCATGTAAGATTTGGGCATGTAGGATTTCCGCGCCTCTCATGAGCGCGACGATGCGGCGGGGNCCCCGCCGTTTTTTGTTTGCCGGCGTCCGGCTCCAGGCCAAGCGTGCGGCCCTGGAAGCCCGCAGCGTCGAAATAGCGCTGGCTGCCGACGCGCTGGACGTTGAGGACGGTCTGGAGCCCGTTCTCGGACATCTTCGACTTCTCGACGGTCTTGAATGCCTTCGGCACGATGCCGTTGGGCAGGGCCTCCGATATCACCCGGCCGACCAGGCCGCCGTTCTGCGAGCCGCGTAGCCCCATGAGCTGGGCGGCAGTCATTCCGACGTCGGCGTTGCTGACCGGCAGCTCGTCGACGAAGCCGGCTTTGAAGTCCGGTCCGATCGCGGCCATGAAGTTCATCGTGTCACCGCGGCTGAAGCTGCCATGCATGCCCTGGCCCTGGCGCAGCACAGTGTCAGCGACCTGCACCGAGCAGTTGGTCGGCGCCTCGCCGCAATCGCTGGCATAGGAGCGGAAGTTGACGACGATCGCCGGCGTCGGCGTCGCCGACTTGCCGCGCAGGTTGATGCTCGACAGCGGCAGGGTGCCGGGGAAGCGGCCGAGCGAGTCGTCGACGAACAGGCCGGAGACGTAGTCCTGTTCGAGCAGCGCCTTGATCGTCTTGGCCGCCAGCTTCTTGTCCTTGTTCGGCAGATAGATCAGGTCGGAGCCGCCATTGGTGGCGATGACGAGGTCGGGCTTGGTGGGATCCTTGCCGAGGACGCCGTTGCCGGCCTTCGGATGGGCGTTGCCGGTGACGGCGGCGTTCTTGTCGTTGGGGTCGAACAGCGGCAGGTCGAGCGCTTTCGCAAGGTCGAGCGCCAAAAAGCCCATCGGCAAGAAGTCCTTTGGCGTGTCGTCATAGCTGAGCTTGGCCGAGGGGCTGGTCTTGCTCTCCTTGGAGATGGTGGAAAATCCGTGGTCGGCCTGGATCATGATGTTGGTGTTGGCGGCGAGCCCAAGCTCGTCCAGCGCCTTGCGGATCTGGGCGAGGTTGTTGTCGGCGTTCTTGATGCTCGCCATCGTGCTCGGACCGTTGATGCCGGGCATGATCTGGTTGAGGCTGTCGCCCTGGTTATGCTGGGTGCCGTCCGGGTCGCGCGACCAGAACACCAGCACGAACGGCTTGTTGCGCGCCTTGAACATCGGCAGCACGACCTTGGTGGCAACGTCGGCGAAATAGGCCTGCTGCGCGACGTTGGCGACCGTGGTGCCGGGCGTCTTGGCATCGCCTGCCTTGCCGTTATCGCCGCGGCTGGGGGCGGCAAGGGCGAGGCCGGCCTTGGTCAGGGCCTCCTTCATCTCGTCCGACAGCGCCACGCCGTTCTTGCCGCCGGTGGAATCATCGATGACGATCGAATGTTTGCCGGCCTTCTCCGGATGATCGGTGTGGTCGAACTGGTAGGTCGGGCCGACCTTGCCGATCGCCGCCGTGCTCAGGCCCTTGTCGCGGGCCATCTTCAGGATGGTCTCTTCGTTGAGATAGTCGCCCTTGAAATGCTCATCGATGTCGCCGAGCACGGCGTCGTTCTCGATGAAGGGGACCACGGTGTCGCCGGCGGGGCCGGAGGTGTAGTTGGTCCAGATCGTGTTGGAGAACACGCCGGTGTCGCCGAGATAGTGGCCGGTCGAGATCGCCGAGCCGTTGGCCATGGTGAAGGTCGGGAACAGCGAATGCGAGTTCTTGAAACTGACGCCCTTGTCGCGGACCTCGGCCATCGCCGGCGCCGTCTCGGGCGTGACCTTCAGCGCGCGCAGTCCGTCAGGGATGAACAGGATCAGGTTACGGGGCGTGTTGTTCTGGGCGGAGGCAAGTCCGGTGGACAGCACTGTCAGTCCGGCGGACAGCAACACCAGTGAACGGCGCATAAATCTCTCCCTGCGGTGAGGCGGCTTGGCGGCCGACCGCGGCCGCTGCCTTCGTTTAGTTTTGCTGTATGACAGTTTTGTTACAAGGACTGTTACCCATGCAAGAGGGATGTGGGAGAGCGCTGCGCGACATGTCTGGCGGCGTAGTGAGGGTGCTGGCTGGGCGAGGGGGTGCTCTGACCCATAACCACAGGAGCCAGTTGTTGCGGGCTCTTGGGCCACAGCATGCTCCAACAACGCTGACCGGGGTAATGGGTCCTGGCTTCCGCCAGGACGACGGTGGGGCAACAGTGTACGCAACCGGCCCCGCGTGACGTGACGATCGCGATACGCCCCTCTTCCTTGGAGTGAGTGATCTATAATAAATTTCAGAATTCGAATAAAGAGAATTATTTGAGCGTCAATGTCTTGACCCCGGACTTGTGTGTTTTGCCTGTCGGGCAACGCAGGGGTCGTGGCCGGGATGGCCTGCCGTCATTCCGGCGCCGTCTGCACCCGTGGATTTTGCGCCAGCGCCTGCGCGGGCTTCGCCGCGGCCGGATAGCCTCTGGCATTGGCCAGAGCGCGGCGCAGAGACGGTGGCGCTGCGTGCAGCGCGAAGATGATCGCGATCTGGGTTCTGTTCTGGAGATGGTATTTGCGCATGATATTGCCGATATGCGCCCGCACCGTGTTCTCCGAGATCTTCAGCTCGTAGGCGATGTTCTTGTTCTGCATTCCGCGCGCGATGAGCAACATCAGCTCGCGCTCACGCGGCGTCGGTGTAATCGAATCTTTCGGATCCGGGCTCATGACTAGCTCCTCCCTGGTCTTTGGGTTGATGCCAACACCCCAGCATGTTCTCACTCCGTCTTGAGCGCCTCGATCGGACTGAGCTTGGACGCTTTGTGTGCAGGATAGAAACCAAAGATGAGGCCGGTCACGATCGAGAAGGCGAGGGCAAGGGCGATTGCTTCGCCATCGATCGACGTGATCCACCCGGCCATGCGGGCGACGGTCATCGAGAGCGTGACGCCGCCGACAACGCCGATGGCGCCACCGAGCAGGCAGAGCACGAGTGCTTCGCAGAGAAACTGGAGACGGATGTCCCGCATCCGCCCGCCAAGCGCGCGGCGGATTCCGATCTCCCGTGTGCGCTCGGTGACCGACACGATCATGACATTCATGATGCTGATGCCGCCGACGAGCAGCGAGACCGAGGCGATGGCCACGAGCAGGAGCGCCACGGTGCGGATCGCTCCCTGCTGCGCTTCCATGGCGGCGGCCGGATCCTGGACCTTGAAGTCATCCTCCTGTCCGCCAGGGATCCGGTGGCGCTGCCGCAGCAGGCTTTCGATCTCCGATCGCGCTCCGGCCATCTGACCGTCGGCGGCCACCTTGGCGATGATGTAGGCAACCGAATCCCGGTTGATGCCGCTCGCGCTGCCGAGGAAGCGCAGCTTGGCCGTGGTGAGCGGGACGAAGGCGACGTCATCCTGCGAAGGTCCCTTGCGGTCGAGAACGCCGACCACTTCGAGCGGCACCTTCATGATCCTGATCTGCGCACCGATCGGATCGTCGCCGGGCGCGAACAGCTCGTGCGCGACCGTACTTCCGAGGATCACCACCTTGCCCGCGCCGGCCTCCTCAGCGCCGGAAAAATAGCGCCCGGACGCGAGCTGCCAGTCCCGCACCATGAAGTGCCCGGTCGTCGTGCCGTTGATGGTCGTGTTCCAGTTCTTGCTCTCGTGGATGACCTGCGCCGTTCCGGCGATCGAGCCGGCCGCGGCCTGGATCTCCGGGATCTGCTCGAGGATGGCCTGCACGTCGCTCTCGGTCATCGTCAGCTTGGTGCCTTCCTTGAGACGGACGCCGCCCTGATAGACTGCGCCGGGCGTGATCATCAGCACGTTGGCGCCGATCGAGCGGATCTGCTCCTGGAGGCGAAGCTGCGCGCCGGCGCCGATCGCGAACACCGTGACGATCGATGCGACGCCGATGACGATGCCGAGCATGGTGAGGAAGCTGCGCAACGGGTTGAGGCGCAAGGCGTGCAGAGCGATTCGGAAACCCTGGAGCATCGTCATGACGCCATGCTCCGTTTCGGCAGTAACGGAACCTGCGTCTCGTCGCTGACGAGTTCACCGTCATGCAGCCGGATCGTGCGACGGCACTGCGTCGCGATGCTGGGATCATGCGTGATCATCACGATGGTCTGGCCGGTCTGGTTGAGTGCGGCGAACAGCGCGAGGATCTCGGCCCCGGTGCGGCTGTCGAGCGCGCCGGTCGGTTCGTCGGCGAGCACGATCAACGGAGACGCGATCAGCGCGCGCGCAATTGCGACGCGCTGCTGCTCGCCTCCCGAGAGCTGGCGCGGAAAGTGATGTGCCCGGTGCAGCATGCCGACAGCCTCCAGGCTCCGCTCGGCGCGCTCCATGCGTTCCTTGCGGCCGACCCCGCAATAGACCAGAGGCAGGGCGACGTTCTCGATCGCGTTGTGGCGTGCGAGCAGGTTGTAGGATTGAAAGACGAAGCCGATGCTGCGGGCGCGCAAGACTGACCTGCGGTCCTCCGAGAGGGCAGCTACATTGGCTCCCTCGAGATAGATCGCCCCCTCGCTCGGCAGGTCGAGTAGCCCAATCATGTTCATCAGCGTGGACTTGCCGGAGCCGGACGGTCCCATTACGGCGAGGATCTCGCCCTGACCGATGTCGAAGCTGACATTCCGCACCGCGGCCACCGCCACCCCATCCGTGCGGTACGTCCTGCATACGGATCGGAGGCTTATGAGGGGCAGGGGTGCGGTCATGATCCGAACCTGATTCCAAGAAATTCCATGCCGGCGGGCCGGATCGCCTGTCCGACTGCGACCTGGCTGCCCTCGACGAGGTCTCCGCTCTTGAGCGCGACCTGCTCGGTGCCCGCCGCGCCGACCGTCACGGGGATGCGCTGAAGCGAGCCGCTGGCGGTACGCAGCCAGACGCCGTTGCGTCCAGGCGTTCTATCCGCTCGCGTGCCCGAGGGCTGGAAGCGCAATGCGGCCAGCGGCACTTTCAGCACGTCATCCTGCCGCTCGATCACGATCTTCACCAGGGCGGTCATTCCGGGCAGCAGCGCGCCATCGAGGTTTGAGGTCGACAGCACGACGGTATAGGTGACCACATGCTGCTGGTTCTGCGGGGCCTTGCGCACCTGCCGCACCACCGCCTCGAAGCGGCGGTCGGGATAGGCGTCCACCGTGAAATGCGCGCGTTGGCCGCGGGCGATGCGCCCGATATCCGCTTCGTCGACCTGCGCGTGAATCTCCATGTCTTCCAGGCGGTGGGCGACCACGAAGGTGGTGCGCGACTCCAGGCCGACAGCCAGCGTCTGGCCCTCGTTGACGAACCTGCCGACCACGACGCCGTCGATCGGCGAGCGGATCACCGTGCGGTCGAGATCGGCCTGCGCCGCTGCAAGCACGGCTGCTTTCTCCGGCACCGCCATTCTGGCCTGCTGCAGCTCGGCCTCGATCCGGCGGACGTCGGCCTGCGCGCCGTCCACGGCATAGGTATTGAGGGACATGAGGACCTGGGCCTCGCGTTCCTGGGCCATGCGCGCGGTAAACTCCGTCTGCGCGTCGTCGACCGTCGTCGTCGCAACGACGTTCTGCGACTGGAGTGCGAGCTTCCGCTGCAGGGTCTTCTGCGCCGACACCTTCACCGCCTGGGCGCTCTCGAGCTTGGCGGCGAGCACGTCCCTGCTGCCCTTGGCGTTTTGCAGGTCGATCCTGGCGCGATCGAGCTTGGCCCGTCCGATATCGACGAGCGAATTGGCGACTGCCAGTGCCGCCTTGGCTTCATCGACCTTGGCCGCGAAGCTGCGGGGATCGATCAGGGCGAGCGGCTGGTCCTTGCTGACGGTATCGTTGAAGTCGACATAGACCCGTGCGAGCTGTCCGGACAGTTGGGACCCCACCTCGATCGTCTTGACGGGTTGCAGGGCGCCCGTGACCGTCACGGACTGCTCAATGCTGCCGCGCTGAATCGAGGCGAATCGGAATACTGGCGTATCCGATCCGAAGGTGGGGGCTTCGCGCGCGCCGGGTGAGAGAAACTGCTTCGTCGCTTGGTAGGCGCGAGTGGCTCCGTCTGTCGCTCTCCCGGCAGCGCTCGCGACGAAGGCCGGCGCTGCGCCGTAGACCACGGCGAAGCCGCATGCAGTTCCAAGCAAGGCAATGACTGGCACAAATCGCATATCGAAAACCCGCCTTCTTGAAATGATAATTAGTTGGCGGAATAGCCGGGTATCGCGCTATGGTTGTATTCCTCCCGAGGCAATACCGACGTCTCGGCAGTATGTCGCCGTTCTTAGGGCGACGGACGGGCCCGCTCCATGATCTAAAAGTAAAATCCGTCGGTGCGACGTTTCGTGATTTGCGCATCGCGCATACCGAGCGTATTCGAAAAGATGCACGCGGTACCGAATTCGATAGCTGACTGAACGTCTCGTCTGGTTCGGGCGAACCAGCTGACCACCGGCGTTCAAGTCGGCGCGTGGGTGGCGACGCCATGACGCAGTTGCCGATACCATGGTTGCGGCGCCGGATTGCCGCATTCCCGATACGGCGTTTCTTTGTGACGCCGCCAATCGCGGCGTCGAGTCCCTTCGATCATGAACCCCGATATGTGAACGCCTTCATTCGTCTCGACCGGGCGTTGGTTAAGACTTCGACCGGAGAGGACGATGCGACTCGTTCGGTGGTCGCCGACGCATTCAAGCACCTTGTAGTCGCTTGCAAGAACAATGGATGGCTCGTTGCTGGAACATCGAGCGCCAAGTCCGGGAGTCTGTTGCAATGAGTTCAAATCAAGCCACAGTTTATGTCGTTGATGATGAAATCCAGATACGAAACGCGATCGGAAGTCTCTGCGAGGAGACGGGGCACCAGGTGAAATTGTTTGCGTCGACGGACGAATTCCTCGCGGAGAGCCTTGGCAAAGGACCATCCTGCCTGGTGCTCGACGTCCGCTTTCCCGGCACGTCGCCGACCGGGCTCGAGCTTCAGCGCAAGCTCGCGGAATCGGGGGTGCCCATACCGATCGTTTTCATCAGCGGCTATTCGGACGTCCGTGTCTCGGTCGAGGCCATGAAGCGCGGTGCGGTCGAGTTTCTGCCCAAGCCCTTTCGCGAGCAGGAGATCCTCGATGCCATCAGGCACGGCATCGAGCGCGATCGCAGGCGGCTCGCGCGCGAAGACGCGATCCGCGAGGCCCGGCGGCGCGTCGAAGCGCTGACGACGCGGGAGCGGGAGATCATGCTGCTGATGGCGGAAGGGCTCGTCGCCAAGCAGATCGCGGCAAAGCTTGGGGTCAGCGACGTGACGGTGAAGGTCCATCGCGCCAGGATGATGCGAAAGCTCGAGCTGCGCTCGCCGGTCGAGGTGGTGCGATTGATCGACAGCATGGGGCGCGAGGCGGAGACTGCGCGGATCTGCGCGGGGCAGCCGCTGCTCTAGGCCTGCGGGCGCGACGCATCGCGCGAGATCTAGTCGGTCTGGACTAGCATGAACTGCAGTCTGTCGCATGGAGGGCAATCGGTTCAGTGTGATCCCATGATGTCGGCGTCCTCAACCAGCGGCATCACAACTCCTGGTCAGATACTTTGGCAGAAAAGGGATTACCCATGCGCAAATTGCTCCTCGCTTCCGCCGCCGTGTTCGCTCTGTCGTCCGCTGCTAACGCGGCCAACACCGCCACCACGGTTCAAGTCGGCGGCGCAAACAGCTCCTCCGTGACGCAGAACGGCGTGACGAATGACACCTCCCACACGACCCAGGTCGGCTTCTTCAATTCCGCGACCACCTCGCAGGGGCTCGGCATTCCTTCGCTCAACAATGTCAGCACGGTGAGCCAGACTGGTGGTGTCGTGAACACGGCCACCACCATGCAGAACGCGTTCTTCAACAACAGCAGCTCGATCTCGCAGAGCTCGTTCCCCCTGCTGCCGCCGAACAACAGCGCGACCGTGGGGCAGAACTCGATCCTGCTCTTCGGCAACACCAGCACCATCAATCAGCACTAAGCCAGCCCCGAACCGTCCCGGGCGCGTCGCCGCGCGGCGCGTCCGACGGTCTTTGAAAGCACCGCACGCCGGCCGCTCGACCAGCGGCGGATCGACGGCCGAAACTCGCGGAGGAAATCATATGCGTATCAATTTGATCATTGCGACGGTCATCACCCTCGGCGCGTTGAGCGCTGTCGAAGCTCATGCCGGCAATGCGGCGAGCGTGCTGCAATTCGGTGGAGGGAATAGCTCCTCCATCTCCCAGAGCGGCGGGACCAGCAACACCGCCACGACCCTGCAATTCGGCACGACCAACTGGGCAATGACCCTGCAGGCGGGAGCACCGTCTTCGGTCAACTCGCTGACGATCGGGCAGGGCGGCTCGTCGACGGGCCCCGCGATCAATAATACGGCGCTGGCCGGTCAGAGCGGCGGCTCGAACACGAGCCTGATCGGGCAAATCGGCGCCAACAACACGGCTTTGCTGTCTCAATTCGGCCTTTTGAACGGATCGACGATTCTTCAGCAGACCCCGTGACCACGGGTTCATCCCTGATTTCCGCAACAGTGGAGAGGCCTGCCATGAAATATCGTCTTCCCGCCGCCGCCGGTATCGCAGCTCTGATTGCCTGTTGCGTGCAAGGTACCTCAGCGCAGGCGCAGACCTTCGACTTCAAGAACATCGTGTCGGTCGGCGGCCCTCCCGTTGTTGTGAACCAGAGCAGCCAGTTCAACATGACCGGCCTGTTCATGGTCGGCGGCAACACGAGCGGGACCGTCGTCCAGACCGGAACCACCAACGCCGTCGGTATCCTGCAGTTCGGCGGAACGACCTCGGCATCGATCAGCCAGACAGGGACTTTCAATTCCGCTTCGGTCGGCCAGACCGGCCAGTCGGCGACGAGCCTGTTGTCCCAGCTCGGCACCATGAACTCGGGGTCGATCGCGCAGTTCAGCGCGGTCAACTCATCGACGGTGATCCAGAAAAGCCCGTGAGACGCGCGCAAGCGCGTCGGCGACGGGATGTGAGTGGGGGAATCGCGATGAGAGGCGGCAGGCAAGTCTTGGTCAGGCAAGTCTTGGTCACGCAAGTCTTGGCCAGACAGGTCTTGGCGATGATGGCGATGCTCGCTGCCATCAGCGCGGCGACGGCAGCATCCGCCGGATCCGTGCAGCGCGGCATGACGAACAGGAACGTGAGCATCGAGACGATTGTGGAGTTCGGCAACAATGTGCAGCCGGTCACGATCGAGGAGAACAGCCGCATCAATATCGCGCGGGTGATCGAGATCGGCGGAACAGGGACCGTCGACGCGACCATTGTCCAGAACGGGACGCGCAACTATGTCGATGTGATCCAGGTGGGCGGCACCACCAATGCGCTGATCGGCCAGTCCGGCGTGAGCAACATCGCCAATCTCACCCAGGCCGGCAATTCCACGAACGCTCTCCTGCTTCAGGTCGGCGACATGAATACGGGAGCGGTGCGGCAGTTCGGGCGTTTCAACTGGCTGGCGATATTCCAGTTCGGTCGATGATCCCAGACGAAGAGGTGTGACATGAAATTCCTCCTGCTCGCATCCGGAATGAGCATCATGACAGCGATTGTGGCGGCGCCGGCCGGCGCCGGCGAGACCGGTGACGGCCACACCACCGTGGTCCAGGACGAGAACGGGACTTCGGTGATCACGCAGAGCGGAGATCCCGCGCAGGCCGAGGTCCGGATCGAGAAGGAGCCCGGCCGCACCACGGTCTATCGTCGCAGCGGCGGAAACACCGCGATCGTGTCGCAGGGCACCGGAAATGCGCAGGACATGCTCGATTGGCTGCGCAAGCAGCAAGACCGCTGACGCGCGAAGGCCCACCGTCCGCGGGGACGATGGGTCTCGCAGCGAGCCAGGGCTTACCAGTTGCGATAAACGCCGGTCAGCGTGCCGTTGTTGTTGCCCTCAGGACCGACGTCACCATGCGTCGAGCTCGGCGTTGGATGGTTGGCGCCGTTGAACGCGCCATATGGCCCCATCGGGCTGGGATAGTACGTCGCGCGCGGCTGCACCGCTCCATAGGCGGGGCCGGTGCGATCCCACCCCACGGGGTTGCCGAACCGGTCGTAGCCCTGCGCTGATGCTGCGGCCGTGCCCGCGATGAGCGATGCGGCGATCAGGCACAGAAGTTTTGTTTTGTTCTGCATTTCGAGATGCTCCTTGGTGGTGTGAGGAGCGAACGACTGCAATGCGGCAGCGTTCCGGCCCGGCGATCAACTCCCGATCAACTGGCGATCAACTGGTGATGAGACCGCATTCCGCCGGACGAAGCGCTTGCAAAGCCTTGCGAGGCGGGACGACGGCACCTTGGCGCAGGGCGCGCTTTGTTAATCCTGTGTCTTAACCAATAATTAATTATGCGTTTGCGGGGGGCCGACAGCCCGGCCTAGCGTGCAGTGGGGAGCTGCCGTAGCCAACGAGTTGGTGCGTATCATGACGTATAGAATGCATGGGGCGTTGCTCGCCTCGCTCAGCGCAGCCGCGCTGCTCCATAGCCCGAACGAGAGCGTTGCCAGGCCTGCGGTTGCCACCGCCGCACCGCCGCCAGCGGTCGGACGTCCGGCGATCGCGCGCCCCGCCGCCCGGTTCCATCGGCGGAACAATGCGTGGGTCTACTGGCCGGGCGGGGGCGGATTCTTCTATGACCCCACGACGAGCAGCCAGCCCTTCGTCGATGCGGCGCAGCCGGCGGTCTCGAACGACGTGCGCTACACCTACACCTATGACGTGCCCTGGGACTGGGCGCATCGCTTCCCGCCCAACGTCGCGCCGTCCGACCGGCCCTATGTGCCGAGCTGCCCGTCGGAGACGGTAACGGTGCCCGGCCGTGGCGGCGGCGAGCACACCGTCAACATCATGCGCTGCTACTGAGCGGCGCACGCTCTAGCCCAGCTCGAAGCTGGTCACGCCGAAGACGCGATCGAGCCGCAGCGGGCGGATCGGTCCGGTATACATCCGCGCCGTCTCGAACGCGGGCTTGAGGCCGAAAGACTCGGCAAGCGCAACCGCGTCGCGGTTGACGGCGGGGACATCGAGAAACACCTCACCGCTGCCGCCGCTTGCAAGCAGGGCCTGCATGGTCGCTTCCGCGCCGGCGCGGTCGTCGGCGACGAGCGGGCCGATCTTGCGGCCCATCCGGCACGGGCGGATCACGCCCCACGCCGCGAGCCGGCCGTCGCGCATCAGCGCGCGGCCGATGTGGCCGGGCGCATCGATCCAGGCGCGCAGGAATGTGCCGCGCGGCGCGGGGAAGACGGTGGCGTCGTCGGTGTCCACCATCGCGAACGGGATGGTCTTGAGCGCGACGACATCCGCGGGTGGCGGAGGCGGAGCCACGACGATGCCGCCATAGCGGACGTTGGCATAGGCCAGCTCGAAGCCGGATTTCCTGTAATTGTCCTGCTGCGCGACGACGCCGTCGAGCCCGATCACGCGGGATCCCGCATGGGCGATCGCCGCGTTCCAGATGCGCAGGCCGTGGCCCGCTCCGCGAAAGGGCGCGCGCACGATGTAGAAGCCGAGAAAGGCGAAGGTCTCGTCATAATTGACGCAGGAGACGGTCGCGACCGGCTCNNNCCGATCTCGCCGATGAAGAAGCCTTGCGCATCGGGGATGGCGAAGCAGGCGGCGTCGACGAGCCCCGGATTCCAGCCCTCCGCTGCGGCCCAGTCGACAGCGATGGAAATCTCCTCGGGGCGCATGTTGCGGATCTGCAAATCGCTCATGACGGAAGCCTGTTGCGATGGACCTGGCGGCAAGTGTGCCTGTAGAACAGCCGATGATAGGCCGAGCCTCCGGCTCGCCTCAACGGGTTCGCAAGGGATGATCGTCATGGCAGCAGAAAAGGTGGCACTCGTCACCGCGGGCGGCAGCGGCATGGGGGCGGGGGCTGCGCGGCGGCTCGCAGCCGACGGCTTTCGCGTCGCGATCCTGTCGTCCTCCGGCAAGGGCGAGGCGCTGGCGGCCGAGCTCGGCGGCTTCGGCGTCACCGGCTCGAACAAGTCGAATGAGGATCTGAAGCGGCTGGTCGACGGCACGATGGCCAAGTGGGGGCGGATCGACGTGCTCGTCAACAGCGCCGGCCATGGGCCGCGCGCGCCGATCACGGAGATCACTGACGAGCAGTGGCACACCGGCCTCGATACGTATCTCCTCAACGTGGTCCGTCCGACGCGGCTGGTCACGCCGATCATGCAAGCGCAGAAGGGCGGCGCCATCATCAACATCTCGACCGCCTGGGCGTTCGAGCCGAGCGCGATGTTTCCGACCTCGGCGGTGTTTCGCGCGGGCCTTGCCGCCTTCACCAAGATCTTCACCGACACCCATGCGAGTGACAACATCCGCATGAACAACGTGCTGCCGGGCTGGATCGACAGCCTGCCGCAGACGGAGGCGCGCCGCGACAGCGTGCCGCTGCAGCGCTACGGCAAGGTCGAGGAGATTGCGGCGACGATCTCGTTCCTCGCCTCCGATGGTGCGGCCTACATCACCGGGCAGAACATCCGCGTCGACGGCGGACTGACGCGGTCGGTCTGACGCACCGAGTCTGGCCGACGCAGATTCGCATCGCCGCTCTCGCGTTCCTGTCGTGACGCGACATGAGCCTGCGTTGCGCGCCGCTGCAGCGAAGGGGGGCGTGACACTTCGGTCACACCCGTTGCACAACATGCGCGACGAGCCGCCGATTGCGCGCCAGTCCCTATGAACTTCGCGCGAGCCCAAGACGACGGGCGGCGCTGAGCCTATCCCCGATCTGCGCCGGATCCTCCCAACCGCGCGCATTGGAAGACGCGAGCTTCAATCGCGTGGGGCAAGGAGACTGCAATGAAGAAGTTTTTGCTGGCGCTCACATCGGTCGCTTTGGGCGCCGCGTCCGCGCAGGCGGCCGATCTCGCGGCGCACTACACCAAGGCGCCTGTGATGGCGCCCGCCTACAACTGGACCGGCTTCTACGTCGGCGGCAATGTCGGCGGACAATGGGGCAGCGCCGATCCGAGGACCTCGACTGTCTTTTCGCCGACAGGTTATTTCACCGGCTCTAGCGTCCCCGCCATCGGGACGGTCGGCGCCCAGCACGTCAACAGCTCCAGTGTGACCGGCGGCTTCACCGCCGGTTACAACTGGCAGGTCAACAGCGCCGTGCTCGGTCTCGAAGGCGACATCAACTATTTCGGCTTCAAGGGCAGTGCGACCGGCTCAGCGCTCTATCCCTGCTGCGCGCCGACGGCCTTCACCGTCAGCTCCCAGGTCTCGGCCGACTGGCTCGCCACGATCCGCGGCCGCCTCGGCTTCCTCGCGACCCCGAACTGGCTGATCTACGCCACCGGCGGCGCGGCAATTGCTGACGTGAAGGCCAATTTCAACTTCACCGACACGTTCGATGCTGCAAC
Source organism: Bradyrhizobium centrolobii (assembly GCF_001641635.1). Classification (GTDB taxonomy): domain Bacteria; phylum Pseudomonadota; class Alphaproteobacteria; order Rhizobiales; family Xanthobacteraceae; genus Bradyrhizobium; species Bradyrhizobium centrolobii. Next base: position 55,958 of record NZ_LUUB01000030.1, read on the forward strand.
CGAATCAGGGTCGATGCGCGACACCCGTGTCGGTTGGACCGCAGGCGTCGGCGGCGAGTATGCGGTCGGCAATGGCTGGTCGCTGAAAGCGGAATATCTTTACGTCGATCTCGGCCGCGCCACGACGACCAGCACGAATCTCACGGGCGCATTCACTGGCCCGTCCCCCTCCAACGTCTACACCCACTCGGCCGATCTCAAGTCGAACATCGTCCGCGTCGGCGTGAACTACAAGTTCGGCGGACCGGTCGTCGCCAGGTACTGACCACCATCCCGTTCCGTCCTGGCGTGGAAAGTCCCGGCTCAGCCGGGGCTTTCTTTTTGGAATGCGGCGTCATCGCGCGGCGACGAGCCGCGCCAGCGCGGGCAGGATCTTGTAGCGTGCGATCTCGTGCGGATATTCGCCGCGATTGGCCAGCAGCACGATGCCCAGCCGTCGCGCTGGGACGAGGCCGATATAGCCCGAGGCGTTGTTGAGGCCGCCCGGCTTGTCCACGATCGTGACATCGGGAAGACGCACGGTCTCCCAGGCCATGCCTTGCCCGAACTTCTCGTCGACACGGAAAGTTTCGTGCTCCGTCATCTGGAAGGCCTCGCGCAGACCCGGATCGACCGACCGTCCGTCGACGCAGGCCGCGATGAGGCTCGCGAGATCCCGCGCCGAGGAAAACATCTGGCCGGTGCCGGGGACATCGAAATAGCTCTGCTGGTTGCCGGGCGGGCCGATCGCCGTGCCCTGGTCTGAATAGCCCTGAACGACGCGTTGCATCCACGCCGCATCCATGACGGCGCGATTGTCCGCGCCGCGCTCCGGGATGGAGGTCGCGGTCATGCCGAGGGGGCTGAGGACGCGATGTTGGATGAGCTCGCGGATCGGCTTGCCGTAGCAGTGCTCGAGCACGAGCTGGAGCAGCACGTAACCGGCATGACTGTAGATGCGCTGCTTCCCGGGCGCCACGCCCGCAGGCGGCGCGAAGGCATTGAGCATGTCGATGAACTGCTCGCGCGTGTACGAGTCGTTCGGCCAGGGCGGATGGTCGGTGGGCAGCAACAGGCCGGAGGTGTGGGTGACGAGCTCGTCGACGGTGACGCGCCGAATGGTGTCGCCGTTGAGCTCGGGCATATACTTCGATACGCGGTCATCGAGCCGCAACTCGCCCAGCAGCGTGCCGAGCGCCACCAGCGTCGCCTCGAACGGCTTTCGCAAGGAGGCGAGGTTGAACAGCGTGTCCGAGGTCACCGGTCGTCGGCTCGCGTCGTCGGCAAAGCCATAGTTAAAGAACTCGACATGGCGGCCGGCATAGAGTGCGGCGGCGAGGCCGCCCGGATGGTCCGGCGTCGCGGTCGGGGCGAGCTCGGCCGCAACGATGTCGCGCATCTGCGCGATCATGTCGGAATCTGCGGCTGCGCGGCGCGGCCGGGCAAGGGCGATCGCGAAGGGAACGAGCGCAGCCCGGGCGAGAGTTCGCCGGGTGAGACGTGTTGATGTGACAAAAGACGGCACGTGTCCGAATGAACGATGCGATGCGCCCCCGATTCCTCTTACAGGGAAGGACCACGCATCCCAATTCACGTTTGCGCGTTGTGGGTTCCGCGTGCCGCGTCTTTCACTTAGCCATTCGGCTAACAATTGTTGACTCCGCCCGGCCCATCGCCTATAGTTAGCTATATGGCTAACCAATCAACCCGACTGGATCAGATCTTTGCAGCGCTCGCCGACCCGACCCGGCGGGCGATCGTGATGCGGCTGTGCGCGGGCGAGGCGTCGGTCGGCGAGCTCGCCGATCCCTTCGACATGGCGCTGCCGAGCTTCATGAAACACATCCATGTGCTGGAGAGGAGCGGCCTCGTCTTGTCGGAGAAGGCGGGCCGCGTCCGCACCTGCCGTCTCAGTCCGGACGCGCTTCTCGGCGCGGAAGACTGGTTTCAGCAGCAGCGCGCGATCTGGGAGGCGCGGCTCGATCGGTTCGAGGCCTATGTGATGAAGTTGAAGAAGGAGAGGGCGGCCGCGAAGCGGCCGTCCCGAACAACCAAACGGAAAGGTGCCGAGTGATGACGAATTCTGCCAACCCCGCCTTGTCGCAATGGTCGCTCGACCGCGAGATCGTGATGTCGCGCGTGATCGACGCGCCGCGCGCGCTGGTGTTCGAGGCGTGGTCCGACCCGAAGCATCTGCCGCAATGGTTCGGGCCGAAGGGGTTCAAGATCGAGACCCATGAGATCGATGTGCGCGTCGGAGGCGTCTGGCGCTTCAACATGATCGGCCCCGATGGCACCGTCTATCCGAACCGCATGCGCTTCCGTCGCATCGAGCGGCCGCATCTGATGGAGATGGACCACGGCGTGGACCAGGACGATGATCCCGGACTGTTTCGCTTCACCATCACCTTTGCCGAACAGAGCAACGGAAAGACGGTGCTGACGCTGCGGCAACTGGCTTCGAGCACCGAGCAGCGCGACGCCATGATCGGCTTTGGTGCCGTCGAATACGGCTACCAGACGCTGGACAAGCTTGCAGCCTATGTGGCTGGTATGAAGGGTTGATCGCCAGGTTTTCATTCCGGGGCGATGCGAAGCATCGAACCCGGAATCTCGAGATACCCCAATGCGCAATTGCGCATTGGGGTTCGCCTCTTCGAGGCGCCCCGGAATGACGGTGCGCTTCAACCGTCATTCGCCCTTGAGGCCGGCCTCGCGGATCAGCGCGCTCCATTTGTGCGTCTCGGCGTCGATGAACCGGCCGAACTCGGCGGCGGGCGTCGCGTGCGCCTCGAGGCCCTGGGCCGAGAGCTTTTGCTTGATGTCGGCATTGTCGAGCGCGCGCAGGACCGCGGCTTGAATGCGCTCGACGATCGGCTGCGGTGTCGTGGACGGCGCCATGAAGCCGAACCAGCCGGCGGCGATCACGTTGGGAAAGCCCTGTTCGCGCAGGGTCGGTGCCTCCGGGTAGAGCGGGCTGCGCTCGGCGGAGGCGACGCCGAGCACGGTGAACTTGCCGCTCTGGATATAGGGCAGCGCAGTCGGCAACGCCGTCAGCGTGGCATCGACGCGGCCGGCGAGTAGCTCGGTGTAGGATGCCGCGTCGCCGCGGAAAGGAATGTTCAGACCCTTGACGCCGCCATCCCTGAACAGGAGCTCGCCGGCAAGATGCGGCTGCGACCCGGCGCCGGGCGAGGCGAAGGTCAGTCCGTCCGACTTCGATTTGCCGTAGGCGATGAGCTCCGGCAGCGTCTTGAAGGGCGCATGCGCGCTGATGGTCAAAAACAGCGGCGCGATCACGGCCATGGCGACCGGCTGGAGATCCCTGCGGTCGTAGGTCAGCTTGCCGAACAGCGCTTCGGCGGTGGCGTAGGGGGCTGCGACGTAGAGAAGCGTGTAGCCGTCGCCAGGGGCATGCGCGACGAGATCGTTGGCGATGCGCGTGCCAGCGCCCGGCTTGTTCTCGACGATGAACTGCTGGTGCAGGTTGCGGCCGAGTTCATCGGCGAAGAGCCGTAGCGAGATATCGTTGGAGCCGCCGGGCCCGTAGGGCGAGATCAGCCGCACCATTCGCGCCGGCCAGGCGTCCTCAGCGCGTGCGGAGAATGAAATGGTGGGCAGCGAGGCGGCGAGGGTGCCCAGCAATGTTCGGCGCGTGATGGTCATGGTGGCCTCCCGGACGTGGAGTGCCAGATATTCGGTTCATGGCCTGGCCCTCTTCTTGTTTTGCTTGCGTCGTTCGATCGCGGGCTCCGCCGCGTTGACGATGGCACGGATGCTGTCGGCGAGGGCTGCGATCCGCGGACCGATCTCGCCCTCCAGCTGGCCCGGCTGGAGCCGGAACGCGGGGATGCCGCAATTGATGGAGAAGGACTGCTTCAGCTCGCGCGCGTGAAACAGCGGCGCAGCGACGGCGTGGATCGAGGCGATGTACTCGCCCCAGCAGGTGCAGAAGCCGCGGTTTGCGCATTGCGTCAGTCCCGCGTGGTAGGTCTCGCGGAAGGCCGACCACAGCTCGGCGTCCTCGCTCCTCATACGCTCTTCCAGGAGTGCGGCGTCCGCCGGCGGCAAGGTTGCCGCCGCGGCGCGTCCCATCGCGGTCATCACCACGGGAATGGGCATGCCGATGTCGGGCACGTGCGGTCCGACATCGCCGGCGCGCGCGGTCTCGACATAGATCATGGAGGTGCCGTCGAGCAGACCGATCGAGACGGTGCCGCGGACGCTTTGCGCCAGCTCCTGCATCATGGGACGCGCGACCTGGCGGAATTGCATGTCGGCGAGCAGCGGGTGCGCCATCCGCAAAGCGCGCGCGCCGACGCGGTATTTCGCGCGCTCGGCGTCGTAGCGGAGATAGCCGAGCTCGGCGAGCGTGTGGGTCAGGCGCGCCACGGTCGGCCGGGGAATACCCGTCAGCGTCGACAGCTCCATGTTGCCGAGCAGGGGCGCTCCGGCCTTGAAAGCCTCGAGCACCACGAGGCCCTTTGCGAGAGTCGTGGCGAACGCGGCGTCGTCACCGCTCTCCGCCAGCACCGCGGCGGCGGAAGAGGACGTTGGTTTGGGCCTGACAGTTCCAGCCATACCGGATTAATGGACCTGCGAAACAAGATTGTCTAATAAATTCGAATATTGTCGAATATCTGTCCAATATATGGACGCAAGGCTAACCGCTCTCGGTCGGGCAGGGTTCCGCGCTAGGATCAATCGTGATCGAACGCGCGGGGCAGGCAATGACCGGCGATTTTGACCAACGGCAATGGCTCGACCGCATCGGCTATGCCGGCTCGACCACGCCCGATCTTGCGACCCTCAAGGCGCCGGTCACCGCACATGCGACCGCCATTGCCTATGAGAGCATCGACGTGCTGCTGGACCGGCCGCCGTCGCTCGCGCTTGGTCCGCTGCAAGCCAAGATGATCGGCCACAAGCGCGGCGGCTACTGCTTCGAGCAGAACATGCTGTTCCGCGCGGGCCTGCGTTCTGTCGGCTTCGACGTCACCAGCCTCCAAGCGCGCGTGGTTCGCGGGCTCGCGATCGACGCGCCGCGGCCGATGCTGCACATGGTGTTGCGGGTGGACTTGCCCGAGGGCGCCTATCTCGCTGATGTCGGCTTCGGCAATCTGGCGCCGACGACGGCGCTGAGGCTGGTCGCCGAGGAGGAGCAGGAGACGCCGCATGAGACCATGCGCTTCATCCACATGGGCGACGAGCTCGTGCTCCAATCGAAGCTTGGCACAAACTGGGCGCACATCTATCGCGTCGTCATGCTGCCTCGGGTGGATGCCGAATATGAGATCTGCAACTGGTTCGCCGCAACGCATCCGGAGAGCCCGTATCTCAAGAACATGATCGCGGCGCGGCCAGGTCCGAACCGCACCAGGCTGACGCTGTTCAACGGCCGCTTCAGCATCAGGCACGCCTCCGGCGACACGGAGCGGCGCATGCTGACGACTCGGGAGGAGTTCGGGGAGGTCTTCGCCAGGGAGTTCGAACTGGTCTTCGCGGATGATGAGCTGCGGACCGCGTTCGAGAATATGACAGCGCGCGCCAGCCCGGGCGGACCGCATCCGTTCTTCGCCTGATTCGCAAAAAATGCCCGGCAATGAGCGCCGAAAAGGGCGCCGTCACGCAGATTTTTGTCGCGACCAGCCGTCAGAATGTGACAGAATTGCTACCGTTGGATGTCATATCGATAACGGCGGAGCGGTTCATGTTGCAGTGGCAGGCGCGGTCAAATCCCCTCGCGTGGTGGTGGGGGTCCCTGACGCTGGTCAGCACCGCCAACATCCTCGTCTGGTTCATGCTGTACCGCGAGTTCTACCCGACGCCCGCGGCAAGCGTGGGTGGCGGCTCCGACATCGGGCTGATGTTCCTGCTGTGCGCCGGCTATGTGTTCGGCTGCGCCTTCCGCTCGGTGCTGCCGCGCGCCGACGTGCAGCGCATCTGCCTGTTCGACACCTGGCTGTCGAGCGTCTTCGTCGGCCGCTCGGTCGCAACCGTGGCCGAGGTCTGCTTTGCCGCGCAATGGGCCATCATCCTGCACCAGCTCGGCGGTATGGCGGGCGCACAGACCGCGGTGAACATCGCCCTCGTGATCGTGCCCGTGATCATCATTGCGGAGTGCTTCTCCTGGTATGCGGTGCTGACCACCAACTATCTCTTCAACGCGATCGAGAACTCGCTGTGGGCGGTGACCTTCTTCCTCGCGGGAATTGCGCTGTGCCGCTTGATGCCCGAATTCCAGGGGCCGGTGCGCTGGGCGCTGATTGCCGGCATCGTCGGCATCGCCTGCTTCCTCGCGTTCCTCGTCACCGTCGACGTGCCGATGTATCTCAGCCGCTGGCGGGCAGGGTACGCCGAGGGCAACAAGTTCCTCGGCTTCCTCGAAGGCCTGCATGACGTCAGCACGCGCTGGGTGGTGACCCACGACATCGCGCACTGGAAGGGCGAACTCGCCTGGATGGCGCTGTATTTCAGCGCCGCGGTGTGGTCGAGCCTCGCGCTCTGCGCGCTGTACGCAATGGAAGGCTATCTCACGCGCTATCTGGCCTGAAGCCCGCGCGCGTCAGGCCTCGCCCAGATCGGCCTGCGTCAGCAACCCCTGGCGCAGCGCGAGCCGGACCAGCTCGATGTCCGAGCCGACGCCGAGCTTGTCCTTGATCAGGGAGTGCAGGTTCGCGACCGTCTTCGGACTGACGTGGAGCGTTTCGGCGATCTCCTCGGTGCTCCGTTCGGCGAGCAGCAGCCGCAGCACCTCGAACTCGCGCGCGGTGAGCACGTCGGCGGCGGAGCTTTCGCCGGCGAGCCGGCTCAGTGCTAGCTCATGGTCGATGTCAGGGCTGATCGCGATCTTGCCGGCGAGAACGTCGGTCACGGCGCGCACCAGCGTCTCGGGCGGGCTGGTCTTGGTGACGTAGCCCCTGGCGCCGGCGCGGATCGCCTGCACGGCAAAGCCCGCATTCTGGTGCATGGTGAAGACGAGGATGCGCGCGCCCTTGTCCCACTGCCTGATCCGCCTGATCGCCTCGATGCCGCCGATGCCGGGCATGCTGAGATCCATGATCACGAGATCGGGTTTGGCCATTTTGAACAGGCGGTAGGCCTCGGCCCCCTCGGAGGCCTCGGCCACGACGCGGAAGCCAGGCTGCTTCTGCAGCACCGAACGATAGCCCTCGCGAACGACGGCATGATCGTCGACCAGCATGATGGCGCAGCCGGTCTCGTTCATGCGGCGCGCTCCATGACGATGGGATCGGCGAGGGCGGGGATCACCACCCGCAGCGTCGCGCCGCGATCGGGGCCGGTCTCGAAACTCAGCCGGCCACCGAGCGCGGCGACGCGCTCGCGCATTCCGAGCAGGCCCATGCCGGACTTGACGGCGGCATCGCCCAGCCGGCCGTCATCGGCGATGCAAAGCTCGATGACACGATCTTCGTTCCCCGCAACCTTGCGTGCGGCGAGCTCCAGGGTGACGCGTGTGGCGCCGGCATGCTTGGCCGCGTTGGTGAGCGCCTCCTGCACGATGCGGTAGAGCCCGGCGCCGACGGCGGCGGGCAGATTCTCGAACGCGCCGTCGAAGCGGACATCGAACCGTGGCCGACCGCGGCTGCGCCCGTTCCAGCCGGCGACTAGACCTTCGAGGCTGGCGACGAGGCCGAGCTCATCGACATCGGGCGGACGCAATCTGAACAGCGCGCCGCGCAACGTTTCCATCATGTCGGTCGCCGTGCGTGCGATGCCGTCGCATTCGGCAAGCAGAGCGGGGCAGTCCTGCGCGGCGGTGTGGCGCGCGGATGCGGCGAGGGCGCGGATGGCGGCGAGCGATTGGCCGAACTCGTCGTGCAGTTCACGCGCGAGATGACGGCGCTCATCATCCTGGAGGGCGATCAGCTTGCGGGTCAGCTCGCTGCGCTCGGCAAGTGTCGTGGCGAGAGTCTCGGCCAGATGGTTGAACACCTCGCGGATGGCTGACAGCTCCGCCAGATCGAACGGCGGCAGCCGTGCCGTCAGGTCATTGGCGGCGATCCGTTCGAGGCCGGCGCGAACAACCTGCGTCGGTCGCAGCGCGCGGGCCAGCGCCGCATAGACGAGGGCACAGAGCAGCGGCAGCGCGATCGCAAGCGCGGCCATCAGGCGGCCCGCCTCGTGCCAGGCTTGCGCCGTGAGCACGGCCGGATCGATCCAGACGACGGCTTCGCCGACCTTCGCGCCGCGCGACTCGACCGGCCGGACGGCTTCGCGGCCCGGATCGAACAGGCTGCGATAGAACGCGGCGAAGACCCGCGGTGGTTCACCGTCCGCATTGGGCGCGCCGCCGCAGAAGCGTTGGACGACGTCGCCGTTGCCGCTGCGGAAGGCGAGACAGAGGCCGGGCGTCATGACGGAGGCGGCAACACTGTCCAGATCCGGAAATTCGGAGCGCGGGTTGTTCACCCACTGGATCTTGTTGTGCTGAAGCTCCAGCGTTCTCGCGGCGAGAGCGGCGATCGCATCGATCCTGGCATGCACGGAACGGTCGGCCTCGACGAGGAAGTAGGCCGCGATGGCGGTGAAACAGAGAGCGGAGATCGCCGCCACGCGGAGCGTCAGGCGAAGTTTGAGGTCGGGCTTGAAGCGGTTCCACATCGGCGGCACCCTGGACTTGGTCTGCCGGCATTTAACGGCAGAACGGAACCGTCGGAAAGCGCCGCTGATGGTCCGGCGCAACGTCGTGAAATTTTCCCGGCCCTTGCCGGGACGTGGATGGCTGTGGGCCGCGGGGCCCCCGACCTAGCGTCAGGGCCCATTCACCCCGCGAGGCCGCTCATGCGTCGATCCCTGCCTGTCTTCGTTTCACTTCTTCTGCTCGTTCTCGCTGGCGCTGCTGCGCCGGCCGGTGCCGAGAGCGCAGCGCAGCCCGTCGGCGTTGCCGTCGACGACTTCAGCTATACCGACACGTCGGGCGAGCCGGCCAACCAGACCGCCGTCCACGAGAAGCGGCTGGCCGCGTTCATGGCCGCGCTGCAGCGGGACATCGCCGCCGGCGAGCGCTATCGGCTTGTGCCGAGCGCGCAGGACGGGGCGGCGTTCAAGGTCATTGGCGGCATCCAGAAGACGAGCACGCTGGTGCAATGGGCGAAGGTCGCAGTGATCGACGTCGCTGCCCGCAAGGTCGTGATGGATAGGCTCTACACCTTCCGCGGCGACAATGACGAGGCGTGGGCGCGCGCCGAGCTCTTCGTTGTCCGCGAGATCCTGGCGGCGCTCGCTACACCTGCGCCGATTGCCCTCGCGGTGTTCGAGTTCGAGCTCGACGACAACACGGCTGCACCCGCATCCGGCCTCACGGCTGCGGATAGCTCCTATCTGACGGAGGTGACGACGGCCGTGCGCGATGCGCTCGGGCAATCCGGCCGTTACCGCATTGTTGATGTTAGCGGCGCGCGCGCGGACGCCGTGAGTGCCCGAGCCTTGCGCGACTGTAATGGTTGCGACGCCGCCATCGCCGGAAAGCTCGGCGCGGATCAATCACTGAGCGGCGTGGTGCGGCGGGTCAGCCGCACCGAATATACGATAGGTTTTCAGGTGCGAGACGCCCGGACCGGCGCCGTGGTGTCGCGCGGCGACAGCGGGCTCCGCATGGGCGCCGACTACTCCTGGAAGCGGGGCGCGGTCCGGCTGGTCAGCGATCGCCTCATCGAGGGCGCGGCGCAGCCCTGAGGCCGGCGCGCCTCAGAACGTCAGCTGCACCTTCATCGACTGCGCGCGGTCGCTGGCGAGTTCGAACGCCGCGACCGCGTTCTCGAACGGCATGGTGGCCGTGATCAGCGGCTTGAGGTCGATCAGGCCTTCGCCCATCAGCCGCACCGCGAGCTCGAACTCGGGATCGAAGCGGAAGGTGCCGCGGAGCTGCAATTCCTTGGCGACGATGCTGTTGATCGGCAGCGTCATCTCGCCGCCGAGGCCGAGCTGCACGAGGCTGGCGCCCGGCCGCAGCAGGTCGAGCGCGGTGCGCAGCGCAGCCTGGTTGCCGGAGGCTTCAAACAGCGTGTCGAATACACCCTTGCCGGCGCGCCAGGGATCGAGCGCGGCAGCGTTGGTCGCAACATTGATGGCATGACTGGCGCCGAGCTTTTTGGCGACCGCAAGTGGCGCCTCGACCACATCCGTCACCACGATCTCGGCGGCGCCGCCGAAGCGCGACACAAGGATCATCAGCGCGCCGATCGGGCCGCAGCCGGTGATCAGCACGCGCTTGCCGAGGAGGGGGCCGGCCTGCTTGCCGGCATGCAGGCACACCGCGAGCGGCTCGGCCACCGCGGCTTCGGCCAGCGACAGCTTGTCCGCGATCGGTACGGCCTGCGTGGCATCGACGGTCAGGAATTCGCGAAAGCCGCCTTGCACATGAGGAAAGCGCATCGCGCTGCCGAGGAAGCGCATGTCGAGGCACTGGTTGCGCATGCCTTCCTGGCAATGCAGGCACTGGCCGCACGGCTTGCTCGGATTGACCGCCACGCGCGTGCCCGGCTTGACATGAGTGACGCGGTCACCGACCGCCGCGACGACGCCGGCGATCTCATGCCCCAGCGCCATCGGTTGCTGGATGCGCACGGTGCCGAAACCGCCGTGGTTGTAGTAGTGCAGGTCGGAGCCGCAGATCCCGCCGTTCGCGATCTTGACGCGGACCTCGGCCGGACCGGGCGCCGCATCGGGATAGCTGTCGATCCGCAGGTCCTTCGGCGCGTGAATGACGACTGCGCGCATGGGCTCACTCCTTTATTCAGGCTCGCGATCACATCGCGGCGATCATGCCGCCATCGACATAGATGATCTGGCCGTTGACGTAAGTCGATGCGTCGGAGGCGAGGAAGATCGCCGCGCCGACCAGCTCGTCCGGCTTGCCCCAGCGCTTCGAGGGGATGCGGCCCATCAGCCAGTTGTTGAAGTCGGCATTGTTGACCAGCGCCTCGTTCATGTCGGTGAGCATATAACCGGGGCCGATCGCATTGGCCTGGATGCCGTGCTGCGCCCATTCCACCGCCATTGAACGGGTCAGGTTCTTGATCCCGCCCTTGGCTGCGGTGTAGGGCGCGATCGTGGGACGCGCCAGCTCGCTGCCGAGCGAGCCGATGTTGATGATTTTGCCGTGCTTGCGCGGGATCATGCGCTTGGCCGCTTCGCGGCCGATGACGAAGGCGCTGGTGAGGTTGGTCTCGATCACCTTGCGCCACTCGTCGGTGGTGAATTCGACCAGCGGCTTGCGGTGCTGGATGCCGGCGTTATTGACGACGATGTCGACCGCGAGGCCGTTCTTGTCGAAATTTTCGAAGGCGGCGACGATCGCTGGCTCGTCGGTCACATTGAAGGCGGCACCCTCGGCCTGATGGCCGGCGGCGCGAAATTCGGCAACGGCCTGCTCGACGCGCTTGGGGTCGACGCCGTTGATGATCAGCTTGGCGCCCGCCTTGGCCATGCCCTCGGCGATGGCGCGACCGAGCCCGCGGGAGGAGCCGGTCACGAGCGCGGTGCGGCCGGAGAGGTCGAACAGGGCAGTGCTCATCTCAAAATATCCTCAGACGTTGGAGCGGCGCACGGTGAGATCGCTGCGGTCGAACACCGCGGGCAGGAGCTCGACACCAAGGCCGGGTCCTTCCATCGGGAAGACATAGCCGTCCTTGATCACCGGCACGGTGGTGACGAGCTCATTGTACCAGCCCTTGTAGAAGGCGCGCACCGACTCCTGGATCAACGTGTTGGGCTGGCTGAACGACATGTGGATGGCGGCGATGAACCCGACCGGGCCAATGCAATCATGAGGAGCAAAAGGCCGGTGATAGGTCTCGGCCATCGCCGCGATCTTGCGGCCCTCGGTAAGGCCGCCAGTCCAGCACAGGTCCGCCATCACCACGTGCATGGCATCGCGGTCGAGCATGTCCTTGTAGGGGAAGCGCGAACCCAGCGTCTCGCTGGCGCAGACCCAGACGTCGGTTGAGCGCGCATATTCGGCCAGCGCCTGCGGCGAGTTCATCCGGATCGGGTCTTCGTACCAGGTCGGCTTGTAGGGCTCGAGCGCGCGCGCGATCTGCTTTGCGGTCGGCAGGTTCCACAGCGAGTGGAGCTCGACCATGATTTCCATCCTGTCGCCGACGGCTTTGCGGATCTTCTCGAACGGCTCGATCGCCTGCTTCATCTGGGCCGCGGTGATGAACAGGCCCTTGTTCTCCTGCGCCGCCGGATCGAACGGCCAGATCTTCATCGCCGAGATGCCGCTTTCGAGCAGGCTTTCTGCCAGCGCATCGGCGCGGGTCATGAAGGCGTCGAGATCCTCGTAAGGTCCTTCGGAGGCGCCGAGATTCCAGTTCGCGACCGGGCTGATGTTGGTCGAGCGGACATACTTGGTGCCGGCGCAGGTGTTGTAGATGCGCTGCTTGTCGCGGCAGAGGCCGCCGAGCATCTGGTGCACCGGCTGGCCGCAGACCTTGCCGAACAGGTCCCACAGCGCGATGTCGATCGCGGAGGCCGCGCGGTATTCGACGCCGGTCGAGGACTGCGCCATCGGCAGGTTGAGCATGTCGCGGTGGATCGCCTCGATGTGCAGGGGATTGCGGCCGAGCAGGCGGCCCGCGAACGTGTCGTGGATCTGCGCTTCGACCGCGCCTGCGCCATAGAAGGTCTCGCCGAGACCGATCACGCCGGCATCGGTGTGGATGCGCACCCAGATGACGTTGGAGAATTCCTCGGTGCGCAAGGTTTCGATCGACGTGATCTTCACGGCAACAGTCCTCCCGTCACAGGCGCATCGCGCCCGCCTTGTTGTTCATTTCCGAGCCGGCTAAAGCGGCGGCTCTCGGCGGGCAGTGATACGCCCGCTTGTAATATATCACAACATGTTTTAAGGCTGTCACAAATAAGTCGCCGCCCTGCAAGGACGACAATGGGGCTGACGGGAGGACGAGATGGCACGGCGCAAGCGCGCGCTCGAGGTGGTGAGAACGGAGGACGTCGGCGAGGGCAAGCCCAGCCGCCGCAACCGGCTCAACTTCTTCGAGCTTGCCTATCAGAGGATCGAGGAGCTGCTCGTTCATTGCGAGCTCAAGCCCGGCCAGTTCATGACGATGCTGGAATTGCAGCAGATCACCGGCTTCGGCCGTACGCCGGTGCATCACGCCGTCAATCGTCTCTCCGCCGACACGCTGATCATCATCCTCCCGCGCCACGGTTTGCACATCGCGCCGATTGATCTCGCGCGCGAGCGCATGCTGCTGGGCCTGCGCCGCGACATGGAGCGCTTCGTGATCCGCCTCGCGGCCGATCGTGCCAGCCTCTCGCACCGCAATCAGGCGCTGCACATCGAGCGGCTGTTGCGCGAACGGCACGCGAGCCTGACACTCGACGAATTCAACAGCCTCGACCGCCGCATCGACGCGCTGGTGCTGGAGGCGGCTGGCGAGCCGTTCCTCGCCCACACGCTGCGGCCGCTGCACACGCTCTATCGCCGCATCGGCTTCATCCACCACCGCTTCATGCCGGGGCAGGCCGACCTGTCCGGCACGATCGATCACCATCTCGCCATTCTCAACGCGGTCGCGGGCCGCCGCGTCGATGACGCGGTGAAGGCGAGCGATGCACTGATCGACTACATGGACTTGATGTTCACGGGAATGGAGGCGGGCATCGACCCGCGTCTGCTCGATTGCAGCATCGAGCCGCTACTCGGCGCGTAAAGAGTCTTTAGGAGGACCAAACCACATGTCAACGATGGCCATGCGACAACCGACCGCAAGCGAGTCCGCGGTCCGCTACCTCATTACGAACTACAGTCCCAAAGGTAACAAGGTCGGCTGGCTGATGATGGCCTCGATCCTGGTGGAGGCCTGGGATCTCTATTCGATCGCCTTCGTGCTGATCTTCATCCGCGAGCAGTACAATCCCGACCCGCTGATGCTCGGCCTCGCCGCGGCCGGCACACAGGGCGGCGCCCTGATCGGTGCGCTGCTCGGCGGCTGGCTGTCCGACAAGATCGGCCGCCGCGTGATGTTCCTGATCACGATGGTGATGTTCATCGTGCTGGCGCTGGCACAGGCCTTCGTGCCCAGCGTTGGCTGGCTCGTCGTGATCCGCTTCCTGCTCGGCGTTCCCCTGGGGTCCGATATCTCGACCGGCTACACCTACATCATGGAATCCATGGCCAAGGGTGAACGCGAGGTCATGGGCAACCGCTGGCAGTTCATGTTCGCCGTCGGCGAGGTCCTCACCATCGGCGTCATCGTGCTGTTCCTCCTGATCGACATGCAGCACGAGATGCTGTGGCGCGTGACGCTCGGTCTCGGCGCGGTGCCGGCCCTGATCATCCTGATCATGCGCCACGACGTGCCCGAGACGGCCGTGTGGCTGGTGCAGAAGGGACGCTACCGCGAAGCCAAGCAGGTCGCGCGCGAGATGTTCAACGACAATCTCGACATGCTGCCGGACCACGACGTGGAGGTGCCGAAGGTCAGCACCCGCGCGTTCCTCGCCGATCTCAAGAAGGATCCGATCCGCTGGCGCGCCACGATCTATGGCTGGATCGCCTGCTTTGCCCAAGGCAGCGAATTCTCGACCTTCGCCTTCTATCTGCCGGTGCTGTTTGTCATGGTCGGCGTGTCGAGCGTGCTCGGCAATAACCTGGTGACGATGGGGCTGTTCTGCTTCGCTGCGTTGTCGGGCTGGGTCGGCCCGCTGCTGACGCCGAAGATCGGCCATCGCGGCATCGCGATCGCCGGTTTCGGCATCGTGCTGGCCTCGCTCCTGGTCGCGGCCTTCGCGCTCTACACAGACAACAAGATCCTGCTGCCGTTCGCGGCGGCCGCCATGCTGTGGGGCCATTACTGGGACGCCTCGAACTGCATGACGATCCCGACCATGGTCGCGAAGCCGAAATATCGCGGCACGGCGAGCGGTTTCGCCTATATGTTCGTGAAGCTGCCGTCGTTCCTGGCGATCTTCCTGTTCCCGTCGCTGTTCGCAGCGATCGGGCAGGCCAATGCCACGCTCTTCGTCGCGATCTTCCCGCTGATCGGATTGCTCGCCGCAATCTTCATCCTGCCGGAGGTCTACGGCTACGAGAACGACTGATGGTGCTCACCTGATCGCGGCGGCCAACGCCGCGATCAGGGCCGGCGGCGTCACGAGCAGGCCTAGCTTGAGGAATGGCCAGGCGCCGACCTCGATCTTTTCCCGCCGCAGCGCCACCAGCCACAGGATGGTGGCCAGCGAGCCGGTGATCGAAAAGTTCGGCCCGAGGTCGACGCCGATCAGGATGGCGCTGACCACGGAGTTGGGCAGATGATCGCTGGCGACGATCGATCCCGCGACGAGGCCGGCTGGCAGGTTGTTGGCGATATTGGTGGCGATCGCGGTTGCGATGCCGACGCTCCAGGCGGCCTTGGGCACCGATTGCGCGACGGCCTCGTGCAGGAGCGCGGAGAGATGTCCAATCGCGCCGGTCTTCACTAGCGCTTCCACCATGACAAAGAGGCCGCCGACCAGCGGCAGCACGCTCCATGACACGTGCTTAAGCACCGGCAGGGGCGACTGGCGGCTGAGCAAGAGAACGAGGCCGGTCGTCACGACGCCGCAGACGAAGGTCGGCAGGCCCAGTTGCTTGTCGAGCGCGGAGGCCGTCAGCAGAACGGCGCCGATCGCGGCGATGCCGACAGCCGTCAGCTTGCCACCGCGGCTGAGCTTTCGGTGCGGCACGCGGTGCGCGATAGTCTCCTCCTTCAGCGCGCGGTGCTGGGTGAGGCGCAGTACGATGTAGGTCAGCACGATCGAGGCGAGCGAGGGCAGCGCGAACAGGCGCAGCCATTCGGTGAGATGCGGCATGCGGGAGCCGAACACCACGAGGTTGGCGGGGTTCGAGATCGGCAGCACGAAGCTCGCGGCATTGGCGATGAAGGCGCAGACGAAGAGATAAGGCCGCGGCTTGGCTCCGGCTGCGCGCGTCGCGGCATAGACGGCGGGCGTCAGCACGATCGCGGTGGCGTCGTTGGAGAGCAGCACGGTCACGACGGTACCGACGAGATAGATCAGCAGGAACAGCCGCTGCGGCGAGCCTCGGGCAAATTCCACCGCAAGCGCGGCGAGATAGTCGAACAGGCCTTCGAGCCGCGCCAACTCGGCGATCAGCATCATGCCGATCAGGAAGAGGTAGACGTCGACGCCTTTCTCGATGCCGGTGAGCGCGTCGTCCCACGACAGGAAGCCGAATAGCACCAAGGCCGCAGCGCCCGCCAGCGCCCAGATCGCCTCCGGCAGGCGAAAGGGGCGGATGATGACGCCTGCGGTCGCGGGCACGATGATGCTCCAGGCCCAAAGATTGTCATGCAGCGCGAGTGGCAATGTCGGTCCTCGTTCGATGGTTATTCGGCAGCGATGGCCGAAGCGGGTAGCGCTGTCGTGCCCCGTGGTGGTGGCGTTGTATGGGCGATTTGGCGCGTCTCGGGAAGGGTGAAGACGCAGACGACGGCGCCGAGCGCGGCGATTGCACCTAGCGTGAGAAACGCTGTGCTATAGCCCGCGCCGACCACGACCAGCCCGGCCAGCGTGGTCGACAGGGCCGCACCTAAGCTTTGCGCCGTGATGATCGCGCCTTGCGCGACGTTGAAGCGGCCGGTGTTGCGCATGAGGTCGGCGACGATGACGGGAAAGATCGCACCAAAAATGCCGGCCCCGACGCCGTCGAGAAGTTGGACGCCGACCAGCCAGAACGGATTGTCGGAGAGCGTATAGAGCGCGCCGCGAATGGGCAGGATCAAGAGCGCGGCGAGGAAGAAGCGCTTGTGGCCCCAGCGGTCGGCCGTGGCGCCGACCAGCATCGCGAACGGCACCATGACGATTTGCGCGGCCACGATGCAGGCCGACATCAGGCTGGTGCCCATGTTCTTGTCCTGTAGGGCGAGCTTCTGGCCGACCAGCGGCAGCATCGCCGCGTTGGAGAGGTGAAACAGCACGACGCAGATCGCGAAGACGAGCAGGGGGCGGCAGGTCAACAGGATGCTCAATCCCGAGGGTTGGTCGTGTCGTCCACAAGCCTCTGCTTCATGCAGGCCGCGGGCGCGATCGTGGTCGATGGCGCTTTCCGGAATGAAGAGGATGCTGGCAAGGCTTGCCAGCGACATGAAGGAGAGCAGGTAGAACACCACATTCGGACCGAAGGCGTAGGCGCCGAGACCGGCAACCGAAGCGGCAACTGCATTGCCTGCGTGATTAAAAGTCTCATTGCGGCCGATCCGGGCGGTCAAGGCGCGGTGGCCGACGATGCCGAGCGAAATGGCGGCGAGCGCCGGCGGAAAGACAACCCCGGCGGTGTGGGCAATCCCTTGCGAGATCGCGACTGGCCAGAAGCTCGGAAACAGCGGCAGCAACAGGGAGGCGGTGGTGATGAGAATGGCGCAGAGGGCCATGATCAGCCGCTTGGCCCTGGTTGCGTCGATCAGCGCGCCCGCCGGCGTCTGTGCGACGATGCCGGCGAGCGCGGCGACCGACATCACGACGCCGATGCGGGCCTCGTCCCATTGCTGATCCGTGAGGAGATAGATTGCGAGATAGGGGCCAAGGCCATCGCGGACGTCGGCGAGGAAGAAATTGGCCGCATCCAGCGCGCGGCTGGCGCGTCTGTAGTCTGCACGTGTGGACACGATGGCCTCCAGTCCAATGCGGTGCGTTTCGTCCTCGCCGTGCGCGCCTGCCTAGGCCGCACGGACCTCGGCGTCAGGCTTGGGCTTGTGCTTGGGGTCTTCCTTGGGATTCTTGGGCTTCGGCTTCCTGACGGGCTTCAGCGCGTGGAGGTCGGGTCCGATCTCCAGCACATGGATCACCCGGCCGTGCTGCGTCTCCGCTCCGTCGCCGCGCGCGGCGACCTTTGCACCCGGCGCGAGCAGAGGTGCGACGCTCTCGGCTTCCTTGGGCCCGATTCGAAGAACGACACCTTCGGAAAGCAGTGCGCCGCGCAGCTCGCCCTTCGGGCCGAACAGAGACATCCGTACCGTGCCTTCCGCATCCATCGGCTGGTGCTTCACTTTGGGATGTTTGCGATCATGGCCCGGTCCTTCGTCGACGATCTTTTGCCCGCTCGCCGTGGTGACCGCGACCGCAGCCAGAAGCTCGGCTCCGCGCGGACGTACGCCGCGCACGCGGATCGAGTCGCCTGGCGCGATATGACGCGTCAATTCGTCGTCCATGTGCGGTGGCGTGTGAACCAGAATGCTCACACTCGTGTCTCCGGTCATGACGAAGCCATCGACTTCGCCATGTGGATTGAGGACGAAGCATTCGAATTTGCCGGCAAATTCGGGCAGGCTGTTGGGATCAATCCAGTGCATGTTGGTTTCCTTTCTCGATTGGTTGAATGGGGGCATTTAGCTGCGCGGCGGCGGAGGAGGCGGAGGACCAAAACCGGGGGGAGGCGGCGGCGGGCCGCGCCGGTCGGGACCGTCTGCGGGACCACGTGGCGGGCGTGGGCCGGCGAGCTCGCTCATCTGCTCCGGTGAGCTTCCGATCGCCTGCACGTCGACAACTCTGCCGAGTGGCGTGTCGAGGATAGCGCCGCGCACCGAGACGGGTTGACCCTGCCGCAGCCAGTCCTGCAAACGTTCCGCCTCTGGCGGGGGCAGGCGCAGCACGGTGCCGTCGTCCAGCAGCGCGCCGTTGACTTCGCCGCGCTTGCCGTGCAGCGGCGCGGCGATCCTGCCGCTGATCACCTGGTCCTGACCGCGGTCGCGTCGGTCGGGCGGACCGCTGTCGACGACGCTCCGGCCCGTCGCGACATTGGTGATCGATGCGGCATCGACCAGGGCCACCGCGCGGGCCCGCAAGCCGCGGACCGAGACCTGATCGCCCGGGCGGATCGAGAACACCGTCTGTGCCGTCAGATGCGGCGGCAGCTTCACCTCGGTGCCATCGGTCAGGATGATGCCGTCGATGTCGCCACGCGGTGTAAGCGTGTATTGCTTGACGATTCCGCGTGACTCCGGAAGTTGCGACGGATCCCACATCGGACCCATCGTCTGCGAATGGGCGGCACCGCCGCCGATTGCGGTTGTGGAGAGCAGCGCACAGAACAGCGCGCGCATGCCTGTCATCTTCATGGAACAACTCCTTTCAATTTCGCGACGTTGTCGCTCGCCGTGATTGGAGCAAGCGATGTGCCAGTCGCGAGATCGTTGATTTCAAAGGAGTTGTTGCAATGACGCCGAGGTCAGCCGTCGTCTTTGCAGACACCGTCTGTCGGGTTTTCTGACGCCGCAAGCCCGTAGCGCTGCATCTTGGTGTAGAGAAGCTGGCGATTGATGCCGAGCCGCCGCGCAGCTTCCGTCCGGTTGCCGTCGCACGCATCCAGCGCGCGCAGGATCATCGTCTTCTCGAGCTGCGCGACGGCACCCGGAAGGTCCGCATCGAGAAGGGAATCCGCCGACTGCACGGCGGCGCGGCTGGTATCGATGTCGCCGGGCCCGATCACGTCGGAGCGGGTCAGGATGTAGGCGCGCTCGACTACATTGCGAAGCTCGCGGACGTTGCCGGGCCAGCCATGCCGCTGCAACTTCTCAATCGCCGCGGCGTCGAGCCGCTTGTGCCGTCCGCTTGGGGCGCCGATGCGGGCGAGGAAGTGCTCGGCCAGTGGCACGATATCCGCTGCGCGCTCCCGCAGCGGCGGAATCGCAATGGGCACCACGTTGAGCCGGTAGTAGAGATCCTCGCGAAATTCGTTCGCCGCGACAAGTTTCGCAAGATCGCGGTGGGTTGCGGCGATGACGCGCGCGGTGGTGCGCGCCGGCTTGCCGCCGACAGGGGTAACGACCTGCTCCTGCAGGGCGCGCAGGATTTTTGCCTGCATGGCAAGCGGCATGTCGCCGATCTCGTCGAGGAACAGGGTGCCGTTGGCGGCGTCGCGGAACGCGCCGGTCCTGTCTGCGGTCGCGCCCGTGAAGGAGCCTTTCACATGGCCGAACAATTCGCTCTCGAGCAGGTCTTCGGGAATGGCCGCGCAATTGACCGCGACGAACGGACCATCCTTGCGCTTGCCGTAGATGTGGAGCGCGCGAGCCACCAGCTCCTTGCCGGTGCCGGTTTCACCATGGATCAACACGATCGCATCGCTGTCGGCAGCAAGCCCAATCGCTTTCTGGACACCGCGCATCCCTTCGCTCGATCCGATCAGGCTGTCGCCGGCCTCGTGTGCCGGTTCCACGATCGAATGCGCCCGTCCGGGCAGGCGATTCAGCAGGGCCTTCAATTCCTCGCGCCCGATCGGCTTGCTGAGATGATCGAAGGCGCCGAGCCTCATGGCCTCGATCGTGTTCGCGGCGCTCGCAAACGCCGTCAGCACCACGACCGGCGGCGCATTGCGCTCCGACCGGATTCGGCGCAGCACCTCGATGCCGTCCATGCCGCCGGGCATACGCAGGTCGAGCAGCACGGCGTCGATATCGTCGTTGAGCGCGGCGAGGCCCTCGCGGCCGGAGGCCGCCAGACGTGGGATATGGCCGAGATCGGTCAGCGCTTCGGCGAGACCGTCGCGCAACCCCGCATCGTCATCGACAATCAGAATGATCGCCATGGCACCTCGATCTCGAACGTCGCGCCGCGCGGGGTCGGTACGAGCCGTGCTTCGCCGCCATGATTTCGCGCGATTTCGCGCACGATGGCAAGGCCGAGCCCCGTACCGTCTGCGCGGCCGGTGACGAACGGCTCGAACAGGCGTTCGCACAGCTCGTCGGAAATGCCGGTGCCGGTGTCGGCAACCCGCAGAACGAGGCTGCTATCCCGGCGGTGGGCGTCGACCGCCACGGAGCCGCCGGGCGGGCAGTTCTGGATGGCGTTGAGGATCAGATTGTCCAACGCGCGCTGCATCTGGAAGGGGTCGAACCGTGGCAACTCCCGGCATGGGCCCTCGGTTCCCGCCGTCACGATCAGGTGCTTGGCTGCCGCGAGCTCGCGATGGGCGTCCGCGGTCCGCTGGATGAAGGATGCGAGATCGACGTCCGTGAGCTTCGGCTCGTGCGCCTGCGTCATATCCAGCAAATCCCGCAACAGGACATCGAGCCGGTCAACCTGTTGCAGGATGGTGCTCAGAGCTGCGTTGCTGCGCGAGCCGTCGGCGACCGCGAGCGCGTTCTCGGCCTTCAGGCGCATGGCAGCGATCGGATTGCGAATCTCATGCGCGAGGCCGGCCGACAGTCGGCCGAGCGCGGCGAGCCGCTCCGCGGCGGCGGCGCGCCGGCGCTCGAGCGAGAGACGCTCGCCGGTCGCATTCAAGGCATCCACCAGCCGATCGAGCTCGGGCGCGCCGGTATGCGCAAGCTTCGGCAGGTCGACCAGACCGTCCCGCCGGTCATCAAGGGCGCGCTCGATCAGCGCGATCTTGCGGGACCATATGTAGAGCACGCGCGCGAGCCAGACGGCCGATCCGAAGATCGTCAGCGCCAGAACCATGAGGCCAGCCAGCAACTGGGTGTACGCGGGTCCCTGCGCGGTGAAGACCCGCGTCATCGTCCAGCCGGTGACGCCTTGCAACGGGCCACGTAGCGGGCAAGCATGCACGATGAGGACCTGGGAGCGGCCGGCTTGCTGGATCGACGCAGGGTGCGCGGCCCGCAACGCCTCGGCGTTGACCGCGCGAATGGTGTTCTGCTCGGCTGCCGGCAAGTCGGTCTTGGGTCCGGTCCCTTCGTAGGTCGGGAATGCATAGGCAAGCGAGCCGGCGTCTGCTTGCCAGATGCCGCCCTCCACACCGGCCGCGCCGGCCAGAGCCGCCTGGGTCACACCGGTCAGTTCGCCTTTGAGTCGATCGTCGATCGGGCCGCCGGCC
>NZ_LUUB01000030.1:77769-144200 GCF_001641635.1 Bradyrhizobium centrolobii
CGCCACGAAGAATTGATAGCGGTCGGCGAGATCGCGGCAGGCGCGGGCGACCAGCTCCTCGGACCGCGCCAGGCGCGCATTGGCGGTCTGCTGGAATGACTCGAACAGCAGGTAGCCGGTCGCAATACCGGAGACGACCAGCATGATCCACAGAGCCAGCAGTCGGGATCGAAGGGAGCGCATCGCGGCGTCCTTAAGACTTGTCGCCTGATCAGTATCTCAAAACTTCACCGCCAGCAGCACCGCACCGGCACCGATCATGGCGATGCCGAGCCAGCCCTGCGCGGTCGGGCGCTCGCCGAGAAAGGCGAAGGCGAACAGCGCAACCAGGACGACGCTGAGCTTGTCGATCGGCGCGACCAGCGTCGCGGGCCCGAGCTTCAGCGCGCGGAAATAGCAGAGCCAGGACGCCCCGGTCGCAAGGCCCGACAGCACCAGGAACAGCCAGGTCTTCGACGAGATCGCGGAAGGCACGGCGAACTGGCCGGTGAGGAACAGCAGCATGGAAAAGGCGAGCAGCACCACGATGGTGCGGATGAAGGTCGCCAGATCCGGATTGATGTTCTCGACACCGACCTTGGCGAAGATCGCGGTCAGCGCGGCAAAGCAGGCCGACAGGAACGCCCAGGTCTGCCAGGCGGAGAGGAGTGCGGGTTTCATGGGGGGTACCTGATGCGTAGTCTTAAGTTGGTCGTCGCGGAGATGACTGCTCGCCAAGCATTTCACTGTCGTCCCGGACAAGCGAAGCGCAGATCCGGGACCCATACCGCGGAGTCTATCTTGAGGCACGCGCGTCGTCGCTCTTCGCCAAACACAATCCTGTGGTTATGGGGCCCGGATCAGCGCTCGCTGACGCTCGCTTGTCCGGGACGACGGCTGAGAGCTGATCACCGCGCCACTGACAGTTTCTCCATGATCGCCTTGCGCAGGATGCGCGACAGCGATTCCACCGAATACGGCTTCTGGATCAGCTCGAAGCCGCGATGGGCGTTTTCGGCGAGCACGTTGCTGTAGCCGCTGGTGAGCACGACGGGGAGGCCCGGATAGCGCTCGCGGAGGACGCCGGCGAGCTCGACGCCGTTCATGCCGGGCATGATGACGTCGGAAAAGACGAGGTCGACAGCGAACTCGTCCTCGGACAGGATCGCGAGCGCCGCATTGGCGTTGGCGACGCGGCGCACGACATAGCCAAGATCCTCCAGGAGCTCGGTGGAGAAGCGGCCGACATCGTCATTGTCCTCGACCACGAGCACGCGATAGCCGCGCCCGGTGGTTGCGGCCTCGTGGGTCAGCGCCGCCGCTTCCGCTTCGGTGATCGGGCTTGGTGCCTGCGGCAGATAGATGGTGAAGGTCGCGCCGCGCCCTTGCGTGCTTGTCACGGCAAGGTCGCCCTCGGACTGCTTAGCGAAGCCGAAGGCCTGGCTCAGGCCGAGCCCGGTGCCCTTGCCGACCTCCTTGGTGGTGAAGAACGGCTCGAAGATGGCTTCGATGTTTTCCGGCGCGATGCCGCTGCCGGTGTCGGCGACCGAGATCGCGACGTAGTCGCCGCCGCGCGCCGATTGCCCGCGCAGGCTCGGAATGCCCTGTACTTTCCGGACCGCGATGGTGAGGCGGCCTTCGCCGTCCATGGCGTCGCGGGCGTTGATGGCAAGATTGATCAGCGCGGTCTCGAACTGGGCGATGTCGGCGATGGTGAAGCAGTCGGCATCGGCGACCTCCACCGTGATCTCGATGCTGCCGCCGACCAACGGCCGGACCAGCTGCGCGACGCCCTCGACCTGGTTGCCGACATTGAAGATCTGCGGTTTCAGCGGCTGCCTGCGGGCGAAGGCGAGGAGCTGCGCGGTCAGCTTGGATGCGCGCTCAACGGTCTCGGCGATCGCATCGACATAGCGGCGGCGGCGCTCCTCCGGCAGGTCGCGGCGGCGCAGGAAATCGTTCGCCGAACGGATGATGGTGAGGAGGTTGTTGAAGTCGTGCGCGACGCCGCCGGTGAGCTGGCCGATTGCCTCCATCTTCTGCGACTGGCGCAGCGCTTCCTCGCCGCGGCGTCGTTCGGTGATGTCGACGGCTTCGGGCACGGCACCGGTGATGTTGCCGTGGCGGTCGAGCACGGGACGCATGCCGAACTCGAAATCGCGCTCGCCCACGGGAAGGTGCAGGCGCATCTCCATCCGCACAGCTTCGCCCCTCAGCACGGTGTCGAAGGCGTTGCGCACGATCGCGCTCATGCCTTCCGTGGCGGTGAACCACGGCGTTTCCCAGAACGGCTTGCCGATGACATCGCGTGCCTCGGCGCTGATGCCGTCAAGCGCGGTCCGGTTGGCGTAAAGCAGCTCGCCCCTGAGATTGACCAGACCCTGATACTGATTGCTGGTCTCCAGGATTGCGCGCAGCCGCGCCTCGTTGGATTCGAGCTCGGCGGTGCGCTCGGTGATACGCTCTTCCAGCGTCTCGTTGAGCCGTCTCAGCTCGATCTCGGCCTGCTTGGCGGCGGTGATGTCGTGGGCGACGCCGATGAAGCCGATATGCTTGCCGGTCGGGTCCCAGCGCGGTTGGGATTCCGAGCGCAGCCAGCGCCATTCGCCTTTGGCGTTCTTGTAGCGCGCTTCCAGCACGAAGGGCTTTAGCGACGCTTCACCCTGGACGGATTGCTGCAACACGTGCGGTAGGTCATCCGGATGTAGCACCTTGCGCCAGTCGAAATCGATGGCCTCCTCGTAGGGCAGGCCGACGAAGTCGACATAGGCTCGGTTGGCGAAGGAGCGCTTGCGGTCGAGCTTGGTCACCCAGATCGGCACCGGCGCGCTGTCGGCGATCAGCCGAAAGCGCGCCTCGCTCTCGCGCAGCGTTTCGCGGACGAGCATTTGGGCGGTGATGTCGATATGGGCACCGACCAGGCGGAGGGCGCGGCAGTCTGCGTCGCGCTCGATCTTGGCGACGACGCGGATCCAGCGTGTCTCGCCGTAGTTGGGACGGATGATGCGGTATTCGGCGGTGTAATCTTCGCTCCTCCCGGCCAGCGCGTCGAAGAAATGTTTGACGGTCGCCGCCCGGTCCTCGGGATGGATTCGATTGACCCAGTCCTCGTGCGACTCGTCGGCGGCTTCCGGGGGTAGGCCGTGGATGATCAGATATTCCGGCGAGCGGCGGTTCTTGAACCCCTCCCGGAAATCGACCTCGAACCCGCCGACCTTACCGATGCGCTGGATCCGCGCGAGCTCCGCCTCGCGCTCCTGGAGCGCGCGATAGGCGTTGTCGCGCTCGCGCGCGAGCTCCTGAAGATGCTGGCGCAGCCTTTCGGCGGCGATGGTTTCGGGCGAAGGATCGTTCAAGGCGTCGGCCGTTGTGATGCGGGTGCGCACGTGCCGAGCCGATATTCACACAGACGGGGAGGGATGACCATTGTTCAATGGAAGGGTGCTTAAGGAAACGGCTCGGCAACGCCGGGTCTGGCATTTTGTTCCGGAGACTGGAACGATCGGCCCACGAGAGCGTCGTCGCGGGGCGCAAAACGCTCTTCCACAAGACTTCCTTTCCGAAGAGGCTAAATCTTGAAGCTCTTTGTCTGCCAGGCCTGCGGTAACGTGCTGTATTTCGAGAACCGCACCTGCGAGCGTTGCGGCCATCGGGTCGCTTTCCTGCCCGAGAAGGAGACGCTGTCGGCGATCGAGCCCGATGGCGAGGCCTGGACGGCGCTTGCCGACAAGGGCAGGGGCCGCATGCTGTGCCGGAATGCGGAGTACGACGCCTGCAACTGGCTGACGGATTCGGACGACGGCAACGGCTATTGCCGCGCCTGCCGGCACAACGGGATTGTGCCGGACCTGTCCGACCCGGCTCAGCTCGCGGGCTGGCGCGAGCTCGAGGTGGCGAAGCACCGGCTGTTCTATTCCCTGATCCGCTGGAAGCTGCCGCTCCAGACGCGGCAGGAGAATCCCGCGCACGGTCTGATCTTCAATTTCCTCGCCGACGATCTGAACAGCGGGCAGAGGGTGACGACCGGCCATGACAATGGGCTGATCACGATTGCGCTCACCGAGGCCGATGACATCGAGCGCGAACGGCGCAGGCTCGAAATGGGCGAGCCTTACAGGACGCTGCTCGGGCATTTCCGCCATGAGGTCGGGCACTATTTCTGGGACGTGCTGGTGCGCGACGGCGGCAGGTTAGAGGAATGCCGCGCGGTGTTCGGCGACGATTCGGCCGATTACGGCCAGGCCTTGCAGCGCCATTATGCGGAAGGCGCGCCACCGGACTGGCAGCAGAACTATGTGTCGGCTTATGCGACGATGCATCCCTGGGAGGACTTTGCCGAGACCTGGGCACACTATCTCCACATCGTCGACACCTTGGAGATGGCCTCCGAGTTCGGCATGGAGGTGCGCCCCAAGGTCGACCCCGACGGGGAGTTGACTGCGCGCATCCGTTTCAACCCTTACGAGGCGAAGCACGTCCAGGCACTGGTCGGCGCATGGCTGCCCTTCACCTTCGCCATGAACAGCGTCAACCGCGCCATGGGCCTGCGCGACCTCTATCCCTTCATCCTGTCGCCCGCAGTGGTCGCAAAATTGGCCTTCATTCACGGCCTGGTGCGGGACGTCGCCAAGGCCAAGGGACGTTAGAGGGGCGCGCGGGCTCCCGCCGCGGCTGGTTTTGGCCCTGCCTGGTACGCCAGGGGCGCGGATTTAGACCGTTGCCTCCGGCCCATTTTGCTGTACCACGACGGGGATACGGCCCGTCCCGATCGGCCGCCAACGGCCCGGGAGGGGTCCCGCCCAAGGACGAAGCTCAAAAAGAACATGTTCAAACGCATTCTGATCGCCAATCGCGGCGAAATCGCCTGCCGGGTCATCAAGACTGCCCGCCGGATGGGAATTCAGACGGTTGCGGTCTACTCGGAGGCCGACCGCGATGCCCTCCATGTCGAGATGGCCGACGAGGCGGTGCTGATCGGCCCGCCGGCGGCAGCCGAGAGCTACCTGGTGATCGAGAAGATCGTGGACGCCTGCCGCAAGACCGGCGCGGAAGCAGTGCATCCCGGCTACGGCTTCCTGTCCGAACGCGAGGCGTTTCCGCGTGCGCTTGAGGCGGCCGGCATCGTCTTCATCGGTCCCAACCCGGGCGCGATCGCTGCGATGGGCGACAAGATCGAATCCAAGAAGGCCGCAGCGAAGGCCAAGGTCTCGACCGTGCCGGGCTATCTCGGCGTCATCGAGGACGACAAGCACGCGGTCCGCATCGCCGACGAGATCGGCTATCCCGTGATGATCAAGGCGTCCGCGGGCGGCGGCGGCAAGGGCATGCGCATCGCGCATTCGAAGGCCGAGGTCGCCGAGGGTTTTAATCTCGCCAAGGCCGAGGCCAAGGCCTCGTTCGGCGACGATCGCGTCTTCGTCGAAAAATTCATCGTCGATCCCCGCCACATCGAGATCCAGGTGCTGGGCGACAAGCATGGCAACGTGATCTATCTCGGCGAGCGCGAATGCTCGATCCAGCGCCGCAACCAGAAGGTCATCGAGGAGGCGCCGTCGCCGCTGCTCGATGAAGCCACCCGCCGCAAGATGGGCGAGCAGGCGGTTGCGCTCGCCAAGGCCGTCCATTACGACTCCGCCGGCACCGTCGAGTTCGTCGCCGGCCAGGACAAGAGCTTCTACTTCCTGGAGATGAACACGCGCCTGCAGGTCGAGCATCCCGTGACCGAGCTCGTCACCGGCATCGATCTCGTCGAGCAGATGATCCGCGTTGCTGCCGGCGAGACGCTCAGCATCGCGCAGAAGGACGTCACGCTGACGGGCTGGGCGGTGGAATCGCGCCTCTATGCCGAAGATCCCTTCCGCAACTTCCTGCCCTCGATCGGGCGGCTCGTGAAGTACCGGCCGCCGGCAGAAGCCAGCAAGGACGGCATCACCGTGCGCAACGACACCGGCGTGCAGGAGGGCGGCGAGATCTCGATCCACTACGATCCGATGATCGCCAAGCTGGTCACGCATGCGCCCTCGCGCGCCGCCGCGATCGAGGCGCAGGCGACCGCGCTCGACGCCTTCTATGTCGATGGCATCAGGCACAACATCCCGTTCCTGTCGGCGCTGATGCATCATCCGCGCTGGCGCGAGGGCCGGCTCTCGACCGGCTTCATAGCCGAGGAATTTCCCAAGGGCTTTGCGGTGCGCGTGCCGGAGGGCGAGGTCGCGCGGCGGATCGCCGCGGTCGGCGCCGCCATCGATCACGTGCTCGGGGAGCGCAAGCGGCAGATTTCGGGGCAGCTCGGCGGTCGTGTCGTGCAGCGCGAACGCCGCCGCGCGGTGTGGCTCGACCGTGACGAGATCCTGCTCGAGGTCGCGCGCGAGGGCGAGGCCATCGCGGTGAGTTTCGTCGATGCCGAGGGCAAGGCCGGCAATGTGCATCTGTTGCAGTCGCCATGGAAACCGGGCGATCCGGTCTGGCAGGGCACGATCGACGGCCACTTCGTCGCGGTGCAGGCGCGTCCCATTGCGAACGGCATCCGCCTCGCGCACCACGGCGTCGAGGTGCCGGTCTATGTTTGGACCGAAGCGGAAGCGGCCTCAGCGCGGCTGATGCCGGTTGTGACGGCCTCCGACACCGGCAAGAAGCTGCTCTGCCCTATGCCCGGCCTCGTGGTCTCCATTGCGGTGACCGAGGGCCAGGAGGTCAAGGCCGGCGAGACGCTCGCGGTGGTCGAAGCCATGAAGATGCAGAACGTGCTGCGCGCCGAGCGCGACGGCACGGTGAAGAAGATCCACGCCGGCGCGGGCGCCACGCTCGCGGTGGACGCGCTGATTTTGGAGTTTGCGTAAGGGCATCAATGTCGTCCCGGACAAGTGAGCGCCTGGCAACGCGCAGCGTTGTCCAGGTCGCGAACGCCGATCCAGGACCCAGTACCCCAGGGAGCAGTTGTTGACGGAGATCGTGGCCGTCACCTTCTGCAACGACCTTCAGCCGGGGTAATGGGTCCTGGCTTTCGCCAGGACGACGACGGGGATGCATTCATATTGATCGAGACAGCACCATGACCTTTCGTTCCCGCCGCGAAAAACTGCGCTTCATCCTGTCGGGCTCGGACTGCGTCCGTCCGGGCTCGGTCTATGACGCGATCTCGATCCGGATCGCTGAGGATCTCGGCTTTCCGCTCGGCATGTTCGGCGGCTCGGTCGCTTCGCTCGCCGTGCTCGGCGATCCCGACATCACGCTGATCACGCTCACCGAGCTTGCCGAGCAGATGCGGCGGATGTCGCGCGCTGCGACGCTTCCGGTGCTGGTCGACGCCGATCATGGCTATGGCAACGCGCTCAACGTGCGTCGCACGGTGCAGGAGCTTGAGACCGCCGGTGCCGCCGGCCTCACCATCGAGGATACGCTGCTGCCGGCCGCCTTCGGCGAAGCCAAGACGCAGCTGATCTCGCTCGAGGAAGGCGTCGGCAAGATGAAGGCGGCGCTTGACGGCCGCAGCGATCCCTGGCTCGTCATCATGGGCCGCACCGGTGCGGCCTCGATCACCTCGCTCGACGACACCATCGGCCGCGCGCGGGCCTATGAGGCCACCGGCGTCGACGCGCTGTTCTTCACCGGCATCAAGTCGCGCGCCGAACTCGAGGCAATTGCGGCGGCGACGCGTCTGCCGATCGTGCTGGGCGGTGCGCCGGACGAATTGAACGCGCTCGACTATCTCGCGGGCCAGCGCGTGCGCATCGCGCTCCAGGGCCACGCGCCGATCGCGGCCGCGACGCAAGCCGTCGACGACACGCTCAAGGCGCTCCGCGAGGGCACGCCGCCGAAAAACCTCAAAGGCCTCGCATCGTCGGAACTGACCGGCCGCGTCATGCGCGAGGCCGACATGAAGGCGCGCAGCGCCGACTTGCTCGGGCTGAAAAAATGAGCCAGGCGATCCTCCAGGTCATGATCCGCGGGCGCGTCCAGGGCGTCGGCTATCGTGCCTGGGTCGAATATCAGGCTGTCACAAGCGGGCTAGAAGGCTGGGTCCGCAATCGCCGTGACGGCAGCGTGGAAGCGCTGTTTGCGGGCGCGCCGAAGCATGTGGCCGACATGGTCGCGCTGTGCCGCCACGGTCCGCCGTCCTCGCGCGTCGACAGCGTCACCAGCGAGACCGCGAGCGCCGATGAATTGAAGCTGCGCAGGGCAGGGGAAGCGTTTTCGGTGTTGCCGACGGTCTAACCATCCGCACACACGGCACCTTGGTGGCTGCGAACGGACTCGGCCTCATGGTTCGAGACGCGCCGTAAGGCGGCGCTCCTCACCATGAGGGGCTGAGATTTCACCGCGAAACAGGGCCTCATCCTGAGGAGCCCGCCAACAGCGGCGTCTCGATGGATGGGCCGCAAGGAGGCTGCCCGCCAAGTTCTATTTCAAATGCGATAGCCTGTCGCAAGCGGGCGAGGTGGAGCGGGCGCGCCTCACCGCGGCAGCTTGGCGATCGCTTCGCTGAGCTCGTGGATCTCGTAGGGCTTGCGCAGGATCGGGAAGTCGCCGCGGACGTCGGCGGCGATGTCGCTGTGGCCGGTGGCGAGCAGGATCGGCAGGCCGGGGCGGATCTGGCGCAGATGGTGGGCGAGGCTGAGCCCGTCCATCTTGCCGGGCATCACGATGTCGGAGAACACGAACTCGACGCCGTTCATCTCGAGCTCGTGCAGCGCAGCCTCGGCATCGGCGACCCGGCGCACATTGTAGCCGAGCTGCTCCAAGAGCCCGATGCTGACGGATGCGACGTCAGGATTGTCTTCCACCAGCAACACCGTGCCGCTACCGCGGAACGGCGCGGACTCAACCGTCTCCCGCGTCGGTGCATTCGTCCCGCGCGGCAGGAGGACGGTGAAGGTCGTACCCTTGCCGAGCTCGCTTGCGACCTTCACGGTGCCGTCGGCCTGGTGGGCGAAGCCGTGCACCTGGGAGAGACCGAGACCGGTGCCCTTGCCGATCGGCTTGGTCGTGAAGAACGGCTCGAAGATCTTGTCGAGCACGTCGGAGGGAATGCCGAGTCCGGTATCGGCGACGCTGATCGCGACGAACTCGCCGGCGTAGGGCGGCTCGGCCAGCACGGCATTGCGGGCGCTGATCGTCACGGCGCCGCCGTCGGGCATCGCATCGCGGGCATTGATGACGAGATTGAGCAGTGCCGTCTCGAGCTCGGAGACGTCAGCCTTGACCGGCCAGACGCCGCGCTCGATGTCGAAAGCGAGACGCACGGCACTGCCGACGCCGGCATCGAGCACCTCGCGGATCGCGGCGATGCGCTCGGTGAAATCGATCGCCTGCGGATTGACGCTCTGGCGCCGTGCGAAGGTGAGGAGCTGGTTGGTCAGCGCCGCGCCGCGCTTGGTCGCGGTATCAATCGCGGAAATCGCGCGCTGCAGCTTCGCATCGTCCTCGGCCCCCCGCTTCAGGATGTGAAGGCTGCCGCTAATGATCATCAGGAGGTTATTGAAGTCGTGGGCGACCCCGCCGGTGAGCTGGCCGAGCGCGTCGAACTTCTGCGACTCGGCGAGCTGCTTCTGCATCGCCTCGAGCTTGAGCTGCGTATTGCGCCGTTCGGTGATGTCGCGCGTGATCTTGGCGAAGCCGACGAGCTCGCCGTCCTCATAGATCGGATCGATCACGACGCTCGCCCAGAAGAAGGTGCCGTCCTTGCGGACGCGCCAGCCTTCCTCCTCGTAACGGCCCTTTTCCCGCGCAATACCCAGCGCCCGGGCGGGCTTGCCGTTCGCACGGTCGGTCTCGGTATAGAAGCGGGAAAAATGCTGGCCGACGATTTCGCTCGGCGAATAACCCTTGATGCGCTCGCCGCCGATGTTCCAGCTCGTGATGATCCCGGAGGGATCGAGCATATACAGGGCGTAATCCGCAACGCCTTCAACCAACAGCCGTAAACTGCGTTCGCTTTCGAACAAGTCTCTCTGTTGATTGTACTTTTTCACCATTCCCAGCGCCCTGCGTCGACCCGTGCAAACGCTGCAGGATAGGGATTGTTCCCGACCGTGGGATATTTTTAGGCAAATGTCGCCAAGGGTATGCAGGGCAAAGCATTCCCAGCGACTTGACAGTGGACCGGATTCGTCAGATATTTCTGTCATGACAGAAATAACCGGCAAGAAGAAATTACCCGTGGCCGTCGAGCGCTTCATCCTGCATTGGGGCGACATGGGCGACGAGTGGGGCGTCAACCGCTCGGTCAGCCAGATCCATGGGCTGCTGTATCTGGCGGAAGCGCCGATGACCGCCGAGGACATCGCCGACACGCTCGGCATGGCGCGCTCCAACGTCTCCAACTCGCTCAAGGAGCTGCTCGCCTGGAACCTGATCCGGCGGGCGCCGATCCTCGGCGACCGTCGCGACCATTACGAGGCCGAGACCGACATCTGGGAGGTCGCGGCGCGGATCGCGGCGCGGCGCAAGGAGCGCGAGATTGATCCGGCGATCGCCGCGCTGCGGGCCTGCGTATCGGATGCCACCGACGATCCGACCATCAGTCCGGTCGCGAGCAAGCGGCTGAAGGAGATGCTCGCCTTCACCGAGCTCGCCGATCACTGGTTCATGCAGATGCTGAAGGTGCCGCGGCCGCGCCTGGTCGCGCTGATGAAGCTTGGCGAGAAGATCGCCAACCTGCTGCCGCTGGGTAAGGCCAGATAGTTCGGAGGGGGGCGATGACGTCGGCAAGATTACCGGGCTCTCTCGCATCTCATCCCCCTCACACCAGACTACTCGACGATCGCCGCTTTCGTGCCCTGCTGTCGGACGAGGACTGGGGTCGCCTGCCGCTCGCGACCTGGCGCCGCTTTTCGAAACGCGTCGCTGACGGTGACAGCGTCGTTTACGTCGGCGTGGTCGACGAAGTCGGCTTCAGCGATATCGGCTGGTGGTTTGCGCAAGTCGCTCGGCTGATCGGCGGCCCCTTGCCGATAAGCCGCGACACCGGCGTGCCGATGATCGTCACGGTCACCGAGGATGGCGTGAGCGGCGGCCAGACCTGGACGCGCATCTGCGCGCGCCGGTGCGGCTTCCCGCAGGTCATTCACTCCGCCAAGCGCTTCGCCGGCCCGACCGGGCTCGAGGAATATGTCGGCTTCGGCGTCTCGATGGCGCTGCGTATTGCGGTCGAGGACCAGGTGCTGACCTTCCGCAGCGCGGGCTATGGCCTCCAGCTCGCAGGCTTCTGGATTCCGCTGCCGCAATGGCTCACGCCCGGCGATCTCACCGTGACGCACCGCGATCTCGGCGAGGGCACCTTCCGTTTCACCCTCGATGTCACTCACCCGCGTTACGGCGCGCTGATCCACCAGTCCGCCGTGTTCAGGGAGGCCGTATCATGACGCCGCTTTTGTGGACGCTCATCGCCATCCAGATCGTGATGGGCGTGTTCGACACCTTCTATCACCACGAATTCACCGAGCGGCTGGCCTGGCGGCCATCGCAGCGTTTCGAGCTGAAGCTGCACGCCGTGCGCAACATGCTCTATGCGCTTCTGTTCCTGGTGCTTGGCTGGCTCGAGGTTCATGGCCTGTTGGCGCTCCTCATCGTCGCGGTGCTGGTCGCCGAGATCATCATCACGCTGATGGATTTCGTCGAGGAAGACCTCAGCCGGAAACTGCCGCCGAGCGAGCGCATCAATATCACACCCTGCTGGCGATCAACTATGGCGCGATCCTGGTGCTGCTGCTGCCAGTGCTGATCGACTGGGCAATGCAGCCGCTCGGCGTGATCATCGTATATCAGAGCCTGCTCAGCCTCGCGGCGACCGCCTGCGCGGTCGGCGCGGCGCTCTGCGGCATCAGGGACTTCGCGGTGACACGGCGGCTCGCCCGCATGACCAGCGCGCCCGCGCACGAGCTCGTCGAGAAACTCTCCGGCCGGCAGACCGTGCTGATCACGGGGGCCACCGGCTTCATCGGCAGCCGGCTCGCGGCGAGCCTCACCGGCGCGGGGCATCAGGTCATCGCGCTCGTTCGTAACCCGGCCAAAGCGGAGACACTGCCGCCACCGGTCACCCTGATCACAAGCCTCGATCAGCTTGCCTCGGACACGCG
Organism: Bradyrhizobium centrolobii; assembly: GCF_001641635.1. Lineage (GTDB taxonomy): Bacteria > Pseudomonadota > Alphaproteobacteria > Rhizobiales > Xanthobacteraceae > Bradyrhizobium > Bradyrhizobium centrolobii. Next base: position 89,826 of record NZ_LUUB01000030.1, read on the forward strand.
CATCGACGCTATCGTCAATCTCGCCGGCGAGCCGATCGGCAACGGCCTCTGGACCGATGCCAAGCGCGCAAAAATCCTCTCTTCACGGATCGACATGACCGGCGAGGTCGTGAAGCTGATCGCGCGGCTGGAGCGCAAGCCCGCGGTGCTCGTCAGCGGCTCCGCGATCGGCTGGTACGGCCTGTGGGCCGATCAGGTGCTGACGGAATCGGCGAAATCGCACGCCTGCTTCAGCCATGAGCTGTGCGAGGCCTGGGAGAAGGCGGCGCGGCCAGCAGAGGAGCTTGCCGTCCGCGTGGCGTATTTGCGCATCGGGCTCGTGCTCGGCACCGAGGGCGGCTTCATCACGCGCATGCTGACGCCGTTCGAGTTCGGCCTCGGCGGGCCGCTCGGCACGGGTCGGCAGTGGATGTCCTGGATCGAGCGCGACGACCTGATCCGGCTGATCGCCTATGTGATCGCGACGCCGGAGCTCGCGGGTCCCGTCAACGCCACCGCGCCGATCCCGGTCACCAACGCGAAGTTCACCGAGGAGCTCGGCCGCCGCCTGCATCGGCCCGCGGTCTTTCGCATTCCGGGCGGCCTTTTGCGCCGGATCGGCGGCGGCTTTGCCGACGAGCTCCTGCTCGGCGGCCAGCGCGTGCTGCCGAACAAGGCCCTGAGCCGCGGCTTCGTGTTCCGGCACGAGACGCTGCGCAGCGCGTTCGAGGCGATCTTGTGAGATCGAGCGGCATCAAGCCGTCGCTACGCTCCGGAACGTCGCCGCAACGGTCCGCAGCGCCGCCAGTTTTGCCGGATCGCTGACCTTCGAATGCAGCATCACCTTCGAGCTGCCGAGCTTCGGCAGCTTGTGTGCGGGCCCGATGTCGATCAGCCCGCCTGGCGCGATCCGCCGAGCCAGCGGCGCGATCGCAAGTCCGGCAAGCGCAGCCGCGACCACCGCCGTGACGCCGCCGCCGACAAAACGCTCGCGCCAGGCGATGCCGGCCTTGTCCAGCGCGCGCACGGCGATGGCGCGGACCCCGCAGGGTGGAGCAAGCGTCGCAAGTGGCAGCGGCTCACCGTGGGGCAGGGTGAAGCGTCTTGCTGCGAACCAGCCAAACTCGTCCTCGGCGAGCTTCTCGCCGCCGCGCCGGCTGCCTTCCTGACGGACGATGACCGCATCGAGCCGACCTGCGTCGTAAGCGTCCTGCATCTCGCGCGAGAAGCCGATGGTGACGGCGAGGGTGAGGTCTGAGGACATCGCGTGCAGACGCTCGAGCAATGGCACCAGCTCGGGGCCCGCCGCGTGGTCGGAAATGCCGAGCGAAAGCGACTGCGCGGTTGATGCGCCGCCGGACAATGCGCGGTCATGCGCCTCGATCAGCGCGCGGGCGCGATCGCGAAAACCGGCGCCGTCGGCCGTGAGCCGGACCGCGCGCGGCGAGCGTTCGACGAGGCGTTTTCCGAGCAGTGTCTCCAGCCGCTGGAGCTTCAGGCTGACGGCTGCCTGCGTCGTGCCGAGCGCTTCGGCGGCACGGGTGAAGCTCTGGAGCTCGGCGACCAGCAGGAAGGCCTGCACGGTGGCGATGTCGAGGTGTGGTGTCATTACGAATGATTATCACTGGTATCAGTATAAATAAGATACCAAAATGGCTACGGCAGGTCTAGCTCTCCACCAACGCCGCGCGAGGTTCGCGCGACAGTTTAAGAGGAAGAACGACCATGCCGCTGATCACCGTGTCCTACACAAGCTCCCGTCAATCGCCGTCGCTGAAGGCCGATATTGCGAACGCCGTGTCCGAGCTCACCGCAAAGATCCTGCACAAGGATCCCAAGGTCACCGCCATCATCGTCAAGTCGGTCGACGCGGCCGACTGGTTCGCCGGCGGCAAATCGCTCGCCGAGCAGAAGCTCGCAAGCTACTGGATCGACATCCACGTCAGCGAAGGCACCAACACCAAGGACGAGAAGGCCACCTATCTCGCCGCCATGTTCAAGCGCATGGGCGAGCTGCTGGGCCCGCTGCATCACGAGACGTACCTGCATGTCGACGAGGTGAGGGGCGATGCCTACGGTTTCGGCGGCCTTACCCAGGAGCGCCGCTACATCGCCGGCAAGCTCGAGGTCGCGCCCGACCACGCGGCCGCCTAGGTCACAGCCTCCGGCAGCAGCGCCTTTGTTGGGCCGAACAACTCCTCAAAAGCCTGCCGGAGCGCGATGTCGACATCGGCCATCGTGACGGGATGGCCGAGGTCGACCAGCGAGGTGACGCCGTAGCGGGGATCGGCGACGCCGCAGGGCACGATCCCGGCGAAATGCGACAGCTCCGGCTCGACATTGATGGCGATGCCGTGGAACGACACCCAGCGCTTCAGCCGGACGCCGATGGCGGCGATCTTGTCCTCGTGGTCCGGCCCCTTGTCCGGGCGCCGGACCCAGACGCCGACCCGGTCCTCGCGCCGCTCGCCGCGGATGTTGAAGGCGGCCAGCGTCCGCAGGATCAATTCCTCCAGGCTCGCGACATAGGCCCGGACATCCGGCCGGCGGCGCTTGAGGTCGAGCATGACATAGGCCACCCGCTGCCCGGGGCCGTGATAGGTGAGCTGCCCGCCGCGCCCGGTGGCGAAGGTCGGAAAGCGCGAATCGAGCAGGTCGGAGGCCTTGCCCGAGGTGCCGGAGGTGTAGAGCGGGGGGTGTTCGAGCAGCCAGACCAGCTCGCTCGCCTCGCCCGCCGCGATCGCCGCAACGCGTGCCTCCATGGCGGCCACCGCGTCCGGATAGGGCACCGGGGCGTCCGAAATCCGCCACTCCACGGGCGCGCCGGCGGAGGCGGAAAACGACGTCAAATCGAGGTCTTGGCGGTGGTTTTCAGGCTTATTAACCATTGGCTAACCATAACGTGGTGATCATCGCGAGAGCAAATGCGAAAGTCCCAAGTTGCAGCGGTCCTGACAGTGCCCACTCTCGATAAAGTCACCGTGGATCTCATGGTCGTCCTCGGGACGACCACCATGCCGATCCATCAGGTATTACGTCTTTCCCGCGGCGCCATCATCGAGCTGGACGCGACCGAGGCCGACGAGGTCAAGGTTTTGGCCAATAACCTGCCGGTGGCTTCCGGCGTGGTGCTGGTCGATCGCAACCGGATCGCGGTCGAGGTCAAGCAGATGCTGCCGCGCTCGCCCGGCACGAGATAAGGCCGGTCCGGGCGGATCTTTCCTCGCAAGCTTGTGGAATTCAGGGGCTTTGCAGGCTTGTATCCCCCTGATGGATTTGTTAGATCGGCGGCCGCTGATCCGGCCAGCCTCAAAGCCTCAGGCCGGCATCTTCTAGCGCTCGTGGCGGAACTGGTAGACGCGCTGCCTTGAGGTGGCAGTGGGTAACACCGTGGGGGTTCGAGTCCCTCCGAGCGCACCATAAACCCACATTTTCAATTGAAATGATTAGGCTTTTTTCTGGGTGTTACCCGGGAATGTTACCACTCCGTTCCGGCGCGGCGTTCGCGTGCTGTTCGCCCGCGGCACTGCCAGCCAGTCGTCGAGTGACTGGCTCTGATCGAACGTCACGATCTTCTCCATTCCACTGATGCCAAGCTTCTCTCGATTCGCCTGCGCGATGTAGTGGGCGGGCATTTTGGGGTCGGTCCAGCCGAACATCGCCATCATCTGGCTCTCGGTGCAGTCGGCATAGGCGGCCACTTCGGCCCGGGCCTTGCGCACGCCGTGGCAGCTCTTCTTCGGCTCGTTGACGCCGGCTAAGACCGCATACTTTTTGAATTTGGCTGCCCAGGCTTTCTTGTTCATCGGTAGGACCCTGCCGCGCACAAGCTTGCCGGTGAATACCTGAGCACCAATGATGTTTGCCGCGCGAGCCGCCCTCAGGCTCACGGCGAACTCTGGATGCACAGGTACCGTGACGGTCATATTGCCCTGACTTTTCTCAGTGGCAATCTGCACCGCCATCTTTCGCACGATCTGGCGAAGGTGGGGCGGGCCGAAGCGGTGGGCATCTCCAAGCCGCAGGAACGTGTAATGCAGGATGTCGAACATCAGCCGCGCCTCGGTACCGAGCGGCCACTTCGCTCGATACCGGGCCATGTCATCCTCCGTCCAGGGAACAAAGCCGCCGGTCTCGCGACTCGCTTTTGCCTTGCCGGACTTTAGTCCGATGGTCGGATCGTCGTCTTCGTCGAGATGCTTCTCGTCGATCATCCAGCGGATCATGCCCCGAACCGCCGACAGCAAGTTGCCCGCCTGCGATGGGGTGCGCGCCTTCATCTCCGCCTTGATAACCTTGCGCGTCAGCACTGCAAACGGCTTCTCACCATTCTCGGGCAGTAGTGACTCGATCAGTCCGGTGCGCTGAAGTCGGGTCGAGTCCGCCAAGCCCTCATGACCGACACTGAGATCACCCAGCCAGTGTTCGCTTCGCTTGTAGCCGTTCCAGTACCAGCGCAGCGTGCCGGGTTTCGCCGGCGTCTCGGGTAGAGCAGGGCGTGCCTCGTTGCGCTGCTTTTGCGCATTGATGTAGTCGCCCTCATTGCCATACAGCGCGATCTGGGCCGCGATCGCTGCATCAACCTCGGAATTAAACTCAGGCGTGCCGTACTCGGCCTTGATCCTGATCTTCGGAAGCTTGTTGCGCAGTTGCACGTAGTGACGCACTTGGCCACGTTGGCTGACGTCGACGTCCAGATAGCGGCGTTCCGGTTGGTCCGGCTTCACCATGTCTTTGACACGACGCATGCGCATGAGTCCGCCCAACGCCGCAACGCCGGCTTCATAGGCGGCGTCGAACGCGGACGTCCCGTATTCCTCGCTGATCCCGATCCTGCGGCCCTTGCGGCTAACCTTCACGTACCAGCGCTGCGAGCCAGATTCGGAATAATTGAAGTAAAGGTACATCCGCCGATCCCCGGGGGCGCGGGGGTCGCGTTTCTCCGTTCCGAGCATTGGATGTCTCCGTGGACCAATGCTCGGATTCTAGCGATGCGGTGACTCCGCAGCAATTGCATAAGGTGCATTTCACCCGCTTTCGGTGCGCTTCAGGTAACGCTGCAGCGCCTCCGATGGCACCCATATTTCGTCGAGACCTGTTGTGAGCTTGGTTGGCACGGCGCTCGACGTCAGTGCAATCCGAATAACGCCGTCTGCATCGACGCTGACCGCACTCGCGCCGGCTTCCTTGGCGGCGCGGATCGCGCGAGCCAGGTCTGCTTGCGTAACCTTTGCCGGACGCCGCGGCATGACCTTTCTCCTAAGTGTGACATTCAGCGCGTTCAAGCTGCGCGCTTCCCCGTTTCGCGACGCCGATCATTCCGAGTTGCGAGCACAGCGCGTTTGGCATCAGCTTCAGCGTCGGTGACCGCGAAATCGAGGTAGGAATGGGAAGAGAGCGCCGCGTTGATTTATTCAACCACGGCGGTCGGTAGTCACTCTAGAGAAGGCAGATAAAACTTGGAGTATCGTGAGATAGTTGAAAGAGCCGAAAATCATCGTGAGCAAGCGAAGTCGAAGAAGAAGATAGCGATCATTTTCGCTTGATCGGCCTACCTGCGATAGTTTTGCAGCTTCTCAGAGATTCCTTTAGCGCTTCCAATGCTGCGGCCTTGAGACGTCGGGGGCGGGCCGACCTCGTACATGCCCCCAACGTTTTCTCGCGGCGGACCAGAACGCGCTAATTTTCAGGCGGCAGCTAGATGAGCGCAGTCATGACCGTGTGCACTCCTCATTTCGTGTGCGCTACGTGTGCACCGAAAGGTCAAGGCGAGTACAGCGGAGTGCAGCTTCGGCAAGCTCAGAGTGCACGCATTGGTGCTTCAGCCCGCTAAGGCGATTCCGTAAGTCCTTGCAATGACGGGAGTCCTGCATTTCTGTAGCTCCGATGATGGATTGGAGCGAGAGCTCAAGTTTTTCAAGCGGTTAGAAGGCAGCGTGTGCACGACGTGTGCACCGGGAGATCAAGAAAAATCTATCGAGAGTAGGTAAGGCTGGTCGTTCTTTGAAGTGATATGAGGCCCTGCGGAATTGTGGCGATCAGGCGAGTCGCAAGGCAAGGTAATTACGCGAAGGAGCCGGTCGTGCTCGTCATGAGCAGATTCCTTATTCGGTCGACCAAGACGAGCTCTGTGGATTGCGATCAGGGCAAACAACGTTGTCGGGGCGAATCACTCGTCTGCCGCCACGGGCAACGATTGTCTGCGACTGTACTTGTGATTTTAGTCGTCTGAGTCGCTTCGGAATATGCGGGGCCCATCTTTGCCGTACCGGCCGTGGCGCATTCTGTCGAGGGCCGATTTTGAAGCGGAGGAAGAGGGAAGGTACGTAAGCCAGCTAGCCCTCAACGCTCAAACCAAAGGCCCGAGGATGTCGGGCCTGATTGCGGGGGGCGCCAGCTTCGAACCTCATCGATTCCGGGGATGAGACCAGGGGCTATGCCGAGATCATTGCGCCGGAGATCCTCTTTACGCAATCGATGCCGGGGCAATCGTCTGGGTATTCGCAGTCGAGAGCAGAGCCGGGACGAAGGAAGCAAGCTGTGCGTTTGTTGCGTTAGTCAGCTCTGTGGATGTTCGTCCGAGTCGTTGCCGGTCACACCGTCGGTGTCGTCGTTTCCCGGCGCGAAGCAGATTGTGGGCAATGGTGGAGGTTTTCCGTGCTCGAGAAGACTTTGCTCGGGATCTCGGTCAACAGACAATTTTATTCGCGTTCTATTCGACGTCGCTGAATTCGTCGTGGAGCGCACCGCGTGAAGCGTAGTTCCCGACGCGAGCAGTCTAGCGACAAGTTGACGCAGTCGCAGCCTTCTACAACTTGTCGTAGTTCTTTCACTTGCGAAGAGTCCGCGTGCTTTATATGCAAAGACGACTCTAAGTAGTGGCAGTCACGTTTGGAATCCGTACCGCAAGATACAGGCCTGCAATGCCTCGCGCTGTTGTTGCGGTTTCATCAGATCGCTGTTGATCCCGCGCAGATTGCGCACCAGTTCGCCGGCTCGACGGTCGGCGTACAGGAAATGCTGAGATGCGCCAAGCAGCTCAAGCTGAAGGCGCGCGCGGTCAGCGAGAGCTGGTCAGGCCTTGCCCGGCTGTCGTTGCCTGCGATCGTCGAGAGGCGTGACGGCACTTTCGCCATCCTCGGCAAGGTCGGTACCGACGATGTTCTGATGCACGACCCTGCGGTCCACCGCCCGCAAGTGGTCAAGCGTGCCGAGTTTGAAGAGCGCTGGACCGGGCGCATCGTGCTGATGACGCGTCGCGCCTCGCTTTCCGATCTGGCGCGCCGGTTCGACATCACCTGGTTCCTCCAGGCCATGCACAAATATCGCCGGTTGCTTGGCGAAGTGCTGGTGGCGTCGTTTTTCCTGCAGCTGTTTGCACTGGTTACGCCGCTGTTCTTCCAGGTCGTGACCGACAAGGTGCTGGCGCACCGTGGCTACACCACCCTCGACGTGCTGGTGTTCGGATTGATCACGGTCTCGGTCTTCGAGACTATCCTAGGTGGCTTGCGGACTTACGTCTTCTCCCACACCACCAACCGGATCGATGTCGAGCTTGGCGCGCGCCTGTTCCGCCACCTGATCGCGCTGCCGATCGCTTATTTCGAGGCGCGGCGGGCAGGGGACTCCGTGGCGCGCGTGCGCGAGCTCGAGAATATCAGGAACTTTCTCACTAGCTCGGCCCTGACCTTGGTGATCGACCTCGGCTTCACCTTCGTCTTCCTCGCGGTGATGTTCTACTACTCACCGTTCCTGACCTGGATCGTGGTCGGCTCATTCCCGATCTATGTCGCGATCTCGGCCGGCGTCACCCCGATCTTCCGCGAGCGGCTGGACAAGAAGTTCGATCGCGGCGCCGAGAACCAGGCCTTTTTGGTCGAGAGTGTCAGCGCGATCCAGACGCTGAAGGCGATGGCGATCGAGCCGCAGATGCAGCGCCGCTGGGAGGAGCAGCTCGCCGGCTATGTCAGCGCCAGCTTCGACGTGCTCTCGCTCGGCAACTGGGCGAGCCAGTCGGTGCAGTTCATCAGCAAGCTCGTCACTGCCTTGACGCTCTATTTCGGCGCGCACCTCGTCATCGAGGGTAACTTGTCGGTCGGCGAGCTCATCGCCTTCAACATGCTGGCCGGCCGGGTGGCGCAGCCGGTGCTGCGGCTGGCCCAGCTCTGGCAGGATTTTCACCAGGCGAGGGTCTCGATCGCCCGGCTCGGCGACATTCTCAACGCCGCGCCCGAGCCGATGTTCGATCCCTCGCGCGCGACACTGCCGCCGATAAAGGGCGAGGTGACGTTCGACCATGTCAACTTCCGCTACCGGCCGGATATGTCGCTCGCCCTCCAGGACGTCTCGCTGAAGGTGCTGCCGGGACAGGTGATCGGCATCGTCGGGCCCTCCGGCTCCGGCAAGTCGACCCTGACCAAGCTGATCCAGCGGCTCTACGTGCCGGAGGCTGGCCGCATCCTGATCGACGGCATCGACCTGACAGTTGCCGACGTTGCCTGGCTGCGGCGCCAGATCGGCACGGTCCTGCAGGAGAACGTGCTGTTCAACCGCACGATCCGTGAGAACATTGCGCTTGCCGATCAAGGCATGGCGATGGAACGCGTGATCGCCGCGGCTGAGCTCGCCGGTGCCCATGAGTTCATCCTGGCCCTGCCGGACGGCTACAACACCGTTGTCGGCGAGCGCGGCGCCAGCCTGTCGGGTGGCCAGCGCCAGCGCATCGCGATCGCGCGGGCGCTCGTCAGCAATCCCCGCGTCCTGATCTTCGACGAGGCCACCAGCGCGCTGGACTATGAGAGCGAGAACATCATCCAGCGCAACATGCGCAAGATCTGCGCCGGACGGACTGTCTTCATCATTGCCCACCGGCTCTCGGCAGTGCGTCACGCCGATCGCATCATCACGATCGAAGCCGGCCGCCTGGTCGAGGACGGCACCCACGACGAGCTGATCAAGAAGGCCGGGCGTTACGCCATGCTGCACCAGATCCAGGCGGGGCTCCATGTCGTCGGCTGACGTGATCGAGCGGAAGAGCCGCACGTTCTGGCGTCGCCAGCGCGACGCGCGCGAGTTCCTCCCCGCAGCGCTGGAGATCCTGGAGACACCGGCCTCGCCGGCCGGGCGGATGATCGGCCTAACCATCATCCTGTTCTTCGCGCTTGCGATCGGCTGGGCAACCTTCGGCCATGTCGACATCATTGCGACTGCGACCGGCAAGGTGGTGCCGACCGGTCGCACCAAGACGATTCAGCCCCTGGAAACCGGCATCGTCTCCGCCATCCATGTGCACGACGGCGACAAGGTGACGGCGGGCGATATCCTGGTCGAGCTGGACCGCACGGTGACACAGGCCGAACGCAAGCGGGTGGGGCAGGATCTGATCGCGAGCCTGCTCGACGTCGCCCGTCTCTCGGCGCTGCGCCGCAGCTTCAATGACCTCGCAGCGCCCCACGATATCGAGGAGCCCACTGGTGCGTCCGAAGTGGAGATCGCGCGGGCGCGGTCCGCCATGCTCGCCCAGGCCTCCGAGCAGCAGGCCAAGCTCGCCTCGGTGGTTCAGCAGATCGACCAGAAGCGCGCCGAGGCGCAGTCGGTGACGGCCGCGATCGCTAAGATCGACGCGACCCTGCCGCTGCTCGAGGAGACGCTGACCATTCGCAAGAAGGCGATGGACATCCAGTACGGCAACCGCATCGCCTGGATCGACGCCCAGACCCGCCTGATCGACCAGCAGAACGAGCGCATCGTCCAGGAGCGCAAGCTGGTCGAGATCGAGGCCGCCCGCCGCGCGCTGGAGCAGCAGCTCGCCCAGACCAGATCCGGATTCGAGCGGCAGGTCTTGAGCGACCTCTCCGACGCCCAGAAGAAGGCCGACGAGTTCCGCCAGGATTCCGTCAAGGCGCAGCAGAAGACCGACGAGCAGCTCCTGCGCGCGCCGATCGACGGCACGGTGCAGCAGCTCGCGATCCACACCGTCGGCGGCGTGGTCTCGCCGGCGCAGCAACTGATGATGATCGTGCCGCGCGGCTCCAGCATCGAGGTCGAGGCGATGATCTCCAACCGAGACATCGGCTTCGTCGAGCATGGCCAGGACGCAGAGATCAAGATCGATACCTTCAACTTCACCCGCTATGGCCTCCTGCACGGCAAGGTCATCAGCGTCTCGCGTGATGCCATCGTCAAGGACAAGCCGCCGGAGCGGAATGGCGCCGCGAAGCAGGGTGGCGCACTATCGGAATCGAGCGAACCCGCCGGCCAGGAACTGCTCTACGCCGCGCGTGTGTCGCTCGACGGCACGCAGATGCATGTCGAGGACAAGATGGTCAACCTCGCGCCCGGCATGGCCGTGACGGTGGAGGTCAAGACGGGGCAGCGAAGGATCATCGAGTATGTGATGTCGCCGTTGTTGCGGTACAAGCAAGAGAGCTTGAGAGAACGCTAATGACTTGGTGGGTCGAAATCGGGAGTACTCGTCAAGCGGCTAACGTTGACGATCAGAGTTACTCTTCTGAGGTGCGATATGGGTCAGGGAATGCAGAACAACTCCGTGACAAGAGCAGCCTGATGGGCAAACGGAGTTAGGAGGGGGCGAGCATGATGAGATTTATCGACAGCTTGCCCTATGCTCTTGTTGTAGCAATTTGTGCAGCGGTCGCACCTCTGCTGGGCATGCTACCCTTTGCCACCACGGAATTCCGGCCGTTGGTTGTTGTGCCCGGCATGGGGCTAGTCCTTGGATTTCTTGCAGCGATCATCATCCTGAGGAGCAAAAATCTTCGCTGATCGGCGACTGTGGACGAAATGAGGTCAGCGATACGCGCGGAAGGTGGAGGCGATAGCGGGGCAATCTGGTTGTCGACACGAGATATCCATGAAGTCGAGGATGGAAGGTTTGGAACGCACCCCGTCAGCTTCCGTGATTTCCATTTTTTGAACCGACCACAGATTACTCGAATGCTGTGGATCGATTGGCTCACCGGAATTCTGGGTTGGAGCGCGGCCTTTCTTCTTTTCGCCGATTCAAGTTTTGCGCTGACTGTGACTCTCGCTGGCTTGCTGGCAGTACATATCGCCCGGATAGCATGGCTCATACGCCAGCACAAATTGATGCTGACACTCCATCAATCCACGGTGACAATTGTAGTTGGGGGAGCCGCGGGGGCAATAGTTCTACTTCTTGCCTATCTCAGCACCGCGCTGGGCCTCGTAGGTTCGTGGCCAGTGTACCGCAACGTCAGCTTCGTACTGATGCTCCTTCCCTTTTTCTTCGTGTATGCAGACATCGCGATCGCTTCGCTTTTTCGAAAGTCCCTGAGATAAGAAAAGGAAGACTGTCATGTCATCGCTGCCTTTGCTGGATGCAGTTACAGGCGCCTACAACAAGTGGGCAACCTAGCGGACCGCCGTGAATCGTTGTCTGGGAGTTGCGCAACGAGAAGACGCGTCGGATTGCATCAATACGTACTGGGCTGAACGTGCAAGATCCAAAATGTCGCAACTCTCTTCTTCCGAAAGAGTCACCAAGAAAACGATTGCGACCAGCGTGTGCGATCCGTATCATTGCATCTCATAAGCGAAGCCTTGAAATGTTCCGAGGTTTCACGGAGCCACCTGATATGAGCCTGCGATCGTCGGTCGTCGTCACCCGCCGGTGGTTGGAATGCTTCCTACTCGGGGCGCGAATTGCGCGGGACGAAGAATACAGCTCTCAGTTCGACACCATCGCGATCGCCTACTTGCTCACTGCCCTTGCTGTCGTGGCCCTGCTGATCAGCGGTCTAGCTTTCGTTGGGCTATTCGACTCATCTCAACCGCCGCTGTCCTCTCGATTGGGAATGGTGGTCGCAATCTCAAACGCTGCGTCATTCGCGCTCATCTACGTCAGCTCGATGAGTTGGAGAGCAAATCAAAATATGCTCGACCGCCTATGCAGCAGGGCAGACGCGAGAGGTGGCAGTCGTTTGCTCAGATATCGAATTGTTGTTCCGGCGGCTCTTCTCATCTGGGGCGCGTTTTCGTTCACGCTCACCGTCGGGCTGTTCTACACGCTCGGCTCCAAACTGCTCGACGGTGTGAGTGTAGGAAATCTGCTGGCAAGTCTCGCCGCGAACATCTTGCTGCTCCAAGCGACGTTTGTTCTGCGATCTATCAGGAATGCTGCTACGGGAGGTTTTGAATGAGCGTCGTCGGTGATCTCATTGAATTTGGGCTCCAATTCGATCGGTCCTGGAACAATATGCGGGACCGGCTCTATCCGAAGGGCAACGTCCCGGTTCAGGTAGCTGACTTTTTTTCGAATTCGTCGTCACTGCTCAAGGCGCTAGTCTCTGGGGCTGCCAAAGGCACCCAGTGGGGGACAGGCGCTGCGATGGTGGACGCGATGTCTCCGCTGACGAGCGCACTGAGCGGAATAACTCTCGGGTTCAACTTCGCTGCGGATCTTCTTAGATTCAAGGATGCGATCGACAGTGGCAATCAACAGGAAGTTAACAAGGCCGCGGAAAAGCTGGTTCTCTCAGCGGTCGGAGCGTTGGTGGCGACAGCCATTGGCTCGTATGTTCTCGGCGCGGCGGGGCTTGCCTTGCTGCCTTACGCAGCGCTCGGCTATCTGGTCGGCGGTGCACTTGCGAGCATTCTGCTTCGCCTGAACAAAGATCCCATTGCTTTGGATCTAGATGGAAACGGGCTTGAGCTGTCGGCGTTCAATTCTTCGGATGTTCATTTCGACTACGGAGGCGACGGATTCAGAGAACGGACCGGTTGGGTTGCGCCGTCTGACGGAATCCTTGCTATCGACGATAATGGAAATGGCATCATCGATAACGGATTAGAGCTATTTGGTTCGCCAACACAGGATGGATTTGCCGTTCTTGAAAAGCTCGACAGTAACAATGACGGGATAATCGATGCCTTGGACAGCGAGTTTGCCAAACTCCGAGTATGGCAAGATCTGAATCAAGATGGGATCTCGGATCCCGGCGAGCTGAAAACCCTAAGTGAATTGGGAATCACGTCCATATCTCTCAATCGTCATGCAGTTAATGGATCAAACCAGGGTCATGCGATCGGATATGAAGTAGTCTTTACGCGCTCCGACGGTAGTACGAGCGTAGCGCAGACCGTTTACTTTCAGACGGATACGCAACAATCGATTCCAGATAACACGCCTGGTTTCGAGCCCAGTGCTGACGCTCTATCACTCCCGCAATTGAGCGGCTCGGGCCTCGTCAACAGCATCGCGTACAAAGTCACCAATGATGCGAGTTTCCGAGACGCGTGGGCGGCCCTTACCGATAACGCTGGGAACTTGAGCGCGATTGAGCTGCGGCACTCTTTCCAAGCGTTGCTTCTCCGCTGGGCGGGAGTTGACGGTGTAGATTCCAGCAGTAGAGGGCCCTTCGTAGATGCTCGGCATTTATCATTTCTCGAGAAGCTGTTCGGTGACAGCTATCGTGAGGTCGTGCGGGGTCAAGAAACGCGCACGTATCCAAGTACGGCAGGCTTCGGTGCGGATATTGAGCGAGCTTTTCAGCAAATCGCGGATGAACTGGAAACTCTCTTTTTAGCTCAGGTTCCGTTCAGCGTTGCTGCCCGCGGAGCGGATTCGCAGACGGTCTTAAGTAACCCCTACCTCTATTATAGCCTACTCGATCTTGGTGCGCACGGCTCCGGCGATCCGCTGGCCGACACGCCAGGAAACATCGGTATGGTTGTAGATCTGCTGATCGCAGCGTTGCCTGAGCAGTCGGGATCGGCCATCGGCTATCTTACGAAAGTGATGGCCGGCCTTTCGGGTGTTGTCGGTCTCTCATTCAGTGGAAATCAAGCGGAGTACGTGAGCTCTGTCGCACCACATTTGGATGCGATCGACGACGCCGCCGAGCGAGCCGTCGCTACCGCGATCGTGGACAAAACGGCCTTTCTCGGCACAATTGGTGCTGAAGGCATCAACGGTACGTCGGCTCAAGATGTTCTCATCGGCGGTGGCGGTGGCGATCTGCTGAGCGGCGGAGGCGGCAGCGATATCTATGTTTACAATAAGCAGGACGGCAACCTCTGGATCAGGGACGATGGCGCTACGACGGATACCGACCGCCTGGTCCTGACGGACCTGAATTCGACGGACGTGACCTTCGATCGCATCGGTGACGATCTCCTGATGCGCATCACGACGACGGGCAAGACCGTCCTCGTGGAGAGTTTCTTTGCTGGGCTGGGTATCGACGTCCTGCGTTTCGCCGATGGCACTGAGTGGGATCGCACCCAGCTCAAGAACTCCAGCATCTATCGCGGTGATGGCCACAACAACTCAATTGCGGATTCGGGGTCTGACGATGTCATTCGCGGCGCCAAGGGCGACGACTACATCAGGATCAGCGAAGGCAGCGACACGATCCTCTACAGCAAGGGAGATGGATACGACGTCGTTCACGACACCTCCGGTCAAGTCAGTGAGCGAGACACCTTTGTCCTGACCGATCTCAATCCCGGCGACGTCGAGCTCTCGCGCGTCGGCAGCCACCTGCTACTCAAGATCAAGGCGACCGGAGAATATGTCGATTTCGACAATTTCTTCCCGACCAACACCGGCGACTGGGCGACCAGCGGCCGCAACATCGACGTTCTCAAGTTCGCGGACGGAACGACCTGGAACCGCGCGCAGATTCAGCAGCAGGCCTGGTATCGCGGCACGGACAGGCTGGACAGCATCACCGGCTCCGAGCTCAACGACACGATCTACGGCGGCAAGGGGGACGACATCCTTCAGGGGTGGACCGGCAGCGACACCTACGTCTGGAAGAAGGGCGACGGTAACGACGAGATATCCGACTTCTCCTCGAAGATCGGCGATCCCAACAATGCGGATATCGATACGCTGTGGCTGCAGGACGTCTCGGCAGGCGAGGTGAGCTACTCCTACCAGGGCGGTACGCTCCTCATCATCATCAACACGACCGGCGAGATCATCCGGGTCAATGACTTCTTCTCCGGCGTCGACAGCCTGCTCGACGGCAATGCCGGCAACTGGGTGGGTATTGACCAGATCAAGTTCCAGGACGGCTCGGTCATCGACCGGGCGCAGATCACCTACAATGCCGGCCGCGACTATCTCGGCTGGGACCCCGTGGTCGTCACCATGGTCGAACAGGGTCTGATCATCTGGCAGACGTTCTGGGACGAATTCGGCCATGAAGGAAACATCGTTGCCGGAGCCTCCCCGGGCATCGACGATATCTGGAACGCCTCGAGCTATGGCGGACTGGGTGGCACGCTCGGCACGCCCGACGCGCTGCAGCCGAATCCCTTCCACGGCGGCGGCAAGAACATTCTGAATGGCGCCAATGGGGTCGACATTCTGGCCGGCGGCGGCGACCAGGACGTGCTTCACGGATGGGGGGGCAACGACGTTCTCTATGGCGACGATGTCGGCCCCTCACCGGGCGGCGGCAACGATGTGATCTACGGTGATGACGGCGACGATATAATCTACGGCGGGGGTGGTTCGGATTACCTCGATGGCTGGGTCGGGAACGATTATCTCTCCGGTGGGGATGGCAAGGACTACATTTCCGGAGGTCCGGGAGATGATATCCTTGTCGGCGGCAAAGGGGACGATGTTTTCAATGGGTGGAGCGTCGGTGGCAACGACACCTATATCTACGCAAAGGGCGACGGCAACGACCTCATCGTCGAGGACAATTCGCCCCCCGATACCGACGTCCTGATCCTGACCGACCTGACCTCCGACGAAGTTGAGCTGTCGCAATCGGTCGATGATCTCCTGATCAAGATCAAGGCGACCGGCGAGGTCATCACGGTCGCGGGTCATTTCGCCAACCGGTATGGCGGCAACAACACGGCCGGCATCGGGCTCGAATATATCCGCTTTCAGGATGTGCAGTGGGATCGCGCTCAGATCCAGCAGCATGCCTGGTTCCGTGGCACCGATGGCCGCGACATTCTGGATGGTCAGTCGACGCTGTCGAATCTCCAGCTCAACGAAACGTTTGATGCCGGCAAGGGCAACGACATCATCTACTCCGGTCGCGGCGGCGACACGTTCATCTATGCGAGCGGTGACGGCAACGATATCATCAATGACGGCTCCTGGCGCTCCGCGCTCGATCCCAATGACACGCTGAAGTTCACCGATCTCAACGCCAGCGACATCCAGCTGATGCGGTCGGGCACCGACCTGTTGGTCAAGGTCCTCGCGACCGGCGAGGTCATCACCGTGGTCTCGCAGTTCACCAGCGGTCAGGTCGATACAGGTGCAGGCATCGAGCTGATCCAATTCGCCAATGGCGAGCAATGGAATCGTTTCCAGATCCAGCAGAACGCCTGGTACCGTGGCACTGATGGCGTCGACCTCATCGACGCGCGCGAGAGCCGCTGGAACGACACGATCGAAGCCGGCAAGGGCGACGATATCATCTTCACGGGCACGCAGAGTGCCAGTGGCAGCGACACCTTCGTCTATTCGAAGGGCGACGGCAACGACACCATCTACGAAAATACCTGGCGCTCGTTCTCCTCGACCGAGACGGACGTCCTGTTCCTCAAGGACATTCAGAGCTCCGAGGTCAACCTGACCCGCTCCGGCGGTGACCTTCTGGTGCACATCCTGCCGACCAACGAGACGATTACCATCGTTGGCCAGTTTGGCGACAATACCGATACCCCGGATTCCGGCGTCGAATACATCCGCTTTGCCAATGGAGATCAGTGGAGCCGGTCGACCATCTATAGCATTGCGACTAGCAATGCGCCCTTCTTCGTGGGAACGAGCGGCAATGATGTCCTGACCGGCTCGAGCGCCAGCCAGAACTTCTATGGCGAGGCGGGCGACGACCGGATCGACGGCCAAGGCGGCAGTGATCTGCTCTATGGAGGGCTCGGCAACGATACGCTCGTGCTGAGCGTCAGCGCACCCGGTGATGTTGCTACCGTCAACGGCGGCGTGGGAACCGATACGCTCGATCTCAACGGTTTTGGGGCCGCGGTGTGGGTCGATCTCGTCACCACCGGTGCCGAGATGCGTACGACCGGCCAGAGCGATCTCGCCAGCGGGACCTGGCGTGACATGGCCCAGGTCGAGCAGGTCGAAAACATCACCGGTACTGCGTTCTCGGACCAGATCGCGGGCGATGCCGGCAACAACGTGATAGTTGGTGGCGCGGGCAATGACGTGATTGACGCGCGCTCCGGCGATGACACGGTTTCGGGCGGCAGTGGGGACGACACGCTGACCGGCGGCATGGGCAATGACAAGCTAGACGGCGGCGCTGGTGCTGACATCCTGAACGGCGGGCTTGATCGGGACACCCTGATCGGCGGCGCTGGAAACGATGTCCTGACTGGCGGCGCGGGTGGCGATGTGTTCGTGATCGGTGTCGGCGATGGATCCGATACGATCACGGATTTCGCGGCGGGAAGTGGGACCGATCACGACGTGGTGCGGTTCGATCGCGCCATGTTCGCTGATTTCGCCTCGGTCATCGCGGCCGCGGCTCAGTCTGGCAGCGATGTCGTCATCGCGCTCGGGAATGGCGACAGCCTGACCCTCCAGAATGTCGATCTTGCTGCGCTGACCGCGAACAATTTCGAATTCAGGCGGATCGGCAACGAAGCGCCCACGGGCATTGCGGTCACAGGCGGCTCCGTACAGGAGAACGCCGTGGCCGGTACGGTCGTGGCGACACTTGCGGCGGTCGATGCTGGCGATGCCGGGGCGCACACCTTCAGCATCGTCGGAACCGACGACCTGTTCGAGATCGTCGGCAACCAGATCCGTGTCAAGGCCGGCGCCGTCGTCGACTTCGAAACACAGTCCCAGCACTCGCTGACCGTCAAGGCCGTGGACGATGATGGTATGGTCGTCACGTCAACCATTGTGATCGGCATCACCGATCAGGCCGAGATTGTTGCGGGCACCTCGGGGAACGACGTTCTTACCGGCGAAGCGGGCTCCGACATCCTGGTGGGTGGCGCCGGCAATGATCTCCTGAACGGAGGCGGCGGCTCCGACGAGTATCGCTACAATTCCGGCGACGGCAGTGACCGTATCGTCGACAGCGGCGGCAGCGCCGATACCGATCGCCTGGTGTTTGGCAGCGGAATCGATCCTGCCACGATTACAGTCGGGCGGTCGTCCGCCGACAATTCGGATGTGGTGCTGCGGCTCGCGAATGGCGAGACGATCGTGCTCCAGGATCAATTGTCCGCGACGCCGGGATCCGGCCTCGAGCAGGTCAGCTTTGCCGATGGCACCGTTTGGAGCCGGTCGGATATCCTGAACCGACTGGACACCCATCTGTTCATCGGCGGCGCTGGAAGCGAAACTCTTGTCGGCTCGGGTACGGCTGACGTCTTTGTCGCGGGGGCCGGCAGCGAAACGCTGATGGGCTACGGCGGCAGCGATACCTACCGGGTGGGGGAGGGCGCCGGCAATCTCACCATTTCCGAGGATGCGGAGGACGGGACTGATCGCCTGGAGCTGACTGGACTCAATGCCTCGGATGTTACGTTCATTCAGCGAGGCGTCGACCTCATCGTCAAGAACAAGGCGAATGGTCACATCACGACCATAACCAACCAGTTCGGCTTTGCTCCGACCGGCGTCGAGCAGGTCGCGTTTGCCGATGGGACCGTATGGGACAAGACGCAGATTGCATCGCATGTGGTGCTGCCGAATGCGGCCGGCAACTATACGATCGTGGGTACTTCTGGAGACGACACTTTCCAGCCTGGCCCCGGCAACGACCTCATTGAAGGCGGCGCGGGAAGCGACACCGTCATCTATGCTTTCGGCGATGGCAGCGACACCATTAGCGATGGGTACAACTCTGCTTCTCAGGTCGACGTTCTGAAGCTTGTCGATCTGCGGCCAGGCGACGTGGTGTTCTCCAAACAAGGGGAAAATCTCACGATCGCGATCCCAAGTGCAGGCGATGTCATCACCGTCCAGGGACAATTCACGTCCGCCAACGAATACTGGGGGCTGGAGCAGATTCAGTTCTCCGATGGCACGGTCTGGGACCGCGCGGCAATCGCCGCGGCGGCGTGGATACGTGGCAGCGCCGCGGCCGAGACGCTGAACGGTTCCGTGGATCCCGACACAATCGACGGCGGAGCGGGGGCCGACACCCTCAGCGGCGGCGATGGCGGCGATACCTATATCTATCACGCTGGATCGGGCAACGACGTCATCTACGAGAGCAGCGCGGGTTCGGGCACCGATACGCTCAAGCTGGTGGGGTTGAATCCTACCGATGTCACGTTCAGTCAGGCTGGCAATGATCTGCTGATGCGTGTCACCGCGAGCGGCGAGGTGTTGACAGTCAAGGATCAATTTGACGGTGTCAGCGGCATCGAGCGCGTGGTCTTCGCAAACGGATCGAGCTGGACCCGCACCGAGCTTCTCTACAATCTGAGCGGAGCAGGCGTGTTCTTCTTCCATCCCGGAGACGGGCAGCTCACGCTTGATTCCAGCGTAGGCGTCGTCCGCATGGATGCGGCGATCGCTCCGGGCGATGTTATTCTCCAGGCCAACGGCAGCGATCTGATCGTCAAGCTGCGCAATAGCGCAGATTCCATGACGATGCGCGCGGATCTGGCCACGAACACGTGGGGCGTGTCGAGCATCTTGCACCAGTTGATCTTCAGCGACGGATCGGTGCTCGACATCGGCCGGCCCGCCGCAGGGTTGGGGCAGCCGATCACTTTTACCTGGCTCGGCAACACGGCCAACTTCAACATCACCGGGTCAACGTACGGCACGAACGTTTACGAGGCGACGCTCGGCGGCAAGTTCAACTTCGTCGATTCAAGCGCGGCCGGCGGAACCAACATCGTGAAGTTCGACAAGGGTGCGCAGAACGTCGCCGTTCAGGTGAACGGCTACAGCGGCAGCTTCGAGCTCGGGCCGCAGATCTCGGCCCAGGATGTCTACTGGCAGAGCAACCAATATGGTGACCTGATCCTCAAGATCCGGGGCGACGATGCGGACAGCATGAACGCCTGGGGCGATATGAAGGTCGTCAACGGCGCCATCACCAGCGCCATCAAGACGGTCAAATTCGCCGACGGAACCGTGCTGGACATGAGCCATGGCCCGACCGCGTTTACCTGGCTGGGCAACACGTCGAACTTCGATATCACCGGGACGACGTTCGGCACCAACGTCTACGAGGCGACCGTCGGTGGCAGGTTTACCTTTGCCGATTCAAGCGCGGTCGGCGGCACCAACCTCGTCAAGTTCGACAAGGGTGCCCAGGCCCTCAACGTTCGGGCCAACAACATCAGTGGCAGCATCGAACTGGGGCCGCAGATTGCTCTCCAGGACGTCTACTGGCAGACCAACCAGTATGGCGACCTGATCCTGAGGCTGCGGGGTGACACGACCAACAGCATCAATATCTGGGGCGATATGCAACTTGCCAACGGCGTGGTCACCAGTGCAATCAAGACCGTGAAATTCAGCGACGGCACGGTCCTGGACATGAGCCATGGTCCGTCCACATTCACTTGGATCGGGAGTGCGGCCGGCTACACGCTCACCGGCACGAATCTCGGCACCAACGTGTACGAGGTAACGGCCGGCGGCAAGGTCAACTTCGCGGATTCCGGTGCAGCTGGTGGCATCAATGTCGTGAAATTCGACAAGGGCGGCCAGGCAGTCAATGTCCAGGTTAACGGCTACAGCGGCAATCTGGAGCTGGGATCGCATATCGCGGCGTCAGAGGTCTACTGGCAAAGCAACGGCTATGGCGATCTCATAATGAGGCTACGCGGCGATGATGCCGATAGCATCAATTTCTGGGGCGATCTGCGGGTAACGAACGGCAGCCTCACCAGCACGATCAAGAATGTGAAGTTCAGCGACGGTACGGTTGTCGACATGAGCCATGGTCCGTCGAACTTCACCTGGCTGGGCAATACGTCGAACTTCACGCTTACGGGCACCACGTTCGGAACCAACATCTACGAGGTCACCGCCGCCAACGGAAAGATCAACTTCGCCGATGCCAGCGCAGTCGGCGGGATCAACATCGTGAGGTTCGACAAGGGCGATCTGGCGCTCAACGTTCAGGCCAACAATTTCAACGGCAGTCTCGAGCTCGGACCGCAGATTTCGGCCCAGGATGTCTATTGGCAGAGCAACGGCTATGGTGACCTCATACTGAGGCTTCGTGGCGATGACGCCGATAGCATCAACGTCTGGGGAGATCTGCACGTCGTGAATGGCGCCCTCACCAGCGCGATCAAGACCGTGAAGTTCAGCGACGGGACCGTTCTCGACATGAGCCATGGTCCGTCGAACTTCACCTGGCTCGGCAACACGGCGAACTTCACGCTCACCGGGACCACGTTCGGGACCAACATCTACGAGGTCACCGCCGCCAACGGCAAGATCAACTTCGCCGATGCCAGCGCGGTCGGCGGAATCAACATCGTGAGGTTCGACAAGGGCGATCAGGCGCTTAACGTCCAGGCCAACAACTTCACCGGAAATCTTGAGCTCGGTCCGAACATCCTGGCTCAGGACGTGTATTGGCAGACGAATGGTTATGGTGATCTGCTTCTGAAGCTGCGTGGCGACGATGCCGACAGCATCAATGTCTGGGGCGACCTCCACGTCACCAACGGCGTCGTCACCAGCGCAATCAAGAACGTGAAGTTCAGTGACGGGACGGTTCTGGATATGACCCAGGGACCGTCCGCGTTCACCTGGATCGGCACCGCAAACAACTACAATCTCGTTGGCAGCAACATGCGCTCGAATGTGTTCGAGATTGCCCAGGGCAACGGTGCAATCACCTTCGGCAATGCGGGCGGGGGTGGGGACGGCAACAACACGATCCGGTACGACAAGGGCGACGGGCTCGCCGACGTTCGGCTCAACAGCGGCAAAGGGGTCGTCACATTCGGCAGCAACGTCTCCGTGCAAGACGTCATCCTGGCGTCGAACAGCAACGGCGACCTGATCGTCAAGTTCCGCAACGATACGACCGACGCGATCACGATCCACAACGACCTCGTCTTCGGCGACGTCAATTCTTATGGGATCAGTGCCATCCAGTTCGTGGATGGGACCACCTGGGATTACACGTTTATCGCGTCGAACGCCTGGGTCAGGGGGACTACGGGGAATGACTCGATCGGCCTTCCCGTGAACGCGGCGACGGTCGATGCTGGCGCGGGCGATGACACGCTGAGTGTCTCGGGTAATGGTTCCGATCGCATCGTGTTCACCGCCGGCTCCGGTCACGACGTGCTGGACAACCCCGGCAACGGCTACGTGCGCAGCGACGTCCTCGATCTGACAGGGCTCCTCCCGTCCGACGTCGTGCTGTCGAGATCGGGGAATCAGCTGATTGTGAAGTTGCCCGCGACGGGAGATACGTTTACGGCGCTCTGGCAGTTCTATGGCGACGGTCTCAGTTACGGCATCGGTTCCATCAAGTTCGCGGACGGAACGGTGTGGGATCGAACGACGATCGCTACCAACGCCTGGGTCCGGGGCACCTCCGGGAATGACTCGATCACCCTTCCGGCGACCGGCGTTACTGCCGATGCGGGAGCGGGCGACGATACCCTCACGGTTTCCGGCACTGGCTCCGACCGGATCGTCTTCGCCAAGGGTTACGGGCACGATACGTTGACCAACCCCGGTTCGGGTTACAACCGGGACGACACGTTGGTGCTCAACGACATCAATCCGTGGGAAGTCCAGTTCAGCCGTAGCGGCGACGCGATGACGCTGAGCGTGCCGGCGACGGGAGACTCCTTCCGGGTGAATTTCCAGTACTGGGGAGATGGCAGTCAGATCCAGGGGCTTACGCACATTCAGTTCGCGAATGGCAGCACCTGGAACAGGTCGAACCTGGTCGATACCACCTCCACCTTCACTTGGTCCGGTAGTTCGACAAACGCGGTCCTCACCGGCAACGACTACGGTTCGAACATCTTCCAGCTCGCCGCGGGTGCGGAGTCTGCATATGGCGGCGCGAGGGCCAATGTGTATCAGGTCACGACAAGCACGGGGCAGGCGCAAATCAACCTGTCACCAGCAACGGGCTCGAAGAACGAGATTGATTTCCTCAGCGGGATCACCAACCAGAACCTGTGGTTTGAGCAGGCGGGCAATGACCTGAAGATCGATCTCCTAGGAACGAACACGAGCACCACGATCGGCAACTGGTTCGCGGGCAGCTCGGGCGCTTTGCAGGAGATCGTGGCCGGTGGCCTCAAGATCGATAGCCAAATCTCGCAGCTCGTGCAGGCGATGGCAGTCTATTCGGCCAACAACACGGGGTTTGATCCGACGAATTCCAGCAATCATACGCTACCGAGTGACACGGCGCTCAAGAACGCGATCGGAGCAGCTTGGCACGCATAGATTGAACTTGGTCGCATCTAGAATTGTTGGGACGCGACCGAGCAGGTTGAAGAGCAGGTGTTGGTGCCTTTCGCTCCAACACCTTGCCTGCGTCCCCCAGGCTCGATTAGCACTCGTTTTGGCGGCAGCCATCGCGGGGCGCTGACCCGGTGGGATCGGCAGCTTTCAGCGCAAAGCGGACCGCCGTTGATCTGCGGTGATCTTTTTGGCTGGACCTGGCTCAAACTGGACGATGATGGATTGGAGCGAGAATTGAAGCGTTTCAAGTAGTTAGGAGGCGCTGTGTGCACAACGTGTGCACCGGGAGATCAAGAAATATCTATCGAGAGCAAGCGCGGATCGTCGCTCTTTGGGTGATGTCAGATCCGCGCAAGTTTGGACGCGTTGGAGAGTCGGGCCGCAAGGGCAAGGCGCTGACGTGCGACTTGAGGGCTGATCGTGCTGCTGGCCGGCAGCGCTCAGTGTTCGGTCTACGCCGAAGAGCTCTGCCGATCACAGTGAAGAGAAAGAATGATGTCGGGGGTTCGAGTCGCTCCCCCGCTACCAAATCTACGATGTTGAGCACTTTACTCCGATTTTCCACGAACTCCTTCGCCCGATTGTAACGCTCAGGCAGCGTCGCGAGTCCGAGTGGGGTGGACGCAGCGGCGACAGGCTATCGCAGATATTGACTGAAGGGATCGAAGGGCGGCCGACGGGATGTGGACCGCAAGCGATTCTCGCGGGCCGCCACTTCGATGCAGTCCGTGCTTTGCGGACCGTCGCTCGATCACGAGGCGACATTCGGTTGGCGGAAGGCCGCTTCCATCTCGCGACGGACGCGCACGGCGAGGCTGTCCGGATCGTACTCCACATCCTCCCACTTCAGCCGTTGACCTTCTTCGATCTCGGTCTTGAGCTTGACGTGGTGGGCCAGGCCGAGCGGAAGATAGCCCTGCTTGAGCGAGGCCTCAGCCGGCGTCTGCTTGCCCCAGACGCAGAAGCCGCCTTCGCCGTCGAGCATCTCGCCGGCCTTCAGCGTGCGCTTGGCGGTCGCAACCACGTCCGAGTTGAACACGATCGGCGCGCCGGTCGGCTCCTTGCGCAGTGCCGCCGACGCAACGGAGATGCCGAGCTCGAGCCCGATCATGTGGATCGGACGGTAGAGCGAAGCATATTTGCCGGTCTTGTCCGGCAGCATGCTGTACTCGCGAAAACATTCCTCGGAATAGGCGCTGTCGGTCTCGAACACGACATAGGTGCCCATCACGAGGCTCTGTGGCACGTCGGTGCCGTCGCGATAGACGGACGAGGTGACCTCGGTGACGCCAGACTTCTCCAGCGTACCGCCGTCGGATCTCGGCTTGCAGATCTCGGCGTGCTCGAAGCGGGTGGCGGGCGGGAACGACAGGCCTTCGCTCTGCGCATGCAGGCCGGTCGCATTGCAGACCGCGGTCATCTCGATGCCCGACTTGGTGCCGTCGACGAAGGAGTTGAACATCTTTGGATTGATCGAGTTGCGATCCTTGATCTTCATGTATTTGTCGAGGATGTCCCACACCGTATCCGGCGTCGACTGGTGATAGGTCGGGTGGTAGCGCGTGCCCTTGCCGGCGGCGACGACCCTGAAGCCGGCCGCGCGCGCCCAATCGACGTGATCGGCGATCAGTGCCGGCTGGTCGCCCCAGGCCAATGAGTAGACGACGCCAGCCTGCCGCGCTTTGCGCGCCAGGATGGGGCCTGCGACCGCATCCGCCTCGACATTGACCATCACGATGTGCTTGCCGTTCTCGATCGCTTTCATCGCAAAGCGGATGCCGGCGCCGGGATCGCCGGTCGCCTCGACGATGACCTCGATCGCCGGATGGGTGATAAGGGCGTCGGCATTGTCGGTGACGATGGTACGGCCGTGCTTCAGCGCGTCGTCGATCGAGGTGGCTGCATATTGCTCTTCGGGCCAGCAGCCGAGCTTGAGCTGCGAACGGGCGCGGGCGGTGTTGAGGTCGGCGACGCCGACCAGATGCATGCCGTCGGTCTGGCGCACCTGCGACAGGAACATCAGGCCGAACTTTCCGGCCCCGATCAGCCCAATAGTAATCGGTTTGCCGGCAGCCTTGCGCTCCAGCAGCATGCGATGGAGATTCATGAGATTGTTCCTTGACGTTCCTCGGACGACGGCTGTGTCCGCCGTTTCGCGGGAAACGTTAGGCAGCGGCGAATCCGAGGGCAATTCAGATTATCTGCCGCGACGATGTAGACACGCTAAACTATTCGCTCGTGCCAACTGTCGCGCTCCTTGCGCAGCCAGTCGAGGAAGGTGCGGGTCTTGCGGTGGCGCAGATGGCCGTGCGGGCAGACGATCCACTGCGTGGTCAGCGCGATAGCCGGCGGATCCTTCACCGGACAGACCAGGCGGCCGTCGCGCAATTCGCGCCAGGCCAACAGCTCGCTTTCCAGCCCGATGCCGAGCCCGTCAACAGCGGCGTCGATCGCCATGTGGCTACGGTCGAACAGCACGCGCTTCCAGCGCTCGGTCGGCTCGATGCCGGCCTCCGTGAACCAGCGCGGCCACTGCATCTGCGATTTCACCGAATGGATCAGCCGGTGCTTGAGCAGGTCGGCGGCGGAAAGGCTGCCCGCCGCAAAAGACGACGGCGCGCACAGTGGAAAGAATCGCTCCTTGCCGAGGCTCTCGACGAACAGGCCCGGCCAGCCGCCTTCACCGTGGCGGATCTCGAGGTCGACATTTTCCTTGTGGAAGTCGGTCGGCTCATTGGTGCCGTCGAGTCGCAACTCGATATCCGGGTTGGCGTCAACGAAGCTCGCGAGCCGCGGCAACAGCCATTTGCTCGACACGCTGGGGGCTGCGCGCACCGTCAATGTGGTGGCGGAGCGGATGCCGCGGACATGCTGCGTCACGTCGGTGACGTGCTCGATCTCGCGGCTGATCATCTCGAAATAGCGCTCGCCGGCTTCGGTCAGGGTGATGTTGCGCCCGATCCGCGAGGTCAGCGCGGTGCCGAGATGCAGCTCCAGCGCCTGGATCTGCTGGCTGACCGCCGAGGGCGTCACCCGCAATTCGTCCGCCGCGCGGGAAATCGAACCCGCGCGCGCCACCGCGTGGAAGACGATGATGGCGCGGAAGGGTATCTGCATCAGGAAACCTTTTAGGCCAGCTAAAGTGACGGCGAATATAATTCAATTGTCGCGCATGACCAGCGATCTAGGCTTCACCCTCAAGGCAACCCGCGACAGACGGGGCTGACGAGGAAACAGGACGGCGCTGGCCGCCGATCCGCCCGGGGGGAAGGAACACAAGGCTTAGAGCCCTTTCACCAGACAACCCATTCGATGACACCGCCGCAGCAAGTCCTGCGGACGCGGCACTGAACACGCGCGCCAAAAGGCGCCGCACCAGGGGAGAACGACCGATGCCGGGCAAGCGCCATACGATCTCACGCCGCAGTTTCATGGTTGCTGCCGCGGCCGTCCCTCTGGTCGCGATCCGCACAAGGCCGGCACATGCGGCGGAATTCGAGTACAAGCTCGCCACCGGCCAGTCGCTGACGCAACCGATCAACACGCGGCTCGATCAGGCCGTGAAGCGGATCAAGGAGGCGAGTGGCGGGCGGCTGGAGATCAAGTTCTTTCCGGCCTCGCAGCTCGGCTCGGACACCGACCTGCTGACGCAGATTCGCAGTGGCGGAGTCGATTTCCTTAATATCGCCGGCTCCGTGCTGTCGACGGTGGCGCCGGTCGCCGGCATCGCCAATGTCGGCTTCGCCTTCTCCGACTACAGCCAGGTCTGGACTGCGATGGACGGCGATCTTGGCAAGCTGATCGCGGCGCAGATCGAGAAGACCGGCGCGCTTGTGATGGCCAAGCCGGCCGACAACACGTTCCGGCAGATCTCGTCGTTTGCAAAACCGATCAAGACGCCGGCCGATCTCGCCGGTTATCGGATCCGCGTGCCGGTGTCGCCGATCTTCACCTCGCTGTTCAAGTCGCTCGGCGCCAATCCGACCTCGATCAACTTCAACGAATTGTACACGGCGCTGCAGACCCATCTGGTCGACGGACAGGAGAATGGCCTCGTGACCATCGAGGCCGGCAAGATCTACGAGGTGCAGAAGTACATCTCCGAGACCAACCACATCTGGGATCCGTTCTTCATCCTCGGCAACCGCCGCTCGGTGAAGGCGCTGCCCGACGATCTGCAGGCGCTGGTCCGCAAGGAATTCGACCAGGCTGCGATGGAGCAGCGCGCTGACACGGCAAAGCTCAATCTGACGCTGAAGGACCAACTGATCGCCAAGGGCATCACCTTCGAAGCATCGGACAAGGAGGCGTTCCGCAAGGGTCTCTCCGCCGCCGGCTTCTACAAGGAATGGCGCGGCAAGTTCGGCGAGGACAATTGGAAGATTCTGGAGGCCGCGGCCGGGGCGCTGGCATGAGCGCGGCCATCGGCATGCCGGAGACGGTGGCGCTCGGCGAGGCAGCTTCCTTGCGGGGACGCTGGCTGGAGCAGGGGCTGCGCTGGCTGGTCGAGATCCCGGCCGCGATCGCGGTGGTCGCAGAGGTCATCATCCTGTTCGCCGGTATCGTCGCGCGCGGCATCTTCCACCGGCCGATCATCTGGTCGGACGAGCTCGCGTCAATCCTGTTCCTGTGGCTGGCGATGCTGGGCAGCGCGATCGCCGTGCAGCGCTCGGCGCATATGCGCCTGACCTTCTTCACGTCGTATCTGTCGCCGCGCGCCGAGGCCTTCACCTCGACGCTTGCTGCCGGGGCCGTCGCGCTGTTCCTTGCGATCATCCTGCATCCCGCACTGGAGTATGTGGAGGACCAGGCTTTCGTCGAGACGCCAGCGCTCGGCTGGTCGGGCATGGTCCGCGCTGCGGCGATCCCGGTCGGCTGTATCATCGCGCTGGCCAGCATCTGCCTGACGCTGGTCAAGCGTTCGGCGGGAGATTTGCTGGCCGTTGCGCTGCTGTTTGCTGCGGTCGCTGGTGCGCTCTATCTCGCGGGGCCGTCGCTGAAGCCGCTCGGCAACTGGAACTTGCTGATCTTCTTCGTCGGCCTGCTTGCCTGCGCCGTGATGGCTGGCGTTCCCATCGCATTTTCCTTCTGTCTTGCGACCGTGGCCTTCCTGCTCACGACAACGAGGACGCCACTGCTCGTCGTTGTCGGGCGGATCGACGAAGGCATGAGCTCGCTGATCCTGCTCGCGGTGCCACTATTCGTGTTGCTGGGACAGTTGGTCGAGCAGACCGGCATGGCGCGGGTGATGGTCGCGTTCCTGGCATCGGTGCTCGGCCACGTCCGCGGCGGGCTGTCCTATGTGATGCTCGGTGCGATGCTGCTGGTCTCTGGCATCTCCGGCTCGAAAACCGCCGACATGGCGGCGATCGCGCCGGTGCTGTTTCCCGAGATGCGCAAGCGCGGGATGAAGGATGGCGAGCTGGTATCGCTGCTGGCCGCGTCCGGGGCGATGAGCGAGACCATTCCGCCATCGATCGTGCTGATCGCGATCGCCTCCGTCACCGGCGTGTCGATCGCCGCGCTGTTCACCGCCGGCATCCTGCCCGGAATCGTGCTGGCAATCGTGCTCGCCTTCGTTGCTCGCTACCGGGCGGGTGCCGAGGAGAATGCCGCGGTCAAGGTCGCACGGGCGCCGATGTCTGTCATGGCGAAGACGTTCTGGGCGGCGTTGCCGGCGCTGGCGCTGCCGTTCCTGATCCGCAGCGCGGTGGTCGAGGGCTATGCGACCGCGACCGAAGTCTCGACAATCGGCATTGCCTATTGCCTCGTGCTCGGCCTGATCATCTATCGCGGCAGCCTGAGTTGGAAGAACGTGCTGCCGATGTTGGTGCAGACCGCTTCGCTTTCCGGCTCGATCCTGTTCATCGTGGGAGCAGCGAGTGCGATGGCCTGGGCGCTGGCGCAGTCCGGTTTCTCGCATGAACTGGCCGCGCGCATGGCCGGCGTGCCCGGCGGCGCCTGGGGCTTCCTCTTGATCTCGGTGGTCGCCTTCATCGTGCTCGGCAGCGTGCTGGAGGGGATTCCGGCGATCGTGCTGTTCGGGCCGCTGCTGTTCCCGGTGGCAGCAACGTTCGGCATCAATGAGGTGCACTATGCGATGGTGGTGATCCTGGCGATGGGCCTCGGCCTGTTCGCGCCGCCGTTCGGCCTTTGCTATTACGCGGCCTGCATCATCGGCGGCGTGCCGCCGGATGCCGGCCTGCGCCGCATCTGGATCTATCTCGCCTGGCTCTTCATCGGCTTGTTGCTGATCACGTTCGTGCCTTGGATATCCTTGGTATTTCTATGAGCGGTCATGGGCGCGAATATCTGAGGCGAAGACAGTATCGCGGGTTCGGCCGGTGGGAAAGGCGGTAGCACTCCCCCGCTACCAATTCTACGATTTCCTACGCTATTCCACGATTTCCCAACGCCTTGTCTCAGCTTCCCGCCATTGCATTCGTCAGACGGCGACACGTAGGCGCGTAGTGCGCAGGGCGTAATTGCTGCTCTTCGCCGATTCTACCTGATTTTGATGTTCCCACCCGATCAGCGATCGCGCAGCTTGGGATCCAGGGCATCGCGCAGCGCGTCGCCGAACAGACTGAAGCCGAAAACGGTGAGCGCGATCGCTAGGCCTGGAAAGATAGCGATCCATGGCGCCGTCGAGGCGTATTCCTCGGCGCCTCCCTGCAACATCAGGCCCCATGCTGCCGTCGGCTCCTGCACGCCAAGCCCAAGATAGGATAGCGATGCCTCCGCCAGGATCGCCTGGCCGACGAATGCGGTCAGCATGATCAGAAACGGCGCAAGCACATTCGGCACCATGTGGCGAAGTATGATGCGCGTGTGGCCGAAGCCGCAGGCGCGCGCAGCATCGATATAAGGCACCTCCCGGATCGCAAGCGCGCTCGAGCGCACGACCCGCGCGCAACGGGGGATGAGCGGAATTGTGATCGCCACGATCACGTTGTAGACGCCGCTGCCGAAGATGGCGATGACGGCGAGCGCCATGATGATCAGTGGGAAGGCCATTACCACATCCATGACGCGCTGCAGGACGAGGTCGAGGCGGCCGCCGAAATAGGCGCTTGCCACGCCAAGCACGAGGCCGGCGCCGCCCCCAATGATCGCGCACGAGAATCCCACGATCAAGGCGGTGCGCGCGCCGAACACGATGCGGGAGAACAGGTCGCGGCCAAACTGATCGGTGCCCATGAGGTGCGCCCAGCTCGGCGGTTCCGTCATGGCGGCGAAATCGTTCGACGTTGGATTGTAGGGGGCGATCCACTCGGCCGAGAGGCCTGCGACCGCCATGACCAGCACCAGCACCAGGCCGACCGTGCCGAGCGGCTGGCGGCGGCAAAAGCCGATGATGCCTTCGCGCGACGGGCGCGGGCTCTCCGCCGCGGTGTCGACGGCGGAAGCGCAGGGCGGCGTGAGATCGACCATCGTGCGAGCTCCCACTCTTTAGCCGTAGCGGATGCGCGGATCGAGCCACGCATAGAGCAGATCGACCACGAGATTTGCGAACACGAAGACTGCGACCGTGAGCATGACGAGAGCCTGCGTCAGCGTATAGTCCTGATTCTGGACGGCCAGCACGAACAGGCGGCCGACGCCATTGAGGTTGAACACCTGCTCGGTCACCACGAGGCCGCCGATCAGGAAGGCGAACTCGATGCCGATCAGGGTCACGACCGGCAGCAGCGCGTTCTTGAGCGCGTGCCGGTTGATGATGAGCCGTTCGAGCAGACCCTTCGCGCGGGCGGTCCGGATATAATCCTCGCGCAGCACCTCCAGCATCGCCGAACGCGTCATCCGCATGGTGACAGCGGCGTAGCGGTAGCCGACGGTAACCGCCGGCAGAATCACCATCGACAGGTTGCGAAGTGGATCCTGCCAGAACGGGACGTAGTCGATCGGGGGCATCCAGGGCGTGCCGAATACTGCATGCGAGATGTCGAGAACGGCCAGGATGGCGACGATCCCCAGCCAGAACGACGGCGTCGCGATGCCTGCGATGGCGGTCGTGCGGACCACATGGTCGATCCAGCTGTTCTGCTTCAATGCCGAGATGGTCCCGAGCGGGACTGCGATGGCGATGGCAACCACGGTTGCCATCACGGCGATCTCGAGCGAGATCGGCAAGCGCGCTGCGATCTCTTCGGCGACGGGCTTGCCCGACCACATCGAGGTGCCGAAGTCGAGGCGAAAGAAGCCCCACACAAAGTCCAGGAACTGTAGAATTAGCGGACGATCGAGTCCGAGCTCGGCGTGGCAAAGCGCCACGGCGCGCGGGTCGACGCTTCCGCCACCGGAGCTGAGTCGGACCTCGCAGATGTCTCCTGGAATGAGGCGCATCAGCACGAACACGAGCGCCGCCGCTCCGACCAACGTCGGGATCACGAGAAGCACCCGGTTCACGATATACCGGTACATCCTGAGCGTCCGATCCTGACCGCACCGCGATGCCAGTCAGCGGTTGCGGACCGGTATCGCGGCATGGCGCAGCCTATTTGTCGAGCCACACGTTGGCCAAATCCTGATTGAGGTAATGGCTCGGACTGATCTTCCAGCCCTTCACATACGACCGGGCGGGGATGATGCGATTCCACCACGGCGTCATCAGCATGTGAACCTGGGTGTCGAGAACGTATTTTTCGAACTCGCGGATCATCGATCGCTGCTTGACGGTATCGGTCTCGTGAAGCAGCGCCTGATAGAGGGCAATCTCCTTCTCGTCGTCATAGTTGCCGTAGTTCTCGGCATAGACCGAGTGCGGCAAGAACTTGCCGATGTCCATGAGCGGGTTCACGACGCTCTGACAGTTGAAGTCCACGGTCACATCGAAGGTGCCATGACGCAGCGCGTCGAAGAACGGACCGGTCGGCAGCACGCGCTGCGTGACCTGCAATCCAACCTTGCTCCACTCGTCGATTAGCCAGGTGGCGACATACTTGTAGGGCTGGTCGACGTTTCGGTTCATCAGCTCGAATTTGAGTCCCTCGGCCCCTGCCTCCTTGAGCAGGCGCTTGGCCTCCTCGCGCGATTTCCCGATATCCGGCCAGAACCCGGCTAACGTCTGCAGCTCCTCCTTGGTCGCCGCCAGCGGCGATCCCGGAAACACGATGCCGGCTACCGTATGCACGGTGGCGATCTTGGCGAGCGCCGGCGCGCCGTGCCAGCTGTCGATCGCCAGCGCAAGCGCCCGGCGGACCCGCACGTCGTCGAACGGCTTCCGCTTGTGGTTGGGGGTCACCAGGTTGCCGCAGTTCCAATCGCTGGTCTGAACGGTGATCTGGTCGCCGAGCTCGCGCACGAGCTCGTCGCGGGCTGAGGGCGGCAGGCCGCGGAACTCGACCGCGGCGCGGTCGGCGCGGATCGCATCGACCCGCACGGCCTGCTTGGCCGCGAAGATGCCGATGAATCCGTCGAGATAAGGCCGTCCTTTGTGATAATAGTCGGGATTGCGCACCCCCTTGATCGACTGGCCGATCTCGTAGCCGGCGAACTTGAACGGGCCGGAGCCCATAATGTTCTTCTCGAACCAGCGCGGATCCTTGTCGAGGATCTCCTTCTTGTAGATCCAAGCAAAGGGATCGGCGAGCGAGGGCAGAAAAGCGTTGGTCGCGAACTTCAGCCGGAACACCACGGTCGTCGCATCCGACGCCTCGACCTTGTCGACCATGATGAAGTAGCTCTCGCGTGCGCTCGACATGCCCTCGCGGGGATGTATGATCTCCTGCCAGCTCGCCGCAACGTCCGCGGCGGTGAGCGGCGAGCCGTCGTGGAATGTCACGCCCTCCCGGATCTTGAAGGTGTAGGTCTTCCCTCCGTCGGTCGGCGTCGGCATTTCGGTGCAAAGATCACAGACGAAATCGGTGGTCGACGACGGGTTGTCCGGGTTAATCCTGATAAGCACGCTGTAGAATGGCGCAACCGCGTGCACGGTCGCATAGGTGGTCTCGCGGTGGCCGTCGAAACTCGGCGGAGCGTCCGCCGGGATCATGAAAGTGAGTATCCCTCCGCGCTTCGGGGTGTCGGCAGCTGCCGGAGCGGCCGCGTTCGTGAGAGGCGCGATGCAAAGAGCAGCGCCAAGACCGGCTGCCGCCAATAATGTCCTGATCATTTGCCTCCTCCTTTTCCTTCCTTCCTTGTTATTGGGGATGGATTGGTTATTGGGATCAATGCTTAGAGCCACCTCTCAATCGGGTGTCCGGCGAAGCGTGCGGCGGTCCTTCGTGGAAAGCGCCACAGCTCGACCGAATCTAACGCACCTCGCTGCAGGCCACCCAGTGGCCGGGTCGCACCTCCCGCAGCTCAGGGCGGACCCGGCTGCAGCTTTGGACCGCGATCGGGCAGCGCGGATG
Source organism: Bradyrhizobium centrolobii (assembly GCF_001641635.1). Taxonomy (GTDB): domain Bacteria; phylum Pseudomonadota; class Alphaproteobacteria; order Rhizobiales; family Xanthobacteraceae; genus Bradyrhizobium; species Bradyrhizobium centrolobii. The sequence goes on from NZ_LUUB01000030.1 coordinate 123,582, forward strand.
AAACGCGCAGCCCGAGGGCGGATTGATCGGGCTCGGCACCTCTCCCTTCACGGGGCGCAACCTGCGACCGGCCTCGACGCTTGGATCCGGCACCGGCACGGCGTCGAGAAGCGCCCGGGTGTAGGGATGCAGCGCGTTGTCGAACAGCTCGTCGCAATCCGCGAGTTCGACAATGCGGCCGAGATACATCACCGCGACGCGCTGGCAGAGATGCCGCACCAGGGAGAGATCGTGTGCGATGAACAGATAGGTGAGGCGGAAGCGCTCGCGCAGATCCTCGAGCAGGTTGACGATCTGCGCCTGGATCGACACGTCGAGGGCGGATACGGCCTCATCGCAGACGATGAATTCGGGATTGAGCGCGAGCGCGCGCGCGATCCCGACGCGCTGGCGCTGGCCGCCTGACATCTCGTGCGGGTAGCGATCGGCAAAATTCGGACTGAGGCCGCAGATCGCGAGCAGCTCGCGCACCCGGGCCGCGCGGCGGGCCGCATCGAGCTCGATGGCATGGACCTTCATCGGCTCGGCGATGATGTCGCCGACCCTCATGCGCGGATTGAGCGAGCTGTATGGATCCTGGAAGATGACCTGGATGCGGCGCCGCAGCGCCCGGAGCTGCTTGTAGCCGAGCTTGGTGAGGTCGACGCCGTCATAGAGGATCTCGCCGGCGGTCGGCCGTTCGAGCAGCAGGATGCACCGGCCGGTCGTCGTCTTGCCGCAACCACTCTCGCCCACCAGCCCCAGCGTCTCCCCCCGGCGAAGCGTGAAATCGACGCCGTCGACCGCGCGCACCTCGCCGGCCGCGCGGAGCGCGAGGACGCCCTCGGTGACCGGGAACAGCTTCTGCAGCCCCTTCACCTCGAGGAGCGTCGGAGCGTGGGTTACGGGCGTCCTCATGCCACCGTTCCTGCCGCGGCGACGATCTCCTCGCTGCGCAGGCACGCCGCAAGGTGGCTGGCTGGCCCTGCCTGCTCAAGCGGCGGCCGCACCTGAGCGCAGGCGTCCACCGCGAAGCGGCAACGCGGGCGGAATGCGCAGCCTTGGTCGAGGCGCGTGAGCTCGGGGGGCTGGCCGTTCACCGGGTCGAGGCGCGCCTGGCGCGGACGATCGAGCCGAGGCACCGACCGCAGCAATGCCATCGTGTAAGGATGGCGCGGGTGGTGGTAGATCGCCGCTGCCAGGCCGCTCTCGACGATGCGCCCGGCATACATGACGTTGACCCGCTTGGCGTAGCGCGCCACCACGCCGAGATTGTGCGTGATAATGATGAGCGCCACGTTGAGTCGGCGCGTCAGGCCGTTCATAAGCTCCAGGATCTGCGCTTGGATGGTCACGTCGAGCGCAGTCGTCGGCTCGTCCGCGATAATGAGCTTGGGATCACAGGCGATCGCGATCGCGATCATGACGCGCTGGCGCATGCCACCCGAGAGCTGGTGCGGATACTGCTTGAGGCGGCGGGCCGGATCGGCGATGCCGACCAGGCCGAGGAGCTCGATGGCGCGCTTGTACGCCGCAGCGGAATCGGCACGGCGGTGCTGCTCAAGCGTCTCGGTGATCTGCCGGCCGATGGTGAGAACGGGATTCAATGATGTCATCGGCTCCTGGAAGATCATGCCGATGTCGCCGCCGCGCACCTCACGCATTTGCGTGTCCGAGAGCTGCATGAGGTCGCGGCCGTCGAACAGAATCTCTCCTCGCGTGATCCGCCCAGGCGGATCGGGGATCAGGCGCAGAATTGACAGCGCCCCGACGGACTTGCCCGACCCGCTCTCGCCGACGATCGCGACTGTCTCGCCCTGCTCGACGGTATAAGAAACCCCGTCGACGGCTCGTACAACGCCCGCGCCGGTCCGGAACTCGGTATGCAAATCCTTGATCTGCAGGAGCGGCGCCAAGACACCCTCCCGATTTTCTCTGCGAGCTATTCTAGCAGCCACCCCAAGGACTTGCCACATTGGTAGTGTCGCAGGACCTTTGCGTGCAATGCCGCAGACAGGTTGAATCGTCGTCCTGACGCCGTGCCGCAACAACTTCGAGCGCGGAGCTCCGAGCGCCGGAGGCCAATATCATCACTTAAGGTGTGCCCGTTGTGCTCACTTGGGACCCTTGGCCTTCTGCACCGGTCGAAACGACGATCGGTATCTGGCGAATATCGGCGTTCATGACATTGCCGTTGAGTGTAACGGCCGCGAACATCGTGTAACGGCCGACCGGCAACCGGTTCTTGAAATCGAATTGGAACGAGGAGCTTTCGCCAAGAGGGGCAGCGCCGGCGAGCACCACACGCTTTCGATCGTCGACGACCACGAACCGGCACTCCGGGGGCGTCCGTTTCAGCACGTCCGGCGGTATGGATGAGAGTGGCACGCGCTTAAGGCGATAACTGCGCTGAAACTTGTCGATCATTTCGATATCGCCCGACAATCGGACCCCATCGCCGGTCGAGTCCACCGCAGTGATGAATCCGCGACGCGGGATCGCGTGAGAGTCATAGGAGCCTACACCCAGCGGGTAGCTCAAGTCCCTGAACGCGGAGAGCACGACGCCGTCATGCGACCAGCTCTTGAGCTGATAGGGCCCATTGGTCACCAGAAAATGGCCATTGGCCTTGTAGAAGGCTGAGAGCGCCGCCCATCGCCTGCGTGCCTCGTCAACGCCGACAAGGGTGCGCAACGCTTCCGGCCGGTAGCCTTCACGCTCGAAGCTCTCGCTCAAGGCCGCGAGCCGCTCCTTCAGCGCTTGCGAGCGGACGAGGTCCAGCCATTCGACGCTGCGGCGAACGGCCTCGGCCTGCGAGAATGCCGCCCAGTTTCGGCCAACCGCTTCTTCCATCAGGACAAGAAGATGCCAGGGCAGCGTGCTCCAGGGCGGCGCCGGGACCGCCTCCCGTTCCGGGCTCGTCGGCGCGCTGGTCGTATAGACCTCGATCGTGAAGACTTCGCGGAGGAAATCGACGTCGCCGACTCTGATCGACCGGGACGCGGTTTCGCTGCCCACGACCCGCAATCCGGCAAGCTGGCGACGTATCGGCGCGGTCGCGGTATCGATTGATTGATCGTAATGCGTCTCGCGGCCATCGCCACGAACGCCCCAGCGATATGCAAAGATGTAGGGGTAGAGCAGATCGGCCGCTGTCATCCTCGTCCCGTCGTGGAACGCGGAGCCGAGCAGGCGATAGACCAGTTTCGTCCTGGCGAATTTGCCGGGGCCGATGGCCTGGAGGTGGCTATTGTCGGGATCAGGCAGTACGGCGTCTGCGGGGATCGCAATCATATTCTCCGCCACGGTCGATGGTTGCGCGGATGGCCTGCTCCGCTCGACGATCGGCTCGGCCAGGATCGACAGACTGACGAAGGTGTAGACCACCATCAGCGCGGTGAGCGGAATCTGAGAGGCCAACGCGCGCTTGCGCGCGGAAAATGTCTGCATCGCCTGCAAATGCGCGAGATAGACTGCCGTGATGTGTCCGAAAAGGACGGCCGCGACCGCCGTGTACCAGGCGAAGCGCGCCCCTACGATTGCAATGTTCGGCCGGTAACTCGCGGTCCCGAGCAGGTTCCAGCCGTAGCCGAAAGGATCGGAAAGCAGCGGAACGATGTATTGCCCCTGGACCAGGAAGTATACGAGGTAATGCGCAAGGTGATAGCCGAGCGCGATTGGGATCAGCGTCAGGGCGAAACTCTGGGCGATCTGCCGCGGCGAAAATTGCCACTCCGTCACCGCGGCTATGATGATGCTCACCATCCAATAGGCTGACAGGAACAGGAGCCAAAACCCGAGCAGGCCGACGCTTCGTAGGGCTACCGGGCCGAGCTCGGCGACATCAGATAAACGCGCGATGATCGCGGATTCCGTCACCGACCATTCGGGAGTCGCAATCAGGCCGTCGTAAAGAACGCTCGACAGGAGCAGCAGCACGAATGCCATCATTGATGGCGAAATCTGCTCGCGACAGGCCAAGCCCGTGCCAAATCCTCGCAACCGAAATTGCGGTTTCGGCGGGGCCGTGCGTATGTCTGTTGGCGCAAAGCGCGCGAAAGTACCGAATACAACGGTGAAGAGCTCGCCATGCCGCAGCCAGGCCTCGCTGCCGAACAGATACATTCCGGTCCAGGTCAGCGCGGAATAACCAAGCGCGAAGGAAGCTAGGTGTAACGGCACAGCAGGTGTCGGATAGACGAGTTCGATCCAGGAAAAGGTCAGCAGCAGGAGCACCGCGGGCCAGACACCGAGTGCCAGGGGATACGGTCTGCCGAGTGCGAGATTGCGGCCACAAACGCGCCTGTACACCATCTCAACGCCGTCGAAGGCAGTTCGCCATGGATTGATAAGCGGCCAGATATTTCCGACGAACGCCGAAACATAGGCGAGGCCGACCCAGGCGATGATCCAGACCAGCGTGGGTGCGAGATTGCGGTAAGGATTTTGATCGCCGAAAAAACCCGCCACCAGCATCGCGGCGAACAGGACGAGAGCGATCAGCTTAAGCGGAACGCCCAACGCCGCGACGACTTTTCCGAGCGGATAGTCGAACAGATCGATGCGCGAATAGGCGCGTGCAGGCTGCGCGCGGCGTACAAACAGGCCGACCACCACGAAAGAGAACACGACCGCAGCCGCGCCGCCGAAAAGATACAGAGACAAGGGCAGGGGGAGATCGTAACGCTGGCCGAAGCCGTGCGCGCCGGCCGGTGTGACGCCAATAAGCAGGGCCGCAGCCGCGGCCAGCCTGCATCGGGTCGTTATGGCGGTTCTGGTCACGGATAGACCTCGATACGAACAAGGGGAGCTTCCCCGTGAGAGTGGCCGCCGATCCCAGACGACCCATGGACTTCCACTAGAAACCGCCCGGTGGCGTACGCGACGAATTCCATCACACCGACGGTGCCGGGCTCGATCTTCCTTTCAATGTCATAACCGTGCAGATGCAGGATGATTGATCGATCCGTGTGCCATCGCAGCTTGACGTCATCGCCCTGGTTGATCCGGATGACCTGCGTGCTCTCCATCACCCGCCCGCGCTCGATGTGGAAGTCGAATGTGAGCTCCGCGGCAAACGCCCCGGTGATGGTCGCTCCGGTTGCCCAGGCGAGCACCGTGCCCGGGAGACATGCCCGAAAGAGTGTGCTGCAAGGCATCGCTGCAATTCCTCATCGCGGCGGGGTGGCCTGGATCTCCGAGATCCGATTGGCCATCCAGTCCTGGTCATAGGGCGACGGCAACAGAGCCGGGTCTGCGACGGCGGACCACATCAGTTGTCCGAATCTGTCGGAAAAGCCCGTGATCGGATTCCAGGCCGACGTCGGTCGCGCGTCGATTCCGACACGGAGCCAGCCGTTCCAGGGAAAGTCCTTCAGCTTGACCGTACGGAGGAAGATCGCTGCGTTGAGGCCGTTAATGGAATCGAAAGCGATGTTCTCGATCCCGGCCGAGAATTCGGCATTGAAATATTCGCGCTTGAGCGTGTAGCCGATGACGACTTGACGGCAGTCGCCGATGAGGGCTGTCACCAGCGCCCGTTCCAGATTGATGCGATCGACCGGGTCGGTGAAATCGCCTGACTGAATCCGTTGCAGGTCAGCTTCCACGCGCTCCTTTGTGCCGACATCGATTGCGTCGTGCAGAACGAGATAGGCCTGGTACCATCCGCCCCTCGCCGCTGGCGGGACCAGCCAGCCGTTGATCACAGTCGTTGCCGAGGCAACGAGTTCGGGCAAGTTGATTTCCCTGATTTCAACGTCCCAGTCTGATTCCGGCGCCGCCTTCTCGGTGCCGAGCAGCCGTTTCGCGGCAGCGTCCGCTGCCTTCAGCTTCAGATCCCGGATTGTTGGAAAAGCCTCCGTGTCGGAGAGCAGGCGTCGCTTCGCCGTTTCGGCGAGATCGGCATGGTACAGGTAATCGCCGTGCAACGGTGTGATCGGATAGGGATGCAGGATCACATCCGGATTGTTCGAGCTGATCTTTCGCGCAACGGCATGCGCGGCTGCGCAAGCTGTCGCATCCGCTTTCGCATATGACGATATTGGGTTGACGCGGATCGCCACCAGGGACCCAAGTGATTCCACACTGCCCAAATCCGCCACCGAATCTGAAAAGCGGCGCTCGTTTCCGAGATAGGCGTGGATCTTGGCTTGCAGTAGCAGGCTTCCGGCGGCATCCGGGGCGACGGTCTTAATCTCGATCTCATGCGGATAAAAAGACGGATAAACTGCCGATTCGTGGCCGCTTCGCGCCGGCCCGATTACGGCTAAAGCCGACAACAGAAGTCCAAACGTTATGCGGCTCTTCATGGGCATTCCCAACAAAACGAAGATTCGTATCGCGCGGGCGCGTACCACGATGCGCAATCATCCGCGCAAGGCCTTCATAACCCTTTCATCTCCGCGAGCATCGCTTGGCGAACCGCGGAAGATGATCTCGCCGCGATCGATCACGTAGAGCCGGTCGGCGATACGGGACGCGGCGGCGAGATGCGATTCCGCCATCAGGATGGACACACCCATCGCCTTGATCTTCATGACGGCTTCCGTGAACCGATTGACCACGACCGGCGCGAGCCCCTCGAATGCCTCGTCGAGCAGGAGAAGGGACGGCGACAACATCATCGCACGTGCGATCGCGACCATCTTGCGTTGACCGCCGCTCAGCTGCATACCTTGGCGTTGCAGCAGATCCCGAACTTCGGGAAAGACTGCGAAAGCCTGCGTCTGCGGGTCTGGACGCACAGCCCCGTCCCGCCGGCGCGACACCTCATCCCCGAGCCAGCGGCTGATCATCAAATTGTCGTCGACGGACAGTTCCGGGAACACGCCGCAATCCTCCGGCGAATAGCCGATTCCGCGTTTGGCGCGTTCGTGCGGGGCAAGCCTCGTCAAGTCTTCATCGGCAAACACGATCTGCCCTGCCTGCAGCGCCAGGAAGCCCATAATGCTCTCGATCGTCGTGGTCTTGCCGGCGCCGTTACGGCCGACCAGGCACACGACCTCCTGCCTGTCCACGCGCAGCGAAACGCCGTTGAGGATGTGAGCGGGGCCGCGGTAGGTGTGGATCGCCTTGACCTCCAGCACGATCATTCCTTTCGCGAAAATGCATCCGGCCCGGAAGAGCCGAGAAGGATCATCGCAACATCGTCATTGTTTCTGATGGCGTCCGGCGTGCCCTGGGCAAGGATCGCCCCCTGGTGCATCACCACAATTCGGTTGGAATACTTGAAGACGACGTCCATATCGTGCTCGATGATCGCGGCGGTGATGCCTTCGCCGCGCACGACCGAAGCGATGATGTCCATGATCTTGTCCTTCTCCCGCGTGCTCACCCCGCTGGTCGGCTCGTCGAGAAACAAGAGATTCGGCCGCAGCGCGTAAGCGAGCGCCACATCTAAGAGTTTGCGTTCGCCTTGCGCGAGACCTCGCGCGGGCTCGTTGCGCTTGCTGGCGAGTCCGAACTGATCAAGAACCGTGTCAGCTTCGATAGTGACCTCGCGGTCGCGGTCGGCGAGTGCCGCCATGTTCCTTATCTTGCCGTCGCGCGCGAATATCGCCAGCGCCACGTTGTCGAAGGCCGTCAGATCGTCGAACAGGTTAACCAGCTGGAAGCTGCGCGCGATACCGGCTTTCACTCGCTCGATCACCGATGAATGGGTCATGTCGCGCCCCTTGAAGATGATCTTTCCGGAGTCGGGAGCGAGATGGGCGCTGATGACATTGCATAGCGAAGTCTTTCCGGCTCCGTTGGGGCCGACCACGGAAATGAACTCGCCTTCCGCAATGGTCAGGTTGACATCATCGACCGCGTGCGTGTCGCCGAAATATTTCTTCAGGCTGACCGTCTCCAGGAGGGTCATTTCGTCGATCTCCCGCGCTTTGCAGCGAGCTGCGCAGCCGTTCCGACGATGCCGGCGGGTAGCGCCATCACCAGAATGACAAGCACCACGCCAAGCAGAAGCTGCCAATACTCGGTGCTAGCGATTGCGTAGGTCTTCAGGTAGTTGAACGCCATCGCGCCGACGATTGGACCGGTGAAAGAGCGGAATCCGCCTAGCACACTCATAAACACGATCTCGCCGGAGAATGGCCAATAGAGAATGTCGGGCGTGGTGAGACCGTTGAGCGGAACCCACAGAATCCCGGCAAGTCCCGTAAAGATCCCGGAAATCATGAAAGCGATCCAGCGATAGCGCCTTACCGAAATCCCGACAAACCGCGCGCGCGTTTCGTTGTCGCGGATCGCCTGCAGCGCCTTGCCGAACGGTGAATGCGCGATCACCCACATGATGGTCGTGGAGACGGCAAACAGCGCAAGGACGTAATAATAGTAGGCATAGATGAAACGCTGAAACGAGCCGCCCCCCTTGAAATCGACCAGGCCGCCGAGCAGCGTGAGACTGGCATAGGGTACGCGGATGCCGTCGGTGCCGCCCGTCACCCAGAAGAACTTGAAAGCAAGGCTCCACAGGACCTGCGACAGCGCAAGCGTCAGGATGCCGAAGAAAATGCGTGTGTGCCGCACGCAGACGAATCCGAAAATCGCTGCAATGATCAGCGTGCCGAGCATCCCCCCGACGATGCACAGCTCCATGGAGTGCGCGCCGAGATCTCGCGTGATGAATGCCACCAGATAGGCGCCAGCGCCGAAATAGGCCGAATGCCCAAACGACAAAAGGCCGGTGTAGCCGAGCAGCAGATTGAACCCGAGTGCGGCAATCGCCATGATCAGACCGTAGGTCAGCAGAACCGTTTGATAGGGATCGACGACCTGCGGCAGGATCGCAAGGATCACGAGAACGAGTGCAGAGTCGATGGTGGTCCGCCAAATCGAGGTGCCAGTGGCCGCCATCGTCATCGTCATGCCCTTCCAAACAAACCGGTGGGACGGACGAGCAGGACCGCGGCCGCAATCAGGTAGAGAACCGCGAGTTCAATCTCCGGGAAGAACTGGATGCCGGCGGTGCGCACGAAGCTCACAATCACCGCGCCGACGAGCGCTCCTTGCAAGCTCCCGAGCCCACCGATCACGACGACCACGAAGGCCAGGATAAGCACCTCGATGCCCAGGCCAAGGACCGCCGCCTGAGCCGGCACCACCACCGCCCCGCCGAGGCCGGCCATGAAGCAGCCGATGGCGAAGGCCTGGACATAGACGCGGCTGACATTGATGCCGAGCGCGGCAGCCATGCGCCGGTCCTGTGAGGTAGCGCGCAGTATGACGCCAAACTTGGTGCGGTAGATAAATGCCCACAATCCGATCGCGGCAGCAATCCCGACTGCGACGACGAACAGATTGTAAGTGGGATACATGAGGCGACCAACCGGGATGCTGCCCATCCGATCCATGATCGTGCCGGCCGATAATGGCGTGCGGCCGAACACGAGCTTCATGACATCTTCGAGGATCAGGAGCAGACCGAATGTGACCAGCAGGTGATATTCCTCCGATCGTTGATAGAGCGGGCGCAGCAGGGTAGGCTCGATCAGGGCGCCGACGGCCGCGATGGCAATCGCACCGAGCGGGAGGAGGAGAAGCATTCCGGCCAGGCCGAGAGTTCCTTCCAGCGCGTGACCGACCGCACTGCCGACAATCCAGGCGGAAACGTAGGCGCCGAGCGCATAAAGCGCCCCATGCGCCAGATTGACAATGCGCATGACGCCGTAGATGAGACTTAGGCCCGCGGCGATCAGGAACAGGACTGCCGCGTAAAAGAAAGAGTTGAGAATCTGGATGACGAAGATCGTCACGGTTTTCTCTCCTCGTCCCTCGCGTCCCCGGTTCGCCCGGCCTTGCCAATTGTCCCGCCATTGCGCAGCTCGATGCGTCCGATTGCGGGATTGATCGTGTTTCCATCGAGAAAGATCGCCGCGAACAGCGTATAGACGCCCGGCTGAAGGGTGGTCGGCAGCGACACCGCAAAGCGATTGTCCGGTTGCCGTACCAGGCCTCCGACGGCAGCTACTCGGCCGTCCTGGCCAATGATGACATAGTGCGATTCCGGCCGAATAGGCTGCAGCGTGCCGCGCAGCGTGTCGGGCTGCAGCGGCGCGCGGACGAGGCGATGGTCGCGTTGCTGCTTGACGGCGAATTCGGCGTCGGCGCTGACCAGCACGAGATCGCCTGCGCGCTCCATAGCGCGGATGAGCGCGCGTGCCGGATCGGCAAAGCCGTTGAACGTACCGAGTCCGACGGGATAGGTGAACTCCCGTACGACCTCGAAAACGAACGTGTCGGGCGACCAGGCCTTCAGCCGATAGGGTCCGTTGGTCACCAGCAAATGATCGTTGGCTTCAACGAACTGGTCGAGAAGCTGCCAACGGGCCTTCGCCGCCTCAGGGCCGACCAGCAGCTCGAGCGCTGCCGGCCGGTAGCCGGTTTGTGCAAATTCCTTGATCAGCGCGCGCAATGCCTTCAATTGAGCTGGATCGCGGAGGAGGTCGAGCCATGGGAGGTGGCGCCGCTCAGCTTCGCTGCGCGAGAAGGCTGCGATGCCGCGCTCGACCGCAACCTCCATCAGCGCAAGCACGTGCCAGGGCACCGAACTCCAGGGCGGAGCGATGAGGGCATCCTCCTGTTCGTCGAAAGTCAGATTATCGAGATAAACCTCGATGATCGGGCTGCGATAGGTGAAGGTCTGATCTGCAATCGTCCGCGCGGTTTCCTCCACCCGGACGAGCTTCACGCCGCGCAGCCGCTCGCGCATCAGCCGTGTCGCAGCGGCGATCTCTGGATCGTAGGTCGCCGCATTCTGCCCGCCGGCGCTCCAGCGGAATGCCAACGCAAACGGATACAGCAAATCGGCCGGCTCCATCACCGAACCGTCGCTGAAATTCGAGGCCGACATGCGATACAGCACTTTGGCCATCGCGCCATGGCCCGGCCCAACCGGGGCAAATTTGCCGGTCATGGATTGTGGCATCAGCGCATCATCGGGAACACGAACCGACCGCCGGATGCCGGATTCGTCCGTGGTGCGGATTTCAGCGCGATTCTGGACCCATCGGCTATTATAAGGAACAGGCAGGAAGGCGTTGTCGCCGACGATCGACCACACCAGACGACCGGCCGCATCGGTAAAGCCAGCAATCGGATTCCAGGCTGCGGTCGGCCGCGGATCGATGCCAATTCGCAGCGAGCCATTCCAGAGGAAATCCTTGAGCTTGACCGTCCTGACAAAGACCGCCGAATTCAACCCGGACTGAGAATCCACGGAGATATTTTCGATGCCGTCGGAAAAGTCGTCAGTGTAGAATTCGCGCCGCAGCCGATAGCCGACTACGGCGCGCTCGCAACTGACGAGCAATGCTGCCAGCAACTCGCGCTCGAGGTTGAGCTGTTCGGTGCGATCCCTGAACTCGTTATGGGCGAGGCGCTCAAAGAGCTCGTCGGCCTGTTCCCGGTCGCTCGCCTGGCTCAGGGCAGGGCGAAGTAGCTGGTAGGCCTGGAACCATCCTTCTTTGGTCCAGCGTGGCGCTGGCCAATCATTGAAGCCGATACCTGCGTCGGTGAGCAATGCGCTCACCGAAGTCTCATCGAGGCTCACATCCCAGTCGGTCGCCTGGACGGGGGCCTGCGGCGAGAGCAGAGACGTATCGGCGCCGGCGCGAAACGTCGGCACGGGCGCAGCGGTTGGCTGGCGCGTGGCCTTGCCCGGAGGCAGCCGATCTGCGTGGCCGAGATAGTCGGCGTGGTAGGGCGTGATCGGATACGGATGCATAACGACGTCAGGTGGCGCGCGCAGCGCCGCAGCGGCCTGTTCGATGGCGTGGCAGCGCGCCTCGCGGTTCTGAAGCCGCGACGACTGCGGATTGACGCTGACGGTGATCAGCGATTTGAGCGACTCGGCCGACTTGAGGTGCTCGGGAATCTGACCGGAAAAGCGTGGTGCAGTGCCCACATAAACATGCAGCGGATTGTTCTTGTTGATGAACTCGCGAGCCGCTCCTTCCGGATCGAGCGTCTCGATGCGGATTTCATGCGGGTAAAAGGAGGGAAAATAAGATACCGCGTGGTCGGCCCGCGCCGATGGCGGCGCAATAGCAACCGCACATGTCAGCCCCACCACCAAGCCGCCTAGTCGCGCCCGAGGTGAAGCTGCGTGCAGAGACATGTTCCGCTCCACCTGCCAGCAGGACATCGCTGCGGCCGAAAAACGCGGATGTGGAGTTGCGGCCGCACCATCAAGACCACATCCCGAAGACGGCCATACCTTCGACAAAAGGCATGGTCGTCTCGATTGCGTTCAAGCGACCTGCGGCCAGGTCTCCTTGATCCAATTGTAGGTGGCCGTCGGATCGTTGTGACCACTACCCGGCTTCGGCCAGCGCGGAGGCGCTGTGATATTGCGGATCGGAATGGTGATCATCCGAGCCGGATCCAGGATTTGGAACGGGTATTCAGCCACGTTCTTGCTGAAGCCCGTCACCGCGTCCTTGTAGCCCTGGTGATTGTCCGGACGGATATACAGATCACCGGCCGCCGTCTCGAAATACATGCCTTCAAGCTGGTTGATGATCGCCTCTTCCTCCGGCCAGCCGCCTGTAAGCTTGTTCGCCTTCTCGACTGCCGTTTTGTACATGTAGAGCGTGTGATACGCGCCATCCGATTGGAAGTTCGGATACTCATTCCACCGCTTGTAGTACTTCTCGACGAACCGCTGGTTGGCGGGCCAACGATTTCCCGGCGGGAAGGTGAAGTAATAGTTCGCGTGCACGCCCGCGATCACGCCTTCCGGGTGATCCTTGCCGATTGCATGCGGCGCAACGCCAAACGCGATCGTGCTCGCAAATTTCGCGCTGTTGAACATGCCGTAACGTAAGGCCTGCTTGTACATTGCCACGTAGTCGCCGCCCCAGACCGACGAAACGATCAGGTCTGGATTTGACGACATCGCCTTGGTGATATGAGCGGTGAAGTCGGTGGTGCCGAGCTTCGGCCAGCCTTCCGAGACGACCTCGGTGCCAGGCACAAGCTTGCTGAACGCGATGTTGAAATGGTCGAAGGCATTGCGGCCATAGCTGTAGTCCGGGTGAATGTGCGCGATCCGCTTTACCTGAGGCCAGGTCTGCGCCGCCGCCAGCGCGCAAGTCACGCCGTCCGCTGACTGGATGTTGGTAATGCGGAACGCGAATTTCGGATTTGGCACCGCTTTGTCCCACAGGAAGTCGGTGCAGCCGTCGACAAAAATCGTCAGCGCGCCAAGCTCCTCGGCGACCGGGCCGAGCGCCGGCGTGTTGCCACTCGATATGACACCGGTAAACAGGTCGATCTTTTCCGAGAGCTTCATACGGCGAAGCTCTTTCACGTTGGCGTCTGTGCCGGCTGCCTCGTCGGCGGTGATCGTCTCGATCTTGCGCTTTCCGAGAATGCCGCCTTGCGCGTTGATTTCCTCAGCAGCCAGGAGGTGGCCTTTGAGTGAGGGCTCGCCGAGCACTGCTGCGGGGCCAGTCAAGAAGGTCATGTGACCGAGCCTGAGAGGCGCGTCGGGAATTTTTCCTTTCGGCGCCGCCGGAGTTTGCGCCGATGCAGGCTTCATGGCCGGTATTGCGGTTGCCGCCGCAGCAGCGCCGACCGTCACGCCGAGGTTATTGAGAAAGCTTCTACGATCTACGTTTCTCTGCTCCATGGTTTATCCTCCTTTGTCGAGGACATTGATGAGGACATTGATGATATCGCCACGTTCAAGCTCCTAACGGGGGCTCATTGCCACATGTTAGGCCATTGTAACGCGCCAAACCACAGTTCTGTGCATCGTTGACGTCCAATGTGTCCGCGAGAGGCGCGAACTACAGCGCGACGTCAATTTCCTCCGTAAGCAAGTCCTGCCGTTGATCCGCAAGGCTGGATTGCAGTCCATGAAGCACGGCAACCTGATCTTGAATCTTGATCGAGATGGTGCCCATCCCAGCGCGCTGCACTGCAGCATTCTCGCAAAGCGACCGTCTCAGCCTCGCGCCCTTTGACGATCAGGGCTATCCTTTCTCTGTGATCGTGCTTCCGGCCACCCCCAAGAAGCTTGGCCCCGGGGGCGGCTGGAGGGTGCGAGGAATTGGCCGTTCGTTGGTGACCAAATGACGCATGGCGGCCAAAAGGGTTTCGGCATGACCAAGCACAGCCAATCGGGGCACGCGACCCGATCGCCGCGTTTCCGTTTCCTGCAGAAGCTCGAAGCACAGAAGAATGACCGCAAGGACCGCTCTCGGATCAAGGAGCCGAAACAGTCCGTCGAAGAGCTATTCCATCCCCGGAAGCCAACACCCACCTGACGAACTATCCTTGAATGAGCTCCGGGGTAGGCACATGCGATTTTCCTAAGCAACAGAGCAAGGACGCTGTCCTCCAAACAGGTCTGTTATCATGTAGGGCGACCGGAAAAAACCCGGGCAGAAGCAACCGGGCACCTTCGAGAAGGCAAGTCGAGGTGGATACAGTGAACGAGTCAGTGGCCCGGATCGAGTTGATCATTGGGCGCAAAGTCAAACGCGACATCAGCCAGATGACCGAATGGGCGAAAGGCAATCTCGCCCGCGCCGCGGAAGCGATCATGAACACGCCCAACGCGCACGTTGGCATCGTCACCGGTTTCTATATCCAGCACGCGGAGCCGCCTTCTCCGGAAACGGATGGGCTCGGCGGGACCGCCCATCTGGCCGTAGGCCTCGCAAATGCGGGGATCCCGGTAACGGTCATTACCGATGCGCCGTGTGCAAAGGCGGTGTGGGCCGTGGTCGATGCGCTACCGGAGCCCGTCAATCTTGAGGTCGTGTCGACGACGGAGAGTTCGGTTCTCCGCCTGCGGCAGCACCTGGAAACAGGCGATCGGCCGATCACTCACTTGATCGCAATCGAGCGAGTTTCTCCCGGTTCGGATGGAAAGCCGCACCGGGAGCACGGATGGGATATGTCGCGCGAGACGGCTCCGCTCCATCTTCTCTTTAGCGCCCCCGCCGCAAAGCGCCGCTGGTACACGATCGGCATCGGAGATGGTGGCAATGAGATCGGGATGGGATCCTTGCCCAAGGAAATCATCGAAAGCGGAATTCCCAACGGCGAGGTGATCGCAGGCACGACCCCGGTCGATTCGCTCATCGTCGCCGGCGTGTCGAACTGGGGAGCTTATGGGCTCCTTGCCGCAATGGCCTGCACGAAGCCGGCGTTGCGGGAGGCTCTCCTGCGTTATTTCACTCGCGATATGGATCGCCGGTTTCTGTCGGCTGCGGTGGAAACCGGGCAGGCGGTCGATGACAGCCGTGTCGATAATCCTGGGCGACCGCAGATGAGTGTCGACCGCATCCCCTGGGAACAGCACGCGGCTCTTCTTGAAGAGATCTCTGCCGTGGTGGCGTCGCAGCTGAGCTGATCACCTTGGATGTTAGCCTGGCGGGTTGATCCGACCGCCAACTGGACCATACTGTTCGCCTCGGGTTCAGGAATCCCGCTGGTTGGCGTAGCTGCAGCCGCCACGGTTCGGCCGCACGTGCCGCTTGTCGGCTCCGCACCCGTGGCATCGAGCCGACCGATAGTACAAAGCAGGCCGCAACCCGAGCTAAGACCTCAAAGGGAGGCCGACGATGTCGACATACAACATTCTCATTCTGGGCGCGTCATACGGTTCGTTGCTCGCGTCGAAGATTCTGCTCGGCGGGCATTCGGTGAAACTTGTCTGCCTGCCGGCCGAGGCTGATCTGATCAATTCCGAAGGGTTCCGTGTTTGGATTCCGATCCGCGGCCGGAGCGAACCGATCGAGCTCGATTCACGGAAGCTCCCCGGCCGAGTGTCAGCAGCGGGAGCGACGGACGTCGACCCTCGCGAATATGACCTCATCGGCCTTGCGATGCAGGAGCCCCAATACGGGTCGCCCGGAGTGCGCGAGCTTCTGAACGTTGTGGCGAAGTCGCGGGTGCCGTGCATGTCGATCATGAACATGCCGCCGCTCCCCTATATCAAGCGTATTCCGGGGATAGATTCCGATCTGCTTAAGCCCGCTTATACCGCGCCGGAAGTCTGGGAGGATTTCGACCCGGGCACGATGACGCTCTGCAGTCCCGATCCGCAGGCGATACGGCCGCCTGACGAAAAGGCCAATGTACTACAGGTGACGCTGCCGACGAACTTCAAGGTCGCCCGCTTGAACGTAGCGAAGGGGAACGAGATCGTGCGGCGGCTGGGGGAGGAGATCGATGCTGTGCGCTTCGATACCCCCGAGGGCAGGATACACTTGCCGGTGAAGTTACGGTTTTATGATTCCATTTACGTACCCTTGGCCAAGTGGGCCATGCTAATGGCTGGAAACTACCGGTGCATCACCGAGGACGGGATGCGGACCGCCCTGGAGGCCGTTCATTCGGATCTGGCAGCGTCGCGCTCCATCTACGATTTTGTGCTCGACGTCTGCGTCAAAATGGGCGCCTCACGCGATGATTTGGTGCCTTTCGAAAAGTATGCGGCGGCGGCGGAGAGCCTGTCACGTCCTGCCTCCGCTGCGCGCGCCCTGAACAACGGTGCCCCGAATATCGAGCGTGCGGACAAGCTCGTTCAACTTGCCGCGAAGCAGAAGGGAATGAGGCACCGCGCCCTCGATGCTATGGTGGCACTGGTCGATCGAAGGCTCGAGGCCAATCGGAAGATGAAACCCGCGGCGGCATAGTCAGGTAATCCACCGTACCAAAGATCTCGCGACAGTACGCTTATTTTCAGTTCGGTTTCGCCTGGCGCTGCTGCTTCGTTACACGGCGTTCTGGTAGCAACGAAGACATGCGGGTCAAGCGGTTTCGGCTGATGCATCCGCAGCCGCCGCAGTGGGACCTCAAAATATCCAGCACGTGGCTGGCATCCGCGCAGCGCTGATTGACCAAGACCCCAAGACTGCCGCTCTCGTCAATGCTAAGGGCGAAGCCTTGGGATTCAATCTCAGCGACTGGCTCGCGCCCAAAGGCACCGTTACCATCACTCCGTCTGCCGGTGGCAAGGTCGAGATATTGGTCCAGTTCAGCTACCTGCGGCCGGGCGGCCATTACGGCCTTTTCGAGAATCATTTCGACCAGAAGCCTGTCGGCTTCAACCCGCTCGACGGTACGGGCAAGACGAACGATTTCGTGGCCGGAGCGGATGGAACCGCCAAGCTCATGGTGACGGCTCCGCAGAAACTGACCCACGACAATGCCGTGCTGCTCGTCTACCACAGCGATAAGATCGCTCATGGCGAGCAGCGCGGCGATATCGGTGTCAACGCTCATCATCAGCTCATCGCTAGGATACCGCAGTAAACCCGAAGAGCTGCTGGTCATATTCTCAGCGCACAGTATTCATCGCGCGGCTGCTTTGATCTCGACTTTATAGCCGCTAGACATTGGGGAGAGGTCCGCGGCTCGATGAAGCCGCAGCCAACTCCGCGGCAAAGATCGAGCGCGGGGCACCATACGGTGCGCATTGTCGAGCCTGGTTGGGCTTGCGACGGCTAGGCGCGCCGAAGGCTTCGCTTTGCGCGCGGCTGGAATCGTTCACCAGCCTGGGTCAGGCCGACGCTCACGTTGTGTGTGTGCGAAGAGCACCGCACCGGCGAGCCTCAAGTGCGCGGGCCGCCCGGCTAATCGCCGAGGCTCCCGAGGTCTGTGGCGAACTGGCGAAAGTTTGGGCGTTTAGCAACACTCGGAAACGCTCCACGCGGTCGAGCGCGCCCTGCTTGACTGTGAAGTTCTGCTTCATACCCCGTCAATGTTATCGCGAATAGCCGACTGCTGTAGCAGCCGTATGGTTGCTTGCACAGAGTGGCTCGTAGAGGTCGATCAGCGCGTGTGGTCCGAGCAGGTTTTTGGCACGCCTCGGCTGGCGGTCATGATCCCCTACACGCTTTGGTTCGCTGTCGCCTGGAGCGCGGCGATCAATGGCGCCTTCCGTACGGGCACCTCACTGCCGGTGCTGCCGGTAGCGATCTGGCTGCCGATGATCATCGGCGTCCCGCTTTTGCTGTTGTCGAAGCGGGTGGGGCGGGTGCTCGATGCGATGCCGGCGACCTGGCTTATCGCCCTTCAGCTTTACCGCGTATTCGGCAGCTGGGCTCTGGTTGCCGCATTGCGTGGGACGCTGACCGGCTTGCTCGGATGGCCGGCGGGAATTGGGGATGTACTGACCGGCCTGTTCGCCGTGCCGGCAGCGATCGCAGTGGCGAACGGTACAGCTCAGGGCCGAAGGGCGGCGATCATCTGGAATATTTTCGGGCTCGCCGACTTCGCCGTCGCGATTACCATGGGGGCGATCACCTCGCCCGGCCCCCTCCAGCTGATCGTTCCGGATGTGCCGAGCATCGGCGCCACCGGCGCCTATCCGGGTGTGTTCACCCCTGCTTTCGCGGTGCCATGCGGGGTCCTGCTGCACGCGCTGGCGCTGCGGCAGCTGTACCGGCGAGTCAAGCCTCGTGCCTAAATCGCGCAGGGCTTGATCCACGCCATGGTATTCGCGAGGCGATGGTAAAGGCGTGATCTTCCTGGTCGACGCGAAGACCCAGGACGAGGCGCGAGCGGTCATGAAAACCCTACCGCTCTCAAAAGAACAGTTGGTCGATCACGGAATACATTCCGGTCGGCCCCTTGATGCCACTAATGGGATTGATTGGCGCAGGAGCGCAGCGGTGACTCTTCGGAGTATCCTCCTTTGGCGGCAGTCAAGATCGCGTAGCCTAACTTGTCTGCCCTTATCGCTTCCAGCACGTGCCGCGTGAAATCCTTCACCGTCGCAAGATCGAGCCCTGGCAGCGCTAGCTTATTCAAGCCCACCATAACTTCCGTCACGAGAAGTCGCGTACGGATCTGGTTCACGAAGTCGACCAGCGCGCCGTTGTGCTCTTCTGTTGCCATTACCTCTAGGCACGGCGTAGACCTCGAAGCCGAACTTAGACAGGCCAGTCTCGAGTAACCGGGCAAGCTCGGGGTGTCTTCGAATGCGAAGCCTCATCTTTCAATCCAGAAGGTGAAGGGAGTTCTTTTCCTAAGCCAATGATCGCTGTGCGGCGAGAAGTTTATGGTTGGCGAGGGCGGCGCCTGCCGGGCTAGGGGAATTCCGCGCAATTGTAAGGTTCGTGTAAGGTCTTGTGCTTGAAAAGGCTCCAGCCTCGCCTGAGCCTCGTTACATTGTACGGGCAGGGCCAAATGACGCTTCGAACCGCTGTTCAGCGGGGCGTGGCCCAGAAGCTACACGGCTTGGACGCCACGATATTCAGGGAAGCTCAGCCGTCGCTGCTCGACCATAAGCAGATCGCGAAGCTCGCCGCAGAGTGGAGCTAGCGGCCGGTCTTTCCTGTGGACCACAGCGCTTCCACCAAAACAAGGCAGCATCGACTCAGACATGCTCCGACGGCACGCGACTCCTCTCCCGGTCGCGCACTGGGACCTTTAAGCCCTGGCCCAGCTCCCTTGGCTGGGGCTCTCTTTCGATCAACGCTATCGCTCCCCCATGAACCTTGATCGTTACGCCGGAACGGCCAGCGCTGCGGGCCTCGTATTGATCTGCTAATCATCACTTGGTTAGGCCTGTGAGGCCCGCTCCATTCGACGTGGACGGATGTCGGTGAGTTCATCAAAGTGCTTGGGTCGATCGACTGGAGGTGCGGCCGTCACCGGTGCGGTTGTGGCATGGCGCGGACTGGAAAAGTGGTGCGCCGAGACAGCCTGCATCAACGAGAACCATACGCCATGCCTGCGGGAAACCGGCGTGACGCGCTGATCGTCCCCAAAAACGAAAAGAGGCCGCCAACTGAGGCGGCCTCTTGCGCGTGTCCTTTATGCTTTTAGCGCTTGAGCTTACCGGGCGTGTAGCCTGAGGCTCCCGGAGATCCGGTTACGGGTCCATTGGACTGCATCTGATGGCCGGGGGAATAGCCTGAAGCGCCGGTCGTGCCCGTGACGGGGCCGCTGCTCTGGAACGAATGGCCCGGCGAGAAGCTGGAGGCGCCTCCGCCAAAGCTGCCGCCTGGTCCACGCGCATGGGCCGCCGAAGTGACAGCGACCAACGCAGCCGCGACTACGAACACCTTTTTCATTTTGATCCACCCTTTCTCTCTTTGATCGGTCGCCAACGATTCAGCGGCCGTCCCGGATCGGGAAAAAGTAGAAATCGGATGGCGTGTTCAAAGT
Organism: Bradyrhizobium centrolobii; assembly: GCF_001641635.1. Lineage (GTDB taxonomy): Bacteria > Pseudomonadota > Alphaproteobacteria > Rhizobiales > Xanthobacteraceae > Bradyrhizobium > Bradyrhizobium centrolobii. The sequence goes on from NZ_LUUB01000030.1 coordinate 143,697, forward strand.
AAGACGCAGTCTGGTCTTTGGTGCGAATGCGCCAAGCTCGAACGATCTATTCGAGATCGCGATCTCCTATCCTGACGGCAAGCTTACATGGGGACCTTGTGTCCCAGCTTTACCTATCGGACAGCGCGGGACTTAGCGATGAAGCGAGCATGCTCTGGATCACGATGCGCTCGACGCCGCTGATCGCGGCTCATTGCTCGTTGTCATCCTCCAAACCGCGGCGCCAACCGTAACCGCCCCAACGTGGACCGTAATAGCCATAGCTATGTCGGTATCGGTAACGCTGTCGCCACTCGTCGTCGTCATAGCGTCGGTAGTACCCGTAGGGACGGTAATAGTCACGCTGGTGCCAACAGCGCCCCCATTCGTTGCACACCCAGCGAACCTGCTCGACGTTCAACGTTGGTACGGTCGAGCGCGAGATCGGCATGGCGTCGGCACTACTCGCGGCAAGGGCGGCGAACGCCGCGGAAGAGAGTAGAATGGCAATCGGCTTTCCCATCG
>NZ_LUUB01000031.1 GCF_001641635.1 Bradyrhizobium centrolobii
TAGGGTCCAGACTCAATTGATCCAATAGGCGACGATGGCTGCGATGTGGACGGCAGCCAAGAAGTTTCTGGCGAGTTTATCGTAACGAGTTGCGACACGCCTGAAATCCTTGAGCCGGCAGAAGCAACGCTCGATAACATTGCGCCCTTTATAGATGCGCTTGCTGAAGTTGTGGAAGGTCACCCTGTTGGATTTGTTTGGAATGACGGGCTTGGCGCCACGATTGACGATTTCGGCGCGAAAGCCGTCGCCGTCGTAGCCTTTGTCCCCAATGAGGGCAGACATGGGCGGCGCGAGTTCCAAAAGGGCCGGCGCTGCGGCAATATCTGCGTCCTGGCCCGGAGTGAGATGAAATGCGCAGGGTTTGCAATCAGGGTCGCTCAGCGCGTGGATTTTCGTGGTCCGCCCGCCGCGCGAGCGGCCGATCGCCTGTTCATGTTCCCCCCTTTTCCGCCGCTCGCCGAGCGATGCGCCTTGATCGAGGTGGAGTCGATGGACAAAGTCACGCCATCCTTGCCGCAGCGGGCGAGCGCTTCAAAGATCGCCTGCCAATGTCCGCGCTTGGCCCAGCGATTGAACCGATTGTAGATCGTCGTGTAAGGACCAAAGTCGGGCGGGCAATCGCGCCAGCGCGCGCCACACTGAAGCATGTGGATGATACCGCTGATGATGCGTCGATCATCTTCGCGCTCCGGTCCGGTCTGGTTCGTTGGCAGATGCGGCTTTATCTGAGCCCACTGCTTGTCGTTGAGCCAGAACAGCCCCTTGCGCATCAAAGCCCCCGTGCCGAATCAGTTCGGGTGCAAGAGAATCAGAGCGCGCTAATTAGGTACAGACCCTAAGGCTGCAGTCGACCGTCTCACGACGGCTCCGATACCTGAGGGGCCGCCGAGGTCGTGCGGTCCCTGCAGTTCATAATTGGGCAAAACAGCCGTTGGGTGCTCCAATCAAAGCTCGAAAAGCTTCCGGGGTGCAGTTGTCAAGGCTTCGCTGCCGGAGTCGGTAACGCGGAATGTCTCGCTGATGGCGTAGCCGAAATCCTCTTCGACCCAGTTGCCCAGCATCACATGGAAGGTCATGTTTGGCTTAAGCACTGTCGTGTCGCCATCCCTGAGGCTCGCGGTCGGCTCCGTCCAGTCAATGCCGATCGCGTACCCACATCGCGATTCCTTCGTGAAACCCTGCTTCTCAAGCGTGCGATAGAATGCGTTCGCGACATCGCTGCAGGTCGCACCGGGCCGTACCGTGTTCAGCGCCGCCTCCAAGCCGGCGACCTCTGCCTCATGCAGGCGACGCAGACGGTCGGAGGGCTTGCCGATTATGTAAGTGCGCATCAGCGCGGCAGTGTAGCCTTGGCGGACGGCGCCCACTTCGAGATTGATCTGCGAATCTTCACGAAAGACGTCGTCGCTCCACCGAATGTGGGCTGTACCTGTGCGCGGCGAGGAGCACATGCAATAGGGCGCAATTGCTGTTCCAGGCTTGCCGTTAGCACCGCGTATCAGCGTTCCAACCACCTCGGCTGCCGCGTCCGCTTCCCGCACGCCGGGTCGTATCACGGCTGCCGCGCGCATGATCGCCGCGTCAGCGATCGCGGCGGCTTCCCGCATCACTGCTATCTCGAGGTCGGACTTAACGAGCCGGATCCAGTCTATTGCTCTGGAGCAATCCACAATCCTCGCTTTCGGCAATCTTATCGCGAACTTGTCTTGGCCCCGCCCAAACTGCTTAAGCGTCAAGAAGCCGGGCTCGAGGCCTACGCCGCGGTTTGCCAGACCGCGCTCGTGAAGAAAATCGATGATGACGTCGTAGCCGTCCTTCTCAGGGTTTGCGATCAGGTTTTCTGGATAGCCGATCACGTTATTGCGGTTGAGGAACGACTCGTGGATGGCCGCCGGCGCATCCATACGACGCATGATAAACGTCGGTTCCTCTTCCTGCATCGAGATTACAAGGCCTTGCGGGACATACGCTGTATGAGCAGTGTGACCCGAAAGGTACGTGATGTTCGCGGGACTGCTTACGATAAACGCATCGATGTCGCGTTGCGCCATCTCTTTTTTCACTGCGGCAAGCCTGCGCAGGTATTCTTCTCGCGGAAACAGCTGCGGTCCTTTGCTGATCGTCATTGTCTTTGCTCCATTCGGCTTGTTAAGGAAATGAGGAAGTGCCTGGTTAATTGTTCGCGCCGGTTTATCGGCCCGCGCCGTCGAGCAACTCCTACTGTGACCAGCTCATCCGGAAGACCGTGTCTCGCGACGATGCGCGATCCAGGGTCCCTATTGTGGGTTCTCACATGCGGTTTCCAATCAGTGTTGGGCCGCTTGCAGCGACTTTTGACCTATTGCACCGACCGGAGGTCGCTTGGCGCTAGTGCTGCGCAATCTCCATCTGGATACCAGCTCCAAAGTCGGTTCCTGCGCAGAGCGACGTTGTATTTCGGTCCGATGTTACTGCCCGCAAGCGCTGGATTTCCGCGATATGGGGCCTTTTTTAGTCGCAATTTTGCTCCCGTTGGCGAAACACGAACTTTTCAGGCGATCGAAGCTCACTCGTCTAAAATTCGAATTCGAGTGCCGTTAAGCCGATTGGGGCTCGATGCGCCTAACGTTTGGTCGGCCAATGCGAGTATCCGGGCAAAACCAGGTCAGAGCGCGCGCGCCCGCCGGGCTCCTTTTCGAAGGCGAAGGATGCTGATCTTCGAGAAACGGGAAACCCTGCCGGGCACACCCCATCGGCGTCCCTGCGCGGTCAGACGCCTCGAGGGCGACTATTCTAATCCCTCAGCCAGCATTGTCGCGGCCGATCCGGGCGACGCATGCAATTGAGATCCTCGCAGCCTTCGAAGTTCTCACCGCGATCAACTCCGCCCTGGAAGTCGACCTCTCCGGCCAGACGAATACAGAGACGGTGGCAGGCCGTTATGTAGGCACAATCGGCGGCGCCATCGATTTCCTAAGTGACCGCGTGTGTCGTGAGCCCATCGTTCCTCTGCCCTCGACGGTGGACGTGAGGGGCGTACTTCGAAGCCGAATCGTTTGGCTCCTGTCGGGGCCCGCGCCGCTTGGAGACGGACGAAGGTGACGGAACATAGCGCTGACGATTTGCGGACCTTGTCGCTCACCGAACGGGCCGCATCACTGATCGCCATCACCGGATCCGCAGTTTCAGGGTGAGCTGCGAGCGATGCGCAGGCGGACGGGTGAATTTCGCGCGGCCATCTTGAAGTCGGCGAGGCGCTTACTTGTTGTGAAGACGAGATCTCATTTTTAATCGTGAGCTTACGGCGCAATAGAGTCACCACGGTATCCAGCATATCATTGACTTGGCTGCGCTGACCGCGACTTTAGCAATAAGCGACTGCAGATGGGCTTTTCGAGGCTGATGGTCGCCCTTGCTTTCGGTCCACGATGGCGGTTGATCAACCTTAGCAGGCGAGATCCTTCAGCTAAGGCGGCTATGTAGTCTGCGATGGCTGGTCTCAACTCGATCGAAGGGGGGTTTCGTCGAAACCGCGATTGGCCGACCGAAATCACTGCAGATCAACCGGAGTACGTCCGCCTAATCGGACGCAAAGCTTCGAAAATTCCCGATTACCGCAGGATTTCGGCCGGTCGAGATGCAACATGAATAGAATTTAACCCTAGCTGACCGATAACATTGCCTAGGGGCCTAGAATACAAGCTCGTTCGCAGCAAACCGAATGTCGCTGGTAGTTGACGGCACAGTTGCGGGATAAGCGCAGGGGCCGGGAGGGTCGATGCCGGGAGAACAACGCCTTTGCGACGTTTTCGGCGTCCAGCGGACCTCCAACGGCCGCTCCGCGAGCAGATTCAGCTCGAGATTAAGCACATCCACGAGGCTCTCGATGTCACCACGGTCCATGGGACGCGTGAGCCCGAGAATGTTGGAAGACGGAGGTCTGATGAAAGACGGAGTTGTCCAGCCGCTCCCACTGAGCCGTTCGAGCGTCCAAAGGCCTTCGTCCAGTTCATCGACAAAAATATCCGGCCGCATGGGAGGTCGTGGCGATGAAAGGCATGACCTGCAAAGTGGAGGTTGCGGGCGCGAGCGACATGCAGGTGCCGATGATCAATGTCGAGGCGATCGATCGGCCGACCGTGCTGCCGTTGCGGCCTGAGCGATTTCGGCTGAGCCCGACACTGGGCACGCTGCCCGCTGTCCTCTGCGCGCCGGTTGCGCAGGTGATCTATTTGGCCGACGGTACTCGCAACCGCGTCGTGGTGAGTGGCCGTGATGATTGGTGACCAGGCTGCCGCATTTCGAAGGCCTGATGCAGCTGGAGCCGCGCGCGCGGCGCTCCCCGTCGGCAGGAGACGGTTATTCGTCGGCCGCTCGGCTCCGAACTCATGCGACGGTCCCCGCGTTCGTCAACGCCGCTTCCTTCAGGCCGGCAAAACAGGAGGAGAACGATACCATGCGGGCAACCTCGACTGTCGTCGGCGCCATTGCCGCAACCGGACTGGCGGTGACCGCACTAGTGCCGGCAGCGCCTGCATTCGCACGGGATCGCTTGACAATTGTCTCCTGGGGCGGAGCCCTGCAGATGGGTCAGCGGAAGGCTTTTTCGAGCCCTTCTCGAAGACGACCGGGATTGAGGTTGTTGAAGACGAATACAACGGCGAAGCCGCTAAAATCCGAGCCATGGTCAAGTCCAAGTCCGTGAGTTGGGATGTCGTCGACGGTTACTCGGTCTGGGTCAATCAATTATGCGCCGACGGTGTTCTGGAGAGAATCGACTGGAAGCGGCTGGGCTTTGATCGGACCAGTTCGTGGACGGCGAAACGTATGATTGCGGGGTGCCCCTCCGTCATATCTGCCACTGTCGTCGCCTATGACAGGGACAGACTGCCAAACGGCCCGAAAACCATCGCCGACCTGTTCGACACAGAGAACTTTCCCGGCAAGCGAGGGCTGTGGAAGAATCCGCAAGACAATCTCGAATGGGCGTTGATCGCCGATGGCGTGCCTATCAAAGACGTTTACAAGGTCCTCGGTACGCCCGAGGGCGTTGAGCGCGCGTTCAAAAAGCTCGACACTATTAAGAAAGACGTCATTTGGTGGACATCGGGGGCGCAGCCGGTGCAGCTTCTCGCCGATGGCCAAGTTGTAATGACCTCGGCTTGGAACGATCGCATCTCCGACGCCAGTAAGAACGCTGGTAAGCACTTCCAGATCATGTGGGATGCCGCAAAGTGGGAATTGGAAACGTCTGGGTGATCCCCAAGGGCAGCCCGCGCCTGGACGCCGCCTACCGCTTCATCGCCTTCGCTGCTTCACCTCAGGTGCAGGGTAAGCTGACAGAATACATCGCCTATCCACCTGCCAATAACGACGCGACCGCGTTTCTCGATCCGGCCGTACTGCCTGACCTTGTGACTGCGCCCGGGCGTGCGGGCAATTCCCTGCATAGTGATGCTGACTTCTGGGCCGACAAGGGTGACGAGCTTAAACAGCGATTTACCGCTTGGCTCGCGAAGTAAATCGGAACGAGGCGAGGGGAGGGCTTGCGTTCTCCTTGCCCTTCGAACGAACCGAGAGTTAAACGTCTCTGATGCACTTGAGAGTCATTTTCACTCAGCGATTTCGCTGTTTTTTCGCTGCCGTCAACTCCGAATACCAGAATACAATGCTTTGACCGAGGCAGTCGAAGTCGTGCGGACTGACCCCGCGCATTCCGATCAAAGTCGCGCGAAGCGACGTCGACGCCGACTTGTTCAAGGCGCTGCAGACGGCGCTGATGATTCCATGCTGGCCATCTTCGAGCTATCGTCCTTCATTGCGGGCGAGCGCGCGCTGGGCGTCACGAGCGCGAACTTGGTCGCCGCGGTCGATGCGCATCCAGATTTTTCCACATCAGGGACCCGGGTGCGCGCGAGGACGGCACGAAAGGGGGCTCAGCCGGAACTCTTTCCGACGGTGGCCTTCGATGTCGCCCGATGCTGCAACACTCAAAGCTAGCTAATAAATAGATTTGAACCCTCTCGGCCCCCGAAGCGGATCCCTTTGGAATGATGATTTGTAAGTGCATGCGGACGCGTCGGGGGAAGCAGGGCATGCTGCTGTGCGGGAGTCCAGTGTGCGGCAACTGGGCCGGTTATGGTTGTTGGCGATGGCCCAGGAACGATTTCACGCTACCTGCCGCGCGCAGGTGCTGGTGAGCTTACCGCCGTCCTTTCTCGAAAGCGCGGCGTAACACGCGGGAAGCGCGGCATCACCTTTGTTCAGTTTGGTCCGGCATCTTGCCCGCCAGCGGCGCTCTGCCTGCTTCACATCTGAACTTCGATCAACCTTGGTCCGGACTCGGCGTTGGCTTCGGCCAAAGCGCTGTTAAACTCGTCGGCAGTTCTCACCGCGCGGCCCGGCACACCCATGCCGCGCGCCAGCGCCACGAAATCAAGGGTCGGCCGGTCGATCTTCAGCATGTCGAGAGCGCGCTGCCCCGGCTCGCCGGCGCCGACGCCATCGAACTCGCCACGCAGAATCTGATAGATGCGGTTAGCGAACACAATCGTGACGACGTCGAGCCCTTCACGGGCCTGCGTCCACAGTGACTGGATGGTGTACATCGCGCTGCCGTCGCCGACCATGCAGAACACCTTGCGGTCCGGACAGCCGATCGCGGCTCCGATTGAAAGCGGCGTGGAGAAGCCGATCGAGCCCCCCATGTTCTGCAGCCAATCATGTGGCGCTGCCGCCGTGGTCGCCGAGAAGAAACCGCGGCCAGTACTGATAGATTCGTCGATGACGATCGCATTCTCGGGAATCGCATAAGCGATCGCCTGCGCGATGGTGGTGTGGTTGAGCGGGCCGGTCGGCTTTACCAGTTCCTGCTGCGTCTGCCGCTTGATGTCTTTCGCGCTGGCATGGAGCACGCTGGCGAGCGCCTCAAGTGCGGCGATCGAATTCTCGCCCCAGGCGGTCATGCGATGCACATTGCAGCCCTCAGGCTTCAACAGGCTCGGCTTGTTCGGATAGGCAAAGAAAGCGACCGGATCATCGGCTTCGACCAGCACGATGTGACGGAATTTCTGAAGCGTCGACAGTGCCTGCTCGATGACGTAAGGAATACGCTCGATCGAGAAACGACCTCGGCCGCGGGCCATGCGCGGGCGGAAGGTCGGGCCCATCACGGTGCATCCGGACTTGGCAGCGACACGCTCGGCCATCAGCAGTCCCTGCTCGGTCAGCGCACTTCCGGTGATCAGGAGCAGCGTGCGCTCGCCATCACTGCGCAAAATCCTTGCCGCGGTCTCGACCGCCTGCGGCGAATAAGACGGGCGCTGCTGATCGGGCCCCAGCTCGGCAATGCCGGCGGCCTCGTTCCACGCGGTATCGGCAGGCAGGATCAGAGTCGCGATCTGTGCCGGGGAACTCCTGGCCGCAGCAATCGCCGCGGCGCCATCCTTGGCGACGGACCTGGCATCCGGAGAGGTGCGCACCCAGGACGACATCGGTCGCGCTAGGCCCTCGATATCGGAGGTGAGCGGTGCGTTGTAGCCGATGTGATAACCGGCATGCTGGCCGACGATGTTGATGATACCGGAATGCGCCTTCTTGGCGTTGTGCAAATTAGCGAGGCCATTGGCGAGGCCGGGGCCGAGGTGCAGAAGCGTCGACGCCGGTGTGCCCTTCATGCGGAAATAGCCGTCGGCCGCTCCCGTCACCACGCCTTCGAACAGGCCGGGTACGCAGCGCATGCCTGGAACGCGGTCAAGCGCGGCAACGAAGTGCATTTCGGAGGTGCCTGGATTGGCAAAGCAAAGATTGACCCCGCCGTTCACAAGCGTCCGCACCAGACTTTCAGCACCGTTCATTGTTCGAGCTCCCTTAGGCGAGCAAGTGGTTTGTGCTCAATCAAACAACCTTCAACGTTTCCGCCAAAGGAACCGCGGTCATTGCTGCCCTGCTAGGCCGATACAAGAAGGTTTTCGCTGAGACAGTAATGGGCAGCGCACGTGAAGCCGAACCGCAATCCTCGAGGGTTGCGGTTCGTTAGGTGGCTTGCGAACCACGGAAAAGATCACTTCTGCTTTGCGCTGCTTTGATCCTGGAGGAAATAGTGATCTCTCGATTTGGCAGCCGCCGTGTGGTCATTGTTCGCGCCACTCGCATGTGTTCGATACGATTGCTCATTTTTTGAGGAGAGGAGCACACTCGCAAGCGTCTTTAGGACGGCCTACCGTATCGGGCCTCACTCAACGGGATAAATGTAGAGATCCTCCTAGCCGAAAAACGTCAAATTCTCTCGGTTCAGGCCAAATAACCGCGATGCACGGGGCCACCATGGGGAAATTCCGCGTTAACAGGCTTGGCGACACTTGAATGGGCCCGCCGGTAATTGCAAATGCATCGCCCGTTGGCGGGATAGACGAATGTCTGACGAATGAACGATTGTGAAAGATCGCGATCCTACACAAAACGCGAGGACTTTGAGGCCGTCCAAGGTGCCAAAGATTTGTTGGAGGCTGTCGCCGTTATAGCGGTAAGAAGCGTGCCTACGCTTGACCTCCTGAACTGCGCGTGACGTTGGCCTCACGCTGCCGAAGCTCGACGATATTATCCGTTAACATCCGGCGCCTCACTTTCGACCGTTCGAACATTACGGGCCGACGACCCGAACGATGGCGCCGCCCTTCGACAAGGCCCCCTGGTGTGTACCGTGGGAGGATCAGCTGCTGAAGAACAGGCGGTGCGTGGCAAGCACCTGGACCGGCTATTTGTGCTCTCAATTCTGGCGTCGAAGGAGCGGGTGACAAGACCCACGGCTTCGTTGTCTTCGAAGACCCGGCCGCGCGAGTCGTTGCCATCGCGGCGATGGGCCGGTTTGGCGAGACCTTCGTACGCGGGTCGACCTGGCCCCGCTCTGTGCGACAGGCGGCACCGCCTGCCAGCATACCAAACGAGGCGAAGGCCAAGCGCATGCTGGCCGAAGCTAGTATGGTCCTCGTGCCCGAGCGCGCCTGTACCACGGCCGCCGAGGCATATCCGCCGCTGAGACGTTAAGCTTCCCGGTACTGCTCAAGATCCTCTCGCTCGATATTCTGCACAAATCCGAGATCGGCGGCGTGCTGCTGAACGTGGTTAGCGCTGGCCCGCGCGCGATCGCTTCGCCACGCTAATCGAGCGCGCCAAGCAGGCCGCGCCCCAGGTCGTACTAGTGGCTAACCAACTTTCCGGTGGTGTCGAGTGCATCCTTAGCATCCGGCGCGACACGGTATTTCGGCCGCCGTGTTCGGGCTGGGCGGCATATGCGTTGAGGTGATGAAAGACGTGGCACTACGCCGATGTCTATTTCGGTGCGGACGTAGCCGAAGAGATGATTCGTTCGATCAAAGGTGCGCCGCTGCTGCTGGGGTCGCGCGGCAAGCCGCCCGTTGACGTCAAAGCACTGGCAGCGATGCTGTCGCACCTATCGGTGTACCAGTCAGGGCCGCACCCCCATAGACCTCAATCCAGTCTTTGCGCACGCCCTAGGGCAAGGCATCTTCGCAGCCGATACCATAATCGAAGTTTCGCCATGACACGGGGGCCAGTACGCTAGAGCCATTCGATGGCGTTCCGCCGCTTGACACACCGCTGTGGGTAGCCGCCGCGGGAGTTGGACGAGACCACGATCCCGTCGCTCAGCGCGGGACCACCAAGCCACCCTGATTGAATCCGATGAAGAGGTTGTGCTTTTCAACCACTCGTCTACGTTGTAAGGATGTCTCGTCGTAGACGACCGCCCGATCACTTGGCAGAATCAAGATTGCCCCTCGGCCTGCGGCACCATCTCCACATGTGTTTCGTCGAAATCCATCGAAACAACCTTCGCAAGCGCGGCATTTCGGCGCTGACTCGCCGTACGCCGCATTAAATCAGATCGAAATCTAACTACACTCCTGGTCCAGCCAGCGACGGATCATAGATCCGCGGCCAAGAGGCGGACCGCACATGACCCAGCAGCAGGTACCCGCAGTCCTCGAGCCGCACGACGGCTCAGCTGGTACACCTCTAATGTGCGCCACTCGCTCGATGCATGCCGACACGGCGCGTCGCAATACTTTGCCTTCCGTGAAAAACGCGATTTTGGCCAGACTTTCTCTGCAAGACCGCGCGGCATTAGCTCAGTTTCTTGAGCCGATCGTCCTGAGAGAAAGGATGATTCTGCAAGACCCAAAGAGCCAGCTTGATTATGTCTACTTTATCGAATCGGGGCTCGTATCATTAAGGATTGTTGGCGCGGGAAGCATCCTTGAAACGGCGGTCATAGGTCATCGGGGGGTTATCGGAGCATCGGTTTTGCTGGGAGGGCATCTTTCGACGCATCAGTGCGTAGTGTTGTTTAGCGGGACTGCCTACCGGGTTCCTGTCGAGGATCTGCGCCGGATAATCGACGAGCGTCCTCAAATCCGGGAACACCTTTTGCAGTATGTTCAGGCACTGGGCCTGCATTGCGCTCAAACAGGATTATGCGGAGTCCGGCACGATCGCGAAAAGAGGCTCGCCAGCTGGCTCTGTTTGGCGAGTGATGCTTTTGGCGCTCACGTGCTTCCAGTCACCCATGACTACCTTTCGTCCTTCCTAGGGCTGCGCCGCGCTGGCGTAACAGAGACACTAATCCGACTCCATGAACAAGGATTGGTTCGTAAGATGCGCGGCGTCTTACAGATCGACGAACGTAAGGCTCTAGAGCAAAGGGCCTGTGGTTGCTACAAGCTTATTTCGGACAGTTATGCCTCGTCTGAGTTGGCGATTTCACCAAAAGAATGCCCGCTTTAACAAAGTCATTTTTGAACCTCCTCCGAATGAGTGGACACCTGTAGTAGGCTCAGAGAGCCCGGAGGTGTCAAATGTCAGCACCTCGACGTCGATCGTTCACAGAGGACTACAAGCGCAAGGCCCTGAACTGGCGGTATCGGGCGTCGATCGATCGGGTCGATCGCCAAGGAGCTCGGTCTGCGAGACTCGGTGCCGGGCGCTTGGGGGGACAAGTTCCGACAGGAGCCGGCATCGGCGGCGTGGCGTCCACGACGCAAGCGGTGCCGATGTGGTCGGACCAGGCTTCGGAGATCGCCCGGCTACACCAGGAGAACGAACGGTTGCGGATGGAGCGCGACATTTTAAAAAACTGTCCAGCACCGTGGCGCGCCTGTGCGGCGTAGAGACAGCCTTGTGCTATCCTTGGCGGCTGGGAGGGTAGTGGCCGTTCGATTGTTGGAGGCACAATCCCCGTTAAAAAACGTGGTCCATGGGTGCATGCGAACTTGAGAGTGGTGACGTCGCCCTGGCGACGATCCCGATTAGGAAGATGACGATTGGCATAGCCCAGACCCTCCTGCTCATCATTGAATGGAGGATTGCCATGCCCAAGAAGAGGACGGCCGGCGACCGTCCGGAACTGAAGCCGGTCAACGTCGGCGCCGCTGCCATCGACATCGGATCAACGATGCACATGGCTGCGGTGAACCCCGCTTTTCACCGACGTGCCTGTGCGCTCTTTCGGCACATTCACGCAAGACCTGCATGAGCTCGGACTGGTTCAAAACGTGCGGCGTGACGAGTGTCGCGATGGAATCCACCGGGGTCTATTGGATCCCGGTCTACGAGATCCTGGAGCAGCGCGGGTTTGAGGTGATTCTGGTCAATGCGCGGTACGCCAAGAACGGCCCGGGCGCAAGACCGATGTCAGCGATGCCGCGTGGTTGCGCCAGCTTCACTCCTATGGCCTGTTACGCGGCAGCTTCCGACCTGATGCCGAGATCGCAACGCTTCGCGCGTATCTGCGCCAACGGGAGCGGCTGGTGGAATATGCCGCCGCCCATATCCAGCACATGCAGAAGGCCCTGATAGAGATGAATCTGCAGCTCCATCATGTGGTCTCGGATATCACCGGCGCAACCGGCATGCGGATTATCCGAGCCATTGTTGCAGGCGAGCGGAATCCTGACGTCTTGGCAACCTATCGGGACGCGCGATGCCATTCATCCATCGCGACGATCCGTGCGGCACTGGTCGGCAACGACCGGCACGAACATGTCTTCGCGCTGACCCAATCGCTGGAACTATACGATGTCTACCAGGCGAAGATGCTGGACTGCGACCGCAAGCTCGAGGTCCTGATCGCGGCACTGAACAATATAGGCGCAAAGCCGGTCGGAAAGCTATCCAAGCCACGCATCAAGACCAAACAGGTCAACGCGCCCACCTTCGATGTCAGGACCGCGCTGTACGGCGCGCTCGGCGTCGATCTGACTGAGATCCATGGGTTGGGTCCATCACTGGCATTGAAGCTCGTCGGTGAGTGTGGCCCCGATCTGAGGGCTTGGCCGAACGCCAAGCACTTCACCTCCTGGCTGTGCCTTGCACCAGGCGGCAAAATCTCTGGCGGCAAGGTGTTGTCCTCGCGCACACGGAGATCGTCCAGTCGGGCAGCCGGACTGTTGCGGTTGGCAGCAACCACCGTCGGGCGGAGCGATACGGCGCTTGGTGCATTCTATCGCCGACTGTCCTCACGCGCGGGTAAGTCAAAGGCGGTGACAGCGACCGCCCGCAAGATCGCAGTCTTATTCTACAACACCCTCCGGCACGGCATTCACTACAGAGACCCCGGCGCGGATCACTATGAGCAGCAATATCGCGGGCGTGTCCTCGCTATCCTTCAGCGCCGAGCCAAATCTCTGGGCTTCGTGTTACAGGCCATTCCAGGCGCCCCCGATCCGGCTGTTTCTTAGGAAGTCGATCGCGATCTTTGCCGGAACTCGGACATGACCTTCTTCATCGAAAACGATCGCGACAGCTATCCGGTACGGCCGATGTGCGCGGTGCTCGAGGTCTCGCCGGCCGGTTATACGCGCGCGAGCGCCCGGTGAGCGTGCGCGCAACCTCCAATGCTGTGCTGCTGGCCGAGAATCGACAGGTCCATCGCGAGAGCCGCCAGCGTTATGGCAATCCTCGGGCAGGGACGTGTGGCCAGCTGTGGCCGGATCGAACGGCTGATGCGACGGAATGGCATTCGGGCGATGATGGCGCCGTCAAGTCGGGTCGGCACCGCCGACAGTCGCCACGTCTGCCGATCGCACCGAACCTGATCGCGCGCGACCTCTTCGCGGCAGCCCCAAACCGGGTCTGGCTTGCCGATATCATCTACATTCCAACGGCGGAGGGCTGGCTGTACCTGGCCGCCATCATGGACCTATTCAGCCGCAAGATCCTCGGTTGGGCGATGCGGGATCACATGCGGGTCGCACTCGTCTCGTCCGCGCTGACAATGGCGCTTCGCCAGGAGCGGCCAGGCGCCGGAGATACATCATTCCGATCACGGCGTGCAGTACGCTTCACACGAATATCGCGCAGCCCTTGTCGCGGCCAACATCACCGCATCGATGAGCCCACGGCCGACTGCTTCGACAATGCCCTGATGGAGAGCTTCTTCCACACCCTCGCGACCGAGTTCGTTCATCATCGTCTGTACCGGACCCGCACCGAGGCCTAGCGTGACGTCTTCGCCTTCATCGATGACTTCTACAATCGAACCAGGCTCCATTCCGCCATCGGATATATTCCTTCGATCGACATGGAGCTAAACGCCGCCTAAACTCCTCAGGAAGATCATTTTCCACGCTTGCCGCCCTAGTGTCGGATGGTGTTGACCTGACGCCAGGATCCAGACGTCGTCCATGTACGCCCTAGAGTCATCAGCGCGCGAGGACACACCGTTCAACCGCCGCTCACATCAAGATCGATATAGTAGGCGCGCGGACGCTTACGTAAGCTCGGGGCCTGCATGTACCACGAAGCTGTCTCCGTGCTGAGCTAGACTCTCCTGTTCGCCTACTCCTCTGGAATTCTGAGATAGGACAAGATGACGACGCGCTTGGCCGACGCTCGGAGCCGACCACGAATATGTGCCCGCTGGAAGATGCAAAGAAGTGATCTACAACTCGCGTTTACAAAGGCATTCCGTACGCTACCCCGCCTGTCGGCAATTTGCGCTGGCGTGCGCCACAACCAGCGCCACCATGGCAAGGTGTGCGCGAGGCAAATTTGGCAACAGTTGCATGCAACCTGCGGTCAGCGCCGCTTCAGTGAGGATCGCCGCTGTGGAGGCGGGCAAGCGGCCGCCATTGACGCCCAGTCCACCGAAAGGCGCTGGCCTTTGAGCGAAGATTGCCTCTACTTGAATGTATGGACACCTGCCAAGGCGACAAACGATAAGCGTCCCGTGCTGGTTTACTGCACGGCGGCTCCTTCACGTACGGGTCCGGCTCCTTTGACGCCGGCGAAGGGTTGGCTTCCAAGGGCTTGGTGGTGGTCACCATCAACTATCGCCTTGGCATCTTCGGCTTCTTTGCCCATCCGGACCTTAGCAGGGAATCGGAGCACAACGTGTCGGGTAATTATCAGCTGCTCGATCAGATCGCTGCGTTGGAATGGGTGCATCGCGTATCTCTGCCTTTGGCGGAGATCCGGCCAATGTCACGGTCCATGGCTACTCATCAGGAGCATGGACGTCAACTATCTGGTCGCGACGCCACTCGCGCGCGGTCTGATTGCTCGCGCCATCGCTTCGAGCGACGCAGACATGTGGCAGAGGTCGCCCTCGAATTGGACGTGGCAGAAGTCGTCCTCAATTTTGATGCTAAAAGATGCGGAAGAGGTTGGTGTGAAGTTCGCGGCCGAGCACAGGGCGAAGGGCATTGCCGAACTGCGCGCGACATCGGCCGCGGATCTAGTGCAAGCGAAATTCAGCTTTCGTCCGGTTGTTGATGGCTATGTCTTGCCCGTCGATGTTTATACAACTTTCGAAAGAGGTACGCAGCAAGATGTACCGACGATCGTCGGCTGGACCTCCGGAGACGGAACGATGTTCCGAGACGACTCCGGAATGCCCACCAAAGCGGCCGAATTCCCGGATGCGGCACGCAAACGATTTGGGCCAATGGCAGACGAATTCCTCAAAGTCTTTCCGGTGACGTCAGACGCTGATGTACCAAACGCCCAGGCTGCCATCGTGTCCACCGACTGGATGGGGTGGGTCTCGCGCGCCTGGGGACGACTGCAGGCGAAGACCGGAAAGAGCAACATCTATCTCTACTATTGGGACCACATGCCGCCGGTAATTGAAGCCTCAAAACGCTTCGGCGCATTTCACGGGTCAGATATCGTTTACGAGCTGAATACCCTGGATACGTCGAATCCGCCCTGGAGGCCGGCAGATCGGAAACTGGCCGACGTAATGTCGTCGTACTGCGTCAACTTCGCAAAGACAGGCGATCCCAACGGCCCAGGACTTCCACGGTGGCCGAATTTCACCGCGGGTAGTGAGCAGTCCATGGGTTTTGCTGAGACGATCGCCGCGATACCGACACCGCAGAAGCAGGAGATCGACTTCTGGGACGATTGGTACGCAATGCAGCGTCAATAGCAGATCAGTGGCGGCAACCAAGGTGACTCATCGCCACCCTTCTAAGTACGAGTGGCCGACGAGCCTGTTCGCGAGGCCGATCCCCCACCGCATGCTCTCGTCGAGCCCTTCTCAGGGCACTCAACGCGGAGCGAGCTCTCTCGTGCTCCGTGGCTGACCTCGCAGGACCTTCAGCGCACTCAAGGCGATTTCGCCGTCGAACTTAAGACTAGATGCGCCTTGCAATGGCTCGCGGTCTTCACGAAATTGCGGCGCTTGGCTATCCACAGGCCTCCGCTATCGACTTCGGACGCCGCACCGCACTTTAGGCGGCAGCAGCTAAGGTATCCGAATCAATCGCGGCCACACTGAACGCAAAGGCGCACGGCGGTGGCAGCAACGGATCGCCGTCGCAGGACCCGTGCCTTGTTAGATGGTCGATCGAGCTGCACTTCTCGCGAACTCAACGGACTCACTTTGGCATGCGGTACCTGCTGCTCGGCAATTGCAGTCCTTACAGGCCTTGTCCGTTTCTATCGATGTCCCACGACACAAGTCGATTCCACCTGCTCAACCGGATTTACATTGCCTCCGATGCTTCCGCAGCGTTGTAGAGCCTAAAGCTGAAAAGCGAACCGGACGTCCCTTAACACGTGAACGAAAACGATTTTTTTGTCGACCACTGGTAGATGGCGTCAATGAATGTTCCTTCTAGTCGCCAGTTCTAGTGCGCGATACGGACGCTCGTGATGCAAAAATATCACGCCGCAGGCGCAGACTAGTTTCCGCGGTCCGATACGTACTGAGTTTGTCAGCCGCCGAGGGGATGCAGTCGGCTAGGCTTAATCCGCGTGTCATGGGGCGCTGCGCGATGCCTGCTGCGATATCACGAAAGTCCCAGTCAATGGTCCAGACGTGTCTTCAGATTGAGAAAGCAACGGTCGCGATTTCGGCTGCCCCAAACAGATGGTCGGTGGCGGACCCTAACGGCCGGTTTGAAATGGTAGCCGTCGCCGTAGAAACCGCACGCGAACTGATGGGGTTGGCCTAGGCCAACAGTGCTGTCCAGACTCAGAACGATGGGTGCTGTTATGACCTGATCCTAACAAAAGAACGTAATCCAGCACCATGTATCGAGCATTGATTAACTTGCTATGAAGGGGGACGTATTGATGACCATTGAGAGACAGGTTGCAAAAGGCGTAATTTGTGGGCTGGCCATTGCTGGCTTGACCGTCGCTGCACAGGCGGCGGATTTGAGCGAGGTTGTGAAAGCTCCTCCAAAACTCCCTGATACGCTGACCTGGAACGGTATCACGCTCTACGGCGCGCTTGATGTTGGATACGCCTATTCAAACAATGCTGCTCCGATCGGCAATTACTTCGCGGGCGTGAACGCGAACGTCTTCGCAAGTCCTCCCGGGCGAGGACCAATTTCGACTATTAATACGCAAGGTTATTCGTTCGTCGGTCTCAGAATCGAGGAACCCCTCGGATACGACTGGAAAGCAATCGGCAGGATTGAAACCGGCTTCGATCCGCTGACCGGCCAAATTAATGACGGCTGCAAGACTCTGGTCGACAACAATGGAAAGCCGAACAGCCAGCAAACGACAAGCGGCGACTCGAATCAATGTGGCGGGCTCACTCGCCAAGTCTGGGTCGGAGTAAGCAACAAAACTTACGGGCAACTGCAGATTGGCAGAAACAATTCGCTCGCTGCAGATTCCATATGGGGTTTCGACCCGGTGGTTATCGCCGACTTCTCGGCGATTTTGTGGGGGCTTGGATTTACCGCCGGCACGGGAGCTACTGAGACGACCAGGTGGAACAACTCAGCCAAATACGTTTATACGAATGACTTTCTTCACGCGGGAGTTATGTTCGCCCAAGGACAACACCAGGGCTCGTCCCTCCATGGCGATTCCTATGCAGCGAACTTCGGTTTTAACTGGCAGGGGCTCTATGTCGACGCGGTATATACCGCGGAGCGAGACGCTGTGAGATCCGGCCTCTTTGGGGTTGGTGGATGCGGCGTGGCAGGCACCCCGAGCTGCGGTACTCTTAGTGTTACCGGACAGAACACGGACGCGTGGGCTCTCATGGGCAAATATGCCTATGATTTTACTGCGGGTGCCAAGGGAGCTCCTCTCAACAGGCTCACGTTTTATGCGGGCTATCAGAACATCACATATTCGAATCCGTCTGATCCGCTCTCCATTGGAGATACGACAGTCGGCGGCTATATGTTCGGTGCGGTCAACAACACCGCCTATTCCTTTGACCACAAGCGTGTTGGATTTGCATGGATTGGCGCGAAGTATGAACTTGGCGGCTGGGCGGTCTCGGCTGCATACTACCGCGCAATGCAAGGCTACTATCAGGGGAACGCCACTGCCACGCCGTGCTCGACCAACGCCCACTCGTACTGCTCAGGTTCCTGGGAGACCGCGTCCCTCTCTGCTGTTTACAGTTTTGACAAGCACTGGGACGTTTATGGTGGCGTTGTTTGGTCGAAGCTCAACGGCGGCTTTTCCGCTGGTTACGATGACCCAGAGACCACTACCTTCCTGACGGGCGTAATCTTGAGGTTCTAATAGCGCCCGATCTGTCGGCGCGCCCGGCAGCTAGGCTCTCTTCTGCCTATGCATCGTTCCCTGGGGACTTACCAAGCGTCCCCAGGGTGACCTGCCACTGAACTTTCATCCAGCAGCGGTTAGAGTCTCAGGGTTTTGTACGCCAAGTGGCGCGGGTGGAGCAACGGACGATCGGCGGAGCTGGTCGGGGTTGCGCAGCCGATCGTCCGTTGCGGTGAGCTGGGCGGCATAGGCCGCGGGTCAGGTATTTCAGCGACGAGTGAGGCCGCCGGATATTGTAGTCGGCGACCCAGTTGGCGATCTTGGCGCGGGCGTCATCGAGATCGAAGAACAGGGTCTCGTTGAGCAGTTCATCGCGCATCCGGCCATTAAAACTCTCGATGAAGCCGTTCTGCATCGGCTTTCCCGGCGCGATAAAGTGCCAATCGATGACCGTGTCCTTGCTCCAGGCGAGCATAGCGTTGCAGGTGAACTCGGTGCCATGGTCGGACACGATCATTCCTGGCTTGCCGCGTCGCTCGACGATTGCCGTCAGTTCGCGGGCGACGCGCCGTCCTGAGATCGACGTCTCCGGAATGGCGCCCAGGCATTCCTTAGTGACGTCGTCGTCGATTTTGAGAATGCGGAAGCGCCGGCCGTTGGCGAACTGGTCGTGGACGAAGTCCAGCGACCAGCGCGCGTTGCGCCTCGCCTCGATCAGGATCGGGGCACGGGTCCCCATAGCTTTGCGGCGAGCCCGCCGCTTGCGGACGGTGAGCCCTTCCTCGCGATAAAGCCGGTAGATCCGGTTGATCCCCGAGGGCTCGCCCTCCCGTCGCAGCAGGACGAACAGGCGGCGGTAGCCGAAACGCCGCCGCTCGTTGGCGAGATCGCGCAACCGGCCGCGCAGAGCCGCATCCGCAGGGCGGCCAGAGCGATAGCGGATCATCTTCCGATCCGCGCCCACGATCGAGCAGGCCCGCCGTTCCGACAGGCTCATGACGGCCTGCAGGTGCGCGACCGCAGCGCGCTTGGCGGCGGGCCCTACCATTTTTTTGAAAACAGCTCGCGAAGGGCGGCCGTATCGAGCATCTGCTCGGCCAGAAGTTTCTTCAGCTTCGCGTTCTCCTCTTCCAAGGCCCTCAGCCGCTTCGCCTCGGAAACGTCCATGCCGCCGAATTTGGCCTTCCAATTGTAGATCGTCGCTTCGGAGATCCCATGCTTGCGAGCCAGGTCAGCCGTCTTCCCCCCAGCCTCATGCTCCTTCAATATCGCGATAATCTGCTCTTCCGTGAACCTTACTCGCTTCATCTGTCCGTCCTTCTTCGGGCCCGGACTCTAACTCCTTCTGGAGGAAATACTCAGTGGCAGGCCAAACAGACGCAGAATTTCGGCTGCATGACGTCCGCCTTTAGGTGATTTCTGCTTTCGAATTGTGCGAGCTTGCCGATAAAGCGTGGATACGTTGGCGCCCTTGCTGTACCGCCCTGGCGCACCCTACGGAAAAAGTCTGACGCATCTGACGAGCGTCGCGGAGGTTGCGCATTCAATTGCGCGTGTCAGCGGTGCTGCAACACAATGGAGACAGTCGTGGACGACACCATGTATGGCAGGCGTGACAAACGGGGCAACTGGGAGCCCAACAATCGGTCGATGCGCACTCCTCCGATCTTCGTCTGGCCGATACGAGTGAAAAAGGTCTTGGTTTGGCTGCCAGGATATATTTGGCCATATAACACGATCTACTTTGTAATCACGCTCGTTGCTTGGGGGCTGACGCCCTCGCTAGAAGCGATGCGCGATTTCGAAGTCGGCTGGGTTTCGCTGATTCTCCTGCGCAATGCGGTGCTGACGCTGCTAGTCTATGGCGGCCTGCATACTCTCCTTTACATTCAGCGGCGTCAGCAGACTGACTTCAAATACAATGTAAGGTGGCCTGATACTAACAATTCGACATTCCTGTTTGGAAGTCAGACCGCCGAGAATGTTTTTTGGTCGATGTGCAGCGGTGTGCCGGTGTGGACAGCGTACGAGGTGTTCACCTGGTGGGCGTTCGCCAATGGTTACATCCCGTATGTCGATTTCCGACAACACCCGATCTATTTCATCGGACTGATGCTCTTGGTGCCGCTGTGGACTTCGTTGCACTTCTATTTAATCCATCGCCTGATCCATATGGGGCCGCTCTACCACCTTGTCCATAAACTGCATCACAAGAACGTTAACCCGGCGCCCTGGTCGGGGCTGTCGATGCACCCGGTTGAACACCTCCTCTACTTCTCCGGTGTGTTGATTTACCTTGTAGTGCCCTCGCACCCGCTGCATGTAGTATTTTACTTGATTCGTCAGGCGCTGGGGGCGGTGCAGGGACATTACGGATTTCATCGGATCGAGACGGTCGACGGGAAGTACTTCGAATCGGACCACTACTTTCATTACCTGCATCACAAGTATTTCGAGGTGAACTACGGCACTGAGCTCGTTCCGCTCGATGCGTGGTTCGGCACGTTGCATGACGGCTCCTCGGAAGCCGACGAGACGATGTACAAGCGAGTGAAGGCAAAGAAGTACGCGCGTTGATATTACAGCGGCGCGTCATCTTCGGCCGACACTTCTGCGCGGTGCACATGTCGGTCGCTGGTTTGCGACGATGGGCAGAACAAATTAAGACCGCAGTTCGCCCTGCTGTCTCGACCGTTATGCAACAAGAAGGATCAGAGAAAGCCATGTTAACGACCACAAGAGATTGGGTCGCGGTCTGTGCTGCTGATGCATTAGCGCCCGAAGGGGTGCTCCGCTTCGATCATGGAGAGCGCACGTTTGTGATTATTCGTTCGCCGGAAGGCGAGTACTTCGCGATTGACGGCCACTGCTCTCACGAGAAGGTCCATCTCGTGGGCGGCATTGTAGATGGTCATATCATCGAATGCCCGAAGCACTTCGGAAGCTTCGATTATCGAACCGGCGAGGCGCGTACGCTGCCCGCCTGCATTGACCTGCAAAGCTACGAGGCCAGGGTAAACGACGGCACCCTCTTTATCAAAATTTGAGCGGGCTATCACCGAGAGACAGCACAGTGTCGAAGCAGAAGTTAATTGTACTGCAGTCGCTCTGGGCGATGGAGCGGCGTCATCCGGACGCAATCGAGCGCTCCATCGAGCATAACCTGGCGATGATTAAGGAAGCTGGGTTCGACGGTATCAGCGCCTCGTGCACGAATCTCGAACGTGTCGCTGTGATGGCACGTGCCCTGACAGGCACCGGACTGGCGGTCGAGGGCAACTGCTATCCGCGGACGGTCGACGACTTGAAGGCCGCGATTGATCTCGGCGGTCAACTGGGCGCCCTGCACCTCAACGTGCAGCCCGACGTCCGCCCGCGCCGCGTTGCGGACTGCATCCCGCTGCTGGAAGGCTGGATTAGAGTAGCACAGAACGTCGGCATGCCCATCTACTTCGAGACGCATCGTAACAGGATGACGACCGACCTCCTGTTCACACTCGATCTCATCGATCAAGTTCCTGCGATGCGTATCCTGGCGGACCTCTCGCACGTCTTGCTTGGCCGGGAGTTCTGGTATCCGATCTCTGACGAAGACGAAGCGTTGGTGCGGCAGGTGCTTGACCGAACGTGGGCATTTCACGGCCGCGTCGCATCCCGCGAGCAGATACAAGTAGAGATAACGTTTCCGCAGCACAAGATTTGGCTTGATCTGTTCGTACGTTGGTGGGAATACGGCTTCAGAAGCTGGCGAAGGCGCGCCTGTGCGGACGCGATTCTCTCTTTCGCGTGCGAGCTCGGGCCGCGGCCCTATGCAATCACTGATCGCGAGGGCAACGATACCACCGACCGCTGGGAGGAAGCTCTGTTGATCAAGTCAGTCGTGCGCGACCTATTCGAGCGGACCGCAGTCGACGAACAACTTTCTATCGCACGCGGTTCGGTTGATTGAACGACGAACCGACAATGGTCATCGTCGGAGCGGGCGAAGCCGGCACAGCCGCCGCGATTGTCCTGCGCGAGCGCGGCTGGCGTGGCCGCCTCGTCCTGATCGGCAACGAAACTATGCTGCCATATGAGCGGCCGCCGCTATCCAAGGCGATCCTGGTTGAGGAGAGAGAGCCTGGGCCCAAGCTGCTCGTCACGCCCGAGCGCTTGGCGGAATTGGGAATTCATTATCTCCAAGGGAGGAGCGTCGAGTGGATAGATCGCGCGACACACACGCTCAAACTGTCGGATGGGTCGTTACTAGCCTACGAACGACTGCTGTTGGCTACCGGCGCCCGTCCCCGAAATCTGAGCATTCCGTTCGACGCCGGAAGTAGAGTGGCGACGCTGCGCACGTATGCGGATGCATTGGCTATCCGCCAGATGATTCGCAGAGGGGGTGAGGTGGTCGTGGTAGGCGGCGGCTTCATCGGGCTTGAGGTTGCCGCGAGCGCGGTGTCGAGAGGCGCTTCAGTAACTGTGGTCGAGGCCGGCCATCGGCTGCTGACGCGGGCAGTCCCGCCGCCCATGGCCGAACTCATACGGACCAAGCACGAGCGTTTGGGCGTGCGCATCGAGACTGGCGCCGTGGTGGAGCGTATTGATGCCAAGGAACGACGTTCTAAGGTCGTGCTCGCAGATGGCCGTACGCATCTTGCCGATCTAGTGCTCGTTGGAGTCGGCGTCGTGCCAAACGTTGAGCTCGCGGAAACGGCCGGATTGGTTATCGACAACGGGATCGCGTTGGACGAGACGCTGGCGAGCTCGGATCCGCACATCTTCGCGGCTGGCGACTGCTGTTCGTTCCCACATAGCTTGTATGGCGAGCGGATCAGGCTGGAGGCATGGCGCAACGCGCGTAGGCAAGGTACAGTGGCCGCAACCAACATGCTGGGCATGAGACGTCCCTACGAAGATGTGCCCTGGTTCTGGTCGGATCAATACGACGAGACCCTCCAAATCGCCGGTCTCCGTCGCGAAGAAGACGTCCCGGTTGCAAGAAACCTCGGTGCGAAAGGCCAGATCTTCTTTTATCTAGCCGCCGATGGACGCCTTGTCGCCGCATGTGGCTTCGGGAGCCTGGACGCGATCGCGAAACAAATACGTTTCGCCGAGATGATGATCGGCAGGCGGCTTGCTCCCAACGCGGACGCGCTCGCGGACCCGACCATCAACTTGAAATCGCTGCTGGTTTAGGAATACGCACTAAAGCGGCACGGAATTGAGGTCACCTTCGGGCAGAGCCTTCCAAGCATGCTCCAACTTGCCTGTGAGGAGGCTGGGATTCGGCAGATCGCGTACCGGACTGAGAACGCGGGCGGATGCATGGCCGACGCCTTTGCTCGCGTTTCGGGAAAGCCCGCCATCGTCACGGCGCAAAACGGGCCCGCAGAGACTCTGTTAGTCCCGCCGCTGGCTGAGGCTCTCAAGGCCTCGATTCCCGTGATTGCGTTGGTACAAGAGGTCAGCCGGGATCAGGCAGACCGAAACGCGTCCAAGAGTTCGACCACGTCGGACCCTTCTCTTCCTGTGCAAAGTTCGTTCGACGTTCGTAACAGCGTCGCGTATCGAAGACTACATCGATATGGCGTTCGTTGCCGCCTGCACTGGTCGGCCCGGCCCAGCGGCATTCCTGCTGCCTGCCGGCCTGCTTCTCGAATACGAGACGACGCTACGCGCGCAAAAGCGCTTCAAAACGCGGGCGAAGAAAGACGGCGACGGATGGATTCTGAACGGCGCGAAAGGCCTCGTCCTCACGGTGATACAACTGACAAGATTGTCGTCTCAGTTCGAACGGCCGGAGAGACCCGGGAGAAGGCTGGAATCGGCCTCTTCGTGGTGGATTCCGGTGCGCCGGGTGTTACGCGCCGCGGCTATCCGACACAGGATGGTCTGCGCGCGGCTGAGATCACGCTCGAGAATGTACGCATTGACGCAGTCAATCTCATTGGCGATCCGGCTGGGGCCTTCCCATTCATCTCGCGGGTAGCCGACGAGGGGCGCCGCGCTATGTGCGGAGGCCGTCGGCTGCTTTGACAAGATGCAGGCTATCACCCTCGAATATCTAAAAACGCTCGAACAGTTCGGCAAGAAGATTGGCACTTTCTAAGCGCTGCAGCATCGAGCTGTCGACATGTTTGTCGAATTGGAGCAGTCGCGCTCGATGGCCATGTACGCCGCGATGATGGTGGGAGAAAGCGACTCGACCGAATGCGAGCGCGCGATTTCGGCCGCAAAGGTCCAGATCGGTAGGTCAGCGAAGTCGATCGGCCACGAGTCGATTCAGCTCCACGGCGGCATCGGAATGACCATGGAGTACAGTATTGGTCATTTTTTCAAGCGTGTAACCATGATCAACACGCTGTTCGGCGACACCAACCATCACCTGGCACGGCTTGCCGCGCTCGAAGGGATGGACGGCGAGCAAGCGCTCGAACCTCTGGCATAAGTGAACCGGTGAAATTCGCACGTCGCGGTGCGGTCGCCATCATTACATGCAGGACAGTTGATCGCGCGCGGCGTTGTGCCGCTCCTCGGCGTTTCGGAAGCTTTGGATGCGGCTCAGGCGGCGGGCTCCATCGGCAGGTTCTGGCTCGAGCCGCAGGCGCAGCCGGTCGACGCCACGGCTGCCGACGCATCGACTGGCAAATGTGTGACGCTCGACGAAGCCCAAGCCAAAGCGATGCTGATCAGAGCCGGCCTTCCAGTCCCGAAAGGCGAACGCGCCGGTAATGGCTTGGACGCAGTGGCGTCTTCCAGGCGGCTCGGCTTCCCAGTAGCGCTGAAGGAACTTGGTGTCGCTCACAAATCGGAAGTCGGGGCGGTGCGGCTGAATCTAAAGGAGGCCGAAACCGTCGGCAGCGCCGCTCAGGATCTATCGCCTCTTGGCAGCGGGCTCTATGTCGCACGCATGATAAGCAATGGCGTCGCCGAATTGATCGTCGGCGTTACCCACGACCCGAAGTTCGGCGCGGTGATAATCCTAGGTACCGGCAGTGTAATGGTCGAGCTCTTAAGCGACAGTGTCACCCTTCTGCTGCCGGCGACGCGCGACGACATTGAAACGGCACTGCGCAGCCTGAGGCTCTACCCGCTGCTCGAAGGCTATCGCGGTCGGCCCAAGGCTGATGTCAAGGCGGCGATTGATGTCATCGCGGGCATTGCCGAGTTCGTTCGGAAGCATGCCGGCGAGATCGAGGAGCTCGACATCAATCCGCTGATCGTCTGTACAGAAGGCGAGGGCGCCTGGAACGCCGACGCGCTGCTGGTGTTGTGAGGAAAGAAAGGGGCAAACAGGAATGGCTGACGTCATTACTACCCGCTATGAAGGCGCGATTCTCAAGGTCACACTCGACCGGCCGAAGGTCAACGCCATTGCCTGGACGACCTCGCGGCCGATGGGCGACACATTCAAGGCGTTTCGAGACGATCCGAACCTGCGCGTCGCCATCGTCAAGACCGCTGGTGACAAGTTCTTTTGCGCAGGCTGGGACCTGAAGCCCGTGGCCGCCGCCGGCAATGCAACCAGCAACGATTACGGCGTCGGCGGCTTCGGCGGCCTGCAGGAACTGCGCGATCTCAACAAGCCGGTGATTGCTTGCGTCAATGGCATGGCGGTCGGCGGAGCTTGCGCTCTCCTGCGACCTGATCTACGCGTCTGATCCTTCCTCCTTCGCGCTGCCGGAGATCCGCGCCGGCGCCTTGGCCGACGCGGCATCGATCAAGCTGCCGAAACGTATTCCTTATCATATCGCGATGGAGCTCTTGCTTACCGGGCGCTGGATGGATGCCGCCGAGGCGCATCGGTGGAGGCTGGTCAACGAGGTGCTGCCCAAGGAAAAGCTGGAGCAGCGCGTCTGGGAGATGGCAAAGTGGCTCGCCGGTGGCCCACCGCTGGTATTTGCCGCCATCAAGGAGACGGTGCGCTCAGCCGAGGCGCTAACTTCCAGGATGTTATGAACAGAGTCTCACGTCGGCAGCTCGTAGACACGCTCGCCAATTCTGAGGATAGCGTAGAAGGCCGCCGGGCCTTTGCCGAAAAGCGAGATCCGGTTTGGAAAGGTAGATAGTGGTATAGGCTAGTCACGTGAATCTAAAGTTCATCGCATAAAGTCTGCTGGGCTTTGTGGCAGAAGCGTTTGACCGAAGCCAGAATCTGGTCTGCGGACTTGGTCCATTTGAAGGGCTTCGGGTTTTTGTTGTGCAGCTCGATGAAGGTGCGGATGTCGGGCTCGAGCTGCCTGACGGAGGTGTGAACACCTCGCGGATCTGCTTTCGGGTGAGCTCAGCGAACCAACGCTCGACCTGATTGATCCATGACGCGGAAGTCGGCGTGAAGTGGACATGATAATGCGGCCGGCGGCCGAGCCACGCCTTGATCTTGGGTGTCTTGTGGGTGGCGTAGTTGTCCATGACGATATGGACATCGAGCCCTTCAGGAACTTGAGCATCGATCTCTTTTAGAAACTTCAAGAACCGCCCGGTGGCGCTTATAGCATTTGCCGATGACGAACCCTGAGGCGACATCGAGCGCAGCAAACAGCGAGGTAGTACCATGCCGCACATAGCTATGCGTACGGCGCTCCGGCACGCCAGGCATCATCGGCAAGACCGGCTGCTCGCGATCAAGCGCCTGAATCTGGCTTTTCTCATCGATGCTGTGGACGAGGGCTCGGTTCGGCGGGGACAGGTAAAGGCCGACGATATCGCGCACCTTGTCGACGAACAGCGGATCGCTCGACAGCTTGAATGTCTGGCTACGGTGCGGCTGCAAGCCGAACGCCGCCCACATTCGGCGGATCGTGGTGTGGGAAAAGGCGGTTTCCGCAGCCATCGAGCGGATCGACCAGTGCGTCGCGTCGGCTGGCGTCGTCTGCAACGTTCGTTCGATCACTGCGGCAACCTGATCGTCGTTGATGGTGCTAGGGCGGCCAGGGCGAGCCTCGTCAAGCAGACCATCGCAGCGATCTTTCAAAAATCGGCGGCGCCATTTGCCAACGGTGTGTTCATGGAGGCCGAGTTCGATAGCCACGAACTTGCTTGGCAAGCCATCCGCACATCGCAGGATCGCGCGGCATCACTCAGACAGCGAGCGCGCAACGCGGTGACGACGGACTTGCCTCTCTAAGTACGCTCGCTCACCGGAAGCTGGCTACACGCGGCAAGCGAACGACGGTGGTCTGCACTGCTATCGCCCGTGAACTGGTCGGGTTCATGTGGGCGATCGCAAGGCAAGTGCAGGCAGCCTGATCAGGCGCCCTTCTCATCATCGTGCATGGGCGGAGGCGGGACCACGGCAGAGGGAATGCCCGTCGGACGCTTTGTGGCCGGCAAGAGCGCCGACGCCCGCAGTAAGATAGGAGCAGACCTCGGACGCACAATCGGGAATGCGGTAGCCAACCCGCGCATCAGAGCTTGATCACCGACGTCCTTCGGTTCCGCCTCCACCCATGTACGATCATCTCTATGAGCAGCCGATCGGCGATCGGGCGAGGCTCTGCGTTCTAATCCTTGACAGCGGACGTCAGAGCGTCGTTCTGCTCCCACCTTCTCGCGGCACATGGGATAGGCGAGTTTCACGATCTTTATGAAGGGATCGGCTTGTGTCTATGCTTGAGCATACGCTTAAGTCAGACGTGACGGCGCGCCGGCTGGGAGTGATCACGGAGACGGGACGCCGTCGTTGGTTCTCCAAGGACGACAAGGCCCGGATCGTCGAGGAGACGCTGGTACCAGGCGCGGTCGTTTCCGAGATTGCCGCAGGCGACACGGGTTGACCCCACAACAAGTATTCACCTGGCGCCGGCAAGCACGCCGGTTGCCGACGCCGATGGCTGACGATCCGCCGTTTGTACCGGCGGTGGTAGACGCCATGGCACCAGTTGCGGTTGCTGGCCATGAGCGCAAGACAGCGCAACGCAAGGCCAAGCAGGATGTCGGGGGCATCGAGATCGAAACCGAAGGCGTCACTATCCGGGTCGGCCGAGGCGCGGACGTGGCGATGATTGCGCCATCGTCCATGCACTGAAGGCAAGCCGGTGATCGGCCCGTCCGGAACTGTCCGGGTGATGGTGGGAACCAGGCCGGTCGACTTCCGCAAGGGAATGGAGAGGCTTGCCATGTTGGTACGCGAGCACGTGAAGGATAGCCCGGACCAAGAAGGGCACCAAGCGCAATGCAAATGGCGACCGTGTCCACAGCTTCGCCGGACTCATCGACCATCTCGGCACCATGACCCGCAACACCATGCGCATGCCGCTCGCGGCCAAGCATCGCTTCACGCTTCTCTCGAAATCGATGCCGCTCCAGGAGGCGGCATTCCAGCTCCTCGGCTTCGACCCGAAACGTGTCCAGTAACTGAAAAGGGCGATCGCAAAAATGGTGAGTCGGATCAGGCCCTTGCGCAGCCACTCAATAAAAACTTCGGCTCAGAGCTGGCTCCGGAACTCTGGACAGGGCGATTGTGGAATTTCTGCCTGACGGCGGGCAAGATTGTCCCGCGAATCAGGAGAGACGATGAGCCGCGCCTCGATCGGCCGATACCTCGACTTTTACAATGGCCGGCGTCCTCACTCGAGCCTTGACGGCGGCACCCCGGATCAAGCTTACTTCAACCCGCTGCCGTTCCGCGCGGCAGCCTAACTCTGGCAGAAGCTCCACTTATCGACGCAGAATTGCTGTTCAGACAACCGGGACCACCTCACTTCCTATTCTGGTAGGGGCAGTTGCCAGTCTGTCCGCTCATTGATGTATTGCTTGTAGGCGGGGTGATCGAACAGGTGGAACACAAAGCTATGGTCATGCCACTCCGTTGGTGCGCCAAACTTCCAAGACAGACCGTTTATCTTTGCGATTTTCCGCGCTGCGTGAGCATCGTTAAATTCCCGGATTGCCAGAAGTTCCCCGACCCATTCGCAGTGTATTTCATCAAGATCACCGACGATATCGTCAAAGTAGCAGAACGTTCGTGGTAGAAAGTGAGATGCAGCCGAGTTGAAAAGGTTTAGTGCCAGCTTAGTACTTGTATAGAGGTCGAGGTCGAAAGATACAAAGCCGATAACAGGTGGCGAATAGCGTTCGATAAACGTCAGAACCGTCTCGCCGACATTGCCGATTATAAGGGTGGCGCGTTTTAATTGAGGCTCCAATTTAGCCCTATCCATTTTGAAAAAACCGGCGCGCCAGACGTATGGCAGATCTCGGTAATCGTCAGAGGGCGGCAAGCCAGTTTCCAGATCGAAGCCGTAGAGTCGGAAGCGAACTCCCGTTTCAGCCTGAAGACTCTCGGCGACTTGTTCCATCTGCAGCAGTCCCCTACCGCCAGCGACGCCAAACTCGATAGCGCCGATTTCGGGAATTTGGAGTGCCTTTGCTTGCCTCGCGGCTTGCCTCATTCCGAAAAGATAATTCCGGCGCATGCGTAGTCCTCGCTTCTGGGGCATGTGCGATCTTTGTGGCGGCTTAATCCTGCCACCAAGCACAGATCCTATTGTACTCAGATCGCCCCATCGGGACACCCCTTAGTGTTGGTAGGTTCGCCTTCTCGAAGACGACCTTGCGGGACTTACGGCGCTCCGGATCCGCAAACCACTCCTTCAGCGATTTCCAGTAGGCCTTCCGCGTCTTCAGAGCCACGACGATCAGCAGGACGGGGGCCGTGCCTTTGGTCCAGTATTCGATGTGCGTCGGCGCACGCGAATTCGAACGTTTCCTCGGTCTTCACCTGCAGGCGTGGCCTTGCCCTGGACCTGCAGGAGCAGGGATATCGGTAACTCCAGTCATGGATGGAGATGCTCTCCTTGCCTACGTCGAACAGCTGCTTGCGCCATCGCTGCGCCCCGGCGACACCGTCATCATGGACAACCTGCCCGCTCATAAAGTTCATGGCGTGCGAGAGGCCATCCAGGCGGTCGGAGCGAGCCTACTCTACCTTCCGCCGTATAGCCCCGACTTCAATCCGATCGAAATGGCCTTTTCCAAATTGCAGGCGTCGTTGCGCGCCGCTGCCGCGCGCTCCATGCCAGATCTTTGGCAAGCAATCGTCAACGCAATCAACCGCTTCGCGCCAGACGAGTGTCGAAACTATCTCGCCGCCGCAGGATACGACGCAACGTGATCGGAATATGCTCTAGTCGTCCTGCGACGGCGAACTCGTCAAGACTCCGGGATTTGTAATTCACCTCATGTTGGTACGATCAGTGCCTTCACTCGTATTCGATGGCCGAACAGCCAGGCGGCTGGGATGGCGCTCAGAGCAACTTTGCATGCTAGCTAAGATGACAAGAGAATCTTGGAAAAGGGTCGAAATTCATGGTGCAGCTTCGTCAGTGTGCAGGAATATAGAGCCGGAGCAGCTCGCTCGTTGGTGAAAGGGGGGTGAGAAGGCGACGACCCGAATGGGCGCAACGATCGAACAGATCTGGATCAGGAAAACCAGCTAGAGCCAAAGAGCCGATGTGCTCGGAGATGCGAATTGGACCTGATCAGCGGATCACCATACCGGCCAGCGGCTTCTGAAAACGCCGTAAAGGAAGGCCTGACAGAAGACCGCACTCGATCACACGCCAAAAAGGTCAAAAACTTCTTGCATTACGGGCGGCAACCACAGGAGGCTCTACATGAAGTACCGTCAGACCGATAGCCCGCCAGTGGCCGCCGCCAAGGCGTCGTTCAGCACCTCGGTCGCTTGCGCGGCGGGCGTACCACCAAAATCCACGCGCTGACCGAGGACCACGGACGTCCGATCACCTTCTTGATCACCCTTGGCACTTGCCATGATCTCGCGGCCACGCGATCGGCTGCCAGCCGTCCCTGCAGCTCGACGATTACTCGCCGACAGAGCCTACCATGCCAAGAGCCTGCGTGGTCGGTCGGAACGCCGTACAACGGCTGTGATCCCACCTACCCCAATCCGCAAACACCCTCACAGATACGACGCCAAAACCCAGAAAGGCCGCAATCTTATCGAACGCATGTTCTGCCACCTCAAGGATTTCAGGCTTTACATGCTTGCGCTTGAGCTCGCCGTGGACCGGTGCCCAGCGGGGCTCGGCGCGGTGCTTATGCCCGTGTTGGTACCGGCGCCAGCGAGAAGCCGGGCCGCTACAACTGCATCCGTGACGTCCCGGTAGCGGCCAGGTCAGGGCCACTGTTTCGAACAGGCGATCGTCACCCGCACCGTTGAAGGCGCAGCCCCGATCCGCGCGATCTCGCAGATAGGCATTCCGGACGACTCAGTCTGATCACATCGCGCACAGGGCACATCGTTAGCCTCTCCCGCAATATCCAGGTCCGCTTCTTCGTAAAGCCAAAAAAGCTGGACGTATCAAAGCCAGAAAGCCCACCCCGGGCGACATCATCTGGGAATGGCGGGCGCGATGATCTCGAAACGATGCACGACTTCAAATCGGTATCATGGGCGAGATCCAAAATGGTGGGAGAGATCGTGCGGAATCCGTACGCCACCGCTGTGCCAAACCGAGATGCAGGGTCGGGGATATCTTTTCAGAGGCTCCTGCGTTTTTTTAAGCGCCTCAGCGCTCTGAGCGATGTGCAATGCTAACAGTTCGGGACTTGGCCATGGATCCAAATGCGGTATCGGGCGCCCAGACCTTCTTTGCTGTCTCATGCGTGTTCCGCCGTTTCAGAGCGTGAGGCTCACGTTGTAGTCGGTCAGGAAATCTTGGAGAGTCAGGATATGCTCCATCCACCTGACTTTGTCGGTCGCGTTGAGCAAGGCACGGGAGTGGTCGACGGACAGCAGTGGTGCCACTGCCGCGTTGCGGTCATTCAGCAGCGCGGTGAACCGGGCGCGCAGCATTCTGTCGTAGGTCGGATCCTGGATAGCCGGGTACACGCTCTTAACTCGCTGCGCCACGGACTGCGGCAGCAGGTCCGCGGTGGCGGCCCGCAGCAGGCTCTTCTCGCGCTTGTCGAAAGTCTTGTGGGCCCATGGGGTGCCGAATACGTACTCAACGAGGCGGTGGTCGCAGTAGGGGACCCGCACCTCGAGACCCAAAGCCATGCTCAGCCGGTCCTTGCGGTCGAACAGCCTCGGCAGGTAGCGCGTTAGATAGAGGTAGCAGAGCTCGCGCATGCGACGCTCGTGCGGATCCGCCGACACCGGCCCGGTTATGGCGGGTACTTCTGCAAGTGCCCTGCGGTACTGCTCGTCGAGGTAGCCGGGGAGATCGAGCTTCTCGGCGAGCTCGGGGTCTAGGGACTTCCGGGCGGTATCTACGCTGACCTCGAGCCAGGGAAACGTGTCGGCCTGAACGCGCGCGGGATCGTGGAAGCACCAGTAACCGCCAAAAAGCTCGTCGGCCGTCTCCCCGGACAGGGCCACCGTCGAGTGCTGCCGGATGACCTGGAACAGCAGATACAGCGAGCTGTCGGTGTCGCCCATGGTGAACGGCAGGTCGCGAGCATGGAGGGTGCTGGCCCGCACGTCCGGGTCCATGAGCTCGTCCGCGGATAACGTGATGTCCGTGTGGTCGGTACCAACGAACTTCGCGACCTCCTGCGCGTACGGTCTATCGGGTGTGGCGCACGTCGGGCCGGGGATAAAGTTATCCGTGTAGCCGACGAAGTCGAGGGCGAAGGACCGGATCCGTCCGTCGCTGAAGCGCGCGGCCAGCGCGGTTATGGCCGAGGAATCAAGCCCGCCCGACAAAAGCGTGCATAGCGGTACGTCGGCGATGAGCTGCCGCTGGATCGTGTCCTCGAGCAGCTCGCGGACGCGCCGAACGGTGGTAGGCACGTCGTCGGTGTGCCCGCTGTCGGTGAGCTGCCAGTAGCTCATCTGCTCGATGCCGTCGCGGGTCACGCGGACGATTTGGCCGGGCCGTACCTCACGCATGCCCCGGAACGCGGTGTTATACGGGTCGGCGACGGAGCATAGGATGCAACGAAGCCCCTCGGCGTCCATGGCCCGTTTCGCGAGAGGATTGGCGAGGATCGCCTTTGGCTCGGAGCCGAACAACACTCCGTGTTCGGTGCGGTAGTAGTAAAGCGGCTTGATGCCGAGCCGGTCGCGTATGAGAAGCAGTTCGCGCTTGGCGGTGTCCCAGAGAGCGTAGGCAAACATCCCATTGAGTTCGCTCACGGCGCTGCGGGGGTCGCGGTGGCCCCACTCGCGGTGGACGTGCAGTACCACCTCGGTGTCACTGCTCGTGTCGAACCGATGGCCCAGGGCGGCGAGCCGTTGACGCAGCTCGCGATAGTTGTAAGTCTCGCCGTTGTAGACGAGCACCAAGGCGGGT
Organism: Bradyrhizobium centrolobii; assembly: GCF_001641635.1. Classification (GTDB taxonomy): domain Bacteria; phylum Pseudomonadota; class Alphaproteobacteria; order Rhizobiales; family Xanthobacteraceae; genus Bradyrhizobium; species Bradyrhizobium centrolobii. The sequence continues at coordinate 33,234 of NZ_LUUB01000031.1, forward strand.
CGGCCGTCCTCATCGAACGTCATCGGCTGGCGGCCGCCCTCAAGGTCGATGACCGCCAGGCGCCGGTGCCCCAGCGCCGCGGGCCCGTCGATCCAAGTCCCCTCGTCGTCTGGGCCGCGGCAGGCCATGGTGGCCGTCATGTGGGCAACCTCCCGTCGCGCCTCGAGGCCTCCTAAGTCACGATCGAAGTCAATCCATCCACAGATGCCGCACATATTTCGGCCCCCTTGCCTTTGGTAACTATCGCGCAGCTTAGGAGCTCCGGCGCACCGCCCCCACGAACACGTGACAATCGTTCTGGCCGCCCCATCGGCTCAACTCGAGTAGCTCGATGAATCGTGACAGTTCATTTCCCATGCTGCTCCCCCTAGCACGCTACCATGCTGCGCGCACCGACCCCTTCTAGTAGTATTCCTGCGTCACAAATGTCTCGCTGCGATTGTCGGGCCATGGGAGCTGTGCAGCACGGGCATCGCGACTTTTTTTGATGGGAGCAGCGATCAATCGTCTGCGCACCGTTGCAGCCGAATTCGGAAATTGCCGCTCTGGCCGCAATGGCGGATCCTGTGAGGCGGTAGCCGTCGGTTAGGGCATGTTGCGGGAAAGGCGCGGTGAAATCTTCCGCTTAGAGATTAGGAATTCGCAGGCTGCGAGGCACATCCTGATATGGCGATGAAGCCTCGCCGTCCTCGGGTTTCGTAGTGACCGACCCCAACTTGTTGCTTGAGCTCCTGATAGTCACGCTCGACGCTGCAACGCAGCTTGGCGAAGTCCACGGGCGCACAAAAAAGGGTAACTTTCGCGAGTGTCAAGAGCCAATATTGTCGGCTCCTGCTCGCCGCTTGCGCCATTCGATCAGTAGCCATTCCTCAGGCCGGCGATTGGAGTCGCTGATCACGATGCGCGACACGAACGCGCAACGCGCAAGCAAGCAAAACGAGAAAGACCGATGATCAGCCGTGCCCTCGCGTCAGATGATGGTTTTCCATGCCCGCGTCGGCAGGCGGAGCGCAAGTTCTTCGAACATTGCCAGAAACCCTCGTTGAGCCCCCTTCCCAGGTGGCGGCTCGTGATGTGCGTGTTTCTCCCCCTCGCGCCGGGTACTAACTGTCCTATCTGTTCCGAATGATCAATACGCTGATTGCGGGTCATTTGGCCTCCGGTCTTCGGCTCGGCGCTGTCGATATCGGGCTACTCACGTCGATCTACTTCCTGGTTGACATGGCGGTCCAAATTCCGTTCGGCATGCTTTTGGATCGCTTTGGCCCGCGCAGGGTCCAGAGCGCAGCTCCTGCTGACTGTCGCCGGCAGTGCGCGGTTTTCGCAGAATCGACCGGATCCTGTCACTCCTCTTGGCGCGCGCGATGATCGGACTTGGGACTGCAGCAGCCCATGTCCTCGCTGAAGATCATCGTTCTCTGGTTCCCACGAGAGCGTATCGCCCTCATCAATGGCTATATGATCATGTTGGGTTCGCTGGGAGCAGTTACGGCAACGACTCCTGCCGGGATGCCCCTTGACAAGATGGGCTGGCGAGGACTGTTCGAAACGCTAGCTGTTGCAAGCGCTGCTATGGCCATTTTGAGTTATCTCGCGGTTCCTGAGCGAAAGACAGAGCCGCAGGGCCGCACCAACGCTGCTACTCTGAAACGGATCTATTCGGATCCGCGGTTCTGGAGAATTGCGCCTTTAGCAGCGATCTGCATCGGCTCGGCGTGGGCGTTACAGTCCTTGTGGGCGGCACCCTGGCTTTGCGATGTCGAACGACTGGACCGAGCGAGTCTCGTGAGCGAACTGTTCGCGATGGCGGTCGCTCTGAGTCTCGGCGCATTGGCGTTAGGCATACTTGGCAACTGGCTGCGCAGTCGTAGCAAGAGGACAGAGACTCTGTTTGCGATTGTCGCGGCGACGCTGGTTGTGGCGGAGCTCGCGCTCATCCTTCATCCGCCGTGGTCTTCACTTTTGTCTTGGTGCACCGTAGCTATGGCCGGCTCTGCCACAGCTCTGACTTACGCCATGATAGCGGACTATTTTCGGACGGGGCTGGTTGCCCGCGTGAACAGCGGCTTGAGTGTCTTGCAGTTCGGCTCGGCTTTCATCGTGCAGTACGCGACAGGGGTGATCCTGGAGCAGTGGGCTGTCGAGGCTGGACACTATCCTGCGATGGCCTACTAGACCGCTTTCGCTGTGAATATTCAGCTGCAACTGGCCGCACTAGCCTGGTTTGCAATGCCCCGGTTTCGAGCGCCAAAACCAATGGTAGCGTCTTGGGGCGGACATGAGTTCGCGGACGGCTGCAACTCGGTTGATGCCGTCATTCCACCCGTCGTGCTTGTGGAGCCAGATGAGAGCGTGGAGTGGTGAGGCCAAGCCGTGTGCCTGATCTGCTTAACGAAATTGATCGTCAAAACCCGCCCCACCACAGGATTTATAGACGTCGTCGCGCCGCTCATTGCAGTAACTCGCATAAGAAAGCGGGTACAGTGCGCATACTGGCGATGCATTGGGATAGGTAGTGCGTATTCGCCAGCGCGGCGCACCTCAGATCGAGTCATTGCGCCCGGGGTTCCGTACATGCAGCAAATTCTGGCAGATGCGACGCGCGCTTCACGTGCGAGGTGGTGCTGCGTTGAGGGGGCTAACCACCTTATGTCAACGGAGGCAAGTAATGCGCAACCGCTCTCATCACATCCAAGGCTCTTCAGTGAATTGCTGCGCTGTATGCGGTGGACGGTTCGGGCTAATCCGCCACTACTATTGGCGAACAGCACTTTGTTCTAGAAACGCGTCGACCGATTTAAAGCCCGGCGAGAGGCTTATCATAAATGGCTTGTCTAGCTTGGAGCAGCTTGACAGCTCCAACAGAGCTTTCAGTGGGAACGGCACTGCACGGTCGAAGAAATGAAATTCATACTCATCAATCACAGGATGCCGCACGGCGACAAGACCTGCACCGGCTGTTCTCGGTCGTTAGGGGCAGGATACGTGCGAGATGTGACAACACGTAGAGGGTATTGCGACTGCGATTGCTATCGAAGGCGCCACTCCTTCTCTGGCGCTGTTCCGTGTTACGATCTGCACGCGGCCAACCATCTCATTGATCTTGGCGTCGCAATCCTAATGACTGCGGCTTCGCGCTGGCTTCAGGTCGGGGCGGCGATATCATGCATCAACTTAGCGTCCCCCGACGGCCTGCCGTCGCCGGCTGAGCGACCTCCCTCGACTTAACGCCGCCGAATCGTGGAGACCGCGTCGGTTACTGGTGAGCCTAGCTCGAATTTGTTGGAGCTCGCTTCGCAAACCAAAAGGCCAATCGAGAAGCATACTAGAAATTGGCTCTCGATGCCCCCTTAACGGCCGCTCCTCTCCAGGAGTTGAGGGTCGGCCCGTGCCTCTGATCGGCAAGCGGCGTTCAGGGGGCGAGCTACCGAATGACGGGTTGATCTGCGGGTCTGCGGTCGGTTGGACCGTTAGGTTTACAATGGACACCTTGCGTAATGCTATCACGGAGCCAGTGCGGCAGCTGGCGATCTTCACCGGAGCCGGTCGTCGGCTGAAGCGTGGCGACGAAGACAGGCACGGATTGTTGCGGAGATCGTGACCGTAGCTGTTCCCAATCAGGTTGCTGGAGGTTATTGGGTTGCCGTGCCGAGGGAGCGTCCCTTAGCTACGCCGCGTGCGCCGGAAGATGCCATTGCGGCAAGCCATAGAGAGCCCAAAGTAGCCCCGCCGAAGGGGCGAGCCCACCGCAGGTACCTCACCGATTGAAGTCATCTCTCGTACGCGGATGCGGCAGTCTGCGAAAAGCTTGCTCTGAACAACCTAGCGGTCGGATGCGCGACGGCGTCAGAATCGGTACAAGCCTCGCTCATTTTGCAGAATTTCTGCAGTAGGGAAGAGTTTTCGCCGCTTTTTGCTTCGACCCTCGTTGGTATTGTAATGTCGTCAATGGAGAACGCCATGGGAAATGCGAAACGGGCGTCGTCGTCACCACCAGTCAACCGTGATCAGTTGGAGGGCGTGCAGGGCCGGATCTTATTCGCACGTCGCGCGCCCGATGAGAAGGCAGAGGCGGCCACTCCGCCGAAGTGGTTCGACGACTTTCCTGCTGTCTACCACGATGTCACGATCCATAATGCGCGACCCATCGTGGACGAGCTGTCCTTTGAACGGGGAAGGCTTCGTGCTCCTTCGAAAGAAGTTGTCCTGTGTGAGCGAGCGCGATCCGGCCATTCTCCGCAAGAAGTACGCTGCGGAAATGGGTCCAATCCTCAAGGAATACTTCAACGCGTCTTGGGTGACCTCCGTAGACCTTGGAGGTGTCAACACATTCGTTCTCTGGGCGGGAACATCTTTGCTCCTCCGGCGGAGCAAACTAGATCCAGTGTGAGGACTACGGTGCCGGGTGGGCCCACATCGATTACTCGCCGGTCGCCGGAGCGATGATCGCCGCTCGGGACAACCAGCTTCAGGGCCTCGAGATCCGCGCGTATTCCCGTATGATGATCGTCCAGACGTGGCAAGTTATTTCGCCGCCCCCACACAATGTCCCGTTGGCGTTCTGCGATGCCTCCAGCATTGAAGGAGCCGATCTCCTCGACACTTTCTATCGGCGACCCGAAGCGGCGGCAAGCCGTGGCGTCACGCACGGGACGAGAGTCCTTCGTTACAGCCCGTCACAACGGCAGTCACATTGGGGCGCGCGGGTCAGGCGCACGATCGTCGATACATTACCAGCCCGGTCGCACACATGCTTGCGTCAAATTCTGAGACGATCTCGTCGAAGTGACGAGACTTGGCCTCTCAGCGAGAGCTGAAGAGATCCGACAGCTCGAGCCAAATGCCGGGGCCTTGGGTAACCAGGATCCGGACGCGACAAGAGCAACCGCAACCCTTGAGCCGCGACGGAATGGCCGCCTGCCCAAAATCGCCCTCACAGGTTGTTGATTGATTTGATGACTACCATTTGGCAATTTCGTCATGATCTCGTATTAGTTCGTCGATAATGAAGTTGCGATACTTCTCCTGCGGACGCGACTAATTACAGGCTCGGCTAGCTCCTCATCCGAAGTCTTTGAATTGCTTTTACTTCGAGACAGATAACGCCAGCAGAATGCCTCGGCAGTCTCGAACTTCGGTACTCAGTGAGTCCATCTGCATCCTCAACGATAAGGTGAACTGACGTTGGTGGCGAAGTGCTCACATGGTCCATTATCATTCTGCGGATCGCAGGAGTATCGCTTGACCTATCCAGAGAGTGCGTGAGGTGTCCGGCCATTCGCTAATCATAATGCATATTTCTGCGTTAGCATCACTCGCGGAATGATCATTATTTGCCCTCGATAATAACGTTGGTCTCGTTCCATTGACTAGCAGCCGATTGCTCCTAAGTTCTAAGCACAAAGCGAGGTCATCATTATGCCGCACCTTGACCCTGACCGCATCGCTTCGCGAATCCGTCCGACTGATCGCTTCCATCGGCAACATCATTGCCAAGCCGATACGGCTCGCAATGCGGTGGCGCCATATCGAAGCCGTTTGCGTAACTGAAGCGTGGGCCCGTGGTGCCGACTTCCCAGCAACTGAATACAACCGCACCAAGAGCTAGGCATGGCGGCACTTTGTTCAGCGGAACGCGATGATAGGAATAGAATGATGAGTATTGCGAGTTCCAGTGGTAACGTTATTCCGAGCGCGGACGTCATCAAGTGCGCGGCACGGCTTAGTGCCGAGATTCGGAATGTTAGGCTGTCGGGTGACTTGTCGGAGGAGGTCGTCGACGCTATCAGGCAATTGTTGATCGAGCATCGGGTCCTCTTTTTTCGCGGCCAGCGGCATTTCGACGGTGCCGAGCAGGAGCGCCTTGCGATCAGGCTCGGTAAACTCGCACAGCAGTCTATAGCCCCGACCAAGGGACTGTCGTCAGGTACCGATTTAGATCCGGGTCTCGAAGGTCGTTCGGCGGGGCAAGCGAATGTTCGGTACGACCAGACGGTCTCCGTCATGCGTGGCGCGGTGATGGCGCCCCATGGAGATGCCGCCTGGTCGAATTTGGCGGCTGCGTATCTTGACCTTCCGCTACCACTGCGCAGGCTCGCGGACGAGCTTTGGGTCGTCCGCAGCAACGCTCATGACCATGCGCTGGAGGCGCGCCCAATCAGGGCGGGCACACCGCCGCTTGACAAATCGTTCGCCGGAATGCCCTGCGAAGGAGCGGATCCGGTGGTTAGATTCCATCCCGAGACCGGCGAGCGCTTGCTAGTGCTCGGCAACTTCGAACAACGTTTCGTGGGCCTGCAGACATATACAGGCAACAAGCTGTTCGATCTGCTCGAATCCTATATCACAGCGCCTGAAAATACCGTTCGCTGGAGCTGGACGGAAGATGACATTGCGATCTGGGACAATCGAGCTGCCCAACATTACCCGGTCCGCGCCCATGCGGATCAGCATCAAAAGGTACGCCGCCTCGTCATTGATTGCGAATTACCGGTCAGCGATCATGATCGTCGCAGCGTCACACGTGACACGACGTCCGTTCGACGTCGACACCGCAGCGGCTCAGAGAATGATCGACGTGAAGGTCGATTGATATGAATCGAACGTCGACTCCGGCTACCGAAGGAGGACGGTTCATCGAGAGTCCTCGGCCTCGTCAACTCGCGCACGCACGCGCAATGTCAGGGAGAAACGCACCAAGGGAGCCCGGAAGCAGCGAGTGGATCGATGCGCATCGAGGGCAACTCATTAAGTGGACGGAAGCAAGCTTGTCCGTTGCGCGATTGCCCGGGGCTATCAAGCGGAAGACGCACCCACGTTGCGCGTCGGACATCAGAAAAGTAACGCGCACATTCTGGTAGAGGATGCCGGGCGTGCTTGGGAACGCGCCATACGGATTTTCGAGCTGCAGCGTCGCCCCTGAGAGCTCTCGGCGCAGGCGCGATCAAAGAGCGGCCTTCGCGGCGCTGCTTCCTTTACTACCGTCGCCTAAGGCCGCACCTGCGAAAGCAGTGGCGGCCGTCGCGCTCGAACGGATGGAGCGCAAACAACCTGCAGATTCCTTCTTTGCCCCATTCCGAATCCGATGCCAGAGAACGTTATCTGTGGCCCCTTTTGCCCTCGTTAAAAGAAGGATCTGTTCTGGGCTTGGCCCCGTTGGGCAGGTTGCAAACTCGGTTGGTGTGAGCCCATTGAGGCCTGTGTGCGGTCGGTTGGTGCAGTCGAACCTCCAATCCTCGATGATCTGCCGAGGCTCGTTGAGATTTGCGAACAGGTGCTCGTTCAAGCATTCGTCACGCGGGAGGCAGTTGAAGCTTTCGACAAGCCCGTTTTGCATCGGCTTTCCGGGTGCGATGTAGTGCCACCTCGATGCCGAGCCCCTCCTGCCAAGCCAGAATAACATTTGAGGTAAACTCGGTGCCTTCTCTAACGATCATGCGTGGCAGCCCGGCTTTGGATGAAGTGGCCGAGCTCACGCACCACGTGCACGCCGGTGAGCGAGGGTCGACGACGAGGCCGAGGTATTCCCTAGTGAAGTCGTCGACCAGCGTGAGGACACGGAAGTGCGTGCCGGCCGCTGACAAGTATCCATCAGAACTTGAGCGACCAGCACAGGTTCTGATCCTGCGGGATCGCCAGCGCTCGCGTGCCCAGTGCCCGTTTGCAGCCGACGCCCTTGCGCACGGTCAGGACGCTCCTCTTTGTAGAGCCGGTGCAACTTCGTGTGGTTGATGTGGACTCCTTGCCGAGCCAATAACAGCCTCAGGCCTCGGTAGCCGAAAAGCGAGAACGTTGCGAAGCCAACTCCTTCGGCCGGGTCCGCAATGCACCGTCGTCCGGTAGCGTCGAAGCATAGCGATAGGTTGTCGGATACAGCCCGACGAGGCCGTAAGCCCGCCGCTGCGAGCAATTCTTCTCGCTCATCGCCTTCGTCACAGCATGGCATCCGCAAGCTGGGCGTCAGAAGTTGTTTCCGAGCATCTCTTTCAGTGTTGATACATCCAGCGTCGATTCCGCCAGGAACTTCTTAAGCTTGCTGTTCTCCTCTTCGAGGCCTTCCAGCTTGCGGGCGTCGGAGATATCGATCCCGCCATAGTGCAACCGCCACTTGTAGAACGTCGCGTCGCTGATTCCGTGCGTTCGGCATAGAGCGCTCGCCGACATCCGGCAGCGTGCTCCTCCAGCACCTTGATGATCTGCTCTTCCGTGAACCTGTCTTTACGCATCGTCTGTCTCCTAACTGGAGAACAAAACCAAAACTAAAAATGGGGGCAGGGGAGCTGGTCGCCCCGTTAGCGGCATTGTCCTGACTCAGAGTGTCGACGCTACCGTCTATGTCCCGAAATATAGAAATTGGCTCCCGATCGGCACGCGCGGTCCGAGCATGCGGTGCGCGCATGTATCGTCTGCTCATCGCGATTATGGCTGCCGCACCGATAGGCTGGTTCAGGCGAAGCTGCTAACGCGCCTCATCGAACGCGGCGTGGCTTTTACGGCATTCGGGTGTGGCGATGCACACGCTCAAGGAGATGATCTTCCGGAAGCCAGCTTCTCGTCCTCGGCATCGAGCGCGAGCACCATCTCGGTCAGGGCCGCCGGATCGGTCGGGAGAGCGTTGGAGCAGGTGGGTAGTTATGCCGTCGACAAGGCACTCGCCCGTCGCACCAGGAGCGCGCCACTGATGGCGACGCTTAAGGCGCGACGGACCGTTATGATCGGCCGGCTCTTCTCCCAGTCGAAACTGGCGGAGGCGATCAACTATCAATCACTGGAATGAGCTGACGCTGTTTCTCTGCGACAGCCGCGTCGAGGTCGTCGCTAATGCGGTCGAGCGTTCCGCCCGATTGCAATGGGAAGGTGCATTATTCAGCATGAGCGGTCAGCTGCACGTGCTGCTCGCCTGGAACGGGAACGCGCAGCGAGCGCATCGCGCAGGCCGCTGTATGAGGGAGCGTCGCCATTCGTCATCAATGGCGGCGGCCGTGATGCCGCTTGAGGAACTCGAACGATGGCTCCGAGCTGGCGTTGATCACCATCCTGACGTCACCCTCCCCATGCACCACGGCTACGTCGCCGCGATCGTGGTCAGACGGGTGTCTATGAGCCCGCTCGACTGGATATGTCCCTTGCTCGCCATCGATGCCGATGCTTTCAACCACGGCGGCACGCCGGAGTTCGCAGAGATCTCCGGCGTCGTGCTGCGGCCATTAACAAGATCAAACAGATCCGTTCGACTACGCCTCGCCGTTCGAGCCGATACACCGGCACGAAATCAAAGGCGATGTCGATCCGCTCCCTCTTGCCGGGGTTTCTACGCCGCGGACGCGACTTAGACTGTCGGCGTGGACAGCCATTGCTGGACCCGCAACGTTAATCACGGCCTGCTTCTGCGCATTCTGCTGCACTGCCGCGACGATCACGATCGCCCGATGCTCGGATCACTACGAAGCGGCCGTGAGACCCGGGGCATTCTGCGTAACGCCGACATCGACATTCCAGCGGCCGTCGAGGCGATGCGCCAATACTGGATACCGATCTGCTATGCACGCGCCCACTGATCGCCGCAGACGTAGCGCCTCGAGATTCTCGTTTAGTTTGACTGATTCAGCAGACTGGCCCGCTTCTTCGAGCAGATTCTGCACTATATCGTCAATCTTGTAGTATATTTGCAAATCTTGCTGAATCTTGCCTCATAGCGGCACAATTTCGCTGTAGTATTGAAAGCGTCGCCGGCAATGTGCCGGAAATCAAGCAAGGCTTCACGACACCGGATACGGGTAAAGACGTGAACAAAGAATTGTATTTCGAGAAGGGCGAGTTCCAAGCACGTCTTTCCGCGGTCAAGGCTACCATGGAAAGACGGGGGATCGACGTTCTGATGATCTCTGAGCCGCCAAATATGAATTACCTGACGGGCTATGACGCCTATTCCTACTATGTGCCGCAGTTCGTAATCGTATCTTTGAAACATCGGCAGCCGGTCTGGATCGGTCGGTTCATGGACCGTGTTTCCGCAGTCATGACTAGCTATCTCGACGACCAGAACATCCATGCATACGAAGACAAGTATGTTCACTCGGCGGCGCTTTCCGCCTTTGATGTGATCGCTGAGACAGTCAAAGATCTCGGAGGTGAGAGGCCCTGCATAGGTGTTGAGTTAGGCGGCTATTACTATTCGGAAGGCTCATGCGGACCTGATGCGGGCGTTGCCGCAGGCGAAATTTGTCGATGCGGATTTGCTCGTAAACTGGATTCGTATCGTCAAAAGCCCAGCCGAACTGGCGCTGATGCGTCAAGCCGGGTCAATCGCCGACGCGATGATGCAACGAGCTATTGATGTCGTCGCGCCGGGCGTGCGCGAGTGCGACATTGCAGCAGCAGTTTATCACCAGATGGCTTCTGGTACCCCCGATTTCGGAGGCTCGTACATGTGTGCTCCTCCGATGCTTTGCGTCGCCGAGCGCGCGGTTGCACCGCACGCTGCATGGACAGACAAGCCCCTGTCCAAATCGACAACGCTCAACCTTGAGTTGTTCGGAAACCGACTTCGGTACCAGGTCAATCTCAGTCGTACGATCGCGGTGGGGACCCCTTCGCCGGCCTTCCAAAACCTAGCCGATGTAGCAGTTGAAGCGATGAACGCGGCCTTGGATAGCGTCCGTCCCGGCCTTACCTGTTCTGAAGTTGAAAGCGTGTTCCGCCGCTCACTTGCCCGCCACGGATTGGAGAAGGAAGCGCGGCTAGGATACTCGATCGGTCTTGGTTATCCGCCTGGCGCTGTTGAGCGGAGCGCAAGTCTGCGCGAGGGTGACGAAACAGTTCTCCAGTCTGGCATGTGCTTCCACATGATGCCCGGCTTGTGGCTCGACGATGTCGGTATTGCCATTACTCAATCGTTTGCCGTTACCGAGACGGGCCACGAACCGCTCTCGTCGACGCCTCGCAAACTTTTTGTGAAGTAGGGGGCGTCACTACCCTGCCGGGAATATGCTCTCGATATTATAGGTGTTGGAGGCAGCTCAATCATAAGCATGGCCAATGAGGGGTGAGGGCTGTGTGCGGTAGGCGAACTATGCCGAACGCGCTTGTTCTTCCCGCGATTCGTCATGATCAGCGTGGAATTGGCTCGGCATAGTTGCCTCGTACAATCGCTTTCAACTGCCGAGGCCCGGACATGATTGAAAGGGTTTTGGGCACGCGTCGACTATTCGGGCGCCTTAACGGTGGACCTCACGAACAGGCTCGTCCAGGTCCACGCGGCGCATCTTGCCAACGACGAACTCGCTGGCCACGGCGTGTGGCGATGCCTGAACTTGGTCGAACGTTATGCGGCTTGAAGCTGAATCCAAGCCGCCCCTTCTCGGCTCGTCTGCGGTTGCGGATGCAGGTCCCGAGCTCAAGCTCGATCTGCTCCAGTGAGCGCGCCCTACGCTCGCAGCGCGTGCCGCAATGTGTCCACCGCAGCTTCTCGATCTCGAGCTTGAGATGGCTGATCAGGGCCTCTGTGATCGACGGATCTCTTGTGCTCTTGGCGCTCGCAGCAGCTGCTTCCGCTCTCCCATTGCTACACTTTCGTCGTCGGCCGCCGCAGGCTACTTGCAACCTGATCGGCCGACGCTCCACTGTGTCTAAATTAGTTGCCGATGCTTAAGGGAGGCGGCTGCATCTACCCCGATAAGCGGCAAGAGCGACGAGCCCGTAACCTGGGATCCGAATGGCAAGCATGAGCTTTTAAAGCTCGCCAGCCAATTCAGTGCCGGTATCCTCAAATTATCTTGAGTCGACTGTCGCGATCACCGCACCAAGCGCCGTGTCCTACCCTACCTGTGGCTGATCACCGCATCACTGAAGCGCGCACAAGCTCGGCTCCCGCGCCCCTTAAGCATCGGCACGAATCCGTCCCGTTGGGCGATATTTCCAGGGCCGCTTAAGTCAACTTTCAGTTCGCGCGCCTGTCACGATCGTTGCCGGAAGCTCTTGACCGCTTATTCGCGGTTCCTACAAGTGATGAGATGGTTTCCTGCGGGCAGCGCTCAGACGTACAAAGACCACCAGGGAGAAATGGCGTTCCTTGAGGCACAACCTCGGCAGTAGATCTGCATATTGCATGAGTACAGATTAGTCGAAATTCCCGAGAGCAGCTTTGTGGGCGAAAGCGACAAACTGCATTGTCCTAGGAGAACACCTCCTGAAATACTCAGACCAGCAGCGTTTGCCCGTGCTTGGCTACCGTAACTTGGCGCTCTCGAATATGAGCTTCAAACGAAATCAAATTTCGGTCCCTCCAGAGATCGACCGCAAGGATCTCGCCAGGAAACACCGGCGCAGAAAAGCGGACGCGATGGCGATGAAATGCAGAGGGATCATAGTCTGCATACGTCTGCAAAACAGCCCGGCAGGTCAGTCCGTAGGTGCACAGGCCATGTAGAATGGGCTTAGGAAAGCCCGCCCGACGCGCAAATTCTGGATCGCTGTGCAAGGGATTTCGATCGCCCGACAGACGATAGAGCAGCGCTTGGTCGGGGCGGATCGGGATGTCCATTGATCTGTCGGGCGCCCGGCGCGGCACCTGGTGTGGCTTGGGCATTCCCTCTGATGGTCCGCCAAAGCCGCCGTCGCCTCTGGCAAAGATCGTGGAGACAATGGTAGCGATCTTGCCAGCACCACTATCTCGGACGATGACTTCGTTTTGAATGATCGCGCCTTTCTCTTTGCCCTTGTCGTACACGTCAAGCACGCGCGCATCCGCCGTCACGCTGGCAGCGACAGGTATTGGCTTGTGGAATATGATGTCGCTTTCACCATCAACTAGCATGACCAGGTTGAGGTCGATAGCGGCGGGGCGCGCCCCCCAAACGCACACCGAAGCAAAGCTCGGGACCACCTTCAACTGCTTGGGAATTGCTTTCGCCTCGTTGACGAACTGCAGCTCGCTTTCATTCAGAGGATCTGAGCCCATGCCGATGCCTAGCGCATAAAGCATTACCTCATGATCAGTCCACGAATAGGGAGCCGCTTCGGACTTTAGATTGAGTACTGCGGGATAGTCGATTGGCATCAAGCCCGTCCCTTGTTCTTACCCGTTCACGTAATGTCAGCGCAAAGAGCGGCAGCGTAGAACCCCTCAATCGTGTTTGAATATCCACCTTCACGCTCTCGCCAGTTAGAACCCGCGGACCAGCCGCAGACCATCCGGCACTGATAAACACTTGCTGCAATTCAGGCCGCTTGAGAAACCTCCCAAAGCTTTACATCGACCCCCGTCGCTCGAATTTAGGATGGAGAGCTGGCTGCGTGGCGAGCCCCGATAAACCCACCTAGTTGTTATCCAAATCTGGCACTGGAACGTTGCGCGATATAATGTGTGAATTTAGTAGAACCGCGGTACGGATTCGCGAGAGCCAGGCCACCGTCGCCTTACTGGTCCACATGCACCCAAGCATTTAGCCAGTTGCTATCAGACCTATAGCAACAGTCGTGCCAGGCCGTATTCTCGTTGGGCGCTTGATTGTGCTTGGCCGTTCCAGACGACGGTTTTTTAACCTAATGGGCCATCCTACTGCTACCGGAAATTTGACACGCTACTTGCTAAAACGCGCAAACGAAGGCAGCTCCTGTTTGCCTCTTGTCTGACGGTACGCTGACCTGCCGCGCGGCCGAAGTGACATTGATAATTTCCTTGAGATCGCCGTTCATGATGAAGCAGTAGTCCAAGCCAGCACGAGAGCCGAACGCATCATTTACGCAGGCATCGACGCCGCCCCTGTGGGGTTGAGGACGGCGTTGTCGGAGATCCAACAACGGGCATGTCCCTTCAGATGACACGCCACTGCGTACGCGCTATTCACTACTCTCAAGCAAGAGGCTTATCGGGGGTTCACGATCGGCGCGCCAATTGCGGGGAGAGCAGTCGTACACGAGCCGCTACAACGCGGCCTGAATCGCTCTCCAGGGCCAGAGTTGATGCGATTGGACGGATTTTCGGGAGCGCGGCCTTGGCCTAGCCGATGTTGCCGGGGCGAGCGGATCAAATAAAACGCCTGCAACAGCGTCGCCCGCAGCGGATGATCACGCCACACCCGCGTCTCCGGATCAACGTAGCTGAACAGCTCGCCCGTTCGATCGTCGCCGCCGCGCACGCACCATCTCCGAATCTCGTCGGAGCCAATGAATCACGGTCGCCGGCCGACGGCGAGCGCCTTTTTCAACGGCCTGCTCGGCCCGTTACCCCATCTACGGAAGTCATCAAATTGGATGGTACGGCCGGAACATGCGGCCTTTCTCGGTCACCAGAATGACGGCGAGTGCGACCAGCGCGCAGACTAAGAAGCCGGTCGCGAATGGCAGAAGCGAGCCATCGTATACTGACTAATCGTGGTGCCGATCCCAACGCCGAGCAGGTTCGTGATCGTGCCGTAGAGCGAGGAGGCGGTGCCGGCGATCTTGCCCTGCGGCTCCATCGCGAGCGCAGTGAAGTTCGCCATCATCAGCCCGAAGGCGAACATCATCAGCGACGCCAGCGCCATGCACATCGGCAGCGACAGGGTTTGCATCTTCACCGCGACGAGCAGCGCGACCGCCACCAGCACGAAGCCGGTTAGCGCGGCATGCGAGATCACGTGCATGCCGATGCGGCTGACGATGCGAGAGTTGAGGAAGCAGGCGATTGCGACGCCGACGGCAGACCGGGAAGTAATGTCCGAGCTTGAAGATCTCGGCGAAGATCTGCTGCGAGCAGAACACGAAGGCGAACTGCGAGCCCTGCACGCCGCCGGCGGCGAGCGCATAGCCGAGCGTCTGGCGGTTGGTGACGGTCTGGTGGAATGCCGAGAGCACGTCGGGGATCGCCACCGGCTTGCGCATCTCCTTCGGCTGCGTCTCCGGTATACGGGTCGCGCTCCAGGCCAGGACAATCACGCCCTGGAGCATCAGCAGGACGAAGATGCCGCGCCAATGCGTCAGGAGCATCACCACCTGACCGAGTGACGGCGCGATCATGGGGAACGCGATGAACACCATCATCGCAAGCGACAGCACGCTCGCCATGCGAGGCCCGGCGTAGCAATCGCGGACGATCGAGGTAGCCATCACGCGGGTCGCGGCCGTACTGAGGCCCTGCAACACGCGCGCCAGCAACAGCGACTCGAAGGAGGGCGCCATGATCGCGAGCAGGCCGGCGATGCAATAGACTGTGTTGCCGCCGAGTAACACCGGGCGGCGGCCAAAGCAGTCCGACAACGGGCCCATGATGAACTGGGCGACACCGAAGCCGGCCATGAAGATCGACAGCACCATCTGCGGACGGTTGCCGTCGGCGATCTGGAAGGTGGAGCGAATGTTTGGGAGTGCCGGCAGCATCATGTCCATCGCCAGCGTGCTCAGCGCCATGAT
The DNA here is from genome assembly GCF_001641635.1 of Bradyrhizobium centrolobii. Lineage (GTDB taxonomy): Bacteria > Pseudomonadota > Alphaproteobacteria > Rhizobiales > Xanthobacteraceae > Bradyrhizobium > Bradyrhizobium centrolobii. Next base: position 48,624 of record NZ_LUUB01000031.1, read on the forward strand.
GGCGGCGATAACGAAGACAAACTCGGGAAGGTCCATCGGGTGGTGGCCTGAGGAGGCCCATGCACTGGCCTTGATGTCGGACACTTAGTAACCTCTTAAAAGACAGGCGCGCCGACAGTGGCAGCTCATCCCCTAGGAACTCGACTAATAATTGAAACGACGGAAACTCCCTCCGTCGCTCACTCGTAGTACACGAAGAAGCGCGCATCGATACTCTCACGAGGCTTTGCATTGGGATGCGCGCGACGATTATCAAACGCTGCATGAACAGTCTTCGGATTGCAGTGCTCCTGAGAATCAAAGGCCTTAAACAGAATAAGCTCGTTTGCCGTCATTTCCGGAAAGTAGTACCAACGCTGAGCTGGATTGAAGTGCGCCAGGCCGAGCTTAAGCGCGGTACCGTTAAACACGTTGTCCACCACCTCAATATCGGTATCGTGAACAGAGGTGCCATCGCAGATCGCTAAGGGGAAATCGTGGGGGGGCAGAGAAAGCGCATGCCAAGCTTGAACAATCATCAATCGAGAATACGATCGAAGCGGAATCCCTCGTGATTGGCTCGCAATCGCGGCAGCCACAGGGCCGAGGATCGGCGCGTAATCAATATGAGCCCATACAATCGGCTCCTTTATTCTGGGCATGGAGCTCCCGCCGGCAGACCGAAAAACAACGGCTTCTCGGCGGGGAACGACCCAGGACGCATTGAAGTACTTTTTGATGAACGGAACCATCTCTTCTAAGTACCTGTCATACACAATCTCCGGATCACGCTCGTTTGCACAGGATATTTTGTGCTGAATTAAAGTGAAGCCTTCCCGATCAAGTGATAATTCGTGCACAATCGGACGCGCGTTTCGAATAGTGACGTCGTAGCTGAGCATGGGTGGTGGGTCGGGTATGTGACCAAAGAGGGCGTTTGGAAACGGTCCTGACAAAGAAACGTCGGGAGCGTTTTCGTCGGATGTGCGTCGAGCAAAGTTGATCCAACCTTGCACGCACTCCAAGTGGTCGCGGTTTTCTTTTGGTGTAGATGGGGCTTGTTTCGCATTTTCCATGGCGGCTTGTCTCTTTATCAACATGCTGAAAATGCGGTTCGTCGCAGCGTTAGTCGCGAACCGGTCATCCCTGAAGAATACAGCAGAAGGCAGGATAGTCTCCCTACCAATTCTCGGAGCACACGTAAGATCTCCATCGCGGCGGGATATCGTTTAATTGCGCGATGAACTCTGAGTCGCCAAATATGAATTACCTGACGGGCTATGACGCCTATTCCTACTATGTGCCGCAGTTCGTAATCGTATCTTTGAAACATCGGCAGCCGGTCTGGATCGGTCGGTTCATGGACCGTGTTTCCGCAGTCATGACTAGCTATCTCGACGACCAGAACATCCATGCATACGAAGACAAGTATGTTCACTCGGCGGCGCTTTCCGCCTTTGATGTGATCGCTGAGACAGTCAAAGATCTCGGAGGTGAGAGGCCCTGCATAGGTGTTGAGTTAGGCGGCTATTACTATTCGGAAGGCTCATGCGGACCTGATGCGGGCGTTGCCGCAGGCGAAATTTGTCGATGCGGATTTGCTCGTAAACTGGATTCGTATCGTCAAAAGCCCAGCCGAACTGGCGCTGATGCGTCAAGCCGGGTCAACCGCCGACGCGATGATGCAACGAGTTATTGATGTCGTCGCGCCGGGCGTGCGCGAGTGCGACATTGCAGACATCATATCGATTGGAAGGGCTGCTGAAGAAGGAAATTGAATTCGAGGTTATAAATACACGGAGTGGAAATGCTAACACAGCGATGGAAGCAGCGTACTTTATGAAAAGGCCTGCGTATACAATCCTGATATCTAAACTATTTCATCGATGACGCAGAACCAACAGCGAAGGACGGAGAATTCCTACTAGGGCACTTTCAGTAGCATTCATTGCGGGCTGTTTCGCCCTTCTAATGCGAACATTCTTCAGCTGGCTGATTGGCAGCATTATTGCCGCGGCCTTTACCAAGAGAACTAACCCGGCTGCTTGGTTGCGCAGAGTACACTGAAAGAACTTGCGATCTATTGTATGTCGGAAAAGTGCAGTCGACGTATTGGCATTACGCGCTCTCGCGAAGTGAGCGACGCGATCTCTGGTTGGCGAAACAAGTTGAAGTTGATGCGCTAACGTTTCTCTCCGACAGCGGCCGCGGTGTGTAGTTCGGTCGCCTTTCTGATGGACCTTGCCCTGCGAGCTTGGCGGCTTAATTCAGTTTGAAGTCCGTACTAGGTCGTGTTGATGGTTTTTGACAGCGGAATCGAGTTTTGATTCAAGACTGCCTTTCTGTGGGAGGCAGGATTGAGTCGGGGCGATCTGACGGAGACACAATGGCAGATACTCGATCCTCTGTTGCCCGATCGCGGCGAGCGTGGCCCGCCAATTCTAGATAAGCGGCGTACGGTCAACGGCATTCTGTGGGTTCTGCGAACTGGCGTGCCATGGCGCGACATGCCGGAACGATATGGCAAGTGGAACTCGGTCTTCATTCGCTTCACCCGCTGGAGCAAATCTGGTGTTTGGGATGCGGCATTCGAGACTTTGGCGAGTCTCGGGCCTCCCGCCGACGAGGAGCACGCCATCGATTCCACCATCATCCGGGCGCACCAGCATGCGGCTGGAGTAAAAGGGGGAATCAAAATCAGAAAGCGCTCGGCCGCTCGCGCGGTGGCTTCTCGACGAAGGTCCACGTCCGCACCAATGCCGAAGGCAACCCGCTGACCTTCGACATCACTGGCGGCGAGGTCCACGAAGTTAATGCCTACGAAGCATTGATGGAGCTTCACGACGTCAATCCCAGAAAGCTTCTCGGCGATAAAGGCTACGACAGCGACGCTATTCGTGCTGATCTTGTAGAGCGTGGCATCGAGGCTGTGATCCCGCCGCGATCGAACCGCACGATCCAAATCAAATACGATCGTGAGGCCTACAAGCATCGCAATCTCGTCGAACGCTGTGTCAATCGCATCAAACAATACCGTCGCGTTGCTACCCGTTACGAAAAAACCGCCAGAGCGTACCTGTCGATGCTAAGCATCGCCGCAGCATTGCTCTGGGTTAGAACCGTCAACACGACCTAGC
>NZ_LUUB01000032.1:0-209 GCF_001641635.1 Bradyrhizobium centrolobii
AAGACCAGGCTCGGCAAGATCACCCGGGCAGGCGATGAGCGACTGCGTCAGCTGCTGGTGGTGGGGGCGACCTCGGTCGTTAAGCAAGCGATGACAAACGCTCGTGGGCCGCGCTGGCTGATCGAGCTCTTGAGGCGCAAGACGCCGAAGCTTGCCGCGGTGGCACTGGCCAACAAGATGGCCCGTATCGCCTGGAAGCTGATGACGAC
>NZ_LUUB01000032.1:352-6369 GCF_001641635.1 Bradyrhizobium centrolobii
AGATGCGAGCAAATCCGTGGGACCCATCGGCCGAACGAGGTCGCGTGGTTGATTGGAACTCGCGTCGCGGAAACCCTCTTGGCCAGCGGCCCAACACGCCGCACCAACAGGCCGGACATATGGACGCAAGCGATCCGATCAAACCTCACAAAGCTCTTGTGCCACGGGGGCCGTCCACATATGGGTCCCGGCCTTCGCCGGGACGACGTTGGGGAGGGATCGGGTTCTACAACCCTGTCATCGTGAGCGCAGCGCCATGCGGGATTTCGCTTTGGGTCGGTCCCGGGTTTCGCTACGCTCACCCGGGCTACGGCTCCACACTGTGAGGTGACATTGACCCGACCGGCATCCCTCATCACCACTGAACAGCTCGCCGCCATGATTGGCGAGCCGCATTTGCGCATCTACGACTGCACGACCTACAACGAGCCCGTGCCGCAGGGCAGCGACGTACCTTATATCGCCGTGCCCGGCGACAAGACGTTCGAGGCCGGCCACATTCCGGGCGCCGATTTCCTCGATCTGCAAGGCGAGTTCTCCGACACCTCCGCGCTTTCGCTTTTCATGATGCCTAGTGTCGCCGAGCTCGAGGCCGCCTTCGGCCGTCACGGCCTCGATGCGTCCAAGACCATCGTGCTCTACAGCATCGGCACGATGATGTGGGCGACGCGGTTCTGGTGGATGCTGCGTTCGCTCGGCGTCGAGGCACACGTGCTCGACGGCGGCTTCGACAAATGGAAGGCCGAGGGGCGCCCGGTCGAGACGGGCGCACCGAAGGGATATCCGGCATCGACCTTCGAGGCCGCGCCGCGCGCCGGCTTCTTCGTCGACAAATCCACGGTGGTGGCAAGGATCGGCGATCCCGCGACGGTCATCGTCAACGCGCTCGGTTCGCAATTTCATCGCGGGCTGGAGCCGAGNGGCAGGCCGGGTCGCGTTCCCGGTAGCGTCAACGTTCCGGCGGCCACGCTGGTCAACGCCGCCGACAAGACGCTGACCACGCTGGCCGATGCCGAGGCGAAGTTTGCCGCGCAAGGCATCACACGCGACAAGACCGTGGTCTGCTATTGCGGCGGCGGCATCTCCGCCACCATCGATCTCTTCCTGCTGACGCAGCTCGGCTACGACAAGCTCACGCTGTATGACGGCTCAATGGGGGAATGGGCGAGGGACCCGACGCTCCCGATCGAGACCGATTGAAGACAACGGCTATGCCGCGGACGCAGCGCAGCATGACATGCGACGCTGCTGATCCGGGCCCCGGGCTTGGGGCCCCATCTCCATGGCTGTAAAAAGCCGGGAACCTTTTCGGCAGACGTGCATCCAATGGGTCAAATGGAGACGGGCACGTGAAACCCATGCAACAGACCGCAGCCGGCATATCCGGCGAAGCCAGGTCATCCGAAGCCGGACTGATCGACCGTGCGCGGGCCCGTGACGAGGCGGCACTGCGCCTGATCATGCAGGCCAACAACCGCAGGCTCTATCGCCTCGCGCGCGGCATTCTGCGCAGCGACAGCGAAGCCGAGGACGTGGTGCAGGAGACCTATGTCCGGGCCTTCACCCATCTCGACGGCTTTCGCGGCGAGTCCGGGCTGTCGACCTGGCTGTCGCGCATCGCGATCAACGAGGCGCTCGGCCGGGCGAGAGGCCGGAGGCCGCATGTGGAACTGGGAGCATTGCCGGAGGCGACGCTCAACGCCGAGATCATCCAGTTTCCCCTTTCCTCCGCATCAGGCGATCCGGAAAAGTCCATGGCCCAACGTGAGATCCAGCGCGTCGTCGAGCACGCCGTCGATGAATTGCCTGAAGCCTTCCGCATGGTCTTCATCGCACGCGTGATGGAGGGGATGAATGTGGAAGAGACCGCCGAGCTGCTCGGCGTCAAACCGGAGACAGTGAAGACGCGGTTGCACCGCGCCCGTACGATGTTGCGCGAGAACGTCGAGAAGAAGATCGGTCCGGTGATGATGGACGCGTTTCCGTTCGCCGGTCAGCGCTGCGAGCGCTTGACCCAGACCGTGCTGAGACGGCTCGGCCTCGGAATCTAGGCGGAACGCCGATTTTTTTCGGGAACCTCCGCGGCAAATGACCATCCAATCCCTGTGAAGAAACGCGCCGGAAAAGCCGGCACCACAGGAGTATCAAACATGTTTGTCCGATGGAGCGCGGCAATTGCTGCGATCGCCTTTCTGTCCGGCCCTGCGCTGGCGCAAGCCGGCAAACCGACCGATCCCCAGATCGCGCATATCGCCTACACCGCTGGCGTGATCGACATCAACGCGGCAAAGCAGGCGCTGAAGAAGGCCAGGAGCAAGGACGTGAAAGCGTTCGCGCAGGACATGGTGCGCGACCATGAGGCGGTCAACAAGCAGGCGCTTGCGCTGGTCAAGAAGCTGCACGTGACGCCTGAGGACAACGACACCAGCCGCACGCTGTCGAAGCAGGCGAGCGACAAGCTTGCCGCGCTCGACAAGCTGAACGGCGCGGCCTTTGACAAGGCCTATGTCGAGAACGAAGTCGCCTACCACAAGACGGTCAACAGCGCGCTGGAGACCCAGCTCATTCCCGCCGCCAGCAATGCGGAACTCAAGGGCCTGTTGCAGACCGGCCTGAAGATCTTCCAGGGCCATGAGCAGCACGCCGAGCACGTCGCGGCGGAGCTGAAATAGGGAGCGCGCGATGAAGCCGGGGCGACTGCCTGCGATCGTGCTTGCGATCGTCTTCCTGTCCATGGTCGTCCCGGCGCACGCCGCGACCCTTCAGATCGTGATGGAAAATCTCGTGATATCGCCGGCTGAGGTGTCTGCGAAAGTCGGCGACACCATCGAATGGGTCAACAAGGACGTCTTTGCCCACACCGCTACCGCGAAGAACGGTGATTTTGACGTGACGCTGCCGCCAAAGAAGTCGGCGACATTCGTTGTGAAGAAGGCGGGAACGGTCGATTATTACTGCCGCTATCATCCCAACATGAAAGCGACTCTCAAGATCGAGCCGTGACAGGCGAGTGGAAACGCGCATTCCCGGTCACCTCGGGAAAACCTCCCGACCGGGTCCAGACTAATGCTTATCAGCGGAAGCCGGCTTCCGTGCGATAACCGCGGCAGACTTCGCGCCTGTCGCAAAGTCATTCATCCGAACACTGGCCCCGCCGCGCGGCGGGGTCATTTTTGGGCAGGCTTACTGCCGCGCGATACCGACCGAGAATTCGCCGTTGCGCACGCGGCCGGGCAGCCCCTCGACGAACTTCGCCACCGCGTCCTCGCCATAGGTGCCGACGAGCTCGGCAAACGCCGCGAACAGGCTCGCCTGCGCCAGGCAATCGCCGTCGACGCCGTCATGGCGCGCCTCGGCCCAGGCCTCGTTGAGATAGCTGAGCGCGGCCTGCTTCTGCTCGTGATCGGGCAGCGGCGCGCGGGCGGGGGCGAATGAAATCGACTGGCTCATGAAACTCGGAACAAGGCTGGAGGCGCGATCCACGGCGACGCGCTGAGCGAGAGGTGTAGCACGCGTATTAACGCCGCCTAGGCCACATCTTTAGGAAAGGTTAACGGGGGTGTACAAAGATGATGTCGTTGTTCCAGCGCGTGGATTTCAGAGCCGGTCCTGATTGTGAGGGGGCGCATTAACCTCTCGTCATTGCGGGACGCGACTTCGTCCCGCCTCGGAATGACGAAGAAGTCAGTTCGCGTAACGCGCCGTGAGGTCGCGCGAGATCTTCGAGCCTTCCTCGATGTAGCGGCGGATCGCGACGGTGGCCGCCGGGGTGCAGCTCCGGTAGGTCTGCTGGAAGCCGTTATAGCCGCGGTTGAAGCCGGCGATCATACGGGTGCGGCGTTCGCCGGAAGGGGTTTCGGCGTCGATCAGCGCCTGCATCTCGTTGCGCCATTTGTTGCCCTCATTGGCCCCGCAGATGCCGCGCAGGTAGTGCAGCCCGCCCAGGATTTCGGCTAGCCGCTGCAAATCGGCGTCGAACGGCGCCGCCACGTCCTGGGCCCGGGCGGGCCCGGCGGCGCAGGCGAGAATCAGGGCAAAAACGGCCAGAAATCGCGTGGACATCGGCCGGTGTATGCCTCCTCCAGACGGTGGACGCAAGGCGCGGGAACTACCGTCGGGGCCCGAGCAGGCTCTGCGCCGCCTGGATGACCTCCTCGAGGCCCCCCGTCAGCTTGAGGTCGCCGAGGCTGGCGAGGGCATCGGGGGCGAGCCAGCGGAAATCGTCGAGTTCGTCGTTGAGAACCGGTTCCCTGGCGATCCAGCGGGCGGCAAAAGACATGATGAGGTAATGACCGGCCCCGCCGGTAGACGGCAGCACCTCGCGCCAGCCGGCAAGGCCGATGATCTCGATGTCGAGCCCGGTCTCCTCGTCGACCTCGCGCCTCAGCGCCTGGTGCAGCGATTCGCTGAACTCGACCCGGCCGCCCGGCAGCGAATAGAACCCTTTGCCGGGCGAGCGGGCGCGGCGGACCAGCAGCACCTTGCCGTCGCGGAAGATCGCGGCGCTGACCGCGAGCTGGGGATGGGTGGGCTGGATGACCAAGGCCATGACTCAGTTCGCCATGATGCTGTCGACGTCGGCCTCCGCGCCGCCATTGATGATGCCGCCGCAGGCCGCGATCAGCGGCTTGACCCAGAGGGTGGCCTGCTCGGCGAGGCGGACGCGGGTCGTGTCCTTGTCGACTTCGCGCATGGCCGAGCCGACCGCGGTCAGGATCGAGGTCATGGTGTCGGTGATGTGGTCGAACTGGGCGCGCACGGACGGCTCGGCCTTCTCATAGGCCTCGATCGCGAGATCGCGCGCCTTGAAGTTCGACGCGGTGAAATGCTCGGCATAGGACAGCGGCGTCCACGTCAAGAAATCTTCCGCGCATTCCGGCATGTCCGGGACCATTTCGAGCAGCATCACGGCTTCATTGAAATGGTTCAGATAGTCGGTGGCAAGCCCGGTCCGCGGGTTGATGTTGGCCACGCGCAGGCGCTCGGCCCAGGCCTCAGCCTCCGGGCCCGTCTGTACATGTGTCCGCGCGGGTGCTGAGACCGTTGAGCTCATCGGCCGCAGTGTTAACGTTCGGGGTTAAAAGGTACTGAACGGAACTTATATAGGCCCCCAAGGATGTGCGGACGTTTCGTCATAACTTCGGCCCCCGCGGCTTTGCGGCAACTCTTCGGCTACATCGAGCAGCCGAATTTCCCGCCCCGGTATAATGTCGCCCCGACGCAACCGATTCCCGTGGTACTGGTCGAAAACGGGGCGCGGCACTTCCGTCTGATGCGCTGGGGCCTGCTGCCGAACTGGGTCAAGGATCCCCGGGGATTTACGCTCCTGATCAACGCCCGCTCGGAGACGGTGCTGGAAAAGCCCGCCTTCAAGAACGCGATTCGCAGGCGGCGCGGTCTGATCCCGGCCGATGGTTATTACGAGTGGAAGGCAATCGACGGCCGCAAGCAACCTTTCTTCATTCACCGCGCCGATGGCGAGCCGCTCGGCTTTGCCGCGGTGTTCGAGACGTGGGTCGGGCCGAACGGCGAGGAGCTCGACACGGTCGCGATCGTCACGGCGGCGGCGAGCGAGGATCTGGCCACGCTGCACGATCGCGTGCCGGTCACCATCAGCCCGCGCGATTTCGAGTGTTGGCTCGACAGCCGCGGCGACGAGGTCGACGCCGTGCTGCCGCTGATGGCTGCGCCGCGCATCGGCGAATTTGCCTGGCACCCGGTCTCCACCCGCGTCAACCGCGTCGCCAACGACGACGCGCAGCTGCTCCTGCCGATCAGCGCCGAGGAGATGGAGGCGGAAGCGCCAAAGCCGAAGAAGTTGGCGCGGAAGGCGGCGGCCACGTCGGCCGATGACGGGCAGGGGTCGTTGTTTTAGGTGCGGCCACAATCTCCGCTGTCGTCCCGGACAAGCGCAAGCGCAGGTCCGGGACCCATATGTGGACGGCCCCCGTGGCACAAGAGCTTTGTGAGGTTTGATCGGATCGCTTGCGTCCATATGTCCGGCCTGTTGGTGCGGC
>NZ_LUUB01000032.1:6391-6522 GCF_001641635.1 Bradyrhizobium centrolobii
GGTTTCCGCGACGCGAGTTCCAATCAACCACGCGACCTCGTTCGGCCGATGGGTCCCACGGATTTGCTCGCATCTCGGGTCGATCGATCGCACCATCTCCTTTGCTCTTGCAGCTCCGGTTCGGCCGGTGG
>NZ_LUUB01000033.1 GCF_001641635.1 Bradyrhizobium centrolobii
AATGTATGGTCCGGCCGCGCGGTGCAAGAAGATTTCGACGATCCGGTAGATGCGGTCTTGCATCAATGTATCCGGCCTCTGCTTGGAGCGCAGTGCTCCGGGCCATCATGGATATCAGCGCGCAATGCGATCTGGTTAGCGGACAGGCCTCATACGGGCCATTTGGGTCACCAGGGTTCGCATGCGCCGGGAAGACCGATTCTCCATCGTCGTCTCATCCTCTCGCAGACCTCGGCGGGTAAGGGTGTTGTTACGTCATCGATGGCTCCTCACGTCGCGCTGTTCCTGTGTTCGTGTCTGGCGGTCGTTCCTTCGTCCCGGCCTGCGCGCGCAGACGCGCCGCGCGCAAGGGGCCGTCAAGGCCGGCCGTCGGGCTGTCCTGACGTCTTGCTCTCCTGCTGCCAGGCCGCGCCTTGACGGCGCCGCGCACGGCGCGAGGATCACGCAGGTCGGGACACCGTCTCCTGCGTCTTGGCGCACGCGAAGGCGCGTCCCTTGTTGAGGACCGCCCAGGCGATCCGGGCGAGCTTGTTGGCGAGCGCAATCGCCAGCACGTTGTGGTGCAATCGCTTCTTGGCGGCTTCGATCCAGGAGTCGAGGCCATAGCGCTCCCAACACCTGAGCTTGACCAGCACAACCCACGCGGCTTGCACGAACAGCGCGCGGAGGTGGCGATTGCCGCGCCTTGATATACTGCCGAGGATCGTGCGGTCGCCGGTCGAGATCTGCTTCGGCACAAGTCCAAGCCAGGCGCCGAAGTCGCGGCCTTTCGAGAACACGTCTCCAGCGCCGATCGCGGCCACCATTGCGCTCGAGATGATCGGGCCAATGCCAGGCACCGTCATCAGTCGCTGGCAGGCCTCATCTTGACGGGCGAGTGTTTCGATCTCGCCAGATAGCCCCTCGATGCGCTGATCCAGCCGGCGCCAGTCTTCCGCCAGCCCCTCGATGATGCGCAACATGCGAGGCGAGAGCACATCGGTGCGGGTCGCCAAGATACCCGGCAACTCGGACCGCAGGGCATGCAGGCCTTGCCGCACGGCGATGCCCCGCTCCAGCAGGAACGCACGGATCTGATTGATGACGCCGGTACGCTGACCGACCAATCGATCGCGGACGCGGTGCAGTGCCTGAAGGTCGAGCTGATCGGCGGTCTTGGTCGCGACGAACTTCATGGTCGGGCGTTGGACAGCCTCGGCGATGGCTTCCGCATCTCGGAAGTCATTCTTCTGTCCCTTCGAATACGGGCGCACGTATTTCGCCGGCATCAGGCGGGCGTCGTGGCCAAGCATTTGGAGTTTGCGGCTGAGGTGATGGGCGCCGACGCAGGCCTCCATCCCGATCAAGCACGGCGGCAGGTTGGCGAGCCGCGTTTCCACCTGGCCGCGCGACCACTTCTGCCGCAGCACGATGGCACCGCGGTGATCGTGACCCACGATGTGGAACGAGTTTTTGCCGATATCGATGCCGATCACGGCGATCGCTGCGTTGAGTTTCTGAGACATGGCGTGCTCCTTGTCTTGAGCGCCCCTTGCCAGCTTCTCGTGCCGGCAGGGCCGGAGCACGGCCGGACCATCCCATTACCGGGCATTCCACCGAACTCAATTACTCCTGACTAATCATTCCGAACAGGCTATTCTGCACCGGTTCCGGTTGTTGGAGGAACGGATGCAATCCGATCGCGACCGGCGCATGGGAGCGGGGCAAACTTCCGACCCATCCCCGTCGCACCCGACCCCATTTGCACGGGTTTGGTCGCAAGATTTGCCTGGCCAGGGGACAACGTAACCGGACTATCGCGCATTCGTGGCAGCCTCATTCGCCAGATGCGCTGACACGGAGGTCCCTCTATGCGATGCTCGCTAGGCGTTGTTACCACAATTGTTTTTCTTGCAGCGGCGCCTTTGTACGCCCAACAGGCGCCACTTCCAACGGTCACGCCACCGCCAGGCCTCAAAGCGACGGTGCTGGTGACTGAAGCTCAAGTGACCGGGGTACCGGACAAGGTTTTCGTGCTGCTCACGGCCGAATTTGCGCCAGGCAGTACTACCCGCCGCCACACTCATCCCGGCGACGAGTACGGAACGGTGGTCAACAGGCAGGACGCGAATGGAAAACCGTGACGGCCGGAGATCCTACTATGTCCCTGCCTGGGTCGTGCATGAGACCAAGAATATCACCGATAAGCTGGCAAGGACTTACAACGCTTTCATCATCGAGAAAGGAAAGCCGCGCGTTATACCAGCCGAGTGATCCACCGCGTCCGCATTGCTGTCGGCGGCCCCGGATGAGGTTAGTTGCTCGGCGTCGGAAACGGCCGATTATTTGACGGCGCCGCCTGTGATGCCGCTGATGAAGCGGTCCAAAAAGAGATTATAGGCGATTGCCACCGGAATGCTGGAAATAAGCGCCGCTCCCATCAATTCGCCCCAATAAAAAATATCTCCGCGGATCAAATCCGTCGCGACTCCCAAAGTAACGGGCTTCTCTCTGGAAGAGGAGATGAAGGTCAGCGCGTACACGAACTCCTGCACCGTTAGCGTGAACGCAAAGATCACTACGGTCAGAATGGCAGGCATCGAAAGAGGAAGGACCGTTTTCACGAAAGCCCCCACAACAGTGCAGCCGTCGACGATTGCGGCCTCCTCGATCTCCCGTGGCACCGACTTGAAGAAGCCCATAAGCAGCCAGGTGCAGAACGGGATGGTGAAAGTGGGATAGACGACGACAAGAGCCCACATGCTGTCCTGCAGTCCGAGCAACGTAACCACTCGCGCAAGAGGCAGGAACAGAAGTGTCGGCGGCACTAGATAGGTCACGAAGATGCCGATGCTCAGATTTTCGCCGCTACGGCCCGGCATCCGCGCCAACCCATAGCCGGCTGGCAGGGCCACGAGAAGAGTGATAGCCACGACACAAAGCCCGATAAGGGCGGAATTGGACAGCCACTGCACGAACAGCGTGTCTTCAAACAAATACTTGAGATGCTCGAGCGTAGGCGGTGAGTTGAACCAATAAGGGATGGACTTGAGATTGTAGAGGTCGCCGTCCGTCTTGAAGGTGGTGATCAGCATCCAATAGAAGGGAAACGCGGCGAATACAACCAAAGTAACCACCGCGGCATAAAACGAACTCTGCCCAACTACTTTTCCGGCAGGGCGGGGCATGTCAAATCTCCCGCCGCCGCAGCGACCGCAAGAGCAGGATCACCGCGACCAAGAGGAAGGGGAACAGGAACAAACAAATGGCCGCTCCGTGAGCGACATCGCCCGACAGGATGCCCACCTGAAACGCCAGCGTGCCGAGCACCTGCGTGCTGTTGATCGGTCCGCCCTTCGTCAGCAAATAGACGACGCTGAGATCCGTGAAGGTGAACACCGTGCCAAAGATCAGAGCGATCATGATGATCGGGGCGATGATTGGCAGGATGATTTGATAGTTGCGCCGCCAGAAGCCCGCACCGTCAATCGTGGCGGCATCGAGGACATCCTGTGGTACCGACGTGAATCCGGCAAGGAAGATCACGACGCCGAAAGGAAACAATCGCCAGGCATGCACGGTCACCACGGCAATCATCGCCAAGTCCTCTTGCCCCAGCCATTGTGGCCGGTGTGCCGGATCGATCAATCCTGCCGCCACCAGCGTCCAGTTGATGACGCTATAGAGCGAATCGAACATCCACACCCAGGCCAGCGTCGCCAGTGACACCGGTACCGCCCATGGCAGAACGATAAGCGCGCGGGCAAGCCGGCGCCCGGGGAACTCTTGCATGAGGAGCATGGCGCCGATCTTGCCCAGCAGCAGGCCGATGATTTGGGCACTGATCGTAAAGATGAGGGTGTTAGCCAGCGTCCGCCGGAAGATCTCGCTGTCGATGACCTCGCGGAAGTTCTTCAGCCCGACAAACGTCCAGCTCGGATTGAAGATGCTGTAGGCGCTGACGCTGTAATACAGGGCAAGCAGGAATGGCAGCCCGACGAGCACGACGACATAGAGGATTGCAGGGATGATGAACAGCGGCCCGAGCACCTCGAGCCGATCGAAAGTAGTAAACCGCGATCGTGGCGGTCGACGGGGCGCAGCTGCCTCAGCGATCGCGCTCATCGAGCTTGCTCCTTGGGGCTCACGGTACAGCGACCGTCCCGGTCGAAATAGCGCAGCTCAGCTTCCCGAACCGCAAATTTGTGCCATTCACCAGCGCGGATGCCAGACAGCGGAACGTGGGCGGGCAGCTTCGCCGCGACGTCGCACTTCGCCTGGAAACCATCCAACGCGCCGTACAAAATACGCTCCGATCCGAGATACTCCATGCGATCGATGCGGAAGAGTAGCTCGGAGAGCGCGGCTCCGTCGAGCATCTCCCGCGGCAGGAAATGCTCCGGCCGAAAACCCAAGAGTCCACCGCTATGCTCGACCAGGTTCATGGGCGGGGTCCCGAGGAAACTCGCGACAAAATCGTCGGCGGGGTGGTCGTAAATCGCGCTTGGAGTTCCGACTTGTCGGAGCTTGCCATGGTCGATAACCGCGATGCGATCGCCCATGCCCATGGCCTCGACCTGATCGTGCGTGACGTAAATGGTGGTCGTTGCCACCTTCTGCTGGAACTGCTTCAGCTCACTGCGTGCGCTTGCCCGCAGCTTCGCGTCCAAATTGGACAGCGGCTCATCCAGCAGGAACACCGTCGGATTGCGTACGAGCGCGCGGGCCAGCGCCACGCGCTGGCGCTCGCCTCCCGAAAGCTGGCGGGGACGCCGGTGAAGCAAGTGGTCGATCCCGAGCAGGCCGGCGGCCCACTCGACCTTGCGCCCGATCTCGGGCCGTGTCGTGCCCTGCGTCCTCAGCGGAAATGCAATGTTGTTGGCGACAGTCAGGTGCGGATAGAGGCCATAGCTCTGGAACACCATGGCCACGCCACGCGCGCGCGGCGTGATGTCATTGACGATTTCGTCGTTGATCAGGACGTCGCCGGACGTCTGCCGCTCGAGACCAGCGATGATCCTCAGGAAGGTAGTCTTGCCGCAGCCCGATGGACCGAGCAGCACCAGAAACTCGCCGTCGCGGACCGATAAGCTGACACCATCGAGGGCAGCGACGTCACCGAAAACCTTTCTGAGGTCTTTGACAACTACCGCGGCCATCTGCACTTCCTCCATGCCTTGACCAAGGAACGCCTAAAGCTGTCCTCCACGGTCGGCAGACTGCAGTCGCCTTGCCAGTTTGGTATCAACGTTCCGCGAGGCGAGCGGCTCTAGCTGCTCGTCTCGCTGTTCGCATCGGTTCATGCCGCCGACCACTTCTTGTAGATCAGCTCGATCTCTTTCTGCGCCCAAGCGACCGCTTCCTCCGGCGTCGCTTTGTCGGTCGCCGCCTTGGCCATCATGTCGACGACGATGAAATTGTCCGCGACCTCGTCCGAGGCCGGTCCGGCCGGTCCCGGATAGCCATAAGTAGCGTGCCACTCGTCGGCGGTCTCCAGCACCTGCAGCTTGTCGGCTGGGTGCGAGGTTGGGTCGTTCGACAAGATCGGCATGGGCTTGGGCACGAGGTTCTCGAACAGCGGATGATTGTAGCCCGTGCTCGCCTCGAAGGCTGCCACCCAATTGTCGGTCCAGTAGCGCAGGAACTCGATTGCCGTGTCCTTGTTGCGCGCAAAACGCCAGACGACGTAGGAGTTGGGCGCTCCACACGCCAACCTGCGTATAGGCCCGGCCGGCGTCTTCCAGACGTAGATCTTGTCGGCCAATTCGGGAGTGGCCTTCTGTATCGACCGGTACGCGGAGATCGGGTTGTGAATCCATGATCCTCGACCGGAGGCCAGATACCGGTTGTTGCTGGCATCGTCCCAGGACAGGACTTCCGGTTCCATAGCATCTTTATAAATGGCGCGAACGAGCTTCACGACCTCAAGCGTCTCTTTGGAGTTGATGGTGACGCGCTTGCCCGTCTGGTCGCATTCAGACGCGCCATAGCTCCACAGCATGCTGCGGTACGAAAGGTTCGGGTCGACGGAATGCCCAAGCGCGATGCCAATCGGAGCGCCCTTCGCCTTCAGCTTGGCCCCGCCGACGTGGATATCTTCCCAGGTATCGGGTTTCATCCCGATCTCGTCCCACAGGTCCTTTCGATAGAGGCCGGGGAACGAGATGTAGTAGGCCGGCAGGGCGCTCCAGACCTTCGTATCCTCGTTGTATGCGATCTGGCGACCGATCTGGTGGACCTTGCCGTGCTTCTTCTCCACCTCGCTGACGAGACTGCCGAGATCAGCGACATGCTTTTCGTACAGGTGCGGGCCGCCCGATCCATTGAAGGCGAAAATGTCATGTCCGGCTCCCGCAGAGACCTCGGCCGCGGCACGCGCCGGTAGCTCCAGATGCGGGATGTGATCAACGGTTACGGTGACGCCGTTCTTCTTGCCCCACTCCGCTGCAAAACCATCGAACCATTTATCGTATTGCGGCACGAAATGGCTCCACTGGAGGATCTTTAGCGTCTTGACCTGTGCAAGCGCGGTAGACACGAACGGCAGCGAAACCGCCGATGCCAGAGCCGCAGTTCCAGCCGTTGCTCCCACCCGCTTCAAGAACCCACGTCGTGTGACGGCTGATGTGGAGATTTCTCGTTCTGAGCGCATGTTTGCCTCCTCCTGACAGTCGTTGTCTTGACCAACCACATTGCAACGTGGCCGGACTGCTATTGCGGGCTGGCGCTGAAAACGCCTTAGCCTGGCTGCTCGACTGAGGTGGGCGCCGATGCAAGAGCCTCGCCTCTGGGTCGGCGGGCGCGCTCGAAAACTGACCTCCTGGTTGGTCCGGCCACCAGCTCGTCCAATGACGGTTATTCGGCCTCGATTGATGCCTGAAGCACCAGCAGTCTTTTGACGGTAGCTCAACGCTACGTCAGTCGGCGCGCTTCACCATCGACCACCAGCTCGTCCGGAAGTGACCATTGGGCCCTGTACAGCGGCAAGACGAGGTCACCTGGCGGTGAACGTCATGATACTCCCTCTTCTGCTCGACCGCAAAAAAATCGCCGGCGTAGACGGACATTCCGCACGAGGTTGAACAGTCACCTGCTGCCGACACGCACGAAAGCTCGGCCGCGAGCCGATATCGAGGGGCCACCAACACCGTTTGCTTTCGCCCCTCCGAGGGAGATTCGAATCCGAAGAAGCTTTCGCTGCGAGTTGCGTCTGGGACGAGCCATAGCGGTCGTTCCGAATGGTGATTATGCACCATTCATTGCTTAGGATAGATCCGCTGGAGGGCGAAGTACCGATGGAACCCATAGGGGTTCTGGAGCTCGTTCTCGTATCGGTGTGCGTGCGACAACTCCCGGACACTCTAACGCACCCCAGAGTGAGTTCTGGCGTCGCGGACCAGACATCGCAAGCATCTGCTTGGGGCCGGAATAGTCGATCCGTGGGTGCATGTGCCTGGAAGCCGCGGGACGATGGCCGTGCCAAGCTCTCAGGGGATCATCGCATGCAGCAATGAATTTGGCGGGCGACGGAACGATCGGCGGATGTTTGTGTTGATTTGCAATCCCCATGACTCTGCTCTTCAAACCCAGGACGCGATTGCGCAAGGTCTGTGGCGACGCGGGTTCAGGTTCGATCGCGAGGCGGCGAGCGAAAGAGGAGGTAATTTGTTCGCTGGTTTCTTGGCAGAGGCTGGCGGTGAAGTTGCCCGTGGCTGAATTCCAGGTTCGTGGTGGAGCTTGAGAAGACAAATGCAGTGTCCGAAGCGAACGCGACGCTTGCTTCTTCTGACGCCGCTCGCCACCGGGGTGTTCCTGGCGGCGGGGAAGTCCGCTGCGGCGCGGGAAGATCAGCCCGGCAATGATGAGCGACCGCAAAAAGGTGGTTTGCTGGTTCTCTCCGAAGGCGACCATGCGCGTGAGGTCATCAAGCTTGGCGATCTGATGCTCGGCGGGCCGCCGGTGCATGCCTGGCCCAAGGACCCGAAGACGTCGGTGAACCGCAAGGGTTCGCGGCTGAACGAGATTGTGGTCTTAAAGCTGGATCGCGGCGAACTGGACGAGGAAACACGATCACGCTGCGCTGATGGCATCGTCGCCCATTCAGTAATTTGCACTCACGCCGGATGTCCCGTCTCGCAGTGGGTGAAGGCAGAAGGACGCGACAAGAACGTTCTCGAATTCAATCCGCGGGAAAGCGCACAAGTCGTGTTCGGGCCGGCGCCGCTACGCGTGGCCGCGCTTTCGATGCAGATCGCGACGGTTCCCTGACGATCGCTGGAACTTTGTAGGAAAGGTAGGCGATCGGCGGACTAAATAAGTCAACAAGATCGGATCAGTTTTTGGCACTGCCAAAGAAATAGAGCGAAGTGAACCAGGGAGGTCGCCAATGACTATGAAGCAATGGCTCTTATCGAGCACTGTGGCATTGACATGCCTCGTTTCGACCGCCGCGGTCGCCGGAGTGACCGAGAATTACAGTCCGGTGACCGCAGCCCGGCTGGAAAATCCGGAGCCGGGTAACTGGCTGATGACGCGCGGCACCTACAAGGGATGGAGCTACAGCTCGCTCGATCAGATCAACACTAGCAATGTGAAGTCGCTGGTGCCGGTGTGGAGTTTCTCCACTGGTGTGGATTCGGGTCACGAAGCGCCTCCGATCGTGAACAACGGAGTGATGTTCATCTCGACGCCGTACAGCCAGGTGATTGCCCTGGATGCGGCCACGGGCGATCTGCTCTGGCGCTTCAAGCCCAAGCTTCCCGAAGGGTTCAGCGCCCTGCACAACACCAATCGTGGCGTGGCGCTGTACGGCGACAAGGTCTATCACGCCGGGCTCGATGCCGTACTGGTCGCGCTCGACGCCAAAACCGGGAAGGTCGCCTGGCAGGCGACGGTCGAGGATTGGAAGACTGGCTACTACATGACCATGGCGCCCTTGGTCGTGAAAGGCAAGATTCTGGTTGGCGTGGCGGGCGGCGAGTTCGGCGTGCGCGGCTTCGTCCAGGCATTCGACGCCGAGTCCGGCAAGCCGGTGTGGAAGACCTACACGGTTCCGGCACCCGGCGAGCCGGGAAACGACACCTGGGAGAAGCCCGACACTTGGAAGACCGGCGGCGCCTCCACTTGGATGACCGGCACCTATGACGCCGAGTCCAACACGGTCTATTGGGGGACCGGCAACGCCTCACCATGGTTCGGCGATCAGCGGCCGGGCGACAACCTGTACACCTCCTCCACGGTCGCTCTCGATGGCGATACCGGCAAGATCAAGAGTTATTTCCAGTACCATCAGAACGAGTCGTGGGACTGGGACGAGATGGGCGCGCCGTTGCTGGTGGACTTCCAGAAGGACGGCGCCACCACCAAAGGCCTGCTGAAAGTGGCGCGCAATGGCTACGTGTACTGGCTCAAGCGCAACCCGGACGGCGGGATCTCCTACATCAACGCCCGGGCCTACGTGCCGCAGAACGTCTTCAAGAGCATCGATCCAAAGACCGGGCGGCCTGAGGTCGACATGGCCCACAAGCCGGGTACCGGCAAGGCGGCCCAGTTCTGCCCCGGCCTGTGGGGCGGCAAGGACTGGCCGTACGAGGCCTATAGCCCGAAGACCGGAATGGTCTACATTCCGTCCAACGAGAACCACTGCAACAACCTGGAAGGCAAGGTTGAGGAGCGCGTTCCCGGACAATGGTGGACGGGCGTTGCCATCCCGGATCTGCACTTCTCGGTCGACACCAAGGCGAGCTTCTACGGCGAGCTCCAGGCGTACGACGTCGACAGCGGCAAGCGGGTTTGGCGCAACCTTTATCCGGCCTCGATGATGTGGGGCTCGATACTTGCCACCGGCGGCGGCCTGCTCTTCACGGGCGGCACCAACGACCGGGTGTTCCGCGCCTACGATGCCAAGACCGGCGAGCAGCTTTGGCACTTCAAGACCAACTCCGGGATCATGGCGCCGCCTTCGACCTACGAGGTCAACGGCGTGCAATATGTGGCGGTGCAGTCCGGCTGGGGAGTCGACGCGGCCTTCCAGCAGGGGCTGATGAGCGAGCTGGTAGGTTGGCAGAAGGACGTACCGCAGGGCGGCGTCGTCTGGGTCTTCGCCGTCTCCAAGTGAGTCCAACTTTGTTCGCGACCGGCCGCCAGCAATGGCGGCCGGTTTCTCGGCCGGCGGAGTTTTCGTTGTCTTTTCAAGCAACCTGGTCGGGCCTCACCCGTTAGCGGATTCTGACGATGCACCATGTTCGAGCAGGATCGATGCTGATCCGCTTCTCTGCCTTTACACTGGTCGCCGCGCTGGCGACCTCTCCGGCCTCGCTTGGGTTCGAACCGGCGCGAGCCGATGAATCGCCCGCCTACGTGGTCGAGGTGACCGACGTGTCCGCAATGGTCGGCGAGTTGGCCGTGCTGCACGCCACGTTGCGCATTCGCGACGGCTACCGCGTTCTCCAGGGCTACAACAATCGCGTGATCGAGCTCTCGTCGTTTGACGATGGGGTGGCGTTCGAGCGTCGCGTGGTGCGAGGCACCATTCAGGAGGGCGGGCTCGACTTCGCAATCGGCGTGCGGGCCACAAAGCCCGGCAGACACCCGATCAACGGCTACTTCAGGGTCGGCTACATCCATGACCCCGACGAGTTCGCAATGGTGTCGCTGCGCCTGATCGCGAACGTCAATGGAACCGAATAATGGAGGATGGCCACATGCGGTGCGATGACTGGCTGCACTGTCGCTGCTACAAGCGTCGAACGATCCTCGGGCTGGCGGTTGCGCCGCTGCTGTTGGCTGGTCCCCTGCGCGCGGCCGAGGAGGGGGAGGCTGCCAAGCCCTTGGCGCCGGACGATCGCTTCGCGTTTCTGACCGGTCCGAAGAAGGGACAGGTGGTGCGGGCCGAGGACCTTGCGCTCGGCGGCCCGCAGGTGCAGGCCTATCCGATGGCTCCGGACGGCACGGTGCGCAGCGATAACCGCCTCAATCTGGTGATCCTCGCGAGGTTCGACCCCGCCGCACTGACCGATGAAACGCGGGCGCGCGCCGCAGACGGCGTCGTTGCCTATTCGGCGATCTGCACGCACCAGGGCTGCCCGGTGAACATGTGGTCGAAGGAGCGCAACGCGTTCGTCTGCTCCTGCCACGCCTCCATCTTCGATCCCAGAAACGCCGCCGAGGTGATCGATGGGCCGGCTCCGCGTCCGCTTGCAGCGCTCGGGCTGAAGCTCAAGGACGGCGTCGTGACGGTCGCTTCGACCTTTTCGGGTCACGTCGGTGTCACGCAGGGCTGATCCGCGCCTCACATTGAGACCGTCCGAACGCCGAGAGCAGGATGAAGAGGTTCATCTCGGCGATGCCGCGCTCGATGTGCTGGCCCTTCGGCGAGAATTCCCTATTGAAGCTCGACGGTTCTTTAAGGTGTCGGCCATCGCCTCGCGGGCAAACAGCCCCCCGGCGGTTGACCCGAGGACCGAGATTGCTCGATATGGTGGCGTCGGGCCTTCCCCCGAGGTCGCACGGTGACGGTGACCACTGGTGATCCAGGGGCAATCTTCGGCACCGAGGATCAAGTGCCGGAAGGCCGCGGGGTCCGGTCTTTGCTCTCAGGAAGTAGCGGCTGCGCCTGGATCGCGCGACGTCGCTATGACGCATGAATGAGAAAGCGTGGCGGATGATCGAATCCGCCACGCTTTTTGTTGGTTTCGCCTGATCTGCCAGAATCATCGGTCCGCCTGCTCCGGACCGATGTCTCCGAACATCATCTCAGGTCTCAAGTTGCTTGCCGATCGGCAGCGCCCGGATGCGCTTGCCGGTGGCCGCGAAGATGGCGTTGATCAACGCCGGAGCGAAGGGCGGTACGCCCGGCTCTCCGACGCCGCTTGGCGGCGTATCGGGGTCATGCGGCACGATGTGGACGTTGGTTACGAGCGGGGCCTCGTCGATCCGGATCACAGGGAAATTGTCAAAATTGCCCTGTTGCACCTTGCCGTCCTTGAAGGTGATCTCGCCGTACTTGGCAAGGCTCAGGCCCATGATGGCAGCGCCCTCGATCTGAGCCTGGATGCGCTCCGGGTTGACGTATGTTCCGCAATCGATGGCGGTGTCGACCCTGGGCACTGTGAGCTTGCCCTTTTCGTCAACAGACACCTCGACCATGGTCGCGATATAGCTGACGAAGCTCCGGTGTACGGCAATGCCGAGCCCGTGTCCTTTGGGCACGGACCGTCCCCAGCCGCCTTTGTCCGCGACAAGTTCAACCACCTTGCGAAGTCGGGCGGTATCGATGGGATAGCTGTCGTAAGGCTCGCCGTAGTTCCAGAGGTCCTTCACGGAAGAGAGATTGACGAGCCGTGGAGAGCCGATGAGGTCCAACAGCGTGTCCTTTGGATCGCGGTTGGTGGCATGGGCGATTTCGGCAACCATGGACTGGACCGCGAAGGCGTGCGGGATGTTCGAGACCGACCGGAACCAGCCAATGCGCGTGTGTGCTGCCGCTTCCGGGTTCTCGCACTGGATGTTGGCGATCTCGAACGGCATGTCGACAAGGCCCATGCCGAGCTCGAAGGCCGCCTCATGCACCGTATCGGCCGCAAATGTCGAGGCGATGCTCGGCGCGACGCTGCGGTGGCGCCAGGCGATGACCTTGCCGTTCTTGTCGAGGCCTGCCTCGATGCGTTCCGCGGACACCGTGTGGAGGAAGCCGTTACGGACGTCATCCTCCCGCGTCCATTGCACCTTCACCGGCGCGCCGAGGTCTTTCGAAAGCAGAGCCGCTTCGAGGGCGTAATCGCACTTCGACTTGCGCCCGAATCCGCCGCCGAGCAGCGTGACGTTGATAGTCACGTTCTCTTCGGGAATACCAAGCGTTTTCGCGACGTCTTCGCGCGTGCCTCCCGGGCTTTGCAAGGGCGCCCAGATCTCCGCCTTGTCACCCTTGACGTCTGCGACCGCGGTGGGCGGCTCCATGGTGACATGGGCAAGATGCGGCAGGTAGTACTCACCCACGATCACCTTGTCGGCGCCCTTTAAGGCGGCGTCGACGTCGCCTTCCTTGCGCACAATCAGCCCCGGTTTGCGCGCGGCTTCCTCGAGCTGGGCCCGGTAGGCAACCGACTCGTATTTGGCGTTGGGTCCATCGTCCCAGACGATCTTCAGCGCGTCGCGCCCCTTGACGGCGGCACCGGTGTTGCGCGCGATCACCGCCACCCCGCCGAGCGGCTGGAACTTGGAGGGCCACGGCCATCCTTTGACCTCCATGACCTTTTCGACGCCGGAAACCTTCGTGGCCTCGGTCCCGTCGAAGGACACGAGTTTGCCACCGGTTACCGGCGGCCGTGCTATCACGGCATACTTCATGCCCGGCAGGCGGACGTCGGCGCCGTACTGCGCTTTGCCGACCGTGATGTCGCGGAGGTCTACAATGCGGATCTCGCCTTTGCCGAGATATCGGAAATCCTTTGGGTCCTTGAGTTTCAGACTTTCGATGCTCGGCACCGACTGCTTCGCTGCATCGGCGGCCAGGTCGCCAAATCCGATGCGGCGTCCGGTCGCATCGTGGACCACCTCGTGATTGATGGCCTTCACTTCGGTGGCCGGCACGCCCCAGCGTTTCGCCGCGGCGGCTTCCAGCATCGTGCGCGCCGAAGCGCCGATCTGGCGCATCGGCATCAGATAATGCCGCGTGCTGCGTGATCCGTCAGTGTCCTGGTTGCCATATTTGACTTCGTCGCCATGCGCCTGCTGGACGCGGACGCGTGACCAGTCGGCTCCCATTTCTTCGGCGACGACCAGGGGCAGACTGGTTCGCACCCCCGTTCCCATCTCGGAGCGGTGCGCGACGATCGTAACTAATCCGTCCGGTGCGATCGCCACGAAGACACGCGGGTCGACAACGGTGCCGTGCGGCATCTTGTCCGCGCCGGTCTTGTATGCCGCGAAAGCAGGACGTGACATCACGGGAGCGGCCAGTACGAAGCCACCGGCGATGCCAAGACCCTTCAGGATGCTGCGACGCGAAACATTCTCGACTTTGACTTTCTCGACTTTGATATGTCGTTCAAAGCCACGGAGTTTGTTGGGATTGGTCTGGATATTCATGGTCACACCCCCGTCGATGCGAGATGGACGGCGTTTTCGATACGCTGGTACGTGCCGCAGCGGCAGATGTTGCCCGCCATCGCTTCACGTATCTGGTCCCGTGACGGCTTTGGATTTTGGATCAGCAGCGCAGCCGCTTGCATGATCTGACCGGCCTGGCAATAGCCGCATTGCGGGACGTTGAGGTCGCGCCATGCCTTCTGAACCGGATGATCGCCCGTCGGATGGAGCCCTTCGATCGTCGTGACCTCCCGGCCGACCACGTCGGAAACCGAGGTGATACACGCGCGTACGGCCTCCTTTTCGACAAGGACGGTGCAAGCGCCGCAGAGGGCCTGGCCGCAGCCAAACTTGGTGCCCGTCAATCCTACCTCATCACGGAGAAACCAAAGCAGCGGAAGATCCGGGTCGCCATCCCAGCTTTGCTCCTGGCCATTAATCTTCAGCTTGATCATGATCGTTCCTCGCTCTTCTTAAGCTTCTGATGCCTAGTTCGATGCAAGCTGGAACATGCTTCCATTCGCCTGCATCAACCGCTCCGCCTGCATCAACCGCTTCGACTTCCCGCGCGAGAGTCAGGAAGGCTGACAGACCTTATTGCACGACCTGTTCGGCAGTCTGTTTTTTGCGCACGCCTCCTGCTTCAATTCAGTTCTTGGTTGTTGTGCAGGCGGATCTTCACGCGAAGGCCGTGATGTTATCAGATATTGAGACCTCACAGACAGTTGTTTTTTGCAGTTTTCGTTCGTCGAAAGCGACGCCGCGCGAACCCTCATCGCGATTCCCCGAGGACGAGTTCTGCGTGTTCACGCATCCGGACATGTGTGCCGAGGTAAAGGAGCGGTTCACGCCATCGTGGCGGCGATGGACGGAGCGGATCCCTAGAACTGATGCCCCGCATGGACGAGCCGTTTGCAGCGTTGGATGCCCAGACCAAGCTCGAGATGCAGGAGGAACTGGTCGCGATCTGGCAGAAGCGCCGCTGCACGATCGTCTTCGTCACCCACAGCGTCGACGAGGCGCTGGTGCTCGGCAACAAGATCGTCGTAATGACGAGGAGACCGGGCCGGATTCGCGAGGCCGTCAATTTCGACCTGCCGCGCCGGGACATCACCAGCCCCGAGTTCAACGACGCAAAGCGCCACATCCTGGCTCTGATCCGGGAGGAATCGACGCGCCTTGCGCAGGCGTCGTAGAGTACGGCCATGCGCAAGCGTCTCGGCATGATCACGCCGTCGTCCAATTCAGTGCTCGAGCCCGTCACCAGCGCCATGCTGGCCGGCGTTGACGGCGTCACCGCGCATTTCTCGCGCTTCCGCGTCACCGAGATCGCGCTCGATGCCGCGGCGCTGAACCAGTTCGACGCCTCCGTGATACTGCCGGCGGCGGATCTGCTGGCCGATGCAAAAATCGATGCCATCGCCCGGAACGGCACCTCGGCAAGCTGGCTCGGCATCGGCCGCGACAGAAGCCTTTGCGAAGCCATCACGACGGGCACGGGCGTGCCCGCGACGACGTCGACGCTGGCCTGCATTGATGCCGCCCGCGCGCTCGGCGCCAAACGCGTCGGTCTCGTTTCGCCCTATACGGACGACGTGCAGTGGCGGATCGGCGACGTTTGGGCCGAGGAGGGTATCGCTCCGCACGCAGAGCGGCATCTCGGCCTGCGTGACAACTTTTCCTTCGGCGAGGTCGCGCCTGCGACGATCGCCGAGATGATCCGCGCGGTGGCAGCTGAGGGTGCCGATGCCGTCGTCATCCTCTGCACCAATCTCGATGGTGCCGCGCTTGCGGCCACGCTCGAACGGGAGTTGGATATCGCCGTGCTCGACTCAGTCGCTGTCACGGCGAACCCTCAGCCTTGCCGGCGGCGACATCACGGCTCTTGCGGAGTGGGGCCGGATTTTCCAGACGGTGCCAGTCATCAATTGATGGAGACCCCCGTGGCGCAGCTCGATCTCGCCATTCGTGGCGGCACCATCGTGACGGCGAGCGACGAGTTCCATCGGCGTTCGCGACGGCCGCATCGCCGACAGCATCGAGGGCGCGGCGCGCGAGATCGACGCGACAGGCCTGCTCGCGCTGCCGGGCGGGATCGACAGCCACGTCCACATCTCGCAGCCGTCCGGTCCCGACGTGGTCATGGCTGATGACTTCGCTTCGGCGACGCGCGCGGCTGCCGCCGGCGGCAACACCATGGTGCTTCCCTTTGCGCTCCAGGAGAAGGGCACGTCGCTGCGCGCCCGCGTCGAGAGCTACCGCAAGCTCGCCGAAGGCGAATGCTACATCGACACCGCGTTCCACCTCATCATCTCTGATCCGACCGCGGTCGTACTCGCGGCAGGAGCTGCCGGCCCTCGTCAAGGACGGCTACACCTCGTTCAAGGTGTTCATGACCTATGACGACCTTGTGCTCAGCGACAAGCAGCTGCTCGAGGTGTTCGACGTGGCCCGCCGCGAGGAGGCGCTGGTCATGGTTCACTGCGAGGGCTACGACGCCATTCGCTTCCTCACCACCAAGTTGGAGCGCGAAGGCCACATCGCGCCCTATTATCACGGCGTGTCGCGGCCCCAGGCCGTCGAACGCGAGGCGACGCATCGCGCCATCAGCCATGCCGAAATCGTCGGCGTTCCCATTATGATCGTCCACGTCTCCGGGCGCGAGGCGATGGAGCAGGTGCGCTGGGCCCAGCAGCGCGGATTGCCGGTGCGTGCGGAGACCTGTCCGCAATACATCACGCTTACGGCCGACGACATGAAGGGCCTGAACATGGATATCAGCGGCGCCAAATATGTCTGCTCACCGCCGCCGCGCGATGCGGAGAGCCAGCAGGCGATCTGGGAGGGGATCACGACCGGCGTGTTCCAGATATTCTCGTCCGACCATTGCCCGTTCCGCTACGACGATCCCAAGGGCAAGCTCACTCCGAATTCCCGCACCTCGTTCCGTTGGGTGCCGAACGGTATTTCCGGCGTTGAGACGCGTCTGCCGATTTTCTTCTCTGAAGGCGTCTCGAAGGGGAGGATCACGCTGCAAAAATTCGTGGAGCTAACCTCGACCAACCATGCGCGCATCTACGGTCTCTACCCGCGCAAGGGCTCGATCGGTATCGGGTTCAACGCCGACATCGTCCTTTGGAATCCCAAGCTGAAGAAGCAGATCAGGCAGGCCGATCTGCATCACGGCTCCGACTACACGCCATGGGAGGGGTTTGACGTCACCGGTTGGCCCGTTACGACCATCGCACGCGGTCGCGTGGTCTATGAGCAAGGCAAAATCGTCGGCGCCAAGGGGCCGGGCGAAGTGCTTAGCCGCGGCAAGTCGAGCCTCGTCTGATCCGGCCAGCAAGTTTAGCCGAATCGCGGTGCATCTAGGCCTCAAAGAACGGATTCGCCGGCCGAGCAAGACCAAGATGATCGCGCGGCGTCGTTCCTTCATAGTCGGCGCGGAACAGCCCGCGCTCCTGTAAGATGGGCACCACGAGCTGGACGAAATCCTCGAACCCTTCGTGGAAATATGGCGGCATGATGTTGAAGCCGTCGGCGGCATATTCGTCGAACCATAGCTGTAGCGTGTCGGCGATACGTTCGGCCGAGCCGCACAGCACCCAGTGGCCGCGCGCGGCGGCAGTGAGATTGTAGAGGTCGCGCAGCGTCATGTTCTCGCGGCGCCCCTTGGCGAGCATGACGCCGGCGAAGCTGTGATAGCTGTCGGACGGCGCGATGTCCGGAATCGGCCCGTCGAGATCGTAGGCCGTCATGTCCCGCCCGAAGCGGTCGGAGAGAACGGCGAGCGCGTTGCCGCCGCTGACAAAACTCTGGAGCACGTTGAGCTTTTCGAATGCCTCCTTGTCGGTGCGACCGACGACGGGCATGACGCCCGGCAGCACGGTGACATCGTCTGCCTTGCGTCCGAACGCCGGCAGGCGCTTCTTGAGAGCGGCGTAGCCGGCCTTGGCTTCGTCGATGTCCTGCACCACCGAGAACACGATATCCGCCGTGCGCGCGGCGAGCATCTGCCCCGCTTCGGATCCGCCGGCCTGCAGCACCACCGGATGGCCTTGCGGGCTGCGGCCAATGTTGAGCGGGCCTTTCACCTTGAAGAAGGCGCCGTCATGCTCGATCGAGCGCAGCCTGGCCGGGTCGATGTAGAGGCCGCTGGTGCGGTCGGCGACGATGGCGTCGTCGGCCCAGCCATCCCACAGGCCTTTGACCACATCGAGGAATTCGCCCGCCATCTCGTAGCGGCGGGCGTGATCGGGATGGGTGGTACCGAAATTCGCGGCCGTTGTCGGATTGGCCGTTGTCACGGCATTCCACGCCGCGCGGCCCTTGGAGATGTGATCGAGGGAAGCGAAGACGCGCGCGACCGAGAACGGATCGCTGTAGGTGGTAGAGACAGTGGCGCCGAGCCCGATATGGCTGGTCGAGGTCGCGAGCGCGGCCAGCATCGTCAGCGGCTCGAGCCGCAGCGTATAGGAGGGATGGGCGGTCGCGTCGGCATAGAGATTGTCGCCCATGAAGATCAGGTCGAACTTGCCGCGCTCGGCGGTGCGGCCGATCTCTTGGATCGCGGCAAAATCCTGGAAGCTGTCCACCGCGCGGGGGTAGCGCCAGCCTGCAACGTGGCTGCCGGTCCCCAGGATGAACAGGCCGAGATGCATCTGTCGTTTCATGGCGTCAGGTCCAGAACAGGATCCTGCGTTCGAGAAGGCCGATAAGGCCGAAGAAGGCGAGGCTCGCGGCGGACGCCACGAAGATCGCCGACCAGGCCTGGACGAAGTCGATCTGGAGCACGGCTTGGTAGATCATCCAGCCGAGCCCGCCATGCGCGCCGAGCATTTCGGTGACGATCGCGACGATGACGCTGCGCGCCGTGGAGACGCGCATTCCGGTGTCCCGTGCCGTAACTGATGATGAGATGGCGCAAGCGGCGAGGTATTTTTCCTTCTTGAAGCCGAAAAAAGCGCATTAAAGTCATTGAGACTGACACCGTCCCAAAAACCTATGTGGAGGGGTTGATTTTCGCCGTTTCGAAAGAAGGCGGTCGGGAGCCAATTGGCGGACGTATCATCGAAGTGCCGGATGATCTCGAACTGTTCGAATCATATGACAGCCGCGATCAGAGCTTCGAGGAAGGCCGAGGCTGAGGTCCTTCCCGTCTTCTTGACCAGTTGCACGAAGGCGAACTTGCTGGTGCGATCGATTGCGACGTAGAGGTAGAGTTTGCCTTCAGCGGTCTGGAGCCCAGCGATGTCGATGTGGAAATAGCCGATCGGATAGGCCTTGAACTTCTTCTTCGAAGGCTTGCCGCCTTCCACCTCCGGCAATCGGCTGATGCCGTGGCGCTGGAGGCAGCGATGCAGGGATGACCGCGTCAGATGCGGGATGGTTGGCTGCAGCGCATAGAGGCAATCGTCGAGTGGCAGCAGCGTCTGTCGCCGGAAAGCGACGATGATCGCCTCCTCCTCGATGGAAAGGACTGTCGACTTGGCTTCCTTGGGGCCTGTCGAACGATCGGCGACAGTCTCGCGCTGCTTCCACTTCGCGACAGTCTTCTGGTTGATCCCGTAGCGCTTGGCGAGTGCTCTCAGGCTCTCTTGACTATTTTGTGCTGCTCGACGGACCGCCTCCGTCGTGGTGGCGCAGCCGTGCAAACCTGTCCCATAGCGCATCCTTCGAATCGCGCGACAAGAATGCACCATCAAAGCTTGGGACTAAACACCTAGACCTATAGGACGATGGACGCCGCCAATAACAGTAAGTCCGAGTTTGGTGGTCGGCCTTGCGGAGGGCTTTGCCGAAAATAAGCATGCTTTCCGGCGAATTTTTCCTTCCCCCGGTGGGTTGGCACTAACGTCCCTACGGCTGCCGTTTACTCTGTGTTTGCCCTTTCTTCACCTGTCCGCGAGACCCAATCGCCTCATCACCCGCATGACTGTGACTTGGTTCCACACAACGCCGCCTCGTGGCGTTGGAATGTTGCGCTCGGTTAACTCCTGCGCAACATCGCGATATGGCTTGTCCCACATCGCTTCCAAGATAGGCTGTAGATCGGCGTCACGAGCCGCAGCAGCGACCTTGTTCGCATCCGCCTGTTCTGATTGCCGAGCCGCACACCGCGTTCCTTGGCCGCCGGAAGCGCAACGCGGGTGCGTTCAGAGATCAGGGCGCGCTCTTTTTCGGCAAGGGCGGCATAAATGTGCAGCATGAACGGATCGACGTTGCGCCCCAAGGCGGTAACGATGAACGGGACACGCTTGGTCATCAGGCCCGAAATGAAATGAACATCGCGGCTCAGCCGGTCCAACTTCGCGACAACGATGGGTGCCTTGATCTGCTTGGCCTTCTTTAGCGCTGCGGCGAGCTGTGGGCGCTTGTCGAGCGCATCGGCACCTTTTCCGGTCTCCACCTCAACAAACTCAGCAGCGATCTTTAGAGCCTCGGTAGCGGCGAATTGGGCGACAGCCTTGCGCTGCGCTTCCATTGCCGAGCCCCGAGCGGCCCTGCTTGTCGGTTGAAACACGATAGTAGGCAATGATGGGGGCCGACATCGGTCATCCTGTTACATACGAACGAGCGTGAATATGCAAACAATGGCGAATGTGATCTAAATCACCAGCGCTCGGAGGCCGGCGTGGTATCATTCCATGAATGCCATTGACACCAACTGACTCGATCGGCGCCTGGCGCGCGCCAGAGCGTTACAGCGGTCGGCAGCTACTAATACCGGTTCGTCCGGAGTGGCGCCTGACCAATCCTTGTCCAGCTACTGCGAGGAAGAGATGTAAAGACGATTCAAAATGCGATCATAGGAGGGTTGAGAAATGTCTGTCTCGCTGCGATCTTCGAATTTCCCAGACAGATTCATTCGCCATCAAAACTTTCTGGGCGAACTTACCCCAGTCGTGAGCGACTTGGACAAAGCAGATGCTACGTTCTCGTCAATTAACGACTTCAGACCCGAAACGGTTGCCCAGATTCGACCCAGTAATTTCTCGACGATGTGCCTGCGGCACCAGGACTTTCGCATCAAACTTCACGAATTTAATCCTCCCATCTTTGGCCCAAACTCACGTCCCGAGACTTCCGCAGAGAAGCTACTGCGTGAGGATTGCACCTTCACAGTACGCCGAGGTCTTGCTGATCCGGCTGGTGTGTCGTTTGAATCGGTTAATTTTCCTGGCCGCTTCATCCGCCATCGAGACTTTCACCTTTTTCTGGAGCCTGCAGATAGCGATTTGGCCCGCCGAGATGCCACGTTCATAGTAGTCTCGCCCTTCATTCCTGATCTGCCAGGACCTCATTGACACGAAACTCGATGCTGTATTCGCATTATTGACGATGCTCCGTTTGGGAGCATAACGCGAACTCCGCATTTGACCGCGCTGAGGGAGGGGTGTGCCCTTAGCGCGCGGAGCGGAGGGATTGTGCAGCTCCGGCGTCCGCCAAGAGCGTTCCCGTGGGTAGGGCGCGCCACCCCTCGCCCTCCCACTTTCGAGTAGCAGTGTCGGAGATCTTTAGTCATAGCTAACGACTTGGATCGGTTTTGCCGATAAGGGACCCATGCCGAGGACATGCTCCTCAGACCGTGAGGTCCCATCGGTGTTCGAAGCCGTGCCGGCGCGCTGGTCCGGTTGACTCTCCAAGGTGGCGGACAGCGGCGGGCTCGATCCGCAGCGCCGGGGCGCGGGATGACCGGGGTCCTGCTCACGATGCGGAGCCGAACTCAACGTTGCCGATGGCAACGCACAGGATGTAAACTGCGTGAGACAGGCGAGGTGCAATCATGAGGCCAAAAGTGCTTCTGAGTGCGGTCCTCTTGATCGTCGCGGCGGGCGTCTTTTTCGAAGCGGGTTACTTCTATTCACTCCGCTTTCGGTCGGATGCGAACGGCCAGCCGACTGTGGTCTTCATGACATCGCATAGGATCCCCGAGAAGCTTCCTCCCCCGGAGCCTGGAGCTGAAGGTGGCGGAATTACGCCGCAACCGAATCAGCCTCCACCAGATCAGCCTCCAGCAGATCAGCCTCCAGCAGATCAGCCACCACCAACACCACCACCCGTTGTAGACACACCTTCGACGGGACCGCTCGGGGGGCCGACCGACAGTGGGATTGCAGACAGAGGTGGAGGAGGACGAGGAGGAGTTGGTGGTGGAGGAGGTGGTGGTGGCAATGAGGGCACATTCGGCCCCAATGAATCCTGCGTGCGGGATCTGGGATGCATGTAGACACTCCCAGCGCAACGAATGGGACGAAGCGTTGTGACAAGCTGCGGCACTGGCAGCTGCCCTGCATGCCCCCCTCACATCCCGGTCTCAAACATGGTCGTCAAATTCTGGTGCGCATATAGCGAGTTCCCCAAGACGACCGGATCATGCTTTTATGCGGTTACCCGGTTTGGTGGTGTTCATCTCGGACCGTGGTGCTTCGAAGGCACTCCACGACCGCCGTGGCCCGGCCCTCCGCGGCCGCTTGCCCCCCTATAACGGCCTCCGATGACGCATGAAGTCGTTGCTCCCTGTCCGCTTCTGTAATCGGCCGGTTGGGGAAAGGGCTTTACGGCAATCCACCCAGGAGGTGCCATCTGCTTTCAAGGCAGCGCCGGTACGCTTGTCCGGTTCGTCATTCATGCTGGTTGCCCCTGCTGGCTCGAACGCGCGACTCCGACGATCGGGCCATCGTGCTCTATTCCGCGGAGCTAAGGGGCCAGAGCGTAGCGCCTGCCCGACGTCTGCTTTCGCGGGGCGAAGCGGAATCGTTGTCCTCAATTGGAGACTTACCGATTTTGGACCCTTAGCGGAAGTCGATCCCAACTCAATCGGGAGCCTCCCGAAGAGGCGGCCCCACGACTTGCATGTGGTGCTTTGCCATCAGCTTCTGGTTCGTGTCGGCATCGACGCCTTG
The DNA here is from genome assembly GCF_001641635.1 of Bradyrhizobium centrolobii. Classification (GTDB taxonomy): domain Bacteria; phylum Pseudomonadota; class Alphaproteobacteria; order Rhizobiales; family Xanthobacteraceae; genus Bradyrhizobium; species Bradyrhizobium centrolobii. Next base: position 22,977 of record NZ_LUUB01000033.1, read on the forward strand.
CCGCTCCGCGAACATCTTTTCGAAACCACCGGGCGTCACACCGAACAGCAATACACCGGGCTCCGTCCCGATGTTCTGAAACGTGTGCGGAGTAACGCGAGGAATGAAGACAAAGGCCCCGGCGGGCGCGCTCACAATACGTTCGCCCAGTTTGAAGTTGAACTGGCCGCTCACAACGTAACAAAGCTCAGCTTCCATTCCGTGCAGGTGCGTAGGAGGGCCGCTCTTGGGTGCGATGGTTTGACGAAAGATGCCGCGCACACCCCCAGTTTCATCAGCCGTCGCCAACAGTTCGGTGAAATCTCCCTCGCGGCCTTGCTGTCTGTTGTAGCGGGATGCTTCGCCGGGCAGGACGATGAATGCCCCCTCAGGAAGCGCACCGACGGTTTCACCCATCCTGCGATACTCGCCGTTCTCGGCATAATGATCTAGACTTTAGTCCCCGGCTGGCGAGCATGGAATGCCCGAGCTGCGGAAGCGCCAATCGTGATGATGGCCGATTCTGCGGGCACTGCGGGGTGCCGCTGGGCCGGCGTTGTCGTGCCTGCGGCCGCGAGAATCCAGCTGACAACAGATTTCTGTAGGGATTGTGGTGCCTCTCTGACCGACGGCGCCATTTCAGAGCGGTCTTCCACGGGGGCGATGACGGGCAGCCTGATGCCTGCGGGTGCAGAGCGGCGGCAGCTCACGGTCATGTTCTGCGACCTCGTCGGCTCAACGGCGCTTGCATCACGACTCGATCCGGAAGACCTGCGCGAGGTGCTCGGCGAGTACCACAAGGATGTTGCGAGGGCGGTTGGGCGCTTCGATGGCTTCGTCGCCAAGTATATGGGCGATGGGGTAGTGACCTACTTCGGCTACCCGCAAGCGCATGAGGACGACGCCGAGCGGGCGGTTCGCGCCGGCTTCAAGATTGTTGCAATCCCGCGTTTGGTTCCGGCTGCGCCCGGCGGGACTCTAAGAGTGCGCGTCGGCATCGCCACAGGCCTCGTCGTTGTGGGCGATCTGGTTGGTGCCGGCGAATCTTACGAGCGCGGTGTCGTGGGCGAGACACCGAACCTCGCGGCGCGGCTGCAAGCCTTGGCGGAACCGGGCGATGTGATAATCGACGCGAGGACGCACAGGTTGACGGGTGGAGGCTTCGACTACGAGCAACTCGGCGAGCTGGAGCTAAAGGGCTTCGCCGCACCGGTGGCCGCGTGGCGCGTGCGAGGTGAAGCCGTAGTCGATAGCCGGTTTGAGGCGCTGCATCCCGCCGCCACCCTGACCCCGCTTGTCGGACGTGAGCAGGAGATCGAGCTGATACTCCGGCGCTGGGAACAGGCCAGGAAAGGGGAAGGACAGGTCGTGCTGCTCATCGGCGAACCGGGTATTGGAAAGTCGCGCCTGAGCGTTGCGTTTCAAGAGCGGTTGATCGATGGGGCGTGCGTCCGATTGCGCTACTTCTGTTCGCCACATCACCAGGACAGTGCGCTCTACCCGACAATCATGCAGCTGGAAAGAGCTGCCGGGTTTGAGCGGGACGACACGCCCGAGATCAAGTTCCACAAGCTGGAAGCGCTGCTGACACGGACATCATCGCCAAGCGCGGAGATGACTCTGCTGGCCGAATTTCTGCAGATCCCCGCCGGCGATCTATATACGCCAAGTGAACTCGATCCGCAGCGAAAGAAGGAGGAGACATTCGAGGCGCTGCTTCGGCAGCTCACAGCCATCGCCCGGCACCCGTCTTGATGATCTACGAGGACGTGCACTGGATCGACCCCAGCTCGCGCGAGTTGCTGGATCGAGCAGTCGATCGCGTGAGGGGGCTACCAATGCTGCCTACTGATCACCTTCCGGCCTGAATTTCAGCAGCTATGGGCGGGACAGTCGCACGTAACGATGCTTGCCCTCAGCCGTCTGGCCCAGCACCAGGGCGCAATCCTCGTGCGGCGGGTCGCAGGCGACAAGGCTTTGCCCGCCTATACCGTGAAAGAGATCGTCGATCGCACAGATGGCGTGCCGCTCTTTGTCGAGGAGCTGACTAAAGCTGTATTGGAGGACTATGGGGGTCGCCACGGCCCTAAGAGCAAATCCATTTCAGCGCTTGCTCTGCCCGCGACACTACAGGCGTCCCTCATGGCGCGGCTCGATCGGCTTGGACTTGGTGCCAAGCAAGTGGCGCAGACCGGAGCCGCCATAGGCCGTAAATTTTCTTATGAGTTGCTCAGTGCCATTGCCGGTGGGACCGAGCGGGAGCTGCAGCACGAATTGGCTCGGCTCGTGACTTCTGAACTCGTGTTCCAACGCGGGATGCCGCCGGAGTCCGTTTACACCTTCAAGCACGCTCTGGTGCAGGATGTCGCCTACAGCACGCTTCTGCACGGCGATCGGCAACAGCTGCATGCGCGCATTGCTGAAGCCGTGGAGGGATGCTTTCCCGAGCGGGTTGCGCGGGAGCCGGAAATTCTGGCGTTCCATTTCATGGAAGCTCGCCAGATCGAGCGTGCTATCGGCTATTGGCTGAAAGCCGGCGAGCGCGCCGCTCAGCGCTCGGCCAATCTCGAGGCCATCCGGCATCTGACTCGGGGGTTGGAAGCACTACGAACGCTTCCGGAAAGCCCCGAGTGGGACCGACGGAACTCGCATATCAAATCGCGATCGGCACGCCTCTGATTGCCGTGCACGGCTACTCCGCGCCGCAAACCGGCGCCGCGTATAGTCGGGCACGTGTTCTCTGCGAGCGTCTCGGCGAGGCGGAGCCTCGTCGCAACCCTCAGCGGCGAGTTCGTCTACTACTTCGTGCGCGGCGATTATCCCATGATGCGACGATTGAGCGAAGAGGCCCGGCAGGTAGCGAACCGCCTGCCGGATCCGATAATTCGCCTAGCCAGCCACCGCTTGGCCGGGATTACAGCCATGCACTTCGGAGCGTTTCCTGAGGCACGGTCGGAATTCGAGGCGATCCTGCGCCTGTATGACGCGCGCCGGCATCGATCGCAGCCAGTGCATTATGTTCACGACCCGAAAGTCTCAGCTCTCACCTATCTTTCGTTGGTCCTCTGGGTCCTCGGTTTTCCCGAACAAGCGCGTCGTTCGAGCGCCGCGGCGTTCCAATGCGCCGCAGAGTTGGATCAAGCAAACCTGACTGCGCACGTCCACAATTTCGCTGGTGCTGGCTTGGACGAACTGCTCGGTGATGTCCCGGGCGTGCAAGCGCATGCAGAGGGGATCGTTGAGCTCGCTGATGGCACAGCCTGGGCTATTGGCACGTGAATGGTCTGATCCTTCGCGGCTGGGCCATGGTACGACAGGGTGCCACAGAGGCAGGCATTGCACTCATGTGCCAGAACGCAGCTGAACGCACCGCACTCGGCGTTAGTTGGTATCAAGCCCGGTATCTCTGCATGCTCGCTACAGCCTATGCGCAGGCAGGTCAGGCCGAACGAGGGTTGCGCGTCGTTGCCGAGGCGAAGGACCTCGTCGCGAGAAGTGAGGAACACATGTGGGAGGGGGAACTCGCCCGCATCGAGGGAGAGCTTATGCGGGTGCACGGCGCATCGGCCCCTGAGATCGAAGCCTGCTTTGCGCGGGCTATAGCAATAACCCGTGCGCAGGGCGCCAAGTCGCTCGAGCTTCGCGCAGTTCTGAACATCGCGCACCTGTGGTGCGATCAAGGGCGGCGCAATGACGCCCGCGCGTTGCTCACTTCAACCTTTAGCTGGTTCACTGAGGGCTTCGAAACTGCCGACCTAAGAGCCGCAAAGGCATTGCTCGACGAACTGACGTAAATCGGCCAGCATATCGCCTCTTGTGCAGGGTCAACTCGGACATCAGCCGTCAGGCACCCCGGCTAGGCGCAGGCCCTCAATGAGGCGTTCGCGTCCGGCACGGTACGTCGGATTGTCGCTGTTTGCACAGGTAGCGTCACGGTAGCGCCGTATGGTGAAACGTGGATCGAGCGCAAGTCCCGCATTCACCGCAGCTCGCGCTTCGTCCAGCTTTGCGAGCCGCGCGAGTGCGGCCGCGACATCGAAATGCGTTACGGAATAATTCCGGTTTGCGTCGAGGCCCCGATGCATCCAGATGGCTGCTTCGTCATCGGCACCGAGCTGCGCCTTGGCAAGGCCGACCCATACCCTCCATCGATGAGCCAAGGTATCGCGAGGAGAAAGCCGGAATGCCTCGTTGGTGTAAAATTCGGTTTCTGCGCCTCGACCAAGAAAAAACTTGGCTAGGCCGATAGCAGCATGAGCGCGGGCCAAATTGCGATCCAGCGTCAATGCCTGCTCGCATTTAGCGATGCCCTGAACTGCGCGTTTCGTAAATATTTGCACTAAGCCGAAAACCAAGTGGGCCAGCGCGTGGTTCGGCGCGAGGGATAGCGCCTTGGTTATGGGTCGGCCAACACGGGCAGCGTCAGGAGGTTCGCCATGAGTGTCGCGCGCGTTGGTCTCGATCTCGCCGTATCTATCCTTCAAGTGCACGGCGTCAACTCTGCCAGCCAAGGCGCCCCTCAGCCGACGCCTGGCCCGCAGCGAGCTGCCCAGAGTTTTTGTTTCACGCTGCCCGCGATCCTCGAAACGTTCTTTCCGCACGTCCCGTGCGAATGAAGTTGCGAAGCACTTCGCAGAATTCGTCCGTGGCCGAGAACATAGGGTTGTGCCCCTTGCCGTCAAACATATAGAGCTGCGCTCCAGAAATGCGGGAGGCGATGAATTCGCTTGCGGCGCAGGTGACGAGCTGGTCTTCTCGGCCGTGGGCGACGAGCGTGGGGACGGCGATCGATTCGAGCAGCGGCGCAATGTCCATGCCCGGATCCGGATCGAAGAAGCTGAGGATCGTCTCGATTGGCAACCTGCAGACGCGCTCGCAGGCCATCCGCCGCAGCTCATCGGTATCTGGCTCGCTGAAGACGTACCGAGTGTGCAAACGAACCAATTCCTCAACAGCGCCACCCCGGCGATAAGCGTCCTCACGAAGGGCCATGTAGTCCGGGTTAAGGACCGGTCGCCCGTCCGCTCCGATCAACGGCGTGCCCACCGTCATGATCTTTCCAACGAGCTCCCGGTGCTTATGCGCGAGCTGGATGAGCAGGTTGGAGCCGCGCGATACGCCGACGCCGACGATCGGGGCGGCAGCGGCCTCTTGGATGATCGCCCGAAGGTCCTCCATGTGTTGGAGGATCGAGTAAGGACGCACCAGAGGGTCAGATCGTCCAGCACCCCGGCAGTCGACCGTGATGACACGGAATTCCTGGCAAAGCTGCTCTAGAATCGGCTCAAACGTCGCCAGCCCGTATACAACCGGATTAATGAATACGATGGCCGGCTCGCCGCTGCCATGCTCGTAGAAGACGAGCCGTGCGCCGTCCCGCACCGCGTAGCTTGCGCGGTGAATGCAGTTGCGCGCGCGGTCGCGGTCGGCGTCAGTCTCGCCGAGCGCCACGGCGCGCTCGTAGTAGGTGTTCGCTCGATCCAGGTCGTCATCAACACCGGCCAGGTCGCCCAGCATTAGGAGGCATTCGCGCTCGATGCGCCGGGTGGGCGGTGCCGCATCGCGCTGGGGACCGGCCCTGAGCCGCAGGCACGTCTCAAGCTGGGAGACCGCCTCTGTGACGGCGTGCCGTGCCTTGGCCAGCCGACCCGCGGCCAGAAGATAAGTTGCCGCCTGGTCGGGCAAGCCGGCTTCGATGAGATGATGAGCGACGATTTCGGGCTGAGCCATCGCGATCTCTGGCCGCAAGCGCTCGATCGCTTGCGCAATGCGCGCATGCAGCTGCTGACGGGACGATTTGAGCAAGGTAGCGTAGGCGGCATCGCGGACGAGCGCGTGCTTGAAGCTGTACACATGATGCGGCGGCGTCCCACGTCGTTGGATAAGTCCCGCCCAGCACAGCTGAACAAGCGCCGCCGCCAGCTGCGGCTCGGGGCATCCGGCGACCGTCCTGACGACGTCCTCATCGAACTCCCGACCGATACAGGCGGCGATCTGCGCTACGTCGCGTGCCGGAGCTAAGCGATCGAGACGCACCATCAGCGAATCCTGCAGCGTCGCCGGAATAGCCAGCGGCGGAAGTGGGCCGGCGAGCTCGAGATCGCCGTGGCCAGCCGTTGTTTTCCAGATCGCCGACTCGATGACCGCTTTCGTCAGTTCCTCGACGAACAGCGGCACGCCCTCCGTGCGAGAGAGAATGGCTTCGATGACGATTGGCGGCAGCGACCGTTCACCTGCCGCCATCTGGATGAGCGATCGGGATGCTGGCCGCCCGAGACGATTGAGGCTAAGTAATGTGACGTGCGGGAAATTCGTCCATGGCGTCGGCACGTCCGGCCGCAACGTTGCGACGAGAAGGATCGGCAGAACCCGGATCCTGTCTACCACTCGTTCGAACCACTCCGCCGACGTCGGGTCAAGCCAATGCGCGTCCTCCAGGACCACGAGCATCGGCAGCCGGCGCGCAAGCCGCTCCATCTGTGCCAAGAGAATGCCAAAGAGCCGCGCCTTCTTCTCCTGCGGCGTACCTCCTGGCGCCGCGGAGCCTCCCTCGAGCGGCAGCCCGATCAACTCGGCGAGCAGCGGCGCCGCGTCCTCCCCAAACTCGCCAGCTTGGCCGAGAAGCCGCTCCAGCTTCTCGAGCTTCAATAAGGGCGCGTCCTCACGGAGATGCCCTGCCGCCCGCTGGAGCTGGGCGACCACCGGCCAGAGCGTGCTGTTCACATGATGGGGCGAACAGTAATACCCAATCCGGAACCGAGGTTCGTTTCGGAGACGCTCACGTAGTGCGAGGACAATCCGGGACTTGCCGATGCCAGCTTCGCCGGACAGCAGCACGACTTGACCCTCGCCACTTTTGGCCAACTCCCAGCGATCGAGGAGGAGAGCGAGTTCGTGTTCCCGGCCGATCAGGGCGCCAACATCGGCGCGTCGCAGGGCCTCGAACCGACCCTCGGCTGCCGTTTCGCCAAGAACGCGGAACGCCGGTATTGGGGCTTCGAACCCGCGGATATGTTGCGGGCCCAGATCGGTGATTGTGAACCAGCTTCCAAGAAGATGCCGCGTGCTCTCGGAGATCACCACGGCACCGGGTTCCGCGAGCTGCTCCAAACGCGCTGCCAGGTTGGGTGTCACACCGACTACGTCCTCTTCCTTGGTTGCTCCTTCCACGATGAAGTCGCCAACCACGACCAGCCCGGTCGCGATCCCGACGCGCGCTGAAAGAGCGCCGCCTGGTTGCTCTAGCCGCTCTACGGCTGCCACAATCGCAAGTCCGGCGCGCACGGCACGTTCGGCCGCGTCCTCATGTGCCTGTGGCCAGCCGAAATAGACCAGCACGCCGTCGCCCATGAATCTCGCGATGTATCCCTCGAAGCGGGCCACCGACGCTGCAACCGTCTGGTGGTAGGTCGCAAGAATCTCCCTCATGTCCTCCGGATCCAGACGCACCGAGAGAGCAGTAGACCCGACGAGGTCAGCGAACATCACCGTCAGATGGCGGCGCTCGGCGCGTCCCGTCTTCATCGCAGCCGGTGAAGCGCTGACTTCCGGTAGCGGCGGCGCGCGATCGCCGCTTACGTCTCTGTCAGTCTTCGGGGATAAGGTGGCGATCGCCGAGAGGAGCTTCTTGCGGTGCCCCAGTGATGTGACGCCGAGCTCACGCAAATCGTCTGCGGTCAAGCTGGGCAGCGTCTCCGGGTCTACGTCGTTGTCGCGAAATGCGCGCTCGTACTGGTCCAACCCAAGGCGGCGTAGCCAATCCGCTATGTCCATATCGACCTCCCGCAGGAGAGGGTCGGGTCCTTAGTCGCAGCGGCAGTCTACCGCAGCCTGCAGCACCACACCATCCCCCCTCCCCGCGCTTGTCGGTAACCGCCGCTTCGCGGGGAGGGAGGAATTTGCTGCTCTTCATCGCCAGATGCGACCGCTCCGCGATGCACCGGGCTCGCCGCGCGTGTGTCCTACATCTGGTTCTTGCTCAACTGGTCGGCCAGGTAGTCGGCTTGCCGGATCGCGAGCGCCACGATAGTCAGCGTCGGGTTCTCGGCTCCGCCGGTCGTGAACTGGCTGCCGTCCGAGATGAACAAATTGGCGACATCGTGGGTCTGGCCGTACTTGTTGCAGACGCCGTCTTGCGCCTTCTCGCTCTGGCGGCAGGTGCCCATGTTGTGAGTGCTGGGGAATGGCGGCAGCTCGAATACCCGCGTGGCGCCGAGCGATTCGTAGACCGCCGTTCCGGCCTTGTAGGCATGGTTGCGCATGGCGACGTCGTTGGCGTGGTCTTTGAAGTGCACCACCGGTACCGGCATCCCGTGCTTGTCCTTTTCGGTGGGATGCAGAGCAACGCCATTGCCCGCCTGCGGCAGATCCTCGCCGACGAGCCACATGCCGGCGAAATGATCGTACATCTCGATGACCTTTGCGTATTCGAGACCCCAAGCGCCCGCAACAGTGTTGGACGCTACGCCGGCGAGCCCGAAGCCAGGCAAGGTCTCCATCTCGTATCCGCCGGCGAAGCCGCGCGAGGGATCATGCCGCGACTCGTCCTTGATGATCCCCGCCATTTGGGTGCCGCGGTCGAAATTCACCCGCCCGGGCATGATGGCATAGACCGTGCCCGTCATGTGCCGCATGTAGTTGCGTCCGACCTGGCCCGAGGAGTTGGCGAGCCCGTTCGGGAACTTCGACGACTGCGAATTGAGCAGGAGCCTTGGGGTCTCGACCGAATTGCCGGCAACGCAGACGACGCGCGCCTTCTGCTCTTGCAGGGCTCCGGCCTTGTCGGCGTACATGACGCCCGTGACTTTGCCGCTGTTGTCGTGGTTGATCTTGACTACCATGCTGTCGGGGCGGATCTCGAAACGGCCCGTACTCTCCGCCTCCGGTATCTCGGTGTAGAGCGTCGACCATTTGGCGCCGATGGCGCAGCCGGACATGCAAAAGCCGATCTGATGACAGGCCGGCCGACCGTCACGCGGCTGCGAATTGATCGCCATGTTTCCGGTGTGGACCTGCTTGTATCCCACCCGCTTAGCGCCGGCCGCCATCACCTTGAAATTGTTGTTCCCGGGCAGGCGCGGGATCTCGCTCGTGCCGGTGACGCCGAGCTTGTCCTCGGCTCGTGCATAGAAAGGCTCGAGCTCCTGCAGCGTGATCGGCCAGTCGAGAAGATTGGCGCCGGGCATATTGCCGTACACGGTGCGCGCGCGGAACTCGTGCTCCTGGAAGCGCAGCGAGGCGCCCGCCCAATGCACGGTCGTTCCCCCCACGGTCTTGCAGACCCAGAGCGGCAATGTCGCGTTCAGATCGCCCGTGCCGATGCGCTTGTCGAGCCAGCTCAGGCGGTTGAACATGGCGCCGTTGTCGTTGATGATGTCGGTGAGGCCGAGCCGCGGCCCCGCCTCTAGACACACCACATTGATGCCGCGCTGGACGAGCTCGTTGGACAGCGTCCCGCCGCCCGCGCCGGAGCCGACCACCACAACAACCGAGTCATCGTTCAGATCAAACGTCTTGGCCATTGATCCATCCTCCGGTCACGCGTTGGGGAGCCAGCCGATGTCGTCGAAGCCGCGGTCGATGTAGCCGCCGTGCTCGACCGACGATCCTTCGAAACCGAAGAAGCGGTAGACCAACGGATTGGTGTAGAGGTTGTTGATGGTTGCCGTGCGCACGGTGGAGAAGAACTCGCCGGCCTCCTCTGTCTTGAGCACCGCGTTGCGGGCGCCGTTGCTGAGCTGGACCCACGCAATGCCGCGCGCACCATCGAGCCGCGCGACACCGTCCGTGAGAAGCTTGCGCAGCGCCGCGTCGCTCGTCGCCTGCTTGTCGACGGCCTCGACCACGGTGGCGTAGTACTGATCGCCCAACCGGTCGTGCGGAAACAACTGACGCGCCATGACGAGCAGCGTCTGCGCGGTGTGCGAGTCCACGGCAGTGGTGGACAACGCCCAGGCATAGTCCGGGGCGAGGATCATGGAGCCACCCGTCGCCAGTCCCACGGCGACGAAACTGGTGCTGCACAGGAAATCCCTGCGGCTAAGCGCATGTGCCTTCATCGGATTCCTCCCTCATAAGGCCCGCTCGCTGAGCCGTATCAACGTTGCGATGATTGGGCCGTCCGAACACTTTAAGCCTGCCCTTGAATAATTTGAAGCAAACCGGTTCTGCGAACCAACTGGACCGCGCCCATAAGGCAGCAGTCCTGACATGGCTGCACGTGGCGAGACGGCACCTCGCACTCAAATCGCATAGGACCACGGCCCGAAGCATCAGCGTCGGGGTTCAACCTGATGCCTCCGTGAAAACATCGAAAGGAGAACGCGCATGAACCGCCGACCAATCCTGGAAGCCGTGGCTCTTGGCGGAGTTGGCGCCGCGTTGGCTACGACATTGCCTTCCGCTGTCGCCGAGCATCGAACAAGCCGGCGAGCACCGGACAGCGGCCGTTCTTCGTGACGGCCAAAGGTGGCCTGTTCGTTCAGGATGCCGAGCATCGGGCGGCCGTCGATCAGCAGGTTGCGACCGACCAAACCAGTCAGCAGTACGGTCGACTCAACAAGGCGATCGAATGAAGCCTAATTGCTGCGGTGCGTGAGTCCGTTCATGGCCCATCAGCGAAGTGGTCGCACGCCTCGTTGAGGTCCGGACACGGGGGTAAAGCGGACTCTGCGATGCGCCGGGAGACCGGCAAGGAGTAGAGAGTGCAAGTCCTTTGCGGTGAAGGAGTAGGTGCAGCGAGGCTAGCTGCCATTCTAGCGGATGAGAGTCCCGCCAACAGAGGAGTCCAGTCGCTGTTGTAGTTATATCCAGCAGCAGGAAGGGCGACCAACCTGCTAGAAGCCTGGATGTAAAAGCCCCGCTGGCTGGGCAACCGGTCAGATCCGTGCAGGGGGCGAGCAAACTGGCAGACCGTAGCAAATGCGTGAACCAGGAAGCCACGAAAGTCATCGCCCGCGTGAAACGGATTGCGGGAGTCTTGGGAGTGCCGAGCCGGTCTACTCTCGGCGAAGGCCACGTCGACATCGCCGCGCTGGAACTGACGATGATCGAACTCCCCGGGGTCGGCGAGGACGGTATGCCAGGACAGAATGGATAGCAAAAGCCCGGAACCCCTCGCGGGTCGCCTCGGCGCTCCCGCACAGCGAAGGCATCGCGTATAAGCCGCCATGCGGTGAAAATGCGATGTGCCCACGAGTGGGGCGGATGGGGTCGAATAAGTAATGACGGCTCGAGACAGCATAACTCGGGCAAGAGCGAGGACCCCTGGGGTTGTGGTGATCCCACTTCATGGCGGTGCACGATCGAATCCGCGTCCCGGCTCAGTACGGGATAACCGTTGGATCACGAGGTGTACGAAGGGTGGATGCAAACTGGCCAACACGTCGCGAATGTCGGGAGCAGACTTAAGCGCGTGAAAGCCAGAAAGGCGCCATCTGAAAAGCCAGCCTTCCGTACGGAATGATAGGGGGGATCGAGGAAACGTCGGCATCATTCGAATCCCGCTCCGCGCCTCGATCCTACCCGACCGATCCACATCGGCCCCGAGTCATGCGCAGTTGCCCGCGAGGGTTTCGGCGAAGCGTTGACAGGGGGGGGCGCATAGGCCAGCCATCGAGCCGCGAAAGAGTCCTATTCCGGGTGCCGACGCCGTGCAAATAGCGGAAGGCAGCACGTCCAGGCGCGTTATCGCGAGCGCCAGGACGACCCGGCGTGGTCAGAGACTCTGGCATGTGCAGACGCTCCTTGCACGGGAACCGGGAGATCTCGCGATCGACCGCTCGGCAACAGCCGTCGGTCCGCATCGGGAAGGCGAGGGGCCGTAGCCGATGATGCACGGTCGCGAGAAGTCAGACTCTGCCATAGTAGCTGTGAAGCCGACGAACAAAGCGGTCCCGACCGCAGCGGAGCCGGTGGAGCCAAGGGCGCGGCGCGGCCAGAAGGACCGCTTCTCATGGCAACGAATGCAAAGGCTAGCCGCCGACTGGCTCCCCCAACCGCGTATCCTTCACCCGTATCCTGACAAGCGCTTCGCCGTCATGCACCCAAGGCAGGAGCCGTGTGCGGGAATTCCGCCTGCACGGATTTGGGCGGGGGGCGGTCAGCAATGACCATCCCTACCGCGCTTCACCTTGAGTTCTTCGCATTTTGACCCTAAGGCGAAATCGGCGGCTTGTGCGACGAAATTTGGCCGAACTCACAGACCGCTTCCCGTGTGCCATCTTGGGCTCCTACGATGCGAGACCTGAACTTCGGGAAGCTATGAATCACCCGAGTCCGTCACGCTTGTCGGTGTCGCAGCCGTGTCAGCGTTACTAATTCTTCCCAGCCAAGCGACTGCCCTTTGCGACGCGAACCGTACAGCCAGCCGCAGCCGCTCTGAGCCGGCGTCCCCAGCTATACATGTCGTGCCGCACCGCATCGGATCGGGCTGCGAAGATTGCGACCGCTACGCTCCATACCGACCGAACGATTTCTGAGATAGCGTGCTGCACCGCACTCTGCTCCTGCGGTCGCGAACAGGAACGGCTTGGGCGCTCGCATGGCGCTTTTGTTTCGAGCTTTGTTCTTGTCAAACGGGTTTCGTCAGATCAGAGTTCAAGACACCGGCGCGTTGGCGCCGGTTCTATTAATTCAAATGATATGGGGCGGAAACCATGGATAGATATTCTATTGCATGCGCCACGTTGTTCGGCCTGGGCTGCACGCTCGCAGCATCAAGTCATGCGCAAGAAGTCGTCAACCCCGATCAGTGGTCGCCTCCACGCGAGGCGAAGATTTCTCCAGTCACTCAGGATCAGCTCAACACGGCAGACAAGAACACAACGAACTTTCTGCTGACCAACGGCAACTACGCTCAGACGCGCTTTTACCCTGCAAAGCAGATCAACCGCGACAATGTGAAGAACCTGCACGTCGCCTGGATCTTCCAGACCCAGGTCAAGGAATCCCTGGAAACATCGCCCATTGTGGTGGATGGAGTGATGTATGTGACAACATCCTTCAGCCATGTCTACGCGATCGACGCCAAGACGGGCGAACAGCTCTGGCACTATAGTCACAAGATGGGGCCTGTAACGACTTACTGCTGCGGTCCCAACAATCGTGGCGTCCAGGTTCTCGGTGACAAGGTTTACCTGGCCACGCTGGACGCCAAGCTGCTGGCACTGAACGCAAAGACGGGCGACGTTGTCTGGAACACCGATATCGCCGATCCCGAACTCGGTTACAGCGAGACCATGGCTCCGACGGTTGTCAAGGACAAGGTTTTGATCGGCACCAACGGCGGCGAATATGGCATCCGCGGCTTCGTCAGGGCCTACGATGCGAAGACGGGCAAACTCGTCTGGAATTTCGACACCATCCCGGAGAATACCGTCGGCGTCTGGGCGACCAAGGACGCCACCGGACGCGACATGCATCGTGATATCCAGGCCGAAAAGGACCAGCTCGCCAAGATCGGCGACCCCTACAAGAGGCTGGGCGGCGGCGTCTGGCAGAATCCCGCCGTCGATCTCGCCACGAACCGCATCTACTTCGTGGTCGGCAACCCATCTCCCGACCTCGACGGCGCGCCGCGTCCCGGCGACAACCTCTATACCGACTCGCTGGTATCGCTCGACCTCGACACCGGGAAATTCGTCTGCCACTTCCAGTACATTGCCCACGATGTGTGGGATCTCGACGCCGCCAGCCCGCCGGTGCTGGTGGATGTGAAGGACAAGAGTGGCAAGACCATTCCGGGCGTGATCCATGCCGGCAAGACCGGTCACATCTATGTTCACGACCGGAAGGATTGCAGCCTGATCCGGTTCTCCGAGGCGATGGTGCCGCAAGAAAATATGTGGACCCTGCCGACAAAAGAGGGCGCGCGCATGCTTCCCGGCGCAAATGGCGGCGTTGAATGGTCGCCGATCGCCACCGACCCCGGACAGGATCTCGCCTATGCCATCAATCTGCACCAGCCCATGCACTACCGGGTCGAGAACTCGCCCTACCCGAATGGCAAGCTCTGGCTTGGTGGCGCTTTCACGGCCATTCCGGGTGAAAAACAGTCGGGCAATATCACCGCCGTCAACTACAACACTGGCAAGATCAAATGGCAGGTGAAGACCCCGGAGCCCATGATCGGCGGCATTCTCGCCACCGCGGGCGGCCTGGTCTTTGCTGGCGAAGGCAACGGCAAGTTCGCCGCCTACAACTCGTCCACCGGCAAGGAATTGTGGAGCTTCCGCGCTGGTGCGGGCGTCAATGCACCACCGTCCAGCTATATGGTGGGAGGCAAGCAATACATTGTGGTCGGCGCGGGCGGCAACACCCAGGTGAACTTCAGGCGTGGCAACAACATCATCGCCTTTACGCTCGATTGAAAGCACGGGTATCACGTCGTGATCACCAAAGCGGGGCCGATTGCGGCCCCCCTTCTGTCAGGCCACACTGAAGGGAATCGATGGTCAGGAATTTGATCTCGATGATCTCGCGCGGGATCATCTTCGGGGCATTATTGAGCGTAGCCCCCGCCCTTGCGCAAAGCATAGCCGAAAAGGTCGAGGTCTGCGCCGGCTGTCACGGCCAAGATGGCAAACCGAAAGACAAGACGATTCCCGTTATCTGGGGACAGCAAGCTGGCTACATTTACATCCAGCTGCGCGACTACAAACGCGGTGACCGCAAGAATGAGACTATGCAGCCGATCGTGTCGTCCTTCGAGAAGGACGACATGCGGGCGATCGCAGAGTATTTCGCGAAAAAGCCGTGGCCCAACCTGGGCCAGCCGCGGTCGCCAAAGCATGTTGCACAGCGGGCGCTCAGCGCCGAGCACTCGGTGGGCTGCACCGGCTGTCATCTCGAGCAATTTCAGGGGGATGGCACGACACCGCGGCTGGCTGGGCAGAGCCAGGAGTATCTCGCCAAGACAATCGCCGATTTCCGCACCCGCGCGCGTGGCAACAATCCCGGCATGACTGACCTGATGCGCGCGACATCTCCCGACGATCTTGCGGCGCTGGCCGAATATTTGGCCGGCCTTTAGTTAGGGCATGGTGAGATTAGTCTAACGACCGCGGGCGGCGGTCCCCGCTCCCGAAGGGAGGGATTGACCGAATTCGCGGACGGACTGGTTCAAGTAGAACTCATCCCGCTTTAGCCTGACAGCGCGGTTTGGTGCCCTCACGGCACCTTGAGCCGCTCCCGCAGCAACGACACGGTGGTGAGATCTGCGGCGCGGTTGCCGGCATTGTCCTTCAGCGAAGCATCAGCTCCGCGTGCAAGCAGCAAATTGACGATCTCGGCACGGCCACCCTCCGCGGCAATCATGAGAGCAGTCCGGCCGCGTGAGTCCCGGTCATCGATGTGAGCACCAACGTCCAGCAAATGGGCCACGACCTTGAGCGCGTCCGCTTCAGCGACCTTTTCATCCGCGCCCACAGCCCACATCAAGAGAGTGAGATCGTTCGCGTAGCGGGCATTGACCTCGATGTTTCGGGCGAGCAGCCGCTTCACAATGTCGAGCTTGGCCCGAGCCGCCGCATAGACGATTGGCGGCTTCCCCGTCTCGTCAGGCGCGCGCTCGTCGGCGCCATGCGCGAGCAGCATTTCAACGATGGCATCGCTGCCGGCATAGGCTGCTGCCGCAACTGGCGAGATGCCGCTGCGCCCGGTCAGCTTGAGATCAGCTCCCCGCTCGATAAGCCGTTGCGCAACTGCGACACGGCCTCGTTCGGCTGCAAAGTATAGCGCAGTCGCCCCGGCCAGATTGCGAGCATTGATCGGGGCGCCACGCGCGAGCAGCAGGTCGATCATCTCCAGGTGGCCATTCCGCGCCGCGTGGCTAAGGGGCCGTGCGCCGAACCGGTCGCGCGCGTCGACTGAGGCACCACCGTCCAGCAGTTCAGTGGCCAAGCTGGTACAATTTTCGTCCGCCGCCGAAAACAGAACGAGCGATACCTCGATGGCGCTTATTTGCGCTCTTTCGACTCGAAACCGGGCACCCAGCTCCTGGCATCGTTCGGAGTCGGCGGCGCGAGCAACCAACGCAGCGCTCAGTACAGCGATTACGCCCGAGCATAGAAACAGAACATGCCGGTACAAGATAGTCCCCTCCCTGCACAGCTTTTTTTATGCAAGATGACACAGCGGAATGATCATGCCAACCTGCCCGGCCCATTCAAGCCGCTCGCCCAGCGCCAGAATCATAACCGTATCAGGTGACAAGCGAAGCAACTTCCGCTGTTGATGCTGTGGACGGCTCCACCACCGGCACGAGAGTGCCAAGGAGTGGGCGCCGTTTGAGGCTCCCACGATTCGGAGGAGCAAGCTATGCCGTCAATTTCGACAATCGGTCTGGATATCGCGAAGTCGATCTTTCAAGTGCATGGTGTTGATGCAGCTGGCCACACGGTCATACGCCGCCAGTTGAGGCGCCAGCACGTCCTGGCATTTTTCCAGAAGCTGCCGCCATGTCTGGTGGGGATCGAGGCTTGCGCGTCATCGCACTACTGGTCCCGTGAGCTGGAGACATTGGGGCACGCGGTGCGGTTGATGCCTCCGGCCTACGTGAAGCCCTACGTCAAGCGACAGAAGAACGACACCACGGACGCGGAGGCGATTTGCGAGGCGGTCACGAGACCCAACATGCGGTTCTTGCCGACCAAGACGGTCGAGCAACAGAGCTGTCTGATGCTTCATCGAGCGCGCCATCTGTTCATCCGCCAGCAGACTGCCGTCATCAATTCAATCCGCGC
>NZ_LUUB01000034.1:0-147304 GCF_001641635.1 Bradyrhizobium centrolobii
GCCAGGTCGGAGGTGTTCTGGCCGGCTGCCACCGTGTAGCTGAAAGTCAGGGCGCTGGTGCCCGAGCCGCCGGTATAGGTTGCCGTGCCGCCGTTGTTCAGTGCCAGCGTCGGCGTGCCGCCGGCCACCGTCACTGCCTCACTCAGGTTCACCGTCAGCGTCACCACGCTGCCGACACCAATGGTGCCGTTCCCCGAGGTGATCCCGGTGCCCGAGGCCGCCACCGACGATACCGTCGGCGCCGTGGTGTCGATCTGCAGCGTGCCGGACGGGTTGGTCACCGCGCCGGCCAGGTTGGCGGCATTACCGGCACTGTCCTTCACCGTCGCCGCGTTCAGGTTGACCGCCGTGACCGCCAGGTCGGAGGTGTTCTGGCCGGCCGCCACCGTGTAGCTGAAGATCAGGGCATTGGTGCCCGAGCCGCCGGTATAGGTCGCTGTGCCGCCGTCGTTCAGCGTCAGCGTCGGCGTGCCGCCAGCCACCGTCACCGCAGAACTCAGGTTCACCGTCAGCGTCACCACGTCGCCGGCATTCAGATTGCCATTCCCCGAGGTGATCCCGCTGCCCGAGGCCGCCACCGACGATACCGTCGGCGTCGTGGTGTCGATCTGCAACGTCCCAGAGGGGTTGGTCACCACGCCGGCCAGGTTGGCAGCGTTGCCGGCGCTGTCCTTCACCGTCGCCGCGTTCAGGTTGACCGCCGTCACCGCCAGGTCGGAGGTGTTCTGGCCGGCTGCCACCGTGTAGCTGAAAGTCAGGGCGCTGGTGCCCGAGCCGCCCGCATAGGTCGCCGTACCGCCGTCGTTCAGCGTGAGCGTCGGCGTGCCGCCGGCCACCGTCACCGCCTCGCTCAGGTTCACCGTCAGCGTCACCACGCTACCGACACCAATGGTGCCGTTCCCCGAGGTAATCCCGGTGCCCGAGGCCGCCACCGACGATACTGTCGGCGCGGTCGTATCGACGGGGGACGTAACCGTTCCGACAGTAATCGAATCCGGCACGGAACCAGCGCTGGTACCCGTCGCATTCGTTACCTTGGCGGAGAAATTATGGACACCGTTCGGCAAGGCAGTTGTCGTAAACGACCATGTGTTGTCGCTATTTATCGTGGCCGTACCGATTTGCGTCGTGCCGTCGAAAATGGTGACTTTGGTGATCGAGTAGCCAGCCGTCACTGAGCCATAGAGAGTAACAACGTTTCCGACCAAGGCGTTGCCCGTAATGGCCGGAGAAGGAGGCAGGTTTGAATTGTTTCCGAACCCAACTCCATTTTCGCTGCCAATCGCGCTGATATCTCCGAGCGAATTAACGTCGTAAGCCTGGATGCTATTCCAAGTATTGCCGGCGAATGTGGGGGTGGTAAAGGACCAGTGACCGGTGCTGTCGACCGGCGCGTTTCCCAAGACGGTGCCGTAGGGCGTCGAAAAATAAACGGTCGTATTTGCGCCCGCCGTCCCCGTGAATGTAAAGGTCCCGTTGCCATTGTCCACGGGGTCCCCGAAAACCGGCGTCTTGACCGGCTGCGTGTCGATAATGACCCCGGGAAATTGGACGGCCGCACCGGTCAGAATCGCCGCGTTTCCGCTGCTATCCGTGATCGATGCGCCGTTCGGCAGGTTAGCGCCGCTGATCGCAAGTCCCTTAGCGATGCTGTCGTTCGCTCCAACAGTGTACGTGAAGGTCAGGGAATTGGTGCCGGATCCGCCGCTATAGACCGCCGTGCCACCATCATTCAGCGTCAACGTCGGAGTTCCCGTCACCGATACCGCCGAGCTCATCTTCAGCGTGAACGTGATGGCGCTTCCGGTCACGGTCTCCCCGGTTGGAGCGGATGTTGTGACCTTCGTGATAATCGGACCCGTAAACGCGGCGATCGTCGCACTTGCCGCGGTGGATGCCGCTCCAACATTCCCGGCACCGTCGGTTGCGGTTGCGGTAAGGCTATGACCGCCCACCGACAGCGCATTGGTTTCATAAAACCATGAGCCGCTGGATGATGTAGTCACCGTACCAAGCTTGGTTGTGCCATCATAAATCGAGATGATGCTGTTCGCCTGAGCCGTGCCATTCAGCATGACCTGATTGCCGTTCACCACGTTTCCGAGGATGAGCGGCGCACCGGGCTTCGACGTGATGACCGTGTTCGCGTAGTCTACTGTGATGGTCTGATTGCTGGACCAGCCCTCGTAAACCCCCTCTTTCCAATAGACGCCGCCGCCATATCCGATCGCACCGTGATAGTCGACGACCTGCTGACCGTTGATCCAGACCTCCAGGAATCCGCTCGAATTGTTCTGGAAGTTGACTTCGACATGGACGTCAATGGGTTGACCGCGAACGATCGGCGTCTGAGAAACCCACAGATAGCCGTTCAGGGGATCGCCCGGCAGTGTCGCAGCGGTCCACTGGGTTTGGCCAGGAAGGGCATAGAATGCCTGGATGGCAAGATAGTCGCCCTCGCCATATCCATTCGCGCCCGTCAGGTGGAACGCGAACGGCGGACTGCCACCTTGTATTGATTGGTACGTCGGATCATTGTCGTCCCCGTGGAACTGCCCGAGAATTTGCCAAGCCAGGTTATTGCTCGTGTCATTGAACCCCGGCTGAACCGTAAATTGATAGGATAGATCTATCGTCGAAGTCGCGGAAAAGACCGTGCCACCGCTGATTTCGCTACGATGACTGTCATTGTCCGCCCAGACATCGTTGGGGCGCACCTCAAATCGAAGCGTGTGGCTGTCGAGCTGTGTGATTGCCCAGGGCGCGTTGCCGTTAATGTTGGCGTTTTCGACATAATACGGCATGCCGCCGACTGAGATGGGAGCCGACCACTGGTCGGTCAGCGGCGAGAAATTGGCTATTTCTCCCGCGATCGTTTGCACCAGAGCCGAGGACGCCGCACTCGTGACGCCGGCGACTGTTGCGGTTGCCGTGAAACTGTGAGTCCCATCCGTCAGTGAAGACGTCGCATAAGACCAGACGCCGGCGCTGTTAGCCGTTGCCGTGCCGAGCACGGTGCTGCCGTCATAGACGGTAATCGTACTGTTGGGTGTGGCCGTGCCGACCAGCGTAAGCTCATCGGAATAGCTCGCACCAGGATCCGTGTCGAAGGCAATATTATCCGGAGAGGCCGTCAAAATGACGGGCGGATTAGTCTGCGCAACCATTTAGATAGTCCCCTTGAATGGCCAGCAACTGCGATGATGCGATCGAAATACTGGTTCAAACTAAGGAACACCTATAAAGATCGGGCTTTTTATAATCGTAGAGTTTGAAGAAACTTTCGCGCCATTTAATTGGACGCGCCATTTAATTTTATTAATTTGCATCCACTGAATTATTCGAGCGTTACTCGACCCAAAGCGCGCAAATGCCCCAATTTTGATTGGATTCCGCAAACGTCGCCCCCTTTAAGTCAATCGCCCAGTGACAGCAGTTTCAATGCCCCGTGCGCACTCTACCTTGCGCCTCAACGCAACAAAATATGGTTAATTACCCATTGAGGCATCGCTAGGAACCGGGATTGTTCAAAGTGTGACACTTTTGGGCTCATTTTCATCACAGGCCGTATCCGGTTACCCCATTATTTGCCTTGCGGTATCGAGCAGCCTCAATTCCCCCGGGTTGGCGGGCTGCCGAGATTCGGCAATTGAATGCGGAAGTTGGCTCATTGAGAATCAACTGCCGGAGCGCCTGGGAGTAAAAGAGACTGCCACGCTCGGTTTAATCGGGTATTGGCGACCCCATTCCTTCAATCATACGCCGGCTTCGGTTAAATCGCCGGGGATGCCCCTGTGGAGCCGCAACTTGCAACTGCCTCCTCCAGGATATCGCAATCAGTTTACTTTGCCGCGTTTACGAAACATCTGCGGCGGACTCGTTTATCCCAGCGGTTCGGTCTAGATTTGGAAGCTGCTATTTCAGATCATTTGCATTGCGTTGTTTTATGAAGGTTCAGATACGATGTTGACGACTGCGCCGAATCCAACCAAGGCCGCTTCCCGCATCCCCGCTAGACCTTTGGTGGTCGACCTCGACGGCACCCTGGTGAGATCAGACCTTCTCATCGAGACAGGATTTTCCGAATTTGGAAGGAACCCCCGGTCACTTCTAGGTCTCTGCACTGCTCTTCTGCAAGGCAAAGCCGCGCTAAAGCACCAACTGGCCGAGTCGGCCGCGTTCGATCCGGCGACCCTCCCCTATGACGAGGCTGTACTGGCACGAATCGAGGGCGCACGAGATGAGGGACGCCCGGTTTACCTCGCGTCCGCAAGCAACGAACGCTTGGTGAAAGCGGTCGCAGATCACCTCGGCCTCTTTTCCGGCTGGTTCGCGTCGAACCAGACGGTAAACTTGGCCGCGAACGCAAAGGCAGAACGCCTCGTTATGGAATTCGAGGAGCGCGGTTACGATTATATCGGAAACGACAGAGCAGATCTTCCGGTCTGGGCCAAGGCTGCCGAAGCGATTGCAATTCGAGCTCCCGCTTCGGTGAGACGGATCCTTGCGCAGCGTGGTGAAGGGGTCGAGCATCTGCCGGCTGAGCGGCCGACCTTGCGCACGTGGGCGAAGTTGCTACGCGTGCACCAATACGCCAAGAACGTCTTGATCTTCGTTCCTCTGTTTTTAGCTCACAAATTTTCGCCTGGCGTGATCACAGAGGCTTTCCTTGCTTTCGTCGCCTTCTCTCTGTGTGCGTCAAGCGTTTATGTCCTGAACGATCTTGCCGATTTGCAGGCAGATCGGCGGCATCCAACGAAGCGGAATCGTCCCCTGGCGAGCGGCGCGATTTCTCCCTCGGAAGGGGTCTTAGCCATTCCGATACTGTTGCTGTCATCCGCGCTGGTTGGAACGTTCGTGTCGCTACAGTTCTTGGCTGTCCTGCTCGGCTACTTTGCGCTGACAACGGCATACTCGTTCGTCCTCAAGCGAAAGATGCTGGTCGACGTGATTGCGTTGGCAATGCTCTATGTCGTCCGCCTCGTGGCCGGCGCAGTGGCTGTCCAGGTCACGTTTTCGGAGTGGCTCCTGGCATTCTCGATGTTTTTCTTCATGGCACTGGCGTTAATCAAGCGGTACGTCGAGCTGGCCGTACGGACCGATTCGGGCTTGCCCGAGCCGGAGAACCGCAATTACAAGCTCGCTGATCTCGATGTTGTCGCGGGCCTCGCCGCAGCCGCCGGATTCAATGCGATCACGGTCTTCGCGCTCTATATTTCGTCCGATGCGGTCCATTCGCTATATCGACGTCCAGAATTGCTTTGGCTCATTTGCCCGGTGCTGCTGTATTGGATTAGCCGAGCCCTGATGATGGCCCATCGACGGCACATGGACGACGACCCGATCGCATTCGCGCTGCGCGACAAGAACAGCATCGTGGCAGGCCTGATTGTCGGGGCACTTCTTTTTGCCGCCATTTGACAGCATCACGAGAAATGACAGTCGCTACGCGATATGTGTTGTTTGCGATCCTGTCGACGCTTGCCAACGTTGCTGTGCAGGAGCTCGTCATTCGAGCGTGGGCGTCTGGAACGGCCCTCACAGCATCGATGCTCGCTGGAACCGCAGCAGGCTTTGCGATCAAATACGTTCTGGACAAGCGCTGGATATTCGACGACCAGTACGCCTCATCCGCTACGGAGCTGAAGAAGATCCTCCTTTACGGGACTTCCGGCGTGGCTACCACCGCCTTGTTTTGGGCAACTGAACTATCATTCTGGCATATGTGGCAATCCGACGCTGCGAAGTTCGGCGGCGCAATCTTGGGCCTGGCAGCCGGCTATGCCGCGAAATACGCGCTGGACAAGATCTTCGTATTTCGAAAGCCGGAATAATCCGACCCGAAGATCGTACCCTCGCGATTACGTCTGCACCTTGGTTCCGAGAAGGCCATAGGCGGCCAGAATGGCGAGCAGCGGCTCCACACCGGATCGAAGATTCCACCTTACGAGGCCCGCAGCAAACCCCGACAAGAGCGTGGTCACTATCACTATCAGCACGATCCAAATCCACGTGGGCGTCCTGCGGCCTGCGCGAAAGACCGTCACACCGGCCCTGCCAACCCCGAAAAGTAAGGTCGCGTGGATGGCCGCCCAGACCGCAAACAGCGCCACCAGCGCACCGTTCCGCCTCAGTAGTTCGGCAATAACGCCGGTCATCCCGAGTTGATCTCTCGTTTTGAGCCACGAAAAGCCGTCTGGCGTTTCACCCAAACCCAAATAGTAACCGAAGAGGTGATTGGCGCCCGGGTTCAGGACCAAATTGAACGCGTCGGTATAAAGTGTATTCAGAAGTGCCAGCGGATGAGCAGCGGCCAATTCGATGAACGGCAACAATCCAAGACGTCCCGTGGTGTCCAGCGGCAGCGACAGAATGCGATCAGCGCGAAGAGCCAAATTCGTCTGAAGATCCGCATTCGACGGACCAAGGCCGAAGTCTCCTACCAGGAGCAATCTCAACATCATCCATGAAATAGGAAAAATACCATAAGCCAGCAGAGCGGCTATCACTGAAGCCCTCCGCGCTTTCGGAATCGAGGCTGCGATGTATGCGGCCAATGCCAACGGGACGAGAAGCCCCTGAGGACGGACGGAAGATGCTAGTCCCAAGCTAGCGAAACCGAGATAAAGATATGCATAGGACGATCGGATAACCGCCAAGCAAATACAGACCGTGCCGGTCACCAGAAACGCCGCAAACCAGGTTTCGGTTACCAACAGATGTGGGTTCAACAGCCCCCCGGGCATCACGATGATGAGCGCAGCCGTCGCAGCGCCGGTCTTCACGCTACCGGATGCGCGCGCGACAAAGCGATAGACTAAGATAAGAGTGAACAACCCGAGGGCAATTTGACAGAGAATGACGAGTTGGCGACCGCCAACCGCGTACAGGGCTGCGTGCTGCAGAAAATCCCCCGGAACGCCCGAATTTAGAGCTACGCTCAAAATTGTCGACGGACCTGCCCCTAGAAGTTGATTGACATGATCGAGACGATCAATCGCTCGATCTCCTCGAATGAAGGCGGCTGGACTAGCCATGTCAAACAGGAGGAGGAAGGCGTGGATAATGATAAAAGAAAGACACAGCAGTGCCCCAATGCGAATGATCGCGCTCTCGAATTCATACGAGCCTTCATGCGCATGCGGTTGCCTGCCTGAGACAAACATGTGGGTACGTTCTGACACGGTCTCAACTCAATTCCTGCTTAAACGCCTCTTCCGAGCCGATTCCATAAACGTTCAGCTGCGCTGCTTGAGGATCTGAACGGCCGCAGCAACTATCTTATGCCCGCTTTTGAATAAGCACGATGATATCCGTCTTGGGCCAAGCCAGAGTTTGATATGCTGACAGCACCCTGAACATCCAACGACTTTCGAAGTGATACCGCGGAGCAGAATTCACGCCATAGGAGCAATCGAGCCATTTCGATACCGGGAAGTGCCTTCTCAGTGCGCCAAATGAATTCAACTTATAAGCGGTTGGAAATTTATCCTGCGCCTCGAACTGTGGCTTGATCCACCTCAGCGCCATACGCTGGAGCCCTTCGGGGAGCAGTCCAGCCGCGATCCCAACATAGCTCCAGCGGTGGGGCGTGCGCGCACAGATCCAGCCACCAGGTTTCAGAACTCTAAGAAAGTCGGCGGCTAGCTGCGAGGGATCCTGAACGTGCTCGAAGACCCAATGTGCGACGATCAAATCAATCGACTCGTCCGCCAAGGGGAGCGACTCATCAACCCGGACAACGTACTTTTCGTCTAGGAAAGGATGCTCGAGAACACCATCATCGGGGTCCACTCCTATGACCTTCCGGACTTTGCCTTGCAGCTTGGCAAGGCGCTCCCTCAGTTCCCACTTTCCGCTCAGAAAAACCGCCCCCCGGCCCGCGCCGAAATCAAGCACGGTCATGCCCGGCTGCAGCAACGCATTTGCCCGAAGAAAGAAATCGATTTCACCATCATCCCTGATGATGCCACCGGCGACGACCTCCGGACGAACATCCGCCATGATCGACGGCTTACGACGGTGAGCACGGGCCCCCTCCTCACGCTTCTCGTCTGCCGTGGGCTCTACTACGGTGCTCATGATAGTCGCGCCCCCAAATGCAACGAAAAGCCGCTGCTGGAAGAGCTTTCAGGGCTTGATACACTGCCGAGACTGCTCACGGCCACACCGCAAGCCGTGTCGGCCTTCCGAAGCACGGCAATCCGTCGAATCATCACGAACTCCTTCGATGGTAAGCTACGCAAAGCTTGAGCAACGGTCCGACTGCTTGAAGTCAGTCAACTCGACGATATTCGACCGGTGACTTTCGAGAAAATGAAATGGACGAAATCAATTGCGTCTGCTGGATCACCAGCCCAACGGCGATCGACGTCAGCACCGTGCTCAGGCATTTCGTCATGAAATTGCTTTCGGTGATATTAAGGATGAGGGTCACTGACCAAATCGCGAATGGGAAGATGTTAGTACGCGTCTGCTCGGCAGGATTCGCGATCACCAAACGGATCCCACCCCACAAGATCGCAACGAACGTCCCAAAAATTAGAGGAGAGAACACGTAGCCGAACTCAAGAAATTTATCGACGTAACCGTTGTCGACACTCCACTCCGACATTTCTGCCGCGATCCTGGCGCCGAAGCCCCCGCCAAATAAGCTGTAACCAGAGCTATAGAAATTCCGCAGAATGATCGGCCAGAACTCGGCTCGACCGGAGAGATCCGTAGACTTCCCGAGAGTCCCTACAATTAAATAATCGAGGATACCGAGTTTGAACGCAGCACCCAGGACACCGATAGCAATCGCGAATTTGACGAACATCGGCTGGCGCAGCGGAACTGGCAGACGGGCAACGAAATACGCCATTGACAAAAAAGCGGGCGCAATCGCGGCGGCGATTATTCCAGTGGCTGATTGCGTACCCACCAAGCATGCGCCACTGCAAGCTAGAAAGAACGCCCATACTGGCGCCGGAAAGATCGAAGTTCGATAGTACAACAGAAGCCCGAGCGTCACTCCGGAAAAGTAACCGAGGCCTTGCTTGTGGCTGAACACTCCTCGCCACAAGCCTGCGTGAACGGTTTGGTACGGGTCAGTCAGTTGGTGGACGGCTGTCTCTGGAAACAAGAAGACCCACAGGATGCTCAATAGACATCCCACCGCCATGGTCCTGACAACGAATCTGATGGATTGAAAGCCCGGTAGCTGTCCGACGATGATCAAGCCGAGCAGCGCCGTCGTCATGTAGGTATTGGCGGCCTGAATTGTGCCAACGCGATTGTACGACCAGAGCGCAGACGCGAACGCAGCTATGACCGGGACCCAGACCGGCCAAGATTGAGAGATAAGCGCTCTTGTGTGTCGGGACACAAGAATGGTCGCGAATACGAACAGCTCCGAACCAATCGTTATCATTTGAAGTAGGGGCGAGCCGACCCAGCGGCCGGTCGCATCCATGGCCAGTTGAATGGTGAACGCCGGAAAATAGAAAATAACCAAAATGCCAAGCAATAATCGTACCGGAATCGGCGCCGCTTGTGCGGCGGCCTGCATTAGACCGGGACCTTTACCAGGGCTTGACGGCGAGAATATCCGGTCGGCGATAATGTCCATCTGACGCGTTAACAATTCAGGCATTATGACTTTCCCGAAACCCCTTGGTTCCAACCGCCAAATCTCGGAGTGTCGCCCCGCTCTCGGTAGGGACCAAACTTATGCAGCTTTAGGCCGCACCGCACTCGAATTCAATCACTCACCAAAATTGCTACTGTATTTCAATATCTTAACTTTAACCGAAGTATCCAATCTTTAATCGCGCACGGTCCGGGTTCCCAATGGAAGAAGGCCGGCAAGCGTGCTAGATTTAAATCTATATCGGCCATGCAGCAATTAATCTGGATTTTTTATGCTTCACGTAAGCAAAGGTCATCAGCTTTCTTCATTCGAACCGGAAACGACCAATTTATCTTCAGGTTCAGGCTCACCGGCCCAATACATCCAGATGGTGCTCGGATTTCTGCGCCGTCAGGCTTGGGTGCTTGGTCTCGCAGGGCTATTGGCCACGAGCTCAGCTGGCCTCTATATTCTCCTCGGAACTCCATCCTACAAGGCCACCGCCACTGTAGGCATCGACACGGCCAAGTTCCAGCTGTTTCAGCCCGCCGGCGAGTTGATCATCGACTCATCATCGGCAGTTGAAAGCCAACTCGAGATCCTGAAGTCCGAAAAACTAGCGCTCGAGGTCATCAAGCAGCTTCATCTGACGGACAACATTCCGCCTCCGCACGGCGGACTGTTTGGATCGTCGAAGCCGCTAACCGAATTTGAGTATACCCGGCAACTGGTCGCCGTCCTTCAGAAGCATCTCACCGTCAAGCGTCTCGGAATCGCATGGATCATCGAGATCAATTACGAAAGCCGCGATCCCGAACAAGCGGCGCGGTTCGCCAATGCGTTTGCAGACGCGTATATCGCGGATCAGCTGGATTCAAAGTACCAGGCAACGCGGCAAGCAAGCACCTGGCTGGAGGGCCGTGTCAAGGAAACGCGAGAGCAGACCTTAGCTGCTCAACGCGCCGTTGTTGAGTTCAAGGTCAAGAACAACATTGTCGACACCGGCGGGCGGCTAATGAGCGAGCAACAGCTCGCCGAGCTCAATGGCCAGTTGTTGACCGCCCGCGGACAGACATCTGAGGCGAAAGCGCGGCTCGATCGCGTAAACGCAGTGGTTCAATCCGCTCTCTCCGCCGATAATTCCAATGCGTTGGTCACCGATGTCCCCATCAACGACACCATCGCGAAGTTGCGAGCCCAGCTGCTCGACCTCACCACCAAGGAGAGGGAATGGTCGGCTAAATTTGGAAGTGATCACCTCGCAGTGATCAATCTGCACAACCAGGCGAGGCAGGTTCGCTCTGCCATGATTGACGAGCTTCGCCGGGTCGGTGAGGCCTTCAAGAGCGACTACGATCTCGCCGTCCGCAAGGAAAAGGGTCTCGAGACCGAGGTGGCTCAGGCAGTTTCGCAATCAGAATCGTCCAACCGCAATCAGGTCAAATTGCGCGAGCTCGAGAGTGCGGCAACGAGCACGAAGGAGCTGTATGACAATCTGAACAAGCGATATCTGGAATCAGTTGAGCAAAAGTCCTTTCCGGTCACGGAGGCGAGGGTTATCACCCGCGCGGCCCCTGCCCTGGATCGCGAGTACAAAACCACGCTGAAGATCGTCGGCGTGATTCTCGGTGTAGTTATATCCCTGGGGTTTGGACTAGCCTTTATTCGCGAGTTTACCGACAACGTGTTCCGCAGTGTTGGCCAAATTGAGCGGCAACTGCACATGGATTGTATTACACCGGTGCCGCTTTGGAAGGAGGAGACCGAGAATAGTCCAGCACGCCCGCTTCCACCGGAGGGAGAACGCTGCCTTGTACGGTCGAAAGGGCCCGCTTGGGCGAGCATTGACGCCCCTCTTTCGAGCCATGCGGAGGCAATGCGCTCTATAAAATTGGCGATAGATCTCAACTGCCCGGTTAAAGGCGCCAAGGTGATTGGCATGACCTCGTCGCTTCCCAGGGAGGGTAAATCCACAGTCGCAGCCTCCCTCGCGCTTACGATAGCGGCTGCCGGGGCAAAGGTTATGCTTCTGGATTTCGATCTTCGAAATCCGGCGCTCACTCGGACATTGGCGTCCAATGCAAAAGTTGGCTTCCTCGACGTTATCTCGGGAAGGACGCCGCTCGCGGATGCCATTTGGTCCGACCAGTCGAAATATCTCTCGTTCTTGCCTACGATCACCAACGGTCTTTTCGTCCAAAGCAACGAGATTATGGGCGCGCAACTTACGAAGATGTTCATCGACAAACTGCGCGATGAGTATGCTTACATCATCGTGGACTTGCCGCCCCTTGCGCCCGTTATCGATGCAAAGGCAACAACTCATCTGATCGACGCATATCTGTTCGTTGTCGAATGGGGCGTCACAAAAATCGACGTTGTCGAGCACGCGCTTGGCAGAGCGCCCGGCATTTCGGAGAATACCCTCGGGGTCGTCCTGAACAAAGTCGACATGGACAGACTTCACAAGTACGACGGCGAGAACCGGACCTACTACGTCAACAAGCACTATTCACAGTATGGCTATACCCACTAGAGAAATCGCCGATCAGGTTGCAGCCTATCCAGCGTCATCGACCTAATTTTTGCTGGCGATTTGCTTGAAGCGCACGGCGATGCGGCGCCGAACCCGTCGACCGATCGCTAGGTAGTTTTGCGCGGTCGGGCGCCGCCTTGTGAGCATCGCCTTGTTGCCATGCGCAGCGGCTCATACTGACCGCCCCAACCCCAGATCGCTCCCCGCCTGCGCGCCGCCGCAACAGCGGTCACAACGCGATCTTGAGGATCTAGCGAAAGCGGTTTGAACATGCCCAGCCAGCCTCCGTTCCAGGCAGATAGCTTGAGTCAACTCCAGCCTGGTTGGGGATCGGCGGTCCTGGCGTTTGAGGCACTTGCAACGTGATGAATGCTTAAACCTTGCGGCCACCCCACCCCGCCGATTGGTGCGGTCAAGCTATGCAAGATGCGACCTCACGCAACGACTGGCCCCGGTCTTGCCGGCCTTCATCCCCTCATGATTGGCCAACAGCGACCTAATACGCTGCCACGTGCCGTTGGCGGCGCGCTGACAGGCTGAGGGCGAGCCACAGCCCTCCACCGCGTGAGACGTCCGAGAAGTAGAGCGCGGCGTAGATGCCGGAAGTGCCATAGGTCGTGCCCAGCAGGACAACCATCATTGCACCGACGGCATTTGTCGCACCACTAACGATCGTCGATATCTTGTGATGCTCGGCGGCGTTAAGGGCGTCGAACGCGAGAAACTGGATGGCGGTCGGAATCACCGTCCATGCGAGAGCTCTAACGACGTCCGATGCCGCTACGAAGGCGTGTCCGAAAACAAATGACATGTAAGGCGCGATCAAGAAGAGGCAGACACTAGTCGCCGCGCTAATCCCGATCGAGTAAGGGAGATACTTTGTTGCAAGCGCCAGGCTGGCAAGTGGCCCGTCCCGGCCGGCAACTGCGAGTTTCCCATAAATGACGCGGTCAAACGCGCCCGGTACAACAAGTGCCGCGCCGATCAATCTCCGGCCCGCGCCATAGACGCCGACGAAATCGGGCGTCGTGATAGCACTCAGTACAAGAACGTCCACGCTGTGCCGAAGCGTGATGAGGAAGCTGGAAAGGGCGAGACTTCCCCCCAACGATACCTCCCGGCGAAGCACGCGCCAGCGCGGAGGCCCAAAACGCCAGATCATGGCAAGACAGATAAGGCCGATGGCTACGTGGATACCCGTCCACCACACAGCCCAGCTTTGCAGCGAGGTTACGCCAAAGAATCCACATGCGACGAGCGCGGCCAGCGCGCGCGCCACCCCAGTTCCACCGTTGACGAGATTGGCGGTTTTGAAATCCCCGCGCGCCAAAAAGATATTTTCGACCAAGTTAAAAAATGAAGGAAATGCCACGTTAACCGGCACCAAAAGTAGCAGAATTTGCAACCAAATCGTCGGGTTACCCCTGTCGATAGTTGGAGCGAAAAGCATGCCCGCGACGACCAACACGGTCAGTACTGCACCTGTGATCAGGATCATGAGTACGGTGTGACCAAGCGCCTCGGCGTATCGCGCAGAGTCGCGGCTGACGATTCGGCGTAACGCTTCGCCTGGACCAAACCCACACCAGGTATTCGCCAGCGCCGTCACAGCACTGATCGTCGTCAATTCGCCGAATTGAGCGGCGCCCAGAGAACGGGCAAGAAGTACAAAAGCTACAGCCTGAGCAACGACACCAACAGCTAGGCTACTGATCGATCCAGCAAAAAGCCGGAGCATTGGTAGCTTTGGTCGGAAGAACTCTGCAATCTGAGACATGCCCAATATTTTCTGGTACCATCAATTTTATCGCGTGACCGTTCATTTGTTCACCGCGATGAAGCCCCGAAACGACGCACAAAATTACAATTAATACGCAGGCTGGCCGGCCCCGGTCAGGCCCGTCCCGGCTCATCAGCCCAAGCTCCGCACCCACTTCCACATTAATCTGTCAGAATTTATCGGGCAACACGGCTTTCGCTTCGGATTGTTTCTAACAAGTCATCCTTCTTCCAAGGCTATCTTGCAAAACAAAGGTCTAGATTGCGCGCAACCTTGCATAGTAACCGCAACTCGCTGAACGCCCCAAATGTGGGTGGGTCTGAATAGTCCGGGACAGGCTCGGAATCGACCACTCGTCTATGACGTCGTAACCGAGCTTTCCAAGGGTCGCAAGAAACTCCGTCCTGTTGCGAATCTGGTAAGGAATTTCCGCACATCCGAAGTTCTCGAGTGTCACGACAGTGGGACCTTCGCGCGTCTGAACCTTGTTTAGAAGCAAGTGGCGCGGTAATGCAGGCAGCTTCTTAAGGAAGACATCAAACGGAACATCGAGATATTGCAGCAAGCCGGACGCGAGCAGAACATCTGGGACCGGAGCGTGCGACAAGTCATCGATGAATGTAGGCCCGCGTAACTTGCCTTCGTCTACGTACTGGCGCCCAACACGGACGATCGCTGGCAAGTCATAGATGATCCAGTTGACCTTCGCATTCAACTCCAAGTACGGGCCGAAAGCCCGGTACTTGGTGCCGAGATGACCACCAGCATCCAGAATTACGTTCGCAGCAGGCGCGAGACGATTTAGCCAGAATAGAACTGGGTAGTCCTCAAGCTTAAATTCTGACATAT
Organism: Bradyrhizobium centrolobii; assembly: GCF_001641635.1. Classification (GTDB taxonomy): domain Bacteria; phylum Pseudomonadota; class Alphaproteobacteria; order Rhizobiales; family Xanthobacteraceae; genus Bradyrhizobium; species Bradyrhizobium centrolobii. Next base: position 14,776 of record NZ_LUUB01000034.1, read on the forward strand.
ACTCGAAGGAATGCATGACTACTTCGTCATTGTCATAGCCAACGAGCGCGCCGGGCCGGACAGCCGCGACGGCTTCGCTAAAAGACGCATAAGCTCCTCGGTGCCTCAGGTAAGAGGACCTAAGCAGGGCAAGCAGGTGACCCATCGCCGCTCGAGCAAATAGGACCGGGCGCGCGGAAACAATATGCTGTAGCGTTACGGGTAACTTGGACATGTCGACAATGATTTTTCAACCGTTTCTCAAGCCCGGTCGTCCAGGCGAGAGTAGCAAAGCTGTCCCGCTCCTATTGACGTCGGTATGTTTGAAGATAGCCGGTCCGAGCCAAGGATAGCAGCGTAAGAGCGCGTCATGACGTCGAGAGCGCTTTGCAATGGCGAGATAGGATCCCAATGCGATATCCGACTTTCCTTATGCAGGATATAGATCGTTCTGCGTCTCCGGGGGACTTTTCGCTCTATCTTGGTTAATTCACGTCACTGCTGCCGTTTGGGAACGGCGAACTGAGCTCATCGGTCCGGACCGTCATCTTGCAAGCCATGACTTGCGAGAGGCTACTGCTTACCCTCGGGATCAATGGCCGATTTTTCAAAGCGGATTTCCGCCAAATCGCGGGTCGGCTCCTCCAGCAATGGTTGGAAATCCCCCTTGAGATACGATTCGAAGAACGCAAGTGCATATTGGTCGATGGTCCGAGCAGCCCTGGCGGGATTAATCGCACCGGAACGGCTGAAGAAGTGTAACGGAGACGAGAAGGCGTAGTCTGAAAAATTGAAGTGCTTTGCCGGTTTTATCGTCAGCCAATATCCGCCGAATGTCGAAAATAGTTTCCGCGCCTGCACGAACTGCTCCCAATCCAGTGCCTTCTCGCGTCGTCTTGATGGACTGATCTCTGCAACGCTGTCCGGTGGGCTCGGATCGACCTCGCTCATAAAGAACAACGGGGCGATCGCCCCATGCTTCAGCGATTCACCAGCCATCAGACCGTCCATATTGAGACATGCCTTGAACCTCCGATCGAGCCAACAGGCCTGCGCGGCAACACCTCCTCCAAGCGAGAAGCCGAAGATTCCTACGTGATCTAGGTCTAGGCGATCCGCGAACGGTTCACCTTGATCCGCCACATCGATCTTCTCCAAAGCATTCAGCACAAATCGCGCGTCGTCGGCCCTGGTTCGTATCTCCGTCTCGGCGGTCACCAGGAACCTACTGAATGACTGTTCCGTCGAGTAAAAGTCTTCATCCAGCAACTTGCTCTTGATGATACGGCCATCAGGGAAAACAGTCGCAAATGAGCTGTAAGGGTGGTCGATTCCCACGACGACATAGCCGTGGCTAGCCAGTTGCTCCGCTAGATGGGTGTTCTCGGTTCGCATACCGTTCCAGGAAGGCGCATATAGCAGGAGAGGATAGCGTGTTTGAGAAGCTGCCAGCGTCGCGTCGACGATGGAATGAGTTTTTGCCAATGAGAAGCGCGCGTCCCAAACTGTCGTAGTTGCTCTCTGCTGATATGCGGCCACCCTCCCCTTGAAGGACCGGTCCGCCGGATACCAGATCTGCACCATCAGTTCTCGCGGATTGCTGGGGTTTTCTGGATCTGTTCGACTTCGGTCAACGAAGTGTCGAATGCTGGTCCCGACTAAGTAGGGTCCGGTGGGCGGAAGAAGCTCGAATACGGGAAAGACAGTACTCAGGAGAATTCCAATACCGATGCAGCACAATCCGATCAAACCGACGACGTACTGTGCCTGAACATCCGTCGTCCATTGCGGGGCGACCTCTTGATATATGCTGGCCATAGCCACGAAGTAGATGGGAAGCATCTCCCATCGGGCGCCCTCAAGCATCAGATGCAGCACAATGATCGCAACGCAGAGGAACGGCAGATAGGCCAGCCATGGATAGCCATCGCGATGCGGCGAAAGCTGGCAGGCAAGATAGGCAATCAGGCCAACGGCGGTCGTAAGCTCCAGAATGCGCATCCACCTGTCTCCTCGCCGACCGCGCCCCTTCGCTGCCCCGCGTCCCGCTCCAGACTACATAGCAACAGCGATCATGATCGTTAGCTAAGGTACTTTCTCAGTTGCTCTGCGACCCTGGAAACGTGCGGTTCGCGCATGAACGACAGGTGATCACCGGGTACATAGTGGACGTCGACGCCTTTTGAGGCGACCAGCTCCCACCCTAGAGATTTATTGAGGCTGTACTCAGGATCACGCTCCTCAACTCTGAAGAGAATAATCCGCGCCGGGAGAGGCATCGCTTCATACGACCGCGCGATTGCCTTGAACATGGTCATATTGTCCCGAAGTTGAACCGGCATCGGACGGTCCGCAATACGCGACAACCTCTGAACGAGCGTCCATAGCCGCAAACGCACGTTCTTTCTTACAAAAAAGAATGCGCTCGAAATGGCCACATCCATCTTATGGTCCACGATCCTGCGATAGTATCGTTTCGCACGATCAATCATTCGAACGCTCCAGAAGCGGCTCCACTCCGCAAACGGAAGGTGTCGATAGTACCCCCAGTTGCTGGTATCCAGCATCACAAGGACAGGCACGGCCTCTCCTTCGGCGATCAGTTGCCTTGCCATCTCAAGTGCAACAACACCGCCGAACGAATATCCGCAGATCCGATATGGACCGTGCGCCTGCACACGGCGTATTTCGCTGTTGTACAGTCTGGCAAGCTCGGCGACTGTCATCACTTTCCGAGCACCATCAAGCTCGGGTGATGCTAGTCCGTACACCGGCTGGTCGTGAGGTAATGCCTTGGCCAGTTCCTCATAAGCGAGTACATGGCCGCCGCCACCATGTACGCAGAAAAGTGGCGTCTTTGTCCCGGATGCACGAAGAGAGATCAACGACGAATGCGGACTATCGTCGCCACCCGTAATCACCGCAGCGATCTGCTCGATGGTCCGATCAACCAGCAGCTTTGACAGATCCAGCTTTACGCCGAATTCCTTTTCTATCTCGGCACTCAACGATGCTGCCAACAGCGAGTGCCCGCCCAACTCGAAGAAGTCGTCGCGGACACCGACCTTCGGCAGATCGAAAAGCCTCTCCCACACGGACACAAGCTTCGCCTCAGCCAGATTGCGGGGTGCTAGAAATTCCTCCGCCCGTGCCGGGATCATCGCAGTCGGGGCAAGCGCCTGCGAAACGAACGGCGGCGTAAGATCGGAAATCTGCTTGTCCGGATTTGTCGCAATTTCCTCAAGGATGGATTGATAGTATGAAAGAATATTGCGTATCGACGTCGGCTCAAACAAACCGCGATCATACTCAACGTTCAACCACACCTCGCCCCCACGCTCGATGATCGCGAGTTGTAGCTCAAACGGATTTCCAACACTGATCGATGGAACCGGCGTAATCACGAGGCCTCCCGCCTCGCGCCGCTGCAGAAATGCCGACTGATAGAGAAAGTAGAACTGAAACAGCGGATTTCTGCCCCGGATCGACCGCATTTTGAGCTGCGCCATGATGCTCTCGAACGGAAACACCGCGTGGTCGAGCGCATCCATCGTCATCCGGCTGGCGTGCCTAAGAACGTCGCTCAACCTCGGCTGCCCGGCCAGGCTGAGCCGGATTGCAATTGGTCCAGAGAATGGTCCGATCACAGGCTCTGTCTGCGAGCTTCGATTTGCGCTTGGAGATCCGATCGTCAAGTCCTGCTGATCGGTGTAACGTTCCAACAATACGGCGAAAGCCGCCAAAGTCAGCATGTACATCGTGACATTCGCTGACCGGCTCCGCTCCCTGAGTCGCTCGATCAAATCTCCTGACAAGCGTAGTCTCTCGATCGCACCACGCACCTGCTGGCGCTGGCCCGGTGCATGGTCAGTCGGAAACTCCAGTACGGGAAGCGGCCCCGCGAGCGACTTCATCCAATAGGCCAGATGCTGGCTAGCCTCGTCGGACTTGAGCCATTCGGCCTGCCAGACTGCAAAATCGGCGTACTGAATGGGTAGCGACGCAAGGGCGGGAGATTGGTCTGCCACAAACCCATCATACCTCGCCCAGAGCTCTCGCTGCAGGATGCTTTGGGACCACCCATCAGAGATGATATGGTGCACGGTAACGACGAGAACATGGTCCTCAAGGCCGAGACGGAGCAGCCGACACCTTGTGAGAGGTCCACGTTCGAGATCAAACAGCTCTTGCGCCTCTTCGCGCAGCAGAGCATCCAGATCAAAACCAGCTTGCTGCGACGCCTCGCACAAGTCGGAGAAATGGAGCTCGCAATTTGCACGGCTCGATATAATCTGCTTGAGCTCGCCATCGAGCTCTCTGAAGGTCGTGCGAAGACTTTCGTGCCGCTCTACGAGAGCGGTCAGACTTTTTTGGAGAAGCTCGACCGAGAGAGGGCCTGCAATGCGAACCGAAGCCGGCATGTTGAAGGCGGCACTATCCGGCCTGAGGCGCGAAAGGTGCCAAAATCGAAGCTGACTAACGCTGGCCGGGAATTCGCAACCGTCATCCGGCACCGGTACGCTCGTGGGCGGCGGCTCGGATGCACTCGTCGCGTCGCTCGCAACGGGCGAGGATACGTCCTGGGGGGCGGAACCGATCGACGGCAGTCCCGATAGTTTCACGTCGGGGTCCGCAACGATCGCTTGAAGGATACGGTCGAAACCTTCGATCAGCAAATCGCCTGTCGCTGCGGTGTAAAGATCTGTGTTGTACTCGAGCGACAACCGCCAACCTTCTGCCCGCTCGACCAGGAAAAAGTTGAGATCGTAGAGCGCTCCCGGTGATTTTGACGGAATCGGCGAGACCCGAACGTCCGGAAAATCAAACTCGGAGTTCACGGCTCCGCCGAACGCTCGCTGACAGACGAAATTTACGGAACAGAACTGCCCGTCTCGTGGCTTGTCATCATCAGCCAACGCCTCGATTACGCTCTCAAACGGGACGACCTGATGGGCAAGCGCGTCCCAGACATCGTCACGGACGCGGGCTGCCAACTGGGTTAAGCTCGGATCACCAGACAAATCGACCCGAACTGCAACTTGGTTGACAAATAGCCCAACCAGACTCTCGAGCTCAGGTTGACTCCGGCTCGCGAGCGGCGTCCACATCGCGATGTCAGTCGAGCCGGTACACCGATGCAGCATCGCAAGACAAGCTGCGAACGTCGTACTGAACATCGTGCCGCCGTACTGTTCGCTGAACGACTTCAACGCGTTTGTCGCACTTTTCGGCAACAGACGTGAAATTATCGCGCCATTCGTCGTGCGCTGGCCATGCTCCTGCAGATCCGGGGACAATCTGAATGGTCGGTAGCCCCGAAACTTACGCGTCCAGTAGCTGAGTTCCTTCTCGCGCGCTTCCTCGGCTCGCTCGGCGCTCCAGACGATATAATCCGGAAATTGAATCGGAAGCGGAAGTAGATCCGGCGTCCTCTCCGCGGAGATAGCCGTGTAAAGCCTCTGCAATTCGCGCATGACGACACCGATCGACCATCCATCACAGATGATGTGATGGAGCGTCAGCATCAGAACGTATTGAAACTGATCGATTCGAAGCAGGGCGACACGGATCAGCGGCCCCTTTTCGAGATTGAAGAGTCGCGTGGCCTCGGCCGCGCTCATTCGCTCTATCTCAGCCTCTCGTTGTGAGCTGGGAAGATTCCGAAGGTCGGTTACCGGAATCAGCAAGCTCAGCGACGGCGCAATCAGCTGGTGGACGTCTCCATCAGTGAAAGCGAACGTGGCTCGAAGCACTTCGTGCCGTGCGACAATCTCGTTGAAGCAACGCTGCAGAGCAGAGGGGTCGAGAGGTCCCTGGAGACTCCAGCGGAATGACGCGTTATATGCTGGGTTTCCCGGTCGTTCCTCATTGTCGAGCCAGATGCGCCTCTGCGCGGGAGAAAGCGGAAACGCAAGTACATCGTCATCGGGTCTCGCAGGCGCACCCGGAGTACCAAGACCTCCTTGCATGGGACTCAAAACAGCCATCTTGTTCTCAGTCGTGAGCCTTCCTGCCGCGAGACACCTCGCGTCTCACACGGTACATGTTCCGCTCCACCGGGGTGATCACCTGGGATTGCGCAATGGGCTGATTTTGACCGAGTTCGGCCAGTACACCGCCGATCGTGCGCTGCTGAAGCACCAGCTTTGGTGTAATCGGCAGGCCTGCCTTGGCCGCGCGTGACGTAATCTGGAATACATGAAGCGAGTCGGCACCCAGCTCGAACAGGTTATCCATGATACCGATTCTCTCGAGCTTCAATATTTCGCAGACAATCTTGGCCAAGCTCTGCTCTTGCGAGGTCGCCGGCGCAACATATTCGCGGGATTGAATTGCGGAGCCAAGATCCGGTTCAGGCAGCCTCTTCTGATCCACCTTGCCGTTTATCGTTAGAGGCACGGCATCGATGGCGACGCAGGCGTGCGGGATCATGTGCGCCGGCAGCTTGTTCTGAAGATGCTGCCGCAAGTCAGCAGGAGTGACTGGGCTGCCTTCCTTGGCCACGTAGTAGGCAATGAGCTTGGGATTTCCGCCGTCATCCTTGCGCACGACAGCCGCGGCCTGCTGCACTGCGGGGTGTTCGACCAGGGCCGCCTCTATCTCACCCGGCTCGATCCGGAAGCCTCGTATCTTGAGCTGGGCATCGGCCCTGCCGAGGTACTCGACGTCGCCTGTCGAGAGGACACGGGCAAGGTCTCCCGATCTATACATCCGAGCGTTGGCAGTTGCGGCGAAGGGATCGGGAACGAACCGCTCTGCGCTCAGTTCAGGCCGATTCAGATACCCGCCCGCAACACCGGCCCCTCCGACATAGATCTCGCCAGTCACACCGGGCGGCACCGGGCGCCGCTTCGCGTCCAGCACGTAGAGGCGCAGGTCCGGGATCGGCGTTCCGATCAAGCTGCGGGCTTCCGATGAAATATCGTCCGCGGCCAACGGCCGGTAGGTGACGTGTACCGTCGTCTCCGTGATGCCGTACATGTTGACCAGCTGCGGACTGCGATCTCCGTGGCGTTTGACCCAGGGCCGCAAGCTGGCAAAATTCAGCGCTTCTCCACCAAAGATCACATATCTGAGGGATAATGGCTTGATAAGGCCCGCCTCTTCGACCTGGATCAGCTGATAGAATGCAGCCGGCGTCTGATTGAGAACCGTTACTCGCTCGTCTGCCAACAGATGGTAGAAATCCTGAGGAGAACGAGTGACCAGGTACGGCACGATGACGAGACGTCCGCCAGTCAGCAGACACCCCCAAATCTCCCAGACCGAGAAATCGAACGACGAGGAATGGAACAACGTCCACACATCGGTTTCATCGAAATTAAACCAATCACTTGTCGACTCGAGCAGTCTCGTCACGTTGTGATGGCTGACGAGAACACCCTTCGGCTTTCCGGTGGACCCGGAGGTATAGATCACGTAGGCGGGAGCATCTGGCCCGCAGAGGGAGGGCAAATTCTCCGGGTCTTCCCGGCTAATACTTGGCCGGTCCTTGTCAACGCAAATGACCTTTGCCGCGCCCTTTGGAAGTCCGTCCGCGAGCGCTTCCTGAGTGAGCAGAACGGTGGGCTTGGCGTCCTCAACAAGCATAGTCAGGCGTTCGAGCGGATAAGAGGAGTCGAGAGGCACATAGGCGGCCCCAGCCTTCAGGGTCGCCAACATCGCCACGACCATGTCGAGCGAACGCTCAAAACTCGTCGCCACCATCGATGACGGCCGCACCCCCGATCGCTGCAGATACCGCGCCAGCTGATTTGCCCGCACGTTGAGTTCGCGGTACGTGAGGCGGCTCTCGCCGATCTGAACCGCTACCCTGTCAGGCGGCTGAGCTGCGCGCTGCTCGAACATCTCGACGATTGATTGCGTGGAAGGCGCTTCGATTGGATTCGGATTTAGCTTGGCGAGGACCGACGAAATCTGCTCCTTGGTCATCAGCGCCAGGTCATCGAGCACCTTCTCCGAGCCGGAGACCGCGTCGAGCAAAAGCGCTTCGTAGTATCGCATCCACAGCGATATCGTTTCCTCGTCGAAGAGATCCGAATTGTAGTCGCAATCGATTACCAGACCTCGATCGGACTCGATCACATTGAAGAAGAGATCGAGGATGACCGAAGCCTTGGGATTCGGCTCGACCATCGTCTCGAGTCCCGCGAAGCGAGCGCCTGCTCCAAGACGCTCGAGATTGAATTGAACCTCCATGAGCGGCATCCGCGCCGGATCGCGGGGGACGCCAAGCTTTCGTACAAGCGTTCCGTACGTATAGGCTTGATGGTCATACGCATCGAGCAATACCCGCTTGGTATCCCTCAAGGCCACTGTAAACGAGGCGTTCGGATCGATTTGAGTTCGCAGAGGCAGGAAATTGACGCAATGCCCGACGAGATTGCCATCGTCGACCAGGCTCTGCCCCGCCGCCGGAATGCCAACGACGATGTCATTCTGGTTGCTGAGCCGATGAAGGAGCACGTAAAACCCCGTAAGTAGCGTCGCAAAGAGAGTGCAGCCGCTCTTCGCGCCCAGCTGCTTTATCTTGCGATAAGATTCGGCATCAATGTACGACCGCACCGTCGCGCCTGCATGCGTCTTCACCGAAGTTCTCGGGCGATCAGTCGGCAGAGCCAGCTGTTCAGGCAAGTCCCGGAACTGGCCCAGCCAATATGCCTCGACGTCGGCATTCTTGCCGGAGTTCTGGAGTTCGAACTGAGCGCGCGCATACTGGCTGAAGCGGGCTGGTGCCGAAAGATCCGGCGTCCTTCTCTCGACCTTCGCGGAATAGAGCGTCGCCAGCTCATCGACAAGCACGTTAGTCGACCATCCATCACAAACGAGATGGTGCGATGTGACCGTCAATTGATGATAATCTGGCTCGAAACGTACAACTTCCGCGCGGATGAGCGGGCCGTTGACGAGGTCGAATGGAACTCGCGCATCCGCGGCCAGAACGCGCTCGTACTCCGCCTCGCGCGCGGATGGCTCGAAACCTGTCAGATCGCGAATCGGGATGTCGAGCCGAAGCTCCGGCCTGACATGCATGAAGTGACCATCTGCGTCGACGCTAGCACGAAGGGCTTCGTGTCGTGCGATCAGTTCGTTCACTGCTTCGCGCAACGACTCCATTCGCAACTCGCCCCTCAGGCTAATGCTGAACGACTCGTTGAAGGCGCAGGATGCGTCGCTCCCCAGAACGGTCGCAAGAAAGATCTCACGCTGCGCTTCCGTCAGTTGGATCGGCTCTTGCTCTTTCGACTCCAGATTGCCCGATTTTGCCGGAGCTACGTCGGGCAGTGCCAGACCTGTCGTGTCGGAGAAGAAGCCGCCCTGCCGCATCTCGATGGCGCTGTCTCTAAACGCGCGCACGATGCTTTCCAAATCCGAGTCGCTATGCGATGTCGTCAGAAAGCACGGGAAACCCTCGCGGATATGGATACCCTTGTCGCGAAGATAGAAGTAGTAAAGGCTCGAAAGCCGCTCCGAGGCCTGGAAATTAAAGTAGAAGAAGCTACCAAAGGTCTCTATGTGGGTCGGCACCTTTTCCGACCGCAGCACTTCGTTGAGCCGCTGGACGAGCTCTGCGGTCCGCTTGTTCAGCCGCTCTTGGAGAGCGGGACCTTGATCCTTGAAATGCAGCAACACGGCGTGCATTGCCGCAAGGACGAGCGGATGACGCACGAACGTGCCTGCAAAGAACGTGACGCCAACTTCGGGATAGGAATCGTCTCCGAACTGCCACGCGCCGCCGTCGAGGGCATCCATGAACCGGCGGGTGCCGGCAAGAACACCCACAGGCATGCCACCCGCTATGACTTTCCCATAAGTTGCGAGGTCCGCGCGGATGCCGAATAGCGCTTGGCAACCGCCGGGATGAACCCGGAATCCAGTAACGACCTCATCGAAGATCAACGCCGTACCGGAAGCCGCCGTAATCTTCCGGATTTCCCTCAGGAAGTTGAGGGGCTGCAGCGCAGGATGACGGCTTTGAACGGGTTCGACGAGAACCGCGGCAAGATTGTCCGCATTTTTGCTGATCCATTCGAGGGATTCCTCCGTGCCGTAGTCCAGCACGACTATGTTCGACGTGCTTTGTCGCGGAATGCCGGGGGCGATCGGGAGGGCAACCGGTTCACCGGCTTTATCCTTGAGGCCCTTCAAGAGCACTTCGTCGAACAAGCCATGATAGTCGCCATTGAACATGACAACTTTGCTCCGGCCGGTGACGGTCCGCGCTACGCGAAGAGCCGCAAGGACCGCTTCCGAACCTGTGTTGCAGAACGCCATGCGTTCGTCGCCGGTCATGTCGCAAAACATCTTCGCAACTTCGCCGGCCAGCGCACTTTGCGGGCCTGTCTCGAACCCTGCATGAAGCTGCGTTTCGATAGCCCTTTCGACGAAGTCGGGTCGGTGGCCGAGCATGATTGGACCGAAGCCGTTCACAAGGTCGATGTACTCGTTGCCGTCGATATCCCAGATGCGCGATCCCTTGGAGCGGTCCGTGACGATCGGATAGACCATCTCCTTCCACTGGTCGCGAAAGCCCGAGACGACGCGGGGATCAGCGAGCACGCTGCGGTATTGCTGGGTAAGGCTTTTGGACTTGGCGGTCCGCCGAGTGACGCGATCGATGAGCCGCTTGAGGTGGGCCTCCTGCTGATCCGTCAGATCCTGCGATACTCCGACCTGCGGCGGCTTGTACGGACCGTGGGACCTGACGGCGTCCGACGAAGCGACCTTGGGAGAGGCGCCTGCCGGCTCCGCCGGTCGGGGTGGCTGTGGTGGAACAATCGAGGGCCTTACAACTGGAGAGACGGCTGGCTCGGGGACCCTGGCCTGCATCGTCTCGAGCTGCTTTGCGAACAGCTGGTTCATCGCCTGCATTTGCTCTCGCATGAGGTGTGCCAGCGCGTCTTCGGCGACGGGAGCCGGCCCGCCCGGCGCTGCGGACGCCACTCGTACGGCTTGAGTGGCGACGGAAGGCGCCACCACCGCGGTTGCGGAGGCCGACTCGCCGGCACGCGCCGGCGCGTTTGCAGGTTCAGCAAACATATTAGGCGGCAGCTTGCCTTCGACATATTCGGCCAGCGCCGCGAGGCTAGACAGGTCGTTGAGCAACTGTCGGAACGTGATCTTGATCCCGAACTTCTCCTGCAAGGCCTGTGCGACCTGTGTGAGAAACAGGGAGTCGAAGCCAAGTTCCAGCAATGTGGTCGAGCCTTCGGTCGAGGCAACATCTACCCCGGACAAGTCGTGCAACAACTCGGCGAGAGCCGCCTGAATCTTGGCTGTCCGAGTTGCTTGCGAGATCAAAGCCGATTGGGACTCAATGTTCGGCGCCATGTTTGCGGCTTCCGCTTCCTGTCTGGACTGTGAATTCACTGTAGTTTGCGACGGCGTCGCCGCAGCTGCGGAGGCGATCGGGACCGCCTTGTCATTCGCTTCCGGAACGGTTTCGAGCCAGTAGCGCTTGCGTTCGAATGGATAAGTCGGCAATGGAATGCGCCGGCGGTGCTCGCCATTGTGCAGGCTCTTCCAATCCGGACGAACTCCGCCAAGCCACAGAGCGCCCACGGCGTTCAGAAGTGCTTCAACGTCACGTTCGCCAGAGAAGCCGTCCGAGAGCGATGACACGATTATCTGGTCACCCGAAAAGCCGTTGTGCTGTCGCGCGAGTGTCGCCAGCACGTTGCCTGGACCAACTTCCAAGAGAATGGCTTGGGGATCCGTTCGTATCGCCTGGACTGCCGATGAGAACCGCACCGGTTCTCGCGCATGTCGCGCCCAATAAAGTGGATTGGTTGCGTCATCGTCGGTGATCCAGTCGCCGGTGACACCCGAAACATACGGAATCTTGGGTGAGCTGAGTTTGGTCTTGGCGAACGCCTCAGCCAACGGATCAATGAGGGGCTCCATCATCGCCGAATGGAACGCGTGCGACGTTACCAATCGTCGGCAGATGACCTTCTGATCGTTTAACTCGCGCTCGAGGTCGGCAAGTGCGTCGAGCGGCCCCGCTACCACACAAAGCGAGGGAGAATTGATTGCAGCGAGGGAGAGTGGTTCGCGCAGAACGCCGCGGAGACTCGCTTCCGGGAGCCGGACCGAGAGCATACCGCCAGCGGGCAGCTGCTGCATCATTCGTCCCCGCAAAGCAACCAGCTTCAGCGCATCCTCCAGGGACAGCACGTCCGCGAGGCATGCGGCGACGAATTCCCCAATGCTGTGGCCGACCATTGCCTTTGGGCGAATATTCCAACTCATCCAGAGCTGTGCCAGGGCATACTCGATCGTGAAGATGGCCGGTTGCGCGACGATCGTTTCGGTTACAGCGCGCTTTGCCTCCTCACTCGCTCCTGCCGAGGGATACAGGAGAGCCCGAAGATCGGTGCCAAGGTGCGGACGCAGGATCTCGGCGCAGCGGTCAACGGCGGCGCGAAATACTGGCTCGGCTGCATAGATCTCACGCGCCATATCCACATGTTGTGACCCCTGCCCCGGAAACATGAAATGGACTTCGGGAGCATCGTTCGGCTTCGAGCGCGTCTGCACTCGCTCGCGTTTCGACAGCATGCGAACGGCTTCATCGAGCTCGCCGGCCACTACGGTCCGGCGGCAATGAAACTCGCGCCGACCCTCCTGCAGCGTCCAGGCAACATCCGACATGTTTAGCTCGGGATGCGAGCGCAAATGTTCTGCCAGGTTGTCGGTCGCTTGTTCCAGGGCCGCCGCCGAGCGCGCGGACAGCACGAGCAAATGCTTGGACTTGGTCGAGGGAGTCTTTGGGCGCTCCGGTGCTTGCTCAAGCACGAGATGCGCGTTGGTTCCGCCGACGCCGAAGGCGCTCACCCCCGCGCGACGGGGACCGTCATCGTTCTTCCATTCCGAACGCGTGGTGATGACCCGGAATGGACTACTCTCCAGATCGAACTTGGGATTTGGGCTCTTGAAATGCAGCGTCGGCGGGAACACGCCGTGCTCCACAATGTGGGAAGCATTGATCAATCCAGTTACGCCGGCCGCAATATCGAGATGCCCGACGTTTGTCTTGGCTGTTCCAATCGTGCAGAATTGCCTCCGTCCGGTGGAGGTGCGAAAAGCCTTAGTCAATCCCGTGAGCTCTATCGGATCGCCCATGGGCGTCCCGGTTCCGTGAGCCTCGATGTAGCCGATCGTGTCCGGATCGATCCCGGCAGCCTGGTGCGCCATTAGAATGACGTTCGCCTGCCCCTCGACGCTAGGCGCAGCGTAGCCGACTTTAGCCGATCCATCGTTGTTGACGGCGAAGCCACGAATGACGGAGTGGATTTGATCGCCGTCGCGAAGTGCATCGTCGAGGCGCTTCAGCACCACGACACCAACGCCACTGCCAAAGACCGTTCCCTGCGCAGCCGCATCGAACGCCCGACAGTGCCCGTCAGGCGAGACCATTCCCCCTTCCTGGTATGGATACCCGCGCTTCTGTGGGAGTGTAATCGAGACGCCGCCCGCCAAAGCCATATCGGTCTGATAGGTCAATAACGACTGGCACGCCTGCGTGACCGACAACAGCGACGTCGAACAGGCCGACAGCATTGTGAAGCTCGGTCCGCGCAGGTTCAACTTGTACGAAACGCGGGTGGACAGGAAGTCCAGGCTGTTTCCCATCATCTCGACGTAGTTGGACACCTGGTAACCCGAGGTGAACTTCTCGATGAAACCGGGCGTCGCGCAAAGGCGCGAGAGAAAGTATGACGAGAGACTAGACCCCGCATACACGCCGATCAGGCCAGGATACGAATCCGGCACATAGCCTGCATTTTCGAGCGATTCCCAGCAGCATTCGAGAAACAACCGCTGCTGTGGATCCATCAATTCGGCCTCGCGCGGATAGATTCCGAAAAAGTCCGCGTCGAAGAGTTCGATGTCGTCGATGATCGACCGCGCGTGCACATGACGAACACCGGCCGCGGGGGCGCCCTCGCAGGCGCCCTCCAGAGACTCTGCGCCGAAATGAGAGATCGATTCAATCCCGTTAAGCTGATTGCGCCAGAACTCCGCGACGCTGCGCGCGCCCGGAAAGCGCCCCGCCATGCCGATGATCGCCACGCCTTCCGCAACTGCGCTCTCGGCCTCCTGGTCGCTCACGATGCATCTCTCCCGTGGAATTCCCTCCTCCGACCAAATGCTGCGCGCTGCCTTTGTGCTCTCTCTTGCGCGTCTGCGCGTGACGCCTTCGTCGCGGTACTCGTGCTCAGGTGGCGTGCGAGCCCCCGTATCGTGGTGAACTCGAACAAATCCGTAATAGGGATATCGAGCTTCAACTCCCTCTGGACGCGACCATGAACATTGGCGAGCAGCAGAGAATCGCCGCCGACGTCAAAGAAATTGTCGTCAAGACCAACGGCTCCTGTAGCCAGAACCTCACGCCAGATTTCCCCGATCTCTCTTTCCAGGGGCATCGATGCGCGCTCGGGCCCGGCGTGGACCACTTCCCGGGGGGCGGGCAGAGCGGCACGGTCGACTTTGCCGTTGATCGTCAGCGGAAACGTCTCGAGTTGCTCATAAGCATATGGCACCATGTGCTCGGGAAGCCGCGCTTTGAGAAAATCTCGCAGGCCCTGCGCTGTCGGGGAAGCAGACGGCTTACCGACGATATAGGCTACCAGCTTTGGTTCTCCCGGACCGTCTCTGCGCGCCAGAACGACGGCTTGCGCTACGGAGGGGTGATCTGCGAGTGTTGCTTCGATCTCGCCAAGTTCGATGCGGTAGCCGCGGATCTTTACCTGAAGATCACCGCGTCCGAGATATTCGAGATCGCCACTCTCAGTAGCTCGCGCCAAATCACCCGATTTGTACATCAGCATCGAAGGCCCTTCGGCGAACGGATCTCGAACAAAGCGTTCCGCCGTAAGTTCGGGACGATTCAAGTATCCGCGCGCAACTCCTGCACCGCCTACAAATATCTCTCCGACATCGCCGGCGGCGACGGGCCGCAATTCGGAGTCGAGCAAGTAGATGCGCAGATCGGGAATAGGCACGCCAATGAGGCTTCTCGTCTCGTTTCGAGAATCCCCTGCGGTCACGGGCCTGTAGGTAACGTGAACCGTCGTCTCCGTAATCCCATACATGTTGATCAGTTGCGGCGTCTGATCGCCATGACGCTCAAACCACGGACGGAGATTTGCGAAATTGAGCGCTTCACCACCGAAAATGACGTAGCGAAGCTTCAATTCCTCAACGACACCGGCCTCCTCGAGCTGGACCAGTTGATAAAATGCCGCCGGTGTCTGGTTAAGTACTGTGATCCGATCCTCGGCCAGAAGCTTGTAGAAATCGCTCGGCGAGCGCGTGACCCAGTGGGGTACGCAAACGAGCCGACCGCCGCTCAGGAGGCACCCCCAGATCTCCCAAACGGAGAAATCGAATGCCGAAGAGTGGAACAGAGTCCAAGCATCGCTCGGACCGAAATTGAACCAATGTGCCGTCGAAGTAAAAAGGCGAGCCGCGTTCCGATGGGTCACCATTACGCCCTTCGGCCTGCCGGTGGATCCCGAAGTGTAGATCACATAGGCGAGATTGTCGGCCGAAGCGCTTTCATCCAATCCATGCGAGCCCTGCTCGGCAATGGAATGTCGGTCCCTGTCGACGCAGATGACTGATCCGCTCCCTCTCCGTCCCACCCTCTGGGCGAGCGCCTCCTGCGTCAAGATCGCAGACGGGTTTGCATCGTCCAGGATCATCGAGATGCGTTCAACCGGGTATGACGGATCGATTGGGAGATATCCAGCGCCCGCTTTGAGTACAGCAAGCATCGCTATGATTAGGTCGAAAGATCTTTCAAAGCAGACGGCCACCAGGCTATCGGGCCGCAGTTCAAGTTTGCGTAGATGCCGGGCGAGCTGCCTCGAGCGCTGGTCGAGCTCCCGGTACGTCAAGCGTTCGCGCCCGAGCTGGATTGCGACGCCATCCGGCGTACTGGCTGCCTGCCGCTCGAAGGACCGGCTTAACGTTTCGCACGGAAATGGCGCAAAGGCCTGCGATTCCGTTCCTCTGGCTAGCGAATTAACTTCTGCCCACGCCATCTGCATTATCGCCTCTGCCGGCCGCTTCTGGGAATTAAAAATCGGGCGGACGGCACACTTAAAATTGCAATAAATCGAAGTGCAGTATAATCGCTTGAGCCTTCACCGTCAGCTTGTTATGCCGATAATGACCGGCTCGGCGACTTCCTTGGTTAATCAGTAACCGCCCACCTCCTTGATATATTGCGCATCGGTACGACGTGGTCTGCAGACACGCGGAGCATAAAAACCTCACTTGAGGGGTTCGGATCCATGCAAGACCAGGCCGGTCGAGCGCACGCTGCCACCCTCAGCCCGCCTTATTAGGTATTCTTCTCCTGAATTCTCGGTGCTTATCGGCGCTCTATTCATCACATCCGGAAGCACGTCGGTCTTGAGAACTTTTGCAGGATTTCCGGCGACGACGCTGTGTGCTGGGACATCCCTGGTAACGACACTGCCCGCACCGACGATCGCGCCACTTCCGATCTTGACGCCGCCAAGAATGATGGCCTGCGGTCCGATCCAAACATCATCGCCGATAACGGGGTATTCCGTCTGGCGACCGTTCTCTGTGATCCTATCTTTGCGGCCAATGACGACACCGTTGAACAGGGTTACGTTCGAGCCGATGATGGCCTCTCGGTTCACAACAAGCCCCCAACCGTGCACGATCACCAGACCGGGACCGGCGCGAACGACGGATGGCATATCGATCCCTGCCTTCGCCGAAGCGTAGCGATGTAGCGCTCTCGCTATTAGCCTCAAATACGAAGAATGCTCCGCGCCCCATTGGCAGAGCCTCAGCGTCAAGACGGGCCGAAAAGTGCGGTTGAAGACGGCAAGCGCCAATACCGAGCCGATCGATAGCGTCTTGCCTTTAACCCGGTAAGCGTCAGCTTTGACCTTGGTCCAAAACGAGCGCATCGCCTGGCTCATTTCCTGGATGCCAGCGGGCTCAGGAGTCGCCTCACCAGGTTGCCCGTCACGAAATCGGCACTATGCCCTTTCGCAACCACCCCTCTCGACTGCACCTGCGCGGCACGATTGCCTTCGAACAAGGCTTCATACGCGTTAAGGAGCTTTGGGGCCTCATGCGGCCAGGCGAGTTGGTCGATGACCCTGGCCCTGCCGAACTCTCCGAGTTGCTTGCGACGCTGTGCATCGCCCAGCAAGTCAAGAATCTTGGCGGCGAAATCGACCGAATCATTGGCCCTTGCGTAGAGCGAGGCGTCCAGCGCGGTAAACCGGCCTTCGGTAAGGTCAAACTGAACGATCGGCTTGGCAAGCGCCATATATTCCATGATTTTATTCATGGTCGACTTGTCATTCATCGGATTGCATTCGTCCGAATTCACGCAGACGTCCGCCGTGTTAAGTATCTTGAGCAACTCGCCGTCTGAAACCCTGCCCGCGAACGTGACGTAGTCGGCGATTCCCAGTTCGATCGCGAGTGCTTTGAGCCGATCGAGCTCGGGCCCGCCGCCCGCGATGCAGAATTGGATGTCGTGGCGATCGAGATCACGGACGATGTGCCGGACCGCTTCAAGCAAGTAATTGATCCCCTCCTGCGCGCCGATAACTCCGACGTAGCCGACGCAATATGCACGCCCCTTCCGAACGGATGGATCCGGAGGAACGATCTGGAGCCGCTCCAGATTGGGGCCGGAACGCACGACGAAAACGCGAGCGGGATCCATCCTACCACGCTCAATGGCGATCGAGCGGTAGGAGTGATTGGTCGCTATCGAAATGTCGGAAATCGCGAACGTGAGACGTTCGAGGGCCACGACGACTCGATAGAGCAGATTACGTTTGCCGAACTTTGCTTCGAACAACTCCGGGTTGATATCGTGATGGTCGAAGACAAACTTCTTTCCAAAAAGCAATTTGAAGAACCCGCCGACCAGGAAGATTAGATCTGGCGGGTTGCATGCGTGAATGGCGTCGAATCCTCGTTCAAAGAGCACGCGCCAAGCCAGCAGAAATTCCCAGAACAGTGCAACCCCATACTCCACAAAGTAGAAGTAGACACTGCGCGCTTCAACAATAGGATGTCGATAGATGTGAATGCCGTCGATGACTTCGCGGCGAGCAGACGCACCGTGTCCCACTGGGCAGATCACGCTGACTTCGTAGCCGGCCTTGGTCAGAGTTGTGGCTTCGTTCCAGACGCGCCGATCGAACGGCACTGGAAGATTCTCGACGATTATCAGTATCCGTTTTGGCCTCGAGGGATTACCAGCTAATACCATTGTAATTTCCCTTCAATCGAGAATGATCCTTGATGCGGACCAGATCGACCACAAATTGATCCGGCCGCACGCGATCACCGATCGTCCGAAATTCAGCATCCCCATTTCCAACGACGATGATTTCGCCGTGAGAGAGAGCGTCGTCCAAAGACTCGACGAGTAAGGACGACACGTGAGGAATCATACGCAACAGAAAATCCTTGTTCGCGCCTACGAGTTTGGACAGGCTGATATTGCGATCGAAAATTCGAACGTCGTAGCCCTTTCCGATCAGTCGCTCGACTATTTCGAGTACGGGGCTTTCACGGAGATCATCCGTTCCGGCCTTAAAGCTCATGCCGAGAATGCTCACGGGCCGTTTCCCCAACTGCGCGATCATCTCAAAGCCGCGGCTTGTTTGGCGCTCATTGGACGGCAGTACTGACCCCAACAGCGGAAGATCCAGGTCCAGCGATCGGGCCTTGTGAACCAGTGCCCGAACGTCCTTGGGCAAGCACGACCCTCCAAACGAGAAGCCGGGCTTGAGGTAATAGCTGGACAAGTTGAGCTTGGTGTCCTTGCAGAAGACGTCCATGACCTCGTGACTGTCAATGGACAGGCTCTTGCAGAAAACACCGATCTCGTTGGCGAATGCGACTTTCACCGCGTGCCAAACATTGTCGGAGTATTTGATCATCTCGGCGACTTCGATCGACGTCCGGATGAGCGGTGCCTTTATCGCGCCGTATAGCGCTTCAAGCTCACTGGCGGTTCGGTCGTCTTCGACGCCGATCACCGTCTTAGGCGGTGCAAAGAAATCCTCGAGCGCAGTTCCCTCGCGCAGGAATTCGGGATTCGAGCCGACACCGAAATCGACACCGGCCTTCTTCCCGCTTGCCTTCTCTAGCTCCGGGATGATGACATTTCGGATGGTGCCGGGCAGTACGGTAGATCGAACGATGACCGAGTGGCGAGACTGTTTATCGACGAGCGCACTGCCGATCTCTGCACAAACCAGTTTGAGCGCGGAAGTGTCCAGATCGCCGTTTCGTTTGCTCGGCGTTCCGACGCATATGAGCGACAGGTCAGTGGCGAGAACGGCATCCCGCGCATCACGGGTCGCTCTAAGTCGACCTTTGGCGACTGCATCGGAAATCGTTTCGCCAAGCCCCTTCTCAATAACGGGCGCCTTGCCCTGATTTATTAGGGCGACTTTGGCTTCCGCGGGGTCTACTCCAACGACGGAATGACCGAATGAGCTGAAACATCCGGACGTAACGGCTCCAACGTACCCCAACCCAAAAACGCTGACTCTCATGTTTTCAAATCACTGAAAAATAAATACACCGATCGCGCAATTATCTCACCCAAAGTACGCCATGCCACACAATTAATGCAACATGTTTAATACGTGAACCTTTTTAATGGTACGACGACTGAGTTATTACTGCCTTGGACCGCCGGCTCCCCTGACAAACTCGATGTACAGATAGGCAAGGGACCCTTACCCATGCCGGAGAACGACCGAATTTCGCCAGATTTCGATTAATCGGAAGACATAGACCCCGATTTCATACTTCGACGCATGCTCGACCTTGGCCGCCGCACCAAGCGAGTCACGGAACTGCCCATCCACAATCAGCCTGCGAAGGGCGGACGCGAGAGCGTCCACGTTCCCCACCGGCACAAGCAGGCCGTTCGAGCCGTCATTGATGACGTCAGCGACAGCCCCGACTGGCGTGGCAACGACGGCAAGACCGTAGGCAAAAGCCTCCAGAATTGACATCGGGAGGTTTTCGGCAAAGGAGGGAAGGACGAATATGTCGGAACCTCGCAAGACCTCGTTCGTCGCCTGGGAGTCCAGCCAGCCGGGCACTTTCACGCGGTCTCCAATGCCCAGCTGTTCCGCACGGGATTTGGTCTCCTGAATTTGACCATTTCCGGCGATCGTAGCCGTCCAGTCCAGGCCGTCATCCAGCCGCCCCAGCGCTTCAACGAGCTGGGGCGTGCCCTTGCGCTTCCCGAGCTCACCAAGAAACGAAATCCTAACAGGCCCATTCGGCGCCGGTTCGCGCTTGAAATGGGCTGGCGCTGTCGCATTTGGAAGGATGACGACCCTGCTTTCGACTTGAGGTACGTGCGCCCGAACCAATTCCGACCACACGTTTCCAAGTACGATTACAGCCGAGCTTTCCGCGAAGAGCCGATCAACCCACGTACGAACGCGAGGGCTTGCAGCCGGCCAGAATTCCTGAAACCGCGATCCATGAAGGTGGACAACGTAGGGGATCCCCAAGCTCCGCGCAAAGCGCGCCAGGAACGCCTTTCGGATCGCGCTTCCGTCGGCAGCAACATTGATATGCAAGAGATCGACATCGCCTCGTTGTTTGGCGATCCAAAATCGAGCCAAAGCCCAGCCGAAAACGAACGGCGCAAATATCCGCAGACCGGGGCCGCGCGTGACCAGTCTGGAAATCTGGACGCGCGCTGAATGGCTTCCGCTGATCTTCGCTACGATCAAATCTGTTAATCGGTCTATGCCCCCTCTTTGATGCTCCCCAAAAGGGGTCGCAATCAACACCCTGAGCGGCCGAACAAAAACCATTTAAAATACCTCGTTGCGGCGAATAAACTTGCGCCTTTAGCCCGAAACGAAGCAAGGCAAATCCGACAGAGGGCAAACGATCAATTTGGGCAACGGTTAATCAGCCGACGCCCCGCTCGTAAAGATCAAACTATATCGTACGCCGCAGACGGAAAGATAGCCATTAAACTCAATAGAAGAAGTAATTATTTTCTGATACCATTTAACCGCTTTTGCTTTATTAAGGCTGCCATATTTTATGAATGCACAAAAGATGCGGAGTGGTCGTCATGCCCTCGAATCCCACCCCCCTCATTGATCTGGACTGGAACAAATTCAACCCGTGGGCGGTGACGCCGGTCACGCATCGCCTATCGGACGATCCGCGATTTCGCATCGAGAGTTTGGTCGAACTCGCCAAGCGTCTCGATAGCAAGGGGCGGATCAGGGCCCATACCAATGCAGCCGAGGCCGGAACGTCATTTGCCAATGCGCCCGATCTGCATCCGGTAAAGAACAATCTGATCCACACAATGGAGCATATCGAGGCTGCCAAGGCCTGGATGTCCTTGCTCAACGTCCAGACTGACCCCGTCTATCGCGAACTAGTTGACGAGGTGCTGGACAGCATCCGCTCAAATGTCGAACTCAAGGACCCCGGCATGGGATATCGCGGCGGCTGGATCTTCGTTAGTTCGCCGAAGACGGTCACGCCCTTCCATATCGACAAGGAGCACAACTTCATACTGCAGATCAAAGGGCAAAAAACGATCTATGTTTGGGAGCCGGACGATTTGCGAGTCGTCAGCGAGCGGGCTCGCGACCGTTTTCATTCCCGACATGATCGCGGATTGATTGCTTGGCGAGAAGAGTTCCGCGAGTTGGCTCATTGCTTCAAGCTCAGCCCCGGACAGGGAGCCTATATGCCGTCCACCAGTCCACATCTGGTCGAGGTCGAGGACGCCCCCTCCATTACGGTTAGTTTTACCTATTATACTGACAGCACCCGGCGTGACAGCTTGACCCACAAAGTTCGAGGCCGCCTGGCGGAGATCGGCATCAACATCCCGTCTTCGCAAGGCGCGAGCATTCTTGATCGGGCGCTGTATTTGGGCGCGCGTGCCGCTCGCGCGGCGACACGCGCAGCCTACCGTGCCACTGGACGACGGGTCGGCGAGGAGAGTGCGACGTATGCTCGTGCCGAGAACGCGTAAAGTGTGGTTTCAGAAGCCAAGCAAGACAAAGCGCCCGCCCCTTATGGTCTCGCTCGCTCCTCCGAGACTTCTTTATATGGCGAAGCGCTGAGCGGCATGCATGGCGTGCGGCGCCTTATTTCGTTTCCAGGCCCCCCTTGACGGAGCTGGTTGGTGACAGTGCGAGACTGCTCAGTGCGAGACTGCAAGTGATAGGTCTATGGGACGACGCACGCCAAGAATTGGATGTCTGGGCGGCTTCCAAGCTAAAGGCTCGATTCTGGATTCGGGATGACGATGCCTTTGAACCATCGCCAAGCCTAGAGCGCCTTCGCGATGTTTCCGTTCGATTCGATACCAGGATCGGGCTGGCGATTATCCCAGGAAAGATCACTCCAGGCTTACAAGAGTTTCTTGCCGAGAATGTTCATCAATTCTATCCGATGTGCCACGGGTGGAAGCACGTCAACTACAACCTGGGAAAAAAACCAGCAGAGTTTGGACCCGACCGACCGATCTCCAATATGATTGCGGACACAGAATTTGCGCTGCACTCGTTCAAGGAATGCTTTAGCTCGTCGCAGCCGATATTTGTTCCGCCCTTTAATCGCATCACACCTGCGCTAATCAAAACCTTGCCACGCGTCGGATTTGCAGGGGTTTCCCTGATGCCGAGCTATCTCGAGCGCAAACTCTTGCAGCTGAATTCTCGGATGCAGTGGCGCGGAATAGTTAGGATGCCTGAGTTCAAGGATGGCCTTCGGATCGACGTTCACCTGGATGTCATAGACTGGAAAGCAAGGACGGCCCAAAGAACCAATGTCGTCTCTGACCTCCTTGTCCAGCAGTTGCGCGGCAGAAGACTGGGCCTTGTGCAGCCTGATGCTCCCATTGGATTGCTGACACATCATCTGGAGCACGATGAACCGGTCTGGCACGCCCTCGATGGAATGTTGGACTTTCTCAGATCACATGAATCGGTGGAATTCATCGACGTGGGCAGATGGATTGCCGACAATGCCGCAGATCAACCCTGCATCGCCGACAAGTAGGCTCCGATGCAAGAAAGCTCCAGGGGTTTGAACTCTGAAAATGTTTTGCGTTTTGGCCGCGCGTGCACACGACGCGGTTTGAGTCCGGCAGAAGGAGCGGCATTGCACTTGCACGAACTGGCGAACGATACGGGCCTTTCGATAGCAGAGGCCGATGCGTTGCAACTTCCCAACGCGCAATGGCGGGTTGGTTTGTCGGCTCGACCGACACATGGCGAAATTCATGTGTGGCGACTGCGTTTTTCCTCCACCGAACTAGCCAAACTGGGCTGGCACGTCATGACGGTCGAGGAGCGGGCGCGCGCTGAATCGTTTCGCTTCGCACGGGACCGAGAGCGATTTTGTCAGAGCAGGCTTTTGCTTCGACGGATGTTAGGCGAATATCTAGAGCGGAATCCCCGCAAGGTACCCATCATAGTGGGCCAGCACGGCAAGCCGCAATTGGACGAAACGATCTCGCCACGCGGCCTGCAGTTCAACCTGACCCATAGCCACTCCGTAGCGTTGCTTGCAGTCACTGTCGGCCAGACCGTCGGAATCGATGTTGAAGACATCGCCAGCTTCAGCAACCCCGACGTTAGCACATTGGCTGAAGGCGTCCTGAGTAAGCGCGAGGTTGAGGCCATCATGGCGCTAGAGCGGGAAAGTAGGATTCGCTCCTTTCTTCGATGCTGGACGCGAAAGGAGGCGCTATTGAAGGCGGTTGGAGTAGGCCTCCTTGCGAAGCTCGACGAGTTCAAAGTGCCGATGGACGACCTTGAAAGGTGGAGTGTTCAATGGCGACCCGATCGCCGCTCCGATGCGTCAACGTTCCAGATGGCCGATTTGTCTGACGACGATTATTCGGCCGCAGTCGCCGCTCCCATGATCTCGGGGCCCGTGCATCTGTTCGATCTTCATCATCTGGGATTGACCGACATTTCCGTTGGTGAGCCCCAAATGAGGAGGTCTGCTTCCGAATTCGTGCCCCTTTGAAGGAGAGGCCAAACCATGCCGAGCGCATATAACATCGTCGCCGCGGCGGCGACGACATTCTTTGCGATAGTGCTGCCCGTGAATTGTTCATCCAGAGCGCAGGACGCGAACTTGGCGAATTGGACAGCCGTCGCGAACTCGAGGGCGCCCATCACCATTCGGAGCACTCCGTACGTACCCGAATCCTCCGGTACTGACTGGAGCATCCGCCGGGCAGCTGCCGGTGCGATCGACATAATGCGCTTCGAGGTACGCGCAGGAGATATTTGGAGCGAAGACCGCGCCTCGGGCGAAAACAAGGAGCGTTCCGAGCTGGATGGTTACAAGCGTCGTTTTGAATACGGCTCGGACGTTTGGGGCGCTTACTCCTTTCTCATTGAGCCAGGCGCCGAGTATCAGTCCGACTGGACGGCCATCAGTCAGATGCACGGATCCAAGATCAGGCCTTTTCACATACACTTCAAACTTGGTCGTTTGATCGTCTACAGCGAGGCTATGGGATCGCCCTCAGGGCCGCAAACAAGCATTCGCTACAACGAGATGCTAAGCCGCAACGAGTGGCACCACGTTGTATTTCATCTGCGCGAGGGTGTTCCCAATGGGAAACTCGAAATCTGGCTGGATGGCAAGAAGGCTGTCGACTTCTCAGGAATGATTGGCGCGGCCGGTAATCAGGCTTATTGGAAATATGGAATCTATCGTGGCTATGGCCCGATCGCCACGCCGTTTGCCATTCAATTCGCTAACATGGAAGTTGGAACGTCCGAGCTTGCCTCAAGGGTAGCGACGCCGTTGCCTGTCAAATAGAACCAGCCTAACGAACCGAGCACCGACGCTCGCACAGCTCGCGGCCGGACGAGGGCGTGGTCACTACATCGACCGGCGACCACGCAATCACTCGTGAGCCCACCCCAACGGGCATGGTAGGTCAAATCGCAAGACCCGCTCACTTCCGAACGGTCGAACGACCGGGATCGCCAGATCTAGCGGCGGGAGTGCCGCAGCTCAGTTTCCAACGCTTATAGGCTGCGTCACGATAGTGGTGCTCGAGCCCGTACCAAGCGCTTTCACCGAGTTTGCGAGTGTGACCGGGTCCTGAGCCGTTGCCACGATTGTTCGGACAAAGTTCAGGAATTTAGTCGATTCGACGGCTGCGGCGTTCGAAACGTAAATCACGTCCTTGTTGCGCATTTCGAACCTCGAGGTGAGGAAGTAGCCGCCGGCGTCGCGCAGGTCTGCCTGGTAGATGATCGGGATAACAGGTCCGTCGAAGCGCGAAATGTCGACTCCAAGCTGCGCCGCGACCTCACGCGTTTCGCCGCGGTAGAGGAACACGCAAGCTGGGTCTGCCGACAGGTCACTCAAGCCGGTCGCCTTTGCGATCGCCTCAGACATTGAAACGCGCCACGCTTCGAACGGAAACTGTCCCTGGCGCCCCGATGCTCCGAAGGCGAGGAAGGTCTGGGGTTCGCGGTAAACATAAATCATGTCTCGCGGACGGACATAAATGTTATTTGCGGGCTCGTCGATGAGAGCGCCGAACGGGGCAACTGCCTTCTTCCCGTTTCGCTCAAGGACGATCCAGGATTCGTTGCCCGCCCCCAAGAGGCCGCCGGCGCGTCCGATCGCCTCCAGGAGGTGCTCTCCGCCGGCATTTGCCGCATACCGTCCCGCTGAACGGACGTCTCCCAACACGGTAAAGGCGGATGAACGCTGCTCCAGCAAGGTTACGACAGCATTGGGCTCAAGCGACCGCTTTTTCAGGGCTGCGACGATCTCGCGTTCTATCTCCGCCGTCGTCCGCCCCTTGGCAGGTATCGGCCCCGCCGACGGTACCGTTATGTTGCCATCCGGACCTACCGACTGCGGAGGGACGGTGAAGAAATTGCCCGGACGCACCCCCAGATCGTTCTGCACAAAGAGGCCCGCGCCCGTTTCATACACGGTCACGCCCAGGATGTCACCGATCTCCACCACAACTCGCTGGGGCCCGCGCCCATCGGCAATTCTGCCCGCGATCCTTGGGGCGTGCGCTGCAAGGACGTTGAGCGTCTCTGGCCGCAGCCGAACAAGAGCGTACGGAAAGTCACTCTGACCAGATGTGATGTCCCAGCTTTGTGGACCGGCAACCGGCATGATCCCACATCCGCCTACTAACGCGGAAATCAGCGCCGTCACAAATACTAGCCGGAAATGCATGCCCTTACCCCCGTCCCAGCTCCGCTCTAACACGTCGGAGCTCCGGAGTAGGATGAGCTAGAGGCCGACAATTTAATATTTTCAAACGAGTGTTTCCTGAAAAGCACAGCAAAACCGAGAAGGGCGTAAAGAGCCCTGATCGAGATCGCGTTCCAGCGGGCGAAGCCCGCTGTTAAGGCGCTCCGCATTGATTTTTAACCCATTTGGGTAAATGGTCCCCTAGTGTCGCCCTTCCGACCATTCGGGCGTTCAGTCCGATCGAATCACCCTACCCTCGAACTTTGCGCACCCCCCGGGGGGAAATCCAGATCTCGAGGGGACAGCAATGCGCGCTAGCACTGTCGGCCGCAGCGGCAGCCTTTTGGGAAGGCAATCCTTGTGAGGCCAGCCCATTCGACCAGGCCGCCGCGCACCCAGTCTAACCGGCCCACAGGCTTTCGGGGGTGGCTTCGGGACGAGCGACGGCATGAGCAGCTGAATGAACGACCCTGCTCCGAATTGATGCCTCTGGAGGGCAACGTCTCCTGAGGACGCCGACAGCAAATCCACCGGCTGAAAGATACCAGGTCAGGACACTGAAGAGCCCCAGATTTAATGACTTTGTCCGGATGGCCATTACGGCGATCGGCATCCCCGCGGCGGTCAACAGCGTCAATGTTGGCAAAGTCAGTTGAGCCGCCAAGATGGAGCAGGCCCAGTAGGCCCATACACCTATCGAGAGTGGAACAATTCGCACCTCCCGCAGCACGCGTCCGACATATCGGCCAGCCATTGCTGCGCGAAAGAGCTCACCGGAGCTTAAAAAACGGCCACTGAAGATGCGATGCCAAAGCAGCCGCCACGTTCCCATGGCATAGCTATAGTGGTCCACGGCCTTGTCCTCGAGCAGCACGAGCCGCCAGCCCCTCGACCGAAGGCGTGCTCCAAGATCGTACTCCTCGAACGCATGAAGATTTCGGTCAGAAAGGTACCCGACCTGCGAGATCGCGGTGCGCCGATAGAGACCGCCTCCGTTGAGGCAGTCAACGTCGCGCGAGTCCTTCTTGCGCGCCCGCTGGAAGCGCTTGATCCGCCCCTTGAGCTCCAGATTGTCAGTTCGCATCTCATGGATGTATCCACCAACGCCGGCGACCTCATTTTGATGATCCAGGATCTCGATTGCCTTGCGTATGAACGCGGCATCGAGCTCCATGTCTCCGTCGAGGATGTAGATATATTCGCCCCTGCAGTATTGGTAACCTAGCTGGGGCCCGACGCCGCATCGTCTCTCCAAGACATCTTCCAGCACGACCACTGACGTTGGGAACTGCTTTGCAATCGCGACCGTCCCGTCCGTCGAAGCGCTGTCGGCAATAATGACTTCGCCGTCGTAATCCGCGACCGCAGCGAGCGCGCTCTCGATGGCTTTTGCGATGTTAGCCGCCTCGTTAAGGGTCTTAATAATAATGCTGATCTTAATCATTTTCGCCCTATATCCCCTGAAGCCGGGCCAAAATAATACTCTAGCAAGAGATTCAATTTGAATCCAACGAAACGCGCTGCCGCCCAGCGAAATCCTAAACGATTCTGATTGTCATCGCGACGATGCTCAAGTCGCACAAGTGGGTCTAATCGCGACCATCGAGGCGACCGTCGTTGGTGCCGAACGCCTGCCGTTCGACTGCGGAGAAAGTTGCGCCTCGAACTGTCGGACCAATCCAGAGGACATCCGTCCGTTCGCCAACCCTTCCGCCGCGATAGAGTCCCTGCTTGACGTATACGCGTCGGCCGGGCGGGACCGGAGAAGTCCCCTCAAGCGCCAATCTAAACTGCCTCTCACCTTCGTCACGTCGCCAGATGGCGAAGGCGCCCTTTCGCCAATCTACTCTGAATACGAAATCCGTCCATTTACCCAATCTCAGGAGCCCACCATCCGAAAACTCAATTTGGTTAAACATATATCGCTGCGGCCCGCCGATGACCCGCTGAGCAGCGACCAATCCTCCCCACCCGTAGAATTGCCAAACAAAGGCCCAGCTGTTGCAGGCGTTTCCGTCGTCGGCCGAGCAATCGGCAGGGGCGAATGCCGACCACGGGAGTTGTTGGCCCTCCCAGGTGGTTGGGAAATAGTAGCTCGTCGCATAGTATTGAAGTCCACTCGCGGACCCCTCCCTGATCTCTGTCCCGCCGCTGTCTTGCATCGAAAACATCTCGGCGCGCTCGCTGTTAGCATGTAGCGCCAGCGGGTCATCGTTAGGCTGCACTTCAATGCGGACCGCGGCCTTGCCATGCCAGGTCTGAAACCCATCCACCCGTATCCGGCAATCGTCCACAGCTTGTTGACCGTACCAACCTCCCCATCGAAGCTCGCTCCAGTTCGTAGCAAAAGAGATGCCCTCACCCGGCGGCTCGCTGCTTGGCGGAAGCCTGTAGGTCACATGCCTCTCTCCGCGAATGACCGCCCGGCATCGCTTTGATGTATCCGGGATCGGCGACGCCGCCTCACTCGACAGAGGTCGCGCCTCAAGCGCTTGCGCACGACCCGCCACTGGAATGGCAGCGATGAAAAGCAGACAGAACACGTTCTTCAACAAGCCGGCCACCTCCAGCAACGTCCTGAAAGTTAATGCGCCGAAGTATATCCCGCCTAGGCGATTGCGTTAAGTTGGGCATCGAATGATCGCGCGATGCCGCCAATGACCGAGGCCGTGGCCGCAGATCCACCCAACAGGCTTGGCGCTTCAAATTTGCCATAGACGAACGATCACGGCGGCGCAGCCGCCAGGCCCGTCGAAAGGCGCCTAAGTCGCCTTTGATGACCTGACGCCGTTCGGCCGTCTCGAAGGGCGAGCCTCGGTTTAATTATTTAATGTTTGCGCGCCGTCGATTTTTGGCTATAGTCACTTAGTTAATTTTCAGTAAATTCACGTATATGCATTAAATTACCTTGTGCGCTCAATTAGTTCGGTGCTGATTTGACGGACGGTTCGGATATTCGTAGCGAGATTAATCGGCTCGGGCGCGGGTCCTTCGGAATACCCCTTCGCATTTCGGAGAGCGTAATTCCGTATCTACTGTCGACGGTCGATCTGGCGGTCATACTCATTTCGAGCGCAGTTGCGGGCGGCGGCTATCAATTGCTGGTCCGCCACGACACGCCGAACCTGCTTCCCTATTGCGCAATCGGGATCCTTGCAGGACTGCTCTACGTTCTCCGAATGGGCGGCAGAGGTCACTACAGATTTCCGGACGCGATGGAACCGCGCCTTGAGACCAGCGCAATCATGTCTTGCTGGTTCGTGACGGCACTGTTGTTGGCGCTTCTTGCATTCCTGCTCAAGATTGGTCCGAGTTACTCTCGCGGCGCCCTCATCGCCTTTGGCCTCCTCGCGCCATTGCTTTTGTTCGCGGCACGCAGCCTCTCGAAAGCGTCCCTGGCCGCAGCAGTATCTCACAGGATCGTCGGATGGCGTCCTATCGTACTGATAGGCTTGTCGGGTGAGGTTGCCGCCTTGAGAAGGCAACGGCTGCTGACGCAGTTCGGCACAGGAGATGTCAAGATCTTTCTGCTGAGCGATGCTGACAGCCCGGTTGCCGCACTGGCGGACGAAAGCGTTCTGAGTTCGGCCAGCGACTTCGCCAGACGTCAAGATTGTCGGGAAGTTCTGCTTGCTTTGCCATGGACGGACACCGGGCGTCTCGATTTCGTCCGCAGTCATTTGAGAGCTCTTCCAACGGGCGCCTGGCTTCTGCCCGACGCCAATATTCGCTCGCTAACGCGCAACGCTTCGTCCGAGTGCCTTCGTACCCTGGCCATTCCTGTCCAGAGCGCTCCGCTCACCGAGGCCCAATGCGTGATCAAGCGCACTGCCGATATCATCCTGGCGACCTTGGCCCTGCTTTTCTTTTCGCCGATCATGGCCATTACGGCTATCGCCATCAAATTGGACAGCCCCGGCCCGATCATTTTTCGGCAGGATCGGAAAGGCTTCAACAAGAAGCGTTTTACGATACTCAAGTTCCGAACGATGACCGTTCAGGAGAACGGTCCGGCAGTTGCGCAAGCCACGCGGGACGATCCACGCGTGACGGAGATCGGACGCATACTGCGATCCATGAGCGTCGACGAGTTACCGCAATTGTTCAATGTCTTGAAGGGAGACATGTCCCTGGTGGGGCCTCGCCCTCACGCATTGGCCCACGATGATCAGTTTGAGAAAATGTTAAGCGACTATTCCGTTCGCCAACACGTGAAGCCGGGCATCACCGGTTGGGCTCAATGTAACGGTGCCAGGGGCGCGACTCCATCGGTGGACCACATCGCTGAGAGGGTTCGACTGGACCTTTGGTATATCAACAACTGGAGCCTGAAGCTCGACGCCCAAATCCTAGTCAAAACGTTTTCCGAAGTACTGAAGCAACGTAATGCATATTAGGCGATGCGGCGGCACAGAGGCATTCAGTTGCGCCTTTCCAGGTCGTCAGCCGGATCTCCAGAAAGACCGAACGAGTACACATCCTACGATGAGAA
Source organism: Bradyrhizobium centrolobii (assembly GCF_001641635.1). GTDB lineage: Bacteria > Pseudomonadota > Alphaproteobacteria > Rhizobiales > Xanthobacteraceae > Bradyrhizobium > Bradyrhizobium centrolobii. The sequence continues at coordinate 45,533 of NZ_LUUB01000034.1, forward strand.
ATTGCTCCGCGCGGTCCGAACATGCGCCAGCAGCTCTCGAGGCAGGTGCACACTCAGACAAGGAGTAACTGTAACCCAATCTCAACCTGGCTCAACAGATCCCTGGAGAGCGAGAGGCGTATCGCAAGACGCGATTCCGTTTCGGCGACTTATCGTCGCCGTACATGCTCGTTGGACTCGTCACGTTTGCAGGAATACCGTTGATTTATCGAGCATAGATTGCTCAGGAAGATGCAGGCCCCGCCTGCCTCAGGGAACGACACCGCTGCTGGACAGGGCCGGCTCGGCAACCACTCGGCTGGAGCCCTTCGGCAGGTCAGACGACCCAGTAGACTCCGCTCGATCGCCTCGCCCCGGAGGTAGACAACCAAGGCAAATGATGAGCCTTTTGTTCAGCCTTTCATCTGCCGCGCGATTTATTGCCTCCAGAGCAGCTACCCACTCTTTGGAGTAAGGCTTAAACTTGGAAAGATCTTCGTCGATCCGCACATCGTCTGACGTCATCTGCGGCTTGTGCGTGGCTTGAACGCTGGCGCTCGCGCGATTGCCATCTTTACCCAGAGAGGAAAGCTTAGCCGGCACGCGGCCGCGGCTGTCCCACTTCAAGGCCGGATTCATGGAGGGGGGCATGAAGCTTCTCGTCTCCCTGGAACACCCGCAGAGAGACAAGGCCATAGCCAGCAAAAGCACGAAGTGCCTGGCCATTATCGACGCCTCGCAATATGATAATTTAATCTACCGAAATATGGTAAATATTTAATTAGCTCGACCCAACCAGTGATCTCGACAAGCAAGATTTCCGAAAGCCGGTACCCCTGAGCCAAAAAGGTTTGACAGGGAGCTGCTTACCGAAGGAGTTGGCATAGCGGCTAGGCGATGGTCCCTTGCTCGAGCGTCAGGGGAGCCTCAACGGATGGTAACCTCAGCCTAGTCGTGGTCTCGGCAGTCCAATTGGTTGCCGATCTCTCCCGACCGCCACGAGGCACCGATCTCCCGATCGCGAATGACACCAGTGTTGCTCGCCACAGCGGTGTCCTCTCTCAGGGCGTTGACCGTACTCACCATCTTAAAACCATCAGGAAATTCGACAAGGCAGGCGTACATGGTTCCGACTGCGAGCACGCGGCATCGCTGCCCCTGCCGGCCCTCGTTGGTCCAGCGATAGATATAAGGAAAATGGGAGCAGGAAGCGCCGTCGTTCATATGCCCTCGACCTCGTGTTCCCTTCGGATCAGGCAAAAGCGCTCTTCCAAAGCGCTCGGTGCCACCTTCAAGGTCTCGCGGCGCGGACGGGGGATATTGTCAGACAACAAGTAGTCGCTATCGGAGGGGCGACTGTTTCCGTCGCGCTCATTCTCGCGCGCAATATCGCTCTCCATGAGACGAACATTTCGAATCAAATCCGAGGGTATCCCGACAACCGTATGCAATTTGTGTCCGAGACGGCTCTTTCTCATTTCAGAGTCAATCAAGGACTCCTTTTCCGCTTTCAAGATACAGATCTCGGCACGAAATGCCGGCGTCGTTCGATGCATTCAGCAAGATCTTTGCCAGCAACTCGAGGGGCAGTTTGCGCTCTCCCGACGCGCGACACACTGTGAGTACGCGCCCTGCGGCCATGCTCAATCCCTCAGACCAAACCCGGACGGACTAGTTGCAGAATAGCTCATTTCCGTAACGCTGGCAGGAGCGACCATTGCTGAAAAGGGTCGTGTTTCCGTAGGTCTGCGCCGTCATCCCGTTGCTAAAATACGTGCTATTGCCGTAGGTCTGGAAGCTCGTTCCGTCGCTGTTATAGGTCGTACTGCCGAACCGCCGCGATATGTCTCCATTGCTCCAATAGGTGATGCTGCCGTTGCGCGTGCCCAAACCATCCGACCCACAAGAAGCCTGCCCAGCCGACGACTGGCAATTCTGAGCATGGGCCGACGATGCCCACATCAACAGGACCGCAACAACAATCCGCATGATTACCTCCTAGTGAGAACCACAACCCTACACTTCTGCGCAGAACTTGCCAGTCCTGCCCTGCACGGCTCTCGATGCCGAACTTGACCTTCCGGGATGGCAGCTGGTGAAAGCCCTCGGGCCTCGAAGGCAACCTTAATCGGCCCCCGGTCCCCGGACGGAACTTGGCCGCGCCGAGTGGTAAAGAGTTAACGCCGCCAAACCCGGCACACCTTGCTTCTTTTCCAATCCACACAACCGCTAGTCGCGCAGGACGGTAAACCAACCCTCGCATTTAAACGTACAAATTTGATTCCCAAGATGCTAATAGTTACGCATTTCAAGTTGCTTTTTGTCGCACCTTTCGAATTCTGGTGATGAATGGTGAAACCGATTGATTTCACGGTCGTGATTCCGACGTTCCGGCGGCCAGCCGAGCTCCGTGAAGCGATCTCAAGCGTACTTGCTCAAAGCGAGGTTGAGATTGAAATCATTGTGGTTGATGACAGCCCGGAACGGTCCGCCGAGTCGGTGATCGCCAGCATCAATGACGCGCGAGTCGCCTACCTGGCAAACCCGAACCCATCCGGTGGCTTCCCCAGTGCGGTGAGAAATCTAGGTTGGCCCTCGGGACGCGGGGACTTTGTGCACTTTCTTGATGACGATGATGTCATCCCACCTGGGCATTATGCCGCCGTTAAGCACGCCTTCGCGAAGCACCCGAATGTGGGCGTCGTTTTCTGTCGAATAGATCCTTCGGCAATTGTTCTCCTACTCAGTTGCAGCATGAAAAGCGCTACTTCGAGAAAGCTGCCCTACTCGCCAACTTTTGTGAGCGTCTTCGCTCACGACGCGCCTTCGTTGCCTGCCTCATGTTCCATTGGGCCCTGATGGTTTGCAGTGCTGGGATCTTGCGCCGACGGTGTCTTGAGCAGCTCGGTGGATTCGACCCACAACTTCGTCTTCGCGAGGATGTGGATCTATATGCGAGAGCGATGCGACAATTTGACGTGTGCTTTCTCGATCGGGTTGGACTTAGATATCGCATCGGAAGCCCTTCCCTTATGCATGCGCCCGAGCTCACTCAGTCCGACCTTAACGATCTTCGCACAGCGCAACGCCGAACAAACGCAAGGTATAAGTCGACCTGGGGCAGTTTTGAATTTTACGCATTAAAGCTATTTGCACGTGCAATATTTAAGTTTGTATAAGCCGAAGTTTGTATGGCAAAAACAATGTCGTTAATTGTCAATAGACTATCGCATTCGACCGCCTTCCTGCAGCTACGGCGTGAGTGGGAGGACCTTGACAGCAGCTTGACACCTCGGACGCCATTTACCTCGGCCATCTGGAACGAGCTGTGGTGGAAGCATTTTTCCCGGTCTGGACTGTTACGGCGTGACGAGTTCTTCATCCACGAAGTTCGAAAGCAAGATGGAGAACTCCTCGCGATCGCCCCGTTAATGCGGACCTACGAACCGGGTTCGGCCCGATTCGTATGTGCAAGGTACAGTTTTTCGGCACTGATCCGAGCCTGACCGAGGTCCGAGGCCTTGTTTGCAAGGCCGAACACCAACGTGACGCGCTGTGTGCGCTTGCAAGGCACTTCAGCGAGAACGACAATAGTTGGGATGTGTTCAAATGGAGCGGCGTTCGCTCCGACGCCATCGACCAGTTGCCTCATGACAAACTAAGAACCGAACGTCTGTTACCTGATTACATCGTGGATCTGCCCGATCGTTGGCAGGATCTCCAGTCAACTCTTTCCAACAACACCCGCAAGAGCATCAGGAAAGGGTATGAGTTCCTTGAGCGCGATGGGCATAGGCTCGCCCTCCGCGTGACGGAGTCCCCGAACGTCGATGATGAGACCCTGCACCGCTTCTTTCGTCTTCATCAGGCTCGATCATCAGCTGCCGATATGAGGCAACATCGCGACAACTTTCACACAGCTCAGAGTCGGAGGTTCCTCGATGACGTTATCGGTGCAATGGGATCACGAGGGCAGGTTCGTATCTTCGAGTTGGAGGTGAACGGAGAGGTTGTTGCATCCCGGATTGCCTTTGGCCTCGGCCAAGACATTTATCTGTACTTCTCTGGTTTCGAACCCAGCTGGAAAAAGTACGGAGCGATGACGACTCTTGTGGTAGAGATCATCAAATGGGCGATTGAGCGCGGCTTCTCCACGCTCAATCTCTCCACTGGCAAGGACCAATCAAAGTTGCGTTGGTTGCCAACAGAGATCGTTCTCCATGACATCGTACAGTCAACAGAATCGGTGCGTAGTCAGCTTGTTGCCAGATCTGAACTTTGGAGGCGAGGCGCTCTCAAAGTTTTGGCATAGCGTCTCGTTGAGTGTCGCCAACAAATAAGGTTGCTCGCATCCGCAAAATAAGAGGTGCGGTGAGTACTCGCTACTTGCGCTCTCGATCATTTCGTCGCCGAAGGCGAGGATGTTCGACCTTGTCTGAGATACTTGCACATCGATGCTGCTGCGCCAATCGATCGATCGGACTTTCATACGAAGTTATTTTAAGGACCTTTCAGATGAATGATTTTGACAACGCCGCTGCACTTTCCTGCAGCGTTAATTCCACCCGTCAGCATCGAGGCGAGGAGCATCAACCTGCGCGAGAGTTGCTTGAGCAGATTGAGAGACATCTGAAGACGAGACTTGGCAACGAGTTAAACCGTATGCCACGCAGCGATCCCGGGATGGACGAAGATTTCACGCGGTTGCGGACGCACTACAAAAACATCTGCCGCTACCGTGAGCTGCTGGCGACGTCGCTTACTTCAGCGGAAAGCGAATTCGTCGAACGTCGCTTGGCGGAGGAGCACTTCGCGGTCGAGGCTCTCATGTCAGCAGTCGCACGGCCATGTGATTAAGGCTCGGCCCGGTTTTGCTTCACTCTCGGCTTGCGCCGACGAGGGAACTAGTCGGGGTGCACGGTCGCCGCATCAATCTTTCGGAATGCTGCTCTTGCCGTCCGCCCGTTCGCGCAGCTTCGCGAAGGATCCTCTGTCGTCCTCAAGTGAAGCCAACCCGTCGAACAGCTTTTTCAAGCCGTCCTGGTCATCAAAGTCAATCGCCGGGATCGCTCTGGGGACCACGTCTATCGCTGGCTCATAACCGCTGTGAGCTTCCGCCTGTTCGTAGAACGAAGCTGCGTCTCGTTCCGCCGCATCGTCCGTGCAGGCCGGAAGCAAGGATGAAAGCGGTCGAAGATCCGACAATGGCTCCGCCGCGGCCCCCGGGGCGCGATCGTCAAAGCTGCCCGCTTGCGCCGATGGCTGCGCTGCCGCCTTGCTCGACGCCGTATACTGCCTTGCCGCGCTGACGATCATTTCGAGTATGATGGGCAGGAAGTCTTTCCTGTTGAATACGGTGTACGTCCGAGCTAGCTGATCTACATATCGCGGTCCGAAGCGCTCTAGAATTGCGGCCACGCTCGCAAGGTCGGGGTCGGACTCCAAGAGCAACTTCCATCTTTGTTCGTGCTCAACTCCGGCCGCATGACTCGACGGAGTTGGAAGATGGTCGAGCAACGGATCCAAGTGAGCTTGCTGGGCTAACGTCCTCTTCAGCTCACTCATCGAAGCTTTCCTCCGCTTATCGGCAACCAGGAGGCAGATGAGGCCGAAACCCATCGCGACAAAGCCGATCGCTGCCCAGGCCACTGAAATGCATAGGAGGAACCCGCTGATCAGGAGGAAAGCCCCCAGAATATGCATCTATTAAAAACCGTCCGGAGAAGTAATAATACCGCAGATTATTCAATGATTACAATATTCGCAAGTTGGACGCTTCCTAGCTTGGAAGGCCACCTCCTTAAGGCTGAGCCCGCAGGTATGTTCAGCATTGAGTCGATCGCACCGCCGTCTGCAACCCGTGACAAGAAATCAAGAGAATAATTCGACGAGTCTGCTAAACTGCGACCGAAGATTATTGGCCTGCAGTGCGTCGCCCGGCCCAAACCGACATGAAAGGGACGTTACATGAGGAGAGTTGTTGCCCGTCTAGGTGTCGCCGGCACGTTGGGACTGATCTTACTGGCTGTATCGGCTCCCGCAGACGCGAGAGAACGTCGCAATTCCGGCCCGAGCAATTACGGAACGACGTTTGCTTATTCCTGGGGTCCCGACTACCGATATTATAACCACCCGCTTTATGCGGGCTGCCAGGTCGAGGGAGGCTCTCTCCCCTATCCCGTCGTAGCGACGAGCACCTTCTCCAATCAAGTCGTACCGACCGCTTTCGGCTCATGGGGCTACCGCGCAGTTTCACGCGGGTTTCCTGAGCGCTGGTGTCTAGTTAAATAGTACCGAGCGCACAGACACACACGCGACTGTGTCCCGTTAAACAAGGTACGCAACCTTCAGTCGACGTCCGATTGGCGCCCCGCGGCCGGTGGCAATCTCAGCCGCGCTGCCGACTTCCAATAAACCAAGCAAACCAGGTCTTAATGTCTAGACGCCTCGACGAACGGCGCTGCAGCTGATCCTCCCTGAGGCAAACCGCCATGAGACGATAATACTCCTCAACAACCGCTCGCTGAGAAATCCAACCTTTCTCGATCCGAGCCTCCCTCAGCAGGTCATGGTTAATTCCATTGCCGAAGGCGCGTCTAGCTTTGTGTAGCAGTTGTTCAAGCTCGCGAGTTTGATTGCCAGTCATGTTAACAAAACGTATATCGTGGCCCCGCGGTTCCCACAGGCGGCACGACAAAGCTTAGCAGGTTCCGGCTGGATGTAGTGATGTGTATGAGCCCGCCTTTGCTAATCATTCAGGCAGGTCGCGATTGCCCACGCCCAGAAGTCGCCCGATTTCGACCCCACGATTCACGTTGGTGGATGGTATGCGACGCGAGTCGCTCGGGTGATTGACCTGCCCCGCGCCTTGTCGCGCGGCATGGATGCTAGGGGAGCCGAATGTCGGTCATATGGATCTTGCTTGGGTGTGCGTGTGTGCTGACGGTCGCCGGTCTTGCCCTCGCAATCTACGCAAGCGCGATGATCGCCCGCCCCGCGGCTGAGCGGAAGCACCAGGTTACAATATTGTCTGGCGATGAGCCTGGCGGCTCAGAACCTGTTTCGCAGCGATCTCATTCATTGCATCGGATTGCTCACCCCACTTGATAGCCGCCCGGCTTCGCGCTCGGCGTCGCATCTCAGGCGAGATTGGCGCTCCGTGCTGATCTGTGTCCCGAACCAGAGCATACCGGCAGGTCCGTCAGGAAGGGTGAGCAAGCTCCGCTTGCAATGCCTGCTCCCTTGAAAGGCGTTTGACTAAGCTGTGCTGGCCTAAAATGCGAATTGTGCAATTTTAACCGCCGCACAAATTATCATTCCCCATAGGGCAATGTTTATTTGTAATACCGTCGGCATTTAAGTCCCCCAAATCCGACCCCGATCCGCCTTGTTCTTCTAAAGTGGCGAGATTGAGACGGTTCCCCCTCTTGTTGCATCGCAACGAGTGTTGTCCTCCACAGAATCTACTTGAGGAGACGTGAGCCGGCTATGGGTTGATGCGTATTCTCTTCCGCAAAGGTTAAAGCATTCGCCGATCAACCTTCCCTTTTCAATATCCTCGCCGCAGGAATCAATTCATGACGAAGCGGATGGTGTGTGAAGCCTAGGCCAATGCTCCACCCCGCTAGCGAAAGCAACACACCGAGCAATCCTGCTTCAATCGAGAGGCTATCGGGTCCGCCTTGCGTGAGGATCAAGCAAATTGGGCCGAGGCCGCTGAAAATCGAAAGCACAACACTCTTGCGAAGTGCGTTGAAGAAATCGCTCCAGCAAAAATTCAGATACCGACGAACTACTGCCACGGCGATCAGCGCGTTTACAGGCACGATGCCAACTAGACACCACGCAATCGTCAAGAGACCATGTCCTGCAGCAAGGGTAACGGCTGCGGTATTCAGTATCGCCTGTCCCGCCACCAGAAGCGGCAACGTTCTGACGGCGCCAACAGCAACGAGAACTGGGTATTGAAGCGCCCAGGGGAAAGAGAAGGCCGCAGCAAGGCATAGGACCCTCACAAGTGGAGCGACCTCCAGCCATTGAGGGCCAAGCACAATGCTGACCAAGGGCGTCGAAAGCGCGCTCAGCAAGAGCAGGCAGGGCCAATGCACCCCGGAAATCAGTTCAAGCGCATTAAGATAGACCGCCTTCGTATCTGACCTTTCGCGCATGCTCCGGGCAAAGACTGGAAGCGCAATTGCGCCGACGCCGGCAAGTATTACTCGCTCCGGAAACACGGAAAGCAAAACCGCCCGCTGCGCGATGCCCACACTGGCGGAATCAAGCGCTCTTCCAATTACCAAATAAGGGGCATACTCGCCCACCGCGGCGACCAGCGCTGCCGCGCTATCAAAGGCTCCAAAGCCTATCACGCCGCGCCATTCGCTCAATGACGGCAGAAAGATCGAGCGATCAGAGTAAAGGAGAAAGCAAAGAATACTTCCTGCAACAGCGGACGTAACCGTTGCCCAGGCAAGCGACATGTAGCCGAAACCCAGCTTCGCCAGCCCAATACTAGTGATCCCACCTACGGTGGCCATCACTGTGTTGACGAACGCAAAGGACCCAAAGGCCATTTCGCGGCTCATGAGTGCAAAGACGGGAAAAATAAAAGGCCCGAGGAGATACCCAATAGCGGCGACCTGAATGTAATGGCCGACTTCCGGCAGCCTGTAAAAATCCGCGATCAACCCCGCAGAGAAATATAAGGAAAGCGATATTGCGATCGATACAAGACCGCTCGTCGTGATGCTCGTACGGACTTGCTTCGGAGTCAGTTCCTTTTGCTGAATCAGATAGGCACCTCCGCCGATCTCGCGAAGAGCCTCCGCAATGACAAAGGCCGAGCTGCCGAGAACGGTGACGCCAAAGGCGGCGGGCCCAATCAGCCTTGCGACAATGATCGCCACCGCAAGATTGATTAGCATGACGAGATATCGTCCGGCCGTTGCCCTTAGAAACGCCTTCCTCACGCCCATCCAGCTCCCTCCGTGGAACCCGCGAACACGGTTCCGATGGCTGCATCGTCATGCCTGAGGTGCTCTTGCGATGGCAGGCGACCGCGCGCAGCAAGAAGACCGGCGGCAAATCGACACACCCGACAGTCAGGTCTTTGCGCCCCAGATAAATCACTCCCGGTTCCCGGTCAGGCGGCCTGTTAATCCTATGATCGGGATGTCGACGTCGGCAGGAGATATTTCACTATTATGCAATCTGTGGTACTGCAATACTTTAGAAACAAACACTGAGTTTGAGGACAGTTAATTTCGAGCAATCCGGAGCAGATTTCCCCTTGGACTTCGAGAATTCTAATTTAGACAATTCAAGACTATATCCTCTAACGCAAGGTCAGATCGGAATCTGGCTGGCTCAAAAGCTTGATCAGAGCGACCCCGCATTCAACATCAGTGAATGCGTTGAAATTGGCGCAATTGACAAAGATATCTTCGAACAAGCTTTGCGACAGACCGTGAAAGAGGCGGATGCGCTATGCTTGCGCGTGATCGAGACGGATGCAGGGCCACGGCAGTACTCCGCTCACGATGACGATTGGGTACTGTCCCATCTCGACTTCAGCGCGGAGAGCGACTCTCGCGCGGTGGCCGAGTCTTGGATGCGAACCGATATGGCCCGCCCTTTCGACCTGGCCAAGGGTCCGTTGTTTCGCTTTGCGCTACTTCGAATTGGGATCGCAAGCTACCTTTGGTACGCAGTTAACCACCATATTGCGAACGATGGCGTCGGCTGGCTCCTCGTCGTTCGCCGAGTTATCGAATTATACAATGCTTTCGCGGATCGTCGGGATACGCCCTCCGAGAAGGTCGGTTCTTACAACGACCTCCTGGAAACGGAGTTGGCTTACCAAAACTCTCCGCAGCGCGTACGAGATCGCCAATACTGGCTCGACATTCTGAAGGATCGTCCGGGGCTTGCGACCCTCTCGACTCGGCGCGCCCCATCAAGCCCAAGCGTCAATCAGACCACGGGTCGGCTTCCTCGCATTACAGACCTCGAGATGCTGGGTCGCAAGTATGGTTCGAGTGCAGCCTGTGTCATCGTCGCTACAACGGCGCTTTACCTTTGCCGCATGACGGGGCAATGCGATCTCGTTTTGGGGATGCAAGTTAGCGCCCGGCTGGGCCAACGCCCGAGACGCGCCGTTGGCTTGGCGACCAACGTCGTTCCCCTGCGCTTGTCTGTCAATCTTGATGAGAGTTTCGATGCCCTGCTGCGACGGACGGCACGTGTCATGCGCGAAGCCTTTCGCCATCAGCTCTACCGGGCCGAAGAATTGCGACGTGACTTTGGACTATCCCCCGGCGCTCCCGAGATCTACAGCACCTTTGTAAACTATACTCCACTCGATCAGAGCCTGGATCTCGCGGGACAGAGAATCCGCCGTCGCCCACTTGGCAATTGGCGTGTCGACGACATTCAGTTTGTTTATTATGGCGGCGACGAACCTTCCGGTCACCGCTTCGACGTTATCGCAAATTCTGCGAAGTATTCTCAACAGGAATTGGAAGCGCACTGCGAACGATGGGCCGCGTTGCTGACACGATGTGCCGTGGAGCCGGACAAAATTTGCGGCCGCGTCGATATCGTATCGACTTCAGAACGCGCACGCATCATTCGGGAGTTTAATGGTTTCGAGCGCCCCTATTCCGGCGACCGTCTAATACACGAGCTATTCGAGGAGCAGGTCAAAGCGGCTCCGGCGGCCATTGCCTTGTCCGTCGGCGACGTTTCGTTGACCTACGCGCAATTGAACGCACTTGCTAACAGGCTGGCTCATTATCTGAGAGCACACGGTGCAGGCCCAGAAACGATAATTCCCGCCTGCTTCGAACGATCGATTGAGATGGTTGTCGCCCTGCTCGGCATTTTGAAGTGCGGAGCGGCGTATGCTCCGATAGATCCCACGCTTCCCAAAGTTCGGATCGCCTTGATGCTGAACGATCTCGCACCTTCGATCGTGCTGACCATCGAAGATCTGCATGTGCGTCTTCCCACCTCGACAGCGAGGGTTGTCCTACTCGATGTTCACGCCGACGACATCGCTCAGTATCCCGAGGAAGATCTTGCGTCGCGAGAGATTGGACTCACGCAACGCTCGTTAGCATATGTGATCTACACGTCCGGCTCCACGGGGGTTCCGAAAGGGGCCATGAACGAGCATCGAGGCGTCGTCAATCGGCTCAAATGGATGCAAGACGAGTATCGTCTCACTCGCGATGACTGCGTGCTGCAGAAGACGCCTTTTGGATTTGACGTGTCAGTGTGGGAGTTCTTTTGGCCTCTGATTGCAGGTGCAAGGCTTGTCATGGCCAAGCCCCTCGGCCATATGGATGTGGACTATCTGAAGCGCGTAATCTGCGACACGGCCATCACCACGATCCATTTTGTTCCATCGATGCTGGCCGCATTTCTGGACGGCGCCGACGTCAAGGGATGCAGGTCGTTGCGACGCATCATTTGCAGCGGTGAGGAGCTCTCGGCCGGCTTGGCTCAACGATGCCTCGCGGAATTTCCCCGGGCAAGGCTTTACAATCTGTACGGTCCCACCGAGACGGCGATCGATGTTACCCACTGGGAATGCCGTCATTCAGATCTATCAGAGACCCTGCCAATTGGGCATCCGATCGCGAACCTTCGGCTCTACATTCTCGATCGATTTATGCAGCCGGTACCTATCGGGGCCGTTGGCGAGATCTACATTGGAGGCGTCGGTGTTGGTCGAGGGTATTTTCGAAATGCGGCACTGACCACCGAGAGATTTGTGCCTGATCCATTCGATCAGGCCCCTGCCCTACTTTACAAGACCGGAGACCTGGGTCGATGGCGCTTCGATGGAGCAATCGAGTTTCTCGGCCGCAACGACTTCCAGGTAAAAATTCGCGGCGTTCGTATCGAACTCCCAGAAATCGAACTGAACCTTACGCGGATTCCGGGAATCGGACAGGCAGCGGTTGTGGTATGCGATGATCCGGCCTCGCAGCCGCAGTTGGTCGCCTACTATACAGAGGCTGATCCGGGGCAAAGCTTGCCCGTCCAAACGATCCGAGAGGCCTTGTCGCGTGCTCTGCCGCAACAAATGCATCCGGCGGCATTCGTGCGGTTGGCCGCCATGCCGCTCAGCAGAAACGGTAAGCTCGACCGAAAGTCGCTTGCAATCAGGGGATGGCCGGAAGGCACGCGTTCTTCCGACACAAACGCACCGCCTCAAGGTGCCACCGAAGAAGCTCTACATGCCATTTGGCGTGAAGTTCTCCAAACAGATCAGTTCGGCAGACTGGATGACTTCTTCAATCTGGGCGGACATTCGCTGCTGGCCACGCAGGTCGCATCGCGAGTAGCTCACGTTTTCGGCATCGAACTGCCGTTGCAGACTTTCTTTGAGGCACGAACCCTCGCCGCTCTGGGGCGACAGCTCGACGAGGCACTTCAAGAGGACGATAGGTCCATAACCACGTCGCAGATCGAGCCTGCGGTGGATGACACCATGACGTTGTCCTACTCGCAGCAGCGGATGTGGGTCATCCAGTCGCTGGATCCGAGCAACACCGCATACAATCTGAGTGGCGCCATCCATCTGCTCGGTCGACTCGACTCGGGCGCCTTCGCCGGAGCGCTGGACGAACTGCGTCGACGTCATGAAAATCTTCGGAGTATCTTCTTTGAAGAGGACGGCGAAGTGCGCCAACAGATTCAGCCTTGGCAGCCTCAGAAACTTGCCGTCACCGATCTTCGATCCTTCGGAAGCCGGGCCTTGTTTGAGGCGAGGCAGAGAGCTCAGGCTGACGCGAGATCCCCGATCGACCTAGCCCGCGGACCGGTTCTGCGTGTGGCACTCTTTCGAGTTGCAGATGACGAGTACCTGTTGCAGCTGACTCTTCATCACATTTCGGGTGACCAATGGTCCATGGGGATTATCGGTCGCGAATTGGCCGCGGCCTATAATGCTCTACGCTCGGGGCGACCAATCGATCTGCAGCCGATCAAGCTCCGGTACCGGGACTATGCCTTTTGGCAGCGCCGGCACCAAAATGAAGGCCATATGCATGGCCAGCTTCTGCACTGGTTGGAAAAACTGAAGGGACTTCCTGCGCTCGAACTACCTGTGGATTTCGCCCGGCCTAAAGTGCGTGGACTGAACGGTTCAAGTTACGCGTGCCCGATTGAGCCATCACTTCTTTCAAGGCTCGAGCACTTGAGCAGATGCGAGGGCAGCACCCTATTCATGACCATGCTTGCAGCATTTGCGATCCAGTTATTCCGTTTGACGGGACAGACTGATTTTGCGATCGGCGTACCTATTGCCAATCGCACGCAAACCGACATGGAAAACATGGTCGGTACTTTCGTCAACACTCTGGCGTTGCGCGTCAACCTTGCGAATGCCCCGAGCTTTCGTGATTTTCTGAAGAGTGTCCGTGCATCCGCCCTCGATGCCTATGCGCACCAGGACGCTCCTTTCGACCGACTTGTGCAGGACATCCAACAAACGAGAGACAATAGCAGAGCGCCGCTTGTACAGGTCATGTTCAACATGTTGAACGCGCCGTTCTACGGCGTTGCCTTCGACCAGTTGAAGTGGGAGCCTGTTCAAATAGAGAGAGGAGGCGCTCAGTTTGAGTTGAGCGTGTCGGTCGACACGCAGGTATCGCAATCGCTGACCTTCGAATATAACACGGATCTGTTCGAACCGGCGACAATCAGCCGTTTCGCCGCGCAGTATCTTCAGATACTCAGAAGCGTTGCCGAGAACCCAGGGGTCAAAGTCACTTCAGTCCCGATGTTGCCGGAGAGCGAGCGACGCCTGCTCCTGCGCAACAGGAACGCTTCACAGATGCCGCCTCAAGACCGACCGCACTTCCTGACCATGTTTGGACAACAGGTCGTCCGGCAGCCAAACGCGAAAGCCATCTCTTTCGAGGGGCAGACGATCAGCTATGCAACGCTCGATGAACGTGCCAGCACTGTAGCGCGATCTCTTCGCAAGCTGGGCGTTGGGCCAGGAGCCGGCGTTGCGCTCTGCATGACACGATCGATCGAACTCGTCGTAGTGCTGCTCGGAATACAGAAGGCCGGCGCCTATTACATCCCTCTGGACGCGTCCCTCCCCGCCCAGCGTCTCGTATACATGTTGGACGATAGCGGCGCTGGCACGATTGTGGTCGATGCATATTCAAGGGAACGCGTGACCACTGCTATCAGCGCTTGCATCGTCGGATACGATGATCTGATGGCGAACGGCAAAGAGCCTGGCACCGAACCTGATCACGTCCCATCCCTGGCAGATGCTGCCTATGTAATCTACACGTCCGGTTCCACGGGGCAGCCGAAAGGTGTCGCCGTCGGACATCGCGCCCTATCAAACTTTCTGGTCTCGATGTCGCGCGTTCCTGGCTTGACCCGGCAAGACGTCCTGGTTGCCGTGACGACTATTTCATTCGATATTGCGGGCCTTGAGCTCTACTTGCCATTGAGCGTTGGTGCTCGGATCGAGCTGGCGTCCGCGGAAACAGCTTCCAACGGAGCCGCGCTCTCACGCACAATCGCCGAAAGCGGAGCCACAGTGCTGCAGGCAACGCCCGCAACTTGGCGTATGTTGATAGAGAGCGGTTGGGAAGGAAGCAGCAAGTTGCGGGCCCTTTGCGGAGGGGAAGCGCTCTCTCGCGATCTCGCCAACGCGCTGCTTTCCCGTGTGGGCGAGCTCTGGAATCTCTATGGTCCGACCGAGACCACAATCTGGTCGACCGTGGCGAAGATCCAGCCCGGCGATGTACCTATTTCGATTGGGCACCCAATCGAGAATACACGTGTCTACATTGTTGATCGCGAGGGCCAACTGACACCGATCGGCATTCCGGGCGAGATCCTAATTGGGGGCGACGGCCTAGCGAACGGCTACCACCATCGGCCGGAAATGACAGCCGAGCGATTCGTGACCGATCGCTTTGCAGATCGATCCGATGAAAGGGTCTACAGAACGGGTGATCTTGGAAAATGGAGCTCCGACGGCCAACTTTATCACCTTGGCCGTATTGATAGCCAGATCAAGGTTCGTGGCTTTCGGATCGAAATCGGCGAGATCGAATTCATGTTGCGACAGCACCCTGCCGTGGCGGAGGCGGTTGTTGTCGCCCGAGAGCTGAGTGCGGCGGATAGCCGCCTGATTGCTTATGTCGTCTACGAACACGAAGAGGCAACTGTCAGCGAATTGCGAAATCACCTCCGAAATCACCTTCCTGACTACATGGTCCCGGCCCTTATTGTGGCGATCGATAGTATTCCCATGACGCCGAACAAGAAGATCGATCGTAAGGCTCTGCCAGACCCATTCACCGCACAGGCGCGCGTAGCCTCGGAGCATGTCGCGCCCGCTTCAGCGACGGAGAAGCTGGTTGCCGAGATCTGGCGCGATTTACTCCAGGTAAGAACCATCGGCGCTGACGACAATTTTTTCGAACTGGGCGGTCACTCGCTTCTGGCGGTGAGAATGGCAGGCCTCATCAAGCAGCGCACAGGACGAGCGCTGGATCCGCGAGCCCTATACTTCAAGACTCTGCGACAGATCGCCGAGGTCGTCGGCCGTGAAAGCTGAGTAATAGTTCTGACCATGTTGCCGTTTTTCTTCGGATCAAAGCAGCGGCGCCTCTACGGGTCTTACGAGCCGGGAGCACACTGCGCAGCTGCAGGCGCGGCTTTGCTCTGCGGTTCGTGGGGAATGGAATATACCAACGCGCACCGAGCGATGCGGATTCTCTCGAAGCGGCTCTGCGCCATTGGATTTGACACGCTGCGGTTTGACTATTTTGGCGCAGGCGATTCCGGCGGAGAGACGGTCGACGCGGAACTCGACGGCTGGAAGGACGACATTTCGACTGCGTTGAGGGAACTGAAGGAAATGAGTGGGAGGTCACGTGTCGTCATCGTCGGCATGCGACTTGGCGCCACTCTCGTGGCCGAATTGGCGCCCCGGCTATCCGTCGAGCCTGACAGCATTGTCCTATGGGATCCGATCCTATGCGGATCGGATTACGTCAAAACACTGCTGGATCGGCAAGCACACCATAGCGAAAGGTCCATCGATTCTGCCGCGTCTGGTCCGTCAGATGCTGCGGTTGCTTTAGAGCTAGGAGGCCTCCTCGTTTCATCGTCTTTCTTTGACGGCCTAAAGTCCATTGATTTGCGTTCGCGCAAAGTGAGGCTACCTCCGAAAGTGTTGACGATCCTCACCGACAATCAGCACCGCAGTGGCGAGATGGTCGGCCTTGACCGTAGCGAAATCGCAATCCTAAAGGCGCCCTCACCGTGGAAAGATTCTGCCGAACAGGAAGAGGGATTGCCTGTCGAAGTATTTGAACGGATCCTCAAGTGGCTGGGATAGGACACAAATTCGTCGAACGCGTGGCCCACTTCGGCCCCGAGAAAGCGCTGGTGGGAATCGTTGCAGAACCTGCAGAACAGCCCAACGAGAACAAACTGGCTGTCGTCATACTGAACACAGGGACAATTCATCGCGTCGGCCATCATCGAATGTATGTTTCGATGTCCCGGAAGCTCGCGCGGACCGGCTGTACGGTGCTGCGGTTCGACTTTTCGGGTCTTGGCGACAGTTCACCCCATTTATCGGATCAGCCACTCCTCCAATCCAATTTGGCGGATATTGGAACTGCTCTCGAGTGGCTGCAGACAACGCGTGGGGTTTCCCGAGTCATTTTGGTCGGCTTGTGCTCCGGTGCCGATCACGCAATCCTGTACGGATTCTCGGACCCGCGCATTGTCGGCTTGGTATTGATTGATCCCTATATTCCGCCAACCGCCCGCTATTTCCTCGATTATCTTTCCCGCCGTTTGCGCGACGTCAGGAGCTGGAGAAATTTTCGTCTGCACAAGAGTAAGCTCGTGCGGCGCCTCTACGAACATTTGTCGCAGGTCCTGCACAGGGAAGGTGGGCCACAACACCTTGTATATCAGGGAGTGGATGCGCGGGACTCGCTCGAGAAAGCCTATGAGGCCAGTGCGCAGGCGGGGGTAAAGTTGCTCGTCATTTGCACGGGCCGACATCACGCGCCTCGCCAGACCTACCGCGAACAATTCATCAGCGCCTTTTCCAAGGTTTCATTTGGCGCATCCCTGCACTTGGAGTTTTTTCAGGACGCTGATCACACATTCAGTTCCGTAAAGTCTAGAAGCGAACTCGACGAGTTGGTGACAAGTTGGTGCAAGACCACGACATTCGAACGCTCAACATTACAGTTGCCGCCCACAACCGATATCGCAGCTCTTTGGACCGCATAAGCCGAAGGAATTCAAAGCTTCTACCGGTCAGCGACAGAGCCGCTGTCTAACCGATCACGCGGGAACTCAAAATGGCGTGGCCGCGTAGCCTAATCCCGACGCCGCCTGCGGAACTACGCACCCGATGATCGGCGCGGGTCGCCAAGTCGTGAAGCAGCGACCTGAGAGCCCTGAATAACCGTCACCGAAGCGCGGTCCGGTCACAAGATGCGTTGAGCGCGTTCCTTGCGTTCCAAGGCGGCTCCTCTGCCTCAAGCAAGAGCTGGAGCCGGCGAAGGACGTTTCTTTTAGGCAAGCTTTCGCGGCGGCCGAATTCTTATCTGATGCGACGTTGGGTGGTTCGTGCTATCCGACATCGCGTCGCGATATAAATCCGTATAGCAGTCGGCCACGACGGTGGCCGTAAAACGTGAGCGTATTCGAGCCAAGGCGCATTCACGGGCTTTGGCAAGAAAGCCAGGGTCCGCAACGAAGCGTTCGATTGCTCGCACCAGGCTCGCCTCATCTTTCGGTTCTATTATGATGCCCGTCACTCCGTCCTCGATGATGTCCGGGATACCGGACCATCGCGTGCCAATCGCAGGTAAGCCAAGCGCCATACCTTCGAGGAGACAAAGGGGATACATTTCCCCGGGCTCGTAGGTCGGCAGCACTATCACTTGAGCACTGCGTATCAGCGCCGGCACCTCACGGTGATCGACCTTGCCTTTACATTCAACGATCTGCCGCAGACCCCGGCGGTCGATCTCCTCTTCGATCTGTCCGCGTGTCGGTCCATCACCGATGAACACGGCACGGAGTTTGGGATAACGCGGCGAAAGCTCGGACAGTGCCCCCAAGAGTTCGACATGCCCTTTGCCCACGACCATACGGGCGACTAGCACGAGTGTGAACTCGCTCGCGGCCGGAGGCATCGAAGCGTCGCCGAATAGCTGTTCGTCGACGCAGAACGGAATGACCCTGGACTGATCGGCGGACACACCCTCGGAGATCAGCTCAGCAAGGGCAGCTTCGTAAGGCATTACAATTGTCGACGCGATTTTCTTCTCTATCCAGAAAGTGACCTCGGCAAGCAGATCGCGCTGCGGCGCGAACCAACTCAACGTGCCGTGATGAGTGACGATAACGGGAATACCTGCTAGTGCCGCTGCGATAAAGCCGTCGAAGCAGGAAAGTCCAACGGCCTGGATATGCAGTATGTCATTCTCCTTAAGCAGCTCGTAGAGTAATCGGATTCGTTGTGCGCGCAGTACCGCAGTTCCGAGCTTCCGCGGTAGATGGCTTGCCAAGGCTTTTCGGTTAGGAAGATCATGCACCGATATGCCGCGCTCGCCGGCAATTTTCCGAACATCCTGCCGATTGCTGAGCTCCATCACAACGGCTGGAATAAGCCCGTGGCGCTTCTGAGCGGCGGTGAGTTGCAAAATGAACGTCTCGACGCCCGTCATGCCAAAATTTGTGCCCATGTAGTGCAGAACGCGCAGTGCTTGGCGACGCTCCAGCTGGGCGGTGCACTTCAGCTGCAATGCGGGTAGTCCAACCGAGGCAAGCGATTGGCAGCGCGAAGCGGCGTCGGCGATTGCAAGAAATGGCGGGTTTGCGGCATCGATCTCGAGGAATGCAAAGAGACTCGTCAAATCCGCAAAAAACGACCCAAATGCTATCAGAATCGGAAGGATGCAGGCCGCAAATACAGCCGATCGCATGACTTTCAAATGAACAACACCTTCGAGCTGGAAATAATTTAGATTTAAATCCTAAACCATCGACCGCACAGGTCGCTGCGACGTTATGGCGCAAATGACGGATCACAACGTCGCACGCGGGCGGATCCTTACCGGAGAGCTCAAGCTCTAGCGGCCGTCAAAACCTGCCACCGACCTGATCGATCACACCGTAGCGTACCGCGCGCACGAATGGACCACCGGCGTGATTTGGGGTTAGCGCTCAAATTCCCTTTGATGCTCATACTTTGAAGTTCATAGTAAAAAGGCCAGCAAGTGACCCGGCCTTCCAACGAAGCAGCTGTCAGACGACTTTTAAGCGGCGCCGCCAAGCGAGGCGCGCCCGCCCCTGCCCGAGCTGCACACGCCATTCGCAAGCGATGCTGATCCAAATCGCGAGTCCGCGAGCCGGACCGAAAGCCAACGGGTTTGGCTTTTCGTCTTCCTCCCGATCTTCATGCTGCTTTATGCGATATGCGAGAAGATGCATGTGAGATAGGAGGCGCCTGCTGCTTCGTTCATGGAGCGTGATGGCGGCCCGGAGTGCCTACCAATCCTCCCGGCACGCCGCCTGCGCGGTATCCTGCGAACCGGCACTTTCGACCGCCCCGGTGCCGGTGCTCTGCCAAGGGCAGATGAAGTGCGCCGCCTAGATACCCATTGTTGAGCCGGCGTTAGTTTGAGGGCACGACTTCAATGAAAGTAAAGCGCGACGATTACGATCGAGACCAAGATACCAACGATTAGATAGCTGGGTTCAAATCCTCTATTTCGTCTCGCTCCATTCTGTCGTTTTGGTAAGGCCTTGGCGGCCTTGTTGTCCCATCTGTTTTCCACTGATAGCACTTTCCCAAATGGTGGCCCGGGGGCGCGCGCAGTTCGACATCCAAAGGCATTCGCAACAGGCGTAGTGTCAAGCGCGTTCACGACTTAATTTTTTCGCCTAGAGTGAACCTTACCGGCAAGAAGACCGACTTCTTCAATGAAGTGCAGTTCGCGCGTGGCAATAAGAGAAGTGGCAATTAGCGCACCGGACATCCTCAAAGATGACGGCGCACAATATGACGATCCTCGATTGACCTCCAGCTGGAACACGTTAAATTGGTTATGTGTTTGGATTAACCGTCTTTCCGCGTACCGGTAGCCGCAACCCATTAGGTGACGCTAATCTCTTTTCATTAATCGCCGGTTTAGCTCAGGGTTAGAGCGCCGCCATCGTATGGCGGAGGTCGGGAGTTCAAGTCTCTTCAACCGGCACCAATGTTGATCCTGATGCTCTTTTCAAATCGGCGCGGCTGGATCGGCAACCGACCAGGTTGCCGGACGTTGCGTCGGTGTCCTTCACTTCAGTTTCATATTCGTCCAATCTCCCCGGGAGTTTGAGGAAATCGCTCAACGGATGCGGTCGCAATACGATTTGACCGTGTGACCGGCTCCCAATGGACCCACCATTCACCCCAGGACCACTCGCTCACTCTGACCAGAGTCCACGAAGCGAAGGCTTCCTGCTCTCCAGCAGTGCGGGGTTTGCGGAGGCGAATGCTGGATGACGGAAAGAAGAAGGTTCGATCGCGCGACACCTACTCCAAAAATTCAACGCCGATGCGGTTGTCGGTGGACCAGATCAGACGGCACGTTCTGACGATCCGATCCTTCTCCAGCATCAATTTGAAATGGGACTTCATATAGCGCTTCTCTGGCAACTCGATCGCAGCTCCAAAGACAGAGATGTTGAGCACGCGACAACGTAGGCTGGATCCATCCCCTGAAATGTAGCCGATCTCATCGACATCGGTTCGCTGCTGTCTTCGGCGCTCGTGCATTTGTCACTTCTTCCGCATGCCACCCAGAAAACGAGCGCCGATCTGACCCAAGCCAACTCGTGCAGGCGATAGGGAGCCCGTCGCTTTTCGGTCTTCACAATTCTTGTCGCCTGTATGAAGCCCGATCCTGTCAACCTGCCGTGCGCGACTGCTTCCGTAACAGTTCGAATTGTCGAGCAATCTGTGTCGCGAGCCTGGAGCGGGATTCCTTCAGAGCGGTTTGCTGCTCGAACACGTCGTGGCCATCATGCTCAAGCACTTCTATCAAGGCCAGCCGATCCTCTATATGTCGCTGGCGCTGTGCTATTTCGCCTCTTAACTCAGACAGCTCCTGATCAATAGCCGACGTCATTGCAATGCTCCCGTCCGGCACCGTTGCCGTTAAAGAGCGAAAGCATGCCCCGAAATGCCTGCACAAATCTTACCTGTTTAAACCCGACAATAAATCTGATGCCAAAATTAAATGTTACGCTATCGCCGATGAGGTAAATTATTACCGGCTATTAAAGCTATCCAGGAGCGCCTCCTCTATTGTGTGTTTAAGGAAAGGAATGCCGATTGGCGCTATTCTAATTCGATGCCATAGGGCTGGGTTCAGATCTTAATGGTCTCACCGCGGCGGAAAGGTGCCTGCCACCCGATCGGAGACCTCCTCCGCGGCGCGAGGCAGGGCTCTACGTAAGTTGCCGGCCTCGACAGGCACGGGCCCCACCCGCTCGGAGAAGCTCACCAGCGGGCTCGGTAAGCGGCTTGGCGATGCTCCATATTGGGTGCCCTCCGTGAAAGGGAGCCTGTACGGACGGCCCAAAATTGGGTGGCGGACGGCGGCACATTTGCGTACCTCTGCCGCGTTCCCTCTGCACTCTACCCCTTTGGCATCCCGCCGACGCCAATCCGGCGGCACACTGACCGGGGATGGTGCGGATATTCTCGATTCAGATTTCGACGACCTCGTACGCGTGGGCTCGGAATTCCGGGAAAATCTGCTTCATTGGATCTTGACCCCTGCCCACCAACTGGCTCGCTCTTGAGGCCGATCGGGACAGGAGGCTGAATTTCCCGGTCTACGGCCGCCGTAATAGCTATGGACAGGCCGAGAGTGAAATGAGGACGCAAACAGCGTCGGCCGCCAGCCCGGCGTGCCAGCCACCAGAGTTCCGATACCGGGACGGGACCGTGCTCGCCGGATCACAACTGCGGGACGAATAGCAATGAACTATCGGTCTCGTGGGAATTCACTCATCCGGCCACGGCGTGAAGGTCGCGCCAGACTTGCGACTGGTTCGGCCGCGTTGCTTATGAAAACGCTGCACGCGCCCGTAGATTGCTTGCCGACTTCGACCTGGCGGTTGGCCTATTTCGCCAGCTGAAGCTCCTTCGCGAAGAAGTATGAACAGAACTTGCGCTTCGTCCAAGGACCATGGCCAAATCATTCCTTCGAACCGGTAGGCGACGGTCGTCGCAGCAGCCCCCGCGCAACCATGCGTTCAGACGGATCGCGACTGAGCTTGGATCGCAGTTCGACGAGGTCGGTAAAGACGTCAGCCTGCCGGCGCAATTCATCGGCGATCATCGATGGCTCGCTTGCAACTGTCGAAACAACAGTGACCCGCACGCCGCGACGCTGCACGGCTTCGACGAGGGACCGGAAGTCACCATCACCGGAGAACAGCACCATCTGATCGATGTGCTCGGCGATCTCCATGGCACCTACCGCAAGCTCTACGCCCATGTTGCCCTTAACCTTGCGGCGGCCTGTGGCGTCGATGAACTCTTTCGTTGTTTTGGTGACGACCGTATAACCGTTATATTCGAGCCAATCGATCAGGGGACGCATCGACGAGTATTCGTGATCCTCAATGAGGGCGGTATAATAAAAGGCGCGCAGAAGCTTTCCTCGATTCTGAAATTCCTTCAGCAGGCACATGTAATCGATATCAAAGTTCAGCGTCTTCGCAGTGGCGTAAAGATTGGGCCCGTCAATAAAAACCGCGATCTTGTCTGACGGACACGGCATCCTCGTAACCTCTTGCGAGCTTCCCGCTCCGATTTACGCAATAAACTTCGCTACGTGGGCTTCGCGAGCGCGCTCTGCCGAACGCCAATCGATACCGCGAAGCCCTTTAGCGCTCAAACGAATCTTCGATCCAAGACCATAATGCGTTGACCGCCGGCGCCTACGCGCACCTCGTTGAGCCCTCGCGAAGAAGTGGGCGAATTCCGTACCTACTTGTTGTCGCGCCACAGCTTTTCTATCTCGCGCAAATGGAGCTCGATTTCTGCCTGACTTCTATCGAGGGAGTTCTCGGCTCGTGCCCCCGGAGGCTCCGGAATTAAGAAGATTGCGCCAGCGCAGACAAGAGCCATTCCTCCGACAAGAAGGGCAACGCCAATCTCGTGCATGAAAAACGTCCTAGTGAAATCGGCCCAAAACAGCTGCACAGATTGAACAGGCTCGCGCACTCCTGGGCGCGGCACGGCTATCATAGGGCTAGGTGGTACGGATGCTGTTTCGCTAGATTGACGTCGACGTAGCCATCCGAGCCAATCCACTCGTGCGGGCAGTAAGCGAGCGATGCGAGATCGATCTCAAGGCCGTCTCTGGCGATCGCATCGCGCCTTCCCATGCGGTCGATCCACTCTCGCTGTCCAGTGTCCACGTTCAGACGCACGGCGTCATACACGGCGGTATCGTTCGTCACAGCAATCACCAAACTACTCAAACTAAATGCGCAATAGGAGAAGACTACGCCGCATGCACGATAAATCAAGCGGGCATCGCTTCTGCAGTTGCTCACTGCCAAAGCATGCACGGGATGAGAACGGAGCAGGCAAGAAAGTGCGTGAGCCCTCACGTCTCTCATACAGAGCCATGGACTTCAGCAACAATAGCCACGATCTCGTCAGTCCGGTTCAAGCCATGTAATCGGTTTGGCTGCTTCTCGCGCTCGATCAATCGCCTCTTGTGCTTTGAAGTCCGGGCATCCTGCACTGCGCGGACATGGGGCCCGCGTTGCAGCAGATTTGTGAGCACCACCTATGACGAGATCTTGGGCTCGTTCTTGGTTTCCTCCTTCCGTACCTGATCCTCGAGGTAGCGGAGGATCATGCGACGCGCGTCTTTGTCTCTGACTTTCTGAAAGGCCTTGATCAGGCGCAGCATCTCCAGATCTTCAACACTGTTTGACACGGGACGCCTCGTTGAAAAAAAACGGCGCAAGTATAAATAGATAAAATTATGCAACGTTTCCCATTAAATGGAAACTCGGAGCCGATCGCAAGGTTAAGGCGTCGCCGGCCGGCCACTACCATTCGGGCCGAGTGCTCGAATTGCCCCTATGCCAAAGCCCGGCCGCTTCTGCCCGGGGGCCGAGGGT
The DNA here is from genome assembly GCF_001641635.1 of Bradyrhizobium centrolobii. Taxonomy (GTDB): domain Bacteria; phylum Pseudomonadota; class Alphaproteobacteria; order Rhizobiales; family Xanthobacteraceae; genus Bradyrhizobium; species Bradyrhizobium centrolobii. Next base: position 69,740 of record NZ_LUUB01000034.1, read on the forward strand.
TTTGTTCATAACTTCAGGACTGCTCCGGCCGAAACGGCAGGGTCAGAAGTCGGCCAGATCGCAACGCCACTTTGCGATCTCATTCAACGTCCTGAAACCCGATCGGGTTACCAGGCGCCGCCAACGCGATCAATTACCAGACGCACGCCTGTATTGGGACACCGCTTTGACTCGGGGGCAGCTTTCCGAAACGCGGGAGCGGTTAATCACGTAGACGTCTCCTCGACGCTTGTCTCGACAAGCGAACCATCACACTGCGCGCGGGGTCCATCTCGCGCGTTCCTCTAATGTGTTGATGGTCGAGACAAGCTTGTCGCGACGCGCGCGCAAGTTTAGCGCAAGGGTTGGATACGTCGGCTGCCGCACGTCGAACACGCCCGCCCTGGCCTCCTCCTCGAGTATGTCGGAGTTCATAAGTTGAACGCGCCACCATAGATCCGCAATCAACGCTTGCAACTGGAGATCACTGCTCGTGCCAGCATGGCACATTTCTTCCATTGTTCGTCTCAACCTGAAACGCTCCTCTATTGGGGCTTCTATTTGATCGCGATACAGCAAAGGGAATGCCAGGCAGATTGACCGTTGCGCCGGTCCACCGATCGAGGCTTGACGCGCTCCTCCGCGGCGGCGCAGCCGTCGGTGATCGCTGATCCGCGCCTGGCGCCGGTTAGATCGCTTATGAAACGATGCAACTGTCTGGCGACACGCGTAACGCTCGGATCGCCTTCGCGGACGCCTTATTTTGACCAGCCCGTCGTTCGCGATGTTCCTGGTTGCCGGGTCGCTCGCTCAGGCAAACTGGGCAGCCGGCTTGCGCCGCTCCCGGAAATGCGGCTTTGAACTTCGCATTGCCCGGTCGGTCACAGCGCCAAGCCAGGGCCGAACAATCCGGCCGGTTAGTTGCAATCGGATGATGCGGCTCGATCGAAATTGCGCGCTTTAGCCAACGCCCTACTCTTTTCGGTCCTCGGTCGACGCATCCGATTCCCGGGGCTGGCCCTCGCTCTCACCCTCAGAATCGTGACGGCGTCGCAAGGAAAGCCGGAGTTCGAGATCGGCGACCACCTTTCGCAAGCGCTTCAACTCAAGATATAGACGCCCCAGGTCTCCAGACATGAAACTTCAGCTGCTCAAATCGCGTTTCAGTATCTCCAAGGCGCACATCGCACCTGGAAGTTTAGGCATATTGGCTTGTTGAAATTTATACAGGAGAGGCGCGCACGCTATTAAGCTCGACGAATAATATCGACATGTTGCGGAATTTCATACTCTCCCTCACTGACGCCTCATCGTTAACGCAGGCAAGCAGATGCTTGTCGGTCCAGTTCGATTGGACTTTGGGAAATCTCAGAAACTTCAGTCCACGCTCTCCTGCCGGACAGCGCACGAGCCCAACGAAACAGACCAACTCTGTAAGCAGTTCGGAGCTCGCCATGCACCGCTCCAGAAATATCTAGAAACAAATTAACTAGTTCATCAAGCCAAGCTATCTGATACAATATATTTAATCAATCATTTTTACTGACTGCCATTTTAATTGGACTGCAGCAAGCACCGGCGGAGTTTTTTTCATGCCCGCCGGGTCGATATTGATCAACTCAGTCGAGGTCTTGCCAATGGTAGCCTCAGAATCCTGTTCTCGCGATGCCGGTGTGCGCGAGCACACTTTGCAAGCAAACACATTGGAATTTCAGCGGCATTTTGGCGCTGCAGCCTTCTCGCTCAGGCATAGTCTTGCGGAGAATCCACTCTTCTCGCTCGAAGCAATGGAGGACGCTGCGGCCTCCTGGACAAAGCTCGGTAATACGGACCGCTTCGTCGTATCGGGCGGCCAGACCAGAACGGATGCAAAGTTCTCGGAAATGGTCGACAAAGATCGAATTTGCAGCGCTATTCGCGCCCTGCCCCATTCTTGTAGTTACGTCAAGATCAGCAACATCAATGCTCTCGACGCGAATTATGAAAGGGTCATGCAACAAGCGTTGCTGGACGTCGAGAGACTCCTTGGTCAGCCAATTGTCCCGCGCATCACGTGGGCCCAGATGACGGTTTTTCTCTCATCCCCCAATATTGTGACACCCTACCATATCGATCATGAAGCGAACTTCCTCTGTCAGATCGCGGGAGAGAAAGACGTCTGGCTTTTCGACCCGAACGATCGGGAGCTGCTTCCAGATCCTGAAATCGAGCGATTCTACCTTGGCGATCTGAACGGAGCGCAATACCGGGAACATTTACAAGGTCGCGGAAAGCATTTCCGCCTAGTCCCAGGGATAGCCGTACACCATCCTCCGTTGGCTCCGCACTGGGTAAAGAATGGACCTAATGTTTCGATCAGCGCCAGCATAAACTTTTGCATGCGAGAGCTGGACAGGCGGGCTCACATCTATCAGGTCAACGCGCTCTTAAGGAGGATGGGACTGCATCCCTCGCCCCCCGGTCGATCGGTCACGGGCGATACGGTCAAAGCTGGCGGCATGAAACTCCTCGGCTCTTCCCGTCCGAAGAACTATCGAGACGCGGTCTTCTCCGGCCTTGACAGGTTACGTGCGCCCTACAAGCTAACAAGAAAACTCCTGCAGCGATCCGCTCGGTGATCGCGCAGCGGACTGCCCGAACCGCGGCCTATGCAGCCATTCCTTTAGGCCATTAGCCACTGCGTGAGGCGCACCACGCCCCATACGAGGGCGATCATCCATCCAACCATGGAGATCGAGCACAGCACGATCCAAGCAATCTTCACGGTGAATGCGAGTTTACGGCGCCCGTATTCCTGTGCAACTTGGGACATACTACTCGTTACGCTGTTTATCCGCCCTTCCAGTTAGTCACCTGTCCGGACAGTCGGTTCAAAGACGCGTACAGTTCTCGCTATAACGGCCAGCCGACACATATTGGAACCGAGCATCGATTTCGGCCGACGCGACTCTAGCCGCGCCACTCAGTAAAACGTCTGCCCGTTTATCGGAAGTACCATTCGTCCACGTTATACGAAATTGGTTCCAGCAAGCCGGTTACGCTCCCATTTAACAACAAAACTCGCGGGCCGTCGAATACATTAGACCAGCATCATTAAGCGCTCCGACCAAGGCCTGAGCGAAACCGGGAAGAATCCGGCCGCGCTCACCCCAGCCTCGCCCCTTTAATGAACAGGGTGAGATTATTTAATATTGACCCCAGGAAAGCTCACGTTGCACCAATGTATTATTTCACCATCTGGATGATCTGAGCTAGTTTCCTACTTTTATTTATCAAATGTAGCCCGAGATGTTCCGAGCTCCCAATGAATTGGCAACCCGACAGCACGCTTCAACTGCCGCCGACATTCCGAAAATCAACAGAGGGGCGGGCCCCGGCTTCGACGCGCTCCGTCTCTTGCTCTCGGTGTGGGTTTTCACCATACACGCGATGTTCATTTGCGACGGAACGGATGCTGCGGAGGCATTCGCGACTAATCCGATTCACGGACTCCTTATCAAGCCCGTTCTGCCGATGTTCTTCATAGTCAGCGGCTATCTCGTCACAGGAAGCGCCATCCGCACGAAAAGCGTTTCGATCTTCCTCTTGTTCCGCGTGTTGAGGATCGCGCCCGCGCTCATCGTCGAAATTTCACTCAGTGCATTAATTCTCGGCCCGTGGCTGACAGAAAGGACTTTGTCTGAGTATTTCTCTGACCCGCAATTTTCTAGGTACTTCCTGAACATCGTCGGCAACGTTCAGTTTCTTCTGCCTGGATTGTTTGTTCAGAATCCGGTGCCTGGCACCGTCAACCTCAATCTTTGGACGCTAAAGCCAGAGTTCTTCTGTTACCTCTTTATCTCATGCATGATCGTTACGAAGGCGATATTCAGCAGGAATCTTTGCACACTGGTCGCACTACTGACGATTTCTTTGACTGTTCTGTACATACTCCAGGGCGGGCAACTCTACAATTTCGTCGCCGTCGCAGACTGGAAGATACTGATCGTTGCATTCGTCGTTGGGTGTTGGGCTTTTCATTGGAACGACCGGCTTGTCATGTCAGGCGGGCGCGCCATGATAGCTTTCCTTGTCGCTGGCGCCGCCATCATGTATCCGTCCCTCATTGTCCTCGGCCTGCTGGCGTTGACGTATATCGTCATCTACATCGGCACGCGCAGAATCTGGCTCCCGAGCCTTTTGCGGGATGGAGACTATTCCTATGGAATTTATTTGTTTGGATTCCCGTTACAGCAGACGCTGGTCTACTTCCTGCCACCCGAGTACAGGCACGGGCTGGCTATTCTGCTGGTTGGCCTGCCACTTACCCTGGCGTTTGCCGTATTTTCCTGGAAATTCGTCGAGCAGCCGGCATCGAAACTGAAGGCCAGGATCAAGCGCGGATACAGCGCCGCTTCCGGCCCCCACGCCGCAGATTCTCGCCGCGCTTGAAAGGCGCTCACACTAGTTCTTGCAGGATCAAAGCGCGCCACACAACAATCGTTGTCCCGTGGCCGTTTAGGTTTGGAGCGTCTTGTTTTCAGTGAAGTATGCCACCAGTCCTGGTGCGCATGCCTTTAAGCGGTCGAACCACTTACAGCAACGCGGTCTTCGGATTGGCGTCACTTCTAAAGGTAAACCAGAGTCGGTCTCTCTATTGCCTTAAGGCTTTGGGAGATCGGCCGTGAGCTGTCTCTGGCGCATAGAGATCCAATCAATTGGGGTGCAGAACAAACCACGACGCTCAATCTCTCGGCGCAATTCTTCGGCACGCTGCCGCGCAGGCTCACCGACGAGGCGGATGCCGGCTATGGCGTCGGCTTGCACTTGGTCGCGGATATTCTCATACATCCGGACGATGTGATGGTCGGAAAGATTTTCCAACATCATGTGTGTCCCGCGCTCGTCGCTCGGTGGCTGCTGGTGAAGAGCTGGCCGCCAGCCCTGGGGAAGGCTGGCGGTGGACCGACAAATTGAAATCGTGGTCTTTGGGGTTTGGGTGGGGTAAGACCAACTCTGCCGGCGCGATCATCGATAACGCCAGACGCCGTCGGCCTCAATCCGATCTTCGGATTAACCTCACTTCTTGAGGTTAAGCGACATTCGGCGCGCACTGCCAAGGCTTAACTTGAATACGTCAGGAGTGCTGGCGAATCGCAGTTTGCCCAAGCGAAAATGTCGCACACAAAAAGCCCGAAATTGATTTAGTGTCTCGGTTATCCGAATTTTGTCAAATAGACGCAGAGCTTTAATGCCGGAGAGAGCTTATGAAACAGATCGCATTGAAACACTTGAGCACTAGTAAGTTGTGGACATTGCACCTTGAGATCGCGAAGGTGCTGGAGCAAAAGATCGAACGCGAAAGATTGCATTTGGACAACCGCTTGAGAATGTTGAACGCAACAAACTCGGACCGTCGGCCTTATCCACCCGTTCTTCCAAAGTATCAGAATCCCGACCGCCCAGTCGAAACTTGGGCGGGTCGCGGAAAGCAGCCACGGTGGCTTGTGGCCAAGTTAAAGTCCGGGCGACGGCTCAGCGACTTTAAAATTCAGCAGCGCTGAGAGCGACTACGGGGTTATGCCTTTTTCGAAGACGCGGGGATCTTGGCAGGCGCGCAGTCATGACTTTTGCCTCGGCTTCGCACACCCGCATTCGAAGTTCTCGCAATTCGTCAATTTGTTTCGCTATCGATCGAGCCCTTCGCAGAAAAACCCGCATAGAAATCTCTTTTGAAATACTCATGCCCCAAGCCCCAACGCCAAAAAACTAAATAATAGCCATTAAAAACTGAATTTTCAAATTACAATTGATCCATCGCTGGCGGGGCCCTCGAAAGACGCCACAACTGCAACTTACCAAGGAACGCGCAAATCTCGCGCGAGTGCCTCTGCCTTGCGATCGCGGGGCATTCTCAAGCTGCGCAAGCTGCTGCAGACGTCACATCACTTCAGGGAACGACCGCCTACACTTGCCTTCCAAGGGTCTTCCTTGATTTCCCGGTGCACATGTCGTGCACACACCGCCTTCTAACCAACGGAAACGCTTGAACTCTTGCTCCAATCCATCGTTGGTCAAGCTTGAGCGACTTAAAACAACAAAGGACGGCTTGATGCGCGTTCGACAAAATTGGCCACGCCAGATGACGTCAGCGGCGTCACGTTTCTGGCGGGCCGCGGCGAGCGAGACGGTGCCGTCGTTGTCGTTGCCGTAAGGCCCGATGGAGGCGGTCTTCTGCCTGCCGCGAAAGCGATAGGCCATCCGCCAGAGTTTGGAGCCGGCCTTGCCCGATCCGTTCGGGCCCGGCGTGATAGAGAGATGGAGACCGCCGCCGGGCACGTCGGAAATCTTGGTGGCGCTCCACGTGCCGTTTTCACGCCTCGGTCAGGCGGCGCGGCAGTCGACGTCGGTCCGATGTACGCGGAAGCGCTTGTTTTTCAGGAAGTTTTTGGAACCTCGCGAACAGCGTCGAACATTTTAGAACTGTCTTGAATAGGTGCCCTTTCTTACCCCGAAGGTAATCGAATTGGGCCTTGGGCGAGCGCATCTTCCACCGCAACAGGAGATGACCATGATCGCGCTGCTGCTCTACCGCACCCTCGCAGACCACCTCCTCCCTTGGGCCTTGACGTTCGCAACCCGGATGCTCGCGCGCGGCCTCAACATGCCGGAGCCGCTGGTGCATTCGACCGGCGACTACGTGGTAGCGCAGGTTCTGGCGTTCGAGCACAGCGTCGGCAGGAGCCTTTGCCCGTTCCGCCTCGCCCGCCTGCTTTCCTGCGCCGCGCGCTCTTGGCCGACGCCGTCTTCAGCGGTGTCGCCGCGATCGGCTTCACCTTCGGCGCCGGCACGCTCGCAACGCTGTTCAACCTGCCGGAAGTGCTGCTGCGCGAAACCGGCCTGTTCCTGATCGCCTACGCCGCGCTCGTCGGCTGGCTCGCCTCACGCGTGCTCGTCCCGAAGGCGCTCGTCCTCCTGGTCGTGATCGGCAACGCCGCCTGGACCGTCGCGAGCATCACGCTGTTGCTCTCCGGCGCGGTGTCGCCCAACCTCGCCGGCGAACTCATGGTGGTTGCACAGGCGATTGCGACCGGCGTGTTCGCCGAGCTGCAATATGTGGGCTTGCGGAAGAGCGGGAGTGAAGTAGTGGCGTGACGCAAGGTCTGACCGCCTCACTACCGCGTCGCCCGGCTCGACCGGGCGACCCAGCATTCCAGAGACAGCGAGAGGATACGGATAAGCCGCGGCATACTGGATGCCCCGCCTTCGCGGGGCATGACACGGAGGTGATAGTTACTTACGCCCGCGCGCGGCCGTTCGCCTTGCCGTTGGCGTGGCCGTTGAGCTTCTTGGCGCCATTCTTGGCTCCCGCCTTCTTGGCTTTGCGCTCCGCGCGCGCCTTCACCTTGGCTCGCTCGGTCCGCGCCTCGGCGCGCAGCTTTTTGCGCTTCTTCTCGCATGAGGCGCACTTGCAGCCGATCGGCTTCAGATAGGCTTTGAAATAGTCGGTCCCGTAGTCGTAGTTAATCTCGTCGCCCGGCTCGATGTTCTTGATGGCGCGGATATAGACCTTGCGCTCGCGCGGGCGGACGTCGGATTCAGCGTTGGGCCGGCAGGAATGGTTGATGTAGCGCGCCAGATTCTTGCGCACCGAGCCATCGATGGTCCAGCGGCCGTTGAGCTCGAACAGATATTTGTTCTCGATGTCGTCCTGTTCCGGAATGCGCGAGTCCAGGATCGGTCCGAAATAACGGATGATCCGGGTCCCTTTCTTGATCGGTTTGGTGGCAAAAAGGCCGAGTCCGGTCTTGGAGCGGCCGACGCGATAAGGTTTGTTCGACGAGATGACTGGCATGATCGAGAGATAACGACGACGCGAAGGAGACGTGGACAAGCCCAAGCGAAGGCGCTCTTCTAGAACGATTCAGCGCCGCTGTCAGGGCCTGTTTGAACCTTCCCCACAATGAAGACGTCTGACGGATGGAGTTCCAAGAGGCACAGGCTCGTCATGAGGCGGGTCACATTGGGTTGCTTGGCCTTGCTGGTCGTTTGCACCGGTCTCGATCGCACCGGCGCCCAATCTCCGGGCAGTGATTATACCTCCACCGCGCCAAAGACTGCCGTCAGGTCGGCAAGCCGAGCGCGCTCGACGGCAGCGCCACGCGTGTCTGTCCGGGCAAGGCCGGATTCGTGGTGCTGATCACCGAGGACGATTTGCGAGAAGTCGTCTCGGTCGGGCGCAACCGACGCGCCGCCGCCGAGGAGCCGGCCGCAAAGCTCTGGTTCCATCCATTCAATTCGTCCGAGCCCACCATTTGAATGGCGCCGATGGCGCAACGCCCTTCGCGATCATCCAGCGCTGGCGCATCGCCGACGGCACCGACCTCGACAAGCCGGGACGGCCGAAGACCAAGGCCCTGCTTCGGTGACGCGGCTGCCGCCGGGACCGGTCTGCCACGTCGCCTATGTCGATGCGGTTGCCAATCCGGACGCCAACGCGCGCTGGCACGGCAGGCCGCGGACGACTTTGCCCGCAACTTCCGATGCGGCAAGGACAAGGTGAAGATCATCGGCGGGAGCGGTCGCGCGATCGAGCTCGCGACGATGCGCTAGCCCGGCAGCTTCCCAACCACCGTCGACTTCAGTATCGCTTCCAGCAACTCTTCGGCCGTCGTGCCCCTGGGCAGCCGCTCCAAAATGTCCTTGAGCCGGCCATCGAGCAGCAGCGTGGTGAAGCCGTGCACCATCGACCAGGCCCGTGCGATCGCGGCACCCTGATCCAGCGTCAGCGCATTGCCGCTGATCTGCTCCTGTCGCATCGCGCCGATGGCATTGGCGAGCCCGGCGAAGGAGGCCTCGGCAGCCTCGTGCAGTGAGGGCCTGGAATAGTCGAGCCGCTCGGTGCGGAACATCAGCCCATACATGCCGGGATGGGCTTGCGCGTAGCCGACATAGGCTTTGGGCCGCGCGAGCATGCGTTCGAGCGGCGTGGTGGCGGCGTTGCAGGCCGACGCCATCGCCGCGTTGAACTGGCGAAAGCCGATCGCTGCGAGCTCGCTGACGAGCCCGGTCAGGTCACCGAAATGATGCGTGGGCGCGGCGTGCGACACGCCCGCCTCGCGAGCCACCGCACGTAGCGTGAGGCCGCCGAGCCCGTCGCGCTCCAACACCCGTTCGGCAGCCTCGAGCAGGGCCTCGCGCAGCGCGCCGTGGTGATAGGGCGTCTCGGCCTTCGCGCTTGGGGCACGCGGTGCAGGGCGAGATCGTCCACCGGCGGATGACGTCCTGCGGGCGCCGCGAGCTGTTTCGGTTTTGGTCCTGGTCCCGGTTTTGGCCATGGCCAAGCTATATGACGCAATATTGACAGTGTAAAGATTTCGCTTGACTGACGGCGCTTCCGCGATTATCTGATCTTTACGATGTAAAGATAGAGAGGGACCACGCCGTGCAGCAGGACGCCTTCGCAGCGCGCCGGACCAATCTCGCGCCGATCCCGTTCGAGGCCGACGCACCTTTCCTCAAGATCGTCGGCGAATTACCGCGCGACTTGAACGGCACGCTCTATCGCAACGGCCCCAACCCGCAGTTCGAATCGCCCGGCGCGCACTGGTTCGTGGGCGACGGCATGCTGCACGCCTTTCACCTCGAGAACGGCCGCGCCAGCTATCGTAACCGCTGGGTCCGCACGCCGAAATGGCTCGCGGAGCACGACGCCGGCCGCGCCCTGTTTGGCGGCTTCGGCCGCAAACTGCCGGATGCACCGGCGCACCTGACCGACGGCGGCGTCGCCAACACCAACATCATTTTCCACGCCGGCAAGCTGCTGGCGCTGGAAGAGGCGCATCTGCCGACCGAGATCGAGCCGGGCACCCTCGCAACCCGCGGCTACTGCAACTATCAGGGCCGCGTTGCCGGCACCTTCACGGCGCATCCGAAGATCGATCCGGTGACCGGCGAGCTGGTGTTCTTCGGCTACAACGCCGCGGGCCCGCTGACGCCCGCCCTCTCCTACGGATCGATCGATACATCAGGCCGGGCGACGTGTTTCGAGCGCTTCGAGGCGCCCTATGCCAGCATGGTGCACGACTTCATCGTCACCGCAAACCACGTGCTGTTTCCGATCCTGCCACTCACCGGCAGCATGGAGCGCGCGACGACGGGCCGGCCACCCTATGCCTGGGAGCCGGACAAAGGCGCCTATGTCGGTGTCATGAAGCGCAAGGGCACGGCAAAGGACATCGTCTGGTTCCGCGCCGAAGCCTGCTACGTCTTTCACGTCATGAATGCGTGGGAGGACGGCAACCGCGTCATCGCCGACGTCATGCAGTTCGAGGAGGCGCCGCTGTTTCCGCATCCCGACGGACGGCCGACGAATCCCGAAAAATCGTTCGCGCGCCACTGCCGCTGGACCTTCGATCTCGACGGCAACACCGATCGCTTCCAGCAGACCTATCTCGACGACCTCACGGGAGAATTCCCGCGCGTCGATGATCGCCGTGCCGGGCTGAAGAGCCATCACGGCTGGTACGCCTGCGCCAATCCGAGGCTGCCGATGTTCGGCGCGTTGTCTGGCATCGTCCATGTCGACGGCGTAGGGAGACGGCTCGGGCATTATCTGCTGCCGGCCGGCGACACCATCTCCGAGCCGGTCTTTGTCGAGCGATCGAAGGACGCCACTGAGGGCGATGGCTGGCTGCTCGCGGTGGTCTGGCGCGCGCGGGAGAACCGCAGCGATCTCGCCGTGTTCAACGCCACCGATGTCGAGGCCGGCCCGGTCGCGCTGGTGCAGCTCGGCCACCGGGTCCCCGACGGCTTTCACGGCAATTGGGTGGAGGCGGCTTAGCCGCCTCTCCCTCCGTCATTCCGGGGCGCACCACGTTTACGCGTCGCGTGCCGCGGAATGACATTGCGGATGTGTCACCAGGGAGGCCCCGCATGCACGCCCCCACAATCACCGCCGACTATCTCGCCATCCTCGCCCTGATCTACGCCGCGCTCGCGCTCCAGGTGATCCGGCTGCGGCGGAGCAGCCAGGCCGCGTTCAACGACGGTGGCAATGCGAGCCTGCGCAGCGCGATCCGCGCCCATGGCAACTTCATGGAATACGTCCCGGTCATCACGCTGATGGTCGCGCTGCTTGAAATGTCCGGCGCATCGCCTCTGCGCATTCACCTGCTGATGGGTGCGCTTCTGCTGTCGCGGCTCTTGCATCCGCTTGGCATGTACGCGACGCCGGGCTCGTTCCGATTTCTGGTCTGCCGTGGCGGCGGCATCTTCCTCACCATCGGCCTTTTGATCGCCTGCGCGCTGACGATCCTGTCGCGCCTGCCGTGGGCAGAAGCGGCCGACGAGCTTTCCGAGCAAGCCATTGCAACAATCCACCTTTTGCAGGTCATTCACATCATTTTGACATTGTAAAGATTTCGCTTGATCCTACCCTCTGGCTCGACTATTGATCTTGACAATGTAAAGATCGGGCCTGACCGAGGCGACCATGGCGATTTTCCTGATCCTCGCCCCCTACGGCGTCTATGCCTTCCTCATGCTGCTGACTTCCGCCACCATCAGCATGTTTGCGGCGACCGCGATCTGCCTCGGTACCATCGCAATCGATGTCGCCCGCGGCCGCTCGGTGAAGATCCTGACCGCCGGCTCGGCCATCGTGTTCGCGGGGATCGGCCTTTATCTCGCCGTGCTCAACCCGGCGGTGGGGACGCTCGCCGTCAAGCTGTCGGTCGATGTCGGCATCTTTGCCATCTCGCTCGGCTCGATGCTGCTCCGCCGCCCCTTCACCCTGCAATATGCGCTCGAAGCCGTCCCGGCCGAGACCGCGGCGATGCCCGGCTTCCTGCGCGCCAACTACATCATCACCGGCGCATGGACCGCGGCCGCGCTGCTGATGATGGCCTCCAACATCGTGCTGCTCTATGTCCCGGGCCTGCCGATCTGGTCGAGCCTGGCGGTTGCCTTCGCCGCCCGCAACAGCGCGATCTATTTCACAAAGTGGTATCCTGAGTATCGCAGGATCAAGTACGGTGCGCCAACCGGCGCGCTGCCCAATTCCCGATGAACAGGATCGACGATGAAGGACGTATTCGCCCGCCTTGCCTCCGACTTCCTCTCGGCCATCGTCTTCCTCTTCATCTACCTCGTCACCGACAACGTCATCCTGGCGACGTCGGTGGCGATTGCAGGCGCGATCGCGCAGGTGATCTACGCCCGCATCAGGGGACGCCAGCTCAATTTTATGACCTATGCGAGCCTCGCGCTGGTCGTGGTGCTCGGCGCCGTCACGCTATTCACCAACGATCCCCGCTTCATGCTGGCAAAGCCCTCGATCGCGCATTTCGCGATCGGCATCATCATGCTCAAGCAGGGCTGGATGCTGCGCTATGTGGCGCCGATCGTCGCCGAGACCGTTCCGGAATATGTGACCGCTGCGGGCTATCTCTGGGCCGCGCTGATGTTCGTCATCGGCGTCGGCATGATCGCGGTCGCGTCGACCGGCGATCTGAAGCTGTGGGCGTTCTACATCTTTGTTGTCGCGGGCGGCGCCAAGATCCTGGCCTTTGCCGTGCAGCACGTCGCTCTGCGGCTCATCGTCACAAGCCGCCTGCGCGCCGTCGCTCGCGCCTAACACAGCGTTAGGCAGGCGCGGCAAGTTGAGTTATAGGCTCGACGCTGGACCGGCCGCGGATCGTCGCGGTTCGCCGGATTATCTTGGGAGACGGGAATGGCCGTAGACGGTAACTGGAATCTGACCATGACGACCCCGATGGGCGAACGCCAGGCGACGCTGAGCCTGAAGGCCGCGGACGGCACGCTCACGGGCACGCAAGGCGCGGAAGGCAATACCGCCGAAATCTTCGACGGCACCGTCAGCGGCGACAACGTCTCCTGGAAGGTCTCGATCACCAACCCGATGCCGCTCACACTCGAGTTCACCGGCACCGTCTCCGGCGACAGCATCAACGGCGAAATGAGCATCGGCCCGATGGGCAGCTTCCCGTTCACGGGCGCCCGAGCGTAGGGCCTCTCCAAGCACTCAGGCATCATCACCGGGCTTGTCCCGAATTGGTGTCATTCCGGGATGCGTGCGAGGCACGCAGGCCCGGAATCCATTCTACCGCTTGCACTGAGGCCCGATGGATTCCGGGCTCGCGCCAAGTGGCGCGCCCCGGAATGACGACGTCGGGGACGTCCTCTTCAGCCTAGGTTCAACTCCTTGAAGAAGTCGTTGCCCTTGTCGTCGATGATGATGAAGGCGGGGAAGTCGACGACCTCGATGCGCCAGATCGCTTCCATGCCAAGCTCGGGATATTCGAGCACCTCGACCTTCTTGATGCAGTGCTCGGCGAGGTTCGCCGCCGCGCCGCCGATCGAGCCGAGATAGAAGCCGCCATATTTCTTGCAGGCCTCACGCACGGCCGGGGCGCGGTTGCCTTTGGCCACCATCACCATTGAGCCGCCGGCGGCCTGGAACTGGTCGACGAAGGAATCCATGCGGCCCGCGGTGGTCGGGCCGAACGCGCCTGAGGCGTAGCCCTCGGGCGTCTTGGCGGGGCCGGCGTAATAGACCGGATGGTTCTTGAAGTAGTCCGGCAGCGGCTCGCCCTTCTCCAGCCGCTCGCGCAGCTTGGCATGCGCGGAGTCGCGCGCAACAATCATGGTGCCGGTCATCGAGACCCGAGTCTTGATCGGATATTTCGAGAAGGTCGCCAGAATGTCCTTCATCGGCTGGTTGAGATCGATCTTGACGACCTCGCCGCCGAGCGACTGCTCGACCTGCGGCAAATATTGCGCCGGGTTGTGCTCGAGCTCTTCGAGATAGACGCCGTCCTTGGTGATCTTGCCGAGCACCTGGCGATCGGCCGAGCAGGATACACCAAGCCCGATCGGCAGCGAGGCGCCGTGGCGCGGCATGCGGATCACGCGCACGTCGTGACAGAAATACTTGCCGCCGAACTGCGCACCGACGCCAAGCGACTGCGTCATCTTGTGGATTTCCTTCTCCATCTCAACGTCGCGGAAGGCGTTGCCGTCCGGTGAGCCGTGCGTCGGCAGCGCGTCGAGATAACGGGCGGAGGCAAGCTTCACCGTCTTCATGCAGAGCTCGGCCGAGGTGCCACCGATCACGATCGCGAGGTGATAGGGCGGGCACGCCGCGGTGCCGAGCGTAAGGATCTTTTCCTTCAGGAAGGCGAGCAGCCGGTCCTTGGTCAGCACCGAGGGCGTGGCCTGGAACAGGAAGCTCTTGTTCGCGGAGCCGCCGCCTTTCGCCATGAACATGAACTTGTAGGCGTCGTCGCCTTCGGCGTAGATCTCGCACTGCGCCGGCATGTTGTTGGCGGTGTTCTTCTCCTCGTACATCGAGAGCGGCGCGACCTGCGAGTAGCGCAGGTTACGGCGAAAGTAGGCGTCGCGCGCGCCTTCCGACAGCGCGGCCTCATCGTCGCCGTCGGTGATAACGTTGCAGCCCTTCTTGCCCATGATGATCGCGGTGCCGGTGTCCTGGCACATCGGCAGCACGCCGCCGGCGGCGATGTTGGCGTTCTTCAGGAAGTCGAGCGCTACGAACTTGTCGTTCGGGCTCGCCTCGGAATCCTCCAGGATCGAGCGGAGCTGCTTCAGATGGCCCGGGCGCAGATAGTGGTTGATCTCGCCGAAGGCGGCTTCGGACAGCGCCCGCAGCGCCTCACGCGACACCACCAGCATGTCTTTCCCCAAGACCTTCTCGACCCGGACGCCCTCGCTCGTGACCTTCTTGTAGGGCGTCTCGTCCTTCCCCAGCGGGAACAGCGGCGTGTGCTTGTAAGGCGGGACAGACTTGGACAGGTCGGGAAAGGCGGTGGGAGCGTTCATGGGGTCGATCTCGGGTTTTGGAGCCCTCGCGCGGGCCCCCTAGCATAGAAGCGTTCTAAGCATTTTTGCCATAAAGGGAAGGCGCTCTGGCGCGGTCGGGGCATCCCGATTCGGCGCCACGGCGGCCCTTTTTCCGGTCGCCGTCCGCTAGAGACAGGGGTCACGATCCTGCCGGGTACGGCTTGGCCGCCCCCTTGCGCTCTGCGTGCGCCGACGATTGAATACGTGGTCTAAGGGGCTTTTCATCATGATTTTCAAATTGGACGTTCGCGGCGCGCTTCTACTCGCCGCCGCAATCACTGGCTTTGTCGCCCTCGCCTCGCCGGCGCGGGCGGACCAGTGCGACGACATCGCCAAGCAGCTGGCGAGCGGCATCGACAAGCTGAAGGTCAACTTCAAGGCCGCCAACATCATCTATCTCACCCACCCGGCGGCGAAGGAGCTGTCGCTCGGCTGCCGCGCGCAGGGGCAGACTTATTCCAACGAGCTCTACGCCAAGGGCGACCGCCGGCCGACGCCGCAGTTCTATGACCTCGTCGCCTCCGCGGCCGCTATCATCTTCACGCTGCCCAAGGACGACACCACGACCGGCGCCTCGCGCTGCCTGAAGCGCATGGGCCTGTTGCGCGGCGACAAGGTGGTGATGCGCTACAAGCGCCTCAACATGGAATGCACGCGCACGAAAGCGGAAGCGGCGATCGCGATCACGCGTCCGAAGGACGAATAAGTCGGGCACTCCTCGTTTGATCTCGCCGCCGATGCGGTCCGCGTGTGTCGCGGCGGCGCACGCCACAGACTCCGCCATTGCGAGCCAACGGGTCCGCGCGGAGCGTGGCCCGTTGGCTCGCAATGACGAGAGAGGATCGTCGTGCCCGGAAATCACGGACTTGCGGGCGCGAAGAACAACGCACCTCCACCGCGCCAAATCCCTCGCATTTTAGCGATTCCCTTGACGGAAGTTTCGTCCCTCGCAGGCCAGTGTAACTTGTTTCTATCTGTGAGGATTTGTGGATGAGCGTTTCCAGCGTTGCGCCGCCGCCGATCGCGATCGTGGTCCCGAGCTACGACACGACCAAGCAGCAGGACGATCAGGCCAAGACCAGGGACGACGATCCGACCTATCAGCCGCCGCTGCCGACCCCGCTGCCACCGGGACAGGGCACCAGAATCGATCAGCTCGCCTAATCCCGCGCGCTTCGAGGTGAGCCGCCCGATCCGCTCGATCGGGCCTGTCGCACACTAAGCCGCATCTTTGCCGGATAGCGGGACCAGTATCATGCAGGGTTTGTCCGGGAACCGCGCATGATCGCACGGCTGCTGCTGCAGAACACGATCTTCGTCGTCGGGATGGGCGCGCTGCTGTTCGCGTCCGCCGGCACGACGCGTTGGCCCGGCGCCTGGGCGATGCTGATCACCTCCGCGGTGCTCGGCCCGCTCTGCGGCTGGTGGCTCTACCGGCTCGATCCGGCGCTGCTCGCCGAGCGTCTTCGCCCTGTCATCCAGAAGGACCAGCCGCCCGCCGACAAGATCTTCATGGCCGTGTTCGTCGTGGTGTTGCTGGTCTGGCTGCTTGCGATGGGGCTGGAGCGGCGACACCTGTCCTCCGACATGCCCCTCGCCTTGCAAGCCCTCGGCTTCCTGCTGTACCTCGGCTCGACACTGTTCACGCTGTGGGTGTTCCGCGAGAACTCGTTCGCCGCGCCTGTGGTGAAGCTGCAATCGGAGCGCGCGCAGCGCGTGATCTCGACCGGGCCCTACGCCCATGTCCGTCATCCCATGTACAGCGGCATGATCCTGTTCTTCACCGGCATGCCGCTGCTGCTCGGCTCATGGTGGGGCCTTGCGATCGCGCCGGTCTTCCTCGTCCTGTTTGCGATCCGCATCCGCATCGAGGAGCGCACGCTGAGAGAAGGCTTGCCCGGCTACACCGACTATGCCGCGCGGGTGCGCTACCGCCTCGTGCCGGGCATCTGGTGACTCACACATCCAGCTCCTTATAGCGGCGGAAGATGCCCTGCTCGTTGAAGGGAATGCGGCGGTCGCTTTCGAGATAGGCCGCGATGTTCGGCCGTGCCGCAACTCGGTCGTGCAGGTTGACGAGGCCGGGAACCTCCTTCTCGAACGCTTTCATGCGCTTTGGAAATGCGTAGCGCAGACCGTCGACGATCTGGAACAGCGAGAGATCGACGTAGGTCAGCCTCCGTCCCGTGACGTAGACCCCGCCATTGCCGTCGAGAAGCTCCTCGAAATAGCCGAGATATTTCGGCACGCGTTCCTTCCAGAATTCCTCCGTGCGTTTCTTCGCGGCCGGCCGCGCATCCTCGTAGTAGAGCGAGGGCCCGAGCGGATGATGAGTGTCGTGGATCTCCAGCACGAAATCGGCGATCGTGAGCTGGAGCTGGTGGACCCACAATCTGCCGGCCTCGGTCTTTGGCGCGAGCCCATGGCGCGACCCGAGATAGAGCAGGATGTTGGCGGTCTGGCCGATGACGAGCTTGCCCGCTTTAAGGAACGGCGGCGCGAAAGGTGGTGTGCCGCCATGCGCGTCCATCATCTTCATCATTGCACTCGAGCCGCGCGGCCCGCGCGCCACATCGACATAAGCGGTGCCCGCTTCCTCCAGCGCCAGCCGCACATATTCGCCGCGGCCCTGGATCTCGGGCCAGTAGTAGAGCTCGTATTTCATGGGAGAGGTCCGTCAGCGTGAGCGGGTCGGGATCAATGTAGCACGCCGCCCTGGGTTCCGTCAGTGCGGGACGGGCCCCCGCCGCAGAGGGCGCCCCCCGAAGGCCATGTCGATTAATTGCTTCCCGCGACCATAGCGCCGGGCGAGCATACCAACGTGGGCCGATCCTCAAGTGATCGTCCAGGGGAGGACGCGGGAGTCAGTTGTGGAACCGTTCAGGGCGGTATCCGCGATCACATCGGGGCTGCCGCCGCGGGCGGCGCGAGGGGAGATCGTCATGCACAGGAACACCGTCCGCCCAATCGCGGCAATTGCCGGCTATGCCGCACTTTGCTGCCTTGCCATCGGTCCGCACTGCGCCTCGGCCGCGGAATTGCTCAAAGCCCGGCTTGCGCAAAACCTCGCACCGATCTCCGGCCTTGCGATCGTCGCCAAATCAAAGGGCATTTTCGAAAAACACGGACTGGACATCACGGTCTCGAACTTCACGTCCGGCAAGCAGTGCCTGGACACCGTGATCGGGGGCGGCGCCGACATCGCGACGACGGCGGAGGCGCCGGTCACCGCTTCGACGATGGCAAACCAGCCCATCGCCTTCGTCGCCGGCATGGAATACTCCGACCTCAAGACGGTCGTCGCTGCCAAGGCCGGCGTCAAGACCAAGGCAGATCTTCGCGGCAAGCGAATCGCATTCACTGCCGGCACCGGCAGCGAGGTTTACACGGCGACTTTGCTGAAGTCTGAGGGATTGACTCCCAAGGATGTCACTCTCGTCAATCTGCGGCCGCAGGAGATGCTGCCGGCGCTTGCAGCCGGAAGCATCGACGCGATCGACACTTGGGAACCCCACATCGCCAACGCCAAGAAGGCCCTGGGCGAAGCCGCCGCTGAGCTCGATACGAAGGGCACCTACTCCGAGACGTTCAACATCGTCGTCATGAGGCCCTATCTGGATGCCAACCCCGCGCTGGTTGAGAAGTTCATCGCCGCACTGATCGATGCCGAGGTCTGGATGAAGGCACACCCGGATGAAGCGATCACGGTCGTGGCGGACGCGGTCGGCATGAAGCGGGACGAACTCGCTCCCATCTGGGCCGACTATGTTTACCGGGTGCGTCTCGACGACCGGCTGATCGAGATTCTCAAGACCCACTCCGCGTGGCGCCTCGAGAGCGGCAACCATCCTCCGGGAGCGGCAATGCCCGACTTCAGCAAGGTCGTCGTCACCGAGCCGCTGAAGAAGGTCGACCCCGCACGCATCACCCTTTCGTGGAAATAGGCGCCCGCACAGCCATGCAGGACGGCACTTCAGCACGACAAGAGATTGCTCTCCGCATTGACGGTCGCGGTCGGCGGCCGGATTCAGTTCGTCTTCGCCGCCTCAATATTCTGGTCGGGGCGCTTTCGCTTCCCTTGTTCGTCGGCCTCTGGGAACTGGTCTCCCGTTCCGGGGCCGTCAACATGGTGCTGTTTCCGCCGCCGACGGTGGTTGCTGCGGCCGTCCTTGAGTGGATGCGAAGCGGACAGTTCTTTGGCGATCTGCTGGCCAGCCTCTTTCGCGTCACCGCGGGGTTCATCGTGGGCGGTGCGCTCGGCGTCCTGCTCGGTATTCTCACCGGCCAGTTCCCTGTTATTTCGAGCCTGCTGTCCCCGCTATTCCATATCCTGCGGCCCATTCCGCCGATTGCTTTCGTGCCGATCGTCATCCTCTGGTTCGGCCTGTCGGAGGCGGGAAAACTTTTCCTCGTCGTATGGGGCGTGTTCTTCACGGTATGGCTTTCGACCCACATCGGCGTGCAGAAGGTCGACCGCGGCCTGATTCGGGCGGCGTTGATGCTCGGCACGCCCCGGCGGCAGATGCTCCAGGAGATCGTGCTGCTGGGCGCGCTTCCCTACATCGTGGTCGGGTTGCGCACCGCCGTCAGCATCTCCTTTTACACGCTTGTCGCGGCCGAACTCGCAGGCACTTTCGCCGGCATTGTCTACAGGATCGAGATTGCGCAGCAGAATTTGCAAACGGGCCAGGTCATGGGCGGGCTCGCAGCGCTCGGGTTGATTTCGTTCCTTGCCGACCGGCTGTTTGCGGCTCTTGCGGAACGTACCGTCTGGTGGCGCTGATGTCGCGACCTCGATCGATCATGAAACCGGCTCTGGCAAGTTCGCCAGCCTCCGTCGAACCGGCGCGGAAACAACCGGCCATTCAAGTCTCAAACCTGAGCATCGTTTTCGACAGCAACCGCAGGCAGATCATCGCGGTGGATCGCCTCTCCTTTGACGTGGCACCTGGCGAGTTCGTTTGCATCGCCGGGCCCTCCGGCTGCGGCAAGTCGACGATGCTCAATACGATCGCCGGACTGGAAGTGCCGTTTGAAGGCGACATCCTGGTGGAGGGCTCGCGTGTCTACAGCCCGCGACCCGATGTCGGCATGGTGTTCCAGCAGCCGCATCTTTTCCCCTGGAAGTCCGTCCGCAGGAACATCGCCCACGGCCCCAGAATGCTTGGAAAGTCCACGACGGAAGCGAATGCCATCGCCGACGATCTGATCGCGATGGTCGGTCTCAAGCGTTTCGCCGACGCTTATCCGAACACGCTGTCCGGCGGCATGCAACAGCGCGTGGCGATTGCGCGAGCGCTGGCCAACCGGCCCCGCGTGCTGCTGATGGACGAGCCCTTCGGGGCTCTCGACGCGCAGACCCGGGCGGTGATGCAAGACAATCTGCTGGAGCTGCGCGACCGGATCAAGGCGACAATCGTGTTCGTCACGCATGACATCGATGAAGCCATCGTGCTGGCCGACCGCGTTCTCATCATGAGCGCGGGACCCGGCCGCGTCCTGCGCGAAGTCGCGGTCAAGCTGCCGCGCCCGCGGTCGAACTCTATCATGGTCGAGCCAACTTATCTTGCCCTCAAGAAGGATTGTCTCGACGTCATCCGCGCAGAAGGGTTGCGGGCGTTCAATCAGTCGGACGCGAGCTGATCGCCCAGAATTCGCAGACGTGAAGCGGACCGCAGCGCGCTGGCATGGTTCTTGAATAATCGATGCCGGGTCTCACAGGCGGAGCCGGCGATGTACAGGGCGAACAGCGCGATAGCGGCTGGTGTGATGCTGGCAGAGTCGGGCAATCTCGTCAGGCCGCTGCCTGGCTTGCTGGACGGTCTCAACCGGGCTGATTGCAATCGCTTGCGTGCGATCGGACGCGAGAAGGCCCTGGAAGCCGGCCAGCTGGTTTGGTCTCAGGGCGACGCACAGGCCGGGATCTACCTGATCAGCGAGGGGCGCATACGCAGCTACTATGCGGCACCGTCGGGGCGCGAGGTCACGCTCGCCTACTGGTTTCCCGGCAACTTCGTCGGCGGCCCCGATATATTCGGAACGGGCCCGCACATGTGGTCATCGGTTGCGGCCGAGCGCAGCCGGTTGACGTTCATGCCCGGACTGGCGTTGCGGCGGCTTGCGCTGGAATCGCCGGCGATCGCTGTCGCCTTGCTGGACGCCCTGGCATTCAAGGCGCGATGCTATTCGGCGATGGCCCAGATGCTCGGAACGCGCTCGGTGACCGAACGGCTGCATAGCCTGCTGATCTTCCTGTCGCACGTCTACGGCGTGAAGCGCGACGGTGAGATCGTCGTCGGCATGCCGTTTACCCACGGCGATCTCGCCAATCTCATCGGATCCACCCGCCAATGGGTGACAGTGCAACTCGCGCGGCTCCAGGAGCAAGGCGTGATCAGGTACGACAGATCCGTGATTTCGATCCTGGATCTTTCGACACTCGGGCAGGAGATGGAATAATATCCGCCTTTCAGCCGCCAGACTTCAATTCGAACGCCGCTCCGCCCGTACTGGCCTCGAACCGCCGCGCCAGCCCGATCAGCGCGCGATCATGCCAGGCCGGCGCCAGCAGGGTCACGCCCATGGGCATGCCGTTCGGCAGTGTCGCGTTCGGAATGGCCACGCCGCAGAGATCGAGCAGATTGGCAAAGTACGAGTAGTAGCCGAGGCGATTGTTGAGGGTGATCGGATCGCGATGCATCTCCTCCAGCGTGAACGGCCGCGGTGCAGTCGGGACCACCAGCGCATCGATGCCCGCAAAGATCGCCTCGGCGTTGCGGCGAAGCCGGTGCAGCCGGTGAATGGCACCAAATGTGTCGATCGCCGAATAGCCGGCGGCTGAGCCCAGCACGGTCCTCGTGACATCAAGCAAGGAGCCGGAATCGATGTCCATAAGCGAAGCGATGGCCGAGCGCCGCTCCGCCACCCAGGGTCCGCTGAACATCAACTCCCCGGCTTGGCGGAATGGGGCGAAGTCCACCTCAATCGCCGTTCCTCCAATCTGCACAAAACGCTCGCAGGCGCGCTCATAGAGCTCGCCGCATTCCGGCATGCCGAAGCATTCGAGATCGCCGGACGCAATGCGGCCGAACCGGAACGATGGCCCCGCCCCGCTGGCGAAAAAGGCCCTCGGCAGGCGGCTGTAGGGATCTTCGAAATCGAACCCTTCGATAATTTCGAGGATCGCCTCGCCATCGCTGACGGTATTGCAGAACACCGAAACGCAATCGATCGTCGGGCAATTCGGCACCAGCCCGCGTGATGACACCAGTCCAACGGTCGGCTTGATTCCGACGATGTTGTTGAAGCCGGCAGGTATGCGGCCGGACCCGCCGGTATCGGTGCCGAGCGCGAACGCGACGTGCCCGGCCGCCACGGCGACCGCCGACCCGGAACTGGAGCCGCCCGCAATATAGCGCGCGTCGCCAACCGACGCGCAGGAGCCATAGGGCGAACGCGCGCCGGACAGGCCTGTGGCGAACTGATCGAGATTGGTCTTTCCAAGGCAAATTGCGCCGGCCGCGGTGAGGCGTTCGACGCTGTGCGCGGACTGCCAGGGCGTGTAGCTGAACGCCGGGCATGCGGCAGTGGTCGGCATTCCCTTGACATCGATATTGTCCTTCACACCAAAGGGAATGCCGAGCAGCGGGAGATTTTCGCCTGTCCGCGCGCGCGCCACGAGCTTACGGCATTCTTCGAGCGCCTCCTCCCGCGGGCGAAGATAGATCCAGCAATTGCGGTCGCGCTCGGCCTCGATCCGTTCATAAGCCGTTTCGATCGCCTCCAGCGGTAGGGACGAATTCCTGGCGACGGTTTCGTGATTTGTCCTGGAGCGCGCGACAGACTGACTCACCGAATATCTCCTTCTCCAACCGGCGGGCGCGAAATTGCGGGAGCTCTGCGCGGGCAACAAGCAATTAAGTGCTTCGGCCAGATGGCTGGCCGGATCAGATACTCGCGGCTCAAAGAAAAAGGCGCCGTGCCGAAGCACGACGCCCTTGTTGTTCGATCCGTCCGCGATCAGTTGGTCTGCTGGATCGCCGACAATTCCCAACCGCCGCCCGGCCGCCGTGCGAAGGTCCAGATTTCGGTGACCTCGCCCGGCTGTTCGCTGCCGGCGACGAGCGCGCCGGTGTTGCGATCGACCGTCTTGTCGGTCAGCGCGAAGCGCATCGCCACCGTCGCATAGTCGGTCTCGCCTTCGCGCCAGGCTTCCGCGAGGTCGCCCTGCAACAGCTTGACGTTGGAGGTCTTGTTGACGACGTTGCGCGCGCGGTTCTGGGCGAGGTCCTGCTCGAGATAAGAGACCATTTCCGGCGTCGCGAGCGTGTGCAGCTTGGCCACGTCCTCGTTCGACCAGGCGGTCTGGATCTCGCCGAGCAGACGCTCGAACGCCTCATAGTCGGCCGGCCGGATTTCGAGCGGCGCATTGTTGGAGCCGAAGCCGAAACCGCCAAGGCCGCTGCGATAGTTCGTCTGCGGTCCCGAACCGCCATTACCATCAGCGCCCGCATAGGCGGCCTGCGGCGTGTGGCGGCGCTGCCACCACGACATCGCCAGCCGCACCACGAACACCACGAGCACGATCTGGAGGATCAGGCCCAGGATCGACGAGAGGCCGCCGAGACCACCGAACAGACCGCCACCGAACAGCATGCCCAAGAGGCCTGCGCCGAGGAAACCGGCGGCAAGGCCGCCCAGGAAGCCGCCGCCGCGGCCGAACAGGCCGCCGCGCGCGGGCGCGGTTGCGGGCGAGTTCATGCCTGCGCCTGGCTGGGTGTAGGTGCGGTTGAACTGCGAGGCCGAGCCCGGCGCGGTCGTGGTCGACGGCGGCGCCGAGTAAGTGCGCGAGCCGCGCGAACCCGACGAGAAGCCACCGCCGACGCGGGCGTCGGCGGACGAGATCGCCAGCGCAGTCGGCAGCGCGAGCGCCAGCACGACGGCAATCGTCTTCACGAAACTGCGGCTACGTTGCGAGAAATTCATGTGCGTTTCCCAAATCCCCGGCATGGGGACGTGCCCCTAAGATGGGCAGCCTTCTACAAAAGTGAAGCCGGTTTCGGAAGCCCCGACTGCGGCCCTCAGTCGCGGGGATGTGGCAAAAGCCCATATTTGCCGGGGGTTTGGAGGGGCGCGCGGTGGAACCGTGGTCAAAGGTTACCGGCGCGTTTTCAACTTGAGATAAGGGCTCCGCTCTCTCGACACGTCGCTGCGAGCGCAGCGAAGCAATCCAGAGCCTTTCCGCGGAGACAGTCTGGATTGCTTCGTCGCTCCGCTCTTCGCAATGACGGCATTCGGGGCAGGCCGCTTCCCAAACGTCGTCCTGGACAAGCGAGCGGAGCGAGCGCTGATCCAGGACCCATTACCCCAGGGCGTGGTTGTCTTGCACTGGTTTGGCCAACACCTTCCGCCACGACAGCCTTTCGGTGTAATGGGTCCTGGCTTTCGCCAGGACGACGGCGGAGATTGCCCAGCGTCGGTATCCTCCCTCACGAGACACGCCCTCACCCCGACTTCGTCATCGTCTCCTTCACCGCCGCTACAAGCTGGCTGAGCGTGAACGGCTTTGGCAGGAAGTCGAACTGCTGGCCCTCGGGCAGGCTCTTCTCGAAGGCGTCCTCGGCATAGCCGGAGACGAAGATGAACTTGATGGCGGGGTTCTTCTCGCGCATTGCCTTGAGCAGTGTCGGGCCGTCCATCTCCGGCATCACGACGTCGGAGACGACGAGGTCGATTGCGCCGCCCTGCTCCTCGAGCATCTCCATTGCCTCGACGCCGTTCTCGGCCTCGACCACGGTGTAGCCGCGCGAGCGCAGGCCGCGCGCGTTCAGGGCGCGCAGGCCCTCTTCGTCCTCGACCAGCAGGATGGTGCCCTGCCCGGTGAGATCGGTGCGCTGCTTGGCCTCCGCAGGCGCAGCTTCCTTCGAGGCAACGCTCGGCGCGCCATTCGTCGCCGCCGGCGGCTCGACCTGCGCCTCGGGCTCGGCATGGTGGCGCGGCAGGAAGATGTGGAACGAGGTGCCCTGCCCCGGCTCGGAATCGACATAGATGAAGCCACCGGTCTGCTTGACGATGCCGTAGACGGTGGAGAGCCCGAGGCCGGTGCCCTTGCCGACTTCCTTCGTGGAGAAGAACGGCTCGAATATCTTGTCGCGGATGTCGGCGGGGATGCCGGTGCCGGTATCGGCGACCTCGATCCGCACATACTCCGCCGCCGGCATGCCCTTGTAGGCGAGCTTGCCCGCGTCCTCCGCGGTGACGTTGGCCGTGCGGATGATCAGCTTGCCACCGTCGGGCATGGCGTCGCGCGCGTTCACCGCGAGATTGACGATGACCTGCTCGAACTGGGAGACGTCGACCTTGACCGGCCAGAGGTCGCGCCCATGGATCAGATCGAGCTTCACCTTCTCGCCGATCAGCCGGCGCAGCAGCATGGTGAGGTCAGAGAGCGCATCGCCGAGATCGAGCACCTGCGGGCGCAGCGTCTGCCGCCGCGAGAACGCGAGCAGCTGCCGCACCAGGGTCGCGGCGCGCGTCGCGTTCTGCTTGATCTGCATGATGTCCTGAAACGACGGATCGGTCGGCTTGTGCGCGTTCAGCAGGAAGTCGTTCGCCATCATGATGGCAGAGAGCACGTTGTTGAAGTCGTGGGCGATGCCGCCGGCGAGCTGGCCGACCGTTTCCATCTTCTGCGACTGGTTGATCTGGTTCTCCAGCGCACGCCGCTCGGTGGTCTCGAGCATGTGGACGATCGCAGCTTCAGCGTCGTTCTCGGCCGCATCGACCGGCGTGACGAAGAACTGTCCCCAACGCTCCTTCGACCCTTCCAGCGCCACCTCGACCGGCGCGATGTCGGCCTGGCCTTCGGCGGCCTGGTTGATGGCCGCGATCAGCAGATGTCGGTCGCGCGAATTGACAGCGCGGAAGATCGACTTGCTGGCGCTGTCGAGCCCGAGGGCCTGCCCGAGCTTGGCGTAGCGCGCGTTCGCGCGCACGACATTGCCGCCGCGGTCGACAGTCGCGATCGCCATCGGCGTATGATCGAAGAAGCGCATGAAGCGCACTTCGGCGGCACGATCGGGATCGCTGCGCTCGTCGCGGGCGCGGCTGATGACGAGGGTGCGCGAGGGCCCGGGCGCACCATCGGCGCCGAATGCGAGCTTGTGGTAGAGCCGGACCGGCATGGTCCTGCCGGTGCGCATGCGCAGGTCGATGTCGAAGACTTCCGTCTTCACCTCGCCCGGCACCGCCACGATCGAGGTGAGGAGCGAAGCGCCGTCGCCGGAGACGATGTCGGTGAGCTTCAATCCGCCGGAGCCGATCTCGGCGAGATCGTAATCGAGCCAGTTCGCCAGCGTTGCGTTGACGTAAGCCAGCTCGCCGGCCAGGTTGACCGAGAAGAAGCCGCACGGCGCATGGTCGAGATATTCGATGGCGTGCTGGAGCTCCTGGAACACGTCCTCCTGGCGCTCGCGGTCGCGGGTGATGTCGGCGATCGACCACACCGCGTATTTCGCCTCGCGTTTTCCGGCGCCGAGCGGGCGCACGCGCATGCGCAGCCAGCGGCCCTGGCTGCCGTCATGGCCGGAGATGCGCACCTCCTCCTGCTGCCGTTTTCCTTCACGCGCGGCTTTCAGCAGGCGGAACACCGCTTCGGAAACGTCGGGGTTGCCGATGAAGACACGCTCGACGGGGCGGACATCCTGCGGACCGGAGGCGCCGGTCAGCGTCAGATAGGCGGCGTTGGAATAAACCACATGGCCGCGCGGATCTGTGACCGCGAGCCCGTCAAAGGCATGATCGGAGATGCGAGCGATCACGGGGTCGTCGAAATTGCGATCGGCGAAGCGGATGATGCCGGCTGCAAAGGCGAACAGGCTAAACAGGCCGACCATCGCCAGCACCGCGAGGATGCCAAGGATATAGGGCTGCGCCTGCACGCGCCCGAGCGTCATCAGGCCGACGGCAACCGCGACGAGGCCGGCGGCCACCAGCAGCACGAGCGCGATGCTGCCCGAGCGTGGCGCCGGCTCGTGCGCCGCAACGGGTTCGCGTGTCAGGTCGTGGTCGGTCTCGGCGGTCATCTCAAGCGGGCGCAGCCTGTCGGCAGAAAACGAACGCGCCACGGGGCACGCGGGGTCCTCCCTGCCTGAATCGGACCCGCGGGCGCAAGGGCGGCAACGGCGAAACGTACGCTGATTCCCAGATTACAGCCATTTCCGGTACTTTTCGGGGCTTTTTATCCCCGTCCGGCGCCAAACCCGCGCTTCAGCCGGACGACGTAGCCGATGACTTCGGCAACCGCATGGTAGTACTCGACCGGGATTTCCTGATCGATTTCGACGGTCGCGTAGAGCGAGCGCGCCAGCGGTACGTTCTCGACGATCGGGATGTCGTGTTCGCGCGCGATCTCCCTGATCTTGAAGGCGAGATTGTCGACACCCTTGGCGACGCAGATCGGCGCTGACATGCCGCGCTCGTAGGACAGCGCCACCGAATAGTGGGTCGGGTTGGTGATAATCACTGAGGCCTTTGGAACCGCCGCCATCATGCGCTTCTTGGCGCGCTGCTGCCGGAGCTGCCTGATCTTGCCCTTGATGTGCGGGTCGCCTTCGGACTGCTTGAACTCTTCCTTGATCTCCTGGAGCGACATTTTCTGCCGCTGGAACCAGCTTCGATACTGGAAGAAGTAGTCCGCGATGGCGACGATCGCGAGCGCAGCGACCACCGCGCCCAGAAGGTGGATGGTCATGCTGGTGGTGGCGCCCAGCATGGCGGACGGATCGAGCTTGACCATCGCCTCCATCCGGTGCCGCTCGGGCCACAGGATCATGGTCATGACCGCGCCGAGTGCGATCAGCTTGCCGAGACCTTTCAGAAAGTTGGCCGCGGCCTGCTTGCCGAAGATGCGCTTGAAGCCGGCGGCGGGTGAGAGCTTGCTGAACTTGGGTTTCAGGGACTCAGCCGACCAGACCAGGCGATGCTGAAGCATGTTGCCAGCAATCGCCGCCAGCGCCAACATCAGCAAGGGCACGCCGACCGCCGCGAGCACCACCAATTCGAGCTGCTGCATCAGCGCGAGCAGGCTCCTGCCGTCGGTCTTGATCATCCAGGAATTGGCGAGCAGGTTGCGCATCGGCGTCACCAGGCCGCCGCCGATCGAACCCGAGAAGGACGAGACCACGAGCGTGCCGCCCGCGATCACGAACCAGGTGTTGATTTCCTGGCTTTTGGCGACGTCGCCGCGTTCGAGCGCCTCGTCGAGACGTTTTTGCGTCGGGTCTTCTGTTTGACTCTCGGGATCGTTGTCTTCCGCCATCGATCCCTCACCTGAGCGGCATCATCTGGTGCATGACACCGATGAAGTAGTCGAGAAATGTGCCCATCATCGCCGCGATCACCACGCCGAGCACCAGGAAGCCAGCGAAAATCGACAGCGGCACGCCGACGAAGTAGACCTGCATCTGCGGCATCAGCCGCGCCAGCACGCCAAGACCGATGTTGAAGACGAGTCCGAACACCAGGAATGGCCCGGAGAGTTGCAAGCCCAGCCGGAACGCGGCGGCGAAGGCGCGCGTCGCGAGCGAGGCGACGTCGCCGCTCGACACCGTCTCGCCCGGCGAGAAGATCGCGTAGCTGTCGTTCAACGCCGCAATCACCAGGTGATGGCTGTCAGTGGCGAACAGCAGCGTCACGCCCAGCATGGTCAGGAAATTGCCAACCAGGACGCCCTGCTGCCCCTGCGTCGGATCGACCGAGGTGACGAAGCCGAGTCCCATCTGCTGTGCGATCACCGAGCCTGCGACTTGCAGCGCCGCGAGCGTCACGCGCGCGGTCGCGCCCAAGACGATGCCGATCACGATCTCATGCAGCATCAGCACGAGCAGCGACGCAATCGAGCCCATGTCGACATGGTAGGCGTTGCGATGCAGGGGCAGGATGATCAGCGTGAGCAACAGCGCAATCGACAGCTTCACCCGCGTCGGGATGTTGGTCTCACCCAGGCCCGGCAGCAGCATCACCATCGCGCCGACCCGGGCGAAGGCGAGCATGAAGGCCGCGGCGAGCGCCGGCAGCAGCGAGATGTCGATGCGCATAGCCGAATGCCCCGGCTCCAACATTCGCATGCCGTCGCGGCAGGCATTTTTGCGAATGTTGGAGCCAAAGGGGCATTCGCAAAGATCAATAGTCGCGCGGCTGTTGGATTTGACATTCGCCATCGCACCCCCCGGGAGCCCCGGGGCGAATGTCAAATCCACCGCGCGACGCATCTTGCCTCAGCCGCCGATGATTCGCGACGAGATCCGCAGCATGTGGGCATGGAGTGCGTCGGCCATGAAAGGTAGCGCCAATAGCATCGTGGCGAAGATAGCCAAAATCTTCGGCACGTAGATCAGCGTCTGTTCCTGGATCTGCGTCAGCGCCTGGAATAGCGACACCACGACGCCCACCACGAGGCCGACCACCATCAACGGCGATGACACGATCACGATCGTCCAGATGGCGTCGCGCGCGACGTCGAGGGTCTCAGGTCCAGTCATTGCAAACTTCCTCTTCATTCCTTGCCTCCCCGTCGTCGCGACCAAGGAGGAACGCCGTTTCCTCGTCATTGCGAGCGCAGCGAAGCAATCCAGACTGCCGCCGCGGAAAGGTTCTGGATTGCTTCGCTGCGCTCGCAATGACGATTGGGGCGAGCGCCGAAATCAGATCGGCATCTTCATGATGTCTTCATACGCAGCGATCACGCGGTCGCGGACCGAGACCAGCGTGGACACCGCAACGTCGGTGTCTGCGACCGCCGTGACGACGTCCATCACGTTGGCCTTGCCGGCGGCCATCGCCACGGTCTGCGCATCCGATTTGCGACCTGATTCCATAACGCTGCCGACGGCGTCCTTGAGCAGCGCGGCGAAGGATTGTCCGCTCGCTTCGCTGCCCTTGCCCGCGCCGCTGTTCTCCAGCACGCGGGCAAGGTTGGCATAGGCGTTGGCGGCGATTGTCGGTGAAGCCATGGCTAAATATCCCTGCTCAGGTCTTGAGGATGTCGAGCGTGCGCTGGATCATCCGGCGCGTCGCACTGATGATGTTGAGATTGGCCTCGTAGGACCGCTGCGCGTCGCGCATGTCGGTCATCTCGACCACCGAGTTCACGTTGGGATATTTGACGTTGCCGCTCGCATCTGCCGCCGGATTGTTCGGCTCGTATTTGACGCGGAAGCTGGACTGGTCGGGTCGGATCTTGCCGAGGGTGACGACCTGCGCGTCGAGCGTGCGGTCGAGCGCGGAGGAGAAGGTCGGCACCTTGCGCCGGTAGGGATCACCGCCGGCGCTCTGCGCGGTCGAATCCGCGTTGGCGATGTTTTCCGAGATCACCCGCATGCGTCCGGCCTGCGCGCGCAGGCCGGAGGTCGCAATCGCCATCGAACGGGCAAAGTCGCTGCTGTCATTGGCCATGACCTGCCTCCGCTAGTCCTAACCTTTGCCGATCGCGGTCTTGAGCAGATGCAGGCTCTTCGAATAGAGCGAGGTCGCCGCCGCGTAGTCCATCTGGTTGCTCGCGGCCTTCATCATCTCCTCCTCGAGGTTGACGGTGTTGCCCGCGGGACGGGTCTCGAAGCCCGCATTCTTGTTCTGGTCGAAGGAGGACTGCGCGCCGGATGGCGTCATGTGGGAAGGGCTGGTGCGGGCGAGCGCCAGGGGCCCCATCGAGCCGGTGGCGGCACCGGTCTTGTCGAACTTCGGCTCGACCAGGTCGCGGGGCCGGAAATTGGGCGTGTCGGAATTGGAGACGTTCTCGGACAGGACGCGCTGGCGTTCCTGGTGCCACTGCATCTTGGTGCGAAGCGCCGAGAGCACCGGGAGGTCGTTGATGGACATCGTTGCGGCTCCTTCCGCCATTCGGATCTGTGTCCGAAGCTAGGCAGAATTTGCCGCGTGTATGGTTAACGGGTGGTTAAAGCGGCCGTGCCACGATGTTCCCGGCCGGGACATGCATCTTGCCCCCGTGTTTCTACGCCTCCCAAAAGCCGCATTAACCCAACCGCTTGGCGGCCCGCGTGCAGCCCAAGAAGTCGTTTTGGATCGGGCGATTCATGGGTTATTAAGAGTTGGGGACGGCAAAGCTTGCCGTGGGATGTTAAGAGATCACAGTTTTGGGGCATCGGACGCCGGTGGTCGGTGGATCTGACCATGGGTGGCACGTGAAAGCGCCATTTGCCGGGGACAAGTATGCAAGGTAGCCCGATAACCTTCATCGTCGCGTTCATCGTCGTTCTGGCGTTGATCGGCGTCGCTGCGTGGCTGGTTCGCCGATTCGCCACCAGCCGGCTCGGCGCCAACACCCAGCGCGGTCGCATGCCCCGGCTTGCGGTGATCGATGCGGCCGCGGTCGACGGTCGCCGGCGCCTGGTGCTGGTCCGGCGTGACAATATCGAGCATCTCCTGATGATCGGCGGCCCCACCGACATCGTCGTGGAGCCGAATATCGTGCGCGCAGTTCCCGGCCGCGACCAGCTTCCGCAGCGTCCCAACGCCGGTGAGCCGCCGCGCCTCGCCCCGATGCCGGACACCAGCGGCTGGGCCGACGAAGCGCCGCGGCCCGAACTGCTGGATCATCCCGAGCCGCAGATGCCCGAGCCGCCGCCACGGCCCGCGCGTCCCTCCTTCGCCGACGAAGTGCGCCGGCCCGCCCCCGTTCTGGCCGAGCGCCGCAGTGACCCGCTGGCCGGCTTTACGCCCGAGCAGATCGCGCCGCGCCCCGAGCGCGAGCTGCGGCCCGAACCCGTTCCGCCGCCGCGCGTCGCCCGCGGCGAATCGATCATGCCGCGCCCGCCGCGCCAGAGCGAGCCGGTGAAAGTGCCACCGGTGCGCGCCGAGCGCGCGGCCGCGCCGCCGCCCCCTCCGCCTGTGCCGCAAGCTCCGCCTGTTCCGCCGCCGGCGCCCGCCCCGGCCCCGTCGAGCGCCGAGCAGAATCTCGCCGAAATGGCCCAGCGACTCGAAGCCGCCCTGCGCCGCCCGGCCGGCGAGACGGTCGCGCCTCCCGTTGCGCCCGAGCCGGCTCCTCAGCGCGCGGCGCGTAACGAGCCTCCGGCGCCACCGGCCCCGCCCGCCAAGCCGGCCCCGGAAAAGACCAGCTTTGAAAACCTCGAAGACGAGATGGCCTCCCTGCTTGGCCGTCCGAAGCCGTCTTCGTGAGGCTGCCGGCCCTCCCGCGTAGAGTTCTTTTTCTTTCTGTCCTGATCGGCGCGGCATCGCTCGCGATGCCTGCGCATGCGCAGGACATCAGCATCAATCTCGGCGGTCAGGGTGGCGGCGTCACCGAGCGCGCGATCCAGCTCATCGCGCTGCTCACGGTGCTGTCGATCGCACCGTCGATCCTGATCATGATGACCTCGTTTACGCGCATCGTGGTCGTCTTGTCGCTGCTGCGCACCGCGATGGGCACGGCGACCGCGCCGCCCAATACGGTGATCATCGCACTCGCGATGTTCCTCACCTTCTTTGTGATGGGACCCGTCTTACAAAAATCCTATGACGAAGGCATCCGCCCGCTTGTCGCCAACCAGATCGGCGTCGAGGATGCGCTCCAGCGCGCCTCCGTCCCCTTGCGCGGCTTCATGCAAAAGAACGTGCGCGAAAAGGATTTGAAGCTGTTCCTGGATCTCTCGGGCGAGCCGCCGCCGGCCACCCCCGACGAGCTCGCACTCCGCATTCTCGTCCCTGCCTTCATGATCTCCGAACTGAAGCGCGCCTTCGAGATCGGCTTCCTGCTATTCCTCCCCTTCCTGATCATCGACCTCGTCGTCGCTTCCGTGCTGATGTCGATGGGCATGATGATGCTGCCGCCGGCTACGATCTCGCTGCCGTTCAAGCTGATCTTCTTCGTGCTAGTCGACGGCTGGTCGCTGGTGGCAGGAAGTCTGGTGCAAAGCTATGGGGGGTGACGGGCGGGAAGGCACGCCCTATCCCCGTCGTTGTTGCGAGCGCGCAGCAATCCAGAATGCCGCCGCGCGCGTGGACCAGGCATGGAACATTAGTCCTCTGCCCGTCATTGCGATGAGCCCCTGCGACGAAGCAATCCAGACCGTCTCCGCGGAAAGATGCTTCGCTGCGCTCGCAATGACGGAGAGCATGGCGGCGGCTCGGGCGACGACCGCCTACCCCTTCACGTCATATTGCTTGCTGAGGTGATCTCCGACCTGCACCAGCATCGCCACGCACTCGGGATAGCCGGGCTTGTCGACGGTGGCCTGATCTGCGGCCGCGCGGAACTCCCAGCTGTCGCCGTCGCGAATGATCGAGATGGTCATGCCGTCGGGGCAATCGGCATGGACCTTCAATTCGGCCCGCGCCATCGCGATGAGTTCGGCTTCGGTCTTGGCAGGCTTGCTCATATCAACTCTCTCCCGGCATGAAGACACGCAGGTTGCCGCTTCAACGGGCAACTGTCGAGAGGCCGAAGGTAGCACGGATCCTACCGCGTCATCTTGATCTGCCGCACGACCGGGATCGTCGGCAGCGAGCCGGTGTGCTCGGTCTCGTCCCTGGCCTGCGGCGCGGCCGGTGCGCGCGCAGTGGCGTCGGGGAAGCGCAGCTTCATCTCGCGCAGGAAGCCGTCGAGCGTGTCGACGCCGGCGGCGAGCTTGGCGATCTCGGCGAATTCGGCGCTGGAGGCCGCGGCCGGCTTGCTCGCAATGTCGAAGGCGAGCCGGTCGGCGCTCTCGCTCATCAAGGGCGCATATTTCTCGCGGAAGCGCGCCAGTCCAATCGAGTCGTCGGCGAGCGCGTAGCCGACCGCAGCGCGGATCACGTCGCTCTTCTCGACCGCATTGAGCGGCTTGAAGTCGCGATAGCGCTCACCGTAGTAGAGCTCGATCTGCTCTGCGGACTCGCGCCAGCGCCGCGCGGCCCAGAAGATGTCCGAACGGAGCCGAATCACCTCGCGCCCGGTGACGTTGGAGACGATATCGAGCGCGAGATCGTGGCGGCCGACGTCGCTCTGCGCGCGCGCTTCCAACAGCAGGCGCTGCTGGCGCAGCTCGCCGGAGAGATCGCTGATGCGGCTGGCACGCAGCGCCGAGATCGCCATGTCCGGCTTGCGGTTGGCAAGATAGACCATGGCAAGGCGCGCTGCGACCTGCGCGCGGGCCGCGCCTTCGAGACGGTGATCGACCTGGTATTGCAGGAGCTCGGCGGCCTGATCGAGCAGGTCGATCGAGGCAAGACGATCCGCAAGGCGGCGGATCAGTTCGTCGCCGCGCCGGCCGATCGGCGTCAGCTCGCGGAACTCGTAGAACATCCCGAGCGCCTCGATCGGTGGCAACTCGTCACCCTTCGGGCCGAGGAATATTTGCGTGAACAGTTCGGACGCGAGGTCCTGCGCCTGGCGCGAGGCCTCGGCGTTGGGCTGAAGCCTGGTCGCGGTCCGCGCCGCGGCAAGAGCGTCCCGGTAGCGTCCCATGTCGGCATACATCTGCGCCAGCATCTGGAGCGTCTTCACCTCGATGGCGTCGCCCCGCCAGGTCATCGCCAGGATCTCAAGCTCGCGCAGCGCGTCTTCCCTGGTGATCTCGTCGCGCTTCTGCCGGAGCGCTATCTCGAGCTGCCTGGCCTCGGCCGCCGCCTGCCTGTCGTTCGAGGCTACCGCGAATTTGTAGTCGTCGAGCGCGTCCTTGTCGTGGCCGAGCGCCTCGGCGAGCCGGCCGCGCAGCACGGCAAAGCCGGGCGCGGCCTCAGGCGGAACGCCGACCACCTCGATCTCGCTGCGGCGCTTGGAGGCGCCGGCATAGTCCTTCACCTCGAGCGCGGCGCGCATCGCGTCCATCGTCACGATGCGCTGGATGTCCAGCGGCAGCGACGCGATCGCGAACTCGACATTCTTGAACTTCTCGCGCGCATCCGCCCATTTGCCCTGGCGCGCGAAGGCGAGCGCCTTCCAGAGCTGTGAATCGTGGCTGTTGCCGATCACGGGATTGGCGAGATCCGTCAGGCCCTGCGCCGGACGGCCGATCAGGATGCTTGCGATCGCATGCATGATCAGTGCGCCGCTCTCCTCCTTGTTCAGGGGATCGGCGAGCATGACGTCGGTGATGGCCTTCGCTTCGTGATACATGCCGCGCGACATGTAGAACTGCGCAAGATCGAGCCGCGGCAACGAGCGCTGCGCCGGCTCGACGGCCGAGATTGCCGTGACGAGCTCGCTCTGGCGCGACATGAAGTTCTCCGACTGGCCCTTTCGCCAGCCTTCGGGACTGAAGATCGGCCGCACCGCGGTCGGGGCCCGCTCGGCCGAGATGTCGACCGGCGACAGCGTCAGACCGCCCTTCTTGCCGAGAATGACCTTGTCGGACCCGACCTCGACGCCAACCTCGTCGGAATT
Organism: Bradyrhizobium centrolobii; assembly: GCF_001641635.1. Classification (GTDB taxonomy): domain Bacteria; phylum Pseudomonadota; class Alphaproteobacteria; order Rhizobiales; family Xanthobacteraceae; genus Bradyrhizobium; species Bradyrhizobium centrolobii. Next base: position 104,958 of record NZ_LUUB01000034.1, read on the forward strand.
CGGCCGGACGGCGATGCCGTGCGCGGACTCCAGCAGCGAGAGATCGACGAGATCCTGACGCTTGATGAAGCCGCGGATCGGCCGCTGCGCGGTTACGACGTAGAGCGTGTCGCCGGCATCGGGATCGGTGAGCTTGTGCAGAAGGCCAGGACTGGCGAAGGGGATCGCGATGTTGGCGAGCGCCGGATCGGTGATGTTGCGCGAGATCATCAGTGGCAGCGGCGTCGCCTGGATTTTGTCGGCGAGTGTCAGGAGCCAGTTCGTCTCCTTGCCGACCTCCTCGCTCGTCAGCGAGTAGACCAGCGGACGGGTGAGACGAATGCGAACCGCCTGCCCTTTATCGAGCGGAATGCGGCCGACCTCGCCGATCATCGCGCCGCCCTTGGCGCGGATCGCCTCGATGTCGATCGGCTTCGACGAGTCGAACACCAGCCAGACGGTGTCGCCGCGGCGGAACGCTGCCGCGGGAGAAGAGACCTGAAGCGGGAACGTCACGCGAAGACCGTCGCTGTCGCGGCGCACCTCGACGCTGGCCACGGCGGGCTGCGGCGCGGCCGGCGCCTCGACCGGAGCTGCCGTGGCGGTTTCCTTGGCGGTTTCCTTGGCAGTCTCCTTGGCTGGCTCGTTCGGCGTGTCCTTGATCGGCTCCTTCGCAGCCTCCTTCATCGGCTCCTTGGGCGTCTCGACGGCGGCAGGCGCCACCGGCTGGGGAGGAACGACCGGTGCGGCTACTTCGGTTGCCGGCATGGGCTTAGGCGCTTCCGTCACGGCCGCCACTGGCGCAGGCGCGGGCTTCGGCGTCTCGGCAGGCGGCGCAGCGGCTGCGGCTTCGGGCTTGATCTCGATCTTGGCCTCGCGGGCGATCGCCTCGGAGGTCGGCGGCGTGATCTCGCGATGGGTCTCCTTCGGCTTCTCGGCCGCGGGATGCGCTCCACGCGCAGCGGCAGGCTTTGCCTGCGCAATCATCGCGTCGGGCGTCGCGGCGGCCTTGCCCTTGTCCGGCTGGAAGGCGACGTCGATGACATAGTTCTTCTCGTCGCGGAACGAGTGCACGTCGGCATCGCCGATCAGCGCGATGTCGACAGTGGTCTGGTCGATGTCAGCCTTCTGCCTGATCGAGGCAACGTTCGGTGGTGCGGCGACGACCGCATCGGCTAAGTCGAAATTCAGATTGGCGTTGAAGGCGAGCGTGAGCTTCTGCTCGTTGAGCACCGAGGAAACCCCGACGCCGTCGGGCATCTCGAACACGAAGCGGACAAAGGTCGGCTGCACCGAGGCGCGTACGCGGATCGGCGGACGCTTCTTGGTCTCGGCCGCGGCGCGCTGGGCGCGCAGCGCGCGCTCGGCAACCCGCGCGCGCTCGGCCAGTTCCTTGACCACGTCCATCGGCAGGGGCGGCGGCGGCCCTTTCCAGCCCTCCGGCAACAGATCGATGAAGGTGCGCTCGCCGGCATTCATTGTGTTGACGGTAACGCGTCGCGCCAGTGACAGCCGGATCGCCCCGCCGTCGGGATCGCGGCGGGCGGAGTTGACGTAATCCGGCGCGCCTTCCGGGACACGGTCGACGGGAATGTCGACGGGCCGGTCGAAGCGGATGATGAGGATGGAGCCGGCGGTCGTCACCTCGGAGGGAACATCTTCGCCGAGCTTGACGACGAGACGGGCAAAGCCGCCCGCGGCCGAAAAGGTCGCCTCGCCCCGGATCGGGTCGGCAGCACGGGCAGCACTGAGGCCGATCAGAAGGCAGGCCGCCAATACGGATGCCTTGCCGACATGATGCGGCAGCCCACGCGCCAGGGCGCGGGCTCGCGACAACAATCCAGCGGCAGCCTCTCGCGCCATTGGCGGCATTTCTTCCGATTTCGACGGCCCATGCCGGCACTGGCGCCGGCCCGTGCCGTCGACTGTAGGTTTTGCCAATTAAGGACTTGTTAATGCTGTATTGAAGACTTGGCCTGGCGCATCGCGTCGAGAGGCCCGGTGCGAGGTGAAGCGTTCGCGCACCGAATCTGAGGAGCAAGCGTTAAGGAGTTGTTAACACTCTGTCGTCCCCGCCCCGTGGTCCGCAATCTTTCGGAAGCGCGTCTCACCTCGCGCTTCGAGAATTGACTGCAAGGTCGATCGTGCTTCCGAGATTCGACTCTCGATGTACTCACGTTCGAGATCCGTTAGCCGCGTGTTCAGCAAGCGCTGATAGCGGCGAATACTCTCGTCGTGAACCCGGATGAGCGCGAACCTTGCATCCATCTTCACCTCCCATTCGCTCAGCCTCACCAGGCCGCCTCACATCAAAAGCTTGCGTTCGGTTCCCCGAACCAGAAAGCAACTTGCAGGATCGGCATCGCGTGGATCGTCGATGCCACCTCAAACCACTCGTTCACGACAATTGACGAGCGGAAGCGGGAGCCAAGTTGCGAACTCAGTCGTAACCGAGGCCATACCGCACAAACTCGTCGCCAATATTACGCTGAATTGTCTTTGCCGATGAAATGTCGGAGTCGCCGCCAATCCGGTCACCTTGCTTCAGCTTGGCAAGCCCGCGTCCAAAAAGCGCACTCGCCAGTTCAGGAGCGGCTCGCAAGGCAGAATTGTAGTCGTCGATCGCCGCACCGAACTCTCCCATCTTCAGGTGGATCAGCCCGCGCGAGTCGTACACGGCGGCGCTGGTCGAACCCGATTGAAGCACTCTGTCGCAGTCCTCCAGCGCTGCCTGCCAGGCACCGAGAACCGCCCGGGTCCAACATCGTCCGCTCCATGCGGCTTGCGAGTCGGGCTGGAGGCGAATGGCCTCGTCATAGTCGTGCGCCGCGCGCTGGTACTCGTTTTTCTTCAAATAGGCTGCTGCGCGATTGACGAAGGCACCTCCGTAACCGGGGTCAAGCCTGATCGCATCATCAAAGGCCTTGATCGCCGGTTCATATTCGCCCTTCCTCAAATGAGCCACACCACGGTTGTTGTAGGCCTTTGTGTATGTCGGATTGAGCTCGATCGACTGATCGAAATCGCGGATGGCTCTGTCGTAGTCGCCCTTTGCGGTGTAGGCATTGCCACGATTGTTATAGGCGATAGCCAAGGCTGTCGTCGTACCTTGATGCGACTCTATGAAGGCCGTGCAGGCACTGACCCGCGCATCAAGCGGCGTGGCATTCGTCCCGTTGCACAGTTCGATACTGCTGAGGTAGCTGCCCCTCACATTGGAATTCTCGGCCGCGACCGGCAATCCAGCCAACAGCAGGACAACAACAGACAATACGCCTCTGGTAACGGACAATCTTGGTTCCATGTCAGGCTCCCCGATCTTCCGAGTTTGCGCGGGCTAGAATGCCAATCCTAGCACCCTCGGCAGATGTTCAGGTTGAGCCTGCGCTCGGCCTTCTGCTCGGGTTGCGGCGATGGGGCTGCTCCGGACTTTTTCGTATATTTGTTCTTTCCCTCCTCGATGAGGGTAGAAAACCTGGTGGTGCCGTCATCTGAAATTTCGACGTGAGGCGTGGTGCCTCGAATGCCCATCGTGGCCACCGGAGTTTCGATCTTCATGTCGCCGGTTTTCGCAACGCTGCCGGCAACGAAAACGAACGTCCCCCTGGTCAGGTTGATGACCGTCGAATTGGCCGTCCCATTTGGATCGTAGACGAATTCGTCCAACTTCATGCGAGCATCGCTCGATAAGTTAAACGAGGTTCCATCCACAAAGTTGATGCCGACCCGTCCGTCGGCGCCGGTTCGGACCACATCGCCCAAATAGACGAGGTCGCCGATCTTGGTCTGGGCAGGCTCTTGCTGGACGTTCGCCTGGACAATGACGGCTCCCGCATGCTCGATGGCGACCGAGCCAGAGGCTGTGACGACCTTTCCAATCGGCTTTGATGACGAGTCCAGAACCGCATGCCCCGGAGAATCGCTCTGCGCTCGGGTTGGGTGGGGTGAAGAACAGGCCAGCGCAGCAACGACACCTGCCACCAGAATGCTCGTCCCATGCCCGCCCATGGCTCTTCCTCTTTTGAAGATATTGTCCTTGAGCACCGGAACGGCTCCGACATCTTCGGCGAAAGCCGCCGCACATAAAGCCGCCGCACATAATGGCAGACCAGGCGCCGCAAACCACCTCCCCCAAACTGGGTACCTCGGCCTACTCCGAATGGGGGATAACTAGGCCCGAAAGAGCCACTATCCGAGCCCCGCAATTTCAAACAGTTTTTTCGCTGGAACAGCCGTGCCGGCCGGCGAAACGACAGCAATTCTGCCGTGACCCGCTCGAGCGGAACTCCTGGAAACCAGGACCTTCGGCGGAACTGGCCGAGGTTGCCGACGCAAATTTGCTCCTGATCGCGTAACGCGACAAGCCAGCAAAGATACGGCAACGCCCCAGCCCGACCGCCTGGCAGTCGAGGTGGAACAATGGCCGTCACGTCAACTGCAGGACACGGGGATGAGTGCGACGCCGCTGCGGTCCGGAATCCCCGAGCGAAGCTGGCGAGAAGCGGCTCTCTCGATGAACCCACTGCTGACGTTCGTTATCGGGCCTCCGCCGGCGGCTTCTGGACGCTGTCGCTCACGGCATTGCTGTTCTCGGGGATCAAAGAGGCCAAGGCCGCAGACCCTAACGCAACGTTCCTCGATGATGACAGGATTACATACAAGGATTTCGCGCACGGCGCATTCGAGCTCACGACCAAGGAGCCTGTCCCGCGGCACATCATTGTCGAGGATCCCGGACACACGGTCGTTCTGCACAAGACCGGCTCCTCGGTTGCGGTGAATCAGCTCGACAACAGCACGAGCCGCATGGAGGAACTGCGGACGGCCCAGCAGGAGGTGCTCGCCAATCTCGCGAAGGGATACGGCACGCACGGGTCCGGCACCCCTCCGTTCGTCGAATCGCTGCCGCTGCAGCCGATCAATTTCATACCACCTGACCCACCCGCGGCGCCAAAAGCGGCCGTGGATCCGATCGTCATCAAGGTGCCCGAGTTCATAATCGTACGAACGCCGCCAACCCTGAACGCTCAGGCGGGACCGCTCGAACTCGACACTGCCGTGTTTGATAACTTTGCCGCGACAAGCGGAACGTTCAGCGCCAGCAGCTCCAGCCTCAACGCTGTGCTGACTTTTTCCATTAGCGGCGGAACTGCGGGCAATACTGTCCTGAATGGCGTGACTTACGACGTATCGCAGACCGGCTCTTATGGCACGCTCTATCTGAACAGCGCGACTGGCGCCTATACCTTCGTTCCCGACAATGTCGCGATCAACGCGCTGAAGACGCCGACCACACAGAATTTTTCGATTACAGTGACAGACGGGTCGCTCTCGGCCGGCCAGATCTTCACGATCGCCATCGACGGAGCCGAGGACACGGCGATCATCTCCGGAACGACCACCGGCTCATCGATTGAAGCCGGCGGCATCGCCAATGCAATACCCGGCGTTCCCGTCGCGACCGGTCATCTCTCGGCTGCCGACGTCGACGATCCCGCCAACACCTTCACGGCCGTCAATTCGCCGACGCAGAGTGCCCGCGGCTACGGCACCTTCACGATGACCGCGGATGGCACCTGGACTTACACGCTCGATCAATCCAACAGCGCGGTGCAGGCTTTGAACGTCGGCGACAAGCTGACCGACACCTTTACGGTGACCAGCATCGATGGCACCCCACAGGTGATCACCATCACGATCAATGGCGCCAACGATGCTGCCATCATTTCCGGCGCAACAACCGGCACGGTGACGGAAGACGGGCGCGAGAACTGCGCGCCGTCAACCGCGACCGGCCAGCTTACCGATACGGATGTCGACAATATTCCGAACAGGTTCACGCCGGTGACCTCACCAAGGGCGAGCGATCACGGCTACGGCTGCTTCACGATGACGGCCAGCGGTGTCTGGACCTACACGCTCGACAACCACAATTGCGTCGTGCAGGCATTGAATGTCGGCGACACGCTGACCGACACTTTCACAGTGACCACCATCGACGGAACCGCGCAGCTGGTGACAATCACCATTCATGGCACGAACGATCCGGCCATCATCAGCGGTTGCACCACCGGCTCGGTGACCGAGCCGGACTGCGAGCACCACGGCAAGCCGACGGCGAGCGGCAGGCTGACCGACACCGACGTCGACAATCCGCCCAACACCTTCACGCCGGTGATCTCGCCAAGGGTAAGCGATCACGGCTACGGCTGTTTCACGATGACAGCTGCAGGCGTCTGGACCTACGCGCTCGACACTGCAAACTGTGCCGTGCAGTCGCTTCGTTCCTGTGACACGTTGACCGACACCTTCACGGTGACCACGATCGATGGCACGGAACAGACGATAACGATCACAATCCACGGCGCCGACGATCACGACGATTTCGGTCACAGGGCAGCGCCAGCGCACGATACCGTCGACCCGCCCCACGCCTCCCCGGTCCCTGACAACAGTACGGCCACGGGAGATCCTGCCACCAGCCAGACGGCCGACGCGAGCACGCGCGACGGTGCGATCAGCGATCTCGGCAGAGGCGCACCGCTGCAGGAGACCTCCGACAAGAGCACTGACGTTATCGCTGTCTCCGGCGAAAGTCCGGATCATGGCAAGATCGGCGGATACGGACACGATATTCTTGCAGGCAGCCATCAAGACGACAATTTCGTCTTTGCCTCGGTATCGGACTCCCGAGCTGCGCGGCCGGCGGTCATCTCCAGCTTCAAGCCGGAGTCTGATCGGATCGATCTGACCGCTCTCGGTGCACTCGCATTCGTCGTTCTGGCGCTCGACGACAGCAGCACGACGGTACCCGCACATACGATCGCCTGGCTCTACGACAGCTCGGCAAACCAAACCATTCTCTACGTCAATCCGACGGATCAAACCCTGAGCATCGGCGATTCCAGTCTCGTGGAAATCCATCGAGATGGCTTCTCCACCATTCAGCTGTCCGATTTCACGGTCGCGCCGGAGACGTCGGGCCACGCAATGGGAGCCGAACCGGCCAATCTGGAACCGAGCGCGGGCACCGATGCGAACTCTGGCACAACGACAACAACCGAGGTCTCGTCAGGCGAGATCGCCCACGATCGGGCCGTGGTGATCGATGAGCACGGAACCGGGCAAATTACGAAAGCCAGCGGCTGCACGCTCGATGCCAATTGCGAACGAATTGTCCCGGTCGAGCATGCTCGGTTCGTTCGTTCCGACGATACGAAAACGCATTTGAACGAATCCAGCGACGGACACGTGGTGGCCTCCTCTCCGGCAATCACAGACCCGCCCGTCAACCAGGTTCATCATGCAACATTCCCGGAGGAAAAATTTGTATTCAGCCGGGCATCGCCGTTAGGCAGCGGTAATGAGATCCCGCCTGCTGGGGAAAGCGTGGTTTCCGGGAAAGGTGGCGGTTCGGGCGCTTCGCCTGAGGCCGACCCGGATCTCCATTCCGCGACGGCTCCTGTCGAGCCGTCGCATCACGAAGATCACGTGTTCGGACATCACCATGCGGGCCCGACAGACGAGGCCGGCCTTCGTGATGTTGCTTCGGCTCATCCTGAGGAGGGATTCTACTTCAGGCATTCCGACTCTCACGGTTCGGATTTCATCGCCCCGGAACCGACGCACACACCGGCCTGGACGCGATTTGGTGCGGACGCCGCAGGACCCGACAGGTCGGCGACCACGCATTCGACCGAGCCGTCAGTGCACTGGCACGAGGTCGTCGAGGCCTTCGCCGGCGAGGCACGACATTCGCACGTACCGCACGATCTGATCGTGTGACGATGCGCCCCGAATGGCGCGGGATCCCCTAGTTCTGGCTGCGGACGCAATCCGCCGCGGCGGAATTCTCCCGCGAACACACCTCGCGGGCGTCATCGATTTCCTCCGAGAAGGTCACGACGTGCTGATGGTTCAACGTGGATGTCCAGGCCGACGTCATTGCCGCGATAAGCAGACGATTGACGGCCTCGATTGCGCGTTCCGCTACGGACGAGCAGTAGTTCATTGCTCCCTCCCGCGCCGCTGATTGCGAATAGCATAGATTACGACCATCCGTTCAAGGCAAGTGTATTTCAGGTCACATTTGCACGCGTCAACTCATCGCAGGCTTACAGGATGAAGCTCGCGTCCACTGCAGCCGCAACGTGAATTTTGAGCACACGTTTAGATTGCACTGCGCCCGAGACTTGATCAGCAGGTTTGGTCGGTTGCCGCGCGCTCCCGCACAACCCTCGAGCCATTGCGGACAATGAGCGACTCAGACTGGGATGATAATGTCGCCGCGACGCAAATTCGGATTGGTCAGCTTGGGGGTCGATCGATGCGCGGAGAAGCCTATTGCACTGTGTGCAGCAGAGCGAGAGCACTGGTGGCCGTCGTTCCAGTTGCTCGAGGATATGCCATGAAGCTCTATGAATGCGCGGATTGCCACAGCACGCTCAACCTCGTGACCCGCGTCACGAAGGCGGCGGCCGTCAGCCGACGATTGGATACGGCTGTTCCCGGCAAGGCGTGGCTAGACTTGACGACCGCCAGGCTTGCCGCACACAGCGGCCATCCGCGGCCTGCGAGGTAGAGACAGCAACCGGTCAGTTCGGCTTTTGCGTCGGCTTGCCGTCGATCTTGGGAAGATCTGACGCGGAAGCGGATTGATCGCCGCCGCCGGCACGGCGCGCCATCTCGACCGTCAGCCGCTCGGCGGCCTCGGGCGACATCAGGCCCATGATGTCGGACATCTTTCGCGGGGCGATTTGCGAGGCGATCTCGATCAGCACACCCATCTCGAGCCGGTCAAACACCCGCGCGGCGTCCTTGGGCTTCATGCCCTCATACATGGTGACGAGGCCCTTCATGCGCTGGGCTTCGGCGGCCTTCTGCTCGGCCTGTGTGGTGGAGATGCGGGATTCCACCGCCTTCATCTCCTCGACCTTATTCTCGATGCGCTTCTCGGCCGATTTCAGCAGGCTCTCGCGGATATCGATTTCCCGCTGGCGGGCCTCGATCTCCTGGCGGCGCGCCTGGAGCCGCTCGAGGATCGCCCGCTCCGACGCCGAGACCTGCGGCTGGGCCTCCTCCGGCTTGATCACCGTGCCCTCCGGCTTGGTCTCGGGCGCTGCCGGCTTCGGCGCCTCCTTCGGCTCGCCATGCGTCGAGCCGGTAATATCAGGGTCCTCGCGGCCGGTCGGGAAGTTCAGATTCTCCTGCGCCCAGGATTTTTTGACCTGGTTCGGCTGGTAATCGAAGACATAGCCACCGTTGATCACGAGGCCCGCCACCTTCAACGTGGCGAGACCCGCGACCGCAACCAGCACGACGGGAATGACGCGGATGTTACGAAAGGACTTCATACCTGCACTTTATGCGGCGAGACCGCTTGACCTTCTGCGCTCGGAGAATGCTTCGGCCGCCGCCGCCACCGCCTTCGCCGTCGACGGCTTTGCCGCAGACGCCGAAGCCGTTTCCGGGTGCGTCACGGGGCGCGCGGCGATCGCGATCTTGGAGAGGCGGCGCACCACATTGTCGGCCTCGCCGAGCTGCTTGTAGAGCTGGTCGGACATCTGGGTGGCGGCGGCAAGCTGGCTGCCGAGATTCTCATTGACGTCGCGCACGGCGAGCTTGAGACCGCCGATCGCGCGCTCGGCGATCTCGGTTGCGGTGATCAGCTCGGCGATGACCGCTTTCAGCGAATGCTCGTCTGCCTTCAGCCGCATCAGCCGCTTGTTGAGCAGGATGCAATAGCCGATCGTGAGCATCAGCAGGATAGCCACCAGCGTCTCGATTGCCATTCCCAGGGAGTGGTTCATGGGGCCTCCATCATCTTGTTCTGCTCGTCCACCTTCTCGAACATCGCAAGTGTCGTACCAGGCTTGCGCAGGGGTTTCGTCACGCGGATCGCGACGCGGTCGCCGACCCGGCCCATCCGCCCTTCGGTGAGCATGACGTTGCCGCAGCGCACGGTCACGTTGGCATCCGCCCGCATGTCCAACGGCAGCGTGTCGCCGACCTTGAGCCGCATCAGTTGCTTGAGCGGAATGTCGGCTTCATAGAGCACGGCGTCGACGGCGATCTCGGCCTGCACGATCTCGGTGGCGAAATGGCCCTCCCAGATCGGGTCGCGGCCGAACTTTTCGCCCATGAACATCTGGAGCAGAACGCCCCGGATCGGCTCGATGGTCGCGTAGGGCAGCAACAGCTCGATGTTGCCGCCGCGATCTTCCATGTCGATGCGCAGGCGCACCAGGATCGCGGCGTTGGCGGGTCGGCTGATCGCGGCAAAACGCGGATTGGTCTCGAGCCGGTCTATGGTGAAGGTCACCGGCGACAGCGGCCGGAACGCCTGCTCGGCGTCGGCCAGCACCACCTGGACCAGCCGCTTGACCAGCTCGGTCTCGATCGTGGTGTAGGGACGGCCCTCGATACGGAGCTGGCTCGTACCGCGGCGGCCGCCAAGCAGCACGTCGATCATTGAGTAAATCAGGTTCGAATCGACCGTCGCCATGCCGAAGTTTTCCCACTCCTCGGCCTTGAACACCGAGAGCACGGCCGGCAGCGGGATCGAGTTCATGTAATCGCCGAAGCGCACCGAGGTAATGCGGTCGAGCGAGACTTCGACGTTGTCGGAGGTGAAATTGCGTAAAGATGTCGTCAACAACCGCACCAGGCGGTCGAAGACGATTTCGAGCATCGGCAGACGCTCGTAGGAGACCATCGCCGAATCGATGATTGCGCGGATGCCGGAATGGTCGTCCAGCGCGACGTCGCCGACGGTGAAGCCGAGGAGATTGTCGATCTCCTCCTGCGACAGCACGCGTTCGCCTGAGTTCTTGCCGTTGCCGAGATCGCGGCTGCCGTCCTCGACCATGGCCGCCCATTGCAGGGCCATGGTCTCGGATAGTTCGTTCTCGGCAGCAGCCTTCGCGGCCTCCGCGGGATCCTCGGAATCAAGCGAGGCCTCCCATTGGGCGGCTATGGCATCCTGGTCGACTGGATCGTTGCCCGCCATGGCGCTAGCCCATCAGCCTCACTGCACCACGACTTCCTTGAACAGCACCGCGCTGACCTGGATCGGCGCGACCGCCGCGTTGACGCGCTTGGTCAGCTCTTCCTTGAGGCGGAAGATGCCGGCGGAGCCGTTGAGGTCGGAGGGGCGCAGTTCCCGCACATAGGTCTGGAAGATGTCGGTGACCCGCGGCATCGTCGGCTTGATTGCCTCGATCTGCGTCTCTTCCTTCAGTTCCAGCACGATCTTCAGCCGGAGATATTGCACGCGCTCGCCGGGTGCACCGGCGAGGTTGACCATCATGTCGGGCACGTCGACGAAGGCCGGCGGCTTCGGCGGGGGCGCCGCCTCGGCATGATGCTCGTCGTCACCGTGGCGGAAGAAGAAGAACCAGGTCGCAGCGCCGCCGCCGAGGACGGCGAGCAGGCCGACGGCCATGATGATCAGCTTGAGCTTGTTCTTCGGTGGAGGGGCTTCCGCGCCTTCGGCGGCTGCGCCGCCTTCCGCTTCAGTCTCTGCCATGGTCCCCGGGCCCGCTCATCTCTTAAAGGATCGAAAGAGCGAAGCCTCCTGGCAGACAGTGACGCGATACAAATGCCCCAGCGCAATGCGCTCCTCTTACACGCAAACGCTACGGTAATAATGGTTAACGGAACCTTTCGATTGGCCCTGCGCTAGGAAAAATCTGCCGGGCAAACATGGTCAACAGAGCCTTTCTGCCGCCCCTTGGCGCCTCCGAAAAATTTACAAGCCATTGTAACCACGTAATTTTCTGAGTTGGCACGGCTTTCGCTGAGAGAGGACCGAGACCGACGGTTTGGGAGAGCCAGACGGTCTCGTTCACGGGGTCCACCGAGGCGCTTGGGAGAGCGACGAGGCAGGCCTCACTCAGGGGAGATTGATCCGATGCAGAACGCGCTTCTGATCGGCTTGTCGCGGCAGATGACGTTGGAACGGCAGATGGATGTCATCGCCAACAACGTCGCCAATGCCAACACCAACGGTTTCAAGGCCGACCATTCGCTGTTCGAGGAATACCTCAACTCGAACGCGCATGAGGACAATTTCATCGGCTCCGATCGCCGCGTCTCCTATGTGCAGGACCGCGGCACCTTCCGCGACATCGGCCAGGGGCCGATGGAGCAGACCAACAACCCGCTCGACATGGCGATGGACGGCAATGCCTATTTCGCCGTCCAGGCCAATGGCGGCGAGCGCTACACCCGCGACGGCAAATTCTCGCTCAACAGCACCGGCCAGCTCGTCACCTCCGACGGCAACCTCGTGCTCGGCACCGGCGGCCCGATCACCTTCCAGCCGACCGACCACGACATCAATATCGCGCCCGACGGCACGATCACGGTGCTCGAGGGCACGGCGCGGACCGACTCGATCCGCGGCAAGATCCGCATGGTGTCGTTCGACGAACCGACGAAACTGACCAAGCTCGGCGCCAATCTCTATGACGCCGGCAGCGCCACCCAGCAGGCCGACACCAAGACCAGCGTGCGCCAGGGCTATATCGAGAAATCGAACGTGAATGCGGTCGGCGAGATGAGCCGCATGGTCGAGGTGATGCGCAGCTACACCGCCATCGCCAACCTGCTCCAGCAGCAGAGCGACCTCCACAAATCGGCGATCGAGAAGCTCGCCGACGTTCCGGCCTGATTAGGGGAGAACTGACATGCAGGCGCTTCACACCGCAGCGACCGGAATGGCGGCACAGGAACTCAACGTTCAGGTGATCTCCAACAACATCGCCAACCTGCGCACCACCGGCTTCAAGAAGCAGACCGCGGCCTTCCAGGACCTGATCTACGAGCACGTCCGCCGCGTCGGCGCCCAGTCGTCCGACCAGGGCACCATCCTGCCCGTCGGCGTCGACATCGGCGGCGGCGTCAAGACCGTCGGCACGCCGCGCAGCATGACGCAGGGCACGCTGTCGCAGACCGGCAACGATCTCGACCTCGCGGTCTCCGGCGAAGGCTTCTTCAAGATCCTGATGCCGGATGGCACCTACCAGTATACCCGCGACGGCACCTTCCAGATGGACAATCAGGGCCGCATCGTCACCGCGCAGGGCAACCCGGTGCAGCCGACGATCACGATCCCGAACAACGCTTCGGGCCTGACCGTCAACGTGCAGGGCCAGGTTTCGGTGACGCTGCCGGGCTCGTCGACTTCGACCGTTCTCGGCCAGATCGGCCTGACCCGCTTCATCAACAAGGCCGGCCTCCAGCCCGTCGGCAGCAATCAGTTCACCGAGACGCCCTCCTCCGGCCCGCCCCAGGACGGCACGGCGACCGCCGAGGGTTACGGCAACATCACGCAAGGCAGCCTCGAGCAGGCCAATGTCGACGTCGTCTCGGAGATGAGCGACCTGATTGCAGCCCAGCGCGCCTATGAGATGAACGCCAAGGTGATCAGCGCCGCCGACCAGATGATGCAATCGACCACGGCGCTGTTCCGCTGAGGTGATGACGATGATCCGCACCACACTCGCGACGATCTCTGCTCTCCTCGTGCTGGCGCTGCCGGCGCAGGCGGCCGACGACGTCATCGCCGTGCCGACGCTGCGCGCCAGCGTCACCGTCGCCTCCGACGTGGTGCGGGTCGGCGATCTCATCGACAATGCCGGCTCGGCCGCGCTGATCCCGGTATACCGCTCGCCCGACCTCGGCACCACCGGCGCGCTGCCGGTTGCGCAGGTCCTGTCGGTGCTGCGGGCCAAGCAGGTCATCGGCGTGATGATCGGCGACATCAAGGAGGTCTCGGTCACGCGACTCGCCCGCATCTTCGCCAACAAGGACCTCGAGCTTGCGGTCGCTTCCGCACTGGAGCGCCGCTTCGGCCTCGGCGATGCCGCCAACATCACCGTCACCTTCGACCGCGGCATCTCCGATCTGCGGCTCGATGCCTCCAACACCGGCGCGCTCCAGCCGGTCGCGACCCGCTACGACGCGCGCAGCGGCCGTTTCGACCTGACTTTCGAGATCAACAACGACAGCAATCCGACCCCGACCAAGCTGCGCCTCACCGGCACTGCGATCGAGACCGTCGAGGTCGCCGTGCTCACGCACGACATCGACCGCGCCGAGCTGCTCAAATCCTCCGACATCGCACTGGAACGCCGGCCGAAGGCGGAGGTCACCGGCGAACCCGCCTCGCGCGACCGCACCGTCGGCATGCAGCTCCGCCGGCCGATGCGGGCGGGCACGCCGATCCGCGTCGCCGACATCGTCAAGCCCGACTTCGTGCAGCGCGACCAGAACGTCACCATCATCTACCAGGTGCCCGGCCTCTACCTCACCACCCGCGGCAAGGCGATCGACAGTGGCGCCGAGGGCGACACGGTCAGCGTCCTCAACGTGCAGTCCAAGCGCACGCTGACCGGCATCGTCACCGGCCGCGGCCAGGTCACGGTCCAGGGCGCGAGCCAGGCCGTACCGATGCCGCCTGCGGTCGAGCAGACCTCATCGCTCAAGCGCGACGAAACGCCCTCGGCCGCAGCGCTCGCCCAGAGCTTGATCCAAACCCCTGTGTCCCCGGCCCAGGTCGCACAAGCCCAGATTCCGCAAGTTCAAGCCTCGCAAGCTCCAGCCAAGTCAGAGTAAGTCATGACCACGTTCAGTTCCGCTGCCCGTCTTCGTCGCATCGCGATCTCCGGCCTGCTGCTGGCGACCTCTGCCCTCGCGAGTGGTTGCTCCTCGATCGACCGCCTTTCGCAGATCGGCGAGCAACCGAAGCTGTCAGCGATCGACAATCCGACGACGCAGCCCGGCTACAAGCCGGTGCAGATGCCGATGCCGAAGCCGGAAGTCGCCTCCTACAATCCGAACTCGCTGTGGCGGAACGGCAGCCGCGCCTTCTTCAAGGACCAGCGCGCCCATCAGGTCGGCGACCTCCTGACGGTGACGGTCAATTTCACGGACAAGGCCAATATCGCCAACGAAACCCAGCGCAGCCGAACCGCCAAGGAAGATTCGGGGATTACCGATTTCATCGGCAGCCAGACGGTTACGCAGCCGCTCAAGGTCTTGCCCGGCCGCCTTCTCACCACCGACTCGACATCCTCCGCCGACGGCAAGGGCTCGGTCCAGCGCCAGGAAGCCTTGCAGACCAACGTCGCCGCCGTCGTCACGCAGGTCCTTCCGAACGGCAACCTGGTGGTCGAAGGCAAGCAGGAGATCCGCGTCAACTTCGAGATTCGCGAACTGGTTGTCGCCGGCATCGTGCGACCGGAGGACATCCAGAGCGACAACACCATCGACTCCAGCAAGATCGCGCAGGCCCGCATCGCCTATGGCGGACGCGGCCAGATCATGGACGTGCAGCAGCCGCGCTACGGCCAGCAAGTGATGGACGTGCTGCTGCCCTTCTAAGTCTCTTTGAGAGCTCCCACATCGTGTTCGCGAACCTAGGCGCGAACGACGATGTACTACGCGGCCTCCGGTAGCTCCCCTGCCGGAGGCCGCACGTATTTTGGGTTCGGCGACGCCAATCATGCTAGCGCCACATTCACCGCCGTCGTCCCGGCTTGACGAATCCCGGCATAGAAACCCTTCCGGGATTTAGTGAGCTCCTTCATACGCAGCTCGAACACACTGACGTAAACTCCGCGTTATTTGGATTTAGCCGAGTTTCTGCGATGGACGAAGAATTTTGCCGCGAGCGTCTTAGGACCGTCCAGGAGCTTGCCGAGAAGGCCGACCCCTTCATCAAGAAGCGCCTCATGGATTTGGCCCGCCATTACGAGCGGCGTATCGCTATCAGTGCAGGAGGAAGGGAAGCCTCGGAATCAGAGCGGCAATCAAAATAGCCGCGAGGATCGCAAACCAGCCCTTCGCGTCGAAGCCAGGGCTGGGTCAAGCCCGGCCATGACGCCTTTGGCAAGCAGTGTCGAGAGGAAAAGCGCGGAGACGTCAGACTTTCAGCTGAACTCCGCCTCCACCGTCCCCAGCCCGTCCAGTTCCATCCGCACCTTGTCACCGGCTTTCAGCCACAGCGTCTTGACCAGGCTCCCCGTCAGCACGAGCTGCCCCGCATGCAGCCCCTTGCCTTCGGCGGCGAGGTGGTTGGCGAGCCAGGCGAGCGCGTTGTGGGGATGGCCGAGTACGTCGGCGCCGGTGCCCTGGCTAACCTCCTCGCCGTTGACGATGGCGCGGCCTTTGACCGCCTTCAGGTCCGGCACATTGGAACGCTCGACCGCCGGCCCGAGCACGCAGCCGGCGGCGAAGAAATCGTCCGCGATCAGCGTCGGCGCCCCCATCGTCTCCCACTTCACGTAGCGGTCGTCGACGATCTCGATCGCGGGATGATAGGCGTCAATGGCCTCGCCGACCCATTCCGCCGTGAACGGCGCCTCACCGGGGGCAAGGTCGCGCTTAAGCCGCACCGCGATCTCACATTCGACGCCGACGCGGACATAGTCGGACGCGGCGAGCTTCGCGCCGCTCTCGTGCACGCCCTTCTCGAACACGCCGCCGCCGCAGGGGTGGGGGATGCCGATATAGTCCTGCATGACCTGGCTGGTGCAGCCGATCTTGTAGCCGACAAGCGGCCCGACATTCGGCATCAGGAGATCATGCAGGGCGCGCTGGACCTGATAGCCCTCGGCCTCGTCGGCCGGGGGAACCTCCAGCGCCGCAAGCGGCGCATGGTTGCGGCGCGCGAGTGCGATTGCCTTTGCGGCTTTGAGAATCTTGTCCATTGGCGCCGCCTCCCACGCTACGCGAGTTGTGCGTCGCAGTTCAGCATCCCCGCCCCGGCCTGACAAGCGCAGGCCGCGCGGCGCGGCCGGCCTCACGCCTTGACCAGGCCGAGCCGGATCAGGCTCTCGGCCGTGCTGAGGATCGCCTCCTCGTTGGAGCGCGGCTGCCAGCCAAGCAGCCGCCTAGCCTTGGCGCTGGTCGATTTGCGCACCTTGCCAAGCATCGGCACGACCCCGCGCAGCAGCGGAATCCGATTCGCCGCCAGACGCACCACCCAGTCCGGGGCCTGCAACCGTGGAACCCGGCGCGCTCTCGGCCCGAGTTCCCGTCGCAATATCCTGGCGATGTCGAGGATCGATAGCGTCTCGCCGGAGACTGCGATGAAGCGCTCGCCCTTGGCCTCGGGCGCCGTCATCGCACGCAGATGCAGGTCGGCCACGTCGCGCACGTCGACCACGCCGAAATGGACCCGCGGCACCGCCGGCATGGCGCCGTCGAGCAGCGATTTGACGATCTCGATCGAGCCGGAGAAGTCCGGACCCAGGACCGGGCCGAAAATGCCGGTGGGATTGACGACGGACAATTCGAGCCCGCCGCCCTCTCGCGCGACGAAATCCCAGGCTGCCCGTTCGGCCAGCGTCTTGGATTTCGGGTAGGGCTGCACGTCCGCGCCATCGAGATTGGTCCAGTCGGTCTCGTCAAACGGCTTCTCCTGCGGCGGGTGACCGTAGCCGATCGCCGCCAGCGAGGAGGTGATGACGACGCGCCTGACGCCGGCGTCGCGCGCGGCGCGCAGCACGCGAAGCGTGCCGTCACGGGCCGGCATGATCATCTCATTCTCGTCCTTCGGCACCCTGGTCGACAAAGGCGAGGCGACGTGGAGCACGTAGTCGCAACCTGTGACCGCCTCGCGCCAGCCCTCGTCCCCGGTTAGATCGGCCGTGAAGAACGACAGGCTTTCGGGCGACGCCGCCCCGCCCTCGCGCAGCATCGCCAGCACGTCGTCGCGTCGGTCCGGCCGGCGGACCGTGGTCTGTACCTGATGGCCGGCCGCCAGCAATTGCAGGACAGCATGGATGCCGACGAAACCCGACCCGCCCGTGACCAGAACAGTGCTCATGTCGTAAATCCCTCGATCATCAGGGCCGGCAAATTCGTTCCGCCATACCCTGCTACGGGCCGCATCTGGTCACTATCTTCTTGGGAACAAGTAGAATGAATTTCGAGACCGGTATGGAAAACCTGACCACCGCAGCTTGCGACGACGATTGCGACTGCACCCCCGACCCGGCGCTGCTTGCCGATTTCAAGCATGCGATCCATGCGCTCGGCGGCAAGTGGAAGCTCGAGATCCTGTTCGCGCTGATGAACGGGGCCATGCGCTTCGGCGCACTGCGGCGGTCGATCGGCGGCATCACCCAGCATATGCTGACCACGCAACTGCGCGAACTCGAGCAGGATGGCCTGGTGTTGCGGACCGCCTTCGACGAGAAGCCGTTGCGGGTGGAATACGAACTGACCGATGCGGCGTACGGCCTGTTGCCGGCGTTTAAGGAATTGTTGAACTGGTCCAGGCTTTATGGAGGCGCGCGGCTCCCGCAGCTTGCGTGATTGCCAGCGATGCTTGATGCCACCGGGCTGCCGTCTCAACCCTCGAGTCGAACTCATTGATGCGACTCGCAAAACTTCCCCCACTTGAGGTGAAGGCTGTTTCTCAGGTGAACTCACGTGAGTTCGGAGGAATTGAGTCTAGCCCATTGATCGCGATTCACTTTTCGTGATTGCGGTCGTGAGCCGACACGCGGCTACAAGCAGCAGGCAAAAACTCTCAACACGGCGCGAACGGCGCCTGTTGTCTCTTAAATGAAGAGCCGCACTTGGCGGCTCGTAGTCTATTCGTCGCGATAGACCTTCTCGCGCTTCTCGTGGCGCTCCTGCGCCTCCACCGAGAGCGTTGCGATGGGCCGCGCTTCGAGCCGCTTCAACGAGATCGGCTCGCCGGTTTCCTCGCAATAGCCGTAGGTGTTGTCCTCGATGCGCTGGAGCGCGGCGTCGATCTTGGCGATCAACTTGCGCTGGCGGTCGCGGGCACGAAGTTCGATGGCACGGTCGGTTTCGGACGAAGCCCGATCGGCGAGATCGGGGTGGTTCACGTTCTCCTCCTGCAGGGCCTGCAGGGTGAGCTTGGACTCTTTGAGGATCTCATCCTTCCAGGCGAGGAGCTTCAAACGGAAGTACTCCTTCTGCCGGTCGTTCATGAAAGGCTCTTTTTCGGTCGGTCGGTAGTTTTTCAACTTTTCCAAGGGCGGCCTATCTTTTTAAGCAACGACTCGCAACGAAACGGGTCCGTTGAGCCGGGCCTTATATAGCGGCCTCCTGTGACAGACAATATTTCCCTGTTCGCGCAGTTACCGCCCCCAAGCCCTTGCACAGGAAGGTATATCCGGAAGAGCCCAGGGGCTGCTGAAGGCTCAATAGCCGACGGTGAAACGCTGCCTCAGATGGGCCGGGCGCTCGATCTCATCGGCGAGCGCGATGGCGTAGTCGGCGAAGGTGATCCAGCTTTTCCCGTTCGCATCTGCGAGAAGCTGATCGGTCCCCAGTCGGAACTTGCCTGTGCGTTCCCCTTCAATGAACAGCGCCGACGGCGAGATGAAGGTCCAGTTCAGGTCCTTCTCCTGCCGCAGCAGGTCCAGGAAGACGGAGCCTGCCTCCGCCTCGGCCTTGTATTGCGTCGGAAATCCGGGAGTTGTGACCAGCTTCACGCCGGGCGCGACCTCGAGGCTTCCGGCTCCGCCGACCACAAGGTAACGGCCCACCTTGGAGTCCTTCGCCGCGCCGATCAGCTTGTGCGGGTCGCTCGCCAGGAAGTGCACGGAACTCACCGCAACGTCGTGTCCGACCCAGAGCTTGGTCAGGCCGGCTTGGTCGAGCACGTCCCCTTTGCTGGGGGTGACGTTCGGCAGCGCAGCGATCTTCTCGGGGTTCCGGGCGATGGCGGTAACACTATGGCCACGGCGCGACAGTTCCTTGGTGATCTCCGAACCGGCCCGGCCCGAGGCGCCGGCGACAGCGATTTTCATGGAAGGCTCCTTTGCTTCTGCGGTAACTATAGGTGACTAGATATCGCAAAGGACGCTGGTGTTAAGAGAGCACTTTGTGCTTACCTGATTACGCTGGAGTGACCGGCAAGCGTAACCGGAACGGAGCGCGAGGAACCGACATGAAGCCCGACGTCTATGCAGCCAACTGCCCGACGCGCCAGATCCTCGATCGTGTCGGCGACAAATGGGCGGTGCTGATCCTGTTGCTGCTGCGGGAGGAGCCGATGCGTTTCAATCAGTTGCGTCGCACGATTGAAGGCATCTCGCAGAAGATGCTGAGCCAGGTTCTCAAGTCGCTCGAACGCGACGGCCTGATCAAGCGCCACGCCATCGCAACCGTGCCGGTGACGGTGGAATATTCGATCACTCAGCTCGGCGTGACACTGGCCGCCGCAGTCGATCCCTTGCGCGACTGGGCCGAGCAAAACCTGAAGGACGTGCTCGCCGCCCAGCGCCGCTACGACGCGCAGCAGAAGGAAGAGGCGGCGTAAAGCTTCCGATGAAACTGCCGAGAAGTACGACGCCGGAGCAACAAATGACACTGTCATGCGCGACTTGACCGGCGCATCCAGTACGCCGCGGCCTCTCGGTTCGACGACTGCTGTCTCTGGAATTCTGAATTGCCCGGTCAAGCCGGGCAACGACATGCGGAAAGAGTCTTCGAAGCGAGGAAAGGAGTCCGCGGCTCAGCCCTGACCGGCCTTGGCAAGTTCAACCTCGACGCGCAGCTCGATCTCGGAGAGCACGGCATCGAGGCCGGGATCACCGGACGACGACTTCAAGTTCGCCGCCGCATCGCGCAGCCGCATCACGGTCGAGGCGTCGAGATTGCCGGACAGAAGTCCCATCTTGAGATCGTCGAGCACGTCGAGCGCGGTCTTGCCGCGCGCGACTGAGCGCTTGCGCCGCTCGACCGGATCCTCCTCGATGCCTTGCAGCGCGAGCAGCGCATCGATGTTGGCGGCGGCCTTCGGCGCGGACGCCGCGCGCGTCTCCTGCGCCGACGAGGTGTCGGGCAGCACGAAGGTGCCGGAGCCCGTCCGCCTGGCCTGGCTGGCCGGCGTTCCAAGCGTGGTGCCGTTCGGTCCGTAGATGCGCATCGAAGCAATCCGGGTGATCGATGCGCCACCTTCACCGCATTATGGTTAACGAGCCGTAAACCGCCCGGCAAAATCTGCCGGCAGGCGGCAGTTTCGCGCCTCAGGACGAACGCCGCCTGACGCTAGTCGAAACAGGTTTATTCAACCTATTCAATCGCCTAACCCCACTGCCCCAGCCTGGCACAGCGCTCGCATGGAGAGGTTCGGACCAGCTCGTCATGGGAGTGTCGCAGCAGGTCCTTCGATTTGAGGAGCCTCGGGGAGCAGAGGATGCCAGGCGTTCGTTGGGTGAGGATTCTTGGGGTGGCCTGCGCCGCGCTGTCAGCGCTGGCGCTGTCGGTCACGTCGGCAGCTGCGACCTCGCGCATCAAGGACCTCGCCAATATCGAAGGCGTGCGGCAGAACCAGCTCATCGGCTACGGCCTCGTCGTCGGCCTCAACGGCACCGGCGACACGCTCAACAACATCCCCTTCACCAAGCAATCGCTGCAAGCGATGCTCGAGCGCATGGGCGTCAACATCCGCGGCGCCACCATCCGCACCGGCAACGTCGCCGCCGTGATGGTGACCGGCAACCTGCCGGCCTTCGCCACGCAAGGCACGCGCATGGACGTCACCGTCTCCGCACTTGGCGACGCCAAGGATCTGCGCGGCGGCACCCTGCTGGTCACTCCCCTGCTCGGCGCCGACGGCAACGTCTACGCGGTCGCGCAGGGCACGCTCGCCATCTCCGGCTTCCAGGCCGAAGGCGAGGCCGCCAAGATCGTGCGCGGCGTGCCGACGGTCGGCCGCATCGCCAACGGAGCCATCATCGAGCGCGAGATCGAGTTCGCACTCAACCGCCTGCCCAACGTGCGCCTGGCGCTGCGCAACGCCGACTTCACCACCGCCAAGCGCATCGCGGCCGCGATCAACGACTATCTCGGCGTCAAGTCCGCCGAGCCGCTCGATCCCTCCACGGTGCAGCTTTCGATCCCGCCGGAGTTCAAAGGCAACGTGGTCGCCTTCCTCACCGAGATCGAGCAGCTTCAGGTCGATCCTGACCTCGCGGCCAAGATCATCATCGACGAACGAAGCGGCATCATCGTGATGGGCCGCGATGTCCGTGTCGCCACGGTGGCGGTCGCGCAGGGCAACCTCACCGTCACGATCTCCGAGAGCCCGCAGGTCAGCCAGCCCAACCCGCTGTCGCGCGGCCGCACCGTGGTCACGCCGCGCACCAGCGTCGGGGTCACCGAGGACGGCAAGAAGTTCGCCGTCGTCAAGGACGGCGTCTCGCTCCAGCAGCTCGTCGACGGCCTCAATGGCCTCGGCATCGGCCCGCGCGACCTCATCAGCATCCTTCAGGCGATCAAGGCCGCCGGTGCGATCGAGGCCGACATCGAGGTGATGTGATGCAGACGGGCATGATCAATACCGCGCATGTCGTGTCGTCGGCCTTCGCCGTGCAGAGCCGCAACGGCCGCCCCGACTTCGAGCTCGCCGCCGCGCTGCAAAAGGTCTCGTCGCAGCAGCAGGCCAAGGCGCAGAAGACTGCCACCGACTTCGAGGGCATGTTCCTCAACGCAATGTTCTCGCAGATGACCTCGGGCCTGAAGGGCGAAGGTCCGTTCGGCGACACGCCGGGCACCGGCGTCTGGCGTTCAATGCTGACCGAGCAATACTCCAAGAACTTTGCCAATGCCGGCGGCGTCGGCGTGGCCAGTGAAGTCTACCGCACCCTCATCCTGCAGCAGGCGAAAACCGTCCGCACGGCATAAGGTCAACCAACATGAACCAGTTCAACGCATCCCGTCAGCCGATGCCCGCTCCGCGCACCGTGGCCACGCCCGGCAACGCCGAGGCACGCAAGCTCGCCGGGGACCTGATGGACGCGATGAACGCCCTGCTCGGACTGATCGAGCGCGAGACCGATCTCGTGCGCGCCGGCAAGCTCCGCGAGGCAATGGCCTTCGAGAGCCAGAAGCAGGAGCTGTCGCGACGCTATGTCGGGGCCGTCAGCCAGCTGAAGGCGAGCCAGGCCCAGTTCGCCAAATCCGCGCCGGAGTTGCTCTCGACGTTGCATCGTCACCACGACGCCTTCCGCGCGATGCTCCAGGTCAATCTCACCGTGCTCGCGACCGCGCATGCGGTGAGCGAGAGCGTGGTGCGCGGCGTCAATGCCGAGATCCAGAAACGCAACGTGCCGAACACCTATACGGCAGCGGGACGTCGCGCCACTCCCGGCCCGCGCCACGTCACCCCGCTCGCGGTCAGCCGCTCGCTCTGAGCGCGCGCGAAACAAGCGACAATTTTACGAAAAACCGCGCGGCGATGTCGTCGCGCGGTTAGGCACGTTTCGTAACCGGACCTTCAATCCTGACGTTCCATGGTTGCGCGATTAGAGGGGTTGGGATTTGACTCAGACGAGGCAACCAGGAGGCTGCCATGAGTACAGATTTCAGCATCCGGCCGGTGGGGATACCGGCCCCCGCGCCAATCGTAACGACGTCGAACGCGGCGGCGAACGACGCCGTGCAGACCGATTTGCCCGTGAGCCAGACGGTGGCCGCCAGCGATACCAGCGCGGCCGTACGCAATGATTTGCAGAGCGGCGACTTGCAAAACAACGAGAACGTCTCGCGCCAGGTCGTGTTCGACCAGGCGGCCGCATCCTTCGTCTTCCAGGTCGTCAACGACAAGACCGACGCGGTGGTCAATCAATTTCCCGATGAAGCGATGCTGCGCCGGCGCGCCTATTTCCATGCACTGGATCTGAAGTCCGAACCCTCGCGGCCGCTCAATACCGATCTCAGCGCCTGACGCTCACGTGGCGCGGGTCGCGACGGCCGTATCGAGATAGTTTGAGCCAGTCGCAGGGTCGGTCACGACGTTCTTGATCTGCGCCTTGCCGCTGCCGGCTAGCGTGAACTTCGTATTCCCGAAGCGAAACGACGAATCCTTGATCAGCACCTGCTGGTACTGAGACGTACCGCCACTCTGGTAGTGAATCTGCGCCCGGAAGCCGTCGACGCTCGAGATGTTGAGCGAGAACGTCTTGCCGTCTGCATAGGTGCCGGTCCAGTTGCCCTGATAGAGCGTGGAATCGACGGCGACATATTTGGACGAGCTGGTCGTACTGGAAAGAACGTTGGACTTATACGCGGTCGACAGGATGCTCATGATGTCGACCATGACAGGCCTCCATCACGCGCGGCCAGAAAGGCCAGCGGCAATATTCCTGTTGATCTCGATCAGCGGACGGAAGTGATCGAGCTGCGGGCTCATCTGGAGCGCCGCGGTCTGGCTCAGCACGAACACGCTGATGTTGGCGATCTTCTGCCGGACGTCGAGTGGCTGCGGATTGGTATCGCGCATCGCCTCGCTCAGGAAGATGGTCCAGAGCTTGCGGTTGAACATCAGCGCCTGCATGGTCTGCTCACCGAAGGGGTCGGCGCTGTTGATCGCATCTTGCAGCTTGTTGGCGGCCTTCAGCAGCGTCTGCGCCTCGATGTCGCGAGGAGACGCAGTGGTCGTGGCTACACGCGCGTAGGCCGAAGCAGCAGAACTCGACATTCATCACCCTGGAGGTTTCCTCGCCCGTTATACAGGCTTAAGGATTTCTTTCCCAACCCTAGGCAGCACCGCTTAAGATTTGCTTACGTGAGAGTGCGGACGATCTCCGGACAATTACGGGTCGCGGAGTCTACCTTCACCTCAAGGCTAAATCCGAGTGCGCGCGCTGTAATCGACTGCATCCAGTATGCACTGATCTCGGCTAATCGAGCGTTAGCGATCTCGCTCAAAACAACGGCGAAGCCTTGGCTTCGCCGCTGTTTCATCCGTCGTGTACGTGAGCGTTGCGCCTAGCGGAGCAGCTGCAGCACGCTCTGCTGCGACTGGTTGGCGAGCGACAGCGCGGAGACTGCGATCGACTGGCGCGTCGAGAGCGCCTGGCTGTTGGCCGCCTCCTCGTTGGTGTCGGCAAGCGTCAGGCTCGACGAGCCGGTCTGCAGCACGTTGATCAGGTTCTTGCTGAAGTCCTGACGTATCTGCACGATCGAAAGGTTCGAACCAAGCGTCGACGCTTCTGAGCGCAGAGTCGTGCTGGCCGCGTTGAGCGAAGTCAGAATGGCGTTCGCCGAATTCGAATCCAGGAAATCAACGCCCTGGTTCAAGGGCGCAAGGCTGAGGCCGGCGTCGTTGAGAGTTACGCCTTGAATGGTCAACGTCGAACGTCCCGTTTCATTGAACACGAGCTTGAGCGTATCGCCGTTCAGCAGGTTCACGCCGTTGAAGGAGGAGTCTTGCGCGGTGGTGTTGATCTGCGCGAGCACGTTGTTGTACTGCGCGACGAGATTGGCGCGCGTAGACTGCGAATTCGCGTCCGCGACGGGCGGCTGCGCGATCAGACCATAGAAGGGCTGACCGCTCGCCGCGGCCGTGCCACCGATTGCGCCGATCGTCAAGGAAGCGGCATCGTTGGAGGTCACGATGTTGAGGTGACCCGTCGGGTCGATAGTTGCCTGCAGATTGTTCGACGCCAGCACCGCATTGAGCTGATTGAGCGTGGAAATCTGCCCGGTGCCGGCGCCGAAGGTGATGCTGGTGGGGGTGCCGCCGCCGGTCGCGCCGATCGTCAACGTCTTGCCGCTGAGCGGGGGCGGGACGCGGGCGGTGGTGCCGGCGGTGAGGCCGAGCGCCGCGAGCACGTTGCCTGAGCCGGAGATCGCCAGATCCTGGCTCGTACCGGTGCTGAGCACGAGCTGGCCACTACCATTGACGGTCGAGGTCGTGCTGGCTCCGGTGATGCCGTCGATCGCGCTCAGCACGGTCTGCACCGTGAGGGTGCTGCCGGTGCCGATGCCGATGGTGACGTTACCGAACGAGTCCGTGGTCGAGGTGGTCTGCGCGTTCGAGAAGGTGATCGTGTGGCCGTCGACGGTCAGGACCGAGCCGGTGGTGATGGCGGTGTTGAGGCTGAGCAACTGGGTCGCCGCCGTAATGTTTGCGCTGCTGCTGTCGGTGACAGTAGTGCCCGTAGCCGTGTTGTTGGTGTATGCCGTGCCCAGCAGGTTGTTGGCGGTTGCACCGGTGATCGCGGCCGCCGTCACGTTGGACTTGGGCGAATAGCCCGTCGGACTTTGCAGCACCTGGCTGGCGATCGACTTCGCGCTGTCGACCAGCTTCTGCAGCGAGGTGATGCCGGTATTGGCGGCCTGCAGCACCTGCACGCCGTTGCTGATGCCGTCGAGGAGATTGCTGATGTCGCTGGCGCGATTGTCGAGCCCCTGCGCGGTGAAGAAGTTGGTCGGGTTGTCCAGCGCCGTATTGACCTTCTTGCCGCTCGCAAGGCGCTGCTGCGTGGTGGCGAGCAGGTCGGCTGTCGACTGCAGCGACAACAGGTTCTGGCGAACTGATGCCGAGAGAACGATGTTGGACATTGGCGGATATTCCTCTTGAAGCGCGACGCTGTACGAATCGGGGCTCGCCGATCGGGGAATGTACTTTTGTCCAGTTTTAGGAGGTCTCCTTTAAATTAAGGTTAATGGCGGCTTAAGCCGCAAGGTTAACGAAGCGTTAATCCGCCACGGTCCCCCCGCGCCGTACCGCGCGACAAAAAAAGCGGCGGGGCAAAAGCCCCGCCGCGACGCTTCGAGTGGCGATTTTGGTCGCGTATCAGCGCAGAAGCTGCAACACGCTCTGCTGCGACTGGTTGGCCAGCGACAGCGCCGAGACCGCGATCGACTGGCGGGTCGACAGCGCCTGGCTGTTGGCCGCTTCCTCGTTGGTGTCGGCCAGCGTCAGGTTCGACGAACCGGTCTGCAGGACGTTGATCAG
This sequence comes from Bradyrhizobium centrolobii, assembly GCF_001641635.1. Taxonomy (GTDB): domain Bacteria; phylum Pseudomonadota; class Alphaproteobacteria; order Rhizobiales; family Xanthobacteraceae; genus Bradyrhizobium; species Bradyrhizobium centrolobii. The sequence continues at coordinate 131,677 of NZ_LUUB01000034.1, forward strand.
GTTCTTGTTGAAGTCCTGGCGGATCTGCACGACCGACAGGTTCGAACCCAGCGTCGATGCTTCCGAACGCAGCGTGCTGCTGGCCGCATTGAGCTTGGTCAGGACCTTGTTCGCCGAAGCGTTGTCCAGGAAGTCGGTGCCCGTGGTCAGGGACGAGAGGCCGAGACCGCCGGTGTTGAACGTCACACCGGTGATGCTCAGCGTCGACTTGCCGGTTTCGTTGAACGTCAGCTTCAGCGTGTCGCCGTTCAGGAGGTTGACGCCGTTGAAGGACGCGTCCTGAGCGGTCGTGTTGATCTGCGCGAGCACGTTGTTGTACTGCGCGACCAGGCCGGCACGGGCGTTCTGCGAGTTGGTATCCTGCACCGCGTTAGCGAAGGCTCCTGCGCCGAACAGCTTGCCGGAGCCGATCGCCGTGCCGCCGATGATGGTGCTCGTCAGATTCTGCGAGGCTTCATCGTTCGTCGTGGTGATGGTCAGCTGGCCAGTCGAGCTCAGCGAGGCGGTCAGGTTGCTTGAGGCGAGCTTGGTGTTGAGCGCGTCGAGCGTACTGACCTGGTTGGTGCCCGTGCCGATCGTGATGGTCTGGGCAGTGCTGCCGTCGATCGCACCAATCGTCAGCGTCTGACCCGAGAAGGACGACGTCGGCGCCGTGGTGCCAGCGGAGAGGCCGACCTTGGCGAGCGCCGTACCGCCAAGCGTGATGCTGCTGGTGGTGTTGCCGGCCGTGATCGTCAGCTGATTGCCGGCGATGGACGCCGCGGCGGTACCGCCGCCGAGAGCCGTCTTGATCGCAGCGGTCAAGTCGTCCGTGGTCGCCGCCGTGGTCGCGGTAGTGTTCAGATTGATGGTGCCGTCCGCAGCCGTGGTAACGGTGGCAGTACCAGCGCCGGCAGCCGTGACCTTGATCGTCGTGCCGTTGACGATGATCGTGTCGCCAGCAGCAAAGCTACCGCCATTCGCGGTCGTCAAGCCCGAAGCCGCGGCAAGAGTGCCGGTCGCAGTGCCGGTCAAGGTTGCAGCCGTATCCGGCGTCCCCAGCAGGTTTGTGGCGGTCGCGCCCGCGATAACCCCCGAGGTGAAGCTAGACTTCGACGAGTAACCCGTCGGGCTCTGCAGCACCTGGTTGGCGATGGACTTGGCGCTATCGACCAGCTTCTGCAGCGAGGTGATGCCGGTGTTGGCGGCCTGCAGCACCTGCACGCCGTTGCCGATGCCATCGAGCAGGTTGCCGATGTCGCTGGCGCGGTTGTCGAGGCCCTGGGCGGTGAAGAAGTTGGTCGGGTTGTCGAGAGCCGAGTTCACCTTCCGGCCCGTCGACAGACGAGACTGGGTTGTGGCGAGGAGGTCGGCAGTGGACTGGAGGGAGAGCAGGTTCTGACGAACCGATGCGGAGAGAACGATACCGGACATACTGTTACCTTTCTGGTAGCTACGCGTCCTATCTGACCTTGATTGGTCAGACGACCGCCGGACCGTGCGTCCAAGCCTCTAACAATCCGTGAAATGAAATCCCCACTTTCTCCGCGTCGATACTGGAAGCCTCCTTCGCGAGGGCACAAGAGAGAGCAAAAACGCCGCTCTTACTATTGAAATCACTGACTTTTCTGTCGCCAGCGCAATCGTTAACGACCCGTTAACCATGTTGCGCAAGGATTCCCCCAAATCGGAGTCGATCGCCCCATCTCGCGGGTGGGCCTATGGCTCGTTACAAAAGGGTTGATGGAGAACAGGCATGGCTCTCAAAGTTGAGCTCAGACCGCACGAGCGCATCATCGTCGGCAACTGCGTCATCACCAATACTGACCAGCGCGCTCGCTTCCTGATCGAAGGCGAGAACGTTCCGATCCTGCGCGAGCGCGACATCCTCACGCCGGAAACCGCCGATACGCCGGCCAAGCTCGTCTATCTGGCGGTGCAACTGATGTATATCTCGCCCGATCCGCAGACCCAGCACGGCACCTACTTCAATCTCGTGCGCGACATCGTCACCGCCGTGCCGAGTGCCTGGCCGATCATCGAGGGCATCAACAACAACATCATGAGCGGCGATCTCTATCGGGCGCTGAAGGATGCCCGCAAGCTGATCGCCTATGAAGACAAGCTGCGCGAGCAGTTCGAGGCCACCCATCCCAAGGGGGACGTCAGCTCGGCCGCCTGAGCGCTTCGCACATCCGAATGAAAACGCCCCGGACCAGGTCCGGGGCGTTTTTGTTTCGGAGTCGTCTCAGGTCACTGCGCCGCGAGCGGCGGAGACTCGGTTTCGATCAGGGCATCGCCGCATCGCCGCGTGCCGAACTCCAGCACGGCCGACACCAGCGCATCGATGTCGGTCTCGTCGGTGCGATGATTGACGATCGCGGCGCGGATCGCGAACTTTCCGTCGAGCGTCGTGCTCGACGGCGCTGCGATGCCGGATTCCTGGACATCGGCGACGATCTCGCGATTGATCGCATCGTCGGCGCGATAGCGGAAGCAGACGATGTTGAGATTCACGGGAGCGAGCAATTCCAGCCGCGGCTCTGCGAGCACGCGCGCCTCGAGATATTTTGCCAGCGCGCAGCTTCGCGCGATCACCGCACCGAGCCGGTCGGTGCCGAACGTCTTCAGCGTGAACCAGGTCTTCAGCGCGCGAAAGCCGCGCGACAGATCGGGACCGAGATCGCAGGGCCAGACGGCGCCGGCCGCAAGGCCCCTCGCCTCGCGCCGCAGATAGGCGGCCGGCTGCGCGAACGCCTGCCGGTGCTGCTCGCCGTCGCGCACCAAGAGGAAGCCTGCGTCATAGGGCACCTGCCCCCATTTGTGGAAGTCGAGCGCGATCGAATCCGCAAGCTCGATGCCGTCGAGCAGGGGCGCAAGCTCGGGCGAGAGGATCGCGAGCGCGCCGAACGCACCGTCGACATGAAACCAGATCCCCTCCTCGCGGCACAGCGTCGCGAGCGCCTTGAGATCGTCGATCGCGCCGATATCGACCGTGCCGGCGGAGGCAACGACGAGGAACGGCTTGAAGCCGACCTCGCGATCGATCGCGACCTGCGCGCGCAGCGCGGCGACGTCGATGCGATGGTCGGCATCGACGTCGATCTTGCGCAGCGCGTCGGTGCCGAGTCCCGCAATGTCCATCGCCCTGGAGATGCAGCCATGCGCGGCCTTCGAGGCGTAGGCGGTTAGCAGCGCGCCGTCATTGCCGATGCCGTGCTGGCGCGCCAGCGTGCCGAGCGCGCTGGTGCGCGCCACCAGCACCGCCATCAGATTAGCCATCGACGTGCCTGTGACGAAGATGCCGCTCGCACTCTCCGGGAACGCAAACAGGCGGCGCATCCATTCGACGATCTGGCGCTCGACCTCGATCGGCATGTGGTCGCGTCCGCCGAGATTGGCGTTGAGTCCCGCCGCGAGCATCTCAGCGAGCATGCCGACCGCGGTGCCGCCGCCATGCACCCAGCCCATGAAGCCGGGATGGACGTTGCCGGTCGCATAGGGCGCTACGCTCTCCGAGAATTCGCGGTAAACGTCGGCCAGATCAGTCGCCTCACGCGGCACGTCGGCCCTGAAGCTCGCGCGCACGTCGTCGGGTATCGGCTGCCAGACCGGACGCGCGCGGATATTGGCAATGCTGTCGATCGTCTCATCCAGCACGCGATGGGCGAGCGCGCGAAATTCGCTCCAGTCCTGCGGATCGAGCGACGCGCCGGTGACGCCTGCTTGCGTGCTGCGGATGATCTCGTTCATGCTGCACTCCCCTCGCCGGCTTTTGCATGCCGCGACAGCATCGCGGTGAACGCCGCAAAGATCTTGCGCATCTGCGGCGGCTTGTACGGAAACACGAGCGGCGAATCCATGTTGTGCACGACGGCGGTGTTGTCGGCTTCGAAGACCAGGAGCTCTCGGTTCTGGTTCTCGGCGCAATCGACGATGAAATAATCGAGGCCGACGCGCCTACTCATTTCGTCGAGCGCGCTCCGGTGACGCGCCGCGAAAGCGTGGTCGAAGTCGAGCATGAAGATGGCCTCCTCAGCCCGCTTCTCCTCGCTGAACGCCATGTAGGCGTTGAGATACCAGATGTCCCAGCGGTCGGCGATCGCCATATGACAGGCGTAAGGTTTGCCGTCGACCATGGCGAGACGATATTTGCGGTAAAGCCCGTCGGGGCTCACATAGTCAACGAAACGCGCGACGAAGAAATCCTGCTCTTCCCGCCCAGTAAGATAGGCCGCAAGTGCCGGCGCATCGTCGAGCTTCGCGAGCCCGACGCCGGCATGCGAGCCGCGCGGCCGCGCGATCATCGGAAAGTGCAGCTCGCCAGCTATGTCCTCGCAAGCAATCCGGCCCTGCGAGAGATCGGTCAATTGCGCACGCGTCGCGTGGACGGTCGCAGGAATGTCGAGACCGGAGATGCCCGTCAGCAGCCGATACAGCTTGTCGCGATCGAGATTGCCGATGAGGCCAGGGCGATTGAGCAGCGGCCGCGGCCAGTGCGGCGCGGCCGTTTCGATCAGGGCGAGCGCTTCGCGGCATTCCGCGGAATCGGACGCGACCACGATGGCGACGTCGTGCTCGGGCAATGTCTCCGGCAGACCGACGCCCTTGACCACGTAGAGCGTCAACAGCTCGATGTCTGAGCCTTCGAGCAGAAATTCGATCGGCGTATTGCCGCCCATGTCGATGTCGGCCGCGAGCGCGAGCACGCGCAGGCGGGGCTTCGGAACCGCGCAAGGCGTGCGAAACAATTGGTGGAAGGAGAGCACTTCGCTCTGGATCACGAGCCCGGCCTCCTTCTCGCCGAGAAGCTGGGCAATCAGCGACAGATCCAGGCCTTCGCCCGCCTCCGCCGTGCCCTCTTCGATCCGCGCCAGGAGCTGGTCGCGCAACGGATGCAGATCGCCGCCCTCGAAGGCCCGGCGGGTCAACTGCGCGAAGCCGATGCGGTCGGCAAAGTTCGGCACGGTCACGCCGATCGGCGCAGAAACAGGATGCTGCATCTCAAACCTCGAACGCGGATTTTTCCGGCACGGCCGCGGCCGCACCACGGTCGAGCAGCAGCTCGATCTTCACCAGGACATGGGCGATGCGATCGAGGATATGTTGCAAATTGCGTTGCGCCTGTGCGGCATCCGCCAACCAGGCTTCGGTAACGAGCCGCGCGCCCACACACAGCCGCAGCACGGCCTGCGGCTTGCCGTCCGGTCGCTCAAGCCGCACCGGTTGGCCGACGAGGCAGCGCTGTGCGGCAACCCGCCGGTCCGCCGCGCTGCCTTTGACGTCGTCGTTCATGTCGCACGCCAGGGCGCGATGCACCGCGCTGGTCTCGGCGATCGAGACCGGCTTGCCGTCGCGCAGCAGCGCGAACGGAAAGATCGTGGCTCGCGCGAATTCCTCGTCATCCACGCCGGCCCGTTCCAGCACCGTCGGAACGGCTGCGAGCGACGGCGTCAGCGCGATCATACTCTCGATGCCGGCCGCAAGCTCGGCCAGCGCCCTGGCGCGGAAAGCCCCCGGCACCGCATAGTAGCTGCCGATTTCCGCGAGCGCCGCCTCCCAGCGCAGCCATTGGCCGAAATTCGGCCGGCGCTCGAAGCACGATCGCAGCGTCGACCAGGCCTTCGGCCAGTCGCTGCGATCGGCATAGTCGAGCAGGCCCGGCGCAATCTCCACGCCCCGATCGAGCGATCGCGAAAGCCCCTTCGGCACCAGCAGCGCGCCGCTGAAGGCGGGGCCACCAAAGAACTTGGAGCCGGTGATGAGAACCATGTAGCCGCGATCGAGATAGGAGCGCAGCCGCCGACGCCCGAGCCGCATCTGGCAGGCGTCGACGACGACCTGGACCTTGTCGGACCAGCGCCGCGCGATCTCGTCGAGGCAGGCCGCGCTCGGCGCGCGCCAGCCGAGCTTCGAGGAATCCATGATCTGAAGCAGCACAGGCGCGCCCCGCGCGATCGCGCTCTCGACCGCACGGAACACTGCGCTGTCGGCATCCAGCCGCGGCGCGAGTCCAGGCGCGGCATTCAACAGCGGCAACACGATGCTGTCGCCGGCGAGCCCCGCAATCGCACCGTCCTTGCGAACCGAAAAGCCGCTCGCCGTCATGGTACTGAAATGGCGCCCGCGCGCGGTATGGGCCGTTCCGCTTCCAGTCTGGTCGGCGCCCACCACGATCGTCAGCGGCGGCGCGCCGAGCACCGCGCGCGCCAGGAACAGGGCGTGAAGCTGGGAATCGGTGCCGGACGGCGAGAACACCACGTCCACTTGCGGCGAGAGCTGGAGGTGACCACGGAGCTCGTCGCGCATGTCCTCGCAGCGCGAGTCGAAGGCGACCTCCACTTCGTCGAACAGCGATTTGTGCACGAGCTCTTCGCGCGCAAGCGCGGCGCGGTCATAGGCGGCCTGCGAGATCGGCGATGCGGTCGAAGACGCGAAATTCCAGACATCCGGGGCCGGCGACGGCGCGCAGCCATAAGAGTTCAGGCGCGTGTGAGGATCGAGCGCCAGCCGGGGGTCGCCGCCGGAGGCCAGCAGCGTATCGAGCGGCGTGAAGAGATCGCGCAGGAGGTAGCGCGAGCCGCCGCCAAAGGCGCGCTCCGCTTGCTGCAAACGGGATGCGCCGACGCTCATCCCGAAAGGCTCACGCTGCATCGGCCGCTGCCGTGGGCGCCGGCGCGAACTGAGACGCGATGTCGCCATGGAAGACAGACGGGCCGACGTGATCGAGCGAGCTCTGGATGTCGGCCCAGATCTCGCCGCCGATGTCGGTCCAGCGCTTGCAGAAGGCGAAATCCTCGGAAAGGTAGGTGCCGGTCGCCGGATCGATCATGCATTCGAACAGGGCGAAGCGGTTCGGGCTCGCCGCCAGCGTGTCATGCGAATGCTCGCGGAAGAATTGCAGGGCCGCATAGTTCGGATGGCGGCACATCGTCTCCAGCACGTGACGCCGGATCATCAGGAAGCCGGTGCCGGCATAGCGCACGCGGGTGAAGCCGTTGACTACCACGATGCGGTCGGGATCCTCGATCTCGAGGACATAGTCCAGGGAAGCCGCCGGCACGTCGGCGCGGCCCGCCGCAATCGCCCGCTTGGCCTTGTCCCAGTTGACGCGCTTGATCGGGTAGCAGCCGGCGACGACCTCGGCCCCGCATTCGATCAGCCGGAACACCTGTTCCGGCTTGAAGCCGATGTCGGCATCCACGAACAGGAAATGCGTCGCCGCGGGATCGTCCAGGAACATCGCGACGAGATTTGCCCGTGCGCGAGTGATCAGCGCATCGCCGTCCCGCAGGAGCACCTTGAGCTCGAGATTGGACATGCCGTGCACGGCGCGCTGGAGCGCGAAGATCGAGCTTGCATAGATGCTCGACACCTGCCCGCCGAAGCACGGCGTGGCTACCACCAGCTGCATCTTGTCCGACATCGACGGCCCCGCCCGGCTCAAATCCTCACCAAGAGGTAAACAGGCATGGTTAACGGCGCCTTAACGCCCCCTTAGAGGAACTTGACGAGAGAGAGCTGCGCGAGGTTCGCGGTGGTCTGATAGGAGGCCTGGAGCGCGTTCTGGAGCGCCAGGATCTCGCTTGCGACCTGGTCCGGCGAAGCCGACTCCGCCTGGTCGATGATGCTCTGCAGCTGCGCCTTGGCCTGGGTCTGACGCGTGGTCGCATCCTTCATCGTGTTCTGGGCCATCGCGATGTCGGTCTGGATGTCCTCGACGCGCTGCGCTCCGGGCTGCGGCGTCAGCGCCTGAGTCGTACGCAGGCTCAGCGCCGCGACCTGCCCGCCTGAATACTGCCCGGTCGGCGAGGTCGAGAACGTGCCGAACACCGCGATCGCCTGCAGCTGCCGGCGGATCGCGTCCTCGTCGGCCTGCGCGCCATACTGCACGGTGATGGAATCGTCGACCCGCGCCACTGCGGTGGAGCGCGCCGAGCCGGGCCCGTCATTGCCCTGGTACCATTTCACGGTATTGGCGGAGCCATTCACGAGCGTCGTGGCCGAGCTCGCGGGCGAAGAGCCGACACGCAGTGGCGGCCGCGTGGCGGTGACCGGCGACGAGCTGAAACCGAGCGCACCAAGCGCGCCCGTGTTCGAGCTCGTGATACTCAGACTGGCCGCATCGTCGGTGTTGATGGTGATCACGCCGCCGTGGATTGTCGACGGCTTCGAGGTCCCCGTGATCGAGTCGATCTTGCTCATCAGGGTCTGGATGCTGTCGGTGACGTTGAGCTGGTTGCCGGTCGCGCCCGAATTGACGAAGGTGAGCGTGGTCCCATTGACGGTGATGGTGTCGCCGGCGGCGAAGCCCGGAGAAATCGAGTCCGAGGGATTGGTGCCGGACAGCGCCGTCGCTCCGGTCGCCGGAGCAGGTGTCGCGGCCTGGTTGTAGGCCGCCGCGGTTCCGATCGCCGAGCCCGCCGTGTTGAAGAAATTGTCGCCCGCCGTAACGGCCGAAGCCGCCACCAGCGAGGTGTTGGCGAGCTTCTGGATTGCGGTGTTCAGCGCCGCATTGAGGTTCGAGGCGGTATTGGTCGGGTTGGTCGCATCGATCGCAAAGCTGCCGGCCGGCGTCGGCGTCGCCGTGGACGCAGTCACGTCGATCTGCTCGGTCGAGCCGTCCGGCAGGGTGAACTGAACACTCAGCTTGTCGCCGTTGCTCGGATTGGTGCCGTTGAGATCGACGGAGAACGACACCGGCGAGCCGCTCGGACCGGTAAGCGTTGCACCCGTCAAGGTCGAGGAAACCGCTGCGATCTTCAGCCCGAAGGGCGATCCGGCGACGTCCTCGGACACCTTGACCGAGCTCGGCGTCGGCTGCGTCTGCACCAGCCGCCCCATGCCGTTGGCCCCGAGGTCGGCCGCCTGGCGCTCCGCCATGACGGTCTTTAAGCCGGCCTGCGTGGTGGTGCCGTTGATGATGTCGTCTGCATTGGCAACCGACTGCGTGTTGAATGCGGTCCCGGAAAACAGATAGCGGTTGCCCGACTGCGTGTTGAGCACGCCAACCATCGAGGCGAACTGGGCCGCAGCAGTGTTCTGCGCGACGGTCTGCCCATTGACGTTGAGATCCTGCGCCGTGCTGGCGGAGCCTGTCTGCACGGTGTTGCGGATCGTCGTCAGCGACTGAAGCGCGGTGTTGGCGAGGTTGATGCTGACGTTGACGTTGGTGATCGTGTCCGTATAGGCGCCGATGTTGGCAAGCTGCGCACGCGAGGCGATCGCGAAGCCCTCGTTGGTGCCCATGCCAGAATAGTTCTGCGACAGCTTGCCGGTCGAGAGCTGCGTCGACAGCTCGGTGAGCTGCTGATTGATGTTGCGGATCTGAGCGCCGAGGACCGACGAGGAGTAGTTGATGCTGCTGATCGACATCTTTCAGAGCCCTGTACTGGTTACACTTGAGCCTGGAGCAAGGTGTTCATCATGCTCTGCACCACCGACATGACGTGAGCGTTGGCGGCATAGGCATTCTGGAGCTGGATCAGGTTCGACATCTCCGAGTCCAGGTTGACGCTGGAGGTCGAGTTGAACTTGGCCTGGAGCGTCGACACCACGACGCTCTGGCCCTGCTGGAGCTGAGTCGCCTGCGTCGCCGCGTTGCTCTGCACGCTGAGGAACTGCTGGAGATAGTTCGAGACGTTGCCGCTGAAGGGCTGGCTCGACGAGCCGAGGCCGGTCTGCGGCGAATAGGAGAACACCGCCGTGGTGAGCTGGGAGTAGAGATAGTCCGAGCGCGTCGTGTCGCCCGCGGGCGTTACCGGCGAGGTGCTGTAGACCGAGAGCCGGGTCGGATCGGCGACCAGAGACGTGTTCACGGCGATGCGCCCGGCAAGGCCGGTCATCTGCGAGCCGGATGCGGTGATCGCGCCGGTGTAAAGCGTCGTGCCGCCATCGGTGAACAGCGGCAGTTGCGGATTACCCGAGGTCAGCGACGAGATCGTCTTGGTGCTGGACGACGAATTGACCTTGGTGAGTCCCGAGCCGTCATCCGTAATCCGTAGCGTCGTGGCGGTGGCCGGCGACGGCGCGGCGGAGAACGTCAGATGCGTGCCGCCCAGAGCGGTGTTGAGCGCGGAGGCGATCGCGCCCATGCCACCGGAGAAGTTGACGCCGACCTGCATCGGGTTGGCATTGGCGGCGTTCCGGAGCGGCAGCGCCGCCGGATCGGTCACGTTGACCAGCGTGATCTGACGCTGGGTGTTGGTCGTCGTGTCGGTATAGGTGATGTTGATGGTGTTGCCGGGCTGCGCGCCCGCGAGGTCGACGTCGAAGCCTGCTGGCGGGCCGGAGACGGCGCTGCCGGCCGTGGTCTTGTCGGACAGCGCGCTCGCCATCGTCGCGGCGAGCTGATCGATCTGGTTCTGCGCCTGCACCAGCGTCTGGTCGCGCAGCCTGAGGTCGGCCGCGATCTGGCCGGAGGAGACGACGTTGTTGGCGACGACGTCGACCGAGGAGCCATTCGGCAGCTTGATGTTGAACGCGCCGACGCCGGACTTGGCCGGATCGCTGTTGTAGAGCGAGGTCGCCGAGAGTGCGCCGGCCGACGCAAAAGAGAATTGCGAGGCAAGCCCCGCGCCGACGAGCTGGATGCCGGTGCTGGTGAAGACGTTGGCCTGGTTCGAACCGTCGGTGACGACGCGGACGTCGACATATTTCGACAGCGTGTTGATCGCCTGGTCGCGCTGATCCATCAGCGTCGCGGCGGACGGATCGTTCGACGACAAACCCTGGAGCTTGGTGTTGATGTCGGCGATCTGCTGCATCGCCGCGTTCGCCTGCTGCGCCGAGGTGCCGAGATCCTGCTCGACGTTGGACCGCAGTGACTGGATACCCTTGGTGGTGACGTTGAGCTGCTGCGCCAGCGCCTGCGCCGCACCGAGGGCGACCGTCTGAGCCGACGACGAGCCCGCGCTCGTCGACAGCGCCTGCAGCGCGGAAGTGAAATTGTTCAGCGCGGTTTCAAGCGTGCCGTTATTGCCGGGCGTGCCATAGACATTCTGAAGCTGCTTCAGGATGTTGGCCATCTGGTCTGCATAGCCGCTGCCGCCGGTCTCGGTGCGCAGCTGGTTCAGCACGTAACTGTCGATCTCCCGGCTGACGCCGGTCGTCATCGCCGTCGAGCCGAAACCGCCGGTGGTGACCTCGATCTGGTTCGGCGTCTGGGCGACGTAGCCCGGCGTCTGCGAGTTTGCGACGTTCGAGGAGACGATCGAGAGCGCGGCCTGGTTGGCACGCAGACCGCTCATCGCGCTGGCGAGGGCTGAACTCAAACCCATGACTTGCCGCCTTTGGTTACGTTACGCGCCGGTGGACCGATCAGCGCAACACGTTCAAGAGGTCCTGCACCATCGAATTCGCCGTCGTGATGACCTTGGTGTTGGCCGAATAGGCCTGCTGGGTCACGATCAGCTTGGTGAATTCATCGGCGATGTCGGTGTTGGATCCTTCCAGCGACGAGCCGCTGATGGTGCCCGAAGCGCCGTCGATCGCAGGTCCTGACTGATCCGTCGCCGCGTAAGCGCCGCCATCGAGCGCCTTCAGGTAATTGGTGCCGTTGAAATGCGACAGCTGCACCTGTGCGAGGTCGAGGTTCTGGCCGTTGGAGAAGGTTCCGACCACGAGGCCGTTGTTGCTGACTGCGACCGAACGGAGCTGACCGGCGGCGTAGCCGTTCTGCGTGATGGTGTTGATGGTCACCGCCCCACTCGTGCTCGCATATTGCGTTAGCCCGCCCGAGGAGATGTTGAAGGCGACCGAGCCGAGCGACTGGCCGCTGACGGTGACGTTGTTGATTGTGATGCCCGAGCCGCTCGGCGAAGTTAGCGACCCGTCGGCGGCAAAGGTGAAGGCCTGCCCCGTGTTCACCCAGGCGGGCGACGTGCCGGTCGCATCGGGGTCGGTCTGGTAGAACAGGTTCCAGGTGTCGGAATGACCCGCGCCCAGCGACGCGCTGTCGGTCTTGGCCCAGCGCAGTTGCAGGTTCACCGGCGTGCCGGCGGCATTGTACGCGGTCACCGCGCCACCGCTGATAGATTCCTTGGTGAAGGTAGCGACGTCGTTGCCGATCACCGTTCCGGTGCCGGCGGTGCCGCCGCCGTCGCGATTCTTGGTGATAGTCGACGTGAAGCCGAGCGCCGCAAAGGCCGCGCTGTTGGAGCTCGACACCGACAGGTTGGAAGCGGTGCCGGTATTCAGCGTGATCACGCCGGAGCTGCTGATCGAGGAGCCTGAAGCGCCGGCGAGAGCGTCGATCTTGCCGAGCAGGGTCGTGATGTTGTCGGTGACGTTGATCTGGTTCGGGCCGGATGCACCCGAAGCCACAAAAGTCAGCGTCTGGCCGTTCACCGTGATGGTATCGGCAGGGGGGCCTGCCGTGAAGCCCGATGAGAGCACTTCCGCACCGCCGGCAGTCGCGGTGCCACTCAGCAACGTCGCACCCGTGATCGCGGGAGTAGAAAGCACGTTGCCGCCGCGCGTCACGCTGCTGATGCCGAGCGCGGTGGCTGCCGTGCCGCTGCCGATCGCCACGTCAGTGCCGGTACCGGTCGATATCTGGATGTTGCCGGTGGCGCTCAGCGATGCCGTGACGCCGGCGCCGCCAGCGGTCTGGATCGCGTTTAGGATGTCGGACACCGTGGCCGTCGTGCCCGCGCCGAGGCCGATCGTGGTGTTGCTGCCGGTCGTCGAGACGGTCGTGCCGTTGTTGAAAGTGATCGTGTTGCCGTTGATCGTCAGCGTCTGACCGCTGAGCGCGGTGAGGATGCTGGACGCGAGATGCGTGCCCACGGAGTTATCGAGGGACGTGGAGGTGGAGGCCACCGCCGAGGAGTTGTTCTGGAGCCCAACCGTGCCCGTCCCTGTCGTCGACGAGTAGGCTGAGCGGATGTTGCCGGTTGCGGCCGCGCCGGAAACCTTCGCGTTGGCATACGGCGCGGGCGGCGTACCAACCGGCAGCGGGTTGGCTGAGAAGTCCGACGGGTTGAGACCGCCAGCCGCCAGCAGCGTGCCGCTCGACGCGGTCGTGCTCGCCACTGTATTGGGCTGGGTCGGCAGGTTCGCCGCGTACTGAATCGAGGTCGTCGCCTGAGCCGGGATGAAGTTGTTCGCGAACTTCAGCACCGTCGCCACGCTGCCTTGCGGGTTGCCGGTCTTCGGGTCGACTGTGACGCCCATCAGATAGTAACCGGCGCCATTGACGAGGTTGCCGTTGGCGTTGACCTGGAAGTCGCCGCGGCGGGTGTAATAGGTGACACCGCCGTACACCGGCACGTTGTCGACGACACTCGTGGCCTTCTGGACCGAAAAGAAACCGTCGCCGGTGATCGCCATGTTGGTGGCGACGGTGGAGGCCGAGATCGTGCCCTGCGTGGTGATGGTCGCCTGCGCATGCGCGGTGACGCCGCCGGCGACCTGCTTGCTCGGCACGGAGGAGTCGGGGATGAGATCCTCGAAGCTGGTCCCGATGCCCTTGTAACCGGTGGTGGATGAGTTCGCGATGTTGCCGGAAATGTTCTGAAGCGCGTAGGACTGCGCCTGCAGGCCACCCACCGAGGTGTTCATTGCATCGAAGATACCCATAACTTTGTCTCCAAATCCGATCCCGGCGGCCGCCGACCCATGGCCGCAATCGGAGGAGACTTCGCAAGGGCTATGCCAGTGCGGGTATTCTCAGGAAATCAATGGTTTAAATAAACAGGCCCCGGTCGGATGACCGGGGCACAATTGCCGGGCCGGCAACAATTGCCGAGATCAAACCTACGTCGCCGATGCCGCAGCCGGGTGGAACACCAGCCCGAAACCGTCGATGCAATAGCGCAGTCCCGTCGGCTTCGGACCATCGTCGAAGACGTGGCCGAGATGACCCCCGCAGCGGCGGCAATGCACCTCGGTGCGGACCATGCCGTAGGTCCGATCCTCGGTCTTGCCGACATTGCCCTCGATCGGCTGGTAGAAGCTCGGCCATCCCGTACCGCTCTCGAACTTGGTGTCAGAAGAGAACAGCGGCAGGTCACAGCCGGCGCAGGCGAAGACGCCCTTGCGGTGCTCCTTGAGCAGCGGGCTGGAGCCGGGCCGCTCGGTGCCGTGGTTGCGCAGGATCTCGTATTGCTGCGGCGTGAGCTGGGCGCGCCACTCGGCCTCCGTCTTCTCGATCTCGAACTTTTCCGCGGCCTTCTCGCCCGCCTCGGCAGGCGATCCTGTCAGCCAACGGAAGGCCGAAAGTCCGAACAGGCCGGCGACAGTCGTCAACAGGATGCGGCGGTCAAACATCTAATTCTCCGTGCGCGGGGAGTCCACGCCCTGAGATACGGGCTCTAACGGCCGACGTTACACTGTCAGGCGGAGATTTTTCTCAACTTATTGCGAAACGGGTTCCTCTTCCCCTGCTCCGGCCGCTACCGGAGCCCGTTCCGGCGGCGCGACAGGCCACGCTGGCCGCGGACGGTCGGGGGACGGACGGCGCGGACCGGTACCGGCGGCCCGGTTGGCCTCGGCGAGCCGCGCCTCCCGATCGCGCTCCTTGACCCGCGCCCGCTCGCGATAGCGGGCCAGCGAGCCTGCCGCGGCGGAACTCGCCCTGCTCCAGATCCCGACCAGCTGGCCTGCAACCCGCCCGGTGGCGCCTCCTGCCCACACCAGTTCGAACGGCGAGAACAGCCGCCAGCGCTCGTCGCCCCACAGAATGCTGCGCGCGATCAATTGCCCGGCCATGGCCGACGTGTTCATGCCCTGACGGCCAAAGCCGCTCGCCACCCACAGGCCTTTGCGCAACTGGCCGATCTGCGGCATGCCGTGCACGGTCTGGCCGGTGGCGCCGCCGAACATGTCGGCGATTTCGACATTGCCGAGCTCGGGGAAGATCGTCCGGATCCGCCTCCTGACGACGCCGGCGAAACGCTGCGGGCGCGCGGCCCAGGTGGTTTCCGGGCTCTCCCACATCAGCCGGTCGCCGTCGACGATCCGAAAATGGTCGACGCCGTCGGAATCCATCACCGATCCCTTGAAGGCGATGATCTCATGGACGCGTTCGCCGAGCGGCGCGGTGACGCCGGCATAGCGCCAGACCGGCAGCAGCGTCTCCCACAGGCGCTTCAAGGGCGCGCCGAGATGGACGTTCCCGGCAAGCACGATGTGGGTGGCACGCAGCCGCGCCGAGGGCGTGACGATGCGCTTGCGGATGCCGGAATGATCGATGCTGACGACCGGCGTATCCTCGAAGATGCGCGCACCCGCCCGCCGTGCCAGCGCCGCAAGGCCATGCACATATTTGCGGCCGTCGAGCTGGAACCCTTTGGGATAGTAGACGCCGTGGAAGTAACGATTTGTATTGAGCACGTTGCGGACGCGATCGACCTGCCAGCCTTCGGCCTCGGTATCGAAATCCTCATTGAGCATCTGCAACCGGCTGATCAGCCGGTCGCCGGCATCGACGTTGGAGACCTCCAGCACGCCGTCGCGGAGGCCAATGCCCGGCATGTTCTCCTCGGTGGCGTTGGCGCGGACGAACTCGGCCCCCTCGTTCGATAGTGTCCACAATTCACGGGCGTCCTCGAGGCCAATGCGTTCGATCAGGTCGGCAAGCGGCAGCGCGAAACCCGGCATCACGGTGCCGAGCTGGTTGCCCGAGGCATTCCAGCCGATATGGCGG
>NZ_LUUB01000034.1:147330-157786 GCF_001641635.1 Bradyrhizobium centrolobii
GCGGGCCGCCTCCAGCGCGATGGAGAGCCCGGCGAGGCCGGCGCCGATGATGCAGACGTCGGCGTCGAGATCGAACGACAGCCGCACGCGCTCGCGAAAGCCGGCTTCTTCCTGGGACATGCTTGTGAAAGTCTCGCTCATGTCGTTTTCTTAAAGGACCGATCGGGCGCTTGTCACCTTGTCCTCAACCGGCGCCTGTAGATTATTCTGGACGCGTAATGATTCGAGAATGCCATGCGCCGTTTGATGCTGCTGCGTCACGCCAAGACAGAGACTGACGCACCCAGCGGCCGCGACCGGGATCGCCGCCTCGACCACCGCGGCCACAAGGATGCGGCGCAAATGGGAGACTGGATCGCGCATCATCCCCCCTTCCCCGACACCGTGCTGGTGTCGCCGGCTGTCCGGGCCAAGCAGACCTGGGACCTTGCCTGGGAGGCGATGAAGGACCGCGTTGCGGCACCGCAGGTCGAACTGCTGCCGGAACTCTATGGCGCAGACCCGGCGCGGCTCCTGGAAACCATTCGCACCGCAACCATCCCGGCCAACCCGAAACGGTTAATGCTGGTCGGCCATAACCCCGGCATGCATGAGCTGGCATTGATGCTGACAGGCAGCGGCCATCACGCCGACCGCAAGCACCTCGCCGACAACCTGCCCACCGCGGGACTTGCGATCTTCGACTTTGACGGCAAGGATTGGAGCGACATAGCATACCGTCACGGAAAGCTGGTGCTGTTCGTCAGCCCCAAGCTGTTGAAGCAGGCTTAAGGCGACTGGCGCTGTCTTGAGCCTCCTGATCCAGCTTGAAAGACAGGGAGGCGCAGATGTTCAAGTCCATTCTCGTGCCCATCGACCTCGCCGACACCGATCTGGCAAAGCCGGCGATTGCGACGGCGGCGACGCTGTCGCAGACCTGGAGCGGCACAGTACGCCTGCTCAACGTGCTGCCGATGACGCCGGTGATGCTCGCCGAATACGTGCCGGCGGATTTCGACGAGCAGCAGCGCCAGACCTCGGAGGAAGCGCTCGCCATCGTCGCGCGCGAGTCCGGCATCGAGGCGCCGCGCATCTCCAGCGTGGTGCGCCAGGGCGGCATCTATCACGAGATTTTGGAGGAAGCCGCCCACATGAAGGCCGACTTGATCGTTATGACTTCGCACCGGCCGGCGATGCGGACGTATTTCCTGGGGTCAAATGCCGGGCATGTCGTGCGCTACGCCAAATGCTCAGTGCTGGTGGTGCGGCACTAACCTCGGAGCAATGCCGTGCAGAACTGGTGGCGCAGGTGGAGCTATGAGATCCCGCTCGCGATCGGCGATGCGCTGCGGGATGTGCTGGTCGTGCAATTCGCTGCGCTCCTGGACCGGCTGACATGGCGAAAGGTAGCCACCCTCCTCCCCTTGGCCGTCCTGCTGATCGCCTATTACCACAGCGTCCCCCTCCCGCCCGCGCTGATGCTGGTCGGGGACCTCCTCGCCTATATCGACATCTTCTCGGTGGTCTTGATGCTCAGCATCCTGAGCCGGGCCGCAACGATTGCGTTCCTCGTCAAGCAGGCCGCGGCGCGAGCTGCCGCGCTGCTCGCGCGCCTTCGCACCAGCGTGCAGCGGATCGATGCCAGGCACCGGCGCGATGCGGGTTCGGCGAGGAGGCCATGCCGCAAGTCGGACCGCTCTGAGGACGATCGAGACTTTGGCGCGGCGTGGGGACAGTGCGCGATCGCCTGATCGCGGCGGTCTCAGAGATACCGCGTCAGTTCGGCCCTCACCTGCCCGTAGACGGCGTCCTCGATCTGGCAGCGCGTGATCCCGATGTCGCGCAGCGCGCGGTCATCGAGCTCGTTCAGCGTCTTGATGGCGGAGCGGCGCTCCAGGCGTTCGAACAGCGCATAGGCGCCACTGGCAAGGGCGCGGAAAAATCCGCCCGATGAGGATGGGCGTAAACTCCGCCCGGCAGTTTGCGAGATCGAGGTCATTGTTCTTCTCCGGCGGATCGTCCGCGCGGCGCAGCAGATGCCGTTGGCGCACACGCCTAGTGAGGCGCCTGCACCTTATTGCCCTCGGATTGCTCTCGCGCTCCTTGGCTCAATCGCGGAACTTGATGGAACTTAAATGCTCCAGTACAACCTTCGGTGCAAGGAAAAGATTGCTCTCGGTGCAATAATGTCCAAGTTCGAGTACGTGAAGCTCGCCGATGCCATTGCGGCGGATATCTCTAACGGGACGTTAAAGCCCGGCGACCGGCTGCCGCCGCAACGCAATTTTGCCTATGACCGTGGCATTGCGGTCTCGACCGCGAGCCGGGTTTATACGGAGCTGTTGCGCCGCGGGCTCGTGATCGGCGAGGTCGGCCGCGGCACGTTCATTTCCGGCGACGTCAGGCGCGAGATCGAGGTGATGAGCGAGCCGCGCGACGCGCGCATCAATTTCGAGGTCAATTATCCGCTGCTGCCGCAGCAATGGGCGATGATCGCAAAGAGCCTTGCGGGGCTGGGGCGCGTCGACGCGCTCGAATCCGCGCTACGGGCCTCGACCAGCACCGGCACGAAGAGCGCGCGCAATGCGGCCGCCGCCTATCTCGCGCGCAAGGACTGGACGCCGCAGGTCGACGAGATCGTCTTCACCGCGAACGGCAAGCAATCCATCGCCGCCGCGCTCGCCGCGCTCGTTCCCACGGGCGGCCGTTGCGGCGTCGAGGCGCTCACCTATCCCTACGTCAAGAGCATCGCGGCGCGGCTCGGGATCACCCTCGTCCCGATCGCGATGGACGAGTACGGCGCGCGTCCCGACGCGATCCAGAAGGCGCATCGCGAGTCGCATCTCACGGCGCTGTACATCCAGCCCACGATCCACAATCCGCTTGGCGTCACCATGAATGCGGCGCGACGCGCGGACATCATGCGCGTCGCCGAGAAGCTCGACCTCACCATCATCGAGGACACGGTTTACGGCTTCCTCGCCGACGAGGCGCCGCTAGCCGCGCTCGGGCCGGACCGCTGCCTCGTGCTCGACAGTCTGTCCAAGAAAGTCGCGCCGGGTCTCGCGCTCGGCATTTTGGTCGCGCCGCCTCGTCTGCGCGAGAGCGTCATGAGCGCGGTCAGGACCGGCGGCTGGATCGCCTCGGGCCATGCGCTCGCGGCCGGGCAGCGGCTGATGGCCGACGGCACCGTCGCCGAGCTGACGCGGCTGAAGCGCATCGACGCGACACGGCGCCAGCAGGCTGCGGCGAGGCATCTCGCCGGCTACCAGGTCTCGGCCGATACCCGGTCCTATCATCTGTGGCTCACGCTGCCGCCGCATTGGCGCTCGCAGACCTTCGTCGCCGCGGCAGCCCGGCGCGGCATCGCGCTGACGCCGTCCTCGACGTTTGCGATCGCACATGGTCACGCCCCGAATGCCGTGCGGCTCGCACTCGCCCCGCCCTCGCCCGAGCAGCTCGATTCCGGCTTGCGCACGATCGCCTCCCTGCTCGGTACCAAGGAAGAGGACTTCGACTCGACCGAGTAGCGTCGTCTCGCCGTGCTTAAGGCAGCACAGACCGCGGAAGGCGATCGAAACTGTAGCTCTGCGGCTGGTTGCGCCGCACGAAGCCGCCGATCTGCCAGGTGAACAAGGCGGCAAAGCCGATGACGAACAGCGCGCCGGCGAATTCGCCGACCATGAGCGCACGGATCAGGAGCCCGGTCATCGCCACCGCCAGCACCGCCAGAAGCGCAAGCGCCGCCGCATAGGTTTTGCGCCCGAGACCGACGGTCAGCACCGCGCGGCTGCCGGCTTCCGCCATACGCGCATGCAACTGCACGATGAAGTCGCGATAAGCATTGTCCTGCGCCGCCATCAGCGCCGCGGTCTGCCAGGTTGTCGACAGGATCGCGATACGGCCGCCGTCGGCATGGCTGATATCGGCGCGAAAGCGGTGCCGCTGCATCGACACCGGGCGGAACGACAGCCGGATCGCGCTGATCTCGTCATAGCGCCACAGGCCGGAGCGGCCGGCGATGTGCCAGGACAGGCCCTCCTCGGTCAGTTCGAAACGATGCGCCGAGCCGATCAGCGAGGCCTTGTAGGCGTAGCTCGCGACTGAAGCGGCCTGCGCTTCGGAAACCTGCATCTTGATAACCGATCCCGTCCGCGATCGGCTTGCGCGATCGCCCTCCGCCATCCTACAAGCGAGGCATGGCTGAGACGACCTTTTTTCCGCGCCGCCTGATTCTCGGTGCCGCCGTGATCTCCGGCGTGCTGCTCGCGCTCGCCGTGCACATGCTGGGCGCGCGCTACGGCCTCGACCTCGGTGGCCTCTGGCGCTCCGACACCCATGAGTTCATGCCGGCGGGCGCGGCGATCGCCTGGTGGCTGATCGCGACGGTCGGCTTTTCCGGCGGCTACTTCACGGCAACACTGATGCACAGCGCGGTGTCCGGCCAGATCCCGCAGCGGATGCGGCAGTTCCTGATTGCGGTGGGCGTGCTCCTGCTCGCCGGTGCGGGCCAGGCGGCGTCCGCGCCGAGCACGGTCCCGACCGGCTCCGCCGTGCTCGCGGGCTTTGCCGCGCTCAGCCTCGGCGCCGTGATGGCATTTTGCGGCGCGCATTTCGCGTTGCGCCGCGGGTAACCCTCACGCCGAGGCGCGCAGCCGCGGCTGTTCCAGCATCATCGCGACGTCAGAGGCCGGCCTCGGCTTGCTGAACAGATAGCCCTGCGCCTGGGTGCAGCCTTCGCGCCGGAGCAGCTCGAGCTGCGCATCGTTCTCGACGCCCTCCGCGGTGGTCACGATGCCGAGGCTGCGGCCCAGGCCCGTCACGGCGCGGATGATCGCCATGGAATCCTCGCGGGTCGTGAGTTCCGACACGAAGGACCGGTCGATCTTGATCTTGTCGAACGGGAAGCTGCGCAGATAGCTCAGCGACGAATAGCCGGTGCCGAAATCGTCAAGCGAGATCCGCACGCCCTTGGCGCGGAGCTCGTGCAGGGTGGCAAGCGTTGCCTCGCTGTTCTGGAGCAGGACGGATTCCGTGATCTCGAGCTCGAGGCGGGGCGCTGCGAGCCCCGACGATTCCAGTGCGTCGGTCACGGATGCAATCAGGTTCGGGCTCTTGAACTGGACCGGCGACAGATTCACGGCAACCCCGACATCGTCCGGCCAGGTCGCCGCATCCGCGCAGGCGCCGCGCAGCACGAGCTCGCCGAGCTGCACGATCAGTCCGGTCTCCTCGGCCAGTGGGATGAAGTTGATGGGCGAGATCAGGCCGCGCTGCGGATGGTTCCAGCGCAACAGCGCCTCGAAGGCGACGACGCGATCGCTGGCGACGTCGCGGATCGGCTGGTAGTGGACCTCGAACTCGTTCCGTTGCACTGCCGCGCGCAGATCCATTTCCAGGAGGCGCCGTGCCTGCGCGCGCGCATCCATGCCCGTCTCGAAGAAGCGATAGGTGCCGCGGCCATCGGCCTTGGCGCGGTACAGCGCGAGGTCGGCGTTCTTCAAAAGCTCGTCCGGATTGGTGCCGTCCTGCGGCGACAGCGAGATGCCGATCGAAACGCCGATCACGATCTGATGGTCGGCGATCTCGTAGGGTGCGGAGATCGCCTCGACGAGGCGACCGGCCAGAACCGTCGCGGCGGCCTCCTCCGACCGGCCAAGCTGGACCACGGCGAACTCGTCGCCGCCGAGCCGCGCCACCGTATCGTTCTCACCTGCGCAGGCGGCGAGCCTGCGGCCGACCTCCTGCAGCAGCGCATCGCCGATCGGATGGCCGAGGGAATCGTTGATGTCCTTGAAGTGATCGAGATCGAGGCAGAGCACCGCGAGCTGGTCATTCGACTTCGCCCGGCGTAGCCCCTGCTCGAGCTGCTCGTGAAACAGCACGCGGTTCGGCAAGTTGGTCAGCGCGTCATGGCGCGCCATGTGCGAGATCTTCGCCTGCACCTCCAGCCATTCGGTGATGTCCTCGAAAGTCGCGACCCAGCCGCCGCCCTGCATCGGCTGGTTGACGACGCGGATCGAGCGGCCGAACCGGTTGACGACATCGGTCGTGGTGCGGCCCTCGCGCGCGTCGACCACAAGGCGCGCGAAGAATTCGTCGGCATCACCCTGCCACTGGCCTTTGACCTGCTCTTCCCGCAGCACGTCGACGAGCAGCCGACCCGTGAGCAGCATGTTGGTGCGGCGGAGCATCGCGGCATAGCGCTCGTTGAACAGGATGATCTTGCCGTCGGCGTCAAACATGCACAGCCCCTGCGACATGTTCTCGAGCGCGGTGTCCAGCACGACCTGCTGGCGCCCCAGTTCTCCCTTGGCGCGGCGATCGAGCAGCGCGGCGACGAGCGCAATAGCGATGATCGCGCCCGCGGCGCTGGCCGTGAGAAGGGACATCGAGGCCGGCGGGATCGACATCCCACCGATCGTGCGCGCGGGATCCGGTGTCAACTGCACCGCGCCCATGGCCGTGAAGTGATGCGAGACGATGGCGACGGTCAGCAAGACCGTCGCGCCCAGCGCGTTGGACAGACTGTCGCCTCGTCCAGCGACGAACAAGGCAAGCGATCCGAAAATGATGCCGAGCAGGATCGAGGCCGTCACGGTGCCGGTCACCCAGCTGATGTCCGCGGGGATATCGAGCGCCATCATGCCGGTATAATGCATCGCCGCCACACCGCCACCGACCACGGCGCCACCGAGCGCAATCAGAGCACTGCGCGTCGTGGACACCGAGATGCTCAGTCCGATGAAGGTGACGGCGATCGCGAAGATGAGCGAGAGGATCGTGATCGGGATGTCGTAAGCACCCGCGGCGCCGGGACCATAGGCCAGCATTGCGATGAAGTGGGTTGCCCAGATGCCCGCGCCGGCGACAGCGGCGTCGAGCGTGATCCACGCTACACGGGCGCCTCCGTGCGCCGCGCGCGCCCGCTGAAACAGGCTGATCGCCGCTGCGCTGGCAAGCAGGCACACCGCCCCGCCAAGCGCAACGAGGCGCCAGTCGTGCTCGTCCGTGAGACAGTAGAGAACTTGGTACATTGCAGATCCCTTTGGACCTGCACTTGAGCCGACAGAGGTAGATAGTCGGTAACCGGCTACAAACCGGCTACCGGAATGGTGAACAGGAAATGTGTGCGCTCGCTCACATTGTTCATGCCCGCGACGACGCGCCGAGCCCGATCACGGTCGCCGCAAGCAGCAGCGCGGCGGTTGAAATGACCAGCGACAGATGCAGGCCGGCCATGAATGCGCCTTCGCCCGCGACCAGCGAGCCGAACAGCGCGACGCCGAGCACGCTGCCGGTCTGCCGGGTCGCATTCAGGACGCCGGCCGCGATGCCGGAGCGGGCCTTCTCCACGCTGCCCAACAGGGTCGAGGTTAACGGCGGCACGAGCAGTCCGAGCCCGGCGCTGATCGCCACCATCTGCACGCAGATCGCCCCGTAGCTGGTATCGGGCGCAACGCCGAGCAGGCCGAGACAGCCGAGCGCCGACAGGCAGGCGCCGACAACAATGGTCGGGCACGCGCCGATCCGCTCGGCCACGCGCGGCGCAAGCAGATTGACCGGAAGCACCGCCCCCATCATCGGCACGAAAGCAAGCCCGGTCCACCACGCCGACAGCCCGTTGATCCTCTGGAAATACAGGCTGAGCACGAAGATCAGGCCGTAGATCGCGATGTTCACCAAAAGACCGACGAGCGAGGTCAGAGCGAACAGCCGGTGACTGAACTGCGACAGCGGCAGCATCGGCTGTGCCGCGCGGTTCTCCTGCCACACGAACAAGAGCCCGAGGATGGCCGCCGCGGCGAAGGCTGCAATCACGGCCGGATGGTCCCAGCCAAGTGCGCCGCCCTCGATGATTGCGCCGGCAAGCGCGCCGAGCGCCCCAATCGCAGCGAGTTGGCCAGGCAGGTCGATCTCGCGCGAGGGCGCACGCGTGGTCTCGTCGGCATAGCGCCAGGCCAGCCACAAGCCCGCCAGGCCGATCGGCAAATTGACCAGGAAGATCGCGCGCCACCCGACCAGCGTGATCAGGCCTCCGCCGACGAACGGACCGGCGGTAAGCGCCAGGCTCGCTCCGGCGGCCCAGACTGCGACGGCGCGGCCGCGTTGCCGGTCGTCCGGATAGGCATGGTTCAGGAGCGCGAGCGAATTCGGCACCAGAATCGCCGCCGCCAGTCCCTGGACCAGCCGCGCTGCGATCAGCGCGACGGCATTGGGCGACAACGCGCAGGCAAGCGAGGCCGCGGTGAAGATCGCAAACCCCGCCATGAAGATGCGCTTGGCGCCGATGCGGTCGCCGAGCGCGCCGGCGGTCAGGATGAAGGCGGCAAAGGCAATGGTGTAGGCACTGACTACCCATTGCAGCTCGGCGACGCCCCCGCCGAGCGTCTTGCCCATCGCATCGAGCGCGGTGTTGACGATGGTGACGTCGAGCTGCACCACGCCATAGCCCAGACTCATGGCGGCAAGCATCAGCGGCGAAGCGGCTTGCGCGGGTCGCGCGTTCCGCACCTGCGGGAACGAGTGCAGTTCAATAGATTCCGCTGGCATGATCCACCTCGGTGTTTGCGGGTGAACGCTGCCATTAAGCTTCCGTTGCGTGATCATGCTTCGGTTCTGATCGAAGCATTGTCGCGCGATGACTCGTATCCTTCGGCGGAAAGCATCGAAGCCTTCCGCCTTGCTCGCTAAGTAGATCCCGCCCGCGCGGACGGCGTAGGAACAGCGCGAGATCGCTTCGTGTTGACCGGTCCTATTCTCATCAAGGCAGCAAAGTCATGGCAAGAGCTGGCAACTACTCCATTCCATCAAGCGCAAGGTCGGACTTCGGCAAGACAACGACCATCGCCGCGGTCGCCTGCATGATCGGCGCGCTGTTCGCCGGCAGCACGATCGCAACCCCGCTGTACGTCATCTACAAACAGCAGTTCGGCTTCTCCCAGATCACGTTGACCCTGATCTATGCCGTTTACATCGTCGGAAACCTGACCGCGCTTCTGGTGTTTGGCCGCATGTCCGATGAGGTCGGACGCCGGCGCACTGCGGCTATTGCCATGGGCATCGCCATCATGGGCACGCTCGTGTTCCTGTTCGCCCACGGGATCGCGTCACTTTCGCCGGCGATCACGGGCTTTGGTGCCATGGCTCTTGTTGCCTTCTTCGCCGCGCTCGCGCCGAGCGTGCTCGCAAACGAGCTGCACGAAGCCAGCCACGCCGTCGCCGGGGCGATCTTCCTCGAGCTCGCGGCCGCCGTTGCGCTCATCATCGGACTGACCCGGTCGCTGTCGAGCCGCACCGCGATGCTGTGGTCACTCGGCCTCATGCTGCCGAGTCTTGCTTTGCTCGTGATCGCACAGTTCGCGGAAGCGCTGGGGGTCATGATCGCGGCCACCGCGATCTGCGGTGTGGCGGCGGGCCTCGGCTATCGCGGCAGCCTGCAGGTGGTGAACCAGATCGCGCCGGATGATCGCCGCGCCGAGGTCGTCTCGGCCTATTTCGTCTGCTGCTTCCTCGGCAATGCGCTTCCGGTGATCGGCATCGGCGTACTCTCGACCCTGATCAGCTCGACCGTGGCGAGCCTGGTCTTTGCCGTGACCATCACTGCCTTTGCGGTGATCGCCCTCGTGTTTGGACTAGGGTCTGTACCTAATTAGCGCGCTCTGATTCTCTTGCACCCGAACTGATTCGGCACGGGGGCTTTGATGCGCAAGGGGCTGTTCTGGCTCAACGACAAGCAGTGGGCTCAGATAAAGCCGCATCTGCCAACGAACCAGACCGGACCGGAGCGCGAAGATGATCGACGCATCATCAGCGGTATCATCCACATGCTTCAGTGTGGCGCGCGCTGGCGCGATTGCCCGCCCGACTTTGGTCCTTACACGACGATCTACAATCGGTTCAATCGCTGGGCCAAGCGCGGACATTGGCAGGCGATCTTTGAAGCGCTCGCCCGCTGCGGCAAGGATGGCGTGACTTTGTCCATCGACTCCACCTCGATCAAGGCGCATCGCTCGGCGAGCGGCGGAAAAGGGGGGAACATGAACAGGCGATCGGCCGCTCGCGCGGCGGGCGGACCACGAAAATCCACGCGCTGAGCGACCCTGATTGCAAACCCTGCGCATTTCATCTCACTCCGGGCCAGGACGCAGATATTGCCGCAGCGCCGGCCCTTTTGGAACTCGCGCCGCCCATGTCTGCCCTCATTGGGGACAAAGGCTACGACGGCGACGGCTTTCGCGCCGAAATCGTCAATCGTGGCGCCAAGCCCGTCATTCCAAACAAATCCAACAGGGTGACCTTCCACAACTTCAGCAAGCGCATCTATAAAGGGCGCAATGTTATCGAGCGTTGCTTCTGCCGGCTCAAGGATTTCAGGCGTGTCGCAACTCGTTACGATAAACTCGCCAGAAACTTCTTGGCTGCCGTCCACATCGCAGCCATCGTCGCCTATTGGATCAATTGAGTCTGGACCCTA
>NZ_LUUB01000035.1:0-62629 GCF_001641635.1 Bradyrhizobium centrolobii
ACAAGATGGCCCGTATCGCCTGGAAGCTGATGACGACGGGAGAGCAATATGACAACGCGCGGCTCGATGCCCAAATGGCAACCGCCGCGTAGTTGAGGGATTCGGCCGACCGGCGGGGGYTMGCCCACCGGCCGAACCGGAGCTGCAAGAGCAGAGGAGATGGTGCGATCGATCGACCCGAGATGCGAGCAAATCCGTGGGACCCATCGGCCGAACGAGGTCGCGTGGTTGATTGGAACTCGCGTCGCGGAAACCCTCTTGGCCAGCGGCCCAACACGCCGCACCAACAGGCCGGACATATGGACGCAAGCGATCCGATCAAACCTCACAAAGCTCTTGTGCCACGGGGGCCGTCCACATATGGGTCCCGGATCGGCGCTTCGCTTGTCCGGGACGACAGCGGAGGATGTGGCACCAGCCTACTTCTTTCGATGCAGGGTGGGACAGCCGGCCAGACAACTCCCACGCAAGGCCGCCTCAGTTCGTTCGCTTCTTCTTCCCGCGCTTATGCATGGCCGTCGGCGGGTTCACAAGCGCCGGTGCCGTAGACGCACCGCTCAGCGCCGACCGGTTCTCCTGCAGTCGCGCATCATAGCCGGGCGATACCGTGACGGTCGGCGGCCGGGCCTGAGCAAACGTGGATGCGCCGCAGAGCGCGGCCAGCGCGAGTCCGATCGTCAAACAATTTTTCATCGCGCGCCTCCCTTTCATCCGGCCGGGCCACCGCCACGGATCTGCTGCGGCGTCAGCCTCGGCGGGCCCTTGCCCGCGCTTTCTGCCTCCCTGATCAGCGCAACAATGCGGCGCGACAGCGGCACGTCGACGCCGTTCCGCTCGGCGAGCGCGATGATCGCGCCCTGGAGATAGTCGATCTCGGTCTTGCGTCCCAGCTTCAAATCCTGCCACATCGAGGAGCGTGCCTCGGGATCGATCTTCATGGTTCGTCCCAGGATCGCGTTGAAGACCGTATCCGGCAGCCGCAGCAAGGTTGGCGTCCAGCGCGGCGGGATCGGCGTTGCCGACACCGGCGTGATGCCGGCGGCCTTCATCGCAGCGAGCCCCTCCGCCATCTGGTCGGCAAACAGCCGCCGCCATTCGCGGCTTGCCAATTGCGCGGCAAGCGGCATGTCGGACAGCGCGCTGAGCGCGTTGTTCAGGTTGATGATCAGCTTGCCCCATTGCACGCCGGTGATGTCGCGGCTCGCGCGCATGGTGAGCCCCGGCACCGACAGCACCGCTGCCGTATTCGCCTCATCCGCTTCGACATGGATGTCGCCGGAGGTCGAGCGGTGAAAGCGCCCCTCGCCCATCGCGATCACGTTGAACGGCACCATGCCGGCGAGTACGCACCGGCCGCCCAGGCGGTCGCGCAAGGCCGCGACATTGCCGACGCCGTTCTGCAACGAGACGATCACGGCATCCTGCGGCGCATGCTGTGCGATCTGATCGGCGACATCAGCCGTGTCCGCGCTCTTCACCGTGACCAGCACGGTGCCGGCGCTATGGAAGATCGAAGGGTCCTCGGAGAGCGCAAGCTGGCCGGCGCCCAGTTTCTTCTCGGACCCGTCGAAATCGGTCAGCAGCAAGCCGAAGCGCTCGATTTCGGTCTTCACCCGCGGCCGCACCAGGAGCGCGACGCGGCGGCCGCCGACAGCAAGCATGCCGCCGACAAAACAGCCGATGGCACCCGCGCCGGCCACTACGATCGGTCGATCCGTAACCACGCAATTCTCCCCGATGGACTGCCGCCTCGATAGCAGAGGCCGGGCCGGCTGCCCATCGCGGGTTGCGCTGCGTCTGCCTTGTAACCGTCATGAGAGCCCCATATGTTTTCGACCCGGGGGCTTGTCAGCGGCGAGCGATCGCCAAAGGGAGGAGAACGCCATGGGTCTACTCGACGTCCTCAACGGCATGCAGAACGGCCCGCGCGGCCCGAGCACGCCAAGCTCACAGGAATCCTCCGGCGGCGGCATGTCGCCGATGACGATGGCGATCCTCGGCCTGCTCGCCTGGAAGGCGTTCAAGCATTTGACGGCAGGTCAACCTGATGCGGCGCCACAGCAGCGATCACCATTGCCGCCTCCGACGCCTGCGAATGCGGGCGGTGGAGTTCTTCCCGGCGGGCCCAGTGATAGCGGCGGTCTTAGCGATTTGCTCAAGGGCGGCCTCGGCGGCCTGCTCGCGGGTGGCGCCGCCGGAACGGTGCTGAGCGGCGGGCTCGGTGACCTCCTCAACCAGCTCCAGCAGGGCGGCCACGGCGAGACCGCGAATTCCTGGGTCGGCAAGGGCCAGAACAAGCCGATCGCACCCGGCGATCTCGCCAACGCGCTCGGCGCCGACCAGATCCAGAGCCTGTCCGCCCAGAGCGGCCTGTCGCGTGACGAGCTGCTCTCCGGCCTCAGCCAGTATCTACCGCAGGTGGTCGACCACCTGACGCCGGACGGCCGGCTGCCGACCGAGAACGAGCTCTCGGACAGAATTTAATCGAAGTCTGAAGGTTGGTTTGAGCATGATCTTTTCGGAGAACCGCTGCACACTTTGCGCTAACGCGGCCCTTCCGGTCCGGATCATGCTCTAGGCGTTCAGGAAGGGGAGCACTGTCATGAGTTTGGGCGGCCTGTTGTGGATCATCGTCGTCGGCTTCGTCGCGGGCCTCATCGCGCGCTGGCTCGCGCCGGGACCGAACAACCCGAGCGGCTTCATCCTCACCACCATCCTCGGCATCGCCGGCGCGTTCCTCGCGACCTTCGTCGGCCAGGCCATCGGTCATTACAGCCCCGACCAGGGCGCCGGCTTCATCATGGCCACCATCGGAGCGGTGGTGGTGCTGTTCATCTGGCACCGCCTGGTGGCGAGCGGCGTGATCAAGGGGTAGCGACTGTCATTCCGGGTCGCGCGAAGCGCGAACCCCAATGCGCAATTGCGCATTGGGAATCTCGCCCCGCAACTTCGATCGTCGTCCCGGACAAGCGAAGCGAAGCGGAGCGCAGATCCGGGACCCATATGTGGACGGCCCCCGTGCGCAATTGCGCACTCGGCCGGGACGACGGCTGTGTTTGCCGCGCCAGAGGAACGTTACCTGACGTGGCCACGCAGTCTCACGTAATCAAATGCAGCCCGGCATCCATCCGCACGATCTCGCCGGTCATGTTGCTCGATGCCGGCGTCGCCAGGAAGCAGACGAGCTGCGCGATATCCTCCGCGCTTGACGCGACCTTGAGCGGCACCTTCGCCACCACGCTGTCGCGCACCTGTTTGGCGTCTTCCTCGCCGCGCCCCTTGGTGAACCAGGGCGTATCGATATAGCCGGGACACACCGTGTTGACGCGGATCAAGGGTGCGAGCGCGCGCGCCAGCGACAGCGTGATGGTGTTGAGCGCGCCCTTGCTGGCGGCGTACGCAATCGACGAGCCGACGCCGCTGATGCCGGCGACGGAGGACACGTTCACCACCGCCGAGGGACGCCCCGAGGCCTTGGCGCCGGCCTCGAGCAGGCTGCGCGCGGCACGCACCATCTGAAAGGGGCCGATGGTGTTGACGCCGAACAGCCGCTGGAAATCCTCCGAGGCGAGCCCGTCGAGATTGCCATGGGCGACATGCTTGGTGGTGCCGGCATTGTTGATAAGCACATCGAGCCGGCCCCAGCCCGCGGCTGCCGCAACGATCTTCCGGCAATCCTCATCGCGCGAGACATCTCCTTGCGCGATCACGACCTCCGCGGCCCCGGCCTTGCGGCAAGCCTCGGCAGTCGCCTCGGCTTCCTTCTGGCTCGAGGAATAGTTGATGACGAGCCGCGCGCCGCCGCGCGCGAGAATTTCAGCGGTCGCCGCACCCAGGCCGGATGCGGACCCCGTCACGATTGCGCACAAGCTGTCCTTTGCCATCCGGATTTCCTTCCCCTGTGTTGAATGCAAGCTCTTTGGATGTAGTTGGCCCTGTTTAGCGAGTTTGCCGCGCCCTGCAAATCGAGCAAACTCCGCTAAGCGGAATTAGCGCATCGCCCATGTCGCCGCCGCAGATGGACCTGCGATCAACGCTTGTCACGGCCATGGCTTTTTCCGATCATCGGGCGCAAGAAGAGACCCGCGCGCCTGCCCACCGGGCCGGCGCGCCAATGGCAAAGCACGGGGAACGCTGTGGCGGAGAGTGACAATATCGTCGTCGAGACCGCGGAGAAAATCTTCGCCGATCTCGCCGATCCGCAAACCATCAACAATGACAAGAAAGACGCATGGCAGGCACCGCTGTGGCAGGCGCTGACCGAGGCCGGTCTGCCGCTGTCATGGGTGCCCGATGACCTCGGCGGCTCCGGCGCGAGCCTTGCCGACGGCTTCGCGCTTCTTAATGCCGCCGGGCGCTTTGCGGTCGCGGTTCCCCTGGCCGAGACCATGCTCGCGGGCTGGCTGCTGGCGCAGGCGAAGATCGCCTCCCCCGACGGCGAGATGACAGTCGTGCCGGCAAGCCCGAAAGATCGCATCACGCTGAACGCCGACGGTTCGCTCTCCGGCCGCGCCCGCGGCATTCCCTTTGCGAAAGCGGCGAAGCACTTTGCGGTGCTGGCGCACGGCACTGGCGGCGTCTCGATCGCGCTGGTCGACGCGGCCAAGGCGCGGATCGAAGCTGGCCTCAATGTCGGCTACGACCACAGCGACACCGTGACGCTCGACAACGTCCAGCCCGTCACCCTCAAGCCCGCGCCGAAGGGATTCGACCAGACCACTATGATGCTGATGGGCGGCGTCGCGCGCAGCCTTCAGATTGCCGGTGCGCTGGAATCCATGCTCGACATCTCCGTGCGCTATTCCAACGAGCGCGTCGCCTTCGAGAAGAAGATCTCGAAGTTCCAGGCGGTGCAGCACAATCTCGCGCGCCTGGCCGGCGAATCCGCCGCGGCACTTGCGGCCGCGACTTCCGCGGCCGACGCGATCGCGAATGCAAAATCCTTCGACGACGAAGTCTACCTCGAAGCCGCCTCGGCAAAAATCCGCTGCGCGGAAGCCGCGGAGAAAGGCGGCGGCATCGCGCATCAGGTGCACGGCGCGATCGGCTTCACCATGGAGCACATTCTGCACCGCTATTCGCTACGGGCGCTGGCCTGGCGCGACGACTTCGGTTCGGAGAGCCACTGGGCCGTCGAGCTCGGCAAGCTGGTTGCCAATCGCGGCGCCGATGAATTGTGGCCGCTCGTGGCTTCGCGCTGACCAGGGGACGAGACCTATGACCGCTGCCCTTCGTTTCGATCCGATCCGCCTGCCGCCCGAATGCGAGCAACTGCGCAAGGAAGTGCGCGCCTTCCTCGCCGAGGAAATTGCGGCCGGCACCTTCGATCCGCACAAGCCCAACCGCGAAGACACCGATGCGCCGGAATTCTCCCGCCGGGTCGGCGCCAAGGGGTGGTTAGGGATGACCTGGCCGAAGAAATATGGCGGCCAGGAGCGCTCCTTCCTCGAGCGCTATGTGGTGACCGAGGAGATGCGCGTGGCCAACGCGCCGACGCGGCGCTTCTTCGTCGCCGACCGCCAGAGCGGGCCGGTGCTTTTGAAATACGCGCCCGAGCACATCAAGATGGAGATCCTGCCGCGCATCTGCCGCGGCGAGATCTGCTTTGCGATCGGCATGAGCGAACCGAATTCCGGCTCCGACCTGTTCGCCGCGAAGACCCGCGCGACCAAGACCGATGGCGGCTATCTCATCAACGGCACCAAGATCTGGACGTCGTCGGCCCACATCGCCGACTACATGATCGCGATCTTCCGCACATCGCCGCCGACCAAGGAAAACCGCCGTCACGGCCTGACGCAATTTTTGGTCAAAATGAAGCAGCCGGGCATCAAGGTGAACCCGATCGGCCAGATCACCGGCCAATACGAGTTCAACGAGGTCGTCTTCACCGATTACTTCATCCCCGACGACTACGTGCTCGGCGAGGTCGACGGCGCCTGGAAGCAGGCCACGAGCGAGCTTGCCTATGAGCGCAGCGGCCCTGAGCGTTTCCTGGAGACCTATTACGTGCTGACCGAGCTCGTGCGCGCGGTCGGCCCCAATCCGGACACGCGCAGCGCCGAAGGCATTGGCCGGCTGGTCGCCCAGCTCCACACCATGCGGCGGATGTCAGTCTCGGTCGCCGGCATGCTCCAGGCCGGCAAGGAGCCCGTGGTCGAAGCCTCCATCGTCAAGGACATCGGCACGGTCTGGGAGCAGCAGCTTCCGCATCGCGTGCGCGATCTCGCGGCCTTCGTCGAGGAGACCGCGACCAACCGCGAGACGTTGGAGCGGCAGCTCGACTTCGCCATCAAGACCGCGCCGAAACTCACCATCCAGGGAGGCACCACCGAAGTGCTGCGCGGCATCATCGCCCGCGGCCTTGGTTTGCGCTAGATGAGATCGAAACCCTGGCCGCGCGCTCCGTTCACCTCTCCCTATGGGAGAGGTCGGCGCGTAGCGCCGGGTGAGGGGTTACGGTCCCTCGAAAGAGCACAGCCCCTCACCCGATTTGCTGGCGCAAATCGACCTCTCCCTATGGGAGAGGTGGTTCTTCGCTACGGACCTATTCAATTGCTTGGAGACAACGCATGAGTACTTACAAGGACATCGGCGTCGAGAAGGTCGGGCATGTCGGCACCATCGAGATCCGCCGCCCGCCGCTGAACTTCTTCGACATCTCGCTGATCAACCAGATCGCGGATGCGCTCGACGAGTTCGACCGTGACATCGAGATCCGTGCCTCCGTGTTGTCGGCGCAGGGCAAGGCGTTCTGCGCCGGCGCCAATTTCAACGACCCGGCGCGGCAGGAGCAGGAGGCACGCGCCGCCGAGAAAACTGCGAAGGGCGACCCGGCCGACAGCCTCGGCCCGATCAACCATCTCTACATCCAGGCCGTGCGAATCTTCCGCGCCAAGAAGCCGATCGTCGCCGCCGTGCAGGGCGCGGCCATCGGCGGCGGGCTCGGGCTCGCGGTGTCCGCGGATTTTCGCGTCACCTGCCCCGAAGCGCGCTTCTCTGCGAACTTCACCAAGCTTGGCTTCCATCCCGGCTTCGGCCTGACGGTGACGCTGCCCGAGCTGATCGGCAAGAACAACGCGGAACTGATGTTCTACACCAGCCGCCGCGTCACCGGCGAAGAGGCCTACAAATGGGGCCTCGCCAACGAGCTGGTGCCGCAGGACCAGGTGAAATCGGCCGCAATGAAGCTCGCCGGCGAAATCGCCGAGTGCTCCCCGCTCGGCCTGGTCTCCACCCGCGCCACGATGCGCGCAGGCCTCGCCGACCGCGTCATGGCCGCGACCAACCACGAGCTCGCCGAGCAGACGAGGCTGCGCGCCACGGAAGATTTCAAGGAAGGCGTGAAGGCGACCGAAGAGCGCCGCGCGGCGAACTTTAGGGGGCGGTGATTGCGGCGGCTTCGTCGCATCATTCTGGCGCTCCCACAACTTCCCTGTCGTCCCGGCGAAGGCCGGGACCAATAACCCCAGGGAGAAGTTGTGGCGCGAAGCTGGTAACTCCGAGTCTTCATCAAACTGCTCCCTGGGGTTATGGGTCCCGGATCTGCGCTTCGCTTGTCCGGGACGACAGCGGTGTCTGTGGCCAGCTAATTCCGCCCCACCACCAGCGCATCGACGATCGTTACGCCCTGTCCCTCGGCGTGCACCAGCACCGGGTTGAGCTCGATCTCCGCGATCTCGCCGGCATGCCGCGCCGCAAGCACCGAGATGTCGGCAATCAATTGCGCCAGCGCCGCGACATCGGCCTTTGCCGCCCCGCGAAAACCGTTCAGCAGCGGCGCGGCCTTCAGGCCCGCCAGCATCGCGCCCGCCTCCTCCACGCTCACCGACGCAGGGCGATAGACGACGTCGCGGAACAGCTCCGTGGTGATGCCGCCGAGCCCCACCATCACCATCGGACCGAACGTCTTGTCCGTCATCGTGCCGACGATGATCTCGACGCCCTTCTTCGCCATGGGCCCGACCAGCACGCCCTGGATATCGGCCTCCGGCCGATGCTTGCGCGCATTGTTCAGGAGCGATTCGAACGCCAGAAAAACCTCGCCCTTCGTGGTGATGTTGACCCGCACACCACCGATTTCGCTCTTGTGCGCGATGTCCGGCGACTGGACCTTCATCACCAGCGGGAAACCGGCGCGCGCGATCGCCTCGTCGAGCCCGCCCCTGTCCTTCACCAGCACTTCGTCGGGCAGCGCGATGCCGGCGGTGCGGAGCAGCGCCTTGCTATCGGCCTCGGACAGAACCGGTGACGTCAGGTAGGCGGAGAGATCGCGCGCCGGCAGCCGCGTCTCATCCACAGGCTTCGGCAGCTTGAAGCTGGCATAGTCGACGAGCTGCCGCATCGTGACGCCGACATGGGTGAGGCCGGAGAGCACGACCGCGCCGGATTTGGCAAGCTCGCGCCGCGCGAAGTCTGACGGCAACGTGTAGGAATAGAACACCACCGGCTTGTGCTGCGCTGATAGCAACGGCTTCAGCTCGGGCTCGCTAAACGGCATCCGCACCTCGCTCGACAGCGACAGCACGACCAGGATCGCGTCGACCTCGTCTGAGGCCGTGAGCAGATCGACGCTCTTCTGAAGCCCGCCCGAGGTCACGCCCTGCGCGGTGACGTCGATCGGGTTGCGCGCGGTGCCGTAGGACGGCATCAGCGTCCTGATCCCCGCCTGGATGGACTCGGAGAGCTCCGGCACCTGCAGGCCGCGCAACGCCACGGCGTCCGCGCCCCAGATGCCGGCACCGCCGGAGACGGTGACGACCGCGACGCGATCGCCTCTCGGCAGCGGATTGCTTGCAAGCACCGCCGCGATCGTCAGCGCCTCGTCGAGATCATTGGAGACGATGAAGCCATATTTCGCGAACACCGCATCATAGGCCGCGGACCAGCCGGCCATGCTGGCAGTGTGCGAGGCGGCCGCTCGCTCACCGGCGCCGGAGCGGCCGACCTTGGTGACGATGACAGGCTTCTTCACCTCCGCGGCACGCCGCGCGGCCGCAATGAATTTCTCGACGTCGCGGATCCCCTCGATGAACAGCAGGATCACGTCGGTCGAGGCGTCCTGCACCATGTAGTCGAGGAATTCGCCGGCGCCGAGATCGGATTCGTTGCCGGCGCTGACGACATAGCTCACGGCGACGCCGAGCGCCTTGGCGCGGTTATAATAGGCAAAGCCGATGCCGCCGCTCTGCGCGACGATGCCGATCCGCTTTTGCGTGGCAACGAGCGGAACGACACCAGGCTTGACGTCAACCGCCGGACTGAAGGTCGCCGCGACCCGCTGCACCTGGCTGAAAAAGCCTTCGGCATTCGGACCGGAAATCCGCATGCCGGTGCGCCTTGCCAGCGCCGCGATCGCGTCCTGCATCGCCGCGCTGTCGCCGCCCTCCTCCGCAAAACCGGAGGAGATGATGACGGCGTTCTTCACACCGGCGGCGGCGCATTGCTCGAGCGCGGCGAGCACGGTGCGCGCGGGAATGATGATGACGGCGAGATCGATCGGCGCACCGACGTCGGCGATCGATTTGTAGCAGGCGAGCCCGTCGATCTCGGCATAGTTCGGATTCACCGGATAGATCTTTCCGGGATACGCGTTCTTGCGCAGCATCGCGAGCAGCCGTCCCGGAATCTTCTCATGATCGCGCGAGGCCCCGATCAGCGCGATGCTTGCGGGCGCGAAGAAGCTGTCGAGCGGATGCGGCATGTGGGGTGTTTCCTTCTTGCTTATCGTGTGCCGTCCAGCTCTCTCTCGCCCCGTCATCCTGAGGTGCGAGGCCTACGGTGCACCTGCACCGTGGGTCGAGCCTCGAAGGATGAATCGTCGCCCTTCGAGGCCTCCGCTACGCTCCGGCACCTCCAGCAACAACGGCTTCGCCGTTGCGCTAAGGTGACGGATAACAATCAAGGGATCAACTGACGCGGAACGTCACCCCGCCCAGCAAGAACTCATTGCCCGCCACCGCCAGCCCCTTCGTCTTGGCAACATGAAGCACGCTTGCGATGTCGGCGACACGGAATTCCAGCGCGCTCATGATCTCGCTTGCGCCCTTCATGAAACGGAAGGTGGCGTTGGGCAGCTTCAGTTCAGCTGTGCCGCCATCCGCCTGGCTCGGCGCTACCCCGATGATCTTCCCCCAATGCTCCGCCAGCCCTTGCGGATCCGGGCTCTGCATCTCCACGCCCGTCAACGCCTGCGTTACGTCCTTGCGGATGAACTTTTGCCAGTCCGGCCCCGCCGGCGGATACGGCCCCAGGATGTCGTCGCTGCCTTTGGTGTGGTTGAACTCGATGAACGCGGCGCGGCAGTCGCGCGGGTGAAGCTGCACCCCGTGGTAGGGCGCGTGGTCGATCACGTTCACGGTGCGCACGCCCATTGCGTTAGCGTTCTTGCCGCGCTCGTCAGGATCGTTGCAGCAGAAGATCGCCATGTAGCCGCCGCGGCCGCTGGTCTTCTCGATGAAGCGGCCGGCCGCGGTGCCGTCCCTGAACGGCGCCACCACCTCGAGCAGGATCGTGTCGACCGGAAGCAGCGCGTTCTCCAGGCCGTATTTTGCGACATTGCCATCGCGATGGCAGACGGCGAGGCCCATGATCCTGGCAATATCCGCGATCACGGGCTCAAGCTGCGGCGCGACCAGGCAGATCTGCCGCAACCGCATATAGGCGGACATCGTCACGCGCCCTTGAACGTGGGCTTGCGCTTCTCGACGAAGGCCTTCGCGGCCTCCTTGTGGTCCTCGGTGTCGCCGCAGCGGGTGTGGTGGATCGCCTCGCCGTCGAAGCAATCCTCCAGCGCCAGATGTTCGGCATTGTTGATGTTGCGCTTGATGTAACCGAGCGCGATCGAAGGTCCCTGCGCCAGCGACAAGGCGAGCTCGTGCGCGGCGGCATCGATCTCGGCGTCCGGCACGACTCTGGTCACCATGCCGATGGCATGCGCTTCCTTCGCGCTGAGCACCGGCGACATCAGATAGAGCTCGCGCGCCCGCGCGCTGCCGAGGAGCTGGGTCAGGAAATAGGTGCCGCCATAATCGCCAGAGAAGCCGACCTTGGCGAAGGCCGTCGTGATCTTGCAGGACTCGGACGCAACGCGCAGATCGCAGGACAGCGCCATCGAAAGACCTGCGCCGGCCGCAGCACCATCGAGCTGCGCCACCACGGGCTTGGGCATCTGGTGCAGGATGCGCGAGACCTCCATGCCACGGCGCAGGTTTGCAAGCTTGGTCTCGAACGGCAGCGGCGCGCGCCCCTCCGCCATCGACTTGACGTCGCCGCCGACACAGAAGCTGCCGCCGGCGCCCTTGAACAGCACCGCGCGCACCTCGGGATCATCAGCCGCGCGCCGCGCGGCTTCGACCAAGCCGCGTACCATGTCCGGATTAAGCGCATTCTTGCGCTCCGGGCGGTTCATGGTGATGGTGAGCAGCCCGCCTTCGAGCTTTTGCAGGACCATGTCGTTGCTCATGGGTGTTTGCCCCTTTTCTGTAGTCCACTCTCTCACATCGTCATTCCGGGGCGCGCCGCTTGGCGCGAACCCGGAATCCATTTCTCAACAGTCACTGCGGCCCGATGGATCCCGGGCTCGCGACTTCGTCGCGCCCCGGGATGACGACCTGTTGTTGGGCTCGCTTGTCGCCACGACGGCTCACGCCGTCACTTCTTCACCAGCGGGCAGCGCGACTGCTCCAGCGACTGGAACGCCTCGTTGCCGGGCACGGTGGCGAGCAGCTTGTAGTCGTCCCAGCGGCCCTTCGATTCCGACGGCTTCTTCACCTCGAACAGGTACATGTCGTGGGTCATGCGGCCGTCCTCCCGGATCTTGCCGTTCTTGGCAAAGAAGTCGTTGATTGGCGTCTCCTTCATCACCTTCATGACGGCCGCGGAGTCCGTCGTGCCGGCCGCCTTCACCGCCTTCAGATAATGCGTGACCGAAGAATAAACGCCGGCCTGCGCCGAAGTCGGCGGGCGCTTCATGCGCTCGGCGAAGCGCTTCGAAAAGGCGCGCGTGTCGTCGTTGAGGTCCCAGTAGAACGCCTCGGCAAGCAACAGACCCTGCGCGGTCTCGAGCCCGATCGAGTCGATGTCGGTAACGAAGGCGAGCAGCGGCGAGAGTTTCTGGCCGCCCTTCATGATGCCGAAC
This sequence comes from Bradyrhizobium centrolobii, assembly GCF_001641635.1. Taxonomy (GTDB): domain Bacteria; phylum Pseudomonadota; class Alphaproteobacteria; order Rhizobiales; family Xanthobacteraceae; genus Bradyrhizobium; species Bradyrhizobium centrolobii. The sequence goes on from NZ_LUUB01000035.1 coordinate 12,140, forward strand.
TCGGCCGACTGCTTGATGGCGTTGACGGTGTCGCCGCCGGCGTTCGCCAGACCAATCACCTTCGCCTTGGAGGCCTGCGCCTGGAGCAGGAAGGAGGAGAAGTCAGACGTATTCAAGGGGTGACGGACATTGCCCAGCACCTTGCCGCCAGTCTTTACCACGACATTGCTGGTGTCCTTCTCCAGATCCTGGCCGAAGGCATAATCGGCGGTCAGGAAGAACCAGGTGTCGAGGCCCGATTTCACGGCGGCAAGTCCGGTCACATTGGCCTGGGCGAACGTGTCGAACACGTAGTGCACGGTGTAGGGGCCGCAGGCCTCGTTGGTGAGGCGGATCGAGCCGGGACCGTTGAAGATGATGATCTTGTTGCGCGCCTTCGCGATCTCGCCGGCGGCAAGCGCGGTCGCGGAGGCCGCGACGTCGTAGATCATCTCGACGCCCTGGTTGTCGAGTATGTCGCGGGCGATGTTGGCGGCAAGGTCGGCCTTGTTGAGATGGTCGGCCGCCAGCACCTGGATCTTGCGGCCCAGCACCTCGCCGCCGAAATCCTCGACCGCCATCTTGGCCGCGGTCTCGCTGCCGGGACCGGTGATGTCGGCGTAGAGGCTCGACATGTCGAGGATGCCGCCGATCTTGAGTGGTGGCTTGTCCTGGGCCTGCGCGGCGCTCGCGCCCAGCGCAAACGCGGCGGCAAAAATGCCGGACAAAATTCTCTTCATCAAAATTCTCCCTCGATCGCCTTACTCTGCCGGCGGCTTGGTTATTGCTCTTGGTTATAGGTATTGCCACAATCATGCCGCATGCGCGAGAGCGCAGCAAGCAGAAGCGCCACGCGGGGCCACGCAAGGTTTTCCGCAAAACGGAATGGCGTTTTGGCCCCACGGTCTCCACATCGTCATTGTGAGCGAAGCGAAGCAATCCAGAGTCTTTCCGCGGTGGGATTCTGGATTGCTTCGCTGCGCTCGCAATGACGAGAATGTGGAAGCAACGGAGCGCGACAGAGGCAACCCCGCTGCGGCACCAAGCCGAATTGACTTCGTCGCCGGCCACGTTTGAGTTAAGAGAGTCATGCAATGCAACCTCTCCTGGCAACGTGAAGCGACCGCTCACTCTCATCGCCGCAGCAGCGCTCCTCATCGGATCGCACGACGCCGCGCTTGCGGCGGCCTGCCAGTTCGAAGCGCAGGGCGAAGGACGCGTCACTGCGATCACCGATGCGCGCAGCCTGCGTCTCGATGACGGCCGCGAGGTGCGTCTTGTCGGCATCGAGCCGACGGCAGCGACGAAGCAGGCCCTGACAACATTGCTCCTCGGCCGCGACGTCATGCTCCACGGCAGCGACGACACGCCGGATCGTTACGGGCGGCAATCGGCATTCGTCTTCATCCGGGACAGCGAGACGCCGGCGCAGGCTGTCCTGCTCGCTCAAGGTGATGCGATCGTCTCGGCCGAGATCGCCGACAAGGACTGCGCGGCCGCCCTGATGGCGGCTGAGGCGGAGGCGCGGCGCCAAAAAAAGGGCAACTGGGCTGACCTGTTGGCCATAAAAAACGCGGAAAGTCCGGACGATATTTTGGCCGGGATTGGGCGCTTCATGGTGGTCGAGGGCAAGGTCCTGTCGGTCCGGCAAGCCGGGGCAATGACTTACCTCAACTTCTCCCGGAACTGGACACGGGGCTTTGCCGTGACTATTTCAAGGCGCATCCTGCCGGCCTTTGAGGGCGCCGGGATCGTCCTTAAGTCTCTGGAAAATCGACGTATTCGAGTCCGGGGCTGGGTTGATGGGAATGCGGGACCGCGGATCGACGTGCGTCTCAGGGGGCAGATTGAGTTGCTAGGCGCAAGCGAGCCGACTGGGGTAAGGCCATAAGGGCCAGGCACGGGTTAAGCGACGTGAATGGGGTGCTAGAACGGCACGGAAAATGTGAAGGCCGCCGCCTTCGGGCTGCGCCGGCAACGCTGTGCCTTTTGCTAGGCACAACGCTCGCCGGCTGCGGCGACATGGGCCGGTTCCAGACCGCTGCGACGACACCGACCGTCGTGCTGCCCAAGCCTAAGCCGGCCGTCGCGCAGACGCCGGCCACCGAGAAGGAACACGAGCGCATCCTGGCGAGCTATGGCGGCACCTACGACGATCCGCGGCTCGAATCACTGGTCACCAAGACCGTCGAGCGGCTGGTCGCGGCCTCCGACCGTCCGGACCAGGGCTACAAGGTCACCATCCTCAATTCCGGCGCGGTGAACGCCTTCGCGCTGCCGAACGGGCAGCTTTACGTCACGCGCGGATTGCTGGCGCTTGCGAGCGACACCTCGGAATTGTCCTCCGTGCTCAGCCACGAGATGGCGCATGTGCTGTCGAAGCACGCCGCGATGCGCGAGGACCAGGCCCGCCAGGCCGCGATCGTCACCCGCGTCGTCACCGACATGAGCACCGATCCCGAGCTCACCGCGCTCGCACTCGCCAAGACCAAGCTGACCATGGCGAGCTTCTCGCGCAACCAGGAGTTCGAGGCCGACGGCATCGGCGTCGGCATTTCCGCGCGCGCGCATTTCGATCCCTATGGCGCCGCGCGCTTCCTCTCGGCGATGGAGCGCAATGCCGAGCTCAAGGCCGCCAAGAATTCGCTCGACCCGCGCGCGCAGGATTTCACCTCGTCGCATCCGGCGACCCCGGAGCGCGTGCAGAACGCGCAGACGATCGCGCGCCAATACGGCGCGCCGGAAGGCGGCGAACGCGACCGCGAGAGCTATCTCGCCGCGATCGACAACCTCGTCTATGGCGAGGATCCCAGCGAGGGCTTTGTCCGCGGCCGCAGATTCCTGCATCCAAAGCTCGGCTTCACCTTCCAGGCGCCGGACAACTTTACGCTCGACAACACCGCGCAGGCCGTCATCGGCGTGCGCGAGGGCGGGTCGCAGGCGATGCGCTTCGACGTGGTACGGGTGCCGGCCGAGCAGTCGCTCGGCGATTATCTCAATTCGGGCTGGATGGAAGGCGTCGAGAAGGCCTCGACCGAGGATATCACCATCAACGGCTTCCCGGCTGCGTCCGCCACCGCCAAGGGCGACCAGTGGCAGTTCAAGGTCTATGCGCTGCGCTTCGGCAGCGACGTCTACCGCTTCATCTTCGCCACAAGGCAGAAGTCCACCGAGAGCGAGCGCAATGCGCGCGAGACGGTCAATTCATTCCGTCGCCTGACGCTCGACGAAATCCAGGCCGCGCGGCCCCTGCGCATCAAGGTGATCACTGTGCAGCCCGGCGACACCGTGGAATCGCTCTCCCACCGCATGGCCGGCGTCGATCACCCGACCGAGCGCTTCCGCGTGCTCAACGGCCTCGACGCGCATGCGCAGGTCAAGGTGCGCGACCGCGTGAAGATTGTCGTCGACTGATTTCCGCTGTCGTCCCGGACAAGCGCAGCGAAGCGGAGCGCTGATCCGGGACCCAACCACAAGGAGTGGTTATAGTGCAAGCTGGCGACCACAGAGTCTTCGCCAAACTGCGTCCTGTGGCTATGGGTCCCGGACCTGCGCTTGCGCTTGTCCGGGACGACGGATTCATTTTGGGCGGCGGTTCGAGCCCGCTCAGCTTCCCGCATCCATGTCCCCCGCCTCGCGCTGGCCGCTGAGCCAGAGCGCGACGAGGGTCCAGAGCGCGCCCGAGAGCAGATAGGCACCGGAGGCGATGACGCCGAGATTGGTGGCGAGCAGGAGCGCCGCGAGCGGAGCGAAGCCGGCGCCGAACAGCCAGGCCATGTCGGAGGTGAGCGCCGAGGCCGTGTAGCGATACATCTGCTTGAAGTTCGAGGCGATCGCGCCCGAGGACTGGCCGAAGGACAGGCCGAGCAGGATGAAGCCGATCACCATGTAGATGGTCTCGCCGAACGCGCCGGCGTCGAGCAGCTGCGGCGCAAAACCGCTATAGACCGCGATCGCGATCGCTGATCCCATCAAGAGCGACTTGCGGCCGACCCGGTCGGCGATGATGCCCGAGGCGACGATCGCGGCGACCCCGAACACGGCGGCGACGATCTCGATGATCAGGAAGCGCACCGGGCTTTCGCGGGTGAACAGGAACACCCAGGACAGCGGAAACACCGTGACCATGTGGAACAGCGCGAAGCTCGCCAGCGGCGCGAACGCGCCGAGCATGATGTTGTGGCCTTCGCGCGCGACGGTGTCGGAGATGCGCGAGGGCTGCAAGTCGCGGGTCTCGAACAGCGATGCATATTCCTCGGTCGACACCATGCGCAGACGAGCGAACAGCGCCACGACGTTGATGGCGAAGGCAACGAAGAACGGATAGCGCCAGCCCCAGTCGAAGAAATCGTCTGCCGACAGATTGCCGGCGAAATAGGCGAACAGGGCGCTCGCCACGATCAGCCCGAGCGGGGCACCGAGCTGCGGCACCATCGCGTACCAGCCGCGCTTCGACGGCGGCGCGTTCAACGCGAGCAGCGAAGCAAGACCGTCCCAGGCACCGCCCCATGCCAGACCCTGGGCGCCGCGCGCCATCGCCAGGAGCCAGATCGCGGCGGCACCGATCTCGTGATAGCCGGGCAGAAACGCGATTGCGACCGTGGCGGTGCCGAGCAGGAACAGCGCGGTGACCAGTTTGGCCGTCTTGCCGTACTGCCGGTCGATCGTCATGAAGATGACGGTGCCGAGCGGCCGCGCCATGAAGGCGAGCGCGAAGATCGCGAAGGAATAAAGGGTACCGGTCAGCTCGCTCGCGAACGGGAAGACCAGGCGCGGAAACACGATCACCGAGGCGATCGCATAGACGAAGAAGTCGAAGAATTCCGAGGTGCGGCCGATGATGACGCCGATGGCGATCTCGCCGGGACTGGCCTGGTCGTGGCCATGCTCACCCGAGTGGAGGTCTGCCATTGCGGGGGTCTGTGCCGTCGCCATCGTGCGCCCTTAACGTCCTGAAAACCAAAGCCAACCACCCGGCGGGCGCCGGGCAATCTGGCCCTCTCTGACCCAACATTCCGCACTGCAACATTGGACAAATTGTCCAATGTCCGGATTGTTGCGCCGCAGCTACCCGTTGGCCCCGCAAGGGAAACTCATTCTAGAAGGCTCGGCCCGTGTCTCGTCTCAAGATCCTGGCGCTACTACCTTTGGCGGTTGCGCTCAGTGGCTGCAACTACATCGTGCTGGCGCCAGCCGGCGATATCGCTGCCCAGCAGCGCGACCTCGTCATTATTTCCACCGTCCTGATGCTCCTGATCGTCGTGCCCGTGATGGCGCTGACGGTGCTGTTCGCCTGGCGCTACCGCCAGTCCAACAAGGTGGCCCGCTACGAGCCGGATTGGGATCACTCGACCAAGCTCGAGCTGGTGATCTGGTCGGCGCCGCTGCTGATCATCGTCTGCCTGGGCGCGCTGACCTGGATGGGGACGCATCTGCTCGATCCCTATCGCACGCTCGGCCGCATCAACGCGGAGCGCGGCGTCGACCAGGCCAAGGCCCCGCTCGAGGTCGACGTCGTCGCGCTCGACTGGAAATGGCTCTTCATCTATCCGGACTACGGCGTCGCCACCGTCAACGAATTGGCCGCGCCGGTCGATCGCCCGATCAATTTCCGCATCACCGCCTCCTCGGTGATGAACTCGTTCTACATCCCCGCGCTCGCCGGCCAGATCTATGCGATGCCCGGCATGGAGACCAAGCTGCACGCGGTGGTGAACCACGCCGGCACGTATAAGGGCTTTTCGGCGAACTACAGCGGTGCCGGCTTCTCCGGCATGCACTTCGCCTTCCACGGCCTCGACGACAAGGGCTTTGACGCGTGGATCGCCGGTGCCAAGTCGGCCGGCGGCTCGCTCGGTCGCGCCGAATATCTCCAGCTCGAGAAGCCGAGCCAGAACGAGCCGGTGCGCCGCTACGGCAACATCGATTCCGATCTCTATCGCCTGATCCTCAACATGTGCGTCGAGACCGGCAAGATGTGCCAGAGCGAGATGATGGCAATCGATGCCAAGGGTGGCCTCGGCCATGAAGGCCTGAACAACACCCTGCCGCTCGCCTACGACAAATACGTCCGCCGCGGCACCGCGCTCGGCGGCGAGCCGACCTTCGTGTCCGGCACCTGCACGCCCGATGCGCCGCAGGGCCAGACCACGGCGTCGATCAAGGCTCCCGCTGACGCCACGCCGCTGCTCGGCGCCGGTCTGAAGCGCCCGAGCTTCACGCCGCTCAAGTCTTCCTCCTTCTTCCTCGGACAACGTCCGAAGTCAGACTCCTAAAGAGAGCTCGCATGTCTCCTGATCTCATCAAGCTCATCTTCGGCCGGCTCAGCATCGAATCGCTGCCGCTGCACGAGCCGATCGTCGTCGGCACCTTCGTGGTGGTCGCGCTCGGCGGCATCACGCTGCTCGGCGGTCTCACCTACTTCCGCGTCTGGGGCTATCTCTGGCGCGAGTGGTTCACCACCGTCGACCACAAGCGCATCGGCATCATGTACATGATCCTCGGCATCGTGATGCTGCTGCGCGGCTTCGCCGACGCGCTGATGATGCGCGGCCAGCAGATGCTCGCGTTCAACGGCTCGGAGGGCTACCTCAACGCCCATCACTACGACCAGGTCTTCACCGCCCATGGCGTGATCATGATCTTCTTCGTGGCGATGCCGCTGGTCACCGGCCTGATGAACTACGTCGTGCCGCTCCAGATCGGCGCGCGCGACGTGTCGTTTCCGTTCCTGAACAATTTCAGCTTCTGGATGACGGTCGGCGGCGCGGTGCTGGTGATGGCCTCGCTGTTCATCGGCGAATTCGCCCGCACCGGCTGGCTCGCTTATCCGCCGCTATCGAACATCGGCTACAGTCCTGACGTCGGCGTCGACTATTACATATGGGCGCTTCAGGTCGCCGGCGTCGGAACGACATTATCCGGCATCAACCTGATCTGTACCATCGTCAAGCTTCGGGCCCCGGGCATGACCATGATGCGGATGCCCGTCTTCACCTGGACCTCGCTCTGCACCAACGTGCTGATCGTCGCCTCCTTCCCCGTTCTGACCGTCGTGCTCGCGCTGCTCTCGCTCGACCGCTACGTCGGCACCAACTTCTTCACGAACGATTTCGGCGGCAGCCCGATGATGTACGTGAACCTGATCTGGATCTGGGGCCATCCCGAGGTCTACATCCTGGTTCTTCCCGCCTTCGGCATCTTCTCGGAAGTCACCTCGACCTTCTCGGGCAAGCGGCTGTTCGGCTACACCTCGATGGTCTACGCCACGGTGGTCATCACCATCCTGTCGTACCTGGTCTGGCTGCACCACTTCTTCACCATGGGGTCGGGCGCCAGCGTCAACTCCTTCTTCGGCATCACCACGATGATCATCTCGATCCCGACGGGCGCGAAGATGTTCAACTGGCTGTTCACGATGTATCGCGGCCGCATCCGCTTCGAGCTGCCGATGATGTGGACGATCGCCTTCATGCTGACCTTCGTGATCGGCGGCATGACCGGCGTGCTGCTCGCGGTGCCGCCGGCCGACTTCGTCCTGCACAACAGCCTGTTCCTGATCGCGCACTTCCACAACGTGATCATCGGCGGCGTGGTGTTCGGCGCCTTCGCCGGCATCACCTACTGGTTCCCGAAGGCGTTCGGCTTCAAGCTCGATCCGTTCTGGGGCAAAATGTCGTTCTGGTTCTGGGTCACCGGCTTCTACCTCGCGTTCATGCCGCTCTATGTGCTCGGCCTGATGGGCGTGACCCGCCGCCTGCGCGTGTTCGACGACCCGTCCCTGCAGATCTGGTTCGTCATCGCCGCGATCGGTGCCGGCCTCGTCTTCCTCGGCATCCTGTCGATGCTGATGCAGTTCGCCGTCAGCTTCCTCAAGCGCGAACAGCTCAAGGACGTCACCGGCGATCCCTGGGATGCGCGTACGCTGGAATGGGCGACCTCCTCGCCCCCGCCGGCCTACAACTTCGCCTTCACGCCCGTCGTTCACGACAACGACGCGTGGTGGGACATGAAGAAGCGCGGCTACCAGCGTCCGCTCACCGGGTTCAAGCCGATCCACATGCCGAGCAACACCGGCACCGGCATCATCCTCGCCGGCTTTGCCACCGCGATGGGGTTCGGCCTGATCTGGTACATCTGGTGGCTGGCCGCTGCGAGCTTCATCGCGATGCTCGCCGTCGGGATCGGCCACACCTTCAACTATCACCGCGACTTCAACATCCCGGCCGATGAGGTCGTTCGGACCGAGGACGCGCGGACCCAACTGCTCGCCGGAGCCAAGTCATGACGATTGCTGTCAAACCCACCCAAACGGGCGAGCCGCTGTTCTACCTCGCCGACGAGCACCCGCATCCGGAGGGATACAGCACCTCGCTCGGCTTCTGGATCTATCTGATGAGCGACTGTCTCATCTTTGCGATCCTGTTTGCCACCTTCGGCGTGCTCGGCGGCAACTACGCCGCCGGCCCGGCACCAAAGGACCTGTTCGATCTGTCGCTGGTCGCAGTGAACACCTCGATGCTGCTGCTGTCGTCGATCACCTACGGCTTTGCCATGCTGACGATGCAGCAGAACCGCATCGGCCAGACGCAGATGTGGCTGGCGATCACCGGCCTGTTCGGCGCCGCCTTCATCGGCATCGAGCTCACGGAGTTCGCCCACATGATCCATGAAGGCGCTACCCCACAGCGCAGCGCCTTCCTCTCCGCCTTCTTCACGCTGGTCGGCACCCACGGCCTGCACGTCACCTGCGGCCTGATCTGGCTGGTGACCCTGATGGTGCAAGTCTGGAAGTTCGGCCTGATCGAGGCCAACCGCCGTCGCCTGATGTGCCTGTCGATGTTCTGGCACTTCCTCGACGTGGTCTGGATCGGCGTCTTCACCTTCGTCTATCTCCTGGGAGTGCTGCGATGAACACCGACACCCACGCCACTGCTGCGGACCATCATCACCACGACGACCACGCGCACGGCACCCTTTCGACCTATCTGTTGGGCTTCGTGCTCTCGGTCGTGCTCACCGCGATTCCGTTCTGGCTGGTGATGAGCGGCGCGCTCCCGAGCAAGCAGATCACCGCGCTGGTCATCATGGCCTTCGCGGTGGTGCAGATCGTCGTGCACATGATCTACTTCCTGCACATGAACACGACGTCCGAGAACGGCTGGAGCATGATGGCGCTGATCTTCACCATCGTCATGGTCGTAATCGCGCTGTCCGGCTCGCTGTGGGTCATGAACCACCTCAACAGCAACATGATGCCGGTCCACGAAATGGGCGGGATGAAGTGAGCGAGACCGGGACCGCGAAACACGAGACCGACGGGACGCGCGGCAAGGCTGCGCGCCCTCGCCTGTGGCTCGCGGTCCTTTCGCTCGCTGCCTTCGCGCTCCTGATCGCGCTGGGCGTCTGGCAGATCGAACGTCGCGCCTGGAAGCTGGCGCTGATCGACCGCGTCGAGCAGCGCGTCCATGCCGCGGCCCAGCCGATCCCCTCGCCTGCCGCGTGGCCCACGGTCTCGGCCGCAAACGACGAATACGGACACGTCACGGTGACGGGCCGCTTCCTGCATGACCGCGAAACGCTGGTCCAGGCCGTCACCGAGGAAGGCGGCGGCTATTGGGTGCTCACGCCGCTTCAGCGCGATGATGGCACGCAGGTCCTGATCAACCGCGGCTTCGTGCCGGCCGAGCGGCGCGACGCATCGACGCGGCAGGACGGCAATCCGGAAGGCGCCGTCGAGATCACCGGCTTGTTACGGATGACGGAGCCGAAAGGCGGCTTCCTCCGCAACAACGACCCCGCCCACGACCGCTGGTACTCGCGGGACGTCGCTGCAATCTCGGCGGCACGCAGTCTCCACGATGTCGCGCCCTTCTTCATCGATGCCGACGCCGCGCCGCGCGCTGGCGGAGGTCCAATCGGCGGATTGACCGTGATCCGCTTTCCCAATAACCACCTGATTTACGCGCTGACGTGGTTTGCCCTGGCCTTCATGCTGGCGGGTAAATTTTTCGTCACATTCGGCGGCGGGCTGTTCCGCCGCAAGCGCTTCGTCCACGAACCGGCCGGCGGCCCAGATGCCTCCGCCCGCAGGACGGGATCAGATGCTGGAACGATCGTCGAGCCGACCTGATAACGGGAAGACACTTCCCAATGGCGAGCTGGCCGTCACGCTGCAATCGCCGGCGGACGCGCGCAGCGAGCTGATCGGCGCGTCGCCGACGGACGACGAGACCAACCGCAAGAACATGGCGCTCCTGATCCAGCTGCGCTGGACGGCGGTGGTCGGCCAGATCGTGACCATCGGCGGCGTGCACTTCTGGCTCGGCATTCCCTTGCCGCTGGTGCGGATGGGCGCGGTGATCGGCGCTCTTGTCCTGCTCAACGTCTCGAGCCTGGTCTGGGTGCGCCATCGCGCCGCGATCACCAACAATGAACTGCTGGTCGCGCTGATGCTTGATGTCGCCGCGCTGACCGCGCAGCTCTACCTCAGCGGCGGCGCTACCAATCCCTTCACCTCGCTGTTCCTGCTCCAGGTGACGTTGGGCGCGGTGCTGCTCGATGCCCGCTCGACCTGGTCGCTGGTCGCGCTGACCTGTGCGAGCTTCGTCTGGCTGACGATAGCCTACCGGCCGCTCGAGCTGCCGCCCAATCCGCTCAGCGAGACCTACACCCTCACCGTTACCGGCATGCTGCTGGGCTTCATCCTCAACGCCGTGCTGCTGGTCGTGTTCGTGACCCGCATCAACAGGAACCTGCGCCAGCGCGACGCCCATCTGGCCGCACTGCGCCAGCATGCCGCCGAGCAGGATCACATCGTCCGCATGGGCCTATTGGCCTCCGGCGCGGCGCATGAGCTCGGTACGCCGCTCGCCTCGCTCTCGGTCATCCTCAGCGACTGGCGCCGCATGCCGGATCTCGCCGCCGACCACGAGCTCGCCGAGGATCTCGCGGAGATGGAGACCTCGCTGCAGCGCTGCAAGACCATCGTGACGGGCATCCTGGTGTCGGCGGGCGAGGCCCGCGGCGAAGGATCGTCACCGACGACGGTGACGGCATTCCTCACCGACATGGTCGAGGAATGGCGCAACGCGCGCTCGGCGCGGACGCTCTATTTCGTCAACACGTTTGGCGAGGACGTAGCGATCGTCTCGGACGTAGCGCTGAAGCAGGTGATCTTCAACGTGCTCGACAACGCCTATGAGGTCTCGCGCGATTGGGTCGAGCTTCTGGCCGAACGCGAGGGCGACAAGCTGGTGCTCTCGATCAGCGACCGGGGCCCGGGCTTCCCAACCGAAATGCTGGCGCAGCTCGGCAAGCCCTACCAGTCGAGCAAGGGTCGCGCCGGCGGCGGGCTCGGCCTGTTCCTGGTGGTGAACGTCGTGCGCAAACTCGGAGGCGCGGTGACCGCCGAGAACCACAGGAAGCGCGGCGCCACCGTCCGCCTCACGCTGCCGCTCGCAACGCTGGCGATCGGAGGCGGCTTTGACGCCTGACCGCTCGCTCATCGTCGTCGAGGACGATGCGGGCTTTGCCCGCACGCTGAAACGTTCCTTCGAACGGCGCGGTTATGTGGTCGTGCTGGCCGCCTCGATCGAAGAGGTCCGGAAAGTTCTGGAGGAACGTTCCTTCGGCTACGCGGTGGTCGATCTCAAGCTCGGCGGCGCCTCGGGCCTCGCCTGCGTCGAGCTGTTGCACACCCACGATCCGGAGATGCTGATCGTGGTGCTGACCGGCTTTGCCAGCATCGCCACCGCCGTCGAAGCCATCAAGCTCGGCGCCTGCCACTACCTGGCAAAACCTTCCAACACCGACGACATCGAGGCCGCCTTCCACAAGGCCGAAGGCAACGCCGAAGTCGCGCTCGATACGCGGCCAACCTCGATCAAGACCCTCGAATGGGAGCGCATCCACCAGACGCTGATCGAGACGGATTTCAACATCTCGGAAGCGGCGCGGCGATTGGGAATGCACCGGCGCACGCTGGCAAGGAAGCTAGAGAAGCGGCCGGTGAAGTAACCCTCGTCGCCCCGGGGCGTGCGAAGTGCGACCGAGTTTGTTACGCGGCGTTCGCGCCACTCTCCGCTCGTCGTCCCGGACAAGCGAAGCGCCGATCCGGGACCCAACCACAGGATTGGGTTTGGCGAAGACTCGTGCTTACCAGCCCGGCGCCACAACCGCTCCCTGGGGTTATCGCGACGAGCGCAAGCGCTCGCGCGGGGGTCCCGGCCTTCGTCGGGACGACACCGAGTTTGTGGGACCGCTGTCGCACCACTCTCGCTGCTCGCCCCGACAAGCGACGTGCGCGAGAGCACCTATCCAGGTTAGATCGCCGCCCTGGTTATCATCGACACTACACCGTGCCCCAGTATTCCCCTGCCGTCTGCACCACCAGCGCGAGCTTGGCGCGCTGGTCGGCTTCCGTGATCAGATAGCCTTCGACGACGCTGGCGAAGCCGCATTGCGGGCTGAGCGCCAGGAACGCCGGATCGATCGGCTTCGCGGCCTCGTCGAGGCGACGCTTCAGGACGTTCTTGTCCTCAAGCTGCGGATGCTTGGTCGTGGCCAGATCGCCGATCTCGGCCATCATCTCGCCTGGGACCTGCTCAGCGCAGTCAGCGCCGTCCGGATGACCGGAAGCGTGTCAGCCGCCGCCAACTATCCGGAGCGATCACAGCCGGACATCAGCCGCGCGCTCGCGAAGATCGCGGCCGCCACCGGCCGGCCGCCATTCGCGCGCACGCGCTCCGGCATGACCGCAACGAACGACGCCGTCATCCTCGCAGACCTACATACCAAGCTGCTGATGGATGTGATGACACTGCCGGAGCAGTTAGAGGCGCTTTCCGGCAAGGTGACGGGGCGCGTCGCCGTCGGCCTGCTGCCGTTCTCCGAACAGGACATGGTGGTGAAGGTGTTCGGCGAGATGCTGAGCCGGCATCGGCACGTCCGGCTTCAGGCCGTCACCGGCAGCTATGCCGCCTTGATCGATGGACTGCGTCAGGGCGAGCTCGACTTCGTCATCGGCCCGCTGCGCGACCCTCCGCCCTACGACATCCTCGAGGAGCGGCATCTGTACGACGAATTCTTCGCCGTGATCGCGCGCGCGGATCACCGTATGGCGGAAGGCCGGCGCAAGCTGAAGGATCTCGCGAGCGAGAACTGGGTCGTCGCGCCGCATGGAACGCCGACGCGCCGCTATTTCGAGGAGCTTCTGATCGGACAGGGCCCGGTCCCGCCGTCGCAGACCTGCGAGATCGTCACCTTCTCCCTCGCCGAGCAGATGATCATGCACAGTGACGTCATCGGACTGCTGACCTACTCGCGCGGCAAGCTCAAGGCCATTGCGAAGGGACTGAAGGCGCTCTCGGTCGAACTTCCTGACAACGCACGCGCAATCGGCCTGACATATCGCAGGGATCAACCACTGACCGCGGCTCAACACGCCTTCCTGGAGATCCTCGATCAGAGAGCGATGAAGCTTGCTCGCGCGAGGTGATCCCTCGCGGATCGGTCGCCGCAGGACAACCGTCACGGCACCCCAATCGCACCAAACAAAAAGCCCGGCCGCACGGCCGGGCTCTTGATCTGTTGCGATCGACGCGCGGGCTTACGCCGCCTCGTCGGCGACCGTGGTGCCGCCATCGGTATCGTCGATATCGCCCTCGTTGTCCGCATCGGCCTCGCCCTCGGCGGCTTCCGCCTTCGCGTTGGTGCGACGCGGGCTCTTGGCGAGCTGGGCCTCGATCTCCTTGACCGCTTCGGTCTCGGTCGAATGCTGCACCACCGCGATCTCGCGGGACAGACGATCGAGCGCCGCCTCATAGAGCTGGCGTTCAGAGTAGGACTGCTCGGGCTGCGACTCCGAGCGATAGAGGTCGCGCACGACTTCCGCGATCGCGACGATGTCGCCCGAATTGATCTTCGCTTCGTACTCCTGCGCGCGGCGCGACCACATGGTGCGCTTCACGCGGGCGCGGCCCTTGAGCGTCTCGAGCGCCTTCTTCACCAGCGCGGGCTCGGAGAGCTTGCGCATGCCGACGTTGGCGACCTTGGCGGTCGGAACGCGCAGCGTCATCTTGTCCTTGATGAAGTTGATGACGAACAGCTCGAGCTTGGCACCGGCGATCTCCTGCTCCTCGATGGCCAGGATCTGGCCGACGCCGTGAGCGGGATAGACGACGAATTCATTGGCCTTGAACCCCTGACGCTGGGTCACGACCTTCTTCTCCTCGACCTTCGGCGCAGCGGCGGGCTTCACGGCCGGCTTGGCAGCGACGGGGGCCTTGGCGGGGGCAGCAGCAACAGGAGCCTTCGGAGCAGGCTTGGCGGCGGGCTTGGCAGCGGCAGGCTTCGAAACGGTCGCTTTCGCGGCAGTTTTGGCAGTCTTGTTCGGCATTGCACTTCTTTTGTTCTTGGAGGACTTTGCAGCCGACGCCTTGGTGGCGGCACGGCCCTTGGATGCGCTACGGCTGGCCGCGGCGACTTTTTTGGCCTCCTTATGGGAAGCCCTCGCTGAAGTACTCTTTTTACGCGTTTTCTGTGACACAGCCTGCGCGCGGAAACTGCCACGCCCCTGTTCGACATTGAGGTTTCACGGGAACCCAGAGGGGCCAAACGGGGCTGACGGGGTTCGGCTTAATGTGCCCAATATAGCACATTTCCCGCAAAAATCAATGATTTAGGGGCTTTGAGGGCTGGTTTTCGGCGCCAACGAAGGTATTAGGGTTAAGTTTGGGAGCGGATTAGTCTCCAGAACCGGGGTTCGGAGAAAAATATTTCTCGAACTTACCCTCCATGCCGTCGAATTCCTTCGCGTCGGCAGGTGATTCTTTCTTCTGGGTGATGTTCGGCCAGCTCTTGGCGTATTCGGCGTTGACCTCGAGCCACTTTTCCAGGCCCGGTTCCGTGTCCGGCTTGATGGCGTCGGCGGGGCATTCCGGCTCGCACACGCCGCAGTCGATGCACTCGTCAGGATGGATGACCAGCATGTTGTCACCCTCGTAGAAGCAGTCGACCGGGCAGACCTCGACGCAGTCGGTGTACTTGCACTTGATGCAGTTCTCAGTGACGACGTAAGTCATCCAACGCTCCGAAAAGCTCTTTTAAAAGTCGGGGCTTGCGTAGCGCGGATGGCCCGGCGCCGCAAGATCGACAACGGCCGATCATGACCGCTTTCCGCGTTTGATCGGCCAAGAAATGAATGCGAAGCGCAATTAATTACGCTTTGCCTTCACCCACATCCTCGTAGAGCACGCGCGCCGAGGCCGCATCGCCGCGGCGCTCGTGGAAGGCGGTGACTTTCAACACGCGCACGGCGCGATCGAGCGCAACCGTGAGCACGTCGCCGACCTTGATCGCGTGCCCCGGCGAGGTCTCGCGCACGCCGTTGACACGGACATGGCCGGTGACGACGAGCTCGGCCGCCGACGTGCGCGCCTTCACCACCCGCGCGTGCCACAGCCATTTGTCGAGACGCTGGCGCTCGGTCGTGGCCTTAGTCCTTTTGACGCGTTTTCTTCACGCGAACCGCTCCGCACTTCGCTTGAAAACGCTACTCCTTCCGACCCGCGAGCTGCTCTTTCAGCGCGGCGAGCTTGGCGAAGGGCGAGTTGGGATCGATCGGACGATCGCGCTCGCGCGGGTTCGCGCTCGACGCATAGGGACGCAGCGAGGGACCGGACTCGCGGTCGCGGCGATCGCGGCCCTTGTCGCGGTCGCGTCCACGATGCTCACGACCGCCGTCACGGTCGCCGAACTTGCCTTTGTTACGATCGCGATCCTTGCCCTCGAAGCGGCGGTTCTTGTCGTCGCGTGGCTCGCGGCGATCGCCACCTTGGGCGCCCTCTTCGCGACCCTTGCGGAAATCCTTGCGATGCCCGCCATGGCGATGGCGTTCGCCGCGCTTCTCGCCGTCGGCCGCCTGCGCGGCCTCGCCTTCCGCGGGCGCGCTACCCGCTTCCGCACCCGCCTGGGGACGCGGCTGGTGATGGTGACGCTGGTGGCGATGGCGCTCGTGGCGCGGTTTGCGATCCTCGTGACGGCCGCCGGGACGCCAGACCTCGACAAGCTCGGGCTCGGCAGGTGCGGCCTCCGCTATGGGGGCAGCGGCATCGGCCGATGCGGCGGCTTCCGTCGCGGCGGTTTCAGCGGCGGCGGCCTCGAGGCCAGAAGCCTCGGCTGGCGCAGCGGGTTCCTCCGCCGGCGGCGCGATGCCGGGCGCGTCTTCCGGCGTGACGGGGGCGTCAGGCGACGCCTCCAGCACAGGCACAGCCTCGTGCGTGGACTCGTCGTGCTGTTCCATGCCGGGCGCATCTTCGACCGTGACCGGCTCGGCCGCCGCTTCGGTCGCGGCCTCGGCGGACGTGGTCGGCTCCTCCGGCAGGCCGGCAACGGCCTCGGCCGCGGTCTCGCTCGAGGTCTCCGCGCTGCCTTCGGCCGGCGGCGCTTCTGTCGCAGCCGTCTCAGCCGCCACCGGCTTCGGCGGCGGCGGCGGGCGCTTCTCCATGCGATAGCCGAGCGCGCGCAGCACCGAGGCAAAGTCTTCGCCGGCGGAGCCGGTGAGCGAGGTCATCGCCTGCGTCACGACAAAGCCGCGGCCGTCGAAGGCGCCGGCCGGCTTTTCGCCGGGTGAGCTCTCGCGCCAGGCCAGCGCCGGGCGGATCAGATCAGCGAGCCGCTCCAGAATGTCGACGCGCACGGCGCGCTCGCCGGCCTGCTTGTAGCCGAGCACGCGATAGGCATCGCGCGGGAGCTGCTTGTCGACCGGGAAAGAGGTGCGGCCCGAGCTCGCCAGATGCTGCGCGCCGGACAGCGCCGAGAGATCGACATTGTCCTGCTTCAGCGCCCAGAGCAGCGCGGCGAGCGCACGCGCGGCGGGCTTCAAGAGGCCGGGGAAATAGATGTGATAGGCGCCGAAGCGGACGCCATACTTGCGCAGCGTGGCGCGCGAGGGCTGGTCGAGATCCTTCAGCTCGTTCGCGATCTTCGGGCGTTCGAGCACGCCGAGCGCCTCGACGAGCTGATAGGCGATGCCGCGGGCAATGCCGGTGACGTCCTCGGCCTTCGACAGCTCGAACATCGGCCCAAGCAGCTTTTCGATATGCGTCTTGAGCCAGAGGTCGAGCCGTGCCTGCACCTTCTCGCGGGGCGCGCCGGTCAGGCGCTCGTCGGAGATGATGCGGATGCGCGGATGCAGCGCGTCCTCTGCGGCAGTCAGCCGCGCCACCGCATCGCCGGTCCAGCGGATCGTTCCCTCCGACGTCAGCACGAACTGTTCGTCGGGCGCGCCGCCCAGTTTCTCGGCACGCGCGTTGATCTCGCCGGCGAGCACGGCCTGGGCTGCGGCCTGCAAGGCTTTCGCATCGGAGCCGGCTTCGGCCGCATCCGGTGCAAAGGTGAATCCATCGAGGCGGCCGATGATGTGGCCTTCGACGATGACTTCGCCGGTCTTGCCGATTTCAGTATTCAAGCTCGTGTTCTCCCGCAGGCGGCGCATCAATACACTGGTCCGACGATCAACGAAACGCTCCGTCAGCCGTTCATGGAGCGCATCCGATAATTTATTTTCGACCTCCCGCGTGATCCCCTGCCAGTGTTCGGGATCTTTCAGCCAGTCCGGGCGGTTGGCGGCGAAGGTCCAGGTGCGGATCTGCGCGATCCGGCCCGACAGCGTGTCGATGTCGCCGTCGATCCGGTCGGCCTGGTCGACCTGGGCTGCGAACCAGTTATCGGGGATGCAGCCCTTCTGCATCAGGAAGCCGTAGAGCGTGGTCACGAGCTCGGCATGGGCCGCCGGCGACAGTTTCCGGTAGTCTGGTATTTGGCAGGCCTCCCACAGCCGTTCCACCGCCGCCTTGCCGTGCGCCTTGTCGCGGACCTCGCCGTCGCGGGCGGCGTGATCGAGCACGCGCATGTCCTCGGCGATCGGCGCGCGCGTCAGCGCCTCATGGCCGGGCGGCAGGTTCAGCGACACCTGGAGCGCGCCGAGCGAGGAGAAATCCAGCTTCGCATTGCGCCATTGCAGCATCTTCACGGCGTCGAAGGTGTGGTTCTGGAGCGCATTGACGAGCTCGGGCTCGAACGGCGCGCAGCGGCCTGTGGTGCCAAAAGTACCGTTCCGCGTGGCACGGCCGGCGCGGCCTGCGATCTGCGCGAACTCGGCCGGCGTGAGCCTGCGGAACTGGTAGCCGTCGAACTTGCGGTCGGAGGCAAACGCGACGTGGTCGACGTCGAGATTGAGGCCCATGCCGATCGCGTCGGTGGCGACGAGATAGTCGACATCGCCGTTCTGGAACATCGCCACTTGCGCATTGCGCGTGCGCGGCGAGAGCGAGCCGAGCACCACGGCCGCGCCGCCATGCTGGCGGCGGATCAGCTCGGCAATGGCGTAGACCTCGTCGGCGGAGAACGCGACGATCGCGGTACGCCGCGGCTGGCGCGTGATCTTGCGGTCACCGGCGAATTCGAGGCTGGACAGGCGCGGCCGCGTGATCATGGAGACGCCGGGGAGCAGCCGCTCGATGATGGGGCGCATCGTGGCAGCGCCAAGCAGCAGCGTCTCGTCGCGACCGCGGCGGTTGAGGATGCGGTCGGTGAAGACGTGGCCGCGTTCGAGATCGGCCGCGATCTGGACCTCGTCGACGGCGAGGAACGAGACGTTGAGGTCGCGCGGCATCGCCTCGACGGTCGAGACCCAGTAGCGCGGGCTTCTCGGCTTGATCTTCTCCTCGCCCGTGATCAGCGCGACGGCTTCGCTTCCCGCGCGATCGGCGATCTTGTTGTAGACCTCGCGCGCGAGCAGCCGCAGCGGCAGCCCGATCATGCCACTGGAATGCGCGAGCATCCGCTCGATGGCGAGATGGGTCTTGCCGGTGTTGGTCGGCCCGAGCACCGCAGTGACGCCGGCGCCAGGCAGCCGCTCGGAAGCGAAGGGGGAAGGAGAGAAGGCCATTCTGCGGATTAGGTAGTGGCGATTTGGGCGAATGTCAGTGCCGTTTTGGGGCGGCGAGGCGGCTTGAGCTCAACCCGTCATCCCCGCGCAACGGCGAAGCCGTTGTCGCTGGAAGGTGATGGGAAGCGGTACCGGCGGATGGGCGTTCATGTGTCGGCCATGTCTCCGAACGCGGCCCCTTTTTCCGCTGTCATGCCCCGGCTCGACCGGGGCATCCAGTACGCAGCGGCTTCTCCGCTCAACCACANCCGCCTCGGCATACTGGATCGCCCGGTCGAGCCGGGCGATGACAGTCGAGTGTGTGGGAGCGTTCTCCCAAAATCCCGCGCAACTGTCTCACTTTGCGACGCTTTTTCCGCCCGTTCTTAAGCCTCGGAACGACTCTAGAACGAATCGCGGCCGAATCGCTGACTCCCCTTCGCTTCCTGTTACGTTCACGCAACATGTCGCGGGACCGATCTTGGCCCCGCACTAGATGGAGTTTTGCTTCGCCGCACAAGCGATGATTTGATCGCGAGTTCCTTAAAATTGGGGACGGCGCGGAGTCGAATCAGAATCGGGGCAGAGTCAAATGGATTCCAACTGCTGGATTCCAACTGCCGAGTCCCTCGCTCGTCATGCGCGGGCTTGCCCCGCGCATCCATCGAAAAAGGAGCTTTCCGAAGCGGGATGGATGGCCGGGTCAAGCCCGGCCATGACGGTCTCGTGCCTCCCACGCCATCGAGCGCGCCCCAACGCATTTTCGCGAAAACAACCCCATGCAAAGTAGACGCAGTTGGCGGGGTGACGGAGCGTAACGCGTTGAAGCGCCAACGAAGCTCGCTCCATTCGTCATTCCGGGACGCGCCGGCAGGCGCGGGCTATGATGCGCAATTGCGCATCTGAGAATCCATGGTGAGGCTGGCTCTGTGGCGCGATGGATTCCGGGCTCGCGACTTCGTCGCGCCCCGAAATGACGACGTCACAAACCGGTCGCGTAGCCCGCATGAGCGTAGCGATATGCGGGACCCTGTCCTGGGCGATAGTTCCCCGGATGTCGCTCCGCTTATCCGGGCTACGGCAGCGCGGCGCGCTACTGCGTCTTGGCGACCCGCGGCGGCTGCGGGGCGGTGATGAAGCTGGTTGCTTCCAGCATTGCCGGGCCGAGCGGCGTCGGCACCTTCAGCCAGAACGGAACCAGGATCCGCGTGCCCGCGACCGGCGCAAACGCGATCTCGATGTTGCGCTGGGCGGCGAGGTATTTGATCACGGGGCGGTCGGGGATGTAGCCGGCGACGGGGACGAAATAGAGCGCGCAGACCACGACCGGGCCGCGATAGCCCTTCTCCGCCCTCACCGTTTCCATGCGCTTGAAATCGAGCTTGAGGTCATAGCGCATGCGGCCGTCGAACACCGGCGCGCCGGTGTGGCAGGCGTCCGGCGACAAGGGATCGCCATTGCCGGGCACCCGCAGCATCGAGGCCGTCATCGGATCCCAGACGCCGCGGCGATGCGCATCGGTGACGACGATGCGGTCGGCATCGACCGGCGGCTCCGGCACGATGCCGAACTCCTTCACATTGCCCTTGTCCAGGACGATGCGGATCTCCTCTTTCTTCTTCGAGGTGATGGTGGAGGCCTGGTAGCCGGTCGCGACCAGCGCGCCGTTGACCACCCGCCCCTGGCTCGCGCCGGTGCCGGACCCGCCCGCGAAGGATTTCAAAATGCCCGTGGTGCCGCCGGAGGCCGCGGCGGAAAACACGTCGTCCTGGATGTCGATACTCCAGGCGCCCTTGCCGACGGGAATGCCCGCCAGCGTCGCCTCATACTGCGCCTCGAGCTTTCCTTGCGCGGCCGCCGGCGCTGCCCCCCACGCCACGGCCAGCCCGCCAAGGGCAGCCAAAATCTTGGCAACGCCCCGCCTGCCGGCAGAGCGCTGCCGAGGTGGAATAAGGGGTGTGGGCACGAAACTTTCCAATCGGGGCGCGAGTGGTTGTTACTTAAGCCGAAAATCGCAGCAGGCAATGCATCCGAGCACGACGGGCCGGGAACTCCACCGACTCTTCGGGGGCGAATACGCCCTTTATGTGGTGGTAAGGCATTTTAATCATTGCCATTTTAGTGATTTGGCGTGAACCGCCGCGAGCTCGAACACCTCTCCCGCTTGCGGGGGAGGTCGGCGCGCAGCGCCGGGTGGGGGCTCTCTCCGCGCGGGGACACCAACCGTGATATCAAGGCCCTTCCCCGCGGAGGCACCCCCACCCCAACCCTCCCCCGCAAGCGGGAGAGGGAGTACACCTCCCGCGCGGCGCGAGATCCCGGGTTCGGGCGTACCGCCCGCCCCGGAATGACGGGTCCGAAACCGGCCCCGTCACCTTGACTACCCGCCCCTTCCCCCCTATACGTCCGCCCGCTCCCTGCAAGGACAGAGAATTTGCACCCCCGTGGCGCCCCGAATGGCCGCCGCAACGCTTGGGGGAAAGGATAAGGATTTTTGCCATGTCTCGCCGCTGCGAACTGACCGCCAAGGGCCCCCTCGTCGGCCACAAGGTCAGCCACTCCAACATCAAGACCAAGCGCCGCTTCCTGCCGAACCTCGTCAATGTGACGTTCATCAGCGAAGCCCTCGAGCGCAACGTGCGCCTGCGCGTCTCGACCAACGCGGTCAAGAGCGTCGACCACAATGGCGGCTTAGATGCCTTCCTGCTCAAGGCCAACGCCGGCGACCTCTCGCCGCGCGCGCTCGAGCTGAAGCGCCAGATCCTGAAGAAGGTCGGCGGCGAGCCGGCGAAGAAGGCGAGCTAATCGAATTCCAAGTTTGGGCGGGGGCTAAGTTGCGTCGCGTGGCGTAAGGCTTAGCCAGTAGAGTTTGCGTGACGGCCGGATCGAAAGATCCGGCCGTTTTTGTTTTTGGGGCAGTTCGTTGAGCAACAGAGCTTTTGAATTATTGCTTCTGGTAGAATCATTGCATAATTCAACCAAGAATCGAGCGAGCCAGCAGAGCGTGCAATCGACATGGCAAACGGAGGAAGCGCGTTCATGAGGACCAAATGATAGTTAGTAAATTGCAGGTAAGCGGATTTCGCGGAATCAGAACTTGTGAAATCAACTTTTCAAAATTCAACACTTTTGTAGGTCCGAACAACTGCGGAAAGACGACAATTGCCGAGGCCCTTGCTCTGGTATTAGGGCGCGATCGATTGGTCAGAACACTCACTGAGCACGACTTCATTGGGTCCGAGCCTAAAGAGACCGATCGAATCATCATCGTCGCATCGATAACTGGTTTCCTGCCGAATGACCCGGCAAGACAATCGGATTGGTTTAGATGGGGACGGGCAACAATAAAGTGGACTGATGTTGATTCCGGCGCTGTGAAGGTCGAAAGGAGCAAGAACACAGACCTACTAACCTGCCAAATTGCGTTCGCGGCGCGATTCGATTTGGAAAGTCTGGAGGTCGTGACTGCCAGGTATTTCTATGACACCGGCGTTGATCCATTTGCTGATGACGCCGCCATTGAGCAAGTGCCCGCAGATCTGATCCGCAGACTCGGATTTTTTCTTGTACCGGCAAGCCGAACTTGGGACCGAACAATCTCATTTGGCTCAGAGTTGTTCCGTCGGGTGGTATCGTACGTGGGCGGAAAGCCAGCAGCAGCGGTTCTTGCCGAGCGAGCACGACTCCGTACACCCAAAGATCCGCTTGAGGCTGACTCCAACCTGCGTGAGCTTGTCAGCAATATTGATACCGATCTCGCAGCACTATTGGGGCAAGAGACAAGGTTAAAGCTTAGACTGACCACCACCGATAGTGAGGGAATTCTGGAAAGCGTTTTCCCACACTTCAGCAATGGTGACAAAATTCCCCTTCCTTCGCGCCGACACGGAAGCGGATTGATCTCGCTACAGACTCTCATTCTCCTTATGCGATTTGGTCAAGTTAGAGTCGCCAATGGCGAGGGATTTCTAATGGTGATCGAGGAGCCAGAGCTGCATGTCCCTCCTCCCCTGCAGCGAAAGTTGCTTCGAATGATGCAGGCGATGGCGACGCAAACTATCGTCACAACTCATTCACCAACCATAGCCTCGGTCCCTAACCCACACGAAATTCAATTTGTCGCCAATTCCAACGGCGCACTCGTCGCCCGACCTCTCACGAAGCGACCACTAGCGCCAGACGCTCAAAATCCGATCCGGAGTTTGCTGCTATCCGCTCGCGACGCAACCATCTACGCGCTAATGCATCCTTCTGTGCTTGTACCAGAAGGAAGGATCGATGCCGCGTGGCTGCGGCAATTCGTAAAAATTCTTGAACTAGGAGCGACAAATAGCAGCGACTTGGGACTCAGCTTTGCCCAAGAAGTGGGACCCATTCCAACGGCCGACGCACGGGCGCGGGAAGTCTACGAACACCTCCGAGAGGTTCACCCTCTAGTGTTCTGTCTCTTCGATGGCGATGCGCAAGGCGACAATTACACATCCGCCGTGTGCACATCGAAGCCGCCGCCCCACATCGTCGCTAGATGGCCCAAAGGATGGGCCATCGAACATGTTGTCGGGTGGATAGCTGAGGGAGACCCAAGCATACTTGCACGTGCGGAATTGGCGCAGATAGGCGTGCCATCAAAACCTGCAGAGCTTGTCGGCGCGCTGCAGGGTAAATTCAAGACGGACGAGATAGTTCATGGAGTGATAGCCGACGCATTCGTTGAGAGTGAGGCATGCCGCCGACGAATAGGCTCCGTGATGCAATTTGTCGCCGATATTGCCATGGGAAGAAGACCACCGACCCAACACAAAATGATTAAGCACGCGAACGGCACAACCGTCATCTGGACATTAAGCAATGCCGTTCTTGGGATTTGAGGGGCCTGCAGGTACGGGAAAGACGTATCGTCTTATTGATGAGGTATGTTCCAGTGCGCTCAAACTGACGGGGTCAAGCCAACGCGTGCTCGGTCTCACCTTCATGCATGGCTCTCGGCGGCGACTTGAGGAAAGCTTCGCCAATAAGGAGCAAATTCGTGGCCGATCTCATGCGACGACAATTGATTCCTTCGCGGCGAGTATGGTTAGGCGCTGGAGTTTTCTGCTCTCCTTCGTTCCCGACTTCTCGCGATTTGACGAGATTTGTGACGCTTGCGGAATGCTCCTTAAGCGGCCAGAAGTGGCTAACTGGGTCGCTGCTACGTTTCCGATCATCGCTATTGACGAAGCACAAGAACTGAAACCCTGTATGCTGAGAGTTGCTAAAGCGCTCAGCGCCTCGACGCGATTGATAGTCGCTGCAGATGAATTTCAATGTCTAGACGAACAGCTCGACACGGGACCATTTTCAGAGTGGTTCGCGACTGGAAATGTTCAGCGGCTCACTTTGGTCCGCAGAACAGGGAGACAGGGGCTATTGGACGCAGGCGTCGCCCTCCGAAACTCAGAGGGTCCCAAGAGCGGGAGTGGTCTGAGTATTCGGTACGAATTTCCCGCTCAGGTAAAGTTCACGGTAGGGCATGCCCTACGCAATGCCACGGGAAGCCGTGCTATTCTCGTTGCGCCGGGCTCGACTCCTTGGGCGAATGAAATAATTGGCCAATTGGCCAGCGGCATTAGGTCAAAAAGGCAAAGCATACCCCCGTTGCCGATAGCTTGGGACACCGGTCCCAGCAATGAGATTTCGAAGGTCGTCGACGCTTTGTGTAGCACGGCCGAGCAGATTAGTTCCTCTGAAGTGCTGCGAAGGATCGGTCAATTAGCCGACACACCAGCATGGATGCCAGCCGTCATCAACAATATAGAAATGGCCCGGAGAGCTCACGGAAAGAATATTTGGAGCCAGTCAGAACTGTTCGCCGTCTGTAGCAAGCGAGCAAATCTTCATCGCGCTTATGGATACTCATCCAACTACGGAATCCGTGTGATGACGATTCAGGCGGCAAAGAACCGGCAGTTTAGAGACGTGGTAGTCTTATGGGGACCAGGCATCCCGGGTAGTGCCGATCACCTACGCCGGCTCCTCTATAACGCGATCTCTCGCGCCGAGCACAACTGCACGGTAATCGTCCGGACGCAACTGTTGCTTGGGCAGCCGCCATTCATCTAGCGAAACAACGATTTCGATATCAATAGTGGAGCGAACACCTTTCGCCGGACCCCTCAAGTTTGTGCGGACGTTTTGCTCTCACTTACGCTATACTCGCCCCGGTAGCATCACAGGGAGGGGCAGGCCGTGGAGCACAAGACCGAGCTGAAACACCTCACCTGCAGTGACGGCATCGGCCACGAGATCTCCGAGAACATCTCCAACGCCCTGAAGCTCTACCGCCGCCTGCGCAAGACGGACAAGACACAGCGCCGCTCGCGCGTTAACCGTCCATTAACCAACGCAGCCTAGCCTCAAGTCATCGTCCAGCCATCATCAGCCCGAAATGCCGTCCCGGTTCGTTCCAGGAGGACAGCCGATGTCCGTTGAGTTGTTGACGTATGCCGATCTAGGTGCCCGCCTCAACGTTTCGCGCGAGGCCGCTCGTGCGCTTGCCAGACGACGCCGGTTGCGGCGCTCGCGTTCGGATGATGGCAAGGCCCTGGTGAGCGTTGATCTCTCCGAGCTTCGGTACGTGCCTCGCCCACGACGGGGTCGGCAGGCAGGCGACATCGCCGCCTCCCTGGCAAAGATCGAGGCATCAGAGATCGAGGCATTCAAGGCGGAGATCGCGCGGCTCGAAGCGACGGCAGCCGGCTACAGGGCAGATTTCGAGCGCGAGCGCGAGCGCGCCGATCGCCTGGCTGTCGAGCTGCAGCAGGCGGCTGCCGAGACGATGGCAGTCCATGAGCGGGCGGCACGATTGGAAGATGAAGTGGCGGCCCTGCGGACCGGTGGCCGGGCTGGCGGCTCGATCGCGGGACAGGCCGCGCTTCGATTGGGACGTCTGGCCGCTTCCATCGTGGAAGCAGACCGCGCGGCTTGCAGGTAGCTACTTGGTACTTTCTCAAATCCCCGGCTTGCCGGAGCAACCACGAGGGAAGAATGGCAGGCATCACCGATATTCGCGAGTTGAAGGCGCGCATTGTCGTGTTCGGGGTCGGCGGCGCCGGCGGCAATGCCGTCAACAATATGATCACGGCCGGGCTGCAAGGGGTCGACTTCGTCGTCGCCAATACCGACGCGCAGGCGCTTGCCATGTCGAAGGCCAAGCGCCTCATCCAGCTGGGCACCCACGTGACTGAAGGCCTTGGCGCCGGCTCGCAGCCCGACGTCGGACGCGCCGCAGCCGAAGAGGCAGTCGATACGATCCGCGATCATTTGACCGGCGCACACATGGTGTTCGTCACGGCCGGCATGGGCGGCGGGACCGGCACCGGGGCTGCACCCATCGTCGCCAGGACTGCGCGCGAGCTTGGCATTCTCACGATCGGCGTGGTCACCAAGCCATTCTACTTCGAGGGCCAGCGCCGCATGCGCTTTGCCGAAGCCGGCATCGAGGAGCTATTGAAGACAGTCGACACCCTGCTGATCATCCCGAACCAGAACCTGTTTCGGGTGGCCAGCGAGAAGACCACATTCGCCGATGCCTTTGCCCTTGCCGATCGGGTGCTTTATTCGGGTGTGGCCTGCATCAGCGACCTCATCGTCAAGGAAGGTCTCATCAATCTCGATTTTGCCGACGTTCTCTCCGTCATGAAAGAGAAGGGCAAGGCCATGATGGGAAGGGGCGAGGCTTCCGGCGAGAAGCGCGTGCTCGCCGCCGCGGTGGCCGCGATTTCCAATCCATTGATCGAGAACCCCTCGATCAAGCGCGCCAGTGGCCTCATCATCTCCATCACCGGCGGCAGGGATCTCATGCTGTTCGAAGTCGACGAAGCTGCGACCCGCATTCGCGACGAGGCTGACCCGGATGCCAACATCATCGTCGGTGCGTCCTTCGATGAAAGCCTTGAAGGCATCGTCCGCGTCTCGGTGGTGGCGACCGGGATCGATAATCTCGACCCGGCGCTCGAGAGGCAACCGGCGGAAAGCGCACTGACGCAGCTCGCCGGCAGGCTGCGCAACGACAGCCGCCGCATCGCCGATCGCATCGAGCGCGGCGCACCCCTTCCGCAAGTGGAAAGCCCACCGCTCCGCCAGGAGGCCCGCCACCCCGCGGGGCAACCGGCAAGGCCGAATCCGGAATATGCGCGCCAGGCGGCTCCCCAGCCGCTCGATCCTTACGGCCGCACCTCTGCGCGCAATGCGACCGACGAAGGCATTCTCGATATCCCGGCCTTCCTGCGCCGCACGGCCAACTGAGCGGTCGCGAGAACCGGGGTTACTTGCCTGGCGAGCAGCGAGCCCAACAACAGGTCGTCATCCCGGGGCGCGCCTCTTGGCGCGAGCCCGGGATCCATCGGACCACAGTGACTGTTGAGCAATAGATTCCGGGCTCGCGCCAAGAGGCGCGCCCCGTAATGACGGAGCAAAACAACAACTTGTTAGAGACTCGCTGCAGCAACAAACTCCGCCGTCGTCCCGGCCTAGTGCGCAATTGCGCACGGGGGGCCGGGACCCATACCCACAGGGAGTAGTTTGGCGAAGACTCGTGGTTAGCAACTTCGCGCCATAACCGCTCCGATCGTTCACGCTGCCGTGCTGCGCGGGTTCTCCGGTGTTTCCTTTTTGTCCGCCGGCTTGTCGCGAGACAGCCATGCTGGAAAACGAAGCAGGCTATCGTTGTTGTCTTTTGGCGGTTCGATGGGCGCTTCATTGGCCGAACTCGGCAGGTCCAGTGCAGCCTGGCCGACCCGCACCGCATCCGCGCGCTGATCCAGTTCGCGCAACAGGGGATCGAGCACGCTGTCGACTTCGGTCGCCACCGATACCAGGAAAGCATTGAGCTCGCGCGCCTCGGGCACGACTGCCGCAGCCGGCTCGATTGCCTTGCAGAGACCTTCGACCACAGGCGCAAACGCGCCGGCGGCTTGCTTGATTCGCGTTTTCATCGCTTCGATTTCGGCTAAGACGCGATCACGCTCCCGCCTTTTTTTCTCCTCCGAAAGGCGGGCTTCGATTTCGGCGATCTGAGCCGTCAGGGTCGTGGCTTCGGATGCAAGTGCATCGCGTCTTCCGCGCACGCGATCCAGGTCGCGGCTGAGATTGTCCACTAAGTCGTCCTTTCCGAACATTGCTTTGCTCCGTAGCACAGCCGTTTTGGTCTGTAGGACGGCCTTGGCGCGAACCGCGAGCCGGGCAACCGATCGAATGGCTGGATCGGCCGAAACAGGTATCAACTTCGGTCGCGTTACATGGGCCGACATGGTGATCCCCCAATCGTCACATTAGGCGACCGCATGGTTAACAAGTGGTTAATTTCAACAGCACGTGGCAGCCGGATTTCGGACCAGCGAAGAAGAAGCAGGACGACTGAAGACGAGACGAAGCGCGGCGCACTTGCCCTCACTGGAGGGTAAGCTCCGCTGCTGCATCACTCAAAACAACGTCGCGACGCATGCCGGCGACACCGCCATCGTCTCCTCGCTGCCATCCATTTCCGCTATATTCGCCTCGGTAGCATCACCGGGAGGGGCGGACCGTGGAGCACGAGCACAAGTTTGAGCCGAAAAACCTCGTCATCTGCTGTGACGGCACCGGCAACGAGATCAGCGAGAACATCTCCAACGTCCTGAAGCTCTATCGCTGCCTGCGCAAGACGGACAGGACACAGCCGCGGCAACTCGTGTTCTATGATCCCGGCGTCGGCACGGTGACGGAGCCGACCACGTGGCACCGCTGGAAGGCCAACATCAACCTGGTGCTGGGGCTCGCCACCGGCTACGGGCTCGACGACAACGTGCTGTCGGCCTACCGCTTCCTGGTCGAGCATTACGCCCCGGGCGACAGGATCTACCTGTTCGGCTTCTCCCGCGGCGCCTATACCGTGCGGGTGCTGGCGGGGCTGATCCACAAGGTGGGGCTGATCTCGCCGGAGCAGGCGAACCTCGCAGGAAGCGGCCTCATCGCCTACAAGCAATATTCCGGCACCGGGCGCGGCAACGACCTCGCCGATCTCACCGACGCAGGAAGCGACGCGGACGGGCCGCTGCCGAAGGACCGCTTCGATCTCGCCGCCCAGTTCGCCCGCATCACCTCCTCGCGCTGGCCGACGATCCACTTCATCGGCGTGTGGGACACGGTGGCGAGCGTGATCGTGCCGCGCGCCGACCGCTTCTATTGGCCGAGCCTGGAGGAGCTGGCCTTCACGCTGCGGAACCCGAGCGCGCAGATCTTCCGCCAGGCGATCGCGATCGACGAGCGGCGCTGCATGTTCCGCCTGAAGGAATGGAAGGAGCCGCAGGACTACTGGAGCAACCGCTTCGTGCCCGACGACAAGAAGGTGCCGCAGGACAGTTTGCAGGTGTGGTTCGCCGGCGTGCATGGCGACGTCGGCGGCGGCTATCCGGAAGTCGAGAGCGCGGTATCGAAATATCCGCTGCTGTGGATGATCGACGAGGCGCGCGCCGCCGGCCTCAACTTCAACCCGCGCACCGTGAACCAGCTCGCCTGGGGCGTCCAGCGCAAGAACAGCCCGTTCACCTACGTTGCGCCCGACGCCGACGGCGAGCTGCACAATTCGATGACGCCGGCCTGGCGCGTGCTGGAATACTTGCCGAAGAGCGCGAAGTACAAGGAATGGCCGGAGCGCAAGGTGCATTTCGGCTTCTACATTCCCGATTGCGAACCGCGCGTCATCCCCGAAGGCGCGCATGTGCATGAGAGCGTGGTGAAGCGGATGGCAGCGTTGCCCGGCTATCGGCCGGTGAATTTGCCGACGGAGTTTGTCACGGTGCCGATGCCGACGCCGCCGCATGCGGAGGGAGCAGGGGAGCCGGAGGCGGCGTGAGGGGTGGGACGATGTGATGGACGCGAGCGCGCGCCGCGTCACAGCTGTCGTCCCGGCGAAGGCCGGGACCCATACCGCGGAATCTCTCGATTGCTGCAGGTCGAAGTACCGAACGACGAATCTTCGCCAAACTACTCCCTGGGGTTGGGTCCCGGCCTTCGCCGGGACGACGGTGAGATAAGGCCCACCACCGCGGGCAACCAACCACCGCCTCCCCCAATTCGCCGCTACTTTTCACTAAAATTCTCCCGCGGACCTTAGCCTTATCGCATCATCTCCCTCCCATCATCGTCCCCAGACCACCGCGACCTAATGTCTGAGCATGATCTGTTCGGAAAACCGCTCACACTTTTCCGGATCATGCTAGAGCGGAATTGGAGGGGACGTGCCAATGCATCCGCGCAAGTTTGCCCGCGTGAAGCCGAGCGGGCTGGTGTCCCGCCAGGCCAAGATCATCACCGACCCGCGCAAGCCGGTGATCCCCTGCACGCTGATCGACTATTCGCCGGGCGGCGCCTGCGTCGACCTCGGCGGCCAGGTCGCGATCCCCGACCGCTTCGAGCTGCTGCACGTCAACACCAAGAAGCGCTGCCGCATCGCCTGGAAGCGCGGGTCGCGGGTGGGCGTGGTGTTTTAGGGTTACCGCAAGTCTGGCGCTCCGACGCAGCCACTTACTCCGATGTCATCCCGGCGAAAGCCCGCTTCGCTGATTGAGTCGCCTCGCCGCGCACTCCGCTCTGCTCCCTCCCCCCTTGCGGGCAGGGCGGTGCGCTCTCTGCTTCACGGCACAATTCCTAAATGCAGGGCGCGCTCCGCCCCCCTACTACCGCATCCGCGCCTTCGCCCCCGCGACGATCTGCATGGCGACGCCGGCGACCCAGGCGACGAGGACGAGCCAGCTCCAGGCGAGGTGCGGCTCNCCGCAGCACGATGACGGCGACCGAGGCGAAGGCGGCGATGGTGGCGCAGAGCGTGCCGGCGGAGCTCAAGAATTCCGCGGCGTCGATCTGGCTGTGCTCCTCGTCGAAGGGCAGCTGCGGCGTGTCGATGCCGAGATAGAAGCCGACGACGCCGAGCAGCATCATCACCAGCAGAAAGCCCTGCGTGGTGAGATGCGATATCGTCGAGCCCACATAGGCACCGACGAACAGCCCGCACGCGGCCCCTGCCATCGCCAATCCAACGCGCTCCAGCATGTGGGCAGTTTTCCGGACACGAAAACGCATGGCAGCCCTCGTGCATTGGGTTCCACGAGGTTAGGCCAATTTTGGCAGGGGCGGAAGGTAAGGGGGGTCACGGAGGGGTGAGGTAACCCCGAATCGATGCGGACCATGACACCGCGCGACGTCTGCCATCGTCGTTGCGCTCGTCGCGATTACCACTGGGGATGGTTTGGCGAAGGCTCAAAGTTACGTTGTTCGATGACAGCGCGCACCGCGCCTTCGGCGGTGGTCGAGGTGACGCCGTCGCCAAATCCTCCGCTGTCGTCCCGGCGAAGGCCGGGACCGATAACCACAGGGAGGAGTTTGGCGAAGACTCTTAGTTAAATTGCTCGGCGGCAACTCCTACCGCGCGCCACCGTTAGACCTCGCGGTATGGGTCCGGCCTTCGCCGGGACGACGGTGGTAGTTGGTGCCGCGCCGCCGCCAAATCCTCAGCCGTCGTCCCGGCGAAGGGGACCCATAACCACAGGAAGCGGTTTGGCGAAGACTC
Organism: Bradyrhizobium centrolobii; assembly: GCF_001641635.1. Taxonomy (GTDB): domain Bacteria; phylum Pseudomonadota; class Alphaproteobacteria; order Rhizobiales; family Xanthobacteraceae; genus Bradyrhizobium; species Bradyrhizobium centrolobii. The sequence goes on from NZ_LUUB01000035.1 coordinate 43,633, forward strand.
AAAGTTAAATAGTCCGATGACAACGCACGCCGCGCGCCATCGATAGATCACGCGGTATGGGTCCCGGCATTCGCCGGGACGACAGTAGGAGTTGCGGCGCTGCTATCGCGTCCAACTTGGACCGCGGCCCGCTACCTCGCCCCGAACGTGGTCTTGCCGAACAGCGCCTTTTGCGTCGAGGGCTGCGAGCGCCAGTATTGCGGGGGAGCTTCGACCTCGCCGCCGAGCTCGGCGGCGGCGTGCCAGCCGAAGCGGGGGTCGTAGAGCATGGCGCGGGCAAGTGCGACCATGTCGGCCTTGCCGGTAGCGACGATCTCCTCGGCGTGCCTGGCTTCGGTGATGAGGCCGACGGCGATGGTGGGAAGCCCGGTCTCGCGCTTGATGGCTTCGGCAAATTGCACCTGGTAGCCGGGCCCGAGCGGGATCTTCTGGAGCGGCGAGACGCCGCCGGAGGAGGCATCGATCCAATCGACGCCGCGCGCCTTCAGCGCCTTGGCAAACTCGATGGTCTGCGCGAGGTCCCAGCCGCCATCGATCCAGTCGGTCGACGACACCCGCATGCCGACCGGCCTGTCGTGCGGGAAGACCTCGCGCACCGCGTCGAACACCTCTAGCGGGAAGCGCATGCGGTTCTGCAAGGACCCGCCATAGTCGTCGGTGCGGCGATTGGAGATCGGCGAGAGGAACTGATGCATGAGGTAGCCGTGCGCACCGTGCAGCTCGATCGCGTCGATGCCGAGCCGCGCGGCGCGGCGGGCGGAATCGACGAAAGCCTCGCGGATGCGCTTGAGGCCGGCCGCATCGAGCGCCAGCGGCGCGGCCTCGCCCTCCTTGTGCGGCACCGCCGACGGCGCGACCGTCTGCCAGCCGCCCTGGCCTTGCGGGATCAGCTGGCCGCCCTCCCAGGGCCGCGCGCTGGAGGCTTTGCGGCCGGCATGGGCGAGCTGCATTCCGACCGCGGTGGAGGAGTGCTTGCGCACGGAGGCGAGGATCTGCTTCAGCGCGGCCTCGCAGGCATCGCTGTAGAGCCCGAGGCAGCCGGGCGTGATACGGCCGATCGCCTCGACATGGGTCGCCTCGATGCAGAACATCGCCGCACCCGACAGCGAAAGATTGTTGATGTGGGTGAAATGCCAGTCGGTGGCGACGCCGTCGTCAGCCGAATACTGGCACATCGGCGACACCACGAGACGGTTCTTCAACGTCAGGCCGCGCAGCTTGATCGGGGAAAACAGGGCGCTCATGCGGGATGTTCCGGGGGATGGAGGGGCAATATGAGAAAGTGTAGTGAGCGGAGGCCGGATTACCACCGGCGCGGCGCGAATGGCCGTGGTTCGCGCCGCGCATTGCCGTCAGTTTGACGCAGGCCGGTCGCCACAAACCTCGCCGTCGTCCCGGCGAAGGCCGGGACCCATAACCCCAGGGAGTAGTTTGGCGACGATTGGTCGTTCGGTACTTCTATCTGCCGCAATTGAATGATCACGCGGTATGGGTCCCGGCTTTCGCCGGGACGACACTGAACTTAAGGCGCCGCCGGAACGTCCATCACTCCCGGTCCGGAAACTTCCCCGGCCACAGCTTGCCGGTACGATACCGCCCCCCACGCGACAGCGTGACATCTGCCTCCGCCGAAAACTCGATCGAATAGCCTCCGTCGTCCATCTTCGTAGTCTTGCCGAGCACACCTAACTTGTCGGCCAGCGCGGTGTCGTCCTCGACGAACACGCGATAGTCCGCCAAGCGAAAGCGCCGCGGCGTCTGCCAGGTGACTTTCGGCACGAAGGTGCGCATGTCGCCCTCGGTCTTGACCTGGACGGTACGGCCGGTCGTGTTGCGGAACAGGTCGGGCACTTCGAGGAGTCGGGCGCGGCGGCCCTCGATCGCGTAGAGGTTCAGCGTCATGATGTGGCGCTCGGTGCGGAAGGCGATTGCGACGTAGCGCGAATCCGGCGACCACGCGGCGTAATAGGCCTGCGGCGCGTGGTCGAGATTGTTCTCGTCGCTGATGTTGTCGAGCACCGCGAGCCGGCGATGGCCGGGCTCGGCCATCAGGTAGATGTGGAAATTGTCACCGCCGAATTCGCCCCCGCCGTGGGAGGCGACCGACAGCTTTCCGTTCGGCGCGCGCCCGTCCGCGATGATGGCGTATTCGTGCTTGCCATACTGGTGCTCGGCCGTGGCGTGGACCGGCGACAGCGCGGCGAGCGTGAGAGCGAGGGCAAGGATGGCGCAGCGGATCAGCATGACGCTTTGTCGCGGCGGGATGCAGGTGCGTTCAACTCCGCTGTCGTCCTGGCGAAAGCCAGGACCCGTTGCCCCAGGGAGAAATTGTGGCGCGACGCTGGGTAACCACGAGTCTTCGCCAAACCACTCCCTGGGATTATGGGTCCCGGATCTGCGCTTGCGCTTGTCCGGGACGACGACGGAGGTTGGAGAGCTACTCCACCAGCGTGAACTGCAGGAGCAGCGTGCGCTGGAGCAGCGAGAAATTGTCGTCGGAGACGAGCGTCAGCACGGTCTCGCCCTCAGGGGTGACGTGGGCGTCGATGCCTTCCATGTTGTCGATCTCGTAGCCGAGATCGGCGTTGAAGAGCGCAGGCCCGTCGACCAACGCGCCCGGTGCGATTCCCTTCAGCGGGATCGCGCGGATGCGGATGTTGACGCCGCTGAACCAGGAGAATTTACGTTCGAGGATCAGGAGATCGCCGGAGGGCAGGATCACCGCATCGCTGATGTCGAATTTGTCCGTGCGGCGCACGCTGAACTGGCCGGGCGAAGGTCCGCCGACCAGGAAGGCGATCAGATTGCCGTCGGCATCCAGCCCGCGCTCGGACAGCGCGATCACCGTGCCCGCGAGCGGCTGGCCCTTGGGGACGACGACGAGCGCCTCGAGCCCCTTGTTGTACGGCAGTTTTCGCGCCGCCGGCGGCAGCGGGACCACCTCGCCGCGGGCGCGGGTAAAGCCCTTGGCGAAATCGAAGCGCATCAGCTGGTTGACGCGCTCGAGGCCGACATAGACCAGCGAGCCGTCGAGCGCGATCGACTCGGTGTCGTACCAATGGCGCTTCTCGGTGATCGGCCGGCCGTCCGCACCGAGGATCGGTGCCGCCTCGACATCATCGAGCCCGACCATGTTGCGACCGGAGTAACGGATGCGGCCGGTGAACCAGGCGCCCTGGTCGGAGATCGCCACGAAGCGCTCGCCCTTCGCATCGAGGAAGCGAAAGCCGGACAATCCGCCAAAACCGCGAAAGGACGAGGTCAGCACGAGGCCGCTGCGATAGTCCAGCGAGCCGAAGCGCACGCGCGAGCGGTCGCGCGGCTCGAACGCCGGGATCTGCCGCGCATTGACTTCGATGGCGGCCGGCTCGGTGACGGCGTGCTCGACCTTGCCGGGTATTTGCGCCGCTTTTGGCGGCGGCTCGGTCACAGGCTGCGCCTGTGCAAGTCGGGCGAGTGCGAGAGTGGAAAATCCCGCCGCCGCGTGGCCAAGAAAGCTGCGGCGGGATGGAAGCGTGCTCACGAATGCAGTTTGCGGCGCGGACGGCTCGGCGCGGCCTGCGCCGGCGCGGTATGCGTCTCGCTGAACAGCTCGGCGAGTTTCTCGGTGATGGCGCCGCCAAGTTCTTCGGCGTCCACGATCGTCACCGCGCGGCGGTAGTAGCGCGTCACGTCATGGCCGATGCCGATCGCGATCAGCTCCACCGGAGAGCGGGTCTCGATCTCCTCGATGATGTGGCGCAGATGCCGCTCGAGATAGTTGCCGGGATTGACCGACAGCGTGGAGTCGTCGACCGGCGCGCCGTCCGAGATCATCATCAGGATCTTGCGCTGCTCGGCCCGGCCGAGCAGGCGCTTGTGCGCCCAGTCCAGCGCCTCGCCGTCGATGTTCTCCTTCAAGAGACCCTCGCGCATCATCAGCCCGAGATTCTTGCGCGCACGACGCCAGGGTGCGTCGGCGGATTTGTAGATGATGTGGCGGAGATCGTTCAGGCGTCCGGGATTGGCCGGCTTGCCGGCGGCAAGCCAGGCCTCGCGGGACTGGCCGCCCTTCCAGGCGCGCGTCGTAAAGCCCAGGATCTCGACCTTGACGCCGCACCGCTCCAGCGTGCGGGCAAGGATGTCGGCGCAGGTTGCCGCCACCGTGATCGGACGACCGCGCATCGAGCCGGAATTGTCGAGCAGCAGCGTCACCACGGTGTCGCGGAAGGTCGCCTCCTTCTCGCGCATGAAGGACAGCGGGTGGTAGGGATCGGTCACCACGCGCGACAGCCGTGCGGGATCGAGGATACCCTCTTCGAGATCGAACTCCCAGGCGCGGTTCTGCTGTGCCATCAGCCGGCGCTGCAGCCGGTTGGCGAGGCGTGCGACGATGCCTTGCAGATGCGCGAGCTGCTTGTCGAGATAGGCGCGCAGGCGCTCCAGCTCGTCGTGGTCGCAGAGATCCTCAGCCGAGATCACCTCGTCGAATTTTGGCGCGAAGGCGTGGTACTCCGGCCCGCGCGGCTCGTTGGCCCCGCGCGAATTCGGCCGCGTCGCCTCGCCCGGCGTCTCGTCATCGCCGAGCTCGCCGTCATCGAAGGTATCGGAGGTCGAGGCCTGCGCGCTTTCCATCGCGCTCTCGCTCATCTCCTCCGTCGTCGCCTGCGCCTGGTCGGCGCTCATTTCCTGGGCGGCATCGGAATCGGGCGAGCCCTCGGCGCCGGACTGGTCGTTGTCGCCGTCGCGGTTGTCGTCCTGATCGTCGTTCTCGTCGGTATCTGCGTTGCGCTCGTCGCCGAGATCGAGCGCCGACAACAGGTCATGCACGGCGTCGCCGAACTTGGTCTGGTTCTCGACCAGGCCATCGAGCCGGTCGAGCCGCCTGCCGATCTTGTCTTCCAGGATCGGCCGCCAGAGATCGACCATCTTTTTCGCAGCCGCCGGCGGCGCCATGCCGGTCAGCCGTTCGCGCACCAGCATCGCCAGCGCATCAGCCAGCGGCGCATCGGCGCGGTCGGTGATCTCGTCGAACTTGCCGCGATGGAAGTGATCATCGAGCATCGCGGTGAGATTCTTGGCGACGCCCGCCATGCGGCGCGCGCCGATCGCCTCGACCCGGGCCTGCTCCACCGCCTCGAACACGCCGCGTGCCTGCGGATTGCCGGGCATCAGCTTGCGATGCAGTTTCGGATCGTGACAGGCGAGCTTCAGCGCGATGGAATCGGCGTGGCCGCGCACGATCGCGGCATCCCGCCTGTTCATCTTGCGCGCGGGCTCGGGCAGCCGCGCCTTGCCCGGCGCGAGCCCCGGGCGTTCGGCGGCGAAGCTGATGTCGAGCTCGGGCGTCTTGGCGATCGCCTTCAGGCACGCCGCCACCGAGCGCTTGAACGGCTCGGTCGGGGCTTCCTTGTTGCCGGTCCGGAATTTGGAGTTGGATGTGCTCATAGCGACTTCGTAAACCAATGGCGCGTCACGCCGCCAGGATAGCCGTCAATGGCGCCGAACTCCTTGTAACCGCAGGAGCGGTAGAAGCCCGGCGCCTGGAAACTCATCGTGTCCAGGTAGGACCGGGTCGCCCCGATCTTTCTCGCCTCGTCCTCGATCGCCGCGATCAGCTTCGTGCCGTGGTCCTTGCCGCGGAACTTCTGCTCGATCCAGAACAGCTGCATGAACAGAACCGACGTCCAGACCTCACCGACGATTCCGCCGACGATCTTGCCGCGCTCTTTCAGGGAAATCGCGAGGCGTCTGTATTTCTGCTTCCCCATCCGCTCATTGTTGTAGCCAATGAGCCCGGCGAGCACGGCTTTTTTGGTTGTCCCAATGCTGCGCTCGACGTTGATGGCGGCCATGGATCAGCTGAGCGCCACGTTGACTGCCGATTCCGGCAGCTCCGCGTTGAAGCAGCGCTGATAGAACTCGGCGACCAGCGGACGCTCGAGCTCGTCGCACTTGTTGAGGAAGGTGACGCGGAAGGCGAAACCGATATCGCCGAAGATGTCGGAGTTCTCCGCCCAGGTGATCACCGTGCGCGGGCTCATCACCGTCGACAGATCGCCATTGGCGAACGCGTTGCGGGAGAGGTCGGCAAGGCGGACCATCTTGTTGACGATGTCGCGGCCCTCCTGGGTGCGATAGTGCTTCGCCTTGGCGAGCACGATCTCCACTTCCTCGTCATGGCCGAGATAGTTCAGCGTGGTCACGATCGACCAGCGGTCCATCTGGCCCTGGTTGATCTGCTGGGTGCCGTGATAAAGACCCGAGGTGTCGCCGAGGCCAACGGTGTTGGCGGTGGAGAAAAGCCGGAACGCCGGGTGCGGCTTGATCACCTTGTTCTGGTCCAGCAGCGTCAGGCGGCCGGAGACCTCCAGCACGCGCTGGATCACGAACATCACGTCGGGACGGCCGGCGTCGTATTCGTCGAACACCAGCGCGACGTTGTTTTGAAGCGCCCAGGGCAGGATGCCATCGCGGAATTCGGTGACCTGCTTGCCGTCCTTCACCACGATCGAGTCCTTGCCGACGAGGTCGATACGGCTGATGTGGCTGTCGAGGTTGACGCGCACGCAGGGCCAGTTCAGCCGCGCCGCGACCTGCTCGATGTGAGTGGATTTACCGGTGCCGTGATAGCCGGTCACCATCACGCGGCGGTTCTTGGCGAAGCCGGCGAGAATGGCGAGCGTGGTGGCGCGGTCGAAGCGGTAGTCGGCGTCAATTTCCGGGACATGAGGATCGACTTCGGCATAGGCCGGCACTTCGAGATCGCTGTCGATCCCGAACACCTGGCGCACCGACACCTTCATGTCGGGCAGACCGGAAACTTCCTCAATTTTGGACAGGGCGGCGGTCGTCATCAATCCTCCGAGGCCCCGGGCGGTCCCGAGACCAGTTATTTGCACGTTGGCTGCGGCTGGGTGCGTTGCGAACCTATCAGAGACAACGAGCCGGCAGAAGCCCGCGTGCCAATCAAAGTTCCGTTGTCTTTTCATTTAGATAGGCAAGGAACGCGATTTTTGGAAGGCTGCCCTGCGAATCATGCTCGAATTTCGCCCGAATAAGCCGGCCTGCCCACGCAAATGGCATTTTTCCCGCCTCGCCCCACTTATGTAGGATCTGAACCCCGCAAGCCCATGGCCAAGACAGAGACGACGTGACGTCCATCCTCGATCCCTTCATTGAGTTCGTTTCGGCCCATGCATGGCTGGCCTATCTGACCCTGTTCCTGGCGGCGCTTCTCGAAGCCGTTCCGGTGGTGGGATCGGTGGTCCCCGGCTCGACCATCATCCTGGCGCTGAGCGCCCTGATTCCGGGCGGCGAGCTCCGCCTGCAATGGGTGCTGCTGGCCGCCGCCCTTGGTGCCGTCCTGGGTGACGGCTCGGCCTACTGGATCGGGCACAAGCAGCAGCGCGAGATCCTCAGCACCTGGCCGCTGACCAACTATCCCCGCGTGGTCGAGGAGAGCGAGACCTTCTTCCGCCGCTTCGGCACCTGGGCGGTGTTTCTCGCCCGCTTCGTACCGCCGATCCGCGCCTTCGTGCCGGTCACGGCCGGTGCGCTCGGCATGGCGCCGTCGCGCTTCTACGCGGTGAACATCCCGGCCATCCTGGTCTGGGCGCCGGCCCATGTGCTCCCGGGTGTCCTCGCGGTGTCGGCGCTTCATGAATATGCCGGGCTGCCGCATCATGAGCACGTCGGCAAACATATCTGGATGTTCACCGTCGTCGGCGTCGCGATCATCGTGGGGCTTGCGATCTGGGCCATCCGCCGCCGGCATGGCAGCGGAGTCGCGACGGCGAAGCCGCGAGGTTAGAGGATGTTTAGAGTGGGTTGAACTGCTTGCCGGAATTGCGGTGCTAAACCTCTCCCGTAGGGAGAGGTCGCGCCGGAGGCGCGGGTGAGGGCTTACGCTCTCTCGTGGGACCTGAGCCCCTCACCCGATTTGCTGCGCAAATCGACCTCTCCCTACGGGAGAGGTGGATCGAGCTCCTCGGCTCGCAGCAACCACAATTCATCGCGCCTTAGGTTTTGGAATCGGCAGCCGCGGCCCTCCGTCCCGGCGCGGGGCCGACATAGCGTGCCCGCGGGCGGATCAGCTTTCCGAACTGCAACTGCTCGCTGGCATGCGCGATCCAGCCGACACTGCGCGCCATCGCAAACAGGGCGAGCTCGCTGCCGGCCGGCAGGCGCAGCGCGTGCACGAGCACCGCGAGGACATAGTCGATATTGACGAACTCGCCCGTCGCCTCCGCGATCCGCTCCGGCACCTCGCGGGTGAATTTGCGCGGCGCGCCGGCGCGCGCCAGGGCGTTCAGCAGCGATTGTGCACGCGGATCGCCGCGCTTGTAGACGCCGTGGCCGAAGCCGGCAAAACGCTCGCCGAGCGCAACGCGCTCGCGCACCATCGGCTCGACGTCGCGATCCACCAGTGTCTTGACGAGCTGCGAGGCCAGCACACCGGCGCCGCCGTGCTTGGGCCCCTTCAGCGCGGCGAGGCCGGCGATGACGGCATCGTACAGGTTGAGGCCGGTCGAGGCCGCGCAACGCGCGGTGAAGGTCGACGCATTCAGTTCGTGATCGGCGAGCAGCACGAGCGTGCGGCGGATGAGGTCGCCCGCATGCTTGTTGTCCGGCGCCCAGACCCTCGCGATCTGCTGATGCAGCGGCTCGGCCGAGGGCTCGGCATTGAGCATGGTCGCGACCAATAGGCGAACGATGCGCGCGCCGACCATGGCGCGGCCATCGGGCGCGCGAGTGAAGGCACGGGAGTCGGCGCTCGTTGCCAGCGCCAGCACCGCGATCGCGCGGTCAATCGGCGCGGCGCGACGTGCGGCCTGCGCGATCGTGCGCATCTCTTCGGACACTTGAGGGCAGTTGTCCGCGGCAAACGGATCGACGCCGGAGACATCCCAGAGCAGCGTTGCGGTGTGCTCCAGCGTGTCGTTCTCGGCGAGGTCGACGCAGTTGACGCCGCGATAGATCGGGCCGTCCTCGGTGATGGTCGAAATCTCGGTGTCCATCACCGGCAGATCGGCATCGAAGCTGCGCAGGCCGCGCGGCTCCGGCGACGGGACGCGGCGCTCCTTCAGGGCGCGGACGTCCTCGGCGCGATAGCGGTTCTTGCGCGAATCCGGCGTCGGCTCGGAGCGGATCAGGCCACGGCTGACATAGGCGTAGAGCGTGGCCGGCGAGATCGCGAGCTCGGCCGCCGCTTCCCGGGCGGAGAGGTACAGCTCCGGAGAATTTTTCATATTGATTTATGTAATCAAGATTGATCAATCTGTCGAGAGGCCCGACCTTTCCTTGCGTGAAAGGAGATTTGGGCCATGAACATCCACCTCACCAAAAGCCAGATCGGGCTGGACGGCGTTCCCGCGGCCGAAACCGTGCTGAGCCATGTCGACGGCGAGCGCGGCGAACTGATCATCGCCGGCGAGCATGTCGGCACCCTCGCCGCCAAATCGAGCTTTGAGGGCGTCACCGCCCGGCTCTGGAACGGCGCCAGCAGGAGCGCGCTCAGCGAGGCCAATGTGCGGGCGAGCCTCGGGCTGGCACGCGAGCGCGCCTTCGCCCGGCTGCCGGACCTGCTGCCTGCGACCCGCGGCATGGGCATCATCGACGGGTTTCGCGCGGCGGTCGCGGGGCTTCGCGCCGAGAACGGGCTTGAGCACGAGGCGACCATCGTCGGCGCGTTTCCGGTGATTGCGGGCGCACTGGTCCGGCGCGCCAAGGGGCTCGATCCCGTCCCGCCCGATCCGAACGCGAGCCATGCCGCCGATACGCTGAAGATGCTGCGTGGCGCCTCGCCGGAGCCGCGCGAGGTCGCGGCGCTGGATGCCTATTTCGTCACGGTCTGCGATCACGGCATGAACGCCTCGACCTTCACCACGCGCGTGGTGGCCTCGACGCAAGCCGACCTGTTCGCCGCCGTTACCGCCGGCTATTGCGCGCTAACCGGTCCCTTGCATGGCGGCGCGCCGGAGCCGGTGCTGGAAATGCTGGATGCGATCGGCTCGCGTGAGCGGATCAAGCCGTGGGTCGACGCGGCACTCGCCCGCGGCGAGCGGCTGATGGGCTTTGGCCATCGCGTCTACCACGTGCGCGATCCGCGCGCCGACGTGCTCAAGGCCGCGATCGAGCGGCTTTCCGCCGACGGCGCCGACCTGCCCTTCGCCGGCGAGGTCGAGGCGTATATTCGGGAAGCCTTGCGCAAGAAGAATCCGGATCGGCCGCTGGAGACGAATGTCGAGTTCTTCACCGCAATCCTGCTCGACGCACTCGCCATCCCGCGCCAGGCTTTCACGCCGATCTTCGCCGTCGCCCGGAGCGCCGGGTGGACCGCGCACGCCCGCGAGCAGCAGCGGACGGGGCGGCTGATCCGGCCGAGTTCGTCCTATGTGGGGGCGATGCCGAGCTAAACGCGACCGCGCAACACAACACAATGTCGTCCCGGCGAAAGCCGGGACCCATACCGCGTGATCTATCGGGTGAGCGCGGGTGCTAGTATCGCCGGAAGACCGAATGACTGCCAGTCTTCGCCAAACTTCTCCCTGGGGTTGGGTCCCGGCTTTCGCCGGGACGACGCCAGAGAAAGTGGCAGCGGCAAGGGCTGGAGGTTCAGGCCTCCTTCACCACCGTCTTCAGATAATTATAGGCTTTGATGATCTCGATCAGGCGGTCTTCGGTCGAGCGGTCGCCGCCATTGGCATCGGGGTGGTGCCGCTTCACCAGCGCCTTGTACTTGGTCTTGACGTCGGCGAGCGTGGCGTCGGGGCCGAGCCCCATCACCTGGAGCGCCTTGCGCTCGGCGTTCATCACCTTACGCGTCTCGGCCTTGGGCTGAGCCTCGGGCCCACGGCGCCAGTTCGCCCGGCCGTTGATCTCACTGAACATGCTGAACGGATCGAAGGCGCCATCGATCTCGGCTTCCGTTCCCTTCTTGACGCCGCCATTGGCGCCCATCTTCCAGGTCGGGCGGTGGCCGGTCAGCGCGTCCTTCTGGTAGCGCGCGACCGCGTCAGCATTCATGCCGGAAAAGAAATTGTAGTTCTGGTTGTACTCGCGCACGTGATCCAAGCAGAAGTGCCAGTACTCGCGCGAATTTTCGCGGCCCTTCGGCGCGCGGTGGCTGCCCTTGTTCTGGCAGCCGGTCCATTCGCAGGTGACCACGGTCTCGCGCGGCTTCGCTTCCTGCTTGCCTCGCGGCTTGACGCGGATGGAGTCGAAGAACTTTGATGAATCGATCGGCATGGCTGACTTTGACTACGCAATGCAAAAACCTTCAAGTCTTGACATTGCGATTAAGACAAAACCCGTAACCGAAGCCTCGCTTCGGCTTTTTTTAACGGCCGCCAAAGGCGGCCTGTGGCATTGACGGCGTGCGATCGCACACCTTAATGGCTCACATGGCTATCAAAGACACTATCAGCAACAAGTTGCAGGAAGCTTTCACGCCGGAAAGCCTGCAAGTGGTCGACGAGTCACATTTGCATGAGGGCCATGCCGGCCACCGGCCGAGCGGCGAGACGCACTTCCGCGTTTATATCGTGTCGCCGGCCTTCAAAGGGAAGAGCCGGGTCGAGCGCCATCGCATGATTAATTCGGCGCTGGCCGCGGAACTTTCCGGCGGCGTGCATGCATTGGCGATCCATGCGCAGGCGCCGGGGGAAGGCGGGACCTAGCGAATCTTGCAGTCATGCCCCGCGCAGGCGGGGCATCCAGTAAACACCACCATCGAGATTCAATCGATAGGCCGCGGCGTGCTGGATCGCCCGCCCCAGTGCGCAAGCGCGCACAAGGCGGGCGATGACCGCTCACCGGATAAGCGTCAGAACGACGTCCCTGCCCGCCGCGGCTTGGCCTCCTCCACCTCGGCCTCGCGCGGCACCGGTGAAATACGGAGCGCGGTGATGCGGTTGCGCTCGCGGCGGAGCACGCGGAAGCGGAAGCCGTGGAAGGTGAAACTCTGGCCGCGGTCGGGGATCGAGCGCGCCTCATGAATGACGAGGCCGGCCACCGTCGTTGCCTCCTCGTCGGGCAGATGCCAGTCCATGGCGCGGTTGAGATCGCGGATCGGCACCGAGCCGTCGACCACGACCGAGCCGTCCGGCTGCGCGCGCACGCCGGCGACCACGACGTCATGCTCGTCGGAGATGTCGCCGACGATCTCTTCCAGAATGTCTTCCAGCGTCACAAGACCTTCAACTTCGCCATACTCGTCGACGACGAGCGCGAAATGGGTCTTGCGGCGGCGGAACGCCTTGAGCTGCTCGGAGACGGGGCGCATCTCCGGCACGAACCAGGGCGGCAGCGCGATGGTGGAGACGTCGATGCGCGAGGTGTCGCCCTCCGAGGCGCGGATCGCGCGAAGGAGATCCTTGGCGTGGAGCACGCCGATGATGTTCTCCGGCTTGTCGCGCCAAAGCGGAATGCGGGTGTATTCGGTCGCCAGCACCTCGCGCACCAACTCCTCCGGCGGCAGGTCGGCATTGATCATCATCATCTCGGTGCGATGGATCATGACGTCGGAGACCTGGAGCTCGCGCAGGTCCAAGAGGCCGCCGAGCATGTCGCGGTCCTGCTTCTCGACCTTGCCCTCGTGATGCAAGAGGTCGACCGCGCCGCGCAGGCGCTCGGTCGGCGACAGGATCGCCTGGTGCTCGCCGATGGCAACGCCAAACAGGCGCATCAGCATGCGCACGATGGTCTCGACCACCGAAAGCACCGGCCCCAGGATGAACACGGTGAGCCGCATCGGGCGCGCCACCGCCAGCGCAAGGCGGTCCGGCGCGTTGATGGCGATGGTCTTGGGCAGCACCTCGGCGAAGACGACGACCAGCGCCGTCATCACGCCGGTCGCGTAGAGCACGCCGACCTCGCCGAACCAGGTGGTGAAGATGCCGGTCGCGATCGCGGAGGCTCCGATATTGGCGATGTTGTTGCCAAGCAGGAGCGCACCGATCAGCCGCTCACGGTTCTCGATCAGCTTTGAGACGATTTCGGCGTCGTGATTGCCCTGCTTGGTCAGCCGCAGCATGCTGGCGCGTGAGGCGCCGGTCAGCGCGGTCTCGCTCGCGGCGAAGAACGCCGAGATCAAGAGGCAGAAGACGACGATGGAGAATCCGAGCCAGTCCATGCACCACTCGACAGCCGTTCAGCCGCGCCTCATGCCCTGTGCGCGAGCTTCTCTTTAAGGAAATCGCGCACCGGCGTCGGCTCGACATCCTTGGCGATGACCGCGCGGCCGACCGCTTCCAGCAGGATGAAGGTGAGCTTGCCGCGCTTGACCTTCTTGTCCTGCGCCATCAGCGCCATCAGCGCGTCGGCATCGGCAAGCCCCTCCTGCGCGAAGCCCGCGATGTCCTGCAGCCGCGTCGGCAGGCCAGCCTGCGCAAGATGACGCTCGACGCGCACCGCCTCCGCTTCGCCGATCATGCCGAGCCTTGCCGAGAACTCTGCCGCCAGCACAATGCCGATGGAAACACCCTCGCCGTGGAACAGGCGGTCGGAGAAGCCGGTCGCGGCTTCCAGCGCGTGACCAAAGGTGTGACCGAGATTGAGCAGCGCGCGCTCGCCGGTCTCGCGCTCGTCGCGCGAGACGATCGCGGCCTTGGCACGGCAGGAGGTCGCGATCGCATGCTCGCGGGCCGAGCCACCCTTGAAGATGTCGGCGTGGTTCTTCTCCAGCCAGGTGAAGAAGGCTTCGTCGCCGAGCACGCCATATTTGGCGACCTCGGCGTATCCGGCGCGGAACTGCCGCGGCGACAGCGTGTCGAGCACGGCGGTGTCGGCGATGACCAGCACCGGCTGGTGGAAGGCGCCGAGCAAATTCTTGCCCTGGGGCGAGTTGATGCCGGTCTTGCCGCCGACGGATGAATCGACCTGCGCCAGCAGCGAGGTCGGCACCTGCACGAAATCGACGCCGCGGCGCAGGATCGCAGCCGCAAAGCCGGCGAGATCGCCGACCACGCCGCCGCCGAGCGCGATGACGAGATCGTTGCGCTCGATCTTTGCTGCGATCAGGGCTTCGCTGACCTTCTCGAGGCCGGCATAGGTTTTGGAGATCTCGCCTTCCTCGACGACGATGCGCGAGGTCGGAATGCCGGCCGCGGCGAGCGAGGCCTCGGTGGGTTCGAGCCAGTATTTCGCGACGGTGCGATCGGTCACGATGGCGGTGCGCACGCCGGGGCGCAGGCGCGTGATGCGCTCGCCGAGCGAGGCAAGCACGTCACGGCCGATGACAATGTCATAGGCGCGATCGCCGAGCGCGACGTCGACCTTCACCGGATCGGAATGTTTCAACGGCGCAGTCATCGTGCGGCACTCGCGACATCAGGTGGTAACCGGGGATCGGCCTGCTGGCCGCAGAGATACGCGCGCAGGGTCTCGAGGCACTCCTCGACGATCTTGTCGTGCGGTACGTCACGCGAGGCGATGGTGAGGTCGGCGTTGCGGTAGACCGGCTCGCGCTCGGTGAGGAGACGGGTGACGGTTCCCTCGGGGTCGGCGGTCTGCAGCAGCGGACGATCAGCGCGGCGGCGCACGCGGCGCATGATGACGTCGTGGTCGGCCTTGAGCCAGATCGAGACCGCCTTGGCGGCGATGCGGATCCGCGTCTCCTCGCGCATGAAGGCCCCGCCGCCGGTGGCCAGCACCAGCGGTCCGCCGTCGAGCAGCCGCGCGATCACGCGGGCCTCGCCGTCGCGGAAATGCGGCTCGCCATGGCGCTCGAAAATCTCGGGTATGGTCATGCCGGCGGCCGCCTCGATCTCGGTGTCAGCATCGACGAAGGGCAGCCGCAGCCGCGCCGCCAGGCGCCGGCCGATGGTGGATTTTCCGACCCCCATCATGCCGACCAGCACGAGCGAGCGCGCACCGAGCGCCGACAAAATATCGGCCTCAGGCGAACCAAGTGCTGGCAATACGGCGTCGGACATGTCCCTCGCTCAATCGGTCGCCTCATGCGACATCCGGCCACCTATACTACCCCCCAAGCGGCCCTCGCCAGAGGACTCTTGCTATGAAACGGCGAACATGTTGGATGATTTCATTGGTTAATTTGCCTGTCTGAGCCCTCGCCGAGACCTTGCCCGATGCCCAGCCTGTTCCGCTTCCTGACGGTCGTCGCCGTGCTCGCCGGCATCGTCTATGGCGTGGTCTTCGCGCTGGCGAACTTCGTCAACCCCAAGCCGCGGGAAATGACGGTGACGATCCCGCCTGACAAATTTCTCAAGAAATAGGAGCTAGCCTCCGGGGCATGCGCGCCAAGCCTTCCACCACCAAGCCCTCAGATCCCAAGTTCATCGGCCTGTTCCTCGACATGCTCGCGGCGGAACAGGGCGCCGGCTCCAACACACTCGATGCCTACCGCCGCGACCTCACCGATTTCTCTGAGTTTCTGGCCCGCCTCGGCCACACTTTCACCGATGCCGAGACGCAAGTCCTGCGCGACTATCTGGCCGATCTCGACACGCGCGGCTTCAAATCCTCCAGCGTCGCCCGGCGGCTGTCGGCGATGCGGCATCTGTTCCGCTTTCTCCTGAACGAGCGCATACGCGGCGATGATCCGGCGGCGATCCTGTCCGGCCCCAAGCGCGGCCGCGGCCTGCCGAAGGTGCTGTCGATATCGGATGTCGACCGCATGCTCCGGCGCGCCAGGGAGATGAGCGAGGCGGTCGATGCCTCACCCTCGCAACGGCTGCGTGCTTTGCGGCTCTATTGCCTACTCGAGGTGCTCTACGCCACGGGCCTGCGCGTCTCCGAATTGGTGGCGCTGCCGCGCTCGGCGGCCAAGCGCGATGCCCGCATGATCGTGGTGCGCGGCAAGGGCAACAAGGAGCGGCTCGTGCCGCTCAACGAGGCCTCGCGCCAGGCGATGGCCGATTATCTCGCGGCCACCGAGGCCGCGAAGACCGAAAAGAAGAACAGCCTTGCCGCCTCGAAATGGCTGTTCCCCTCCTTCGGCGAAAGCGGCCATCTGACGCGGCAGCATTTCGCACGCGACCTGAAAGAGCTCGCGGTCGCCTCCGGCCTGCAGGCCCGCCTGGTCTCGCCGCACGTGCTGCGCCACGCCTTCGCCAGCCACCTCCTGCACAACGGCGCCGACCTGCGCATCGTGCAGACCCTGCTCGGCCACACCGACATCTCCACCACCCAGATCTACACCCATGTGGTCGAAGAGCGCCTGAAGAGCCTGGTGCGCGACCTCCATCCGTTGGCGGAGACGTAAGCCGAAGTCCCGTAGCCCGGATGGAGCGCAGCGAAATCCGGGGTCGTCGCCTCACGGAAAGACTTATCCCGGATTACGCTTCGCTCCATCCGGGCTACCAGCTACGGCCGAAACTGCCTTGACTTCGGCCACATCTCCGCAGAAAGAGCCGTGACCTCACGCGTGATTTGGCGCGCTCCCGGGAGCGCACAAGCCAACTCATTGAAGAAGCTACACTTCTTTCCGCGTTCTCAAAACGGTTTCGTCGCCTCGCCCCGTCCTTCCTATATTGAGTTGATGCCAGACCAGATGCGCAGCTATCTCGACTTCGAAAAGCCCGTCGCCGAGCTCGACTCCAAGGTCGACGAATTGCGCGCGCTGGCGGCGTCCGGCACCGACATCGCCGAGGAGATCGGGCGGATCGAGGACAAGGCGGCGCAGGCGCTGGCCGACCTCTATCTGAACCTGACGCCCTGGCAGAAGACGCTGGTCGCGCGCCATCCGCAGCGGCCGCATTTCTCCGACTTCATCAAGGGCCTGATCACCGAGTTCACCCCGCTCGCCGGCGACCGCAAGTTCGGCGAGGACGAGGCGCTGGTCGGCGGCTTCGGCCGCTTCCGCGGCGAAGCGATTTGCGTGATGGGCCAGGAAAAGGGCGATTCCACCGACAGCCGCATCAAGCACAACTTTGGCATGGCGCGGCCCGAAGGCTATCGCAAGGCGGTGCGGCTGATGGAGATGGCCGAGCGCTTCGGCATTCCCGTGCTGTCGATCGTCGACTCCGCCGGCGCCTATCCCGGCATCGGCGCGGAAGAGCGCGGCCAGGCCGAGGCGATCGCGCGCTCGACCGATGCCTGCCTGTCACTGGGCGTACCGAACGTGGCGATCATCACCGGCGAGGGCATGTCGGGCGGCGCGATCGCGATCACCACCGCCAACAAGGTCTTGATGCTGGAGCACGCGATCTACAGCGTGATCTCGCCGGAGGCCGCCTCCTCGATCCTCTGGCGCGACGGCACCAAGGCGCAGGAAGCCGCCAACAACATGAAGATCACCGCCCAGGACATGCTCCGCTTCGGCGTGATCGACAGCATTTTGAAGGAGCCGGTCGGCGGCGCCCATCGCGACCCCGCCGCCATGATCGCCACCACGGGCGAGGCCATCGACAAGGCCTTCGACGAGCTGCGCAATCTGGACGCCGACGGGATCCGCAAGCAGCGGCGGCAGAAATTCCTCGATATCGGTCGGAAACTGGGCTGATTCGGGCGGTTTCGGCGCATGATGGCTATTGCGGTGCCGGCTCGGGTCACCTCTCCCGTAGGGAGAGGTTGGATCGCATCGAAGATGCGGTCCGGGTGAGGGGTTCTGGCCTCACTGATCGCTGCGGCCCCTCACCCGGATTGCTTCGCAATCCGACCTCTCCCCGTCGGGGAGAGGTGAAGAGCCCCCGGTAACCCGCTATTAACCCTTTTTTTGCCCAAATCGGCGATCTCAGTCTCAGTTTGGCCGAAAGGCCCAAGTTCCGTCCTAAGTACCGTCCAAGTTTAGGCTCTGTTGACCATGCTACTCCGCCAACGGGCTCGTGATCCCCGCTCGGGTTGCGACCCCAGGTTCCGGAGGTTAGAATTTTAATCAATGGCTTCAGGGCATAAGCGCTGGGGCTTGGTCTGAAAACAGCCCGCCAAAAGCGGGTCCGGGTCTCCGGTCGGGCCATGCTCCAAAGTTGTGGGGTTCGCGCTCCTTGCCCGGCACGGTGTGGGGTCGATCTTGAATTCTAGCTCGCTTGCTCGCGCGCTCTTGGCTTCGGTTGCGCTTGTCTCCAGCGTATTGCTCGCCGGATGCGATACCGACCAGGTTTCGCTCGCGACCAACGCCAAGGCCAACCAGCCGGTGCCGCCGAAGCTCGTCGCCGCGATGGCCGAGAAGAACATGGATCTGCAATCGCCGATCCTGGTCCGCCTGTTCAAGCAGGAGGCCGAGCTCGAGGTCTGGAAGCAGACCCGCTCCGGCCAGTTCGCGCTGCTCAGGACCTATCCGATCTGCCGCTGGTCGGGCGATCTCGGACCGAAGGTCCGCGAGGGCGACCGCCAGGCTCCGGAAGGGTTTTATTCGATCAACCCCAGCCAGATGAATCCGCAGTCGGCCTACTACCTGTCCTTCAACACCGGCTACCCGAACGCTTTCGACAAGGCGCTCGGGCGCACCGGCTCGCAGCTGATGGTGCATGGCGACTGCTCGTCGCGCGGCTGCTACGCGATGACGGACGAGCAGATCGCGGAGATCTATTCGCTCGGGCGCGAATCCTTCTTCGGCGGCCAGAAGGCGTTCCAGCTTCAGGCCTATCCGTTCAAGATGACGCCGGTGAACATGGCCAAGCACCGGAACAATCCGAACATGCCGTTCTGGAAGATGATCAAGGAAGGCTACGATCATTTCGAGGTGACGCGGCAGGAGCCGAAGGTCGATTTCTGCGAGAAGAAATACGTCTTCGATGCCGCGAAGACGCCGGATGCCAAGCGTGATCCGGTGTTCGATGCCTCGGCAAAATGCCCGGCCTATGTGATCCCCGAGGACATTGCGAGCGCCGTGCGCGAGAAGGAAGAGCGCGACCAGGCCGAGTACAACAAGCTCGTCGCCAAGGGCACGCCGATGGCGCGCATGAACACCGGCATCGACGGCGGCATGAACAAGATCTTTGCCGCCAAGATTCCGGAAGGCTCGACCGGCCTGTCGGAGAGCGCCGAAGGCTCGACCCTGCAGATGCTGGCGATGTCCAAGGCGCCGGGCACGATCCCCGGCACCGTCAACCCG
>NZ_LUUB01000035.1:62756-65547 GCF_001641635.1 Bradyrhizobium centrolobii
CCCGCCGAAAAATCCTCGGGCGGCGGCTTCTTCTCAGGGATCGCCCGGAAGATGGGCATGGGCACGGCTGACACCACCGCCACCACGTCGCCGCCGCAAGCTACCGCGTCTGTTCCCCCGACCACCACCGCTTCCGCACCGCCGGCCACGACGGCGTCGAAGCTGAAGGCCGCAGTGACGCGGTTCGTGCCGGGCCACGATGCGTCCAAGGACAAGCCGGCGGTTGCCGCCAAGCCCGCCGAGCCGGCGAAGCCGGCCGAAACGAAGGTTGCCGCGACGCGGCCGGCGCTCAAGCCATCGGTGTCGGATGCTTCGGCTGATGCCGGCAAGGACGCGCAGATCGCAGGCGCGGCACCGGTGATGTCGTCGAATTCGTTCGACAGCCGGTTTGGGGCGGTGAAGTAGAGGGCGATGCAAATGGCCCATGCAGGATGGGCCATTTCTGCATTCACCCAACCTACATTGCGCTCAGCTTGCCCCCTGATACGCTCTGAGTCCGAGAGGTCAAAACTTGGACCGGAAGCAAACTGACGCGATTGCTGGGACACCTTGGACGGAGAGCGAGATCTCCGCCGTCGTCGACAGCTATTTTCGGATGTTGGCCTCGGAAAGAGCGGGCATCCGCTACAGCAAGGCGGAGAACCGGCGCCTGCTCATGACGACCGTCCACCGGTCTGAGGGATCAATCGAGCGCAAGCTCCAGAACATCTCCGCCGTTTTAGACATGCTCGGGGCGCAGTGGATCAACGGCTACAAGCCGTTGGCGCACTATCAGGACGCCTTGGTGGCAGCCGTTGAGCGTAACGTCGGACGGCAGCCAGATTTTCTTTATCCTGCGAGCGCAGATGCTCAACCGCTGGCGCTCAACGACGAGGCCATCTTCGTTCCTCCGCCATCTTTCGCCGATTTGGACAAGATGCTGACGCCAGCCGTCCGGCGGCTCGTTGGCAAGTTCGATCCGGCCGAGCGGGACGCCAGAAATCGCGAGTTAGGAAAAGCCGGCGAGAAATTCGTCATCGAGTTCGAACGCGACCGCCTACGGCGAGCTGGGCGTGATGATCTGCCTCTGATGTTCGGTGGGTTTCCGACCTAGACGGCGACGGATACGGCTACGACGTCCGATCCTTTGAGCCTGATGGCCAAGAACGGCTGCTGGAGATCAAGACGACATGTGGGCACGAACGCACGGCGTTTTGGCTCACCAGGCGAGAAGTCGACGTTGCTGCGGAACGAAGCGAAGTGTACCGGATCCGGCGAGTCTTTCATTTCCGCAACAGCGCGCAGATGTTCGAGATAGCTCCGCCGCTTGAAGACAAGCTCTTCCTGGCACCGACGACGTACGCTGCTGAGCCGAGATAGCGCTTGGAACGGCGCGAGAAGTGAAGCAAAGCCGCGCGGAAGCGCATTCGCTAATGCAGCGTATCGCCTCACGCGTCGTCCCGGCGAAGGCCCATCGGCGCTAAGGTAGTTGGAACATCATTTGATAGCGCCGCTTTTTCCTCGGTGGCTCGCGGAGGTGTCGGCGGAGAGCAAAGACAGATCGGTGAAGGCGAGCCAATGTGGGCTGGGGAATGATCGCCTGCAGAAGTGAGGCGACGAGCTGGCGGAGCAATCGCCACGCGCTTGGGCTGGTCAGGCGGCGTCCGCCCAGCGGGGAGAGTCCTCGAGTTCGTCGACAAGCGGCTCGAGCAAGAGAATGATCAGCAGATGAGCGAGGATGTGCGGCCTGGCGGACCGTTCGTCAGTGCCCGGCGGCCCCTTCAGGCCAATCAGGCTCTTCAGTCGCTTGAAGCCGAGCTCGATCCGCCAGCGCAAGCGGTAGAGGGCGAGAACATCATCGGTGGTGAACTCTTCCGGGGCGAGTGAGGTCACCAGGATGACCCAATCGGCGGCCTCGAGCGTTTGCTTGGAGAGCTGATGGCCTCCCTTCTGTGCAGTTCGGCGCGCTTTGCGTCGTGCCTCGGCAGCGGCCTCTGTCGGCTTCTTGACGGCGACCAGACGCAGGGCGAGCGGCGCGCCGCGCCTGGGTTTGAGCCAAATCGGACAATCGATCAGGCCTCGTTTCGCGGATTTGCGCAGTTCAGCGATGAGATCGAGCGCACCGCCTTCGCAATCGAGCCAGCGCGCGCTCTTCCAACCAGCCCGAATGACGAAGTCTGCGCCGGCCTGGATCAGCCGCGCCATGCGCGCCGGCTGCAAATAGGCCCGATCGGCAAGACGGATCTCACCTGCAACCGCCGGTATCCGGTCGAGCGTCTCGCCTTCCTGCTGATCCGTCAGTTCGAAGTGGCCAAAACGTTCCTGCGGAAGATCGAACGCGCTGTGAATGCGCCACACCGCATTCTTCTTCCTGCCATTGAGCCCCTTTCTTCGGCACCGTCGTGGCATCGATGATCCGGATCAGGCGACCTTGGCTTGCCTTCGGGGCGGCGCCAGCAAGCGCCTGCCCCACCAGCAGCGCCAGCCAATCCCCGCACTGACGCAAGCGATACAGCAAAGCCACATTGGAAACGTCGACAAGGCCGACTGATGTCGCCCATGCCGCCGTCAATCGCAATCCCCGCTCACCCAGACAATAGGCCAGGATCAGCCGCAGCAAATCCACCGCGCATCTGATCTCGCGCGGACGCAAGAAAGCCTTCGTCTCCCGTGCCGTGCGATTGAGTGTTTCTGCCCCACCAAGCCGGGCCACCACGCCCGCCCAGTCGCGGTTCACAAGCGATTCGTGTGTCATTCCATCTTGGAATCACAAACGATTCCGCACCCCAAGCCTAATTTAGCGCCAATGGGC
>NZ_LUUB01000036.1:0-2197 GCF_001641635.1 Bradyrhizobium centrolobii
CGTAGAGCCTGTGAAGCTATTGGATCTGCGGAGATTGGCCGGCAGGGAAATGGCGAGTTGAGTTGATCCGAGGGCTGTGACGAGGCGGACTGTGGGTGCCACTATGGTTTGGCGAGATGGTGGCCCTGCAGGATGTTGTTGGTGAGCGCGTACCAGAGGACGACGGCGCGGACCTTTTCGATACCGCGGACGGTCAATTGCCGCAGGTCCCAGTTGCGCCAGCGGGCATGTATGCATTCGCAGATCGTACGGGCTCGGTACTGAGCTTTGCCGTCTTCGCTGGCCATGCGAGCACGCCAGGCCAACACGCCCGGACCGTCGCCATGCCGGGGCAAATAAGGATCGACACCGCTCCTGGACTGCGTTGGTGGACAGTAGATGTCGATGCCTTCGCTATGCGCCCACTCGATATCCTCGGCGCTGCAGAAACCGCCATCGACGAGGTGGCGGCGGGGAAAGCGGCCCAGCAGTGATCGCGTTCGTTCCAGCATCGGCCGCATCAGGCCGCGATCCGATCCATTGTTGTCGACGTCGACCGTGACCACGATCAGCTCGCCCGCCGCGCTGGCCACCTGCACGTTGTAGGCTGGACGAAAGCCGGCATCCGCCATCTTCATCACCCGCGCCTGCGGGTCGGTGGTGGAGGCCCGCGCCTCCTTCGGCTTTTTGCCATTGCCGCCCTTCTCGTCGAGCTGCTTTCGCTTGCGCTTGATCTCGGCCAGCGCCGCTTGCGCCGCCTGCACCCGCTCGCTGCGTTCGCGCGCCGCGCGCTCCCTCGCGGCCCGAATGCGCCGATTGCTGGCTTCCGGATCCGCATCGACCTCGCGCTTGAGCTCCTCCACCACAGCCTGGGCCTGCGCCATCTGCCGATCCAGCGTCGCCTCCCGCCGGAACGATCCGGTCCCCGCATTGGCCCGTATCCGCACCCCGTCCTGGGTCAACTTCTCCAGATCGACCAGCCCCGCCTTGCTCAGCGCCGCCAGATGCTCGCTCAGCAGGCGGTCGAGCAGGTCGGCACAGCCGACCCGGAAGTCCGACAGCGTGTGATAGTTCATCGACACTCCGCCACATAGCCAGCGATAGACGTCATGGCTCTCGCAGAGGCGGTCCAGCGCACGCGCGCTGCCCACGCCATCGCTCGTGGCGTAAAGCCAAAGCGCCAGCAGCAGTCGTGGCGATGGCGGCGGATGACCGGGCGTATTCTCCCGCGCCTTGACCCGATCCTCAAGCTCGCTCAGGTCCAGCCCCTCAACATAGGCCCAGATCACGCGCGCCGGATGCTCTTGCCCGATCAGGCTCTCGATATCCACGGCACGCAGTTCGATCTGGTCACGCATCGGCTCGCGCAGCCGCGGCGCTCCAACCGGCTCTGCACCTGCTCGCGGCTTCGCCTGTTCCGGCAGCTCTCCAAATAGCTCTTCGTCAGCCATCATCCCCTCCGCCGAATCAAGGCACACAGAGAATCACGACGGCCTTGATCTCCGCTACATCCGCCCAGCCGAAATGAAAGATTCACAGCCTCGTAGGGTGGGTTAGCCGAAGGCGTAACCCACCTCTTTACTTTCCACGCTGAGAAAGAAGTGGTGGGTTACGCTTCGCTAACCCACCCTACGCAGCTACGCAGCCCTACCGCATCGTGATCGCAAGGCCGCTCAGATCCGCGTTCGCCATCAGGCCGACCTGCGTGCCTGAGAGCTCCAGCACCGCGCCCTTCTGGTTGGTCAGCACGATGGCCCGCGCGCCGGCACCCACCGCGAGGCCTGCACCGGCGGCGCCGTAGACGCCGGCAACATCCGAGGGGCGGTTGATGTTGGAGACGCGGCCGCGCAGCACGGTCTTGGAGCCGCCGAAGACGAGGCCGTAGTCGAGGCCGCCGGTGGAGAGCGCGTAGGCGCGGCCGCGGAAGTTCAGGACGCCCGAACCGCCGGAGCCGCCGATGATCCAGCCCGCCTTGTAGATCGTCAGCACCACGGTGCCGCTGTCGGCCTGCGCCGCGGTCGAGAGGCCGGCAAGGGCGGCGATGGCGACAAGCGCGGCGCGAAAGCTGGATGCGAACTTCATGGGTGGCTCCGGGGGCTATTTTTCAAGGCAGGAATCGAATCAGACGAGGCGAATCTATCCGATCGCTCGCGGCGGCAAAATGATGGGGGCACTTCTCCCTCTCCCCGTTCTTACGGGGAGAGGGTCGGGGTGAGGG
>NZ_LUUB01000036.1:2272-21862 GCF_001641635.1 Bradyrhizobium centrolobii
CGCCGCGCTTCGCGCGTCGGCCTCTCCCCGCAAGCGGGGCGAGGCGAAGCAGCTCATCGCGCCTTTGACGTGCGATCATCGGCGCCATGATGACGTTTTGCTGCTGTTTTGCCCGACGTGTCAAATGGCTTTCCGGCGTCGCCGGACGCAACCGGGCGGGCCGGCCATTCTACGTTGCATGGGGTTGTTTTCGATATTTTTGTGCGGCAGGCCCATCGCCGGGTTTGCGACAGGAAGACGCCAACAGCGAATGCGCGGTTGCAACCGTCCCGCATGTCGCTACGCTGATGCGGGCGACGCGACCGCCCCATCTGTGAGGTGACCCATGCCGATCCTGCATTTTGCACCCCCGCCGCATGTCAAGGCACCGCCCCTCTCCTTCGCCACGCGTGTTGGCGATCTCCTGTTCATCTCCGGCATTCCCGGCTTCGACGCCGACGGCGAGCTGCCTGACGGGTTCGAGGCGCAGTTCGCCAACGTCGTCATCAACATGCGGCGCGTGCTGGAGGAGGCCGGCGCGACATTCCGCGACCTCGTCAAGGTCAACGTGCTGCTGACGCGCGCCTCCGACGTCGCGACGATGAACGCGCTGTATGCCGGTGCGTTCGGCCCGCCGCCCTACCCGGCCCGCACCACCTGCGTGGTGCACGCCCTGCCGAACCCAAAGATGCTGATCGAGATCGAGGCGGTGGCGTCGCTGGCGAAGTGAGCCAGGCTTGCGGTGTGCCTTGCCGGGCACTCGGCCAAACCAAGTGGCCGACTCCGTCTGACATGTCCGTGAACGGCCGCTCCCCGGCTTGCAAAGGAGCCGCTTTTGCCCCACGAGATTTCGGCTCACGTTTCCCCCACAAGGAGCTACTTCATGCGTCGCGTTCTCGCGCTCTGTGCCGCTGCCGGCATCGCCACGTCCGTCTTTGCCGCGCCGGCCTCGGCGAAGGTCGGCTATTACGTGATCCGCTGGGACAACACCGGCATCTGCCAGGTCTGGAACGAGGACCTGAGGTACAAGCCGTTCGAGTGGGGATCCTCGACCTACAAGGTCGTCAGCAAGCCGCTCCCGACCTTCACGGCCGCCTCGGATGTCCAGATCAAGCTGCGCGCGGAGCGCCGCTGCACGCTCTGAGCCGGCGAACAGGCGGATCGAATTGGAAGGCGGGTTGCGCGCGCAGCCCGCCTTCACTTTTTGACGGGTCGCGCCGTCTGTCCGCGGTGTGACGCGACGGCGATCAGGCCTCAGCCGCCGCGCCCTGCGCAATTGCCGGCCTCGGCGTTAACGCGTGTTTTCCGGCCAAATTCCGGTACTTCCTGCAGGCTCGCTTTGAACCTCATCACTGCACGGAACTACTCACAACTTGTCCGGGACGCACTCCCCCAGCGTCCCGCGCCACTCCTCCCAAACATTGTCGGGAGGCGCATCACATCCTTCATTTGAGGAGCTATCCATGCATCGTATTTCCGTGCTGTGCGCTGCCGCCGGTCTTGCCGTCGCCGCCTTCGTTGCCGCGAGCCCGGCCAAAGCGGGCTATCACCTGATCCGCTGGCAGGACAACGGATTCTGCCAGATCTGGGACGAGAGCATTCCCACCACGCCGTGGCCGTCCGACTACGCCCGCATCAGCGCATCCGTGCCGACCTTCGTCGATGCGCTCGCGGTCAAGGATCATGCGCTGCGTAACGGCCACTGCACCTGGTAAAATCGCGATCGGCGGGCGACACTGAAGCCGGGGGCAAGGGCGCAACGCCCTTGCCCGCTCGTGTTTTCACCTCGCACCTATCAGGAGCTAATCGATGCGCGCGCTCACAACGAAAGCAACACTTTTGGCCGCATCGCTCGCGCTCGGCTCCATGGTGCAGGCGCAGAGCCCGCAGCCGTTCCGCGTGATCTCGCCGATCTTCGGCCAGCTCGTCACCTTCTCGATGCCGTCGAACTTCGTCGCGGTGTTCGAGAACACCAAGGGCGGCCACTACATCCGCGAGGCAGTGCTGAAGGGCGAGACGCCCGAGCGCTGGACGCAGATGATCACCGTGACCGGCGAGAAGGGCATGACCTCCAATCCCAACGCTTCCCTCGAGACATTCGCGAGCACGATCGCCGGCGGATTCCAGTCGGCCTGCCCCGACAGCTTTGCGGCGAAATCGCTCGGCACCACGACATTCGGTCGCTTCGACGGCTTCGTCGCCGTGATCGGCTGCGGCCGGGTCGATCGCGGGCCGACGCGGCACAGCGAGACCGCGCTCCTGATCACCGTCAAAGGCGCGACCGACTATTACACCATCCAGTGGGCCGAGCGCGGCCCTGAGAGCGACGAGCCGCCGGTCAATGACGAGCGCTGGCAGGCACGCCTGCGCGATCTGCGCCCGATCGATCTCTGCCTGATCGTTCCGGGCGAAGCCGCGCCCTATCCGAGCTGCGTGAGCAAGAGCTGAGACGCCTCACGCGTCCTTGTGCGCGCCGGGATGGATCAGGATGTCGCGCGCGGCGGCGAGGTCGATGAAGGCTTGCGCAGTGCCGCCCTGGTCGGGATGCATGCCCTTGGCGGCGCGGCGATAGGCCTGGTTGATGTCCTCGAAGGTGAGCTGCACGGCGAGCGGCAGGCCGAGCGTCCTGCGCGCGCGCTCCTCGGTGGAGAGCTTCTTCGGCAACGCATTGCGGCGGCCGAAGCGCGGCGCGGTCAATCCAAGGATGACCTCGAGGACGACGCCGATGCGGCGCTGCGCCGCCAGCGTGACACTGTGATCGTCATTGTCCACGGCCTGGCGCAGCACGGGCAGCGCCTGCTCGGCTGCCTGCCGCAGCATCGTGTCGCTGCTCATCCGCACGATCTCGGCCACGAGCCGGCCCGTCTCGACCCAGTCGGCGGACTCCGCCGACCGCAGGCGTTCGAGAGCCAGTTTCCAGGTTTCAAGTCGTTCCATCATGCGCGCAACGTCTAGCAGCAGAGATGAGTATGCCAAGGCGGCCGTTTCAGACCCCTTAATTTCGAGTTAGCCTTTCATGAAACTTCGAAACGAATTCGGGAGGAAAATGTCATGGCATTGCTCGCAAACCACATCGCCGTCGTCACGGGTGCAGGATCAGGTATCGGCCGGGCGATCGCGGCGGGCTACGCGCGCGAGGGTGCGCAGGTGGTGCTGCTCGACGTCAACGCCGCGACGGTCGCCAAAGCTGCGGAGGAGATCCGAAAAGCAGGCGGCAAGGCCGAGAGCTTTGCGCTCGACGTCACCAGGCGCGAGGATTGCTTTGCGCTGGCCAAGCAGGTCGCCGACAAGGTCGGACAGGTATCGATCCTCGTCAACAATGCCGGGATCACCCGCCGCAACGCCTTCACCGCTGAGACGGAAACGGTGGCGAAGGACTGGAACGACATCATCTCGCTCAACCTCAACGGCGTCTTCAACATGACGCAGGCCTTCCTCGCTCCCCTGCGCGCGAGCAAGGGCCGCATCGTCAATATCGGCTCGATCCAGTCCTTCGTGCATCTGCGCACGCCGAGCTCGGCGGCCTACACCACCTCCAAGCACGGCGTGCTCGGCTTCACCAAGGCGCTCGCGGTCGAGCTCGGCAAGGAAGGCGTGCGCGTCAATGCGATCGGCCCGGGCTTCATCGAGACCAACATCAACGCGACCGTGCGCGCCACCAATCCAGCACTGGTACAGGCCTTCGTTGATCACACTCCCCTCGGGCGCACCGGCAAGCCGGATGACATCGTGGGCCCCGCGATCTTCCTCGCGTCCGATCTGTCGGCTTACGTCACGGGAACGATCGTGATGGTGGATGGCGGGTACCGGACGGTGTGAGGGAGGCGCGGCGCTCTCTCCACGTACACTCCGTCATCGCCCGCCTTGCGGATAATTGCGGACTGGAGCGGGCGATCAAGTATTCCAGAGACGGCGGTGGGATACGGAGAAACCGCGGCGTACTGGATGCCCCGCCTGCCGCCTACGCTAAAGCTTCGGCGGCCCAAGACCGCAACCCCGGCGAAGCCTTGGCGTAGCCGGGTCGCAGGGCATGACACCTACCTTGGGGCGCGAAAATCGGTCAGCATCGCTATGCACCTCGTGCCAATCGCGGCGGCTTCGCGGTATTCCCAAGGTCAATTGGTGCGCCGACGCCGCAATTAACCATTCATTAACCAAACCCGCCCACCGTAGATCTACGGCTTGGGGGTCGTTTGTTCTCGATCCGCTTCCATCGATGGAAGCGGGCGTTGGTCGGGAGGTGTGTTGATGACCACTGTTCATGCCGCGGCGCCACAGGGCGCGCAGCTTCTTGCTCCAAACCAGATCGTTCCGCTTCTGATCGGCGCGACCGTCGACGAGGTCGAGCGCGAGCTCGTGCTCCAGACGCTTGCCCGCTGCGACGGCAACCGCACGCGTGCGGCGCGCGTGCTCGGCCTGTCGGTGCGCACACTGCGCAACAAGATCAGGCTCTATGCGGCCTCAGGCATCCAGGTGCCTGCGTATCACGACTAGCTCGTGACGCCGCAATCAGTCCGACCGCGGCGCGGGTGGCACCGCGTGGCGAAACAGCTGACGCAGCCATGCTCCGGCCAGGACCGATGACGTGATGACCGCGACCCAGGCTGCGGTCAGCTCGATCGCGCGCAGCACGAACGCCGTCATCACCGCCCACGACGGCTCCGGCTCCTCGGCATAGCCGATCGGCACGACGTCCGGCACGAGGAGCCGCGCCAGTCCGTACGCCGCGGCAAAGACGACGGCCGACAACCAGAAGACCTTCCATCCCGCGCTCATCGGCCGCTCCTCGGCAAGCTGTGTTGGCGCGTCACGCCATGCCACAGCGCCTCGCGCGGCCGATTGATGTTGATCAAGTCCGGCCCGATGCGCGGGCGGAATTGCTGCTGTCGTCAAACGCCGCTAAGTAGCTTGGGTCCGGTAGAGGGAGCAGTGGCGTGGCAGACGATCAGAGACGGCAGGGACCTCAGGGACCGCGCGGGCGGCAGGGCGAGCCGGGACGGCCGGGGCCGCAGGGGCATCCGGGCCGGCGCGGCCCGGACGGCACGCGCGGCAAGCCGGGGCCGCAAGGCAAGCCAGGGCCCCTCGGAAAGGCCGGACCGCAGGGCAAGGCCGGTCCGCAGGGTAAGCAGGGCGAGGCCGGTTCGCGCGGGCCAGCTGGACCGCAGGGGCCGACCGGGCCGCAAGGTCCGCGCGGCGAAGCGGGTCCGCCCGGTCAACTGCCCTCGATCGACCAGGTGCTGCCGTGGCTCGAGCAGCTGTTTGATGCCTGGGACGAGCGCCGCCGCCAGCGCGAACAGGAGGCCGCCGAGCGCGCGGCGCTGGAAGCCGCCGTGCAGGACGAGGGCGACCCAATCGTCGATGACGAAGGTGACGACAGCGAAGGCGACGATCACAAGAAAAAGAAGAAAAAGAAGAAGCACGGCGACAGGCACTAGCGACACGCCGTGCCCCGGACGCAGCGCGATGCTGCCGAGCCCGGACACAAGCCTCGTTCAAGAGGCTCTTGATGAATCGTCCTTGCGCGGCAGCATGCCCATGCGCTCGAATTGCCAGCGCATGGCGCGGTACCAGAGATAGCCGATCGCGGCACCGCACAGCGTCAGGATTGTCAGGTAGACGCTGCTAAACGGGCCGCTCCACCACATCATCCACGCGGTCCATAGCAGCGTGAAAGCAATGGCACCTGCTTTGAGGGGAAGAAGGGGGCGGCTCATGCTCGGGCTCCGGGTTGTTAAAACCCCGGCGGACATCATCGCGCGTCGAGACGTCCGAGGCCGTGAGCCAGATCACGGAGCGGCGGCTGACGAACCGCTAGCCGAAGCGTAAGCGGGAACGCTCCCTCGCCCGCTCTGCCTCGACATCGCGATCCCGCGCCGGCGCGTGGGTATGCAGCGAGGTCAGCAGTCGACGCGCGGCGTCCGACACCTCCGCTACCGCGCGATTGAAGGCCTCCTCATTGACCTGCGACGGCTTATTGAAGCCGGAAAGCTTGCGTACGAACTGGAGCGCGCTGGCGTGGATCTCGTCCTCCGTCGCCGGCGGCTCGAAGTTGAACAGCGTCTTGATGTTGCGGCACATAAGTTTCTCCTAGATTCCTTGTGAAAGGCGCGCTCCGGTTCAAGGACGATCGGCGACGGCCTGATGCTACATGCCGAATCCGCCGCTGTCATCGGCACCCGGCATACCGGACACGACGTGTCAGAATGGAATAGGGACGCCAAGCCGCTCGAAGAAGGCGCGCCCCTTCGGCGTGAGACGAAGCGCGCGTGGAACGCGATGCGGCGCGAGCGCATGCGTTTCGACCAGCCGCTTCAGGATCGCATTGGCAAACGGGCCTGCGAGATGCGGAACAGGCTCGGTCCAATCGTTGCAGAGGCGCATGTGCGGATCGCGGCCCGGCCTGAAGTCGATCGCCTCGGCGTGACACCACTCCTCGCCTTGCTCGGTGAGAGAGCCCTCTCGACCATGCAGCGCAATCAATTCGCGGCACACCAAGCCGTCCAGCAGCGCCACGCCGAGCTGGCCGGCGAGATGGCAATAGCAGGCCCGCGACTGCCGGAGTGGCGTCGGCACGCTTCGCATGCGTTCGGCATGATCGGTCCTGATGGCGACATTGACGAGGTTCTCGATCAGGCCCGCGACCTCGTCGTCCGCAATCCGATAGTAGCGGAACCGGCCTTGCTGCCACACCGAGAGCAGCCGCGCCTCCGTCAGCTTCTGCAGATGCGCGCTGGCGCTTTGCGGCGACACGCCGGCAATCGATGCCAGTTCCCCCGCGGGCAAGGCCTTGCCGCCGAACAGCGCACTCACCATGGCTTCGCGCGCGGGATCGCTCAAAGCCTCGGTGAGCCGCGAAAACCCCGATTGAACCGACCGTCGCGCGACTACCATCAAATACTCCCGCTCCTGACCTGGGCCCGCCGCCACGTCATCGCAATCATACCAAAGGCGGTCATTTCAAAATTCGGTGAAACTTTGACGGCGCGTCCTCTGCGATCCCCTGGATATGTCAC
Organism: Bradyrhizobium centrolobii; assembly: GCF_001641635.1. Classification (GTDB taxonomy): domain Bacteria; phylum Pseudomonadota; class Alphaproteobacteria; order Rhizobiales; family Xanthobacteraceae; genus Bradyrhizobium; species Bradyrhizobium centrolobii. The sequence continues at coordinate 9,265 of NZ_LUUB01000036.1, forward strand.
CCCGAATCCAGAGGATCACATCATGATCAACGAAGCACATCAAACGGACGCAGAACGCATCTGCAAGCTGTGGGATGAAGCCCTCGGCAACAAGGACCTCGAGGCATCCCTGGCACTCTATGCCGATGACGCATCCATCGAAAGCCCGCTGGTCCAGCACCTCTTGAAGACCTCGACCGGCATCGTCAAAGGCAAGGACAATCTGCGCGCTTTCATTGCGCGCGTGTTCCAAACCAATCCGCCACAGCGCAAGCGCTTCAAGCAGGGCTTCTTCACGGACGGCCGGATCGTCACCTGGGAATATCCGCGCCTCGCTCCGGAGCTGGTCGAGATCATGGAGATCGACGAGGGGCTGATCCAACGCCACAGGGTCTACTGGGGCTGGTACGCGCTCGGCTTTCTCAAGCATGAATGAGCAGGCCACCTGGTTCTGCCTGCCGCCGAAATATTCCGCTTGCGCGATGCACCATTTACGAAAATGTTTTGGCGGCCGGCATTGCATCCGGTCTCGATCCTCAAGGCGACGCTGATAAGATCGCCGTTGAAGCGGTTCGGGTGAAAGCGGCCGCAACGGGGAGAGACACATGAAGATTTCGGGCGGGATGCTTGCAGCCGCTTTGCTGTCCATTTCGATGCCGGCGATGGCCGCCGATTATCCGGCCCCCAAGCAAGGCGACTGGATCGCGAAGGACTTCAAGTTCCACACCGGCGAAGTCATGCCGGAGCTGCGGCTGCACTACACCACCGTGGGCGAGCCGACCGGCCAGCCCGTGCTGGTGCTGCACGGTTCGGGCGGCTCGGCCGCAAGCATGCTGTCGCCTGCCTTTGCCGGCGAGATGTTCGGGCCCGGTCAGCCGCTCGACGCGTCGAAATATTACATCATCATTCCCGACGGCATCGGCCACGGAAAATCGTCAAAGCCCTCCGACGGGATGAAGACGAGCTTTCCGAAATACGATTACGACGACATGGTCGATGCGCAATATCGCCTGGTGACGGAAGGTCTCGGCGTCAAGCACCTGCGGCTCGTCATCGGCAATTCGATGGGCGGCATGCACACCTGGCTGTGGGGCGAGAAATATCCAAAGGCGATGGATGCGCTGGTGCCGATGGCCTGCCAGCCGACCGAGATGGCGGCGCGCAACTGGATGCTGCGGCGGATCATGCTCGACACCATCCGCAACGATCCCGACTATAATGGCGGCAACTACACGAGCCAGCCGCGCATGATGAAGTATGCCATCGTCGCCTACGGCATCGCGAGCATCGGCGGAACGCTCGCATATCAGTCGCAGGCGCCGACAGCGGCCAAGGCCGACAAGATCGTCGACGAACGGCTCGGAACGCCGGTGACGGCGGATGCCAACGACTTCATCTATCAATGGGAGGCCTCGCACGACTACAACGCCTCGGAGAGGCTGGAGGGAATCGAGGCGTCCCTGCTGCTGATCAATTCCGCGGACGACGAGCGCAACCCACCGGAGACCGGCGTCACCGAGGCCGCGATGAAGCGGGTCAAGAACGCGCGCCTGTATCTCATCCCCGGGAGCACCGAGACGCGCGGTCACGGCACCACCGGCAACGCAAAGTTCTACACCGAGCAGGTCCGGCAATTGCTGCAAACCGCGCCGCAGCGGACGATGTGAGACCGCGAACTGTTCCGTCCTCATCTCGCGGCGCATCATGTGCGGCGCGTCGACGCCGCATATTATTTGGGCATGCAACGCTCTGGCAGCTCAGGCTTAATCGCGTCAACGACACGAATCGACGCGCGGGACAACCGCGCGCAAGTGGCATGACACGCGATGAGGAGGATCGCATGCGCAGGCTCGCAGTGTGCGTTTGGCTGGCCGCAATGCCCGCGCTTGCGGGCGCCGCGCTCGCATTCGACAACGGGCAATACGACAACGTCCCGCCCGATATCCGCGCCTGGTTCAAGAGCGTGATGGCGCCGAACGGCGTGCCCTGCTGCGACATCTCCGACGGACACCGCACCGATTACGATGTGCGCGACGGCACCTATTGGGTGCCGATCGAGGGGCAATGGATGGCGGTGCCCGAGCGCGCCATCATCCGCGACCGCGGCAATCCGGTCGGCCAGGCCGTGGTGTGGTACGTCCACCACCGCGGCGCCATCATCATCAGTTGCTTCGTGCCGGCGGATGCGGTGTAGCACACGGCGCGCGTGCCGGATTGGCTAAGCCGGCTCGATCAGGTAGTTTGACGCGAAGCTGATCCGGAGGCACGCCTTGACCGATCTTTGCGCCGAAGACCTCGCCGCCATCTATCCGAAGCCGACCCCGCGCGTGATCGCGAAGGCGCGCCCCTCGATCGATGCGCACGCGAAGAAATTCATCGAGATGTCCCCGTTCTGCGTACTCGCGACATCGGGCGCCGACGGCAGCGTCGACGCCTCGCCGCGCGGCGGCAGTATAGGCTTCGTCCATGTCGCCGGCCCCAACCAGCTGCTGATGCCCGACCGTTCCGGCAACAACCGCATCGACAGCTTCAAAAACGTCGTCGAAGGTTCGGGCTTCGTGCATCTGTTGTTCTTCGTGCCCGGGATCGACGAGACGCTGCGCGTCGGCGGGCGTGGCACGCTGTCGGCCGATCCGGATCTGCTCGCCGCGATGGTGGAATTCGGCAAGCCGCCGCGCGCGGTGCTGAACGTCGCTGTCAGCGAAGTCTATTTCCACTGCGGCAAGGCGCTGATGCGCTCAAAACTGTGGTCGCCCGACGTGAAGGTGCAGCGCTCGGTAATGCCCAGCATCAGCCAGGTGATCCACGATCAGACCAGCCTGGGAGAGCCCGAAGGCCAGGACGCCGTGGAAGCGCGGTACAAGACGCAGCTTTAGCTGGCGCACCAACCACAGTGTCGTCCCGGACAAGCGAGCGTTACGACGCGGCTTTGAGATGCCGGACAAAGGCAAACTGTCGTCCCGGACAAGCGCAGCGAAGCGGAGCGCCGATCCGGGACCCAACCACAGGATTGAGTTTGGCGAAGACTCGTGGCTGCCAATCGCGTGCCACAACCACTCCCTGTGGTTGGGTCCCGGCTTTCGCCGGGACGACATGGGAATGTGCGGCTAACGCAGAGATTGCGGTTGATGCCGGGGCTTAATGCCCCTCGCCCTCGAGCCCGCCGACGTGCTTCTGGGTGTAGAGTTCGAGGCCGATGCGGCCGATCAGATCGAGCTGGGTTTCGAGGAAGTCGATGTGGTGCTCCTCGTCGCTCATCAGCTTCTCGAACAGGTCGCGCGTGACGTAGTCCTTCACGCTATGGCAGTAGGTGGCCGCTTCCTGATAGAGCGCGCGCGCGCTCATTTCGGCGGCGAGATCGCACTCGATGATCTCCTTGACGTTCTGGCCGATACGCAGGGGATCGAGCACCTGCATGTTCGGGAAACCGTCGAAAAACAGGATGCGCTCGGTCAGCTTGTCGGCGTGCTCCATCTCCTCGATGGACTCCTTGCGCCAGACCTTGGCCATGTCCAGGAGGCCCCAATTGTCGAGGAAGCGATAGTGCAGCCAGTACTGATTGATCGCAGTCAGCTCATGACGCAGTGCCTTGTTGAGATATTCGATAACTTTTGCGTCGCCCTGCATGATTCACTCCAGCTCTTGCGGCCAAATCGGTCATAAACCGAGTTTAGAACGCTTCTAAAACAGTTTGGGAACAAGGGCAACCGGCTACGCGGACGCAGCCGAGGATAAGCTCAGCCGTTGCAAATGGAGTTTTCAGCAGGCCGCTAGGGCGAAATCGGCCGGCTCAGCAGTCTCGTCGTTGGCAGCCACTTGATGGTTGTGCGGGCAGCCGGCACAGCAGGATTTGGCGCAGGGACCGAGCGCTTCCTCGATGATGGTCTTGATGGTGCGGGCGCAGCGGCCGCATTCGGCGCTGCAGCCGAGGCATCCATAGACCTGCTTGGCATGACGCACAGCGTCGTCGGAGTCGGCGACGGCGGCGCGGATGTCGTCATCGCTCAGCACGTTACAGGAACAGACGATCATGGAAAGCGGCAAGCCCTTCGGTGATGCGCCATTATCGATATTTAAGGGCCCGGCCGGATGCAAAAGGAAAAACTGGTATTTGAAGCTATTCCAAACTGGCCCGGATATAGCCTAGAACGGCTCTAAAATACGGCGTTGCACTGGATCAAGATTGGACCGGATAAGGCCTAGTCGCCACCGCCGCCTCCGCCACCATCGCCGCCGCCGCAATCCCCGCTGCTGCCGCTATCGCTGCTCGAGCAGCTCCCGCTGTCGGTCGAACTGCCCGAACTGTCGCTGGAAAACCAGCTCCCCAGCGAGAAGCCATCGTTCGTCCCCGAATAGCTGTCACCACTGCTATCGGCGCCTGCCCCTGCCCGCGACTGCCGCCGGCCGCGGTTCTGCACGTGGACCATTACGGCATAGCCGATCATGGATGTGATCCCGACGGCTATCAGGGCATTCGTCAGCGCACTGCTCATCATTTTCTCCTGGCGGAAGGGGCATCCCGCACCAATTCGTCGCGCCCGATGAAGCCGCCGTTCATTGATCATTCAAACGAAGTATGGAACCTTACCCCCAAAGAGTTCCGTGCGTGAAAGGTCGCCCCATGAAAAAGTCACTGCTGGCAGTCGCTGCCGTCGTCACCCTGGCCCTGACGGCAGGCACCCCGGCCCATGCGCAGCGCGGCGTCGCCGCAGGCGTGGCGGCCGGGATCATCGGCGGCGCCATTGTTGGTGGCGCGCTGGCCTCCCCGTATTATTACGGACCTGGCCCCGGCTACGGCTACTATGAACCGGGCTACTACCCGCCCCGCTATTACGCGCCGGGCCCGGGCTATGTCGCCGATGACTATTTCGGCGGCTGCGTCTGGCAGAGGCAGCGCTTCTGGGACGGCTACGCTTGGCGCTCCCGGCGCGTCAGAGTCTGTGGCTGATGCACGCGAAGCCGGTTCACTACGGACGCTGTTCATCTTGGGGCCCGAAAAAGACCGCTTTTTCTCGTCACAGCTCCGTGTGCGTTTACTGTGGATTGACCATTTGCGCGCTTGCTAGCCGCACGGCCAATATCATCAGAGTGTGCGTGAACCTTTGAAACCCTGGCGTTCCTAACAAGGAGCGTCCCATCTCCCAGGAGAGCCAAGAGCATGAAGAAGACTTTAGTTGCCGCCCTTACGGTTGCGACGGTTGCCGGTTCGCTGGTGACCGCCACTCCGCCCGCGAAAGCAGGTGACGGCGTCGGCGCCGGCATCGCGGCCGGCCTGATCGGCGGCGCCATCGTCGGCGGCGCCATCGCGTCGAGCCGTCCGGTCTATGGCGGCCCCGTTTACGTGGCCGAGCCCGCTCCGCCGCCCCCGCCCTGCTATTGGCAGCGCCAGCGCTACTGGGACGGTTACGGCTGGGTCATCCGCCCGGTCCGCGTCTGCTACTGATCTGATCGATACGGCGCGTAAGGCGCCGCGATCAAAGCCCGGCCGAGAGCATCGGCCGGGCTTTTTCTTTGACGGAAGAACTGAGGCTCGCTAGCGCGCCGCCTGGATCGAGCGCAGCACCTCTTCGCTCGGCCAGCAATCCACCTTCAGCCCCGCCGACTTTTGATAGGCACCAAGCGCGGCGCGCGTGAGCATGCCGGCCTTGCCGTCGATCTTGTCCTTGTAGAGCCCGATGCGCGTCAGCCCGCGCTGCATGGCCTCGACATCCGTCGTTCGCAGTTGCTTCGAGGCCGACCATGGCGTCGCGAACGGCTGCGGGCTGGTCATGCGGTCGCTGAGATGACCGACGAAGAGCACGTAGAGATCTGAGAAATTGTACTCCTTGATGACGAAGTAGTTCTTCGTCGTCAGGAACGAAGGGCCGTAAATGCCTTCCGGCTGCAACAGCGAGGCCGGCTGAGCCTGCTCGGCGGCGCTCAACTTTTGCCCACGCACCGGCACAAAGCCTTCGCGCAGCCATTGGCCGATCGGCTTCGTCACCTCGGGCACGCCGACGCTGCAATCTATCTTCGCCGGCGCCTGCACCTCGTAGGCCCAGCGTACCCCGCTCTGCCAGCCCTTGTTGACGAGCTGCTGCGCGGCCGAGGCCAGTGCATCCGGCACCGAATGCCAGATATCGACGCGGCCATCGCCGTCGAAATCGACGCCGTGCTTGTAATATTCCGACGGCAGGAACTGCGTGAGCCCGGTGGCACCGGCCCAGGACGAGCGCATGTCCTTGCGCGTCACCGCGCCCTCGCCGAGGATCTTCAGCGCCAGGATGAATTCGTTGCGATACTGGTCCTTGCGGCGGCCGACATAGGCCTGTGTCGCGAGCACGCGCACGAGATCGTAAGGCAGCGTGTAGCGGCCATAGTCGGTCTCGCGGCCCCAGATCGCGAGCATCACGGTCGCGGGCACGCCGGAGCTCTTCTCGATCTCCGTCAGCGCAGGGCGATATTTCTGCAGCAGCCGCTGCCCCTCGCCCGCTAGGCGCGCAATCGAGGCTTCCTTGATGTAGTCGGCCGGCACCTGCACGAACTCGGCCTGCGAAGGCGCGCCGGTCGCGGGCCTCCCGGGCAGGATCAGGTCGGGCAGCTTGTAGTCAGGCTCGAGCCCGCGCGTCTGTTCGTCGAAAGTCGCGCGCGACACACCGGCGGCCTGCGCCTCCGGCCAGAGCGAGGCGATGAACTGCGCGAAGGCGGCGTCTGCGGCATGGGCGGACGACCAGCCGCAAGTGACCGCGATCACCGCAGCAATGAGCGTCCGCCGGATCATGCTGAAATCACCGCGTCAGCTTCTTGTACTTCACGCGGTGCGGGATGATGCTGTCCTGGCCGAGCCGGCGCATCTTGTCCTTCTCGTAGTCCTGGAAGTTGCCTTCGAACCATTCGACATGGCTGTCGCCTTCGAAGGCCAGGATGTGGGTCGCGATGCGGTCGAGGAACCAGCGATCGTGGCTGATGATCACGGCGCAGCCGGCGAAATCCTCCAGCGCCTCTTCGAGCGCGCGCAGCGTGTCGACGTCGAGATCGTTGGTCGGCTCGTCGAGCAGCAGCACGTTGGCGCCGGACTTCAGCATCTTGGCGAGATGCACGCGGTTGCGCTCACCGCCGGAGAGCGCGCCGACCTTCTTCTGCTGGTCGGCGCCCTTGAAGTTGAACGCCGAGCAGTAGCCGCGCGAGTTGACTTCCCTCTTGCCGAGCAGGATCAGCTCGTTGCCGCCGGAGATCTCCTCCCACACGGTCTTGTTGCCTTCGAGCGCATCGCGCGACTGGTCGACATAACCGAGATGCACGGTCTCGCCGACCGTGATGGTGCCCTTGTCCGGCGTTTCCTGCTTGGTGATCATCTTGAACAGCGTGGTCTTGCCGGCGCCGTTGGCACCGATCACGCCGACGATGCCGCCGGGCGGCAGCTTGAAGGTGAGATCGTCGATCAGAAGCCGATCGCCAAAGCCTTTGCTGAGGCCTTCGAAGTCGACCACATTGGCGCCGAGCCGCTCGGCGACGGGAATGATGATCTGTGCGGTCTGGGTCTGCTTCTCGCTCGCCTTCTTGAGCAGCTCCTCATAGCGCTGATAGCGCGCCTTGGACTTGGCCTGGCGTGCCTTCGGCGAGGACGCGACCCACTCCTGCTCGCGGGCGAGCGTCTTCTGGTGCGCGGCCTCCTCGCGGCCCTCCTGCTCGAGCCGCTTCTGCTTCTGCACCAGCCAGGAGGAGTAGTTGCCCTCATAGGGAATGCCGCGACCACGATCGAGCTCGAGGATCCATCCCGTGACGTTGTCGAGGAAGTAGCGGTCGTGGGTGACGATCAGGATCGCGCCGGGATAGTTGCGCAAGTGGCCTTCCAGCCACGACACCGACTCGGCGTCGAGATGGTTGGTCGGCTCGTCCAGCAGCAAGAGCTCGGGTTGGTCGAGCAGGAGCCGGCATAGCGCGACGCGGCGGCGCTCACCGCCCGAGAGTTTCGTGACGTCGGCCTCGTCGGGCGGACAGCGCAGCGCGTCCATGGCCTGGTCGACCTTGCTGTCGAGATCCCAGAGGCCCTGGGCCTCGATCTCGTCCTGCAGCTTGGTCATCTCGTCGGCGGTCTCGTCCGAATAGTTGGCCGCGAGCTCGTTGTAGCGGTCGAGGATCGCCTTCTGCTTGGCGACGCCCTGCATGACGTTCTCGCGCACAGAGAGCTTGGGATCGAGATGCGGTTCCTGCTCGAGATAGCCGACGCGGGCGCCCTCGGCGACCCAGGCCTCGCCGGTGTACTCCTTGTCGAGGCCGGCCATGATCTTGAGCAGCGTCGACTTGCCCGAGCCATTGACGCCGAGCACGCCGATCTTGGCGTCCGGGTAGAACGACAGATGGATGTTATCGAGCACCTTGCGGGTCGGGTAGCTCTTGGTCAGACCCTGCATGAAATAGATGAACTGGCGCGCCATCGGTCCCGTGAAACCTTCGATTTGAGGAAATTTTGCTTGCCGCCGATGTAGCGATCCCGCCCCCAAAGGGCAACGTTTTCCCTCCGTTCACCACGGATGATTACGGGACGGACACCATCCGGGGAACGATCCGGACAATTGAAACCTTTTTTTAATAAAGCAGGCCAAAGCTCGCCTCGGCGCTGAAAAAAGTGCCCCCCGCGCAGAACGAGCGGGGAGAACAGCGAGGCCGCATCATGGCTCTGATCGAGACCAATTCCATTGCCGTCCCGGCAGAAGCCGGCCGCTCCGCAAACCTTGTCGCGGAGGTCAAGAGCTTCTGGAAGGGCTTTTTCGTCACTGCGTTCAACCCCTATCGTCCCGAGCTGCACTACATGCGCGGTCCCGGACCGGCTTGGCGCGCCAAGCACGGCATGGATGCGCCGATCCGGCTGAAACCCCGCGACCTCTGAGCCCATTGCTTTCGCTTCTATCGGATTTTTGAAGACGCGAGCCGCTTGCGCGCGGGTGTGATTGCGCGCAACCATGGCCTGGTTCCGACGATGGCGCCCCCGCTTGCGCCGTCACCTCTCGCCATGGATGAACGCTGATGACGCGGCTGCGCTGTGCAATTCTCGACGACTATTTCAACCTCGCCCTCAACGTCGCCGACTGGCCGAAGCTTGCCGATCGCGTCGACGTCACCGTGTTCAGCCATCCCTTCGCCTCCGAGCAGGCCGCTGCTAGCGCGCTTGCCGACTTCGAGATCATCTGCGCGATGCGCGAGCGCACCGCGTTCCCCAGGAGCCTGTTCGAGGCGCTACCGAAGCTGAAACTGCTACTCACCTCCGGCATGCGCAACGCCTCGATCGACATGGAAGCCGCGAAGGCGCGCAACGTGGCCATCGGCGGCACGCAATATTCCCGCGATCCCACCGCCCCGCTCACCATGGGCCTGATCCTGGAACTGACCCGCGGCATCGGCCGCGAGAATGCGCGCATGCATGCGGGCGAGCCTTGGCAGACCTTCGCCGGCGTCGAGATCGAGGGCCGCACGCTCGGCATCGTCGGGCTCGGCAAGCTCGGCAGCAAGATGGCGGGCCTTGCGAAAGCGTTCGGCATGAACGTGATCGCCTGGAGCCCGAACCTCACGCCGGAGAAGTGCAAAGAGGCCGGCGTCGGCTACGCCAGCAAGGAAGAGCTGTTCGCCAAGGCCGATATCGTCACCATCCATGTGGTGTTGAGCGAACGCTCGCGGGGACTGGTCGGCCGCGATGATCTCGCGCGGATGAAGCCGACGGCCTACCTCGTCAACACCGCGCGCGGGCCGATCGTCGACGAGGCGGCGCTGCTGGAGGCCTTGCAGCAGAAGAAGATCGCGGGCGCCGGCATCGACGTGTTCTCGGTCGAGCCGCTGCCTGTCGATCATCCCTTCCGCAAGCTCGACAATCTCGTGCTGACACCGCACCTCGGCTACGCGACCGAGGACGGGCTGCGCATCCACTACGGCCAGATGGTCGAGGCGATCGACGCCTGGACCAAGGGCAGCGATCTGCCGCGGAAACTAGCCTGAAATGACGAAGGGCGTGCCGACGGCACGCCCTTTTTGCAATCTGAGTTTTCGCGACGCGCTTAGCGCACGGTGACCGGCGCGGGCAGCGGCGGCACCACCGTCGGCTGCGTGCCCGAAGCCGGACCGGCCTGGGCGGACATCGGAGCCGGTGCGGCAGCACCGGGCGTCGGCGCGGCGGAGGCGGTCGCCGTTCCCGGCGGTTGGCCGCCCGGCATCACCACCACGCGGGTGCCGACCTTGACCCGATCGAACAGGTCCGAGACGTCCTCGTTCAGCATGCCGATACAGCCGGAGGAGACGAACTTGCCGATCGTCGAGGGCTGATTGGTGCCGTGGATGCGGTAGACGGTCGAGCCGAGATACATCGCGCGGGCGCCGAGTGGATTGCCGGGGCCGCCGGCCATGAAGCGCGGCAGATAGGGCTGACGCTCGATCATCTCCGTCGGCGGATGCCAATCCGGCCATTCGGCCTTGCGCGTGATCTTCTGCACGCCGGTCCAGGTGAAACCGTCGCGGCCGACGCGCACGCCGTAGCGGACCGCGCGGCCATTGCCGAGGACGTAATAGAGGTAGGTGTTCGGGGTATCGACGACGATGGTGCCGGCCGGCTCCTTGGTCTGGAACGCGACCTCCTGACGACGCAGGTTCGGCGGCAACTGCGCGGGCGCAGCATCAGGCTGCTCCTCGGGCGGCAGCGAGGCGATCGTCATCGGCCGGCCATCGCTACCGACGGCAGGCTGCTGCTGAACCGCTCCGGTCGCAGCGGGACCATTGATCGCCTCCGGCGGACGCAGGCCATCGCTGGCAGGCGCCTGCGTCGGACGGTCGGCATAGATCACCGGCGGCGGGCCATCGCGGCGGCCATAGCGGGGATCGTCGGGCGACATCACCGGACCCTGCGGGGCGGCCGAATAGGTCGGAGCGCCCGCGGGACGGCCATAACGGGGATCATCCGGCGACATCACCGGGCCTTGCGGCGGGGCCGCCGAGTAGACTGGCGGCGCGCCTGCGGGGCGGCCATAGCGCGGATCATCGGGCGACATCACCGGGCCGGAGGGACCGGGCGGCGGCAGCGCCGCCTGAGGCGCGGCGTCGTCATCGTCCTCCAGCGCGTCGAAGTTCGGCACGCGATCGCCGGGACGATATTGGGACGGAGCGCCATAGCTCGGTGCCTGCTGCACCGGATACGTCTGGGCCTGCACGAGCGAGGTTCCCGCCGCAGCGACTGTTGCGGCAGCGCATATCGTCAGAAAATGTTTGATCATCATCGCTCTTGTATGGTCCCCAGGCCCGATCGGACCGTCAACGCACATGACCGAAGATAGCGGCACATTCAAGACATATCAGGCCGATTTGCGCCTGATCTGGCGATTTGTGATCCGCTAGCCACCGTTGCTCCGGTGCATCACGGGGCGGAAATCGCATCAAGCCGTAGATTGCCGGAGTCTTCCGCCCGATTTTTAGGGGAACTGCGCGGAGGCGTTGCGGTATGGTCGAATCAGCCTGATTCGCCTCCAGTTTGAGCTTCGGTCCCGCGTGGCGAACGCGGCAATCAGTACCGTCACCGCGTTCAGATGGCTCAAGGCCCTGCCACCACCCCGCCAGGGCGGAAATCCGTATCCTTCGATGCTTCCCGGCTTTCGCTTCCTGTTTGCCGCGATCCTGCTGTCTACCTCCATCCTGGTGTTCGGCTTAGGGGCCGCCGCGCTGCTGCGGACGACCCACGAGCAGTACGTCAGCAACCCCTCCTGGCGGAACGGCCCGCAGGAGCAGGTGTTTGCGCAGGCCGCCGAACGGGTCCAGCAGCCAGTGCTCGCCGCGTTCCGTGCGGAAGCGAGCGAGCCGGCGGCGGCCGAGCCCACGCCGTCGCTGCGGGACAAGGTCCCGACCATTGCGCTGCCCGAGACCGAACCTGAGCAGGTGGCCGCGGTGACAGCCGAGGCCAGTGCCCAGCCCGAGCCGCAAGTCGCCGATGCCGCGCCAGCTGCCGAGGCTCCGCCCACTGCTCAGGCGCCAGCCGCCGAACTGGCCAAGGCGGAGACTGCGCCCCCGGCTCCCGCCGACACGCTGACTCCGGCCGACACGACCGCATCCCTCCCCGAGGACAAGCCGGCCGCTGCCGCCGAAGCGCAGCCGGCCGAGCCGGCGACCGCGCCGGCATCGCCCGCGATCGACATTGCGACGGCCAGTGTGGCCGCGCTGGACGACCCCGCGACCACGGCCTGGAAGGATTCGCCGGCGAAAGCCAAGACCGACGCAAAGGCCGACAGCAGCACGCCGGAGAGCAAGGCGAGCAAGCCGCGTGCGCACAAGGTGAAGAAGCAGCGCCGCATCGTACGGCGGCCGCCCCCTCCTCAGCAGGTGCAGCAGACGTATTATTTTCCGTTCGTGCAGCAGCAGCCGACGCTCGCCGCGACGGCCGCGCGCCCCCGCTGACGCGCTTCACCTCGCCCCGCTTGCGGGGAGAGGTCGGAATTCGCGCGTAGCGCGGATTCCGGGGTGAGGGGGACTCTCCACGAGTCCAGCTATCACCACCCCTGCGGAGACTCCCCCTCACCCCAGCCCTCTCCCCGCAAGCGGGGCGAGGGAGCGCACCTTTCGCCACGGCCACAGTCGAACGCCTCACGCCGGTCCGGTCGCGATCGGCGGG
>NZ_LUUB01000036.1:21898-80128 GCF_001641635.1 Bradyrhizobium centrolobii
CCCCGAGCCGGTAGAGCGCGAGCGTCAGCACGACGGCCGACACGCCGGATCCGCAACTCGTCACGATCGGTGTGTCGAGCTTGACGCCGGCGCCGGTGAAGGCCTTGCGCAGCTCGTCAAGCGGCTTCATCTCGCCGGTCGCAGCGTCGAACAGGCCGGCGTAGGGTACGTTGCGTGCGCCGGGAATGTGACCCGAGCGGATGCCCGGCCGCGGCTCTGCCGCGCGGCCCTCGAAGCGCTCCGCCGGACGCGCGTCGATCACCTGCTCGGCACGGCTTTCGACGTTGGCGACCAGCTGCTCCATGCTACGCACGCGCTTCGGATCATAGCTCGCCTTGAACGTTGCGGGTTTCGGCTTCACGTCGCCGCTCTCCACGGCACGCCCCTCGGCGCGCCACTTCTTCAGCCCGCCATTGAGGATGCGCACATTGCCGTGGCCATAGGACAGGAACATCCACCACGCACGCGGCGCTGCGACCCAGCCGCCGGCATCGTAGATGACGACGGTATCGGCATTGGAGATGCCGAGATTACCGACGTCGCTGCCGAACTGCTCGGCGCTCGGAAACATGTGCGGCAGCGGATTGGAATGGTCCGACACCGCGTCGACGTCGAAGAACACCGCGCCCGGCAGATGCGCGGCGAGGTAGTCGTCCTTCGGCAGCGGCAGCACACCCGGCAGCTTGAAGGTAGCGTCGAGCACCTTCACGTTGGCGTCGTTGATGTGGTCGGCAAGCCATTCGGTGGAGACGAGGGGGTCGGCTGTGGTCATTCGCTATTTCCTTGTCATTCCGGGGCGTGCGCAGCACGAACCCGGAATCCATCGTGTGGCAGTGTTAGTGGGTGAATGGATTCCGGGCTCGCGACTTCGTGGCGCCCCGGAATGACGGATGAGAGAGCGAAAGCGCCCCTCACCCCTTCTTCTTCGGCTCCCACTTCTCCGTCGGACCGCCGGCGTCGCGCCAGGCGGCGTAGCCGCCGGCGATGTGGGCGACAGGCTTGAGGCCCATGTCCTGCGCGGTCTTGGCGGCGAGCACGGAGCGCAAGCCGCCGGCGCAGTGGAAGACGAACTTCTTGTCCTCCTGGAAGATCGGCTTTGCATAAGGGCTCAGCGGATCGATCCAGAATTCAAGCATGCCGCGCGTGCAGGCGAACGCGCCGGGGATACGGCCGTCGCGCTCGATCTCTCGGGGGTCGCGGATGTCGACGATGACGACGTCGCCGTTCTTGGAGATCTCGATGGCGTCCTTGGCGGACAGCGTCTCGATCTCGGCATTGGCCTCGTCGATCAGTGCCTTGATGCCGCGGGTGATGGTCTGGGGCATGTGCTTCTCCCTCTTGTTACGCCGCCATTCGCAGGCGATCTGCTGGAGGCGGAGGTTACCTCTCCCGCCTGCGGGAGAGGTCGACGCGCTCGAAGAGCGCGGCGGGTGAGGGCTCTCTCCTCTTGGGGAGCGTCGCTTGTGGAGAGACCCTCTCCCCCCTCCCCCGCAAGCGGGGGAGGGAGCGCAGTCCCGTCGCCGATCGAGCCAGACTAATGATACATCAGTGCGTCAACTCCTTCATCGCACCTTCCAGACCCTCGATGGTGATCGGGAACATGCGGTTGGCGAAGATACGGCGGATGATGGTGGTCGATTCCGAATAGTCCCAGTGCTTCTGCTGCACCGGATTGAGCCACACCGCATGCGGATAGGTGCGGATGATGCGCTCCAGCCAGACCGAGCCCGGCTCCTCGTTGACATGCTCGACCGAGCCGCCCGGCACCATGATCTCGTAAGGCGACATCGAGGCGTCGCCGACGAACACGACCTTGTAGTCGTGCGGGTATTTGTGCAGCACGTCCCAGGTCGGCGTGCGGTCGGTGAAGCGGCGCTTGTTCTGCTTCCACACGCCTTCATAGAGGCAATTGTGGAAGTAGAAATACTCCATGTGCTTGAACTCGCTCTTCGCCGCCGAGAACAGCTCCTCGACCTGCTCGATATGCGAATCCATCGAGCCGCCGATATCGAAGAACACCAGCAGCTTGACCGCATTGCGCCGCTCTGGCCGCATGACGACGTCGAGATAGCCGTGATTGGCGGTCTCGCGGATCGTGTTGTCGAGATCGAGCTCGTCGGGCGCGCCGGTGCGGGCAAACTTGCGCAGGCGGCGCAGCGCCACTTTGATGTTGCGAATGCCGAGCTCGACATTGCCGTCGAGATCCTTGAATTCGCGCTTGTCCCACACCTTCACGGCTCGGTTGTTGCGGTTCTTCTCCTGGCCGATGCGGACGCCTTCCGGATTGTAGCCATAGGCGCCGAACGACGAGGTGCCGGCGGTGCCGATCCACTTGCTGCCGCCCTGGTGGCGGCCCTTCTGCTCCTCGAGGCGCTTCTTCAAGGTCTCCATGAGCTTATCCCAGCCCATGGCCTCGATCTGCTTCTTCTCTTCCTCGGTGAGGTATTTCTCCGCGAGCTTCTTCAGCCACTCCTCGGGGATCTCCGCCTTCTCCATGGCGTCGAGCAGGCTTTCGAGCCCCTTGAACACCGTGCCGAAGACGCGGTCGAACTTGTCGAGGTTGCGCTCGTCCTTCACCAGCGCCGAGCGCGACAGGTAATAGAAGTTCTCGACCGTGTAGTCCGCGAGGTCGGCGTCGAGCGCCTCCATCAGCGTGAGGTATTCGCGCAGCGTCACGGGGACCTGCGCATCGCGCAATGAGGTGAAGAATTGCAGGAACATGAGTGACAGATTGCCCGTCGGGTGGCTTCCGTCAAGGGGCGGCCCACCTCTCCCGGAGGGAGAGGTCGGCGCGCAGCGCCGGGTGAGGGGTTTCGCTCTCTCGTGGGACCTGAGCCCCCTCACCCGATTTGCGCTGGACGATGCTTCGCATCGCCAGGGGCAAATCGACCTCTCCCCATCGAGGAGAGGTGAACCGAGTTCGTGCGCGGAACAATTCAACATGGACCGGGAGGCTTTTTGCTCTAGAATTGGGCCGCTTGAGGCTTGGTTTTGGGGATCTTTGTCATGGGAATCATCGCAGCGCTGATCATCGGCGCGATCGCCGGCTGGCTCGCCGGGAAAATTGTCCACGGGGCGGGATTTGGCCTCATCGGCAACATCGTGGTCGGCATCATCGGCGCGCTGGTCGCGAGCTGGGTGCTGCCCCAACTGCATATCGAGCTTGCCATCGGCACGCTCGGCGCCATCGTGGATGCCACGATCGGCGCGGTGATTGTGCTCGTCATCCTTTCGCTGATAAAACGGGTCTGAAAGCTTGACCGAACCTGGGAACGGCCGCTTCGAGCGGCCGTTCCTTTTGTCGGGACGAGGCCAGCGCCTCGCGCCGACGACCAACAAGGACGCGCAATGAAATTTACCGGCACCAAGGACTATGTTGCGACCGATGATCTCAAGGTCGCTGTCAATGCCGCGATCGTGCTGGAGCGCCCGCTCCTGGTGAAGGGCGAGCCGGGCACCGGCAAGACGGTGCTGGCCGAGGAAGTGGCGAAGGCACTGAACGCGCCACTGCTGACCTGGCACATCAAGTCCACCACCAAGGCGCAGCAGGGCCTCTACGAATACGATGCGGTGTCGCGCCTGCGCGACAGCCAGCTCGGCGATAGCAGAGTGTCCGACATCAAGAACTACATCAAGCGCGGCAAGCTGTGGGAAGCCTTCACCGCCGAGCAACGCCCCGTGCTCTTGATCGACGAGATCGACAAGGCCGACATCGAGTTTCCGAACGACCTGCTGCTCGAGCTCGACCGCATGGAATTCCATGTCTACGAGACCGGCGAGACGATCAAGGCGAAGCAGCGCCCGATCATGATGATCACCTCCAACAACGAGAAGGAGCTGCCGGACGCTTTCCTGCGCCGCTGCTTCTTCCACTACATCAAGTTCCCCGATGCCGACACGATGGGCCGGATCGTCGACGTCCACTTCCCCGGCATCAAAAAGCGCCTCGTCGAAGAAGCGCTGCGCATCTTCTTCGAGGTGCGCGAGGTGCCCGGCCTGAAGAAGAAGCCCTCGACCTCCGAGCTGCTCGACTGGCTGAAGCTGCTGCTCAACGAAGACATGAGCGTCGAGCAGCTCCGCGAGCGCGACCCGCGCAAGCTGATCCCGCCGCTGCACGGCGCGCTGCTCAAGAACGAGCAGGACGTGCATCTGTTCGAGCGGCTGGCGTTCTTGAGCCGAAGGGAAGTGTAGGCGAGCTCTCGCACGTCGGCACACCGCCGCCGCCCTAACCAACGGCGTCATGCCCCGCGAAGGCGGGGCATCCAGTACGCCGCGGCCTCTCGATTCAATCACAACCGCCTCTGGAATACTGGATCGCCCGGTCAAGCCGGGCGATGACAACGAGTGTGTGGTTGGCACCTGCCTCCACCTCGTCATTGCGAGCGCAGCGAAGCAATCCAGAATCCCTCCGCGGCAAGACTCTGGATTGCTTCGCTACGCTCGCAATGACAGAGCAAGCGGCATCGCCGCCGTCCTCCAACCCGCAACTCCGATCGCAGACATACATCCGCATCCTCGCGGCTCATCTCGCCCGAGCTTTGCTGCAATTCCGCACCCTCTCCAAGCAGAGGGCGCAGGGAAGGCCGGGTGCCGGCTGGCACCCACGGTCCGCTGTGCGCAGATAGCGCAAAAAGATTGCACAGCGGCATACAGGTGAAGCCCAACACACGGCCTTCCCTGCGCAGTGGTTTGACGGCTTATGCCGTGCTCTCCCGGGAGCCGAGTTCCTTCTGGCCTCCCTCGCTCTCGCGAAAGTCGCGGACACCGCGCCGGTTGACGCGAATGCCGCCTCCGCAACAGCTTGACCGTAGCAACGACGGCCAGGACCACACGGTTTTGCCGTACGCACGTCCGCTTGTTCGCCGCATTGTCTCCCGGCCTTGTCGACGTTGCCGGAAGAATGTTGGCGAGACGAACCCTCAGCGCCGCTCGTCGGCACGAAGCCTCGGGCTCACGGAGAGCAATCCGCCCTGCCCGCACTTCTCGCGCCCGACGCTGCCGCGTCCACCGCAACCCGGCCCACGTTTTCGAACGACAGGCGAACCGCCCCTCTTCCCCGGGCCGGGCTGTTTCGAATTATGCCGCAATTCCGAATTTCGGTAAAGTGGAATATTTTTGTGGGGCGGGATTGACGGGGCGATGGGGTGTTTTGCCCGACGGGACACTTCATATGCAGCCGCAACTCGTAGCCCGGATGGAGCGAAGCGAAATCCGGGGAATGGCGTGCAGACCGATGCAATCACCCCGGATTGCGCTGCGCTCCATCCGGGCTACGGGACTGCTAGTGCGGCAACGCCGCAACTCCGCGAAGCACCCTCAATGCTTCAAGCTCGACACCCACTCAATGGTCGGCAGCGCCGTCCCGACGAACACGCCGATCGAAATCGCCTTCCGAAGTGGCGTGCTCCAGGGGAACCATCTCGCTCCACCCATGAAATACATTGCCGTCCAGACACCGGCAAACAGGGTCCAATCCCGCCACCCCGCGCGCAGCAGCAAGGCAATCGGGATTGCGGTGCAGAGAAAGACGAGGGCGCAGATGGCGAGTTGGCCGATGGATTGCTGCTCACCGTCGGCTGGGGGCGTTTGCATCGATTCCATGTTCAACTTGTAGCAAGAATCGTAGGGTGGGTTAGCGGAAGGCGTAACCCACCTCTTTGGTTTCCGCATCAAGAGAAGCGGTGGGTTACGCTTCGCTAACCCACCCAACGAAGATCATCCATCCTCACGCCACTGCAGCGTCCGGGATGCGTGCCGCTTCCATCGGCTGCTTGCCGCGGATCAGGTCCGAGGCGCGGTCGGCGATCATCATGGTCGATGCATTCAAATTCGCCGAGATCATGCGCGGCATGACGGAGGCATCGATGACGCGCAGGCCTTCGAGGCCGTGAACGCGGAGCTGGTCGTCGACCACGGCCCAGGTGGAATCCGCCGGGCCCATGCGGCAGGTGCAGCCGGGGTGGAAGGTGGTGGTGCCGCGCTCGGTGGCGGCGTGCAAAAATTCGTCGTCGGTGTTGACGTTGGGACCGGGGAAATCCTCGTAGGCGTAGTAGGGCGAGAGCGGCGCGGACTTCAAAAGGCGCCGCGCGAGCTTCATGCCGCCGACGATGACGCGGCGGTCGAGCTCGGCGTCGAGATAGTTGGTCTGGATGATCGGCGGCGCGAAGGGATCGCTGGAGCGAATGCGGACATAGCCGCGGCTTTCGGGGCGCTGCTGCCAGGAGGCGACCGTCATGCCGGGCTCGTCTTCGAGCTGGCCCTGCACGCCCTCCTTGTAGGATGCGGGCGTGAAGGTGAGCTGAAGGTCGGAGCTTTCCGCGCTCTCGCCGGAATGCCAGAAGCAATAGACCATGGTCGGCGACAGCGAGAGCAGGCCGCGGCGCGTGGTGGCCCATTTCAGCGCCTCGACCCAGAGCGACAAGCCGCGGCGGAGCTCGTTGATGGTCTTGATGTCCTTCACGCGCGCAACGGTGCGCGGCGCGTAGTGGTCCTGCAGGCCTTCGCCGACCGGTAGCGCATGACGCACCTTGATGCCGTGGGCCTGCAACAAGTCCGGCGAGCCGACGCCGGAGAGCTGAAGCAGCTGCGGCGAATTATAGGTGCCGCCGGAGAGGATCACTTCCTTGTTGGCGCGCACCTCGACCGGCGTACCGCCGCGGCCGCCCTTCATGTAGCGCACGCCGACCGCGCGCTTGCCCTCGAAGATGATCTCGGTCGCGTGCGCGTGCGTATGTACATGCACGTTCGGTCGCTTCATCGCGGGCTTGAGGAACGCCGTCGAACCGGACACGCGCAGGCCGTTGTTGATGGTACGCTGGCAGTAGGAGACGCCTTCCTGCGTCTTGCCGTTGTAGTCGGGATTGCGGGGAATGCCGAGCGAGACGGCGCCTTCCATGAAGGCTTCGCAGAGCGGATCGCGCCAGTCCATCGTCGTGACGGTGAGGTTGCCCTCGCGGCCGCGATAGAGCGCCTCGCCCTCGCCGACCCGCTTCTCCAGGCGCTTGAAGTAAGGCAGCACGTCGGCGTAACCCCAGCCGCGATTGCCCATCTGCGCCCAGATGTCGAAATCCATCCGCTGGCCGCGGTTGTAGATGTGGCCGTTGATCGAGGACGAGCCGCCGAGCGTCTTGCCGCGCGGCGCATAGATGCTGCGCCCGCCGGTCCAGGGCCCCGGCTCCTGCTGATAGGCCCAGTTGATGCTCTTCATATGGAAGGTTTTGATGAAGCCCGCCGGCAGATGGATGTAGGGGTGCCAGTCGCTTGGCCCAGCCTCGAGCACGCAGACGCTGGTGTTGGGGTCTTCGCTGAGCCGGCTCGTGAGCACGCAGCCGGCCGAACCCGCGCCGACGATGACATAATCAAATCTATCCATGTTCTCGGCCGCCTTAACGCTCAATTGAATTGGCTGAACTGTTGCCGCGCTCGCGATCACCTCTCCCCATCGGGGAGAGGTCGATTTGCGCCTTGCGATGCGCAGCATCGTCAAGAGCAAATCGGGTGAGGGGACTCAGGTCCCACGAGAGGCAGCTCCCCTCACCCGGCGCTCCGCGCCGACCTCTCCCTCTGGGAGAGGTGATCGAAATCGCGGCAAACTCTGTCTGACTGCAACGCATTCTTGCTAGCGCGGCTTGTCGTTGAGTTGATAGTTCAAATGCGCCTGCACCGTCGGCCATTCCGCGGCCGTGATGCTGTAAACCACGGTGTCGCGCAGCGTGCCGTTGGGCGCAATCTGGTGGCTGCGCAAGATGCCGTCCTGCTTCGCACCCAAACGTTCGATCGCGCGGCGGCTCTGGTGGTTGAAGAAATGCGTGCGGAACTCGACCGCAATGCAGTTCAGCGTCTCGAAGGCATGCCGGAGCAGCAGCAGCTTGCATTGCGTGTTGAGCGGCCCGCGCTGCGCGCTCTTCGCATACCAGGTCGAGCCGATCTCGACGCGGCGGTTGGCGGCATCGATATTCATGTAGGTCGTCATGCCGACGATCTTGCCGGCAGCGTCGAACACGGTGAAGGGCAGCATGGAGCCGGCGGCCTGAAGACCGAGACGACGGTCGATCTCCTTGCCCATGTTCTCCGGCAGAGGAATCGCGGTGTACCAGAGGTTTGAGAGCTCGCCGTCCTTCACGGCCTCCACCAGCCCCTCGCGATGCTGATGCGACAACGGCTCGAGACGGGCGTGCTGTCCGCGCAGGGTGGTGGGATCGGGCCAGGGCATGGATGTCTACTCCAGGAAAAATCACCGGTCATTCCGGGGCGACGCGAAGCGTCGAGCCCGGAATCCATTCAACCGCAAACTCTGCGGCCCAATGGATTCCGGGCCTGCGTGCTCACGCACGCATCCCCATTGCGCGAGTGCGCAATGTGGAATGACGAAGGAATGTATCGGCACATCTTGTACATTCACTTGTTCAAAAAGTTCAACGGCAATCCGCCGCGCGGCCAGTCCATGGCGATCAGTTCGCCCTTGCCCGACAGCGTGATGTAGGCGGTCTTCAGCTCGGCGCCGCCGAAGGCGATGTTGGTGGTGACGCGGTCGCCGGTCGGGACCTGCTCGACCAGGGTGCCATCAGGCGCGATCACCGAGATGCAGCCGGAGACGAGGGTCGCGACACAGACATTGCCGTTCGCCTCCACCGCGAGCGAGTCGAACATCTGGTAGCCGCCGAGGCCGCAGATCGGCTTGCCGCGCTCGCCGCGGTAGATCACGTCGCGCGGCTTGAGCGTGCCGGGCGCGGAGAGCTCGTAGGCCCAGAGCCGCCCCGTCGGCGTCTCCGCGATGTAGACGGTGTTTTCATCCGGCGAGAGCCCGATGCCGTTCGCCGGCAGCACGCCGTGCACGACCTCGACGATCTCCTTCATGCCGGGCTTGAGATAATACATGCCGCCGACGTCCATCTCGCGGGCGCGGCGTTTTCCCAGATCGGAGAACCACAGGCCGCCCTGTTTGTCGAAGACGAGATCGTTCGGCCCACGCAGATCGTGCTCGCCGCACTTGGTGACGACGGTCTCGACCTTGCCGGATTGCAGGTCGACGCGCTGGATCGAGCCGCCGAGATAATCGTCCGGCTGCGGGCCTGGCATGATCGTGGTGCGGGTCGGGATCCAGGAGAAGCCGCCATTGTTGCAGATGTAGATCTTGCCGTCGGGCCCGAGGGCTGCGCCGTTCGGGCCGCCCGGAATCTTGGCGACGATCTCCTTGCTGCCGTCGGGATAGATGCGCGTCAGGCGCTGGCCGCGGATTTCCACCAGCACGACCGAGCCGTCCGGCATCACGACCGGCCCTTCGGGAAATTCAAGGTCGGTGGCGAGAACGCGGACGTTGGACATTTTGGGACCCTCCCGGCTGCTTGTTATGGCTTGCACGGGATGTCCGGCACGGGCCCCGCAGGCAAGATTTGCCTGCGGTTATGACAAAGTCGCCAAGGCTTGCCAAGCAAGCGGGCAGGTATGCCAGCGTTGCGGAAGCCTATTCCTTCACCGGCACCCAGATCTCGAAACCACCATTGCCGGTTGCGGGATCGAACCTCTCATCATAGCGCTCGAAGTTCGGCGCGTCAGCGGCTTTCAGGCCAGACGCCGGCAGCCATTGATTCCAGATGGTGTTGACGGTGCGGCGGACCGAGGCGACGTGCTCGGCGTGGGTGAAGACCGCATAGCGCTGCTCGGGAATGCGAATGCGACCGAAGCGTCGCGGCAGGTCGGAGAAATCGGCGACCTCGACGCCGGCGATGTAGTCGAAATTGCCGGCATCATCACCATTGCAGCAGACGCCGTAGGCGACTTGATATTTTCCCTGGCCGATGCGGGCAGGAATGTCGGCAACCTCCTGGTGGAAGCGGTGCCAAAGGCTCGGGATGATTGCGCCGTTGTCGCACGCGATGCGCTCGGCGGGGCCGGCGACGAGGAAGGCCTTTGCAGTCTCGAAGCGGGGCGGTGCAAGATTGTCGAGCAGGGTGGAATCCATGAGGATCGGCTCCTGAAGCTTGAGGTCCTTGACGCACGTTGCCGCCCTCACCGCTTCGGGCGTGATGCCGAAATGGTCGCGGAACGCGCGGGTGAATGCTTCGTGCGAGCCGTAGTCCGCCTCCAGCGCCAGCGACAGGATATCGGGTGCGCCTTTCGCAAGCAGACGCGCAGCCTCCGTCAGCCGCCGCGCGCGCACGTAGCGCATCACCGGAAGTCCGGTGGCTGCGGCAAACGCGCGCACCAAGTGGAACCGCGACACACCGCCGACCGCAGCGATCTCGTCGAGCGTCATCGGCTCGGCAAGATGGCTCTCGATGTACCAGAGCGCACGCTGGGCTGGGTTCACGGTGCTTTGGCCCTCGTTCGAAGCGTGGCCATGATGCGCGGATTACCGCCCGCTTCGCTTGATCGGCGTTGCTGTTCTGCAAGAGGATAGCGCCGTAACAGCCACTGGCAACGTCCGCCTGTTCATGTCTACACTCAAGACCTTCCCTAGAACCGCTCACGAGAAAGCAGGAGGAACCGCGTCATGGAGATCACCGATGTGCGGGCGCACCATATCCGCATTCCCTATGACGCCGGTGTCGCCAGCTTTCGCCAAGGCGCCTCCGCGATCACCGCCCTCGACATGGTGGTCGTCGAGGTCACGACCGACGCCGGGCTGACCGGCTGGGGCGATGCCTTCGCCTATGTCTGTCCCCGCACCACGCGCAGCGCCGTCGAGGAGATGATCGCGCCGCAGGCGCGCGGGCTGAAAGTTCCTGATGCGGCCGGCATTCCCGCGGTCATGGAGCAGATCCAGCGCAACCTGCATCTGTTCGGTCGCTACGGCATCACCATGTTCGCGATCTCCGGGCTCGACATCGCATTGTGGGACCTTGCTGCGAAGATCAAGGGGGTGCCGGTGCATCGCCTGCTCGGAGAGGTCAGGCGCACGGCCATTCCCGCTTATGCGAGCCTGTTGCGGATCGGCTCGCCCGACAACATCGCCGCCGAATGCAGGAAGGCGCTCGCGCTCGGCTATGGCGCCATCAAGCTGCACGAAACCACGACGCCGGCAGTCTTTGCCGCGCGCGAGGCGATCGGCCCGGGCGTTCCGCTGATGGTCGACATGAACTGCCCGCTCACCGGCGAACAGGCGATCGCGTTCGCGAAGGCATGTCGGGACGCGCAACCGATGTTCCTGGAGGAGCCGGTCTGGCCGCCGGAGGACTTTACCACGCTCGCCGAGGTGCGCAGCAAGGGCGGGCTCGCCATCGCCGCAGGCGAAAATGCCTGCACCGAATATCAATTCCGCCAGATGATGACGGCGGGCGCGGTGAGCCACGCCCAGCCATCGGTGATCAAGGTCGGCGGCATCACGGAATTTCTGAAAGTCGCGGCGGTGGCCGATGAGCTCGGCGTCAAGATTGTCCCGCATTCCCCGTATTTCGGTCCGGGGCTTCTGGCGACGCTGCATCTCCTGGCGCTGCGCGACGACGGGCTCGTCGAGATGTTCTACCTGAAGCGCGACGCCTGCCTCTGGGGAGGTCGCGCCGATGTCGATGCCACCGGCCATGTCGTGGTGCCGACCGGTCCGGGGCTCGGTTACGAGCCCGATCGTGGCGTGATGGAGCGATATCGCGTCACGTGATCGCCGAGCCGGCGCCCTTATTTCGTCGCGTCCTTATTTCCTTCCTTGGCCACCGGCTGCGCGTCCTTCGCAGGAGGCGCATCCTGCTTCTTGATCACATCCTCCGCCATCTTCGCCTGCGCGGCCTGGAGATCGCCGAGCGTTTTCTGCAATCCGGCAACGGTGGTCTTCAGCGCGTCGATCTGCCGGTTGGCCGCATCGAGCTTCTGCTGATGATCGAGATTGAGCTTGGTGATCGTCTTCTGGAGAAAGTCGACGTTGCTCTGCAGGCAGCTCGTGCGCCGCTCCATGGTCTTCTCGACCGTGCAGATCTCGATGCCGGGCACGTCCTGCGCGCGGACCTGTGCCGGCGCCAATGTTGCGAGCAGCAACATTGCGAAACAAATGGCAGCACTCCTGCACGACATGCGGGTTCCCTATCAAATTGATCACGGCAATGTGCGCAGAACGCGCCCACGCCGCTGAGGCTACCACACTGGTACCGCATTCTCGCGTTGAGCTTGGCGTGCTCCCTCGGACGGGGAGCGATGATCTGCGCGCGGCGAGATGTGGGCCCTCTCTCCGCGGCTTTCTTTAGGGGAGACTTTTTGAATGGCAACGCGCGAAAGACGTTTGGCGGAATTCAATGGCGCCGGAGAACCACCGCCTGGCATGCCGGTCGAGGTGCTGTGCGAGGATCACAGCGGAACGTACCAGCTCCCGTTCGCATGCCGCTACGTCGGAGGCCGCTGGCAGAACGACGAGGCCGGCATCGCGCTCGAAGCAACCGTCATCGGCTGGCGCCTGCCGCGCGTGAAGCAGACCGCCTGACGGCCCGCATCTGTCTCAAAATGCAACGGCGCCGCACGCCGCTTTAACCTCCGGAACGCGGCCCGAACGAATCACGTCCGAATCAGCCGAGAGGTTCCGTACGCACCTGTTCACGGCTAGATGTCGCTAGATCCCTGCGCGCGCGTACCATATCTGCGAGACGCGCGCGCGGGCACAGCCGGCATCCGGCGTACAAAAGTTAACTGCTTCAATTGCACAGCCGTCGATGGCGGACGGTGGCCGCAGGCCGGCGCGCCGCTCTCAAAACAGGCAGGGCCGCGCGAGGCCTGCCTAATATTCGACCTCGAGCTCCTCGATCTCGGCCGGCTCCTCCCGGGCTGCGGCGATCCATTCCTGCATCTCGTCCATGGCCATGATGGTGTCGGCATAGGCCTTCAGCCGTGGCTCGAGCTTGACGTCATAGGTCATGAAGCGCGTCACCACGGGGGCGTACATCGCATCGGCCATGGTGCGCTTTTCGCCGAACAGGAAGGGGCCGCCCGACTTCTCCAGGCAGTCGCGCCAGATGAACCAGACCCGGTCGATGTCGGCCTGCGCCCGCGACCAGATCTTGAAGCCGGGAAAATGCCCCTTGAGATTGACCGGCAGCGAGGCACGCAGCGTCGTGAAGCCGGAATGGATTTCACCGCAGATCGAGCGGCAATGCGCGCGCTGGATGCGGTCGGCCGGCAGTAGCCCGGCGTCCGGCATGATCTCGTTGAGATATTCGGCGATCGCCAGCGTATCCCAGATGGTGGCGTCCTCGTGCCGCAGACACGGCACAAGGATCGACGACGACAGCAGGAGAATTTCGGCGCGCGCGGAAGGGTCGTCGGGCGCAGTGACGATCTCCTCGAAATCGAGCCCGGAGAACTTCGCCAGCAGCCAGCCACGCAGCGACCAGGACGAGTAGTTCTTGCTGCTGATCGTCAGTGTCGCCTTCGCCATATGGCCCTTCCCTCGCTTAACGAGACCGCCACGCCGTCCCGCGGGTGCCCATTGCTTGTGCTCTCCGTGCAATCAGCAGCAAGCAACGTGCCAGTTTTGAGGGCGGCCTGCCCCGGATCTGGCGTCGATATTGCATAGCAGCACGGGACAGGTGGGCACCTCAGTATGATGTCGATGTTTTATCAGGCCTTTCAGAACCACATGGACCTGACCGAGCCATGGCGGGCGGGGGCCTCTTCTGCGCTCAAATATCTGAACCTGGTTCCGCAGGGCATGTCGGACCAGATCGTCGGCCGGCTGGCCGCGGCGCTCGAGCTGATCTCGCGCTCCACCCTCACCTATCACCGCCCGGCCTATGGCATCGACCGCGTGACGGTGGGCAATCGCGAAGTCGCCGTCACCGAGGAGATCGCCTACGCCACGCCGTTCGGCTCGCTGCTGCATTTCAGGAAGGAAGACGTGCCCGAGCAGCCGCGCATGCTGCTGGTGGCGCCGATGTCCGGTCATTTCTCCACGCTCTTGCGCGGCACCGTGAAGACACTGCTCCAGGATCACGACGTGTACATCACCGACTGGCACAATCCGCGCGACATTCCGCGCAGCGACGGCCGCTTCGGTCTCGACGACTACACCGAGCATCTCATAGACTTCCTCGGACAGCTCGGTCCGCGCCCGCACATGGTCGCGATCTGCCAGCCGTCGGTCTCGGCGCTCGCGGCCGCCGCGATCATGTGCGAGGACAATCACCCCTCGCGCCCCGCGACGCTGACGCTGATGGCAGGACCGATCGACACGCGGGTGCAGCCGACGAAGGTGAACGAGTTCGCCAAGAGCAAGCCGATCACCTGGTTCGAGCGCAACCTGATCAACTACGTGCCGATGCAGTGCCGCGGCGCGTTCCGGAAAGTCTATCCGGGCTTTGTGCAGCTCACCGCCTTCGTCTCGATGAATCTCGAGCGCCACATCAAGCAGCATCTCGATCTCGCCAACCACATCGCCAAGGGCGAGAAGGACAAGGCCGCGACGATCAAGACGTTCTACGACGAATATTTCGCGGTGATGGATCTACCGGCCGAGTTCTACATCGAGACCGTGCGTGATGTGTTCCAGGAGCATCTCCTGCCGCAGGGCAGACTGATGCATCGCGGACGCATGGTGAACCCCACGGCGATCAGCCGCATGGGGCTGATGACGGTCGAGGGCGAGAAGGATGACATCTGCTCGATCGGCCAGACGCTTGCTGCGCAAGACCTCTGCACCGGCGTGCGCGCCTATCGCCGCGTCCATCACATGCAGGCCGGCGTCGGCCATTACGGCGTGTTCTCCGGAAAGCGCTGGAACAACGAGATCTATCCGCTCTTACGGGATTTCGTGCACGTCAATTCGTGACGTTCAGATCGGACGGGACTGTCTGCGAACCTCGTCCGCAATAGGCCTCAACGATTCAGGAGCGGCACGGCCCATCAGACTGTACCCCAGTCCGTCGTCGGCCCAAGCAAAGCCTCCGACGTCGCCCTGCGATTGAGGCGTCATGGGCGCGTTCTGATCCGCGCTGCTCATCGCCCGGATCAGCACGACGATCCGGCTGCCGTGGTCGTCGTCATACATGAACATGGCGGCCGGACCGTGCGAGCTGGCGACAATGCGCCCTCCCATCAACCGATAGCCTGACGTGGTCAGATCCGGCGCCTTCACCGGCCGGTGCAGCCGGTCGGAGACCCATTGCACGAGCTCGGCGCTGTCGGAAGCGCGAACCTCGACGGGCCGGACGCGATCCGGTGCGTAAACGCTATAGGAAGCCGCCGCTTCCTGACCGAGCGCAGCCAGTCCGCCCGGCGAACCCTGCAGCGCACCACGCATGGACCAGCCGCCAATGCCGCCGATGCTCAACAGCACCAGCGCCGCCGCGGCCCAGCGGACGAAGGAAGGGCGTCGAGCCCGCTGCTCGATGATGCGCTTCAAATTTAGCTCCGCCGGCAACGGCTCCTCGGCGATAGGCGCGAGCGCCGCGCGCAACCCCTCGCGCTGATCGGTGAACGCGGCCACGCGCTTGGCAACCTCCGGATGATCATTCAGATAAGCGGCGACCTGTGCCTGCCGCTCCGGCTCGAGGACCCGATCTACATAGCCATGGAGATCATCTTCCGTGATCGGACGATGGCTCATTCTCTTGCGCTCCGGATTGACACGATATTGCTTGCCTCGCCGTTCGAGGGACCTTCAAGCTCCTGCTGCAGCCGTTCGCGCGCGCGGGACAGCCGCGACATCACCGTACCCACGGGAACGCCGAGCACTTTCGCGGCATCCGCGTAGGACAGGTCCTCGACGCCCACGAGCAGCAGCACCGCCTGCTGATCCTTGGGGAGTCTCGCGAGCTTGTTCAGAACATCCCGGTACATCAGCTTCTGGTCCTGAGCGGCGGCCTCGCTGAAATCGTCCTCATTGCTCTCATCGATCGGAACGTGGCTGCCGCGCGCCGCCGATTGGCGAAACTGACTGATGGCGAGGTTATGCAGTATCGTGAATAGCCACGCGCGGACGCTGCCATCCCGCCGCTGGTGCCAGTGGCTGACCGCGCGTTCCAGGCAATCCTGGACCAGATCGTCGGCGGTTGCACGATCGCGGACGAGCGAGCGTGCGTAGCGGCGAAGCGCCGGGATCAGCGGCTCGACCTGAACCAGCATGTCCTGCATCGTGCGCTCCGCCTGCTCTCCGCTGTCGTTCGAATGAACGTCATCGGGTCTCGATCTGGACCGGCTCGCCTGGCATGGCCGCTTCACCTGACGCAATGACCAGGTAGCGCTTGTACAGCTTGGATGTCTGATCGACGATCTGCCGGATCGGGCCTGCGGCATTGACGATAGCAGATCCGGCCGGATTGGTCATGAAGGCAGCCAGCGGCTGCAACGGGCCGCTGCCGTCCGCGTGCTCGGCCAGCGCCAGCACATATTTCTGCTTGGGCTGAAGCCCCGTGACCGAGGCCTGCAGGATCTGGATCAGGCCCTGATCGAACAGCGACACGCTGGTCGGCGCCTTACCACCCTCTGGTCTTTCCTTCGGCGCCAGCGCAAGGTGCGCGACCTGGCCGGCGACGCCGAGGGTCTGCAGGTTCTGGCGCTCATCGGGATCGGGCGCAGCATTCGGCACATAGGCGATCGCCTGCGGCGCCTGGCCGATCGGCACATTGGCAATCACCTTGTTGGTCGCGGAATCGATCGCGGCCAGCGCATCGGCGTTCTCCAATCCGACATAGACACGCGTGCCATCGCCCGAAGGCCAGACGCCGTGCGGAAGATTGCCGACCGGGATGGTTGCGACTTGCGAGAAGTCATCCGTGCGGAACACCTTGACCTCGTTCAGCCCGCCCACGGTGACATAGGCGAAGGTTCCCTTGGCCGTATGGGCAAAGTTCACATGATTGGTGATCGGTCCGGTGTCGATCGTCTTGATCGGGTTGAACGGCGGCCTGGCATCGAACACCTGGGTCTTGCCGGTGTCCTTGAGCGTGAACCACACCTGGTCGCCCTCCGGCGTTACGGCGATGTTCGGACAGAACGGGCTTTCCTGCTTCACCCTCGCGATGATCTTGTGCTCGGCCACCGAGACGACGTCGGTCTCGGGATTGAAGGACGAACAGATATAACCGTACTTGCCGTCCGGCGAGAACATCTGCATGCCCGGACCATTTGGCGTCGTGATGCGGGTCTTCTCCTCAAAGCTTCCGGGATCGAGCACGGAGATGTAGTTCTCGCCGCGCACCGTGACCCACACTTCCTTGCCGTCGGGGGTGAAGAACGCCTCGTGCGGCGAGCGGCCGATATAGGTCGTGTGCTTCACTGCATTGGTCGCCGTGTCGATGAAGGTCACCGAATTCGAGCCGATCGAAACCACCACGAGAGTGTGGTGGTCGGGCGAATAGCCCATGCCGTGGACGAGCACTTGGCCCTTGTAGAGCGGGCTGAAATTGCCGGGCTGCGGATCACCGAGCCTGATCACACCGAGCAGTCTGTTGTCGACAGGATCCGTCACCGAGACCGTATTCGAGAACTGCTCGGCCGCGTAGACACGGTCATGATGGCTGATCGGGACATCGGGCGATGCAAGCGCGCCAGGCGCCTGGCCTGCCCATGCAGCGCCACTGGTCGCCAGCATCGTGGCCGCCAGGAAAAGTGTCTTCCATATCTTCATGTTTGGCTCCTACCGCTTCATTCCGGCGGACATGTCCATCTGCATGCCCGGATGGTGATCGTGCGCCGACGGGACGATCTGCGGCTGGGTCGGCGCGGGGGTGGTATCGGTCGCGGGCTCGCCGATCGCGAGCTTCATGGCTGCGATCTCCTGCATCTGGTCGACGATGATCTCTTGCGCGATCCGCCGAAGCTGCTCGTTCTTGCCGTAGCGCAGTTCAATCACGGCCATGTCGATGGCGCCCTGATGATGCGGGTTCATCATGGCGACGAAGTCGCGATCGATGTCGCCGGTCGGCTTCGCCGCCATGTCGTTCATCATCTTGGTCATGGCCGCATCGTTCTCTTTGAGGAATGCGCTCTCATCGGCATTGAGCGCCGCCGACTGGCTTTCGTGAGCAAGGAGCAGCGATGGGACTGCAAAGGCGAGCAGCAGCCCCGCGCCGAATGCGGCTGTGGCGAGACCCAGTCGCCGAACCTTGTCAGCAAGCGTCATGAGCTTGCGAAACGTTGACCTGTGCATTCTGAACTCCTCGGGTGTTGTATTGAGGGTGGGACGTCTCGCAACGCTTGTCATTCCGTCGCACCGCTTCAAGATTTTTGCCGTCTACGATCGTGGTCATCCCAGCAGCAGGGACGAGAGCGGATCATCGACCTGGTTTTGGGGTTGCTGCCTGCACGCGTGCGGCGCAAAACTGGGGTCCATCCAGTGAATTTGCGCGTGCGACCGCTCCAGCGCCTTGGCATGGTCCTGCCTGGGGGTGGCCGCGAGGGCGGCGGGAGCGCTAAGCACGAACGCGCCAAATGCCAATGTCGTGAAGACGAGAACAGCACATCCCGATTTTCCAACACTCATTTCGATTCTCCGCTTTTTGCATCGTGTGGCAAACGGCCAGCTAGGCCTTTGGCAACGCCGAAGCGCGTTGCTTGAGGATAGGACGTGCCGGGGCGCGTCCTATTCCATCGGCGCACGCAGAAATTCCCGGGCGACGGGTCGCGGGCTCAAAAAAAGCAGGCGTTACAAATGCTAAGGGATCGCCGGGAAATCCGATCACATCAACGTCAGCGCTGCCGGCGGCGCAAACCCGCCGTCGGAAGAGATGGCGAACGTGAAGTCTTGTTCCCTTGCCAGTGCAATTTCGTGCACGTCAATTCGTGCGGCGCGCTACGCCTTCGCGCGTCAGGCCGACCACTCCTCGCCCCAGAGCTGGACGACATGGCCCGGCGTGACCTCGCGATACTGCCGGACGGGCGGTTGATAATCAGGCGCGCGCACGGGACTTCTGATCTCGTCGTTCGAGGCTTGGCGCCTGGCGCCGCGGCGTGCGGGGTCAGGGACCGGCACCGCGGCCATCAACTTCTTCGTATAGGGATGCTGCGGATTGCTGAACACCGACGCGCGCGGGCCGATCTCGACGATCTCGCCGAGATACATCACCGCGACGCGATGGCTCATGCGTTCGACGACCGCGATGTCGTGGGAAATGAAGAGATAGGCGAGGCCCATGCTCGCCTGAAGGTCGAGCATCAGATTGACGACCTGGGCCTTGACCGAGACGTCGAGCGCGGAGACCGCCTCGTCGGCGACGATCAGCCTCGGCCCGAGCGCCAGCGCGCGGGCGATGCAGATGCGCTGGCGCTGGCCGCCGGAGAATTCGTGCGGAAAGCGCGCGGCCATGTCCGCGGTCAGGCCGACGCGAACGAGGAGGTCGGCGACCTTGTCACGGGCCTGCGATGCGGATGCGAGCCCGTTGGCGTGGAGCGGCGCGGCGATCGCCGCTCCCACCGACATGCGCGGATTGAGGCTTGCGAACGGATCCTGGAACACGATCTGCATCTGCTTGCGACAGTCGCGCAAGGTGCGGTCATCCATGCCGAGAACATCCCGGCCGTCGAGCAAAACGGTCCCCCTGTCCGGCGCGACCAGCTTGAGGATCGAGCGGCCCGTCGTCGACTTGCCACAGCCGGACTCGCCGACCAGCGCCAGCGTTTCGCCGGCGCGCAAGGTGAAGGAGATGTTCTCGACCGCGTGGACACGGCCCGAGACCTTGCCGAACAATCCTGAGCGGATCGGAAAACGCGTGGTGAGGTTGGACACTTCGAGCAGCGGCCGCTCGGCGGTCGAGACCGTATCAGGCGTATCTGTCGGCTCGTCCGAGGTCCCCGTCACCTTGTCGACGATCGGAAAGCGCATCGGCCGCGGACGACCGTCCATCGAGCCGAGACGCGGCACGGCCGCGAGCAGCGCGCGGGTATAGGGATGCGACGGCGCGGCGAAGATCGCAGCGGTCGCGTCGGTCTCCACCGCCTGCCCGCCATACATCACCACGGTGCGGTCCGCGATCTCGGCGACCACACCCATGTCGTGGGTGATGAAGAGGATGGACATCCCCTCCTCTTCCTGGAGCTCCTTCAGAAGCATGAGGATCTGGGCCTGGATCGTCACGTCGAGCGCGGTGGTCGGCTCGTCGGCGATCAGGAGCTTGGGCTTGCAGGCCAGCGCCATCGCGATCATCACGCGCTGGCGCATGCCGCCGGAGAAGCGGTGGGGATGTTCGTGAAAGCGTGATCTCGCCGCGGGGATGCGAACGCGATCGAGCAGGCGGACGGTCTCGGCCTCCGCTGCCGCGCGCGACAGGCCGCGGTGGTAGATTAGCGCCTCGGCGATCTGAAAGCCGATGGTGAGCACCGGATTGAGGCTCGTCATCGGCTCCTGGAAGATCATGGCAACTTCGTTGCCACGAATATCCTTCATGCTCGGCTCGGGCAGCGTCAGGAGATCGCGGCCCGCCAGCGTGACGCGGCCCTCGATGCGGCCGCTCTCCTGCGGGATCAGCCGCATGATGGACAGCGCGGTGACGCTCTTGCCCGAACCGGACTCGCCCACGATCGCCACGGTTTCCCTGGCGGCAACGTCGAACGATACGTTACGGACGACGGGAATCCATTGCCGCTCGCGCATGAAGGACGTGGTCAGGCCTGCAACCGAGAGCACGGGCGCATGCGCTTCGGCGAGCCGCCTCGCGCCAGCGACGACTTGCTCGGATCCACTTGCGCCGATGCTCATGCGACGAACCTAGAGCTTTGCGAGATCAAGCTTGATCGTGCCGCGGTGAAGGCACGCCCCCTCTCCCGCTTGCGGGGGAGGGCTGGGGTGGGGGTGCATCCGCAATGAACACTCCCAAAGTGGAGAGAGCCCCACCCGGCGCTTCGCGCCGACCTCCCCCGCAAGCGGGAGAGGTGAAGCGAACCCGTGGCGAGATCGAGGTTACCAGCACCATCACGCCCTCAGTAGCCGCGCGCACGGTCGACACGCCCCGGCAGATCTTCGCCGCGGCGGTGGCGTCCGATGATTTCGAGCACGAAATCGACGGCCGTATCCGGCGTCGTCATGCTGGCATTGTGCGGCGTGAGAAGGATGCGTGGGTGGCTCCAAAAGGGATGGCCTGCAGGAAGCGGCTCGGGTTCGGCGACATCGAGAACGGCGCCGCACAGCGCGCCGCTGTCGAGCGCCGCGAGGAAATCGGCTTCGATGAGATGCCCGCCGCGCCCGACATTGACGAGCGCGGCGCCGCGCGGCAGGCGCGCAAACAGGTCCGCGTTCAGGATGCCGCGCGTCTCATCGGTCAGCGGCAGCAGGCAGACGAGGATATCGGTGTTGCCAAGGAATTCCGGCAAGGTGTCCGTGCCCGCGTAGCAGGCAACGCCTTCGATTTCGCGCGGTGAGCGATTCCAGCCCGCGAGCGGGAAGCCGAACGCCTTGAGGCGTTCGAGCACGGCCTGGCCGAGCTGGCCGAGCCCCATCACGCCGACGCGGCGACGCGCCGCCGGCGTGATCCGGATTTCGCGCCAGACCTGCTCTCTCTGCTGGGCGATGAAACGCAGGAGATCGCGATGCAAGCCAAGCACGGCCATGGTGACGTATTCGACCATGGTTTCGGCGATGCCGGGCTCCAGCATGCGGACGAGCGGAATGTGCGGAGGAAGCATTGAGACGTCGAACTGATCGACGCCAGCGCCGACCGAGAAAACGAGCTCGAGATTGGGGAAAGTCGCCGCGATGTCATCCGGCGGCACCCACGCCACCAGATAGCGCACCTCGGCGGGATCGCCGATGTCAGGCCAGAGCCGGAACGGCAGGTTCGGTGCGCGCTCCGCGAAGAAGCGCGCCCACTCCGCACCGCGAACCATGTTGGCCTTGTAGAGAACTGTCATGCCACAGCTCTGCTCTCAGAACGGGCTGACCGGCGCGAGCCGCCGGCCATCGATCATGCGCTTGTGGCTGTAGGCCGCAGGATCGACCAGCGGCGTCGAGCCCGTCACGATGTCGGCGGCAAGCTTGCCGGCCGCCGGTCCGATGCCGAAGCCGTGGCCGGAGAAGCCGGTCGCCAGGAAGAAGCCCGGCAGGGCATCGACGGGCGAGATCACCGGAATGGTGTCGGGCGTGCAGTCGATCGTGCCGCCCCAGGCTTCCGCGATCTCGATGTCCTTCAATTCAGGGTTCGACTTGATCAGCGCGGCGAGCGCCGAATTGACCAGCGACATGTCCGGCTCAGGGTCGCGCACGCGCTCCGCCTCGAACGGCGACGGCTTGTCAAAGCTCCAGCTCGTACCGCGCACGATCTGATCGAAGAAGGACTTGCCGAACGACAGCTTCAGCCCGTTGCGGCGATGCAGGTACGTCGGCCAGAAGGTTTTCGCATAGCGAAAGAGATCAGGCGACAGTTCGACCGTGCCGCGGTTGCGCAGCGCCAGCGTGAAGCCGCCGTCGAGGCGGCGGCGGATGCAGTAGAAGTCGGTGCCGAGCGCGCCCGATGTGATCTCCGGGCCCGGCGTGGTCCGACAGGCGGTGGCGTTGACGAGACCGATCGGCAGCTCGATGCCGTGGCGACGGCAAAACAGCGACGACCACGCGCCGCCTGAGAGCAGCACGGACTGGGTACGAATGGTGCCCTTCTCGGTGACGACGGCGCTCACCCGTCCGCCTTGCGTCTCGAGCCCGCGCGCGGCGCAGCCCTGGTGAATGCTGACGCCGTGCTTGCGCGCAGCGGTGGCGAGCGCAGGCACGGCCATCGACGGTTCGGCGCGTCCGTCGCTCGGCGTGTGCAGGCCGCCGACCCACTTGTCGGCATTGCCGGGCATGCGCTCGGCGATCTCGGCCGGCGTCAGGATGGTGGAATGAACCTGCTGCTCGCGCGCGATCGCCGCCCATCTTTCCCAGCCGGCGAGTTCGTCCTTGCTCTTGGTCAGGAACAGGACGCCGGTGCGGCGGAAGCCGGCGTCGACACCGGCGTCATTCTGCATGTCCTCCCACAGGCGCAGCGCCTCGCGGGCCAGCGGGATTTCCTCGCGGGCGCGGCCCTGCTGACGGCACCAGCCCCAGTTGCGGCTCGACTGCTCGCCGCCGACATGCCCCTTCTCGACGAGGGCCACGGAATGGCCCTTCTTCGCCAGATGATAGGCCGCGGAGACGCCAATGACGCCGCCGCCGATGACGACGACGTCCACCTGCGCTGGCAGGCGCTCATCGCTGGCTATACGGTTGAGCGGCGGGGACATGGGGCACTCCTGGTATTCAGTTCGATCGGGGCAAGTCTGATCGTCATGGGATGTTCATCCGCGGATCGAGCGCGTCGCGTAAGCCATCGCCGAGGAAGTTGAAGCTCGTCACGGCAAGCGTGATGGCAACGCCCGGCGCAATCGCAAGCCAGGGCGCGCTGGTGAGATAGATCTGCGCGTTGTTGAGCATGTTGCCCCAGCTCGCGGCCGGCGGCTGGATGCCGTAGCCGAGATAGCTGACATAGGATTCCAACAGGATCGCCTTGGCGACGTTCAGCGTCGCGGCCACCACGATCGGCGCGATCGCATTGGGCACGAGCTCACGGAACATGATCCGCAGGTTCGACGAACCGAAGGCGAGCGCCGCGACCGCGAATTCGCGCTCGCGCAGCGAGCGGACCTGGGCCTCGACGACGCGGGCAACGCCCATCCATGCGGTGGCCGCGATCAGCACGGTGGTGGTGATGAGGCCGGGCTCGGTGAGCGCCGCGAGCGCCAGCAGGAGGAAGATGGTCGGAAAGCACAGCACGGCATCGACGAGCCGCATCAGCACCGCACCGACAACGCCGCCATAGAAGCCGGCGAAGGCCCCGACCACGATGCCGACCGCCATCGCAATGACCATCGCGACGATGCCGATCGACAGCGACACGCGTCCGCCCATCATCAGCCGCGCCATCACGTCGCGGCCGAGCTCGTCCGTGCCGAGGATATGCGCGCCCGACAGCGGCGGCGCGAACCGCTTCAGGATGTCGATATAGGTGTCGTCGAACGGCAGGAGATAAGGGCCCAACGCCGAACCGAGAACAAGGACCAGAATGATCACGGCGCCCGCGAGCGCGAGGCGATGCCGGCGGAAGCGCCGCCAGGCGGCCTGGCCGGGCGCGAGCTGAACGGTGGACAGGGCTGCGGTCGTCATCGCTAGCCCACCCGAATTCGCGGATCGACGACGGCATAGAGGATGTCGGCGAGCAGCGAGCCGATCAGCACCATCGTCGCCGAGAACATCAGGATGCCCATCACCACCGGATAGTCGCGATAGCCGATGGAATCGAGAAACAACCGCCCCATGCCGGGCCAGGTGAACACGGTCTCGGCAACCAGCGCGCCGCCGAGCACCGTCGGAAACTGCAGGCCCGCGACCGTGATCATCGGCAGCAGCGCATTGCGCAAGGCGTGCAGCGTCAGGATGCGCCATTCCGGCATGCCCTTGGCCCGCGCGGTGCGGATGTAGTCCTGGTTGATGACTTCGAGCATCGAGGAGCGCATGAAGCGCCCCCACATCGCGGTTTCGACCAGCGCCAGCACCAGCGCCGGCGCAATCAGGTGATGCAGGAGGTCGAGCAGCGAGCCGTCGCCGACGGTCTCGCGGTTGCCGGCCGGCAGCCAGCCGAGCTTCACCGAGAAGACGTAGATCATGACGAGCCCGAACCAGAAGGTCGGGATCGACAATGCGATCATGGCCCCGACGGTCGCCAAGCTATCGAACAGCGAATAGCGGCGCAGCGCGCCGAGAATGCCGATCCAGCAGCCGAGCAGAGCCGCGATGATGGTTGCCGTCGCCATCAGTTCGAGAGTGGCGCCGAGATGCGAGCCGATGACGGACAGCACCGCTTCGCCGTCGCGGTAGGAGCGACCCCAGTCTCCCCTGACCATGCGGCCGAACCAGTCGAGATACTGGATCGGCAGCGGACGATCGAGCCCGAGCTGCTTCGTGACACGATCGAGATCCTCCTGCGTCATCTGCGCGGAGGCCGCGTATTGCGAGAGCGGACCGCCGGGCGCCAGATGCAGGATGGCAAAGCCGATCGCGGAGACGATCACCAACAGCATGATCGCCTGCCCGAGGCGATTGATGACGTAACGAGCCATCTCAGGCGATCCCGCGGGCCGGACGCATCAGGTCCAGTACCATTCGCGGATGTTCCAGCAGTTGATGGAGGTGTTGATGTTGGGACGGAAGCCCTGGAGCCCTTCCTTCACGCCCTCGGCGATGAAGCCCTGGAACAACGGCAGGATCGCGAGGTCGTTGCGGATGAGCTTTTGCAGGTCGCCATAGGTCGCCTTGCGCTGCGCCAGGTCGAACTGCCTGGCACCCTCGGCAAGAAGACGATCGGCCTCGGGGCTCCGGTACTGATAGGTGTTGTAGCCGCGTCCGCCCTTGGCGGGGATGGCGCCGGAGCCGAAGCGCGGCGTCACGTCGGGATCGCTGCCGAGCATGAAGTTCACGGACACCAGCACCGAATTGAACTTTGACTGCTGCCAGAAGTCGCCCCAGATCACGGCTGCCGGCATGTTGTTGACGCGCATCGCCGCGCCGATCGCACGCCAGTCCTGGATCAGGAGCTGCTGGGTCTGCTCGCGCACGGCATTGCCAGATGTCGTCGAGTTGGTGAATTCGAGCTTGACGCCGCCCTTCTCGCGGACGCCGCCGGAGCCGCGAACCCAACCTGCGGCATCGAGCAGCGCATTGGCTTTCGCGGGATCGTATTTGTGTTGCGGCAAGCCCTGCTGGAACGACCAGGCCTGCTGCGGCACGAAACTCTCGGTCTGCGTCGGCAGGCCGTAATAGAGCGCATCGACGATCGCCTGCTTGTTGATGGCGAGGTAGAGTGCCTCACGCACGGCGCGGTCAGCGAAGGGACCGAACTCCAGATTGGGCGCGATATGCTCCACCGAGGACGTCGCAGAGACGAAGATCTTGCGGCCCTTCAGCGTCTTCGCCTCCTGCACGAAGTTCGGCAAGACGCCTTGCAGGCCGGTGTAGTCGACCTGGCCGGTGCGGAACTGCGTGTAGAGGACGGTGAGGTCCGGGATGTATTTGAAGACCACGCGCTCGAGGTAAGGTCCCTTGCCGTGATAGCCGGCATGGGCATTCAGGAGGATGTGGTCGCCCGGCACGCGCTCGCCCCAGCGGAACGGTCCGGTCCCGACCGGCGCGTTGTGGAACGGCGAGGAGTTCGGATCGGACACCTTCTCCAGGATATGCTTGGGCACGATGAAGGTCAGCGATCCCAGGATCGACATGTAAGGCGAATAGGGAGCTTCCATTCGCCAGTGAATCTCGTCGGGCGCGACGACCTTGATGTCCTTCACAAGGCTGTGGCCGACGCGACTACGCGCTCGGAAATCGGGATTGTTGATCAGCTCGAGCGAGAACTTCACGTCGTCCGCCGTGAACGGCGTGCCGTCGTGCCACTTCACGTCGCTGCGCAGCTTGATCTTCCAGGTGAGGCCGTCGGCGGACAGACCGCCATTCTCGACGGTCGGGACTTCGCGCGCGAGGTCGGGGATGAACTTGCCATCGGGATCGATGAACCAGAGCGGCGAGAACACCTGCCACCAGATGCCCTGATCGACCTCGATGCCCGGCATCAGAGGATGAAAGACGGTCGGCTCCTGCGACAGCGCCGCAATCACCTGCCCGCGTGGCTTGTCCGGCGGATTGGTCGGACGCTCAACTTGCGCAAAGGCTGAGCCTGAAAGGCTCAATCCCGCCGCGGCACCCGCGCCGAGCTGAATGAATCGGCGGCGGCTCGGCGCGCCGAAGCGCAGCGCTAGAACGCCGAATCGGCCAGTTTCATCTGCCATGACCATTCTCCCCGCGCATGGGCACCTTTTCCCGCTCCCCGAAACCCGGCAAAGGGAACAGGATTGGGCTTTAGCGCTCTTAAATATTTCGACGGAAATTTCATCATGGCTAAATACAGCTGTCAATCACATTGCTAGTATGCGCGACCTTTTCACCCCGACTGAACTCTACCGGCCGCTTTCAAACGCGGCCCGGCGGCGAGACGATGCATGGGAGAGCGACATGGATGGTCGCGGCGAAACGAGCGATCCGAAGACCGCGCAGACGATCGAGAGCGACGAGGCGGTCGACCAGCGTCTCGGCGAGACCGTGCGGCTGCTCCGTCAGCGCGCCGGGCTCTCGATCCAGGACGTCGCCAACCGCACCGGCCTGTCCACCGGCATGATCAGCCAGCTCGAACGCGCGCGCGCCATGCCGTCGGTGCGCACGCTGCGTCTGCTCAGCATCGCCCTCGACGTTCCGATCTCCTACTTCTTCGAGACCAGCGATCCCGGCGAAGCCCAGCGTTACATCGTGCGCAAGAACAGCCGGCGCCTGCTGCGGCTCACCGCCAGCGGCGTCGTCAAGGAGGCGCTGACGCCGGCCGGGAAAGGCCAGCTCGAGCTCTATGAGCTCACGCTCAACCCCGGCGGCTCGTCGGGCACCGACTTCTTCCAGCACACCGGCGAGAAGGCGGGCTACATCCTGTCCGGCAGCCTGCGGCTGTGGCTCGACAACCAGGCCCATTTGCTCGAGGCCGGCGACAGCTTCCGCTTCCCCAGCATCGTGCCCCACATGTTCGACAACCCGACCCAGCAGGTGGCTCGCGTCATCTGGGTGACGACGCTGCGCCAGGACGATTCGCCCGCAGGTTGAAGCGGATCGGGCTCGTTTCTGGGGACGGCCCGCAGTTTCCCGGCATCGAAAATTGACCATCGACGGGGTAAAGCTGAGCCTGTAGCTGAACCTGCGCTGGACCCGCCCGTCCGGGCATGACGGTCCATTCCGCGGCTGACGTCTTTGGTGTCGCACCATGAACCTCAGGGGGCTTCTGACGCTCGCGATGGCCTTGCAGGCCGTGGGAACCGCTGCCGTCCTGCTTGCATCCGAAGTCTTCGCCGGCACCGCCGGCCCGCGCGCGTTCGGTGCCGCGCAAATCCTGGCGCTGCTCGCAAGCGGCGTCATCGCGGCCCTGCTCGCGCGCTTCTGTGCGCATCGGATCGAGCGCCGGCAGAAGAAGCTCGCCGATGCGCACATGGCCGGCGAAGCAGAGGCACGCCGGGCGCTCGCGGAAAGCGAGCGGCAAACGCAGGCGGTGATCGGGACCGCGCTCGACGCCTTCGTCCAAATCGATGAAGGCGGCATCGTCGTGTCGTGGAGCCCGCAGGCCGAGGCGCTGTCGGGCTGGACGCGCGCGGAGGCGATCGGCCGCGACGTGGTCGACCTCGTCGTGGCCGGACCGCTCCGCAGCGCCTTCAGGCAGCGCATGCAGCGGCGCCTGAGCGAGCTCTCGGAAACTCCGATCGGCATGCGCTTCGAAGCGGTCATGGTCCACAGGAACGGCGATGAGATCCTGATCGAGGCTTCCAGCACGAGCTTCCGGCTCGGGGAGCGCCACCTCATCAACACCTTCGCGCGGGACGTCACCCGCAAGCGCGTCACCGAGGAGCAGCTGATCCAGGCCCAGAAGATGGAAGCGGTCGGCCAGCTCACCGGCGGCATCGCGCACGAGTTCAACAACATGCTCACCGTCATCACCGGGACGATCGAGATCCTCGCGGATGCCGTGAAGGACGATCCGCATCTTTCGCCCATCGCGAAACTGATCAGCGAAGCGGCCGACCGCGGCGCGATGCTGACCTCGAGCCTGCTCTCCTTTGCCAGGAAGCAATCGCTGCTGCCGACCGAGATCGACGTCAACGAGCTGATCGAGGAGGTTGCCAGGCTGCTGCTCGCGACCTTCGACAAGAACATCGAGATCGCGACCAGGCTCGATCGCGAGGTCTGGCCGGCGCTCGTCGACCGGGGACAATTGAGCTCGGCGCTGCTCAACCTCGCCATCAACGCCCGCGATGCGATGGCGGACGGCGGCAAGCTCACGATGACGACGAGCAATGTCGTGTTCGGGGTCCGCGACGCCGCGGCGGCAGGCGTCGGCTATGCCGGGGATTACGTCGAGATCGCCATCACTGACACCGGCACCGGCATTCCGCAATCCAATCTCGGCCGGATCTTCGACCCGTTCTTTTCAACGAAAGAGGTTGGAAAGGGCACGGGCCTCGGGCTCAGCATGGTGTTCGGCTTCGTCAAGCAGTCCGGCGGCAGCATCAAGGTCTCCTCCGAAGAGGGCCGGGGCACGACGTTCAGGATCTATCTGCCGAAGGCGGAGACGGGCGCGCGGCGCGGCTCGGGTGAGAGCGAGCACAGGATGGTAGGCGGGCACGAGACCATTCTCTGCGTCGAGGACGACGGCGATGTCCGCAAATACGTGACAGTCCAGCTCGAGAGCCTCGGCTACAGGG
The DNA here is from genome assembly GCF_001641635.1 of Bradyrhizobium centrolobii. Taxonomy (GTDB): domain Bacteria; phylum Pseudomonadota; class Alphaproteobacteria; order Rhizobiales; family Xanthobacteraceae; genus Bradyrhizobium; species Bradyrhizobium centrolobii. The sequence continues at coordinate 51,092 of NZ_LUUB01000036.1, forward strand.
TCATCGGTGCGGCCAACGCGAATGAGGCCATCGCCATCGCCGCGGAGGGCACGCCCTTCGACCTCTTGTTCACCGACATCGTGATGGCCGGCGGCATGAATGGAGGGGAGCTTGCCGAACGGTTGGTGGCCGCGCGACCGTCATTGCGGGTTCTGTTCACATCGGGATACGCCTACGACTCGCTGCATGCGCAGGGCCGCGCCGGGCACGGCGCGCCGCTTTTGACAAAGCCCTACCGCAAGGCCGAGCTCGCGCGCATGCTGCGCCGCTGCTTCGACACCGCCGTCGATTCCGTCGGCGACCCGATCCCGCTGCCCTACTCGGTCCAACCCGAGGTCGATCGCTTCCTGCGGAAACAGGCGTCCGACGAAGACGGTCCGACGCGATCGTGAAAGTAGACGTCCACTAGGGCGCGGACGTTTCTACCCCGCCGGCTTCGGTCTCAGTAGGGAGCCAAATTTCATCACTGGAATACCAGGCCGGTCGATTGCATGTTTCGATAGCTTGGGAGGCGTGTTAGCCTCACGGAGAGACGACATAGCGCCCAATTAAGGTTCAACCTTAGCGGGATTGAAATGCAGTGCCGCAACTGCCAACATGAAAACGCTCCCCACAACAAGTTCTGCTCCAACTGCGGAGTTCAGCTGGACGTCTCGACGCTCATGGAGCTACAGCGTGAGCGGAAGCAGGCCACGGCACTATTTGCAGACATTGTGGGCTCGACGGGCCTGATCGCAAACCTCGATGCGGAATCCGCCGGGCGGCGCCTCCAGCCTGCTGTTGAAGCCATGATGCAGGCGGCGGAGCGCTTCGGGGGGACGATCCTCCATACGCTTGGCGATGGACTGGACGCTATTTTCGGTGCGCCCCGTGCGCAAGACGCGCATGCTCTTCTTGCTTGCCAGGCGGCCTTAGCGATGCAGGAAGCGGTCGCCGCACTACCGATTCCGACTCAGATCAGAATAGGAATTCACTCGGGAGAGGTCGTTGCATCTCCCAGAGGGGACGCCTTCGGCCACGAGGCGCAGGGCCTCGTTTTGCATATTGCCAGCCGGTTGGAACACGAGGCGGAGCCAGGCGGGATCCTGTTGAGTATGGAATGCAATGACCTCGTCAGGGACTATTGCGAGACCTCCCCGGCAGGTGTTCGCACACTGAGGGGCGTTCCGGAGCCCATCAAGGTATTTCGCCTGATCGGCCTGAAGCCTGGCGTTGGTAGCGATAGATTCCGCGCGATCGGCCTTTCTCCATTGCGGGGGCGACACGCTGAATTGGAAATTCTCAAAAAGGCTGTGCTTGATGCCGAGAATAACGCCGGAAGCGTCATCGGGATAGTCGCGCACGCCGGCATGGGAAAAAGCCGGTTATGCTATGAGCTCGGCGAGTGGTGCCGCCAACGCAACCTCAAGGTCTTGGAGGGACGCGCACAAGTATTTGGGAAGTCGCAATCAATGCCGCTGCTCGCGGTCTTGGAATTACTGCGCGCCTTCTTCCGCATCACGGCGACACTTGATCACAAGATAGCGCGCGCAAAAATTGAGGAACGCCTCCTTGCGCTCGATCCGACCTTCGTCGACGAGCTGCCATATTTGCTGAATCTCCTTGGACTTCCGGCACCGGAATTGGATACGCAACGCGCCGATCCGAAGGCATGGCACTTGCGGGTGCGCAACCTCATCAAGCGAATTGCAGTAGCGGCCGGGCGTCAAACCTCGGTTATCATTTTCGAGGACTTACACTGGCTCGATGATCTCAGTGAGGATTTCGTAACGGCTATCGCCGAGGCCATTGAGGGCACCAAGCTCGTCATGATCGTAAACTATCGGCCGACATGGGCTCCTCCGTGGTCGATAGAACATTTCACTGAACTTAGGCTTACCGAACTGGGCAGCAGCGACATTCAACAATTGGTCCGAGATCAAATCGGAGACGATCCGCACCTGGCTAACATGGTTACAGACATCGCGCAGCAAAGCGATGGCAATCCTTTTTTCGCGGAGGAACTGGTACGAGCCCTGGCACAAAGCGGCACGCTGCTCGGCGAACGCGGCCAATACCGGATCGTATCGTCCGACTGGCTGACCCCGACGCTGCCAGCAACCATAGAAGCGGTGATTGGCGCCCGTATTGACCTGCTGCCTGCGCTCGAGAAAGCGGCGTTACAAATCGGCGCCGTCATCGGCAAGGAATTTCCATTGACGATAGCCATGGAGGTTTCAGGAATTCCGGAGCAAGAGATCAAGGGACTGTTTGCACGTCTTTGCGACCTGGATCTCATAACTGCCAGCAGTAACATCGACAGGCCGGGCTACTCGTTTCGGCATCCTTTGATCCAGGAGGTAGCTTATGCAATGCAGCTTCGGTCTCGCCGGGCCCAACTGCACTCCTCGGTAGCAAGGGCGATCGAGGGAGCTCCGTGGGGGAGCGCAGACGAGTCAGCCAGCTTGCTCGCCTATCATTGCGAGGCGGCTGGACAAATGCTGGAAGCTGCGATGCATTTGCGCCGCGCCGCCCTCTGGCTGGGCAGGAAAAATTCGGCGCGGGCACTCACTGAATGGAAAAGAGTGCGTTGGCTGCTGCGGGATCAGCCTAGAAGTACCGCTGTCGACCAGCTTCGCGCTCTTGCCAGTGGTCGCGTGTTAGGTTTTGCCTGGAGCGAAGGCTTATCGGCTGAAGATGCGAAGCCCTATGCCGAAGAAGCTTTGCAATATGCTCGCGAAGCTGGCGATCGAAAGCACGAAGCGCTGCTGCTGGGTGCGTATGGACGTGTTTTTGCAGCCAGCGGCGCAGCTGACGACTACATTGGTCTGGCCCGACAGGGAGTCGCGGCAGCTGAGGCCAGCAAAGATCCGGATGTATTTGTTGCATGCAATGCGCAGCTATGCCAGGCGTACCTGCTTGCCGGCTGTCTTCGCGAAAGTCTCGATGCTAACGACACCGCAATGACCGCGAATGACGAGCGATGCCAGGCGGACAACGGCGTTGTTCTCGGGCTAAACGCAAGTCAGATCTTCGGCTTTGATGTCGGGCAGTGGCTACTCTGCCTGCGCGCGAGAACGTTAGTCCTCCTTGGTCAGTTCGAGGCCGCCGAGAGGTGCCTGGCGACGGCTTTTCGAGCTGACCAGTCAAAGGCTATTCCGGTCGTTCAGTACCACGCGCATCTTGCCGCGGTCGAGATGGCATTCCATCGAGGGAATATCGCGATGGCAGGATTGCACGCGAAAGAGGTGGAGGGCTACGCCTCTCAATCCGGAATGACCTACCTTTTTACCGCAGCCCGCCTCTGCCGCGCTCTCGTGAGTTCTGCCGAAGGAGATTTCGGCTCGGCTTCCGACGATTTGCATGAGGCATTAGCAACTGCGAGAAAATCAAAGACGGGTCTCGAGATCGAGGCGCGACTGCTTGCCTATCTGGCGGACGTGGTGAAGCGCGCGGGTCAAAAGGCACGCGCCGGACAACTCGTAAGGGAGGCTATCGAGGTGGCACGGAGGCGAACTGATCGGGTTGCCGAACTCCATGCGCACATCGTCGCAGCCGACCTTGAGCTTGCCGGAGGTGCAATCAACCCGGAGTTGTGCGATGATCACCTGCAGAGGGCGAAAGCTTTGCTGGACGTCACAGGGGCGGCAATTTTCGCGTCGAGATTAGCTGATCTTAGACCCGGCGATGTGAAGATCGCAAATAAGAGCGTTCAAATTGAAAATTGAGGTGTATGCTCGCGGGGCTTTAAAATCATAAAAGGGGAGAAAAATGGGAATAGCAATAAGCGATTTTTCCACTGCCGACATGCTTTTCCAGCTTAACACGAGGTTCGGTCCTGGCCACCCGCTTAAAGAGATGGTCGTCATCCAGAAGGAATTTAGAGTATTTTCGAGCAAGTATTCCCTCAAGCAGGCTTTCCGAGTCCTGCACATTGTCCCGGTGGATTTCCTAGAACGGCGGCGGTGGTTCGTCTTCCTCGACCTCCTGAAAAAATACGATTCTGATCAGAAAGGGGTGAGTGGTCACGATCGCATTCGAAGTGCGTATCAAGACAATCTCGACAGTAAGGCGCCTCTTCCCGTCTACACAACCACGCATTTGATGAGCAAGGACCGCCGTGTAAAGGTTACGCGCGGGCAACCCATCATCTACGAAAAGCAGTCCTATTTGGTCATATCGATCCCGACTTTACCCAAAGAAGATGGGCAGGCGGCCCGCGCCGCAAAGAAGAAACGAAGCAGGAAGTGAAGCAGGCCGATCGGCGTTCTAACTCTACGCAGCTCCTGACGGGTGCCGAACTAGGCTTGGTTTGCACCCAAGTGGGGGCCTACTACGCCGCCAAACTTGCCAGCCACGGAGCGAACCCCCGTGGGGTGGATTGGTCGTGCACGGCGACGCAATGGCTACGCTTTGTTCAGCTTCTCCGGCTTTGTCCGGCCAATGCACCATTTTCGTTGATCGACCTGGGCTGCGGTTACGGCGCGCTGGCAACGTTTCTCATTAAACACCGGGGCGTTGCCAATGTTGATTATTTGGGAGTTGATTTGTCGTCCGAGATGGTGCGTCGGGGCCGACGCCGCCATCCTGGTAATTCCAACGTACGTTTTGTCGTTGGGCGGAACGTATCAGAACTGTCTGACTACGTGGTCGCCAGCGGCATAATGAATGTGATGCTTGGCTTTCCTCTACTCACTTGGGAAAGATTCGTGAGCACCATGTTGTTTGATATGCATCGAATGAGCAAATTTGGTTTCGCCGTCAACTTCCTGAAAAAGTCGGGACGGCGCTCTCAACCGGGTCTGCTCTACCGTACGACCCCAGGGAAATGGGCGCGATTTTGCGAACAAAAGCTTGGTCGGTCGATCGAGATTTTGGACGACTACGGGCTGGAGGAATTTACCCTCCTCGCCCGCACTTCGAACGCAGTTTCGGATACGACAACATAGAATGCCTGGTTGGCGGGGACCGACAAATGGGGCGGGGCACGGTTCGCAAGACGGGTCGCACAGCGATAGCGCCCAAGACCAGCATGCGGCGTTCGCCCTCTCATCGCGTGGACCGGCTACGCGAAGCTGCGCTCTTGGTCATTTCACCGGATGGCCAGCTGGATGAAGCTGGGCTGCACGCTGCGTTTACTCTTCTTCGGTCGCAAGCGCCCGTATATTGGGTCGAATGTCCCGGTATGCGGCCCTTTTGGCTCGTCTCTAGACACGCCGACATAATGGCGGTTGAAGCAAGGGGCGCGCCTTTCATCGCAGCACCAAGATCCGTGCTGTCCAGCGAAGCAGGCGAGGCCAACATACGGCAGGTTTCCGGCAAACCCGATGTGCTGCGCAGTCTCTTCCAAATGGACAAGCTTGAACATCGCGCCTACCGCGAGATTGCGCGCGTCTGGTTTTCTCAGAGCGAAATTGAAAAGCTCGACGCGCTGGTCACGCATTGTGCGCGTCAATTTGTCGGGCGCATGCCACGGAGCGACCAATCTTTCGACTTCGCGAGTGAGATCGCTGTCCCTTTCCCCATGCGGATCATGATGCATATTCTTGGTCTTCCAGAAGCGGATGATCCCTTGATCCTGAAGTTAGCTCGTGGCTTGACGGGAGCGGAAGATCCGAGCCGTGCCTTGTCCGACCGCCCGGCTGAGTCCATCCGGTTGGCCGGCATTGGATTTCGCAAATACTTCAACCGGGTCACGGCCGACCGCCGCTCGCATCCGAGAGCGGACCTCAGCAGCGCGATCGCCAACGCTTGCATTTTCGGCCAGCCAATCCCGGACTATGAGCGCCTTTCGTATTTCATGCAGCTTGCCATCGCAGGCCAGGAAAACACCGCTTACAGTATAGCGGGAGGACTGCATGCGTTGCTTAGTCACCCGGATCAAATGGCTAAATTGGTGCGCGATCCGACGCTACTCGGGACGGCGGTCGAGGAGATATTGCGATGGACCTCCCCCGGCCGACATCTCGTGCGAACTGCGACGGCCGAAACGGAGGTTGGCGGCCAGCGGATACGAGCCGGCGAGGCTGTGGCATTGTTCTTCGCGTCGGCAAACCGCGATGAGACCGTGTTCAGGTCGGCAAATGCGTTCGAAGTGGATCGGCAACCGAACCCACATCTCGCATTTGGGTCGGGACCGCATTTTTGCCTTGGGGTACATCTCGCCAGACTCGAGCTCAGAGCATTATTTGGGGCGATGATGCAGGAGTTACCACGCATTTCATCGACCGGCGCGCCGACTCGAGCACGATCCGCCGTAATCAGTGGCATCTCATCGTTGCCGGTGCGATGGACCTGACGGCGGGTAACTCGCGGTGAAGAACGTACTTTTGCCGAGGCGGCCCGTGAGCGAGCGTGCACCGACATCGCAATTGCGATCACTCTAGCGCAGGCAGCCGCGGAGTGCGGACGGTTGACAATTCGTCGGATCAGTTCCGGCTGGTCGTACTAGTCATCTGGAATGCAAGTTCGTCACATAAAAGAGCGCTGGGACCTTTTGAAGGAGAGCGCTTGTGGCGAATGCAGGTTTGAGAGGCCGGCCGATCGCGCCGTTGGTGCTGAGTCGGGAGGAGCGGACGTAGTTGGAGAGGCAAGTTCGCCGTCATCGTGTTGCCCGGTCGCTATCTGAGCGGTGCCGCGCGATCCTGCGGTGTGCGGATGGCTTGCCAAGCAAGTCCGTGGCTGCCGAACTCGGCCTCCATGAACACACCGTTGGCAAATGGCGCCGCCGATTCTTGAAGGATCCGTTTGGTCCATACACCACTTGCTACAACCGCTTCGTTAGATGGCGGCGGGCTTCCCACGCGGCTTGTTCGGGAGCATCGGCTTGATGGCAGTCCATTCATAATCGGCGAGTTCGTAGCGCATGATTCGAGCCCCCAGTTTGGGAGTTTGAATTACGGGATCTGGCCGAACGCAACGCTCCTTAGCCCGATCCTGGTTCAGCGCGTACGGGCAGAAGCGGACATCAACCAACCGATAATCCCCGCCGAAACCGTCGAAAATGACCCGTAGGCGACGTGGCCAGTTGCAATCAGGCGAAGTGATCGGAGAGCCCCCAGGCCGAGGTCTTAGAGAGCCACTCCAACGACGCCTGCAAATCGGCGCGGCCGGCAAGCCACGCAATTTCGGAGCCATTCCGCCTCTGTGCCACCGAATCGCCTACGACGCAGCGACGCAAGTTGCAGCGAGCGGGCGATGCGCATGGGTGCAGTAATGATGCGCTATTGGTTTAATCGATATCTGTCTGCGATCCTGAATGGACTTTCCGTCGCGATGTTCGTCCTCCTGATTGCCGCGATCCTCGCTCGAAATGTCGGACCTCCTGAGAAAGCCGGTCGAGCCACCTCAGATTTCGGTGTCGCAGAGCTTCTAGGGTCGCTGCCGTAAGGCCCGGCCCCGCCGACGCACGATAGCTATCCGATGAACGTGGCGCCCCGTTTAGCCGAAATCGCATAGTGCGGAGGGGTTGCTTCGCCTAACCTCCCGTCTGGATTGAAGTGGAGGTCGCCCTGGTCGCGAACCATGACGCGCCGGGGAGTAGCTAGGCTCGGTCGGGCCCAGGAACGCAGCAACCAAGGGGGACTGCTCGTCAACTTGGATGGAGCAGCTGATGCTCATGAGCAGGCCGGAAGCTCACCTTCAAGATTTGCAACTGATGGAGCGATGCCTTGAAGTCGCTCGACTTGGAGCGAAGAAAGGAGAGCTGCCGTTCGGCGCCCTGATTGTTTCTCGAGGACAGGTCATTGCCGAGGCGACAAATCGTGTTTCATTGGAGAGCGATATGACGCGCCACGCGGAGCTCGTGGCACTTTCCGCGGCACAAAAGGTCCTCAAACGAAAGCGTCTGCAAGATTGCACCTTGTATTCGATCGTTGAACCTTGCCCGATGTGTTCGTTTTCTTCAAGGGAGGCGCGGATTGGTCGGGTGGTGTTCGCCCTCTCGTCTCCTGTCATGGGCGGATATTCGAAATGGGACGTGCTGAAGGATGACGATTTGTCGAACAAGCTACCTGAGGTTTTTGGACCTCCGCCGGAGGTCGTCTCCGGCCTGCTGGCAGCGCAGGCCGAGCAGGTCTGGAGCCAGTGGAACCCGCTCGCTTGGCGATTCATAAAACGAAGAGGCTGCTTTGGATCGGCGGCGGATCTGCCTGAGCGCCATGCGGCCGCGCCGCGTCCCATCCTTTCGTGGGCCGCCTTGACCGCCTTTTTGGCTGCGCCGGCCCTAGCGGTGAGCAAGGCCTTCCTGCGCTCACGTGCGGGTTCGAAAGCTATGCCAAAGTTCGACCCGCAGTCCGACTCGTGAGAGCGCGCTGCCGACGTAGCTGTCGCCATCGGAATAACGCTGATCGCACAGGGACTCGGGCCAGTTATCCTTTTGGCAGCTCGGATTCGCACTTGCCTGGCCGGCGTCACGCCGTGCGGGCAGCAGCACTGACGGCGGGATCGGACTGGTGTTATTGTTTGAAGTGCAGCAGTCGACGCGGTAAGCGGCCTTGAAAGTGCGGGAAACCGAGGTGAGTTCCAAGCCGTTGTTTGGCCCTGCGCAATGCCCTCACCGCAATAACAGCGTCAACGGCTAATCGGCTAAGTCTAGGAAGTTGCCGTGGGTCGCTAACAACTGAACCTCCAATTTTGCGCAGTCTAGGCTTACCTGCGGGTCCCATCTTTATGAGCGCCGCTCTCGGAAGTATCCGATGGGCAGGGTTTAGAACAACGCGACAAGCGGCAAAGGGAATTCTGAATTCGGCGGCAATTCGGGCCACGATTTGCGACTCCATATCAGCTGCGACAGCCCCGGTGGTGGCATGGAGGTCCCGTCTCTCCTCAAAACTTGTCATCGGGGTAGCCACTCCAGCAATCGGAGAGTAGCCGGCGCCCGGGATCATCCGAAGGAGCTCCTGGGCCCAAGGAACGTCACTTGGATAAGCTTCATCTTTCCCGGCAAACACCGACGAAGCGATGACAACCTTACCCGGTCGGAGCTTCGGATCCAGCCCGCCGCATACGCCAAAGCTTATAATCCCGCGCGCACCTTTTCGGATGGCGTCACGCAAATTAGACGCGGTCCGGTCACCATCAGCGATCATCGCTGCCATCCCCGCTATTCTCGCCTCAATTGCCAGTCCAACGACGGCGATCACAGCCTTCGCGTTGGGGGCGCCAGTCTGATCCTCCTCTGAATCATTTACGGTCACAAGCAGGGTCATCGAAGGCCTTCTAAAACGAAACTGTCTCTACATTTAGCTTGCGATCCCAAACAAGGTAACTTGCGGGCTGTGCGTTTCTTCGAAATCGATGTAGGTGTGCTTTCGCGGTCACTAATCGTGGATCAGGCAAACAGCGCCGCCCTCTCGGTGATTTTCGAGCAAGTGCCGCTCTCGTGCCGCCACAGCCAGCCGAGAGCGACGCGCGCTCGATACAGGTGCGGAATTGCTCGCCACCGCCGCCAGCCGTCAGAAATGGCTCATTGACGCGTTCGACGAAGATACGGCCATCCTCCACGGCTTGCCGTTCGCCATTTCGACAATCCTGCGCGCGGTGGCATCGAGATCGGCGAAGGGCTGCCGCTCGACGAATTTCATGCTGCCATCGTGATCTCGAGTGCGCCTTGCTGCAGCGCATGAGTCCGTTTGTGGCCCATCGCGACATATTGGCTGCCGCACGAACTTGGTTGCTATAGGGGCAAGGCGGACGAGGCCTTCGTCGCGTCACGCCGACGGTTTATGGTACACGGCCTAGCTCATCCTTCGCCTCAGCGTCACTGAGGGCGTCTCGCCGAATTTCGCGCGATAGGCGCCGGCCATGCGGCTCAAATGCGTGAAGCCGAGATCGAAGGCGATGTCGGTGATGGAAGCATCGGGCATAGCCTGCGAGAGGCGGGTGTGGAGATGGGCGAGGCGGATGTCGCGCAGCATCTCGGAGATCGACAGGCCGAAATGCCGGCGGAAGCCGAGCTGGAGCGCGCGGATGCCGATGCCGGAGACGCCGGCGAGCTGCGCGAGGTCGAGCGGCTCATTGGCATTGGCCGCAAGATAGTCCCGAGCGTCGCGGAGCGCGCGCGGCAGGCGTTCGGCCTGTCCCGAGAATGTCCTGATTGCGTCGGACAAGTCGTGCCGATGGCGGTTGAGCAGATGATCGAGCAGCGCCTCGCGCCGGTCTGCCATCGCGACCGCTGAAAGCCTGCGAGATGGCCCGAGATGTTCGGCAAGCATCATCAGCTCGTCGAGCTTCGCCTGGAGGCCGGGTGCGGCGGGCGCGTCCAGATCGTTCGCCGGGTCGAATTCGACGGCGCGTGCCGCCCGGCCCGAGAGCGCCGCGGCGCGCTGCTCGACCATGCGGCGGTCGAGCAGGAGGATCGCTTGCGCGCAGTCGATCCATGTCATCCGGGTCGGGATCGTCGGCGACAGAAGTGACGCCGTCCGTCCCGGCGCGGTCGCGATCTCGCGGGTCCCGGCGCGAATTTGGGCCGCTCCCTTCAGCGGGATCTGGACCAGGAAGAAGCGTTCGAGGCAGCCGGGATCGATGGTGACCGATCCGCCATAGGCGACATAGTTGATCGAAAAGCCGTCGAAGGCCGCACAATTATGCCGGGCCGAGAAGCCGGACGCCCGCGCTTGCATCGGCCTGAGATCATGCGGGCAGAAAATGCGCCCGACCTGCTCGGCCGCCTCGTCGACGTCCTCCGTGGTGACGCGGCCGAACTCCGCAAGCCTTTCGACATCGGACGGAGGGGCGCTCATTTCCAGCACGGCTGCGGACATCGTCGACCACGCTTCGCGTCACGGAATTGTTTTAAGCCTATAATAGTTCCCAACCGCCGGAAAGAGCCGTGTCGCAAAATCGTCGTGCTGCACGGCAACAACCATCTCTGGATTCGTTTAGCGGATAGACAGCGGCCCGCGCCTCGCCGAAGCTCCACCCTCGCCGGAAACCATGACGGAGGCGAGCCATGACTGCACTCGAAAAGGGAATTACCGCGAACGGCACGGGCTATGGCGGCAAGAGCTGGAATATTCTGGGCCAGCTCTACTTCCCCAAGGCCATCACCGACTCCACCTTCGCGTTCGAGACCAACAGCGAGCCCGGCCAGTTTGTGCCGGTGCACATCCATCCGACCCAGGACGAGTTCATTCTGGTGCAGGAAGGGGTGCTTGACCTCAAGCTCGATGGCCAGTGGGTCAAGGCCAAGGCCGGCGATCTCGTGCGCATGCCGCGCGGCATTCCGCACGGCTATTTCAACAAATCCGACAAGCCGTGCCGCGCGCTGTTCTGGGTCTCGCCGATGCAGAAGCTTGAGGCGCTGTTCAACCAGCTCCACAATCTGACCGACCCCGCCGAGGTCGTGCGCATCTCCGCCCTGCACGAGGTCGACTTCCTGCCGCCCGAGGCCAACGACTAGGCGGCCGGCGACCTCGTCCATATCCGTCCGATTGCAGGTCCGCCGGCCGCGCATTGTGGCCGAACGTGACCGCTTGCGTCCAAACATCCTGATTGCGAGCAAATCCATGGTCAGCCCCAAGCATGTCTGCGTGATCGGCGCCGGCGTCTCCGGCCTTGCCGCCGCGAAGGCGTTCTTCGCCCGCGGCCATCGGGTCACCATCGTCGAACGCAGTGCCGATCTCGGCGGCGTCTGGGAGCCGGCGCGCTCCTATCCGGAGGTGCAGACCCAGAGTCCGAAGGAGCTCTACCGCTACACCGACCGCGCGATGCCGCAAGACTACCCGGAATGGCCGACCGGGCCGCAGGTCCATGCCTATCTCACCGACTATGCCAGGAGTTTTGGCGTCGACCGCATGCTGCGGCTCAACACTGCGGTCGCCGGCATGGCGCGCCGCGCCGGCGGCAAGCCGGGCTGGACTCTGACGCTGAAGGACGGAAGCGGCGTGGCCACCACGGAGGATTTCGATTTCGTTGCCGTTTGCACCGGACAGTTCAACGAACCGCGCGAGCTGAGCTGCCCGGGCGAAGAGGGCTTTCTCGCGAAGGGCGGCCAGATCCTGCATTCCTCAAAATACAATGACCCGTCGCTGGCAAAAGGGCGCCGTGTCGTCGTGCTCGGCGGATCGAAGTCGGCGACCGATATCGCGGTGAACGCCGTGAAGGCGGGCGCGCGCGAGGTGACCATCGTGATGCGCGAGCCGGTCTGGCGCATCCCCTATTTCATCGGCGGGCTCGTGAACTTCAAGCGCATCCTCTACATCCGCGCCCAGGAGCAGATGTTTCCGGGCTGGGGCGCGAGCGCGATGGCCCGCATCGCCCACCGCGTCGCGGCGCCCCTCGTCTGGGCGAACTGGCGCGGGCTGGAGAGCCTGTTGAAGGCGCAGCTCAAGCTCAGGGCATGCGGAATGGTGCCGAAGGAGCGCATCGAGGACGGCGTCAACTGCTCGGTCCCGATCGCGACGCCGGACTTCTATCCGATGGTCGCCGACGGCCGCATCAAGGCCGTGTTCGGCAGCTTCGATCATTATGAAGGCGACACCATCCTGATGAGCGGCGGCGAGCACGTAGCCGCCGATATCGCGGTGCTCGCGATCGGCTACAAGCTCGGCGTGCCGTTCCTGCCCGCGGCGTATCAGGAGAAACTGATCGACGCGGACGGGCAGTACCGGCTCTATCGGCTGATCGCCAATCCCGACCTGCCGGACATGGGCTTCGTCGGCTTCAACTCGTCGTTCTGCACCGTGCTCTGCGCCGACCTCGCCGCCAACTGGCTGGTCCGCTACGCCGACGGGCAGCTCGCACGCCAGCCGACGGCCAAGCAGATGCGCGACAACATCGAGATGATGCTGCACTTCAAGCGCGTCGAGCGGCCGGCCGCGGGGGTCTATGGCGGTCTCTGCGTCGCGCCCTATCACTACCGTCATTTCGACGAGCTCATTGCCGATATCGGCGCCAAGGAGCACAAGCGCGGGGGGCTGGCCGAACGCTTCCTGCCGCCGGATGCGGACGCGTATGCGAGGTTCCTGGCTTCCGCGCCGGATTACCGGGCGGCGGCGTAACGACGAAGGATTCCGGCTGAGCGGGATTTGCATCTCGCCAGCCTCCGCCTCTGATGCTTACGATCCCTTGGCCACCGAATCGACAGGCCGGGGACCCCGCCATGAGACCGAGATGTCTTGCCGCCGCAGCCTTGGCGGCTCTTGCCTTCCTCGTCACGGCGCCCGCCGTTGGACAGCAGGCCGAGCTCACCGCGCGCCAATCGGATGCGGTTGCCGCCTATGATCGCGCGCTCGCCAGCTTCAAAGCGATCCTCGCCGAGCGGCGCCGCCAGATCGAGGCAAAGCAGCCGCTGCCGAACCTGCCGGGACAGGCGCTTTACCTGGCGCGCGTCGCGGTGATCAGCAGCTACAAGGATCTCACGGACGCTATTCCATCCAGAATCGGCAAGCCCAACAAGTTCGAAATCCCCCCGGCCTATTTCGATGCCGACATCGAACCGCTGGTCGACGAATACGCAAACCTGTTCGAGATCATGGAGGCGCCGCCCGCCGGCGCGCAGAACTCGGCGACGCCGTTCAAGGACGTCGTCGATCTCGCCGTTGCGATTGCGCGCGCCAAGGGCCTTTCAGCGCCGCAAGCCGAAGCGGCCGGCCGGATCAGCCTGGGGCTGTTCTTTGCGGAGACCAACGGCAAGCAGAACGTTCGAAACGGGCGCTCGAACACCTATATGGGCAGCCTGCAGACGGGCCCGTCCGAGGACCGTAACGGCCGCAGGAAATGGGAGGCCATCAAGGGCGCGATCGCGGCGGCCGATCCCGAACTGAGTGCGCGTGATGACCGGGAAGAGGCGCGGGCCCGCGGCACTGATCACCGCTTCAATCACTGGACCGCGGTGAGAGACGGACTGATGAACGCGCATGCCGACCTCTTCCCGGAGATCCCCGCGATCGTGAAGACGCTGCCCGACCCGATCGACCAGATGAAGCTGTTCGAGCTCATCCAGATCATTCCGACCCCGACGAGGTCCGCGCTCAGGTCGGGCAACCTGCTGAATTACAGGGTGTCCGATCCCACGATCATGAGACACCTGCGCAACAACAGCGTCTTCGCCTTCGGACAGGCCGACAGAGCGAGAACGTCGGCAAGCTTCCGCGACATCCTCGGTGCGATGTGGCTGTTCAACCGGAAGTTCGAGCGCGCGATGGCGAAATACGCGGAGATCAGGGCGCGCTGAAGGATCGGTTGCAACTGCTACTGGACGTCGTAGGCTATCGATCCTACATCTTTCGCGGTCGGAAAGGGAGCGTCACGATGTTGTCGGCGGCACGGACAATCTCATGCGTGTTCTAGTTCTGGGCGGCAGCCAGTTCCTGGGGCGGGCTGTTGCCGTCCATGCTTGCGCCGCCGGTCATGACGTCACCTGCGCGGCGCGCGGCCTCGCGGGACCGATGGCGCAAGGCGCCCGCTTCGTTCGCATCGACCGCGACGTTGCCGACGGTCTTGCGCCGCTGACCGGCGAGGCGTTCGATGCCGTGGTCGATGTCTCGCGACATCCGGGCCAGGTCCGCCGCGCCGTCGCGGCGTTGAAGCGGCCAACGGCGCATTGGACGTTTGTCTCGACCGTCAGCGTGTATGCGGACAACCGTACGCCGGGACAGAGCGCGGACACGGCGCCGCTGCGCGAGCCTATCGCACCTGACGTCGAGCACAGCACCGAGGCCGCCTATGGTGCCGCCAAGGTCGCCTGCGAGCAGGTCGTCGGCGACGATGCCTTCATCTGCCGGGCCGGCCTCATCGCCGGGCCGGAGGATCCGACGGGACGGTTCGCCTATTGGCCGGCGCGGCTCGCACGCGGCGGCGAGGTCCTCGCGCCGGGATCGCCGGAGGATGCCGTCCAGTTCATCGACGTGCGCGACCTTGCGCAGTGGATCGTGCACGCGGCAGAGGTCGGCCTGACCGGTGTCTATGACGGAATTGGACCGATACGCACGCGCGGCGAGTTGCTGGCAGAGTGCAGATCCGCGCTGGGCTCATCGTGCACTTTCACCTGGGTCGATCGCGCGTTCCTGGAGGCACACGATGTACGGCGTTGGGCCGGCCCACGGTCGCTGCCGCTGTGGCTTCCCCTGCCCGACTTCGCCGGCTTCATGACGCGCGATACTGCACCGGCGCGCAATGCCGGATTGGCCTCGCGGCCGCCGGCCGTCACCGCGCGCGACACGCTTCATTGGCTTCGCACCAGCAATGGCCCGATCATCGGCCTCACCAGCGACGAAGAGCAGGCCGTACTCGCCGCGTGGCATGCAGACAGGACGGCTCAGTTCTCCGGCTTGTAGCCGTCCGTCAGCGTCTTCAGGAACGCGATGATGTCGGCTTCGTCCTGCTCAGTCATCGCCGGCGTGTCGCCGGGATGACGGTCGAAGGGCGGATCGCTGACATCGACATTGGCGCGATACTTCGCCGGCAGGTCATCGTATTTCTGCACGGTGCCGTCGGCAGCGCGCGGAGAAACCTTTTCCGGGTTGGTGTCGCGGAAATTATAGAAATCGAGCACGTCCTTCAGGCTGTGGAAGACGCCGTTGTGGAAGAACGCGCGGCGCGTCGCCGTGTTGCGCAGCGTCGGCGTCAGGAACATCCCGCAATATTGCGTCTGCTCGGGGATGTCGGTGCGATGCGGACCGCAGACGCCAAGATCGAAATAACCGGGATCGCGATTACCCTCGAGCGCGGCATTGCGCGGCGCACCGAGTGCCTCGTACTGGTGATCGGTGAAGAGCGGCGGCAGGCCATCACGGGTCGGCGCCGAGGTGTGGCAGCCGGCGCAATTGGCCTTGTCGGGATCGTTGAAGAGTTGCAGCCCGCGCAGCTCGCTCTCGCTTAGCCGCGCCCTGCCCTCGAGCCAGTAGTCATACTTGCTGGTGTAGGGATGGAAGCTCACCTCTTCCACCTGATAGCGGGCGACGGCGAACATCGCCTCCGCAATCAGGAGCCGCTGATTGTCGAGAACGCGGGCACCGAACAACTCGACGAAGCGCTGGGCGTAGGGCGCGTGTCGCAGCTTGCCTGCGACCACTTCGGCACTGCCGCCATCCATCTCGTTGGGGTCGAGCAGCGGAAACAGCGCCTGGTCCTGCAACGTATCGGCGCGGCCGTCCCAAAACAGGCCGCCCTGCGGCACGATATTCGCCGCCGATCCAGCAGCCCCCGCCGTTTTCGTCACGCGCGCGCTCTGCGCGCCGAGCGCGGCCATCTGCGCGAGGTCGACGATGTTGTCATCATCGCCCTTGTCGGGGCCGATGCTGAAATTCGGGTGGCGCTCGAGATAGGTCAGCGACGGCACCGCGCGTGCGCCTTGTCGCGACAGGGTGGCGCCGCCGAGCATGACCGGGCCGTCATTGGGCGGACCATAGGCGTGATCCGGGCTGTGGCACGATGCACATGACAACGCACCGGACGACGAGAGCGACGCGTCGTAGAAAATCGCCTTGCCGAGTTGCGCCATCGCCGAAAGCGGCGCAACGGGCGGACGCCTGAGATGAACCGGGTTCGGGTTCGCACCCGCCGAATTCGCCTCCGCAAGTCCTTGTGTCTCGACGGCAAAGACGGCGCCGGCCAGAACGAGCAGGCCGGCGCCGAGAAGCCACAGAGTGCGGCTGTTCATATGACCGATGGTCCTAGTGGTGGTGATGCTCGTCCGGCGGGCTGACGATCACCGTGCCGGAGGTCGGGTCGAGGAACAGCACATTCGTCCGGAGGTCGCGGCCATGGTCCTGATCGAAGTCGAACAGGTCCATGATCGATCCGGCGCTGGCATCGAACGAGCCGCCACCGATGCGCTCGCCGTGCAGCCAGTTGTCCTCGATGAACCGCACCACGGAAGCCTGCGAAATATAGGTGCTGCTCACGTAGTTGTTCTTGGCGTAGGGCGAGACCACGATGAAGGGAATGCGCGTGCCCGGACCGCAGCGGCCATTCACCGGCTTACCGTTGAGACCCTTCGGCTGAGGCTGCTTGTCGGGGCCGAGGCCGCAGAGGCCCGGACCGTTGATCTGATCGGCGGTCGCATCATAGGAGGCGCTCTTCGGCGCAACATACTGGTGGTCGTACCAGCCGTCGGAGTCGTCATAGGTGATGATGACGGCTGTCTCGCGCCATTCCGGCTGCTTCTGCAGGAAGTTGATCAGCTCGGCGTTGCCGACCTGCTCGTCGAGCGGATCGGAGTTGCCGGGATGACCGTCCTGGAAGGCCGGCATCTTGATGTAGGAGACGGCCGGGAAATTGCCCGCCTTCACCGCCGCGTAGAAATCCTCGAGATCGTAGCTGTGATTGGCCGGGTCAACGGTCTTGCCGTCCATCGCATAGGTGTGGCCGATCGCATTCACCGAGCTCGGCCGCGCATGGGTCGGGTTGGCGGTCGACTTGTAGTACTGGAACCAGGCGTGATGCGGAATGTAGTCCACGATGGTGCCGTTGACATTGCTCGAGAAGGTGCTGCGGCCGCAGCCGGTGGTGCCGTTGTCGTTCTTGAGCGTCAGGTCGAAGCCGCCCATGAAGCTGCCCCAGCTGATGTGCCCGTCGTTGAGCAGGTCGCCGATGTTCTTGCTCGTCATCAATACTGTGCTGGTTGTGCTCGAGCAGGAATCGGAGGCCGGATCGGTGTCGCCGATCAGCGTCAGGCCGCCCTGGCCGTCGGCGATCGAGGACGAGGTGCCGATGATGTTCTGCGCACCGTTGGTCTGGCCGGCGATCACCTCGAGCGCACCCGGGGTCGACGGACCAAAGGTGTCGGTCCAGGCATTGTCGCTCATGGCGAAGTGCTGGGCGTAGTTCCAGAAGCCAGTGACGGTATTGCCGTCGAAATAGCCCATCACCTGACCGTTGGTGCCGAACGCGCCGGCGCCACCGGCGGTGCCGCGACCAGTGAATTTCGGGAACAGATCTTCCTTGCCGTTGTCGACGGCCTGCTGCTCGGGCGTGTAGGAGTGGTTCTGCGAGCGTGTGTTGGCCTGGGTGCGATCGAGGCGGAACGGGTCCGTCGCGCCGGTGCCGTTGGCCTCGTTGAGGTTCGGGTTGTTCACCAACAGGTTGGCGTTGGCGAGGTTGTTCACCTTCGGCGTATGCGGCTTCGCAACGAAGGGAATCGAGCCCGACGGATTGGCCGCATTCGGATAGGTCGCGAAGTAATGGTCGAACGAACGATTCTCGTTGAAAATGACGACGAGATGCTTGATCGGCGTTTCCGTATGAATGTCATGCGGATGACGGTGGCGATCCTGATCGTGTCCGCGATCGTGATCCTGACCGAAATCGTCCGCGAGGACCGGAATGCTGCACGCAAGTGTCGTCGCGGCTGCGAAAATCGCAGCCGTTGAAAGAAGTCTGGATTTCATAGCTGTTTTGCCCCGAAGGAATGAAGCCGACGTCGGGAACGTTAACGACGAGCAATGACAGGCCTGTGTCAGTTTGACGCGTGAGACATTTTGCGCAGCGCTTCGTAGAAATTTTTTCACGAATGCAATCGCGACGGCGTCGCGCAATGAGATTGCATGACAATATCAAGACGCGATCAAGACACGCCGCACTATTCCGTGCGGATCGGCGTGTCCTTCAAGCCATTATTATCATAGGCCTTGCGCAGCGTGCCGTTGGTCGTCGCCTCCGTCATGAACTTGGTGACGAACGCCAGCGCCTGCGCATGGCCGGGCGGCACGGCGACGGCGGTGACGGTCTTCTTGAAGGTCTCGTCCAGGACGCGCGTGCCGGGAATCTTCTGCGCCATCTTGTTGAGCTGGTCGCGCGACAGCGCGAAAGCGTCGATCCCGCCGCTCTTTAAGAGATCGAAGATTTCGTCATAGGTCTGATAGCCCGTGACCTTCGCATTCTTCAGATGCGCAATCGCACCCCGCATCGTGGTCGTGTTGTTGACGGCCGCGACTTTGGTGCCGGGCTGATCGAGGGTGGCGAAACTGGTGACGGTCGAGCCGGGCTTGACGATGTAGGTCGCGTCCGCGACCTCGTAGATCGGCCCGAACATCATCTCGGTCTCGCGCTCGGGATCCTTGGGCAGGAAGGTGACGTCCCAAGCCCCCTTTTCAAGAGTGCCTTTCGCGGCGGCGTCGGTGATCTGTCCGGAGTTCTGATGCACGACATATTCGACGGGCACGCCGAGCCGGGCGGCCATCTCCTTGCCGAGGTCGACGGGGACGCCGGCGTAGCCTGACTCGGTCTTGGTTGACCAGAACGCACCGCCCGCCGGGCTGATCGCGATCGCGACCCGCAGCTTGCCGGTCGGCGCAATCTCGTCCTTCAAGCCGTCGGCTAATGCGGGCATGGCGACCGCCGCCGCAAGAGCGAGACCGGCGCAGGCCGACCAGAGTGAGGCTGGCATGGCATTATTCTCCTCAGCACGTCTTCTTTCTGCCCGCGTCGCTTCCATCGCGCGGCCCTTGACACAATTCTGGTCAATCATGCGCCCGGTGAAAAGCGATTTGTCACGGCACGTGACAAAACTGTCAGAGTCCACGCGGCTCGTTGCAGCGCAAGGCCGGCGACTGCCATGGCTATGGTGTTCCACGGCCGGTCATTTGTTGCTAGCCTGCCGCACCGACAGAGAGCAATCAGGGGCCACCGAATGACGCGCGCGAATCTCGCCAGTCCCGCTCGACGCAACGGACAGCGGGGACATATCGGGCGGACGCTGGTCGCTGCGGCAGCCGTGCTTGTACTCGCCGGCTGCGAGGACAAGAACACCTTCGTGGCGCCGCCGCCGCCCAAGGTCGACGTCGCCACGCCGGTGCAACGGGCGGTGACGCGCTATGTCGAAGCCACCGGCAACACCGCGCCGATCAAGAGCGTCGACCTCGTGGCGCGCGTGCAGGGCTTCCTGCAATCGATCGACTACACCGACGGCACCTTCGTGAAGCAGGGCACCCAGCTCTTCACGATCGAGCCGGAAACCTACAAGCTGAAGCTCGAGCAGGCGCAGGCGGCCGAGATCGGCGCGCAGGCCACGCTCAAGCAGGCGGAAGCCGATTTCAAGCGGCAGGTCGAGCTCGTGCAGCGCCAGGCGGTCTCGCAATCGACCCTCGACACCTCGACATCCACCCGCGATAACGCCCAGGCCAATCTCCAGCAGGCCCAGGTCAACACCAGGCTCGCCGAGGTCAACTACGGCTACACCAGGGTGACCGCGCCGTTCGACGGCATCGTCAGCGCCCACATGGTCTCGATCGGCGAGCTCGTCGGCGTCTCCTCCCCGACCCAGCTCGCGACCATCGTCGCGATGGACCCGATCTATGTGAATTTCACGGTCAACGAGCAGGACGTCCTGCGCATCCGCGCCGAAGCCGCCCGTCGCGGCCTGACCCCCGCCGATCTCAAGCAGTTTCCGATCCAGGTGGGCCTTCAGACCGAGACCGGCTATCCCCATGAAGGCCACCTCGACTATGTCGCGCCGACCCTCAATCAGTCGACCGGAACGCTCGCGGTGCGCGGCCTCGTCCCCAACGACAAGCGGGTGTTGCTGCCCGGCTATTTCGCCCGCGTCCGCGTGCCTTTCGACCAGGACAAGACAGCCCTCCTCGTCCCCGACACTGCGCTCGGCAGCGACCAGGGCGGCCGCTATCTCCTGGTGGTCGGCAAGGACAACACGGTCGAGCAGCGCAAGGTGCAAATCGGGCCCGTGGACAACGGCCTGCGCGTGATCGAAAGCGGCTTGCAGCCGGACGACCGCGTCGTGATCGCAGGGCTCTTGCGAGTGATCCCGGGCCAGAAGATCGACCCGCAAGCGACGAAGATCGAGCAGCCACAGGCGTCTGCCAAGTAGGAGCCGCGGCCATGATCTCAAAATTCTTCATCGAGCGGCCGGTTCTCTCGAACGTCATTGCGCTCTTGATGATCCTGATCGGCGGCGTGGCGCTGTTCAATCTCGCGATCGCGCAATATCCGGACGTGGTGCCGCCGACGGTGCAGGTCACCACGCGTTATCCCGGCGCCAGCGCCAAGACCGTGATCGACACCGTCGCGCTGCCGATCGAGCAGCAGGTCAACGGCGTCGAGGACATGCTCTACATGCAGTCCTACAGCGGCTCCGACGGCACCTATACACTGACCGTGACCTTCAAGATCGGCACCGACCTCAACTTCGCGCAGGTGCTGGTGCAGAACCGCGTCTCCAGCGCGCTGTCGCAATTGCCGCAGGCCGTGCAGAACCAGGGCGTCACCGTGCAGAAGCGGTCGACCTCGATCCTGCTGTTCGTGACACTGACCTCGCCGGACTCCAGGTTCGACAGCCTGTACTTGAGCAACTACGCCACCATCAACATCCGCGACGAGCTTTCGCGCCTCCCCGGCGTCGGCAACGTCACGGTGTTCGGCGCCGGCCAGTATTCGATGCGGGTGTGGCTCGATCCCAACAGGCTCCAGGTACTCGGACTGGTGCCGCAGGACGTCATCAACGCGATCCAACAGCAGAGCCAGCAGGTCTCGGCCGGCCAGGTCGGCGCGCCGCCGACGCCGCCGGGGCAGGCATTCCAGTACACGCTCAACGTCAACGGCCGGCTCGACGACGCCACCCAGTTCGAGAACATCATCGTCAAGACCGGCACGAGCGGTGACGTCACGCGCGTGCGCGACGTCGGCTGGGTCGAGCTCGGGGCGCAGACCTATAGCCAGATCTTCTCGCTCAACAAGCAGCCCGCCACCGGCATCGGCGTGTTCCAGGCGCCCGGCGCCAACGCGCTCGAGGTCGAACAGGCCGTCGAGAAGAAGATGGCAGAGCTCGCCAAGCGCTTCCCGGAAGGCATCAAATACGACACGCCATTTGACACCACCAAATTCGTGCAGGCCTCGGTGCACGAGGTCTACATGACGCTGATCGAGGCCGGTCTGCTCGTGCTGGTGGTGATCCTGGTGTTCCTGCAAGACTGGCGCGCGATGCTGGTCCCGGCAACGACCGTGCCGGTGACCATCATCGGCGCGTTCGCGGCGATGGCGGCGCTCGGCTTCACCATCAACATGTCGACGCTGTTTGCGATCGTGCTCGCGATCGGCATCGTCGTCGACGACGCGATCGTCGTGGTCGAAGGCGCCGCCCACAACATCGAGCAGGGCATGAACGGCCACGACGCCGCGATCCGGGCGATGGACCAGCTGTTCGCGCCGATCGTCGGCATCACCCTGGTGCTGATCTCGGTGTTCCTGCCGGCATCATTCCTCGCCGGTCTCACCGGCCGCATCTACTCGCAATTCGCGCTGGTGATCGCCGCAACCGCGCTGATCAGCGCTATCAACGCGGCAACGCTGAAGCCGACCCAGTGCGCGCTCTGGCTGCGGCCGGCGGTGCCGCCGGAGCAGCGCAACTTCTTTTACCGTGGCTTCAACGCTGTCTATAACCGCCTCGAGCGGGGCTACACGCGGCTGATCGGCACGCTGGTCGGGCATGCTACGGTCTCGATCGCGATCGCTTTGATCCTGATCGGGATCGGCGGCTACGGGCTGTCGCGGGTACCGACCGGCTTCCTTCCGATCGAGGACCAGGGCTATCTGATCGCCGCCGTGCAACTGCCCGACGGCGCCTCGCTCGAGCGGACCCAGACAGTGCTCGACAGAGCGAGCGAGCTCGTCCGGGAGACACCGGGCGTCCAGCAGGTCATCACCATTGCCGGCATCTCCGCGCTCGACAACAGCGCGAGCCTTGCGAACGCCGGCGTCGCCTACATCATCCTGAAGGACTGGGGGGCGCGCGGCAAAGGCGAGGATCTGCGCTCGCTGGTGTACGGGCTGAACGACAAGCTCGCGACCATCATGGAGGCGCGCACGCTGGTGCTGCCGCCGCCGCCGATCCAGGGCATCGGCAACGCGGCCGGCTTCTCGATGCAGGTCGAGCTGCGCGACGGCAACAGCGATTTCGCCAAGCTCCAGGCGATCACCGGTGCGATGGTCGGCAACGCCCAGAGCCAGAGCGCGCTGCAGCGCGTCTCGTCCTCGTTCCGCGCGTCGGTGCCGCAATTCAACGTCGAGATCGACCGCGTGAAGACCCAGACCCTGCACGTGACCACGGACCAGGTGTTCTCGGCGCTGTCGACCTATCTTGGCTCGTCCTACGTCAATCAGTTCAACAAGTTCGGCCGCGTGTTCCAGGTCTACACGCAGGCCGACCCTTCGTTCCGCGTCACCGAGCGCGACATCGCCAACATGCAGGTGCGCAACCAGAACGGCGACATGATCCCGATCGGCACGGTTGCCAAGATCACGCCGGCCACGGGGCCGTCGCTGATCAGCCTCTACAATCTCTATCCGTCGTCGACCATCGTCGGCCTGCCGGCGCAAGGCTATTCGTCGGGCGAGTCGCTGCAACTGATGGAGCAGATCGCGGACAAGACGCTGCCGCCGGGCACCGGCTATGAATGGACCGCGATGTCCTACCAGGAGAAGGCCGTTTCCAACCAGATCTACTGGGTGTTCGGCCTCGCCATGCTGCTGGTCTATCTCGTGCTCGCCGGCCAGTACGAGAGCTGGTACGCGCCGATCTCGGTGATCCTCGCGGTGCCGCTGTCGCTGATTGGACCGATGCTGATCCTCAACGGCCTGAAGATCGATAACAACCTCTATTGCCAGATCGGCCTGATCCTCCTGATCGCGCTGTCGGCCAAGAATGCGATCCTGATCGTCGAGGTTGGCCTCGAGCTGCATAAGCGCGACGGCAGGCCGATCTTGGAGTCCGCGATCGAGGCGGCGCGCGCCCGCTTCCGCCCGATCCTGATGACCTCGTTCGCCTTCATCCTCGGCGTGGTGCCCTTGGTGCTCGCGACCGGCGCCGGCGCCAGCGCGCGCAAATCGATCGGCATCACCGTGTTCTCTGGCATGCTGGCCTCGACCTGCCTTGCGGTGCTGTTCGTGCCGGCGTTCTTCGTGGTGGTGCAGCGCTTCGAGAACTGGCGCGCCTCCCGCAAGAAGCCGGCGCCGGCGGCACAGCCGGCCGCGGAGGTGAAGTCCTAGAGCATGGTGAAATTTGGCTCGGTTGTGGCCGTCCGGGATTACCTCTCCCCAACGGGGAGAGGTCGGATTGCGAAGCAATCCGGGTGAGGGGGCGCAGCGCTCAGTGGGACTGTAACCCCTCACCCGGATCGCATCTTTCGATGCGATCCGACCTCTCCCTCCGGGAGAGGTGTCCGAGTTTTTGTGCTCGCATCGACTCAACCAAAACTCATCCCGCATTAGGCCTTCTCTGCGGGCACCTGAGGTGCCTCGCCGCTCGACACCAGCAGGACCGAGGCCTTCGACTGCCGCAGTACGGCCTCGGCGACGCCGCCGAAGGAGAGGTGATCGGCCTGGATCCGGTCGACGCCCATGACCACGAGGTCGACATCGGTGGTGTCGATCTCACGCAGTATGGCGACCTCGGGCGCCCTGTTCACGCGCAGCGTCGTGGTGATGTCGACCTCGTAGCGGGCGGCAAGGTCGCTGGTGTCCTTCAGGATGCCCGCTTCCTGACTCAGCCCGCGGGATGCGCCGCGCTGCGCGCCCTTGTCCCTTGTCGTCGCCACATAGATCACGCGCAGCGAGCCTGATCCCGCC
Source organism: Bradyrhizobium centrolobii (assembly GCF_001641635.1). Lineage (GTDB taxonomy): Bacteria > Pseudomonadota > Alphaproteobacteria > Rhizobiales > Xanthobacteraceae > Bradyrhizobium > Bradyrhizobium centrolobii. Next base: position 75,590 of record NZ_LUUB01000036.1, read on the forward strand.
TGTGCCAGCGCGACCGCGACCTCCGCGCCGCGCTTGGAGACGCTGCTGCCCGAGACCGGCACGAGAATGTTGAGCGTATCGGGCATCGGCTGCTTCAGGTGCCGGCCCCTGGCCGCGACGATCGCAAGCGGTCCCTCGAATTCGGCGGCGATATCCTCGACCATCCGATCGAAGCGATCCTTGGTCGTGGTGACCTTGTCGACGCCGACGACCAGAAGATCAAAGCCCTTCCTCGCTTCGTCGGCGATCGTCTCGCCGAGCTCCGCGCGCCTGGTGCGCGTGATGACATCGACACTGCCGACGTCACCATTGCCATGGTCCGACACCGCGTCAGCCGCCTTCTTCACCACGGCTTCGTGGCTCTGCTCCTCGTCGCGCCCTTTCTCCTGCTCTTTCGCGTGCCGGCCGATATGCAGCACCGTGATCGGCAGGCCGCGCATGCCGGCAATCAGGCCGGCAATGTGCGCGGCAAAGGTGGCGTTGACACTCTCGTCCACCGCCAGCAGGGGCCGTTCGAGATTGGCGATGAAGCCGCGCTTCTCGAACTCCTCGCGCTCCAGCCGCTCCCTTTCCTCCTTGTTCATCGGCAACTGCGCCAATGCCGCGCGCAGCATCGGCGGCATCGCCATCGTGGTCACGATCGCCATCGTCACGATCATCGTGAACAGATTCTGGCTGAGCACGCCGATGGAGAGGCCGATGGTCGCGATGATGACCTCGGTCGAGCCGCGCGCGTTCATCCCGCTCGCGAGCGCCAGCGATTCCCGGTAGTTCAGACCGCCGATGGTGCCGCCGACGAAGGCGCCGCCGAACTTGCCGACACTGGCGATCACGACCAGAAGGCCAGTGAGCATCAGCATATAGGGATCGCGGAGCACCGACAGATCGGCGCTCAGCCCGGCGAGGCCGAAGAACACCGGCATGAAGAAGCTCGAGATCAGGCCGCGCAGGCGCTCGTCGATCTGCCGGGTCAGGATCGGGGACTCGCCGACCAGGATGCCGGCCACGAAGGCGCCGAGCACGGTGTGCACGCCGATCAGATGGGTGATCAGCGCCATGGTGCCCATCAGCAGCAGAATGACCGTAATGACCGGCGCGGTGCTGACGAGGGTGTCGTTTGCCCAGCGGATCAGCTGGAACACGAGGCGGCGGCCGATGGTGAAGCTGACGACGAGGAAGGCCAGCGTACCCAGCACGGCCCTGGCGACCGAGCCCACATCGAGGGTGCCTTGCGAGGCCAGGCTGAAGATGACGGCGATGATGATCCAGCCGATGGTGTCGTCGATCACGGCGGTTGCGACGATGATCTGGCCGACATTGCGGCGCATGAAGTTCATCTCGCGCACGACCACCGCAACGATCTTCACCGACGAGATCGAGAGCGCCGTGCCCATGAACAGCGAGGCCACCACTCGCGCTTGCGGATTGGGCAGGAGCGCATCGGGCAGGAACTCGCCGAGCGCGAAGCCGCAGGCGAAAGGAACGACGATGCCGGCGATCGAGATCGCAATCGCCGCCTTGCCGATCTTCCTGACCAGCTTGAGATCGGTCTCCATGCCGGTCAGCAGCAACAGCAGCAGGATGCCGAACTGGGCGACGCCGTCGATCATCGCCTTCTGCTCGGGCGTTTTCGGGAAGATCGCCTGCTGCGCTTCCGGCCAGATCCAGCCGAACAGCGACGGCCCGAGCAGGATGCCGGCCAGTAGTTCACCGATCACTGAGGGCTGCCCGATGCGCTGCATGATTTCGCCAAGGCCGCGGCCCACGGCGATCAGGACCACGATCTGCGCCACCAGGAGGAATTCGGATGGTCCGGCGGATTTGCCGCCCTCGGCACTGGCCGCAATCGTCGTGAGGACAAGCGCCGCAGGGACGAGGCCGACCGGTCGGAGCAGGCTCCACTGCATGCAGGTGTCGTTCCCCGTTCATCTCGCCCGGCAATGTGCCGGCAGCGACCGGGGGTAGAACCCGCGGGAGGCGAAGGGAGTTCCCGCCTCCGCGCCAGGGCTACGAGCGGTTCACAAAAAAAACTCGAAAACAACCCCATGCAAAGTAGAACGACGCCGCACGCGGCGTCCCCAGACTGCCGACAACACGTTTGACACGTCGGGCAAAACACCAGCAGAATTGCATCATGGCGCTGGAATTGCGCGATGCGTCGCAACATCCCCCGTCATTGCGAGCGCAGCGAAGCAATCCGGGATCTTTCCGCGGCGGCAGTCGGGATTGCTTCGCTGCGCTCGCAATGACGATGTGGCGCGAGCCGGCTGCCTCTTCACAACCGTCGATCCAGCAGGAGACAACCCGGACTGCCCTCAGGCCGGCTGCGGCGTCCTGATCTCGCGCGGCAGGATGATCGCCGCCGCGATCGCCAGCAGACAGAGTGCGGCGAAGGCGTGCAGCATCGTGACAAAACCGCCCTGCTCGTAGAGCCAGGCGACCAGGCCGACGGAGGCACCGGCCGCGGTGAAGCCAACAAAGTAGCGCACCGCATAGGCGCGCGAGCGCCACTCTTCCGTGGTGTACTTGCCGACCATGGCGTCATTGACCGTGACCTGCCCGAACGCGCCCATGACGATGCCGATCGAGACCACGATCAGCGGCAGGTTGGACAGACTCGCGGCGAGATACAGGAACGGCGCCAGCATGAAGGACAGCGGCAGCGCCACCGTCTTCAGCGAATAGTGGTCGAGCAGCCGGCCGATCGTGTATTGCGTCATCGCGCCGAAGACGTAGACGCAGGCCGCGATGACGCCGAGCAGCGCCGGGCTTTTGGTGAGGTCCGCAAGCCGCTCCGCGAACAGCTTTGGCAGGGCGACCGTGACGGCATTGAATGTCGTCGAGATCGCGATCACGACGATCAGCAGCGACAGCACCACGCGCCACATGTCCTGCTTCGCCACCCGCGCCTGCGCCGCCGCCTGCTTGGTGCCCTTGCGGTCCTCGTGCACGACGGTCATCGCGAAGACGATGCCGATCAGGACGGTGACCACGCCCGGGACGATGAAGGCAAAGCGCCAGCCGAGATACTGGCCGATCACGCCGGTGACCAGCGCCGAGGACGCGACGCCGAGATTGCCCCAGACGCCGTTCAGACCCATCTCGCGGCCGAGCTTGTCGGCGTAGGACACGATCATCGCGGTGCCGACGGGATGGTAGATCGAGGCGAAGATGCCGATCGCGAGCAGCGCCGCACCGAGCTGCGCCGGCGTGTGCACGAAACCGACCGAGATCATGGCCCAACCGATGCCGATGAAGAAGATCAGCATCATGTGGCGGCGGCTCCAGCGGTCCCCGAGCCAGCCGGTCAGCAACGATCCCGCGCCGAAGGCGACGAAGCCCGGCGTCGCGTAAGGAAGCAATTCCGAATAGGCCATGCCGAGCGCCGGCCCCATGACGATCACGGCGGCGGCGAAGATCAGCATTGAATAGTGATCGATGAAATGAGCTGCGTTGATAAAGCCGATGACCCGGCCGGGGCTGTTCATAGATGAATCCTCTCCTGCTCCGAAATCGGTTATATGTCGGGGGCATGACGGGATGCGGCCAATGACTGTCGTCGAAACGCCAATCAGGGAAGTCCGGGGCAACCACCGCTCGACCGCGGGCGTGCACCTGGTCGCGCGCGATTATCCCAAGGGGATGCGGCTCGACCCGCACATGCATCGCGAGGCCCAGCTCGTCTACGCCGCCAAGGGCACGATGCAGGTGACGACGCCGAAGGGGCGCTGGCTGGTGCCGCCGGATCGCGCGGTCTGGGTTCCGGCGGGGCTCGAGCACGCCATCGACCTGCTCGCCGACATCGAGATGCGCACGCTTTATTTCGACCTGCCCTGGCTGAAGCGCGAACAGCGCTATCAGGGCCTGACCAAGGAGTTCGTGGTGCGGGTGTCGCCGCTGCTGCACCAGGCGATCCTCGCGCTGTTTGATTCCCGCAACACGCCCGCGCGCACCGAGCTCCTGGTTCGCCTGGTGATGCTGGAATTGCACCAGGCCGAGGATTCCGCGACCTTCGTGCCGCTGCCGCACGAGCCGCGCTGCCGTCGCGCGGCCATGATCGTGCTCGACGATCCCACCGGCCTGCACGACATCGACACGCTGGCGCGCGAGGTCGGGACCTCCGCGCGCACGCTGTCGCGCTTGTTCTCCACGGAGACGCAACTGAGCTTCAAGAGCTGGTGCCAGCGCGCCCGGATCGCCGCGTCAATCCAGCGGCTCTCGACGGACGCCGGCGTGTCGGTCAAGCAGCTCGCCGCCCAGCTCGGCTATGCCAGCGTGCCCGCCTTCTCGGCCGCCTTCCGTCAGGTGACCGGACGAACGCCGACGGAGTTTGCGGGGAAGGATTAGCCCCCACTCTCGGTGTCATTGCCCGCGAAAGCGGGCGATCCATTATTCCAGAGACGGCAGTGGGATACGGAGAGGCCGCGGCGTACTGGATGCCCCGCCTCCGCGGGGCATGACAGCGTGCTTTGGGGCGAGTACGCCCGCTGCACCCACATTCGCGACCGTCATCGCCCGCCTTGTGCGCAATTGCGCACT
>NZ_LUUB01000036.1:80178-86596 GCF_001641635.1 Bradyrhizobium centrolobii
CCACATTCGCGACCGTCATCGCCCGCCTTGTGCGCAATTGCGCACTGGGGCGGGCGATCCAGTATTCCAGAGCGCCAGTCGGATACGGATAGGCCGCGGCGTACTGGATGCCCCGCCTCCGCGGGGCATGACAGCGTGTTTTGGGGCGAGTACGCCCGCTGCACCCACATTCGCGACCGTCATCGCCCGCCTTGTGCGCAATTGCGCACTGGGGCGGGCGATCCAGTATTCCAGAACGCCAGTCGGATACGGATAGGCCGCGGCGTACTGGAGGCCCTGCCTCCGCGGGGCATGACACCTTTCATGACGGCTTTTTTCATGACGGCTTTCTTGGGACGCATGGCCCATCTAAAGATGCCAAATTCTTGCGCTTGATTGTGATCGGCTTCCGCCTAAATCCCGTGTAAGCTTCCGCGGCGCACAAACCGGATTCGAAAAGCCCAGATGGCCAACGCCTTCTTCTCCGATCTGCTCAACACGATCTCTGAACGCGGCCGCACGCTGCTGCGCCGCGGCGATTCCTCGGACACCAAACACGACGCCGACGGCCTGATCGAGCTCTGCGAGGCGCTGCTGTCGGGTCGGGGCGAAGCCTCCGGCACCGCCATGGCGCGCGAGGTGCTCGACCTCTACCAGAACCTGGATGCGACAGGACGACGCGCCTTTTTCGAGGCACTGGTGCGCGATTTCGGCCCGGACCGGGATCGGTTGGCCAAGGCGATCGAAAAATGGCGCGCCAAGACCAGCGATGAAGACGCCAGTTCCCTGCACTTCGCCTCGGAGCCGCGACGGCAGGAATTGATCCGCCGCCTCAACCGCGCACCCGGCGGCACCGGAGATCTCGTCAGCATGCGCGCCGACCTGCTCGGCATGATGAACGGACACACCGATCTCGCCGCGCTCGACCGCGACGTCGTCCATCTCCTCTCTTCGTGGTTCAACAGGGGGTTTCTCGTGCTGCGCAGGATTGACTGGTCGACGCCGGCCAACATCCTCGAAAAGATCATCCGCTACGAGGCCGTGCACGAGATCAGCGACTGGGACGACCTGCGCCGCCGCATCGATCCGGTCGACCGCCGCTGCTACGCCTTCTTCCATCCCGCGATGGTGGACGAGCCCCTGATCTTCGTCGAGGTGGCGCTGACCGAGGCGATTCCCGGAGCGATCGCGCCGCTGCTCGCCGTCGACCGCCAACACCTGCCGATCGAGCGTGCGCGTACCGCCGTGTTCTATTCGATCTCCAACACCCAGCGCGGCCTAGGGGGCATCTCCTTCGGCAGCTTCCTGATCAAGCAGGTGGTCGAGGAGCTGCGCCGCGAACTGCCCAGGCTCGACTCGTTCGTCACGCTGTCGCCGGTGCCGGGCTTCATGCAGTGGGTGAAGCAGGACAAGGACCTGCCGCTGTCGGACGACGATCGCGAGCTGCTGAAGCTACTCGACGAGCCGCAATGGTTCGAGCATGCGGAAGCGACCGCTCAGTTGCGCTCCGTGCTGGAGCCGCTTGCGGCACACTACTTCCTGAGGGCGCGCACGCCGAAGGGCCGGCTGATCGACTCGGTTGCCCGCTTCCATCTCGGCAACGGCGCGCGGCTCGAACGCGTCAACTGGCTCGGCGACCTCTCGCCGAAGGGCGTGCGGGAGTCGGCCGGCATCATGGTCAACTATCTCTACCGCCTCGACGACATCGAGAAGAACCACGAAGCCTACGCCAATGACGGCGAGGTCGTCGCCTCGAGCGCGGTGAAGCGGCTGCTCAAGGGCGAAGGGCGGAGGCTGCTGGACATGCGGCTGTCATAGTCGCCTGACGCTTCATCGGATTCCTGCACCCAAGACGGGACACCATGAATCGACGCGACTTTCTCGGCTTGACCGCGGCAGCGGCGACCAGTCTCTCCCTCGCGCCCGCACGCAGTTTTGCCCAAGGATCCGCCGCCGGGCCGGAGATGAAGGCGCTTTGCGACTACATGAGCGCCGCCAGGACCCGCGCGCTGCCGGCGGAAGTTGCCGAACATGCCAAGCACCACATCCTCGATACGCTGGGCTCGATGATCTCCGGATCGGAGCTGCCTCCCGGTCTGGCGGCACAGCGCTACATCCGCGCCAACGCCGCGCCGGGAAAGGCGACGATCGCCGGAACGACGTTCACTGCATCGCCCGTCGAGGCCGCGCTCGCCAACGGCGTCATGGCGCACGCCGACGAGACCGACGATTCGCACAGCCCGTCGCGTTCGCATCCCGGCTGCTCGGTCATTCCCGCGGCGCTTGCGCTCGGTGAGGACCTCGGGATCGACGGCACGCATTTCCTCCGCGCGGTGACGCTCGGCTACGACATCGGCACGCGCGTGGTGATGGCCATGGGCGGGGCCGATTTCAGCTATGAGAGTGTCCTAAGCACACACAGCATCGCCGGCACGTTCTGCGCCTCTGCCGCGGCGGCCTGCGTCGCCGGCTTCGACGCAGGCAGGATGCGCTGGGTGCTCGACTATGCCGCGCAGCAGTCCTCCGGCTTCATCGTGTGGCGGCGCGACATCGACCACATCGAGAAGGGTTTCGTCTTCGCCGGCATGCCCGCCCGCAACGGTGTGACGTCGGCGCTGCTCGTGCGTTCGGACTGGAACGGCGTCGACGACGTGTTCTCGGGCGCCGACAATTTCTTCCTGGCCTATGCGCCCAAGGCCGCAACCGGACGGCTCGTGGAAAGGCTCGGCGAGCGCTACGAGATCGCCGGCACCGACATCAAGAAATGGACGGTCGGGTCGCCGATTCAGGGCCCGCTCGATGCGATCTATGCGATCCGCAGCAAGCATTCGTTCGAGGCCGATCAGGTGAGGCGCGTGACGGTGCACCTTGCCCCATCGGTCGCCGCCGTGGTCGACAACCGCGACATCCCCGACATCTGCCTCCAGCACATGGTCGCGGTGATGCTGCTGGACAAGACCGCTTCCTTTCACGCGGCGCATGACAAGCCGCGCATGCAGGATGCCGCGATCCTGAAAGAGCGCGCCAAGATCGATCTGGTGCGTGACGAGGACCTGGCAAAGCTCCTGCCGGTGCGCGTCGCAATCGTCGAGATCGAGCTCGCCGACGGAAGCCGCCTCTCCGAGCGCGTCACGGCCGTACGCGGCACGCCGCGCAACCCGATGTCGCGGGAAGAGGTCATCGACAAGGCACGCGATCTGATCGCGCCGGTCGTCGGACGCGACAAGGCGGAGCAACTGATCAAGTCGGTCTACGAGATCGAATCCGTGACTGACATCCGCACCCTGCGGCCGTTCATTCAACGCGCCTGAGGGGGCGTGCTGCTGGATATGCGGATGTCGTAGCCACAACGTCGGTGTCATCGCCCGGCTTGATCGGGCGATCCAGTATTCCAGAGGCGGTGATGAATACGGAAAGGCCGCGGCGTACTGGATGCCCCGGTCAAGCCGGGGCATGACGATTGAGAGCTTGGCGAGTTCGAACGCTACTCCGCCAGCGCCTTCATCTCCTTGTAGAGGTCCGACTTGCCCTCGAAGCCGATGCCCGGCAGGTCCGGCATGGTGATGTGGCCGTTCTCGACGCGCACGCCGTCGGGGAAGCCGCCATAGGGCTGGAACAGGTCGGGATAGCTCTCATTGCCGCCGAGGCCGAGGCCGGCCGCGATGTTGAGCGACATCTGGTGACCGCCATGCGGAATGCAGCGGCTCGGCGACCAGCCGTAGGTCTTCAAGACTTCCAGCGTACGCTGGTACTCGCAGAGGCCGTAGGACAAGGCGCAGTCGAATTGCAGCCAGTCCCGGTCCGGCCGCATGCCGCCATAGCGGATCAGGTTGCGGGCATCCTGGTGGCTGAACAGGTTCTCGCCGGTCGCCATCGGACCCGGATAGAATTCGGCCAGCGCGGCCTGGAGCGCATAGTCGAGGGGATCGCCGGCCTCCTCGTACCAGAACAAGGGATAGTCCCGCAGCATTTTTGCGTAGGCTATCGCGGTCTCCAGATCGAAGCGGCCGTTGGCATCGACCGCGAGCTGCGCGTCCTTGCCGATCTCCTTCAGCACCGCCTCGATGCGCGTGCGGTCTTCCTCGATTGGCGCGCCGCCGATCTTCATCTTGACGACGTTGTAACCGCGATCGAGATAGCCGCGCATCTCGCCGCGCAGCATCGAGAGATCCTTGCCGGGATAGTAATAACCGCCGGCCGCGTAGACGAAGACGCGCGGATTGGCTTGCCGACCGTGACGCTCGGCCAGCAGGCGAAACAGCGGCTTGCCCGCGATCTTCGCCACCGCATCCCACACCGCCATATCGATGGTGCCGACCGCGACCGAGCGCTCGCCATGACCGCCCGGCTTCTCATTGGTCATCATCGCGGCCCAGACCTCGTCAGGGTCGAGGTTGTTGCCGGCTGCATTGAGCAGCGACCTCTGGTCGGCTTCGAGGATGCGCGAGGCAAAGCGCTCGCGGATCAGACCGCCCTGCCCGTAGCGGCCGTTGGAATTGAAGCCGTAGCCGACGACGCGCCTGCCGTCGCGCACCACATCGGTGACGACAGCGACGAGGCTCGTCGTCATCTTGGTGAAGTCGATATAGGCATTGCGGATCGGCGAAGAGATCGGCTTGGTGATCTCGCGGACGTCGACGATGCGGACGGACATGGTTGTTCAGCCTTCGATGGTCGAGAGGAACTTCGTCATTGCGAGCGAAGCGAAGCAATCCAGACTCTCACCGCGGAAATAGTCTGGATTGCTTCGTCGCTTTGCTCCTCGCAATGACGAGCGGAGAGAACGCGCCAGACTATTTCTTATCCCTGAAATACGGCTCGACCGGACCATGCACCTTGATGGTCAGCGGGTTGCCGTAGCGGTCCTTGGCGTTGCCCGCGGTGACGCGCACCCAGCCTTCGCTGACGCAATACTCCTCGACATTGGTCTTCTCGATGCCCTTGAAGCGGATACCCACGTCACGCGAAAGGATGTCTGCGTTGTAATAGGGGCTGTTTGGATCGACCGACAGGCGGTCCGGCAATTCGTCGCTCATGATTGTCTCGCTCACAACAGTGTTTCGATTTGATTCCGCAATCCCTCGGGCCGCGCGGTCGGCGCGTAGCGCGCGACCACCTTGCCGGCGCGGTCCACCAGGAATTTGGTGAAATTCCATTTGATGGAGGCACCTAACAGGCCGGATTGCTGGTGTTTCAGGTACTCATACAAAGGATGCGCATTGGCGCCGTTGACGTCGATCTTCGCAAACAGGGGAAAGGTGACGTCGTAGTTGGTCGAGCAGAATTCCTGGATCTCGCTCGCCTGCCCCGGCTCCTGCCCGCCGAACTGGTTGCAGGGAAAGCCGAGCACCGAGAAGCCGCGCGGACCGAAATTGCGGTGCAGATCCTCGAGCCCGCGATATTGCGGCGTGAAGCCGCATTTGCTCGCGGTGTTGACGATCAAAAGCACCTGTCCTTCGAAGCGCCGCATCTCAACCTCCTCGCCGGAGAGCGAGTTGGCCTTGAATTCGTAGATCGCGGACATCGTCAGCCCACCGGGTCGATCGGCGACGGCGGCACGCCGCCCGCCTCGATCGCCTCACCCGCGAGCAGGCAGAGGTCCTCGCGATAGCGCCCGGAGACGACATGCACGCCGACGGGCGCCTTGCCAACGAGACCCGTCGAGACGACGAGGCCCGGCAGTCCCATGAAGGGAATGGCGATCTGCGGCAATTGTGCCTCCCAGACCCGCTTGAAGGACTCATCGTCCTTGCGGTCGAGATGGTCCGGGAACGGCAGTTCGCCGGAGACCGGCGTCAGCACCACCGCATATTGCTCGAAGAACAGCATCCATTCGCGGGTCAGCGTGGCGCGGCGGGTCAGCGCCTTCGCATAAGCGGCCTGATCGAACGGCGTGACCTTGGCGCGATTGCCGCGCAGACACGCCAGCGCGCCGGGATCCCCCTCGCGCTCGGCCATCTCGAGCTGCGCCTCGTAACCGTCTCCGAGCCAGAGCTTCGTCTGCCACTCCGCCGCCTCGCGCATCGGCGGCGTGTTCTCGATCACATCGACGGTCCACCCCGCCTGCTCCAGCCGCTTGCCGGCATCGCTCACGGCCGCCTTCACCTCCGGCGTGGTCGCAAGCCGGTCCGGGTTGAGGCAGAGCGCGGCGCGCTTCGGCCGCGCCGGGCCTTCCAGCGGCACCGCCACCCACCAGGGATCGCGGATGTCGCGCGCCGACATGGCGGCCAGCGAAATCCGCAGGTCATTGACGGTGCGGGCGAGCGGCCCCGAGACGGCGCTGATCTGCGGACCGATCGGACGCTCCGGCAGCGCCGGGTTGAAGGCGGGAATGCGGCCCATGGTCGGGCGCAGGCCATGCACGCCGCAGGCATAGGCCGGATAGCGGATCGAGCCCGCGATGTCGGTGCCATGGGCGATGTGGCCGATGCCGGCCGCC
>NZ_LUUB01000036.1:86602-162544 GCF_001641635.1 Bradyrhizobium centrolobii
GCCGAGCCGGCGCCGCCGGACGAGCCGCCCGGGGTCAGTGAGGCGTCGCGGGGGTTCTTGGTGTCGCCATGGACGAGGTTGGTGGTGAACCAGCGATAGGAGAAGGCCGGGCAATTGGTGCGGCCGAGCAGGATGGCGCCGGCTTTGCGGAAATTGGCGACCACCGGATTGTCCTCGCGCGCGATCAGGTCGCGCTGGAGCTTGAGGCCGTTGGTGGTGGCAAAGCCTTCCTGGTCGACATTGGCCTTGATGGTGACGGGTACGCCGGCCAGCACGCCCGGATCCTCGCCGCGGGCGATCGCGGCATCGACGGCATCCGCCTGCTTGAGCACGTCCTCCGGCCGGTGGTCGATCACGGCATTGAGCTGGGGATTGACGGCATCGAGCCGGGCAAGTCCGGCCGTCGCGGCCTCCTTGGCGGAAACCTTCCTGGATCTGACGAGGGTGGCGAGGTCGGCGGCCGACAGGCGCCAGAGATCTTGCATGGCATGCTCCGTTTGACCGGCGTGTTTTAGCGCCGGTGATGCGACAAAGTCATGCGGATTTCGCAGGGGCGAAGGCGGGCCCCTAAAGCGCGATGAGATCGTGCTTTAGGTTATTGTTTGAGCATGATCTTTCCGGAAAACGGCTGCACACTTTTCCGGATCATGCCCTAATGCCGGGTGGCGGAGCGGTCCGGGATGTCCAGGAGCGCCTCGGTGAAGGGAAACTCCAGCACGATCTCGCCATCGACGTCGGTGACCTCGATGACGGCCTCGAGCAGGGCCGGCTGGGCTCCCTCCGATTTCACGACTTCGAGGATCATCTGGCGGGCGACCTCCCAGGCGCGATCGGGGTTGCGCAGATCCTCGCCGTCAGGATCTACGATCAATTCGTCGCCGATGCGGGTGTTGAAGAAGTATCTGGGCATCACGAGATCCAACTGGGTCGCCTGTAGCGGATTGAAAGCTGCACTGCACTCACAACTGGTTTATCAGGACAGGGTTCGCGACCGAATGCGCCTTGCGCAAGGCAGCATCAACAGAACTGACGTTCCCTATCACTTTCGCAGCGCAACATAATGGTTCCTCGTCAAGATTTAACTGGCGAACTTTTCCGCCCGCAGTAATTTAACGAGCGGGCGGACACGTCCGAATTCGCGAAAACTGGAGAGCCAAATGGCCTGGAAAGCCCCGAAGATCGTCGAAGTGCCCTGCGGTATGGAAATCAACATGTATGTGAGCGCCACCCGCAAATAAGGGCTGGCGAGTCCGCGTTCAGCGAGGTGGATCTTTCGGTCACGATGCGTTTCCGGAAGACAGGAATTGTGTCGACCTGAGATTCACCACGCGACGTTACCTCCAGGAGACGGATCATGCTTCGCGTCGTCGTCCTGGGCGCCGCAGCGGGCGGCGGAGTCCCGCAATGGAATTGCGGATGCGAGGGCTGCCGGGCGGCCCGTGCGAGCGGCCATGAGCTGCAGCGAACCCAGGCTTCGGTCGCCTTCAGCAGCGATGGCGCGCACTGGTTCCTGATCAACGCATCCCCCGACCTCAGACAGCAGTTGAACGCCACGCCGCAGCTGCATCCCAAGGCCGGCGCATTGCGCCACACGCCGATCGCAGGCGTAATTCTGACCAACGGCGAAGTGGATGCAGTCGCGGGCCTGCTCTCGATGCGCGAGGGCTCGCCCTTCACGATCTACGCGCACGAAAAGGTGCTGGCGATCCTGAACGCCAACAGCATCTTCAACGTGCTGAACGAGAAGAACGTGCGGCGGCAGCCGATCGACATCAGTGAGCCATTCGAGCCGCGGCTGCCGGACGGCGCGCGCTCGGGACTCGAGGTGCTTGCCTTCGCGGTGCCCGGCAAGTCGGCCTGGTATCTGGAAGGCAAGGCGCACCCGGGCGGCGAGACCGGCGACGGCGACACGCTGGGCCTGAAGATCACCGACAAGTCGACCGGCAAGTGCTTCTATTTTATTGCCGCCTGCGCCGAGGTGACCGATGCGCTCAAGGCCGAGATCGACGGCGCCGCGCTGGTGTTCTTCGACGGCACCGTATGGCGCGATGACGAGATGATCACGGCCGGGCTCGGCCACAAGACCGGCAAGAGCATGGGCCATGTCGCGATGTCCGGCGACGACGGCGCGATCGCGCGGCTTGCTGATCTAAGTATCGACAGGAAAATATTTCTGCATATCAATAACTCGAATCCGGCGCTGCTGCCCGCCTCGCCTGAGCGCAAAGCTGCTGAACAGGCGGGCTGGCAGATACCCGCCGACGGAACGGAGATCGTGCTGTGAATGCCGTGACACTGACCGGAATGACCGCGCTCTCGATCGGCAAGGACACCAGGCTCAACTCGGCCGAGGAGCTTGAGGCGACGCTGCGCCATATCGGCGCGACGCGCTATCACAGCCTGCATCCGTTCCATAGGCTGCTGCACGGCGGCAAGCTGAACAAGGGCCAGGTGCAGGCCTGGGCGCTGAACCGCTACTATTACCAGAGCACCATCCCGATCAAGGATGCGGTCGTGATCTCGCGCTTCCGCGACCGCGCCACGCGGCTGGAATGGCGTCACCGCATCGAGGACCATGACGGCGACGTCGGCTCTGAGGGTGGTATCGAGCGCTGGCTGAAATTGACCGAGGGCCTCGGTCTCGACACGGCCTATGTGGAATCGACCGAAGGCATCTTGCCGGCGACGCGCTTTGCGGTCGAAGCCTATGTCCACTTCTGCCGCGAAAAAAGCCCGCTGGAGGCGATCGCCTCCTCGCTCACCGAATTGTTCGCGCCGAACCTCCACGAGGAGCGCATCTCCGGCATGCTGGAGCACTATGATTTCGTCAATCCGGACATCATGAGTTACTTCAAGCGGCGCCTCGCGCAGGCGCCGCGCGATGCCGGGTTCGCGCTCGACTATGTCAAGGCGCACGCGAAGACGCCGGAAGAGCGCGCGGCCGTCTGCAACGCGCTGATCTTCAAGACCAACGTGCTGTGGGTGCAGCTCGATGCGCTCTACCACGCCTATGTCGAGGGCCACATTCCGCCGGGCGCATTTGTGCCCAAGGTAAATCAGAAGGCGAGCTAAGAGGAACAAGCGATGGCCGGGCCGCGTCACATCAGCGTCAGCGAGGCGAGCCGCCCCGTGCTGCCGCGGCATGCCAAGCTGAAATACGACGAGACGCGGCAGGTCTGGGTGATCCTGGCGCCGGAGCGGGTGCTGGCACCCGACGAGATCGCGGTCGAAGTTTTGCAGCTCTGCAATGGCGAGCGCAACGTCGGCGACGTCGCGGACCAGTTGGCCGCGAAATATGCCGCACCGCGCGAGGCGATCCTGACCGACGTCATCGCCATGCTCCAGGATCTCGCCGACAAGGGCTTTCTCACCGAAGCCCGGGAGAAGACGCCATGAGCGACGTGCTCGGCAACCCGATCATCCCGCCTGATGCCAGCGACAGTCTCGCGGTGCTCGAGAAGCAGCGTTCGACGGCGGAGGCTTTTGGCATTCCGCTGGCCGTGCTGCTCGAGATCACGCATCGCTGCCCGCTGCAATGCCCCTACTGCTCCAACCCGGTCGAGCTCGATCGCGCCGGCAAGGAGCTGACCACCGAGGAATGGAAGAAGGTGTTGAGCGAGCTCGCCGAGATCGGCGTGCTCCAGGTCCATTTTTCGGGCGGCGAGCCGACGGCGCGGAAAGACCTCGTCGAATTGGTCAAGCATGCCAGCGATGTCGGCCTCTACACCAATCTGATCACCTCGGCCGTGCTGCTGACCCGCGACAGGCTGAGCGACCTCGCCGATGCCGGCCTCTGCCATGTGCAGATCAGTTTCCAGGGCACCGAAGAAGGCCTCTCCGACCGCGTCGCTGGCTACAAGGGCGCGCATCTCAAGAAGATCGAGGTCGCGAAGTTGACGCGCGAGCTCGACCTGCCGCTGACCGTGAACGCGGTGATGCACCGCCAGAACCTGCACCAGCTCCCCGATATCATCCAGATGGCGGTCGATCTCGACGCCGACCGGCTCGAAGTCGCCAATGTGCAGTATTACGGCTGGGCACTGAAGAACCGCGCCGCACTGATGCCGACGGTCGCGCAGCTCGACGAGACCACCCGCCTCGTCGAGGAGGCGCGCGAGCGGCTCAAGGGCACGCTCGCGATCGACTATGTCGTGCCGGACTATTATGCGCTGCGGCCGAAGAAGTGCATGGGCGGCTGGGGCCGTCAGTTCTTCAACATCTCGCCGGCCGGCAAGGTGCTGCCCTGCCACGCCGCCGAGAGCATCACCGGGCTCGACTTCGAATCGGTGCGCTCCAACCATTCGATCGCCTGGATCTGGCAGAACTCCGAGGCCTTCAACCGCTATCGCGGCACCGGCTGGATGAAGGAGCCCTGTAAGTCCTGCGAGTTCCGCGAGATCGATTTTGGCGGTTGCCGCTGCCAGGCCTTCGCACTGACGGGCGATGCCGCCAACACCGACCCGGCCTGCGCGCTGTCGCCGCTGCACGAGACCATCTTCAGGCAGGCCGAGCGCGAGGCCGAGGGCGACACCAACCGCTTCCTCTACCGCAACTTCGCGGGAGGCACGTTGGAGGCAGAGACTTCGGAGAGCGGCGAGAATGGGGCCTGACGCCGACGCGGCCAGTTCGGTCAAGCGCGCCGATCCCTTTGCGCCGCTGACCTCCGAGATGCTCGACGTCGGCGACGGCCACGAGCTCTATGTCGAGAGCGTCGGCCGCGCCGACGGCATCCCCGCCGTCTATCTGCATGGCGGGCCCGGCAGCGGCTGCCAGCCCGACCATCGCCGGCTTTTTGATCCTGAACGCTTCCATGCCGTGCTGTTCGATCAGCGCGGCTGCGGCCGCAGCCGGCCCAAGGGATCGCGCGCCGACAACACGACCCCGCATCTGATCGCGGATATGGAGACGATCCGCGACAAGTTCGGCTTTCCGCGCTGGATGGTGGTCGGCGGCTCCTGGGGCGCGACGCTGGCGCTGGCTTATGCAGAGGCGCATCCCGAGCGCGTCTCCGGCATCGCGCTGCGCGCGACCTTTCTCGGCACGCGGGCCGAGGTCGAAACCGGCTTCACGACGCGCCTGTCGCAATTCTATCCCGCGCTCCACGAGGATTTTCTGAGCGTGCTTTCGCCAGAGGAGCGCAAGCAGCCGGTGGAAGCCTATTGGCGCCGCATCCTCGATGCCGACCCCGCCGTGCATGGCCCCGCCGCGCGGGCCTGGCACGACACCGAGCGCACGCTATCGGAACACAAGCCCGCACGCACGCGGCTGGACCTCGCCTCGCTGAACGTGTGGCGCACGCTGCCCGCGACGTCGTTCATGGAAGCGCATTACTTCATCAACGACAGCTTCATGACCGAGGATCAGCTGTTGCGGAACGCGGGCAAGCTCGCCGGCACTCCCGGCATCATCATCCAAGGCCGCTACGATCTGTTGTGCCCGCCTGAGACATCGCAGGCGCTCGCAAAGGTTTGGCCGGGTTCCGAGATTCGCATCGTGGAAGAAGCCGGGCATTCGCTCTATGATCCCGGTGTGAGGGACGCGGTCATGAAGTCGATCGCGGACCTCGCTTCGAAAGCCGCGCGATAAGGGGACAACAAGAAAATGCCGCTCGCCGGAAAGGGCATGCTGCTGACGTCGATGGACATCGACACAGCCGATGAAGCCGATTTCAACCGCTGGTACGATCGCGAACATCTGGAAGAGCGTGTCGCGATCGAGGGTTTCCTGGAGGCGCGGCGCTATGTCGCGCACGCCGCCAATCCCAAATATCTCTGCCTCTATTCGACCGCGACGCTCGACGTGCTGGACAGCCCCGCCTACCGGGCGCGGCTCGCGAGCCCGACCGACTGGTCGCGCCAGACCATGGCGCGCTTCAAGAACATGCTCCGTGTGGTGGCGCGTATCACGATCAGCAACGGCACGGGGCGCGGAGCGGCGCTCGGCGTGGTGAGACTGCGTCCAACACCCGACAATGCCGGGGAATGGCGTGATGCGCTGCGGGAAAAACTGGCGCCGGAAAAGCGCGACGGCATCATCTCCATGCATCTGCTCGAAAGTGAGCCGGAGCTGTCCGGCGCGACAGCGGAGATTCCGGCCGTGCGAAACGAAGGTGCGCGCGACTGGTTCGTGCTGATCGACGGCACGCAGGTCAGCGCCGTCTCGACCGTCATCGCCGAGCGCTTCACCGGACCCGCTGCCACACCCTTCCCGCTCCCGGTCTCCGTCGGCACCTACTGCCTGATGTGGGATCTTGCGAAGAGCGACATTTAGATGGCGACTGTCTCAGCGCATCGCTTTTGAAGCCCAATCGAAGGGCCCGTGACCAACTTACCCGCCTTGGCCGCCTCGTTCGATTTCATTCATGTACTTTCGAGCTAACTGCCTAGTCTTCTGGCTAGCCCATTTTGAGTCTCTGACGTCAGAAAAAAGACCTTTCAAAGAAGCTTTTTCTGTCGCAGCAAGGAACGAAACCCAAACCATTGCGCGATCCGTCCATTGACCTGATTGGGCTTTTAATGCCGACCCGATGAGTTTCGCGAACGGAAAGGGTGTTGCCACATTTGCGTTGCGAGCTATCTGGTCGAGCGCAGCCTTTACGTTAGAGAAAGGCCGCTCCAGCAAAAGCCAGGCTCGATAGAAATCG
The DNA here is from genome assembly GCF_001641635.1 of Bradyrhizobium centrolobii. Classification (GTDB taxonomy): domain Bacteria; phylum Pseudomonadota; class Alphaproteobacteria; order Rhizobiales; family Xanthobacteraceae; genus Bradyrhizobium; species Bradyrhizobium centrolobii. Next base: position 93,246 of record NZ_LUUB01000036.1, read on the forward strand.
TTGATTTCTTCGAGACGGAACTCTCTATCGTCGGCCTTTACTATCCAAGCGCCAACGTCGGTGAGGGCGATGCTTAGCCCCTCATCAATCTCAAATTCAGTTGACGCAGATTGATCCATTACATGCCCTCACATGCCCTCGCGATGGAGATGATTGAGTCCTAGGGACCGTATCATCGGATGAAACTGCTGCCTCGGCTCAGGCGCCAATATCTCCAGAAATGACCGCCAGCTTCGTTCGTCAACATCTCCCGACCCGATCCAGAGCGACATCGCGCGCGGCTGACGCAGTCACACGCATCGCGAGATGCTGCACCGCCGCATTTGCGCGCGGCGGCTAATGCTGTGCGCGCGCAGCTCCTATGAAAGCTGGAGATCGCGGAAATTTGCCGTTGTGCTTCGGAATGGTTCTAATAAGGTAAGCCTATGATCCAATTCAAAAACCAGATCGACACGCGTTAAGCGTCCGCCAAGCTCAAGAAAAGGCCGCCGGGTCTTTGGGCCTGCGCGGACAGGGTAGGAATGAAACCGACCGATATCGCGGCCCCCGACTACTTTCACAAGGTAGTCGATTGCCAGTGGGCCTGTCCTGCGCACACCCCGGTTCCCGAATACATCCGTCTGATCGCACAAGGCCGCTACAGCGACGCCTATATGATCAATTGGAAATCGAACGTGTTTCCCGGAATTCTGGGACGCACCTGCGATCGTCCATGCGAGCCGGCGTGCCGCCGCGGACGCGTCGAGGAGAACCCGGTGGCGATCTGCCGCCTGAAGCGCGTCGCCGCCGATTTCAAGGACGACATCAAGCAGCGCCTGCCGCATCCCGCGGCGAAGAATGGCAAGCGCATCGCACTGGTCGGCGGCGGCCCGGCCTCGCTGACGGTGGCGCGCGATCTGGCGCCGCTCGGCTATCACTGCACCGTGTTCGATGCCGACCCCGAAGCCGGCGGCATGATGCGGACGCAGATCCCGAAATTCCGCCTTCCGAATTCGGTGATCGACGAGGAGACCGGCTACATCCTCGATCTCGGCGTCGAGTTCAGAGGCGGTCATCGCATCGAGAGCATGAAGGGTCTGCTGGCGGAGAAGTACGACGCGATCTTCGTCGGCTCCGGCGCGCCGCGCGGCCGCGAGCTCGACATTCCCGGCCGGAAAGAGGCAGCAAGCAACATCCATATCGGCATCGACTGGCTGTCCTCCGTCTCGTTCGGCCACACCGACAAGATCGGCAAGCGCGTGATCGTGCTCGGCGGCGGCAACACCGCGATGGACTGCTGCCGCACGGCGCGCAGGCTCGGCGGCGAGGACGTGAAAGTGATCGTGCGCTCCGGCTTCGAGGAGATGAAGGCCTCGCCTTGGGAGAAGGAAGACGCGATCCACGAGGATATCCCGATCCTCAACTTCCTCGTTCCCGTCGCCTTCATCCACGCCAACGGCAAGCTCACCGGCGTCACCTTCCAGAAGGTGAAGGCCGAATACGACGCCAAGGGCCGCCGCAACCTCGTTCCGTCGGGTGAGCCCGACCAGACCTTCGAATGCGACGACGTGCTGGTCGCGGTCGGCCAGGAGAACGCCTTCCCCTGGATCGAGCAGGACTGCGGCATCGAGTTCGACAAATGGCACATGCCCAAGGTCGATCCGAAGACGTTCGTCTCGACCAATCCAAAGGTGTTCTTCGGCGGCGACGCCGCCTTCGGTCCGAAGAACATCATCTGGGCGGTCGCGCACGGCCACGACGCCGCGCTGTCGATCCACAGACTGCTCTCGGGTGAGGACATCACCGAGCGCCCGCTGCCGGAGGTGCACGTCTCCTCGCAGAAGATGGGCATCCACGAATGGAGCTATGACAACGACATCTCCAACGACAAGCGCTTCAAGGTACCGCATCGCGACAAGGTCGTCGCGCTGAAGGACATCCGCGCCGAGGTCGAGCTCGGCTACGACGTCAAGCTCGCGCTCGGCGAGGCGCATCGCTGCCTGAACTGCGACGTCCAAACCGTGTTTTCGACTGCGCTCTGCATCGAGTGCGATGCCTGCGCCGACATCTGCCCGATGGACTGCATCACCTTCACGAACAATGGCGAGGAAAGCGACCTGCGCCAGCGCCTGAAGGCGCCCTCGCCGCATCCCGACCAGGACCTTTACGTCTCCGGTGATCTCAAGACCGGGCGCGTGATGGTCAAGGACGAGGACGTCTGCCTGCATTGCGGGCTGTGCGCCGAGCGTTGTCCCACCGGCGCCTGGGACATGCAGAAGTATTTCATCGAAATGACCTACGCAGGATCATCATGTCCGACAAGAAGCCGATCAGCAGCGTAAACGACTTCGTCGTCCGCTTCGCCAACGTCAACGGCTCGGGGTCGGCGAGCGCCAACGAGCTGTTCGCCCGCGCGATCCTGCGCCATGGCGTGCCGGTGTCCCCGCGCAATATCTTTCCGTCCAATATCCAGGGCCTGCCGACCTGGTACGAGGTGCGGGTGACGGAAGCCGGCCATCTCGGCGCCCGTGGCGGCGTCGACATGATGGTGGCGATGAATCCGCAGACCTGGGACAAGGATGTCGCCGGCATCGAGCCAGGCGGCTATCTGTTCTACGATTCCACAAAACCGATGCCGTCGACCAAATTCCGCGACGACATCACCGTGATCGGCGTGCCGCTGACCGCGATCACCAACTCGACTTATACCGATCCGCGCCAGCGCCAGCTTTTCAAGAACATCATCTATCTTGGCGCGCTCGCGGCGCTGCTCGACATGGATCCGAAGCTGATCGAGCAGCTGATCGGCGAGCAGTACAAGGGCAAGGAGAAGCTGCTCTCCTCCAACGTCCACGCGCTGCATCTCGGGCGCGACTGGGCATTGCAGAACCTGAAATGCCCGATCGGTCTGCGGGTGAAGAAGTCCGACAAGGTCGGTGACCGCATCTTCATCGAGGGCAACAGCGCCGCCGCGCTCGGCGCCGTCTATGGCGGCGCGACCGTGTGCGCCTGGTATCCGATCACGCCGTCCTCGTCGGTGGCGGAAGCGTTCACCAGCCACTGCAAGAAGTACCGTCATGACCCCGAGACCGGCAAGGCGAAATACGCGATCGTACAGGGGGAGGACGAGCTCGCCTCGATCGGCATCGTGATCGGCGCCTCCTGGAACGGCGCCCGTGCCTTCACCGCGACCTCCGGCCCCGGCATCTCGCTGATGACGGAGTTCATCGGCCTGTCCTACTTCGCCGAAATTCCGGCCGTGATCATGAATATCCAGCGCGCCGGCCCCTCGACGGGCATGCCGACCCGCACCCAGCAATGCGACATCATCGCCTGCGCCTATGCTTCGCATGGCGACACCAAGCATGTGCTGCTCTTCCCCGAAGATCCGGCGGAAGCCTTCGAGTTCGCGGCAGCAGCTTTCGATCTCGCCGAGCGGCTTCAGACCACGATCTTCCTGATGCTCGACCTCGACATCGGCATGAACCACCGCCTCTGCCGTCCGCTGAAGTGGGACGACGCGCGGCAATACGACCGCGGCAAGATCATGACCGCGGAGATGCTCGAGGAAGGCCGCGACTTCGGCCGCTATCTCGACGTCGACGGCGACGGCATCCCCTACCGCACCTATCCCGGCACGCATCCGACCAAGGGCTCCTACTTCACCCGCGGCACCTCGCGCGACCGCTATGCGCGCTATTCCGAGGAGGGCCCGGTCTATGCCGACAACATGCAGCGGCTGGTGCGCAAGTTCGAGACCGCGCAGGATCTCGTGCCGCGGCCGCTCCAGGCCAATGCGGAACGGCCGACCAAATATGGCGTGATCTATTTCGGCTCGACCTCGCCAGCGATGGATGAGGCCATCGGCCTTTTGGAAGCGCGCGGGCATCAGCTCGATCGGTTGCGCATCCGCGCCTTCCCGTTCCATTCGAGCGTCGCAAGCTTCCTCGCCGAGCACGATTTCGTCTATGTGGTCGAGCAGAACCGCGACAGCCAGCTGCGCCAGCTCATCGTCAACGAGAACGGCATCGACCCGGTGCGCCTCGTGCCGATCGTGCATTATGACGGCTCGCCGATCACCGCGCGCTTCATCGCGAAAGCCATTGGCGACCACCAGGATCACCTCAAGGTGACCCCGCTCCGCAAGGCCGTATCATGACCTACATTGCAAAGCCAAAATTCCATCATCCGGGCCTGAAGAAGAACGAGCTCGGCTACACGCACCGCGACTACGAGGGCAAGATCTCGACGCTGTGCGCCGGCTGCGGCCATGACTCGATCACGGCCTCGATCATCGAGGCCTGCTACGAGCTCTCGATCGAGCCGCACCGGGTGGCAAAGATCTCCGGCATCGGCTGCTCGTCCAAGACACCGGATTATTTCCTCGGCAATTCACACGGCTTCAACTCCGTGCATGGCCGCATGCCGTCGGTGCTCACCGGCGCCAACCTCGCCAACCGCGACCTGATCTATCTCGGCGTCTCCGGCGACGGCGATTCCGCTTCCATCGGCTTCGGCCAGTTCGCGCATTCGATCCGGCGCTGTGTCAACATGACCTATATCGTCGAGAATAACGGCGTCTATGGCCTGACCAAAGGCCAATTCTCGGCGACCGCCGACCGCGGCTCGAAGTCGAAGAAAGGCGTGACCAACACCGACAACGCCATCGACCTGGTCGCGATCGCGCTGCAGTTAGGGGCGACCTTCGTCGCGCGCAGCTTCTCCGGCGACAAGACGCAGCTCGTGCCCCTGATCGCGGCCGCGATCCGTCACAAGGGCGCGTCCTTCATCGACGTCATCAGCCCCTGCATCGCTTTCAACAATCACGCCGGCTCGACCAAGAGTTTCGACTATGTCCGCGAGCACAATGACGCGGTGAACCGGCTCGACGTATTGGTCGGTCGCGATCCGATCGCCGTCGATTACGCGCCGGGCACGGTGCAGGTGGTCGAGCAGCATGACGGCAGCAGGGTCGCGCTGCGCAAGATCGATGCGGACTACGATCCGCATGACCGGTTGGGGGCGATGACCTTCCTGCAGAAGCACGCCGCCAAGGGGCAGATCGTCACCGGGCTGCTCTATGTCGATCCCGAAGCGGAAGACCTGCACGAGCACCTCAACACGGTCGAGACGCCGCTCAACACGCTCGAAGCGGACACGCTGTGTCCGGGGTCGGCGGTGCTGGACAAGATCAACGCCAGCCTGCGGTGACGCGTTGTCTGCATCGCTGGAGCGATCGGCTCGGCCGATGCGATGCCCGGGAGTTCCGCGCCGTTCTAGCTGATATGCTCGGGCTCCGGTACGGAGCGGCCCGGATATGCCGATCGGCCGGCAGTCCAGTATTGCTTGCAGGCATCAAACAATGTTTCGGCGTCCATGGTCAGGCCGGCGGCATTGACGACCACGCCGCCCGCGCCAAGTGCCTTGTTCAGCAGCGACAATGCGCGCTTCAGATAACCCCCGACGAACCGCTCGGCGAGGAGGGGATCAAGCTTGAGCACCACGATCTTCAGACTGCGATGCTGCCAGATTGATATGTCCCGCACAGATCTCCAGGAGATGGTTTCATCGGCGATCCTGGTGTCGCGAATGCCGACACGGCTGATGAAGACGACCGGCTTCCTGGAGGAGATCAACATCCAGAATACTTTGCAGGTGGCAAAGCCGAAAAACGCCACGCCGAAATAGCAGGCCGCTATCTGGAACGCGGTGATGTTGTTGCTGTGGTACCAGTTGAATGCGATCGCGGCACACAGGAGCGTCAGCAGCAGGCCGATACCGAAAAACCTCAGCAGCCGCACCCGGGAATAGCCGATGGAGAGATTCGGCAGGTTCTGACTTGGGAGCATTTCCACACCATCGGCATAGGCGACAACCTGTGGTTTATCCGCGACCCTCCTTCAAAAGAGTTAAGGCGCCGTCCGGGCCTTCCGGAGACAGCCCCCTGTGAGGCCGGATCGCTTGAACGCGCGGGACACCGCTGGTCGGCCGGCGCCCTGATCGCCGTCGATTACGCGCCGGGCACGGTGCAGGTGGTCGAGCAGCACGACGGCAGCAGGGTCGCGCCGCGCAAGATCGATGCAGACTACGATCCGCACGACCGGTTGGGGGCGATGACCTTCCTGCAGAAGCACGCCGCCAAGGGGCAGATCGTCACCGGGCTGCTCTATGTCGATCCCGAAGCGGAAGACCTGCACGAGCACCTCGACACGGTCGAGACGCCGCTCAACAGCTGGAAGCGGACACGCTGTGTCCGGGGTCGGCGGTGCTGGGCAAGATCAACGCCAGCCTGCGTTGATTAGTTTGCCCGCGCCGAAACGGGCTGCCTGACGCGTATGGTGATCTTCTCCGAGACGACGGGCGGCTCGAACGGATAGTGCTTCGCATCGCCGAGCACCAGTTGCAGCGTGTGCGGCCCGGGCGGAAGCTCGAGGAAGGTTTCGGTCTGCCCCGCTCCGAAATGCAGATGCGACTTGTCCTGCGGGATTGGCTCCTTGGGATCGATGGGGTCGTTGACGTCGACCAGCAGATGATGATGACCGGCGTTCTGGTAGTCGTCGCCGGCATGCGTCACGCCCATGTTGCGCAAGCCGAACCGGACCCAGAACCCGCTGCGGACCTTCTGCCCGTCACGCGGGGTGATGAAATAGAGCTTTGCATCCTTGGGGGCGGTCTTGCCCTGCGAATAGGCTGCGCCCGGGAGCAATGCGAGCGCCGCCGCCAGCGCAACGCAGCGAAGGATTTGCATCGAACCTACTCCAGCACCTAAGGACTGAGCGCGACGCGGAATCCATGCGTCGGGTAACGAACATTGGTATCGTAGCCGTCGCGGTTGGACGGCCGCACATATCGCGAATCGTTCTTCCAGGAGCCCGAGCGCAGAACGTGCGAGCTGCAGTCTCCGCCGCTCCATGCCGAGCCGTCGCCGGGCGCGCCCTGATAGGTCCTGTGCCAGCAGTCGTTGACCCACTGGTCGACGCCGCCGCCCATGTCGTAGAGCCCGAATGGATTGGGCCTGAAGCTGCCGACCTTCGCCGGCTGCTCGGCCGCGAGGTCCCCGCAATCCTTGCACCCGGCCATGCCCGGCTGGAGCTTGTCGCCCCACCAATATTTGCTCTGCGTGCCGCCGCGCGCCGCATATTCCCATTCGGCTTCACTCGGAAGGCGATAGGGCTTCTTCGTCGCCTGCGCGAGATAGGCGGCATATTGCTGCGCGTCGGTCCAGCTCACATTGGTGACCGGCGCATCGTCCTTGCCGGTGGCGGTGAAGCCACACGCCTTCGCGGCGGCGCATTCGTTCCACTCCTGCACCGTCACGGGATATTTGCCGATCGAGAACGGCTTGACCGCAACCTGGTGGATAGGTCGCTCGGTCGGATCATCATTGCTTCCCATCGCGAAGCTGCCGCCGCGAATGGCGATCATCTCGGGTTCGCGAACCGGTGTCGCCGCCGGTTGGCTAGGCGCCGAGGCCGGTGAAGGAGATGCTGCGGGCGATGGCATCGTCGTGGGCAACGGAGAAGCCGCGGGTGCGGCTTGTGGCGCCGGTACCGTCGGGCTCGGCACCGACGGAACGGATTGCGGCGGCGAAGCCGACGGAGCCGCGATCGGAGGAGCGGCAGCCTGTTGCCCCACCCGGCCGCGGTGCTGCGCAAGCACGTACCAAAGAACGTAGCCGGCAATCACCAGCAGTGCCGTGATCAGAAGAAACAGCAGGACGCTCTCGCGCCGGCCTCGCGTCCTGCCGATGGCGTCCGCGTCCGGCAGCACGCGATAGACCCGCACGGGATCGGTGATGTTCTTGACCTTGCGGTCCCCGAGCGACTCGTAGCCGCACACCACCTTGTGCTTGATCTGCTCGTAGATCGCGCCGGAAATGTAGACCTGGCCGGGCTCGGCAATGCCCTCGATACGCGTGGCGATGTTGACGCCGTCGCCGTAGACATCGTCCGGCTCCACGATGACGTCACCGAGATTGACGCCAATCCGGTATTCGATCCGGGAATGCTTCGGAAGCGAGGCGTTGCGGCCGACGAGGTTCTGCTGGATGACGATGCTGCATCGAACGGCCTCGACAGGACTATCGAAAATCGCGATGAAGCCATCGCCCGTCGTCTTCACCAAAGTTCCATGATGCTCGACGATGCTGGGCGTGATCAGATCGCGCTCGATCCGCTTGACGCGGACGTGCGTGCCCTCCTCGTCGGCCTGCATCAAGCGACTGTAGGATGCGATGTCACCGACAATGATCGCTGCGAGACGACGAGGCATCACGCCGTGTGGCGGCGGCTCACCCTGATTTCCCGATTTGAAGTTGCGAATTTCGCCCATTGCTGGGACTCCACAAACTTGCAAAACAACTTCCAAAACAACTGGCAAAACAAACTTGTAAAAGGCGGTCCCAGCTTACGACTGCGAAAAGCACTCGTCTGTGAAGGCTATCACAATGACGGGTTGGAACAAGCAAACTGCGTCCGGGGCCAAGGTCGCGCGACGACAAGCCAGCAAGTTCCGACCGGCAGAACCGGCGTGGCGTTGAACTTTTCCCGCGCTGTGAGCGACTAAAGCCCGACATGGAACTCAAGACGCCTCCGGGAGCAGCGCTGGACATGCCCGCGATCACTTCAATGACGACGAGAGGTTGCATCTTCATTGCAGCGATGATCGCGTGTGTTACGATTGCCACAATCGATCGCGCCGCCGCCCAGGAAGCTACCAAGGCTCAGGCCGACGCCTTTAACGCGCGGATGTTCGCGGGGCCACCCGACAAGCAGGCTTATGCCTGCTTTGTCCGCCGCTATGACGCCGATCATCTCAACCGGCATCCGAAGCAGAAAGTCGCAGCGATGAAGCTGTTGATCTCGGCGGAGTACGACGCCGAGGACAAGGCGCTGCAATATGCGTTCCGTCTCGGGTTCAAGTACCGCCACCGCTCCGGCGATTTCGACTCCAGCGGCTCCTGCGGTCATGCCTTGTTCGAGGAGAACGGCAACGAGGTCCGCTTCGGCTGCGGCGTCGACTGCGAGGGCGGTGGCATCGGCGTGGCGCTGTCGAGAGACAACAAGTCGGCGATTGTCCGGCTCGAGCGGGTCAGGATCTGGCAAAACAACAAGCCGGACGACGATGCCGAGGAATCGCTGGTCGCCGGCGCCGACGACAAGATCTTCCGGCTCGACCGTGCCGACAACAGCGAGTGCGCTTCCCTCGTGACCGATCGCAAGGAACTCGCCGCGCTCCGCCACAAGTGAGGTGCGTCCGGCAATGTCAGGCGCATGATGCGGACAACGGCGCTGCCATCTTCCGAGCAGGCCATGCACAATCGAGGGAGACAGCCATGAACCGGCGCAGCATTCTGTGGAGCGCAGCCTCTGCCTTGGGAGCGATGTTCGCCGCCCGAGGCGCGCGGGCTGCTACCGAGACCAATGCGAGCGACAAGCTCAAGGTCGTCTATCACCTGAGCGACGCCGAGAAGGTCAATTTCGTGCTCGGCAACATCCAGAACCATTTCGACGGCGTCGGCGGCCCCGAGCATGTAACGATCGCACTGGTGATCCACGGGCCGGCGCTGAAGGCGTTTCACTCGGCGCAGGCCAGCCGCGATATCAGCAAGCGGATCGGCGATTTCTCAAAGGACGGCGTCGAGCTCGCCGCCTGCGGCAACACGATGAAGGCGCAGAACATCACGTTGAAGGATCTGCTGCCCGGCTTCGTCAGCGCGGAGAAAGGCGCCGTGGTCCGTTTGGCCGAGCTCCAGTCGCAGGGTTATTTCTACTTGCGGCCATAGAGCATTCCGCCGCAGGCGGCCCGTGCCTCCCCCGGAAGCGGGAGAGGTAGGGCACAGCCCGTGGAGGCCCATTCCGCCCCACAAGTCGAAGCAGGATGCGGCAAACCACCTCCATCCCGCTTGACTCATCCATAACTCTAAGGTTATGAATCAATCCATAACCTACGGGTTATGGGTTTTAGATGCCGAGCTCTCCCGACCTACTGTTCAGAACGCTTGCCGATCCGACCCGGCGGGCGATCTTCGAGCGGTTGTGCCGCGAGGGGGAGCAGACGGTTGGGGCGCTGACGGCCCAGTCCGGCGTTTCCCAGCCGGCGGTCTCGAAACATCTCGGCGCGCTGAAGCAGGCCGGGCTCGTGCGCGACCGCCACGAGGGCCGCCAGACCCACTACAGCGCGCAACCCGGCGCGCTGAATCCACTCATCGACTGGACGAGCCAGATGGCCGGGTTCTGGCAGAACCGGCTCGATGCGCTCGAAGATCTGCTGAAAAGGATGGACCAATGACAGAACCTGCGACCGAGGCACGCTCCGTGATCATCGAACGCGAGATGGCTTTTCCGCCGGACCGGGTTTGGCGCGCGCTGACGCAGCCGCATCTGATCGAGGAATGGCTGATGAAGAACGACTTCAAGCCCGTCGTCGGTCACCGCTTCAATCTTCGCGGCGAGTGGGGCGGCGTGCTGGATTGCGAGGTCCTCGCCATCGAACCGCACAGAACGCTCGCCTATACCTGGAACTTCGCGCATGAGGACGCAGCCTTCGACCTCAAGAGCGTGGTGACCTTCACGCTCACTCCGAAGGGCGCGGGCACCCATCTGCGCGTGGAGCAGTCGGGCTTCAGCCCGACCCAGAAGCAGGCCTATGGCGGCGCACACGCCGGTTGGAAGCAGTTCTTCGCAAAGCTCGAGGAGGTTCTGGCGCGGCCGGAGTAAGCTGCACCGCCGCCACCTCGTATCCGTTCCGATCACTTCAGAGGAGGTCCAATTGACTTGGAATATGTGGATTCGACAAATCCATCGCTGGCTGTCCATCGCCTTCACGCTCGCCGTGATCGCGAATATCATCGCCATGACTCAGCAGGTGCAGGCCCTGTGGATAGGCCTGTTGGCGCTGGTCCCGCTGATCCTGCTGCTCGCAAGCGGGCTGTACCTGTTCGCGCTACCGTATGTGGTCAGCCGGCACACGGCGGCTGGAACGAGCCAGTGAATTGCCGGCTAGAGAGAGGGGCAAGCGAGATCATGAAGGGCGCAACAGCCAAGAAGAGCAGCGCGAAGGACACGGACAGCACGTCCACATCCGAGTTGATCGACGCGAAAATCCAGGAGCTCGGCGACTGGCGCGGCAAGATGCTCGGCCGGCTCCGCGCCCTGATCAGGGAGGCCGATCCTGAGGTCGTCGAGGAATTGAAGTGGCGCGGCGTCCCGGTGTGGTCGCACGACGGGATCATCTGCACGGGTGAGACCTACAAGGCCGCCGTGAAGATGACGTTCGCCAAGGGCGCGGCGCTGGAGGATCCCACGGGCCTGTTCAATTCCAGCCTCGAAGGAAATGTGAGGCGCGCCATCGATTTCCACGAGGGCGCGAAGATCGACGAAAAGGCGTTGAAGGCGCTCATTCGTGCGGCGGTGGCCCTGAACACGTCCAAGACCAAGGCCAAAAGCAAATCCGCCAAACGCACGGCTTAAGGCACTTGCGGCGGCCTCAGGCCGCCGCCGGCAGCGGCCGCGGGCTCACGACATATTCTCGCAGGACCTTGTCGTTGGCATCGACCTCGATCAGCGCAACGTCATAGGTCCAGAGATCGGCGAGATGCTGGAGCACCCGCTTGGAGTCGGTCTCGTTGAGCTGCGAGCCCTTGATGACGTGATGGTGCAGGATCAGCCGGCGGTCGCCCGAGAGGTCGACGTCGACCACCTCGATATTGGCGTCGATGAAGCCGACATCATGCTGCCGCGCCAGCTCACGCCGCACCCGGCGGAACCCGCGCTCGTCGTGGATGGCATCGACGCGGATGCCGGCGCGCTCCTCGGGGTCATCGTGCAGGTGGAACATGCGGAAGTGCCGCATCAGCTTGGGGCTCAGGAACTGACCGATGAAGCTCTCGTCGCGATAGTTGGCCCAGACGTCGCGCAGCACGCCCATCACATCGCCCTTGCCGGCGATCTCCGGAAACCATTCGCGGTCCTCGTCTTCGGGATTGCTGACGATGCGCTCGATGTCCTGCATCAGGGCAAAGCCAAGCGCATAGGGATTGAAGCCGGAGAAGCGCGGGTCGTCGAATTCCGGCTGGAACACCACGTTGGTGTGCGACTGCAGGAATTCGAGGAAATTGCCGTCGCTGATGCGGCCCTGCTGATGCAGCTTGCTCATGATGCGATAGTGGACGTAGGTCGCCGTCCCCTCGTTCATCACCTTGGTCTGGCTCTGCGGATAGAAATATTGCGCGATGTGGCGGACGATGCGCAAGAGCTCGCGCTGCCAGGGCGCCAGCCGCGGCGCGCTCTTCTCCAGGAAATAGAGCAGGTTTTCCTGCGGCAGGCCGAGCAGCTTGCGGCGGCGTTCGATGCTGAGCGCAGACCGGCTCTTGGTCGCTCCCTTGGGCACGGTGCGCCAGAGATCGTTGAAGACCTCCTCTTCGTGCTGGCGCCGGCGCCCTGCCCGCTTCTCCTCGGCCCGCAGATCGACATTCTTCTTGCCGGGATAGCGGTCAATGCCGTGCGACATCAGTGCATGCGCCGCGTCGAGCGTGCGCTCGACCTCGACGCGGCCATGACGCGCCTCGCATTGCGAGACATAGGTCTTGGCGAAGTCGAGATAATCCAGGATGCCGTCGGCGTCGGTCCACTGCTTGAACAGATAGTTGTTCTTGAAGAAGTGGTTGTGGCCGAAGGCGGCGTGCGCGATCACCAGCGCCTGCATCGTCGCCGTGTTCTCCTCCATCAGGTAGGAGATGCAGGGCGAAGAGTTGATTACGATCTCATAGGCGAGGCCCATGAGGCCCTTGCGGTAGGAGGCTTCGTGAAACGCAAAATGCTTGCCGAAGGACCAATGCTTGTAGAACAACGGCATGCCGACGGAGGAATAAGCGTCCAGCATCTGCTCGGCGGTAATGACCTCGATCTGGTTCGGATAGACGTCGAGGCCGAGCTCGTTCTTGGCGACATGCTCGCAGGCATCGTGGATACGCTGGAGCGTGTGGAAGTCCCAATCCGCGCCTTCGAACAATCGCCCGGTCGTTTCCGTCATGGAGCGGCCTTCTCCTGATTTTCGCGGCGGTGGAACAGGTCGTGGAACACCGGGAAGATCTCGCTGCGCTCGCTGACCTTGCGCATCGACAACTGCGAGCCGTTGTTGCGCAGGCGCTCATAGAGCGTCCAGAGCGAAGAATCGGAGAGATCAAAGGCGCTGCCACCGGACTCGCCGACCTCCAGATAGGCAAAGAACTGGCAGACCGGGAGGATCTTCTCCGTCAGCAGCATCCCTGCGAGCTCGCCGTCCGAATAGGAGTTGTCACCGTCGGAGGCCTGCGCTGCATAGATGTTCCAATCCGCCGGATTGAAGCGCTCGCGCACGATCTCGTGCATCGCCTGGAGCGCGCTCGACACCAGCGTGCCGCCGGAGGCCGGGCCATAGAAGAAGGTCTGCTCGTCCACCTCCTCGGCGCGGTCGGTGTGACGGATGAAGACGATCTCGACATGCTTGTAGCGACGCTTCAGGAACACGTAGAGCAGCATGTAGAAGCGCTTGGCCAAGTCTTTCATGTGCTCGGACATCGAGCCGGAGACGTCCATCAGGCAGAACATCACGGCCTGCGCCACCGGCTTCGGCACCGTCTCGAAGCGCCGATAGCGGATGTCGATGGGATCGATGAAGGGAATCCGCTTGGATTTTGCCTTCAGCTTCTCAAGCTTGGCGATCAGCTCGGCCCGTGTGTCCTCGTCGGTGCATGCGGCGATCTCGGCTTCGAGCTCGTCCATCTCGCTCTTGCGCGGACGCCTGAGCGCGATGCGGCGGGCGAGCGCGAGCTTAACGGTTCGGCTGACGGAGATGTTCGCAGGTGAGCCCGAGGTGGTATAGCCGGCGCGCTGGATGCCTTCGCTCTCGGTCTCCGCGATCCTGCGCTTGGCGAGATCGGGGAGCTCTAGGTCGTCGAGGAAGAGGTCGACGAACTCGTCGCGGCTCAGCACGAAGCGGAAGGCGTCTTCACTGTCGCCTTCGCCGGGACCGGAATCCTTGGCGCTGCCCTGGCCGGATCGAGGAAGATAGTCGCCCTCGACGAACTTCTTGTTGCCGGGCAGCACCATGTCGCGCGTACCGCCCTCGCGGCGGAAGCGCGGCTCGTGCATGCCGTCGAGCGGGATCGTGACCTCACCACCCTCCAGGACGTCCTTGATGTCGCGTTCCTGCGAGGTCTTCTTGACGGCGCCCTGCACCAGGGACTTGGCCCGACGCAAGAACCGCTGACGGTTCTCAAGACTCTTGCCGCCTGGATTCAGGCGCCTGTCAATGATATGAGTGGCCACTTTCTCATCCGCCTCAACCGGCCTGTTTCACCCGCATGTACCATTCGACGAGCCGGCGAACCTGACGCTCGGTGTAGCCGCGCTCCACCATGCGTGCGACGAACTCGCCGTGCTTCTTCTCCGTCTCGCCGTCCTTCTTCGACCCGAAGGAGATGACCGGAAGCAGGTCCTCGACCTGGGAGAATATCCGCTTTTCGATCACATCGCGAATCTTCTCGTAAGAGGTCCACGTCGGATTCTTGCCGGCATTCTGTGCTCTGGCTCGTAACGAGAACTTGACCACCTCGTTCCGGAAATCCTTCGGATTGGCGATACCGGCCGGCTTCTCGATCTTGGTCAGCTCCTGGTTCAGGAGCTCGCGATCCAGGAGCTGCCCGGTGTCGGGATCCTTGAAGTCCTGGTCCTCGATCCAGGCGTCGGCATAGTCCACGTAGCGGTCAAATAGGTTCTGGCCGTAATCCGAGTAGGATTCGAGATAGGCCTTCTGGATCTCGTTGCCGATGAACTCGGCGTAACGCGGCGCAAGTTCCGCCTTGATGAATTCGAGGTAGCGCTTCTCGATCTCCTCGGGCAGCTGCTCGCGGCGGATCGCCTGTTCCAGCGCGTACATCAGATGCACGGCGTCGGCAGCGACTTCCTGCGGATCGTGGTTGAAGGTGGCAGCCAGGATCTTGAAGGCAAAGCGGGTAGAAACGCCGTCCATGCCTTCGTCGACACCGGCGGCATCGCGATATTCCTGGACGCTGCGCGCCTTGGGATCGGATTCCTTCAGGCTTTCGCCATCATAAACCCGCATCTTGGCAAACAGCGTGGAATTTTCGTGCTTGCGCAGACGTGACATCACCGAGAACCGCGCCATCGTCTCCAGCGTCGACGGCGCGCAAGGCGCCGAGGCAAGCTCCGAGCCCTGGATCAGCTTCTCGTAGATCTTCTGCTCTTCGGTGTACCGCAGGACATAGGGTACCTTGATGACACAGATGCGATCGATGAAGGCTTCGTTGTTCTTGTTGGACTTGAAGCTCTGCCACTCGGCTTCATTCGAGTGCGCGAGAATGATGCCGCTGAAGGGGATCGCGCCGATGTTCTCGGTGCCGATATAGTTGCCCTCCTGCGTTGCGGTGAGCAACGGATGCAGCATCTTGATCGGTGCCTTGAACATCTCGACGAATTCGAGGATGCCCTGGTTGGCGCGGTTGAGACCGCCGGAATAGCTGTAGGCGTCGGGATCGTTCTGCGCAAAGGTCTCGAGCTTGCGGATATCGACCTTACCGACCAGCGAGGAGATGTCCTGGTTGTTCTCGTCACCCGGCTCGGTCTTGGAGACGGCGATCTGCCGCAGCCGCGAGGGCTGGACCCTGGCGACGCGGAATTGCGAGATGTCGCCGCCGAAGGATTCGAGCCGCTTGTAGCACCACGGGCTCATCAACCCGGTGAGACGCCGGCGTGGAATCCCGTACTTCTCCTCCAACATCGGCCCGAGGTGATCGGGATCGAACAGGCTGAGCGGGCTTTCGAACACCGGGCTCAATTCATCACCGGCCTTGAGCACGTAGATCGGCTGCACCTCCATCAGCGACTTCAGCCGCTCGGCGAGCGAGGATTTGCCGCCGCCGACCGGGCCGAGCAGATAGAGGATCTGCTTGCGCTCTTCGAGACCTTGCGCGGCGTGGCGGAAGAAACCAACGATGCGCTCGATCGTTTCCTCCATACCGTAGAACCCTGCGAAGGCCGGATAGGTGCGTATCGTACGGTTCAAAAAGATACGGCCAAGGCGTGGGTCCTTGGCCGTGTCAATCGTCTGGGGTTCACCGATCGCAGCTAGTAGTCGTTCGGCCGCATTCGCGTATTTCATGGGATCGCTTCGACACGATTCCAGATATTCCGCCATCGACATGTCGTGCTGGCTTCGCGCCTCGAACGACCGAGCGAAAGCGTTGAATAGAGAATCGTTGTACATGATCCCTCTCCGCGTGAGTTCCGCTACACAAGCTGAAACGAAAGCAGTTACCGGACCGTTCCTCAGCGCCCGTTTCGAATCAGCGTGAGCACATGACGATCATTGGACACCCTGGCCCCTTCTAGACGCAACGCACAACGTAGGCATTCGGGTGAGTTACGAACAGGCACCTGCCTGTTATTTATGCGAATCTATACCTGTATTCGCTAATTTCCAGCAAATGTCGCCTCGCCGCAACATCCGGGCATTACCGGGGATCGTTCATCCGGCACCGCAGCATAGCCGCCGACCGGCGGCAGCTTTATGACGCTCGTGCGGCGAAGCCTTGCGCTCCACAATCGCTGTCCCGCCGCAATGCGGTGCGTGAATCGCTCGCAGCATGACAGTCGCGACAGGCGCGCAGCAATGTATCAAAATCGGTCGCCAGCCCCTCGGGGTCGATGACGAGACGGTCAGCTTGCGTGCCGCGCGAGGCCGCGCGCTTGGTGCGGATGCAGGAGAACTGCCGCTGCAGCGCCGGCGTCAGCGTCAGCACAACCACCTTGTGTCCACGACCATCCTCAGCCGAAACATCCGCAATCGAGTCCCAAAGCAGAAATTCGTTGCCGATGCGGAGGTCGCGGATGCCATATCGGGTCACGATCACCACCGGCCCACGCTCGGTCGGCAGCATCCAGATCAGCCGGAATGTCGCGAGACCGAACAGTGCGACGCCGGCATAGCCGATCGTCGTGTCGTAGTCGCCGAGGCCGTCCCACAGATCGAAGGCAAGGCTCGCACTGAGCAGGGTCATCGCGAAGCCCGCCGCGACAAGCAGCGGAAGATAGGACGCGCACTGACCGATTTCGAGATCGCACGATCCGTCGATAGCGGCCGCATCGGCCAACCGCGGATTGTCAGCGACGGCGAGTGCAAGGCCGTCAGGATGTGTGTGCATGCTTTCCCCCAGCATGGCCGTTCATGGCCGACCCAGCGGCGCGCCCTGCGGCTAAAAAGACCGCTGACGACGCATCGCTCAGCAACAGGTCGACGCTCCGCAAAAGACTTCGGCCGAACAGCCTGGCCAAGAACTCTCACGCAACAAAACAACCCGTCCGCATCGCCATGATCTCAGCGGAGTTATACCGAGAGTATGACACTCACACCCTTGATTGGTTCCCTCCCGGGAGCATGTTAGCTAGAGAATAGCGCGTCAGGACCGGCGCGGGAACCCCTCGCCCGCAGGCTTGGAGAGAAATAGACATCATGAATCCCGTCAAAGAACTGGAAAAGCACGGACAAGCCGTCTGGCTGGACTTTCTGGCCCGCGGCTTCATCGCCAAGGGCGACCTGAAGCGGTTGATCGAGACCGACGGCCTCAAGGGAGTTACCTCCAACCCGTCGATCTTCGAGAAGGCGATCGGCAGCTCGGACGAGTATGACGCCCCGATTGGCAAGGCGCTGAAGCGCGGCGACCGCACGGTGGCTGAATTGTTCGAGACCGTGGCGGTCGAGGACATCCAGAACGCCGCCGACGTGCTCCGCCCGGTCTATGACAGTCTCAAGGGCCATGACGGCTATGTCAGCCTCGAGGTCTCGCCCTACCTCGCGACGGACACCGCCGCCACCGTGGCCGAGGCGCGACACCTCTGGACGGAGGTCAATCGCAAAAACTTGATGGTCAAGGTGCCGGCAACGCCGGAGGGCCTGCCGGCCATCCAGCAGCTCATCGGCGAAGGCATCAGCATCAACATCACGCTGCTGTTCTCCAAGGCGGTCTACCTGGAGGTCGCGGAAGCCTATCTCGCCGGTCTCGAAAAATACGTCGCGGGCGGCGGCGATCCGTCGCATGTCGCGAGCGTCGCGAGCTTCTTCGTCAGCCGGATCGACACGATGGTCGACAAGCAGCTCGACGAGAAGATCGCCCGCGCCAACGACCCCAGCGAAAAGGAGCGGCTCGCCGCGCTGAAGGGCAAGGTCGCGATCGCCAATGCCAAGCTCGCCTACCAGGACTACAAGCGTTTGTTCTCGGGGCCGCGGTGGGAAAAGCTCGCCGGGAAGGGCGCCAAGCCGCAGCGGATGCTGTGGGCGTCCACCGGCACCAAGAACAAGGACTACAGCGACGTCCTCTATGTCGAGGAACTGATCGGCCCGAACACCATCAACACGATGCCGCCGGCCACGCTGGATGCGTTCCGCGACCACGGCAAACTCCGCGACAGCCTGGAGGAGAATGTCGACGACGCGAGGGCCGTGCTGGAGGAGCTGGAACGCTCCGGCATCTCGCTCGATGCGATCACCGAAGAGCTCGTCAAGGACGGCGTGAAGCAGTTCGCCGATGCCGCCGACAAGCTCTACGGGGCGGTCGCCCACAAGCGCGCCACCGTGCTCGGGCCTGGGCTCGACCGCCAGCACTTGTCGCTCAGCGACGGGCTTGGCAAGGCCGTGGCCAAGAGCACCGAGGAGTGGCGGGCGTCAGCCAAAATCCGCAGGCTGTGGCAGCGTGACAAGTCGGTCTGGACCGGTGCGGACGAGAACAACTGGCTCGGCTGGCTCGACAGCGCGGCGAAGGCCGACGTCGCCGACTATGAGGACTATGCGAACCGCGTGAAGGGCCAGAAATTCTCCGACGCCGTGGTGCTCGGCATGGGCGGATCGAGCCTCGGGCCCGAGGTTCTGGCGGAAACATTCGCAAGGAAATCCGGCTTCCCGAAGCTGCACGTGCTGGATTCCACCGATCCGGCGCAGGTGCGGGCGATGGAAGCCCGGATCGACATCGCCAACACCGTCTTCATCGTCTCCAGCAAATCCGGTGGCACCACCGAGCCGAACGCGATGAAGGATTACTTCCATGAGCGCGTCGCCGAAGCCGTCGGCCCGTCCGTCAGGACCGGCCATCGCTTCATCGCGGTGACCGATCCCGGCTCGTCGCTGGAGAAGGCGGCCAAGCAGCTCAGCTACGCCCGCATCTTCCACGGCGAGCCTTCGATCGGCGGACGCTATTCCGTGCTCTCGCCCTTCGGCCTCGTGCCGGCGGCGACCGCCGGCATCGACGTCAAGACCCTGATCAAGCATGCGCTCTCGATGGTGCGCTCCTGCGGACCGGACGTTCCGCCGCAGGAAAATCCGGGCGTTCAGCTTGGTCTCGCGATGGGCCTCGCCGGCCTCGAAGGCCGCGACAAGGTGACGATCCTGTCGTCGAAGAAGATCGCCGATTTCGGCGCCTGGGCCGAGCAGCTCATCGCGGAATCCACCGGCAAGGAAGGCAAGGGCCTGGTCCCGATCGACGGCGAGCCGCTCGGCGATCCGTCGCTGTACGGCAATGACCGCTTCTTCATCGACATCCGCACCGAGGGCGAGGCCGATGCCGGCCATGACGCGAAGCTCACCGCGCTCGAAGAGGCGGGCCATCCGGTGGTGCGCATCGTGATGAAGTCGATCGACCACCTCGGCCAGGAGTTCTTCCGCTTCGAGATGGCGACGGCGGTGGCCGGCAGCATCCTCGGCATCAACCCGTTCGACCAGCCGGACGTGGAGGCGGCCAAGATCAAGACCCGCGAATTGACGGCTTCCTTCGAGAAGACCGGCACGCTGCCGGCCGAACATCCTGTGGTCAGCACCGCGGAGGCCGATCTCTACACCGACGAGGCCAACGCCGCGGCGCTGCGCGCCGCGGGTGCGAACGGCGATCTCACCTCCTGGCTCAAGGCGCATCTTTCCCGCTCCAACCATGGCGACTATGTCGCCCTGCTCGGCTACATCGCGCGCGACAAGGCCACCATCGACGCGCTCCAGGCGATGCGGCTCGAGGTACGCGAGAAGCGCCATATCGCCACCTGCGCCGAGTTCGGACCGCGCTTCCTGCACTCGACCGGGCAGGCCTACAAGGGCGGCCCCGACAGCGGCGTGTTCCTCCAGATCACCGCGGATGATGCCAAGGATCTGCCGGTGCCAGGCCAGAAGGCCAGCTTCGGCGTCATCAAGGCGGCGCAGGCGCGCGGCGACTTCGAGGTGCTCACCGAGCGCGGCCGTCGTGCGCTCCGCGTACACCTGAAGGGCGGATTGAAGAAGGGCCTCGCAGCGCTGAACGCCGCGATCACACAAGCGCTGAACTGAGAGGACTATTGAGATGCAACTCGGCATGATCGGCCTTGGCCGGATGGGCGGCAACATCGTTCGCCGCCTGATGCGCGACGGCCATTCGACCGTCGTCTATGACAAGGACGCCAAGGCCGTCTCCGGCCTTGCCGGAGAAGGCGCACAAGGCGCGACGACGCTGGAAGAGTTCGTCGCGAAACTCGAGCGGCCGCGCACCGCCTGGGTGATGCTGCCGGCCGGCCGCATCACCGAAGCGACCATCGATACGCTCGCGAACGTGATGCAGGCCGATGACGTCATCATCGACGGCGGCAACACGTTCTGGCAGGACGACGTCCGCCGCGGCAAGGCGCTGAAGGCGCACGGCATCCACTATGTCGACGTCGGCACCTCCGGCGGCGTCTGGGGGCTCGACCGCGGCTATTGCATGATGATCGGCGGCGACAAGGCCGTCGTCGACCGGCTCGACCCGATCTTCGCCGCACTGGCGCCCGGCGCCGGCGACATTCCGCGCACGCCGGGTCGCGAGGGCCGCGACCCCCGCATCGAGCGGGGCTATATCCATGCCGGTCCGGTCGGCGCCGGCCACTTCGTCAAGATGATCCACAACGGCATCGAATATGGCCTCATGCAGGCCTATGCCGAAGGCTTCGACATCCTCAAGAATGCCAGCATCGAGGCGCTGCCGGCGGATCACCGCTTCGACTTCGATCTCGCCGACATCGCCGAAGTCTGGCGTCGCGGCAGCGTGATCCCGTCCTGGCTGCTCGACCTGACCTCGACCGCGCTCGCCGACAGCCCGGCGCTGTCGGAATATTCCGGCTTCGTGGAGGATTCCGGCGAGGGCCGCTGGACCGTGAATGCGGCGATCGACGAGGCGGTGCCGGCCGAAGTTTTGACCGCCGCCCTCTTCGCACGTTTCCGTTCCCGCAAGGAACACACCTTCGCCGAGAAAATTCTTTCCGCGATGCGGGCGGGCTTCGGCGGCCACAAGGAGCCGAAGCAGCCGGGCGCGTCAAAGCCGAAGTAAGACGTAACAAAACGAAGGCCCATCGTTCGTGACAAAAGACCCGCAACCGCAGCGCAAGCCGGAAAATTGCGCCTTCGTCATCTTCGGCGTCACCGGCGACCTCACCCATCGGCTGGTGATCCCGTCGCTGTACAATCTCGCCGCCGGGAACCTGCTGCCGGAAAAATTCTGCGTCGTCGGCGTGGCCCGCAAGGGCATGTCGAATGACGAATTGCGCGACAGCCTCCTGAAGGGCCTGCGCCAGTTCGCCACGCGTCCCGTGGACGATGTCGTCGCCCAGCAGCTCCTGCAATGCGTCACCTTCGTCGAGGCCGACGCGAAGGATCCGCCGTCCTTCGACCGCTTGCGCGAGCACCTCGACGCGCTCGAATGCGCGCGCGGCACGGGCGGCAACCGATTGTTCTATATGGCGACGCCACCGGCCGCGTTCACGCCGACCGCGCGCGAGCTCGGCCGCACCGGATTGATGAAGGAGAACGGCGCCTGGCGGCGGCTCGTGATCGAAAAGCCGTTCGGCACCGATCTCGCATCCGCGCGCGCCCTGAACGCGGAGCTCCTGAAGATCATGGAGGAGCACCAGATCTACCGGATCGATCACTATCTCGGCAAGGAGACGGTGCAGAACATCATGGTGCTGCGCTTCGCCAACGGCATGTTCGAGCCGATCTGGAATCGCAACCATATCGACCACATCCAGATCACGGTGGAGGAGAAACTCGGCGTCGGCCATCGCGGCGGCTTCTACGACGCCACCGGCGCGCTGCGCGACATGGTGCCGAACCACCTGTTCCAGCTGATGTCGCTGGTCGCGATGGAGCCGCCGACCCGTTTCGACGCGCATTCCGTGCGCTCCGAGAAAGCCGAGGTTCTCTCGGCGATCCAAGAGCCGAGCGAAGAGGAGGCGTTGAGGAGATCGGTTCGCGCGCAATATCTCGGCGGCCGGATCGGGAACGAGGATATTCCAGACTATCGCAAGACCGAAGACGTCAAACCCGGCAGCACCACCGAGACCTATGTCGCGCTCAAGCTCCTGATCGACAATTGGCGCTGGGCCGGTGTGCCCTTCTACTTGCGCACCGGCAAGGCGCTGGCCCACAAGCGCACCGAGGTCGCGATCAAGTTCAAGCAGGCGCCGCTGTCGATGTTTACTGGCACGGCAGTCGACCGCCTGTCGCAGAACTTCCTCACCATCGGCATTGCGCCGACCGAGAGCATCGAATTGCAGTTCAACGCCAAGATTCCCGGACCGAGCGTGACGATCGACGGCGTCGAGATGAAGTTCCGCTACGGCGACTATTTCAAGGCCGATCCCAGCACCGGCTACGAGACGCTGATCTACGACTGCATGATCGGTGACAACATCCTGTTCCAGCGTGCCGATGGCGTCGAGGCCGGATGGCAGGCGGTGCAGCCGTTCCTCGACGCCTGGAAGAACGCCGGCACCAACGGCATCGAGACTTATCGTGCCGGCAGTGATGGTCCGGCCTGCGCCGACCAATTGCTGAGGCGCGACGGGCGAACTTGGCGGAAATATTCGTGATGGGTGCGGCGGGGCACGACAAGCAGGCGATCTTGACGCGCCTCCTCGATGGCGAGATTCTGCCGGCCGTGTGCGCGCGCTCGAATGGAGAGACCGTCTGGCTGGTCGACCAGGCCGCGCTTCCGGAGGGGATTCGTGGCGGGCGTTGAAGCATCTTGTGCATTGATCGTGATAGGCGTGTCGGGATCGGGGAAGAGTACGGTTGCGGAAGCGCTCGGCAGGCGGCTCGACTGGCGTTTTGAGGACGGCGACAGCTTCCATCCGCCGAGCAACGTCGCCAAGATGAGCGCCGGCCATCCGCTCACCGACGAGGACCGCTGGCCCTGGCTCAACGCCATCGCCGACGAGATCGCGCGGGTCTGCAAGGCCGGCGAACACGTCATCATCGCCTGCTCGGCGCTGAAGCACACTTATCGCGACGTGCTGTTACGTGGACGCGATGACGTCCGGTTCGTCTTCCTGAAGGGCACGCAGGAACTGATCGCCGACCGGCTCGCCCATCGCAAGGGTCACTTCATGCCGCCCGAACTGCTCACCAGCCAGTTCAGGACGCTGGAGCCGCCGGGGGCGAGCGAACACGTGATCACGGTCTCGATCGACGAGTCCGTCGAGGCGATCGTCGAGGACATCCTGCAGCAATTGAAATTCGACGGCGAGAAGCACGAGGCCATGTCATGACGTCCATCTCACTCGTGGTCTCCGACGTCGACGGAACGTTGCTGACCAAGGACAAGACGCTGACCGACCGCGCCAGGGCCGCGGTGCAGCGGCTGCACAAGGCCGGCATCGGCTTCACCATCACCTCGAGCCGCCCCGCGATCGGCATGCGCTTCCTGGTCGAGCCATTGTCGATCACCCTGCCGGTCGGCCCGTTCAACGGCTCCTCGATCATCGATCCGCAGATGAGTCCGGTCGAGCAGCATCTGATCCCGAAGGCGGCAGCCGAGCGCTGCCTGCAGATCCTTGGGGAGTTCGGCGCGGACATCTGGGTCTTCACCGCCGACAAATGGCTGATCGACAATCCCAATGGCAGCTACGTCGCGCATGAGCAGCACACCATCCGCGCCGATCCGACCATCGTGCCGGATTTTGCGCCCTATCTCGCGAGCGCCTGCAAGATCGTCGGCGCGAGCACCGATGCGCCGGGCCTGGAGGCCTGCGAAAAGGTGATGCAGGAGGCGCTCGGCCGCGAGGCGACCGCCGTGCGTTCCCAGACCTACTATCTCGACATCACGCCGCCCGGCTTCAACAAGGGCACCTTCGTGCAGGCGATGGCGCGGCGTCTCGGCATCGCGACCGATGCGGTCGCCACCATCGGCGACATGCAGAACGATCTCGCGATGTTCCGCGTCAGCGGCCTTTCGGTCGCCATGGGCAATGCCGCTGACAACGTCAAGCAGCAGGCAATGCACGTGACCGCCAGCAACGAGCAGGACGGTTTTGCCGAGGCGATCGAGATGATTTTGAAGCGGAACGGGGCCGGCTAAGACCGTCACTGCGACCGCTGCACCGCCGGCTTCTCGCTTTCCTGCCGCGCCGCCGACAGGTTGTGCGCGGTGTTGATCAGGGCGATGTGGGTCAGCGCCTGCGGGAAATTTCCGGTCTGGCGGCGCGCTCCGGAATCGTATTCTTCGGCCAACAGCCCCACGTCGTTGGCGACCGCGACCACCCGGTCGAACAGCACCTGCGCCTTGTCGAGATCGCCCGACAGCACACAGGCGTCGGCGAGCCAGAGGCTGCAGGCGAGAAACGCGCCTTCGATCGGCTGCTGCTCCTCCGACACTTCGCGCGGGTCGTGCCGCAGCACGAAGCCGTCCCGCATCAGGCATTTTTCGACGGCTGCGATGGTGCCGCGGATGCGCGGATCCGACGCCGGCAGGAAGCCGACCGCGGGCAGCAGCAGCACGCTGGCATCGAGCAGCTTCGAGCCGTAGGATTCGACAAAAGCATTCTCGCCTGGGTCGAAGCCCATGTTGCAGACATCGCGATGGATGGCTTCGCGCAAGGTGCGCCAATGCAGAAGCGGCGCCTTGAAGCCGAACGTCTCGGCGCTCTTGATGCCCCGGTCGAAGGCGACCCAGGTCATCACCTTGGAGAAGACGTAGTGCCTGGGCTGCCCGCGCCGCTCCCATATGCCGTGATCGGGCTGGTCCCAGACCTCGGCGAGGTGATTGAGCACGGCACATTCCAGCGCCCAGCTCTCGTCGTCGAGCTTCAGCTTGGCCATGCGCGACTGGTGGAACGCGTCGATCAGCTCGCCATAGACGTCGAGTTGGAGCTGCGCATGTGCGGCATTGCCGACGCGTACCGGCTTCGCGCCTTCGTAGCCGTCGAGCCAGCCGGCCTCCCATTCGAGCAGCCGCCTTTGGCCCCAGATGCCATACATGATCTGCACGTTCGGGGGCGCGCCGGCCGCCGCACGCAGCAGCCAGTTGTGCCAGGCCGAGGCTTCCTCGGTATAGCCAGAGTTCATCAGCGCGAGCAGCGTGAAGGTGGCATCGCGCAGCCAGCAGAAGCGATAGTCCCAGTTCCGCATCCCGCCGAGCTTTTCCGGCAATGAGGTGGTCGGCGCCGCGACGATGCCGCCGGTCGGATCGAAGGTCAGCGCCTTCAGCGTGATCAGCGAGCGGATGATGAGATCGTGATACTGGCCATCCCGGATGCAGTGGCTGCACCAGTCCTTCCAGAACGCCTCGGTCTCCGCGAGCGCGATCTTCGGGTCGATCGGCTTGGGGGGCGCGAGATGCGAGGGGCCGTAGGTCAGCACGAAGGGCACGGTCTCGCCGGCCTTCACGTCGAATTCGGCGACCGTCGTCAGATCCTTGCCCCTCGTCTCGACCGGCGTGCGCAGCACCGTCATGTCCTGTCCGCAGATCGCGAGCCGTGCGCCGTCCTCGGTTCGCCGTACCCAGGGGATGTCGGCGCCGAAGCCGAAGCGGATCACGAGTTCCATCCGCATCTTCACCGAGCCGCTGACGCCGCGCACCAGCCGCACGATGTCGGACGCCTTGCCGCGCGGCGGCATGAAATCGACCAGCGCGACGGTGCCGTTCTCGGTATCGAAACATGTCTCGAGGATCAGCGTGTCGCCGAGGTAACGACGCGAGGTGCGCGTGACGGAATCATTCGGCGCGATCAGCCAGCGACCGTTCCTGTGCGTACCGAGGATCGCGGCAAAGCAGGCGTCGGAATCGAAGGCCGGCCAGCACAGCCAGTCGATCGAGCCGTTGCGGCCCACCAGCGCCGCAGTCTCGCAGTCGCCAATCAGCGCGTAATCCTCGATCCTCTCTGACACTTCGTTGCTTCCTTGCGAAGCGACTGGAACTCAACTCCCGCCTGCGGACGAACGTTCCCGCGTAGCCGCCTTCAAGGCCGCCCGATCGACGCGCGAGGCAATCCTGTCGAGCGCGACCGGCAGCCGCTGGCGCCAGTTCGGATGCTCGTCGATCGTGCCGGGAATATTGGGCTGGTCGATCACGCCGAGCAGATCTTCCAGCGAGATCGCCAGAAGCCGCGACGGTGTGCGCGACAGGAGGGCGAGCACAGAATAGAGATCGTTGGCGTTAATGCCGTTGAAGCGCAGGATCTCGTCGAGCATGCCGAGCGCACGCCAGCGCGCCTCGTCGTTCTCGCCCGGGTCGATCCCGAGCGAGTGCTTCATCTTGAGGTCGCTGAAGGAGCGCCAGCCGGCATAGGTGCAGAGATCGTGCGTGTTCAGCGTGACCAGCGCGTTGGGCCGGTAGTGGTCGATATTGCGGAACCGGCCGGCCTCGTCGCGCTCGAACATCATGACGAGATAGGACCAGATGCCCCAATCCTGCATGGTCTCGCGGAAACCCTCCGGCACGGTGCCGAGATCCTCGCCGATCACGATGCATTTGTGCTTGGCGCTCTCGCGCGCCACCGCTGCAAGCAGCGCCTCGAACGGCATCTGCACATAGGCGCCGTTGTCGGGCTTGAAACCGCGCGGCACCAGATAGAGCCGCTTCAGCCCGAGCACGTGATCGAGCCGGATCGCGCCGGCATGGCGCATCGAGGCCGCCAGCATCGCGGCGAACGGCACGAAGGACTGCGCCTCCAGGCCGCCGGCATTGAAACCCGCGAGGCCCCAATCCTGCCCCACGGTGTTGAGCACGTCGGGCGGCGCACCGACGGCGAGATGGCGGGAAATCGCCATCTGCTCGTTCCAGGCATCGAACCCGTTGGACTGCACGCCGACGGCGACGTCGAGATAAAGCCCGACCTTCATGCCGAGCTGGGATGCAAGCAGCTTGGCGGCCTGCAACTGCGTCTCGGCGGTCCATTGCGCGAATTCGACGAACTCGACCTCGCGCCTGTCAGGACCGCTGCGCAGCTCGGCGAGCTTCGTCTCGTCGGGCTGCTGCCATTCCCGCGGCCATTCCCACCAGGGCCCGGCAAAGCGATGCCGCAGTACCTCGAAACAGGCGAAGCGCGATAACAACGGCGCGCGTTCGGTGCGGAATGCGGCAAATTCCTGACGCCGCGTCTCGCTCGCCTTGGTCACGAAACTGTCAAAGGCGGCGCGCAGGCCGCGCCATTTCAGCGCCGCCATATCGGCATAGCGGACGCGATCCCCTTCGCGCAGCTGCGCGGCGGTCGCGGCGGCGTCGGGGACGAGGTTGGCGGAGAATTCCGGGATCGCCTCGACGTCGATATAGAGCGGATTGAGGAATAGCCGGCTGTTCGGCGAATAGGGACTGCAATCCCTCGGATGGTCGTCGAACAGCACGTGCAGCGGATTGAGCCCGACGCCGTCGGCGCCGAGCTGCCGGGCGAGCCGGACGAGATCGGCAAGATCGGTGAAATCGCCGATGCCCCAGTTGCGATCGGAGCGGACGCCGTAGAGTTGCACCGCGAGCAACCAGCCGCGGTGGAAATCGCCGCCAAAGGCGCGCTCGGGTGCCACGATCATCGGCGCCTCTTCCGTCACGCCCTCAGCATCGGTCAGTGTCAGCCGGTGGTAACCGAGCGGAAGGCCGGCGGGCCAGGCAATCACCGGCTCACGCGTTTCACCTTGCGCAATCACATTGAAGTTGCCGGTGATTTTCCACCGGAGTGGCGGCGCGCCGGTTGCCGCCAATTCGGTGCGTGCATTCGCCAGGGCGCGAACCACGACCGGCCCGCTCACGAAGCGATAAACCCGCTTCTCCGGGAGGGCGTCGAGGATGGATTTCAGGGCCTCGGGCGCGGTGACCCGCAGCTTTCCCAGGGCGTCGATGAATTCGGACTGGACGCCCTTGATTTCCGCTTGAGCTAAAAGATCCATTCGGCACGCAGCTTGCACGCCACCCTTTTGCCGGGGGCATCGATTTTAATGAGGGGACGGAAGACGTTAGCCAGGGGTAACTCGCAAACCGCAGCTGCCGTTCCGAGGGGGAACTAATGACACACAAGCGGCTTTCTATATAGGTACCAAGCGTCGGTTCCCGACAAGGGAAACGGGACCCTGCTCTCTTGTCAATGGCATCACCGTGAACAAGACAATTCAAACCGTCGAGAGTGCCACAGCCGGCAGCGCGTTTTTCATTGAGGATGTCTATCCGGTGATCGATGGCGGCCGCTTTGCCGTGAAGCGGATCGCGGGCGAACGGGTCGAGGTCTGGGCCGACATTTATCGCGAGGGCGACATCGTAATCGGCGCTGCGCTGGTCTGGCGCCGCGAGCAGGACCGGGACTGGCGGCGTGAACCGATGACCCTGCATGGCAATGACCGCTGGTCCGGCGCGTTCATCCCGACCGAGCCCGGCCAATATGTCTATGCCATCGAAGCATGGACCGACGAATTCGCCACCTGGCGGCACGGGCTGGAGCGGAAGCGGCTTTCCGGCGCCGACATCGCGCTCGACGCGCTCGAGGGCGCCGGTCTCCTGACCAAGGCGCACGGCGCTTGCCAGGACGCCGCGGCGGTCATTCTGAGACAGTGCGAGGATTATCTTCAGAGCGGCGAGGTCGCGCCGCTGCTCGCGGCCGAGTTGAGCGAGGCCATGGCCGACAGCCAGTCGCGGCCCGACGTGACCCGCTCGCCCCTTTTTCCGCTCATCGCCGACCGCGACGAGGCGCGCTTCAGCGCCTGGTATCAGATGATGCCGCGCAGCCAGAGTCGGGAACCAGGCCGGCACGGGACGCTCAGGGACTGCATTGCGCGCGTGCCGGACATCGCCGCGATGGGCTTTGACGTGCTCTACTTCACGCCGATCCATCCGATCGGCCATACGCGGCGCAAGGGCCGCAACAATTCGCCGGTCGCGACCAAAGGCGATCCTGGCTCGCCCTATGCCATCGGTGCCGCCGAGGGCGGGCACGATGCCTTGCATCCCGACCTCGGCGCGATCGAGGATTTCCGCGCGCTGGTCGCAACCTGCCTGGAATATGGCGTCGAGCTCGCGCTTGATTTCGCCGTGCAGTGCTCGCCGGATCATCCCTGGCTGACACAGCATCCAGGATGGTTCAAATGGCGGCCGGACCGCTCGGTGCGGGCGGCGGAGGGCCCCTATCCCGATATCGTCATCCCCGATTTCGGCTGCGTCGACAGGAACGCGCTATGGAGCGCATTTCGCGACGTCATGCTGTTCTGGATCGACCATGGTGTGACCATTTTCGCCGTCGACAATCACGACACCGCGCCGTTCCCATTCTGGGACTGGCTGATCCGCGACATCCGTCGCCGGCATCCCGAGGTGATCCTGTTCTCGAAGACGTTCACGCGCCCGAAGCTGATGGAGGGGCTCGCAAAGCTCGGCCTCACGCAATCCTTTAGTTATTTTCCCTGGCGCACTCAGAAATGGGAGCTGGAACAATATCTCGGCGAGCTCATCGATTATCCCGAGCGAGACTTCTATCGCCCGAACCTGTTCGTCAACACCCCTGACCTGTTGCCCTATCATCTCCAGAGCGGCGAGCCGTGGGCATTCAAGTCGCGCGTTGCGCTGGCGGCCACGCTGTCCGGCAATTACGGCATCTACAGCGGGTTCGAGCTTCTGGAACACGAGGCCATCCCAGGCCGCGAGGAGTATCTCGATTCCGAGAAATACCAGATCCGGCAGCGCGACTGGGACCGGCCCGGCAACATCAAGGCCTATATCGCCGGGCTCAATCGCGCCCGCAACGAGAACACGGCCCTGCAGCAGACGGCCAATCTGCGGTTCCTCGGCATCGAGGACGGCGAAACGGTCGCGTTCGTCAAGGAGGCGACCGATCCCGCCAGCACCGTGCTGGTGGTGATCGCACTCTCGCGCCATGCGCGCGAATTCTGGCTGCCGCTCGGCAACCTCACCGTTGACGCCGGCGGACAGCGGCACCACGTCACGGTCCTCGAAAACCTCCTGACAGGCGAACAGTCCCGCATCGAATGGGGCGGAATCAGGTTGCGTATCGATCCCGACCGTGATCCCGCACTGCTGTTCCGCTGCCTGGCGTAGGGGCGCACGCCATGAACGTTCTTTCCTCCGTTGACACCAAGAAGATTGAGGTTGCCGAGATCGTGGATGAGCTCTGGTACAAGGACGCCATTATCTACCAGCTCCACGTCAAGGCCTTCGCCGACAGCAACAATGACGGCATCGGCGACTTCACCGGGCTGACCGAGAAGCTGCCCTATCTCCAGGACCTCGGCGTCACCGCGCTGTGGCTGCTGCCGTTCTATCCCTCGCCCGGCCGCGACGACGGCTACGACATCGCCGACTACGGCTCGGTCAATCCCGATTTCGGGACGATGAAGGATTTCAAGCGCTTCATCCAGGAGGCGCAGCGGCGCGGCCTGCGTGTGATCACCGAGCTCGTGGTCAACCACACCTCCGACCAGCACAAATGGTTCAAGCGTGCGCGCCGCAGCCAGCCGGGCTCCAGCGCGCGCAACTGGTATGTCTGGAGCGACACCGACCAGAAGTACCAGGGCACGCGGATCATCTTCACCGACACGGAGAAATCCAACTGGACCTGGGATACGGAGGCCGGGGCCTTCTACTGGCACCGCTTCTTCTCGCACCAGCCGGATCTCAACTTCGACAATCCGCGCGTGGTCAGCGCCATCATTCAGGTGATGAAGCGCTGGCTCGATGCCGGGGTCGACGGCTTCCGGTTGGATGCCATTCCCTATCTCTGCGAGCGCGAGGGGACCTCGAACGAGAATCTCCCCGAAACGCACGAGATCATCAAGCGCCTGCGCCAGGAGCTGGACACCTACTCCAAGGGCAAGCTCCTGCTGGCCGAGGCCAATCAATGGCCGGAGGACGTGCAGGAATATTTCGGCCGTGGCGACGAGTGCCACATGGCCTACCACTTCCCGCTGATGCCGCGCATCTACATGGCGATCGCGCAGGAGGACCGCTTTCCGATCACCGACATCCTGCGCCAGACGCCGGACATTCCCGCAAGCTGCCAATGGGCGCTGTTCCTGCGCAACCATGACGAGCTGACGCTCGAAATGGTGACCGACGTCGAGCGCGACTATCTGTGGTCGACCTACGCCAACGATCCACGCGCGCGCATCAATCTCGGCATCCGGCGGCGCCTTGCGCCGCTGATGGACAACGACCGGCGCAAGATCGAGCTGATGAACTCGCTGCTGCTGTCCTTCCCCGGCACGCCGATCATCTACTACGGCGACGAGATCGGGATGGGCGACAACATCTATCTCGGCGACCGCAACGGCGTGCGCACGCCGATGCAGTGGAGCCCCGACCGCAATGGCGGGTTCTCCCGCTGCGATCCCGCCCGCCTCTATGCGCCTCTGATCATGGACCCCGTCTATGGCTACGAGGCGGTCAATGTCGAGGCGCAGTCGCGCAGCCTGTCCTCGCTGCTCAGCGCCACCAAGCGGCTGATCTCGGTGCGCAAGTCGACGCTCGCCTTCGGCCGCGGCACGATGACCTTCATCCGCCCTGCCAACCGTGCGGTGCTCGCCTATGTCAGGCAGTATCGCGACGAGGTAATCCTCTGCGTCGCCAATCTCTCGCGCGCCGCGCAGGCGACCGAGCTCGATCTGTCACCGTGGAAGGACCGCATCCCGCAGGAAATGCTCGGCCGTACCCGCTTCCCGGCGATCGGCGAACTGCCCTACATGATCACGCTCGGGCCTTACGGCTACTACTGGTTCCAGCTCCTGGAGCGCGACAAGTCGGAGCCGGTGGTGCCGCGGGCGGTGCCCGAATTCGAGACGCTGGTGGTGCCGGTCAACTCGACCTGGGTTTCGCTCGCCCGCGAGCGCGGCATGTTCGAGCGCGACGTGCTGCCGGGCTTCCTGTCGCGGACGCGGTGGTATCCGGAGCACAACCCCAAGCAGATCCGGCCCACGCTGACTTCGGCGGTCCCGTTCTGCGACATCGGCGACAACCGGCCCTGGATCGCATTCTTCGAGGCAACGCAGCACGACGCCCCCGCGCGCTACGTGCTGCCGATGCAGATCGAGTGGGTGCGCTTCGATCGCGAGCGCTTCAATCCGAGGGCGCTCGCCGCCGTGCGCCAGGGCGCGCGCGAGGGCACGCTGCTGGACGTGGCGACCGATCAGATCTTCATCGGCCTGTTCCTGCGCAACCTGTCGCAGCATCTGGTGGTGGAGGAGAACAACCTGCGGCTGGAGTTCAAGCCGACCAGCCTGTTCGCCGACTACACCGTCAAGGAGCCCGAACGTATCCGCACGATCGAGCAGTCGAACAGCACCGCCCTCGTCGACAACCAGTATGTCGCGAAGATCTATCGACAGCTTGAAGGCGGCATCAATCCCGAGATCGAGATCGGCCACTACCTCACCGAGGTTGCCCGCTTCGCCAACAGCCCTGCGCTGCTCGGCAGCGTCGAGCTGATCGAAGGCGACCAGCGCAGTGCGCTCGGCGTCCTGCACGCCTATATCGAGAATCAGGGCGACGGCTGGGCGGTAACCGCCTCCCATCTCGACCGCTATATCGACGAGCAGCGGATGCTGATGGCGAGCCAGATGTCTCACGACAGCCAGGAGCCAGCATCCTATCTGCACCATCTGGTGCAGACCGGCCGACGCCTCGCCGAGCTCCATATGGCGCTAGCTGACGCAAAGCCCGGCGACCTCGCCCCCGAACCGATCGAACCGGCGCACGTCAACCGCTGGATCACCGATCTCAAGGCCCGCGCCGACCTGATCTGCGAGCGCCTGACCGAAAGCCGAGAGGCTTTCCGCGAAGCCGACCGCCCGCTGATCGACCAGCTCGCGGCAGCGCGGGGAGGGTTGTTCGACCGACTGGACGCGCTATTGCCATCGGATGTCGGCGGGTTGAACATCCGTCATCATGGCGACTTCCGGCTCGGGCAAACTCTGATCGTGAAGGACGATATCTTCATCATCGATTTCGACGGCGATCCGCGCCTGCCCTTCGCCGATCGGCGGCGCAAGGCGCCGGCCGCGCGCGACGTCGCCGGCCTGATCCGCTCGATCGAGCTTGCCGCGACCGCAGCCTTCCATCGCGCGCTCGCAGGCCCGCCGGTTGAGCAGGGCCGGCTTGCAACCGCGCTCGGCGAATGGCGCGATCGCGCCACGGCGATATTCCTCACCGCCTATCGCGAAGCCATGACGAACCGGCGGCTGTGGCCAAATGATCCGCAATCGGCGGACAACCTGTTAAGGTTTTTCCTGCTTGATCAAACGTTCGAAGAGGTGGAGTACGAACTGTCCCACCGGCCGGAGGGGCTCAATGCGCCGCTGACCGGGCTGCTTCGCATTCTGTCCAATGCCGAGAGCGAAGCACATGCCTAAGCTGCCTGCCGAGGCCTACGCAATCATCGAGGGCCGCCATTCCGACCCCTTCCATTATCTCGGGCTGCATCCCGAGGGCGGGAAAAGCGTGGTGCGCGCCTTCCTGCCGGAGGCCTCCAATGTCGAAGCGGTCGGCGAGCACGGCGAGGTGGCGCCGCTCGATCGCGTCCATGAGGCCGGCCTGTTCGTCGGCGCCCTGCCCAATGGCTCCAGGCGCTATCAATTGCGCGCCAAGTTCGGCGACAGCGTCGTCGAGTTCGAGGACGCCTACCGCTTCCCGCCGATCCTCACCGACTTCGACCTCTATCTGCTCGGCGAAGGCACCCATCAGCGCCTCTACGACAAGCTCGGCGCGCATCCGATGACGCTCGACGGCGTCGACGGCATCGGCTTCGTGGTGCTGGCACCGAATGCAAGGCGCGTCAGCGTGGTCGGCGATTTCAATTTCTGGGACGCACGGCGCCATCCCATGCGGGTGCGCGGCGTCGGCTATTGGGAATTGTTCATCCCGCACGCCAAGGCCGGCGATCACTACAAGTTCGACATCGTCGGGCCGCACGGTCACCAGTTGCCGCTGAAATCAGACCCGATGGCCTTCGCCACCGAGGTCCGGCCGAAGACGGCCTCCATCGTGTTCGACGAGGCCAACCTGCCGCGGCCGCGGCCGGCGCCCGACGGCGTCAACGCGCTGTCGGCGCCGATGTCGATCTACGAGGTCCATCTCGGCTCTTGGCGCCGCAAGAGCGACGATGAATGGCTGACCTATCGCGAGCTGGCCGAGCAGTTGCCGGCCTACGTCCGCGACATGGGCTTCACGCATGTCGAATTCCTGCCCGTGAACGAGCATCCGTTCGACGGCTCCTGGGGCTATCAGCCAACGGGCCTCTATGCGCCGACCAGCCGCTTCGGGTCACCGGACGATTTTGCCGCGCTTGTCGATGCCTGCCATCGCGAGGGCATTGGCGTGCTGCTCGACTGGGTGCCCGGCCACTTCCCGGACGACCCGCACGGACTCGGCCATTTCGACGGCACCTCGTTCTACGAGCACGCCAATCCGCTCCAGGGCCGCCACCTCGACTGGGGCACGCTGATCTACAATTACGGTCGCACCGAGGTGATGAACTTCCTGGTGTCGAACGCGCTGTTCTGGCTGGAGCGCTACGCCATCGACGGGCTGCGCGTCGATGCGGTGGCTTCCATGCTCTACCTCGACTACAGCCGGCCGCCGGGCGCCTGGATCCCGAACCAGTATGGCGGGAGGGAAAACATCGAGGCGATCGCGTTCCTGCGCCGCTTCAACACCGAAGTGTTTGCCCGCTTTCCGCAGGCGACCACCGCCGCCGAAGAATCCACCGCATGGCCGCAGGTCTCGCGGCCGGTCGAATTCGGCGGGCTCGGCTTCGGCTACAAGTGGAACATGGGCTGGATGCACGACACGCTGAACTACATCAGCAAGGACCCGATCTACCGCAAGCATCATCACGGCGAGATCCTGTTCGGCCTGCACTACGCCTTCTCGGAGAACTTCATCCTGCCGCTCTCGCATGACGAGGTCGTGCACGGCAAGCGTTCGATCCTGGGCCGGATGCCCGGCGACGAGTGGCAGCGCTTCGCCAAC
Organism: Bradyrhizobium centrolobii; assembly: GCF_001641635.1. Lineage (GTDB taxonomy): Bacteria > Pseudomonadota > Alphaproteobacteria > Rhizobiales > Xanthobacteraceae > Bradyrhizobium > Bradyrhizobium centrolobii. The sequence continues at coordinate 128,500 of NZ_LUUB01000036.1, forward strand.
TTACGCGCCTATTACAGCTTCATGTTCGGCCATCCCGGCAAGAAGCTGTTGTTCATGGGCGCGGAAATCGCGCAAAGCCGCGAATGGAATCACGACCAGTCGCTCGACTGGCATCTGCTCGAATACAAGAACCATTCCGGCATCCAGGCGCTGATCCGCGATCTCAACCGGCTCTATCGCGCGGTGCCTGCGCTGCACCAGATGGATTGCGACCAGGCCGGCTTCGAATGGCTGATCACCGATGATGCCAACCGCAACACCTTCGCCTGGATGCGCAAGGGATTTGACGAGCATTCGCGCTGTCTCGTGATCGTCAACTTCTCACCCAACGTCTATCGCAACTATCGCGTTCGCGTGCCCTTTGCTGGCAAGTGGAAAGAGGTGTTCAATTCGGACTCCGCCCATTACGGCGGCAGCAATGTCGGGAACGTCGGAGAGGTCGTTGCCGTTGACGGCAAGGCGCCCGAGCTCCGCCTCACCATTCCGCCCCTGGCCGCGATCTTCCTCGTTCCGGAAAGCTGACCCATGCGCTTGACCGCCGGATCGCCCGCACGTCTCGGCGCAAGCTGGGACGGACGCGGCACCAATTTCGCGCTGTTCTCCGCCAACGCGCAAAAGGTCGAGCTGTGCCTGTTCGACAGCCAGGGCCGCCGCGAGCTCGAGCGCATCGAATTGCCGGAGCGCACCGAGGACGTCTGGCACTGCTATCTCAATGACGTCTCGCCGGGCCAGCTCTACGGCTACCGCGTGCACGGCCCCTACGAACCCGAGCACGGCCATCGCTTCAACGCCAACAAACTGCTGCTCGACCCCTATGCCAAGCGGCTCGCCGGACGGCTGGTCTGGAGCGATGCGCATTTCGCCTACCGCACCGGCAGCCCGCGCGAGGATCTATCCTTCGACCGGCGTGACAATGCGCGCGGCATGCCCAAGGCGGTCGTGGTCGACGAGACCTTCAATTGGGGCCGGCGCGAAATCCGGCCCCACATCGCCTGGGAGGACACCATCATCTACGAGGCTCACGTCAAGGGCCTGACGCAGAAGCGCGATGACGTTCCGCCGAACCTGCGCGGCACCTATGGCGGTCTGTCGTCGCCCGCGATGATCGAGCATTTGAAGCGGCTCGGCGTCACTACGATCGAGCTCCTGCCGATCCACAGCTTCGTGGACGACCGCATACTGGTGGAGAAGAAGCTCGCCAACTACTGGGGCTACAACACGCTGTCGTTCTTCGCGCCCGAGCCGCGCTACGCCCAGGACAATGCGCTCGACTCTTTCCGCACCACCGTCGCGCGCCTGCACGACGCCGGCATCGAGGTGATGCTCGACGTCGTCTACAACCACACCGCGGAAGGAAATCACCTCGGTCCGACGCTGTGCTACCGCGGCATCGACAACGCTTCCTACTATTGGCTGAACCGCGAGAACCCGCGCTACTACGACGATTTCACCGGCTGCGGCTCTTCGGTGAATCTCTCCCATCCGCGCGTGCTCCAGATGGTGATGGATTCGCTGCGCTACTGGGTCGAGGTCTGCCATGTCGACGGCTTCCGCTTCGACCTCGCCACCACGCTGGCACGCGGTCCGAACGGCTTTGATCGCGGCAGCTCGTTCCTGACCGCGGTCCGGCAGGATCCGGTGCTCGCCAGCGTCAAGCTCGTCGCCGAACCCTGGGACCTCGGGCTCGGCGGCTACCAGGTCGGTGCCTTTCCCTCGCAATGGTCGGAGTGGAACGACCGCTATCGCAGCGCCATGCGCCGCTACTGGAGCGGCGAAGGCAGCCTGATCGGCGACATCTCCAGCCGCATGACGGCGTCCTCCGACCTGTTCAACCATGACGGACGGCGGCTGCGCGCCAGCATCAATCACATCACCGTCCATGACGGCTTCACGCTCGCCGACCTCTTCAGCTACAACCAGAAGCACAACGAGGCCAATGGTGAGGACAATCGCGACGGCTCCAACGACAACCACAGCAACAATTGTGGTGTCGAGGGGCCGACCGACGATCCCAATATCCTCGGCCTGCGCCGGCAGCTCCGCAAGAACGTGCTGGCCTGCCTGATGCTGGCACAGGGCGTCCCCCTCGTCCTCGCCGGCGATGAGGTCGGCAACTCGCAGTCCGGCAACAACAACGCCTATTGCCAGGACAATGAGGTCGGCTGGGTCGGCTGGGACAACCTTGGCAAGGAAGGCGAGGACATGGTCGATTTCGTCGCCCATCTCGCCGACATCCGCCGCAAGTTTTCGCAATTGCGCAGCCACCGCTGGCTCGACGGCCGCCCCGCGGAGGCCTCCTCCTATGGCGCATTGTGGCTGACTCCGGCCGGCGAGGAGATGAAGGAGAGCGACTGGAATTTCCCGGAAGGACGGTTCCTCTCCTATGTGATGGGGCCGCTGGAACCGGGCGGGGCTGCGATCTTTATTGTCCTGAACGCCGCGCCCGAAGAGATCGCATTCAGGTTGCCCCAGATGACCGAACACAAGAGCTGGCAGCAGATCCTGAACACCACCGAGGCCAAGCTGAACACGATCGAATTCCAGCCCGGAAGCGACAGCAAGGCGCCGCCGCGCTCCGTGCTCGCCTTCGCGGGCGCGCTATGAGACCATCCTTCGGCGCAAGGCCAACAAAAGACGGTGTGTCGTTCCGACTCTGGGCGCCCGCCGCCAAACGCGTCGATCTTCTGCTCGACCGGCGTCATGCCATGCGCCGCCGCGACGACGGCTGGTACGTCGCCGAGATTGTCGGCCTGACCGCCGGCAGCCGCTACAAATTCAGGATCGACGACGAGATCGACGTGCCCGACCCGGCCTCGGCCTTCCAGCCCGACGACGTGTCCGGCCCGAGCGAAGTGATCGATCACGCGGCTTTCGCCTGGCGCGCAAACGACTGGCGCGGCCGTCCCTGGGAAGAGACGGTGCTGATCGAGACCCATGTCGGCACCTTCACACCGCAAGGCACTTACCGCGCGATGATCGACAAGCTCGATCATCTGGTGAAGACCGGCATCACTGCGCTGGAGCTGATGCCGCTTGCGGACTTCGCGGGCCGCCGCGGCTGGGGCTATGACGGCGTGTTGTGGTATGCGCCCGACGACGCCTATGGCCGTCCCGATGACCTGAAGACGCTGATCGACGAGGCGCATCTGCGCGGCGTCATGGTGTTTCTGGACGTCGTCTACAATCACTTCGGCCCCGAGGGAAACTACCTCGGCCGCTACGCGCCGACCTTCTTCACGGACGCGCACACGCCTTGGGGCAGCGCGATCGACTATCGCGTGCCCCAGGTGCGCGCCTTCGCGGTCGAGAACGCGCTGTCCTGGCTCAGCGACTACCGTTTCGACGGCCTGAGGTTGGACGCCGCCAACCACATCATCGCGCCTCCCGGCGAGACGTCGATGCTGCAGGATCTCAGCGTCGCCGCCGGCGAGCTCGCCAAGGCGACCGGACGCCACATCCATCTCGTGCTGGAAAACGGCGACAACCGCGCGAGCCTGCTCGATGCCGCGCAGGAGCCGCCCAACGGCAAATATCGCGGGCAGTGGAACGACGACTACCATCACGTCTGGCACGTGATGCTGACCTGGGAGCTCGCCGGCTACTACGCCGACTATCAGACGCCGCGGCTCGATCTTGCGCGCGCGCTGGCCTCGGGCTTCGTCTACCAGGGCGAGATCTCGGAATTCTGGGGCAACAAGCCGCGCGGCGAGCCGAGCGGCGCGCTGCCGCCGGCGACCTTCGTCACCTTCCTCCAGAACCACGACCAGATCGGCAACCGCCCGCTCGGCGACCGGCTCGATAGCCTGGCATCGCCGCAGAAGATCGAGGCCGCACTCGCGGTCACGCTTCTCGCTCCGATGATACCAATGCTGTTCATGGGCGAGGAATGGGGCTCGACAACGCCCTTCCCTTTCTTCTGTGATTTCCACGGCGGGCTTGCAGATGCCGTGCGCAAGGGACGCCGGCAGGAATATGCCTGGGCCTATGAGAAATATGGCGACGAGGTCCCTGACCCGCTCGACCCGACGACGCCGCAATTGGCCGTGCTCGACTGGACGTCCCGCTCGCCCGAGCAGGAGGCGCGTCTGGCGCTGGTGCGAGAGCTGCTCGCGCTTCGCCGCAAGGAGATCGCGCCGCGATTGAAGGGCGCGGCCTTCGGCAATGCCGAGACCACCGACAATGGTCTCTTGACCGCACATTGGCGCTTGGGGGACGGCGCGATGCTGCGCCTGACCGCCAATCTGTCGGACCATGAGATCACGCATTCCAGCGACAACGCAGGCACGCCGATCTGGGGCGGCGCGGCCGGCGACCAGCTTCCGCCTTGGTCAGTGCACTGGCGCCTCGGAGGTTAGCATGCCTCCCGCCATTCCCCTTGCCACCTATCGCCTGCAACTCACCGCGGATTTCGATTTCGATGACGCCGCCGAGGTTGTGCCCTACCTCAAATCGCTCGGGATCACCCATCTCTACGCTTCGCCGGTGATGAAGGCACGCAAGGGCTCGACCCACGGCTATGACATCGTCGATCACAGCCAGCTCAATCCCGAGCTCGGCGGCGAGGCCGGCTTCGCACGGCTGAGCGAGGCGCTGAAGAAACACGATCTCGGCCTCATCATCGATTTCGTGCCCAACCATGTCGGCGTGCATTTTGCCGACAATCCCTGGTGGCTGGACGTGCTGGAATGGGGACAGGCTTCGCCGCATGCGATTTCCTTCGACATCGACTGGGACCTGCTGCCCTACCGCGCCCGCGGTGGCGTTCTCCTGCCGATCCTCGGCGTGTCCTACGGCGAGGCGCTCGAGCGCGGCGAGATCGAATTGCGCTACGATCCCGAGGAAGGCAGCTTCTCGGCCTGGTATTTCGAGCATCGCCTGCCGATCGCGCCGGAGCGCTACCGCGAAGTGCTGCGCATGATCGTGAAGGAGGCGGACGCCGCCGAAAGCGAGGCGGGCAAGCGCCTGCTCGCGCTCGCCGCCCGCTACACGGGGCTGCGGCGCCCCAACCGCGAGGAAGCGCCCGCGTTCAAGACGGAGCTGAAGGACATCGCTGATGGTGCCGACATCATCGCGCGCGGCCTTGCCGCCTATCGCGCCGTCAAGGATCGCCCGGCGCAGACGCTGGCGCTGCATCATCTGCTGGAGCGCCAGAACTACAAGCTCGGCCATTGGCGGCTCGCCTCCAGCGACATCAACTATCGCCGCTTCTTCGACGTCAACGGGCTCGCCGGCCTGCGCGTCGAGGATCCCGGCACATTCGCCGCCACGCACCGGCTGGTGAAGCAACTGGTTGCGGACGGCAAATTGCAGGGCTTGCGCCTCGATCACATCGACGGCCTGCGCGACCCCGCGCAATACTGCCAGCGGCTGCGCCGGATCGTGCGCGATGCGCAGGGCAATACAAAGCCGTTCTACACCGTGATCGAGAAGATCCTGTGCGAGCACGAGCGTCTGCCGCACCTCGTCGGGATACAGGGGACCACCGGCTACGAGTGGATGAACGCCATCACCCAGGTACTGGTCGACGCCAAGGGGCTGGAGGCGTTGGACGAGACCTGGCGGCAGATCAGCAACAGGGCACCGCGGCTCGCGCCTTACATCAAGGACGCCAAGCGGCGCGTGCTGGAGACGCTGCTCACCAGCGAATTCATCGTGCTGACGCGGCTGCTTGCGCGCATCGCCAACGGGCACTACTCGACCCGCGATTTCTCCGCCGACAGCCTGCGGCAGGCGCTCGAGCTCTACGTGCTGCATTTTCCGGTCTATCGCACCTATCTCACGACGGGCGCACCGACCGCGCACGATCGCAAGCTGATCGACGAGACAATCGAACATGCACGGGCCGAGTGGTTCGCAGCGGACGATGGCATTTTCGATTTCCTGCGCGACGCCCTCACCATGGACCTGCTCAAGCCGGACCGGCCGCCACACAGTGCCCGGCGCGTCCGACGCTTCGCGCTGAAGGTGCAGCAATTCACCGGACCCATGATGGCGAAGTCGCTCGAAGACACCGCCTTCTATCAGTTCCACCGGTTGCTCGCCCTGAACGAGGTCGGCGGCGATCCCGCAAGCACCGGGCTTGCGCCACCCGCCTTTCACCAGACCATGCAGGCCCGCGCCAGGGAATGGCCGCATGGCATGACGGCGACCGCCACGCACGACACCAAGCGCGGCGAGGACGCCCGCGCGCGCATCGCCGCGCTCAGCGAGATTCCCGGCGAGTGGACCAGCGCGGTTGCCCGCTGGAAGGTCATGAACGCGCCGCACCTTGCGCTCCGCGGCAGCATGCGCGCGCCGTCGGCAACGTTCGAATACATGCTCTACCAGACCCTGCTAGGAGCCTGGCCGCTTGAAGGGCCGGATGCCGATTTCGCAGAGCGCATCCAGGCCTATGCACTCAAGGCCGCGCGCGAGGGCAAAGAGGAGACGAGCTGGCTCAATCCACACGAAGCCTATGAGGAAGGTCTGCGGAGCTTTGTCGAAAAGATCCTCGATCCCGCCCAATCCGGCGAATTCCTGGCGGCCTTGCAAACCCTGGCGCGGCGCGTGGCGCTGCTTGGCGCGCTGAACTCGCTGAGCCAGCTCACGCTCAAGGCAACGCTGCCGGGCGTTGCGGACTTCTATCAAGGAACCGAATTCTGGGACCTGTCGCTGGTCGATCCCGACAACCGCCGTCCGGTGGACTTTGCCGGCCGGCATGCGGCGTTGGCGTCGCTGGAGACTTCGGACTGGAGCCATCTGATCAAGACCTGGCCGGACGGTCAGCTCAAGTTTGCCTGGACGCGGCATCTGCTCAGACTGCGCAACCAGCTTGCCGACGTCTTCACCCGTGGCGACTACCAGCCGCTGGAGGTCCGCGGCACGCACGCCGACCATGTCATCGCGTTCGCCCGCCGGCATGGACGCGCTGCCGCGATCATGGTGGTCGGGCGGCTGTTCGCGCCATTCACGCAGGCAGGGCGTGAATGGCCTGCGCTTGAGAATATCGACGCGACCGTCGACATGACGGGTTACACTGCACCGCGCCTTGCGGGCAACGAATTGCCGCTCGCGCAGGCCTTCCGTGATTTTCCCGCGGCCGTCATCGAGGCGCGCGCCACGACTGTCGCGAAGCCGGTGCGGAAGCGGCTGCGCGCCTGATCGCTATTTTTTCTCGTCCTTGGTCAGCAGCAACTGGCCGCGCTTGCGGATGGCGGCCTGCGCCATTTCGGCGAAGCGCTGCAACAGCCAAGGCAGCGTCACCTCGACCCGGACATGATCGTCGGCAACGTCGACCTGGCCGGTCGCGAGCTGCCCGAGCGCGCGGATGCGGAAGATCATGCTGTCGCCGCTCCAGCGTTCCTCCTCGACCTGCATCACGGGAACGCTGGCCGCGGCACGGCCAAGTCCGGACTTGAGCCGGCGTACCGCTTCCTCGCGGCCGAGACGATGCGGAATGGAAACGACGAGCGGTGCTGACATAGCCGTGCCCCGTGCTGATTGATTCCTCACTTAGTCATGCCGGCCGCCGTGGCAAAGGTTCCATGCACACTGGACCGGCCGGTGCGTTTCACAACCGGAACTTCCGAAGTTGCGGCAAGTTGCTCCAGCGCAACCGGACAAGTGCAAGCAACCCTTTCACAAGGGGGGAGGAGATTTCGTATGTCTATCGGTACAATCATTCTGATCATTTTGGTCATCGCCCTGCTCGGCGGCTTCAGCGGCGTCGGCGGCGGCCCGTTCTACGGCACCGGCTATTACGGCGGCGGCGGCCTCGGGCTCGTCATCATCATCCTGCTGATATTGCTTTTGCTGGGACGGATCTAGCCGCACACCCTTCGAGTGTCGTCGTTGGTTTGCGACCAAACCTACTTCACCTTCGCCGCCAGCTTCTTCATCGCCGCCTTGATCGACGCGGCGGCGTCGTCGTAGCCCTCCCACGCCTTCGATCGAGCCAATAGACCCGGCACCGTCCGCAGCGTGTATCGCTTCGGATCGAGATCGCTCTTCACCTGCGCCCAGTTCAGCGGCATCGAGACCGTTGCGCCTGCGCGCGCACGCGGCGATAGCGGCGCCACGGCCGTCGACATGCGGTCATTGCGCAGGTAGTCGAGGAAGATCTTTCCGTTGCGCAGCTTCTTCGACATGTTGAGCAGATAGCGCTCGGGATCGTTATCGGCCATCCACTGGCAGACGCCTTGCGCAAACGCCTTTGCTTCCTTCCAGCTCACCTTGTCGCGCGCGCCGTAGAGCAGCGGCACCACCACGTGCAGGCCCTTGCCGCCGGTGGTCTTGCAGAAGCTTTCCATGCCGACATCGGCCAGCCGCTGCCGCATGTCCTTCGCCGCCTCGACGACATCGGCAAAATCGACATCCGGGGCGGGGTCGAGATCGAACACCAGCCGGCCGGGCGTGTCGTAGGCGTCCGGTGCGCAATTCCAGGGATGCAGCTCGACGCCGCCGATCTGCGCGACAGCAGCGAGTCCCTCGACGCGATCGATCTGCAAGTACGGCTTGCGATCGCCGGAGACCTTTGCCAACTCGAGCAGGTTCGAGGTGCCCTGCATGGCATGACGCTGGAAGAACTTTTCCCCCTCGATGCCGTCGGGCGCCCGGACGACCGAGCAGGGCCGCCCCTTCAAGTGTTCGATCATCCATTCCCCGACCGCCTCGAAATAGCGCGCGAGATCGAGCTTTGTGACGCCCTCGCCGTCCCCACCATCCGGCCACAGCTCCTTGTCCGGCTTTGAGATCACGACGCCCATCACCTCGGCGGTGCCGGCGTCTTTCAACCTCTTGACCGACTTCGCTGCGGCCTTCCTCTTGGGAGCAGGCTCGGCGAGTTCGGTATCGACGGGTGTTTCCGCCTCGACCTCCTCGGCCGGCTTGTCCTGCCGCAGGCCCTTGAATGCGGCCTGACGGATATTGCCGTCGGCGGTGAAGCCGGCGAACTCTATCTCGGCGACGAGCTCCGGCTTCAGCCAGTGCACGTCGCGGGCCTTCTTCGGCGCGTTCTTGCCGCCGAAGGGACTCTCGTTCGATGCCGCTTTTTTCAGGAGCGGCATGATGCGCTTGACCTTGTCAGCGCCAAAGCCGGTGCCGACGATGCCGACATAGGCGAGGTGATCGCCGCGATAGACGCCGGCCATCAGCGAGCGGAATTTTCCGGCGGTCGTCTTCCAGCCGCCGATCACCACTTCATGCCCGGCGCGGCATTTCGCCTTGGTCCAGCTCTCGGTGCGGCCGGAGCGATAGGTTGCGTCGAGCTTCTTCGACACCACGCCTTCGAGCTTGAGCTTGCAGGCCGATTGCAGCACTGCATCGCCCCCGCTCTCGAAGTGCTCGACAAAGCGGATCTGGCTCGACTTCCTCTTGCGCGCGTCCAGAAGTTTCTTGAGCCGCGCCTTGCGCTCGCCGAGGGGCAACCGGCGGCAATCGAGGTTCTCGGCAAACAGGAGATCGAAGGCGAAGAAGATCAGATCTTCGGTCTTGCCGTCCGAAAGCGCAGCCTGAAGCGAGGAGAAATTCGGCGCGCCATTGTGGTCGAGCGCGACGATCTCGCCGTCGATCATCACGTCCGGCAGCGCGCCGGCCTCCTTGACGATCGAGGCGAACTTGTCGCTCCAGTCCAGCCCCTTGCGGGTCTTCAGCGCCGCCTCGCCGTCCTCGACCCTGAGCTGCACGCGATAGCCGTCGAACTTGATCTCGTGGCACCAGCCTTCGCCGGCCGGCGGGCGCTCGACCGGCGTACAGAGCTGCGGCGCGACGAAGTCCGGCATCTCCGAGACTTTCCTGGCATTCGTCGCCGTCGAGGTCTTCTTCCTTGCGGTCTTGCCGACCTTCAATGCGGTGCGAGGCGCCGGCTTCACGGTACGCCCCTTGGTTTCTTCGGCGCGGTTGGATTGCCACACCGCATCGGCCTTGCCCTTGGCGCCCTTCGCCAGCATGAAGGGCTTTGGCGCGCGGCCCTTGCCCTCGGCGATCTGCTCCATCGCGCGTCCGGAGGCGACCGACTTGTCCTCGTCGAGAATGTCGTTGTCCGCGCCCTCGCGCGCATAATCGTCGCGGTGCTTGATCAGGAGCCAGTTGGTGCGCTTTCCGCCGGTGCGATCGCTGCGCATGCGCACGAGCACCCAGCTGCCGTGCAGCTTGTCACCCTGGAGCGTGAACTTGAGGTCGCCCTTCTCGAAGCCGCGCTCGGGATCATCGGATTCCCAGTAGCCGCGGTCCCACAGCATCACCGTGCCCCCGCCATACTGGCCTTCCGGAATCGTGCCTTCGAAATCGCCATAGTCGAGCGGGTGATCCTCGACCTCGACCGCAAGCCGCTTGTCGTGCGGATCGAGCGAGGGCCCCTTCGTCACCGCCCAGGACTTGAAGACGCCGTCGAATTCGAGCCGGAAATCGTAATGCAGCCGGCTCGCATCATGTTTCTGGATCACGAAGCGCCGCTGCTTCGAGGGTGTGACCGCGACCTCGCCGGAGGGCTCCGGCGTCTGCTCGAAATTGCGCTTCTGTCGATAGGTGGAGAGCTTTCTCAGCACGACCGGACCCGCATTCTCTTTCCGCGTTGAAGCCTATCACGGCAAAAGTCCCATCCGGAACCAAAACCCAACAGGCCGGTTGGGGTTCCTAAAACGCCTTGAAAACACTGGAGAATAGAATGGCTCCCCGCGCCTACTGGAAGGGAACGTTGAAGCTGTCGCTGGTGAGTTGCCCGGTCGTGCTCTATCCCGCGACCACGGCGGCCGAGAAGACGCGGTTTCACATGATCAACCGCGAGACCGGAAACCGGCTCAAGCAGCAGATGATCGACGCCGAGACCGGCGACGTCGTCGAGGGCGATCAGAAGGGACGCGGCTACGAGCTGCGCAAGGGCAAGTATGTCGAGATCGAACCGGAAGAGCTCGAGGCGGTCCAGGTCGAGAGCAATCACACCATCGACATCGAGAGCTTCGTGCCGAGCGACGAGATCGACCAGCGCTACCTCAACCACCCCTATTACATCGCGCCCGACGGCAAGGCTGCGATCGATGCCTTCGCCGTGATCCGCGACGCCATGAAGGATCAGGAGCGCGTGGCGCTTGCCAAGATCGTACTCACCAACCGCGAGCATGTCATGGCGATCGAGCCGCTCGGCAAGGGCCTGCTCGGCACCACGCTGCGCTACCCCTACGAGCTGCGCGACGAGGACCAGTTCTTCGACGACATCAAGAGCCCGAAGATCACCAAGGACATGGTCGAGCTCGCGGGACACATCCTGCACTCCAAGGCCGCGCATTTCGATCCGTCCGAGTTCAAGGACGAGTATGAGAACGCGCTGAAGGCGCTGGTGAAGCGAAAGGCCAGCGGCAAGAAGATCGAGCTCCCCGAACCAGAGGAGCGCCCGAGCAATGTCGTCAGCCTGATGGACGCACTGAATCAGAGCCTGAAAGGGCGCGGTGGCTGGAGGAAATCGGCGCGATCCCATCCGCGGCGAACCACGAGCCGCCATCGCAGCACGCGAAAAACGCACCGTTCGACGGCGCGGCATCGCAAGGCGGGTTGATGGCATCGTCATTCCAGGGCGATGCGAAGCATCGAGCCCGGAATCCATCGCGACGATCGTGACTTGAGGCGGCATGGATTCCGGGCTCGCGCTGACGCGCGCCCCGGAATGACGCGTCGGATCAATCCCCCGCCTTCAGCCGATACCCGATGCCCGTCTCCGTCAGCACAAAGCGCGGCCGTTCCGGGTCGGCTTCGATCTTCTGCCGGAGCTGGCGGACATAGACGCGCAGATATTGCGCATCGGTCAGCTCGTCCCAGAGCTCCTTGAGCAGGAAGCGATGGGTGAGCACCTTGCCGGCATGCTGGACCAGCACGCGCAAGAGGTCGTACTCCTTCGGTGACAGCTTGATCTCGCGCTCGCCGACCTTGACGATCCGGCGCACGAGATCGACGGAGAGGTCGCCGGTGCGAAACACTGGACGCTCGCCCTTGACCTGAAGCTGGTGCCGCAGCGCGGCGCGCAGGCGTGCCAGCAGCTCGTCCATGCCGAACGGCTTCGTCAGGTAATCATCGGCCCCAAGGTCGAGCGCCTGCACCTTGCCGGCCTCGTCGCCGCGGGCCGACAGCACCACGATCGGCACGCTTTCATTGCGGGCGCGGATGGTGCGCAACAGCTCGTGGCCCTGGACGTCGGGCAGGCCGAGATCGAGGATGATGACCGCGGGCCCCTCTGCGAGCATTTCCAGCGCGGTCTTCCCGTTCGGCGCCTCCAGGGTCTCGTAGCCCTGCGTCGTAAGCCCCATCCGCAGCAATTTGCGGATGGGCGGCTCGTCGTCGATGATCAGAACCTTGATCGGGGCAGCACTCATGCGGCGGTATCCAATGCGTGGGTCTGCGCCGGAACGGGCAGACGAATGGTCAGGACGGCGCCACTGCGGTCGCTGCGGTTGGCGGCCGAGATCGTGCCCCTCATCGCCTCGACGAAGCCGCGGGAGATGGCCAGCCCGAGCCCGGTGCCGGGACGGACATGGTCGCCCTTCTGCACGCGATAGAACTTGTCGAACACGCTCTCGAGCTCGTCGGGCGGGATGCCGTTCCCTTCATCGGCGACCTGGAGCACGACGTGATCCTTGTCGCGCAGGCTCCTGATCGCGATCGTGGTGTCGGGCGGCGAATATTTCGCGGCGTTGTCGAGCAGGTTGAACAGCACCTGCTCGAACAGCACCGCGTCGAGCTCGAGCATCGGCAGATCCGCGGCCAGCACCAGCTCGACCTTGTGCCCGGTGAGGATCTTGCTGGCGCGCCGGAGTGCACTGCCGACGATCTCACTGAGATCCTGCAGCGCCGTATTCGGTACGATGGCGCCGGATTCGAGCTTGGTCATGTCGAGCAGATTGGCGATGAAGCGATTGAGGCGCTCGGATTCGTCGATCACGGTGGCGAGCAGGTCACGCTTCTCGGTGTCGGACAGAGCGCCGGCGAGATCGCGCATGGTCGAGGCCGCGCCCAACACCGAGGCGAGCGGCGTCTTCAGATCATGCGAGATCGAGGTCAGGAGCGCGGAGCGGAGCCGCTCGGATTCGACGGTGCGCTTGACGCGATCCATGTCCTCGACCAGCAGCACGCGCTCGATCGCGAGCGCGCCCTGGTCGACCAGCGCATCGAGCAGCCGGCGCTGGTCCGGCGTCAGCAGCGGACCGGTGCGGTCGTTGTCGATGCCGATGACGCCAATCGGGCCGCGCCCGGTGCGCATCGGCAGGAACAGCCGCTTGGCGCCGGGTAGCGTATCCGAGCCGCGGCCGGCCGGCCGGTCGTTGCTCCAGGCCCAGTTGGCGGCGGCAAGGTCGGCCTGGTCGAGCTGATCCTCGGGCGGATAGCCGGATTTCACCGTGAGCAGGCCTTCGTCAGGCAGCAGCAGCACGACCCGGACCTTCAGCATCAACGCGGTCTGGTAAGCCGTTGCCCAAAGCACATCGTCGAGCGTGCCGGTGCCGGCGAGCTTGCGGCTGAACGCGTAGAGCTGCTCGGTCGTCCTGATCCGGCCAATTGCGGTATCAGCTTGCGTACGAACCCGTCCGGCAACGTTCGACACCAGGATCGCGATCAGCATGAAGAAGAAGAACGCGGCGACATTGGTCGGGTCGGTGATGGTGAAGGTGTAGACCGGCGGCAGGAAGAAGAAATTGTAGGCGAGCGAGGCCGCGACGCTGGCAAGCAGCGACGGCCACAGCCCGTAGCGCACCGCGACGGTCACCACGGCGGTCAGGAACACCAGATCGACGTTCTCGACGCCGAACCTCGGCTTGATGACCGCGGCCGCAGCAAGGCCAAGCGCGGTGATCCCGAGTGCCTTGAAATAGGGCAGCGCATCGAACGGCTCCGAGCGCGCCGCGGTCTGCACCGCCGTCTTCGGCACCGGCTGGTCGGCGAGCTCGTCGCCGGGAATGACGTGAACGCTGATATTGCCGGCCCGGCGCACGAGATCATGCACGACGGAGCCACGCGTCATCTCGAACCAGCGCGAACGCGTCGACTTGCCGATCACGATCTGCGTGACGTTGTTGCCTTGCGCGAAGTTGATGACGTCGTCCGCGATGCGACGGCCGACGCCGGGAATGGTGAGCGCCTCGCCGCCCAGCGACTCGGCGAGCCGCAACGTGTCGGCCAGCCGGTCGCGCTCCTCGTCGGAGAGCTGGAGCGAGCGCCGCGTCTCGATCGAGATCGCAGTGAACGGCGCGTGCAGCCGGTCGGCCAGGCGTTTGGTGTAGCGCACGAGCCCGGCCGCGCGCGGATCCTCGCTGACGCAGACGAGAATGCGTTCGCCCGCGGCCCAGGGACCGGCGATGGCATTCGCCTGCATGTGGGTGAGTAGCTGCTCATCGACCCGTTCGGCCGTGCGCCGCAGCGCGAGTTCGCGCAGCGCGGTCAGGTTGCCCGGCGAGAAATAATGCTCCAGCGCCCGCTCGGCTTGTTTGGGCACATAGACCTTGCCCTCCTTCAGCCGCTGCATCAGGTCGTCGGGCGTAAGATCGATCAGCTCGATCGCGTCAGCACGATCGAACACCGAATCCGGCACGGTCTCGCGCACCCGCACATGGGTGATCTGCGCGACGACGTCGTTCAGGCTCTCGATGTGCTGGATGTTGACGGCGGTATAGACGTCGATGCCGTGGGAGAGCAGCTCCTCGACGTCGAGATAGCGCTTGGGATGACGGCTGCCGGCCGCGTTGGTATGGGCGAGCTCATCGACCAGGGCGAGCTGCGGCCGCCGCGCAATCACGGCATCGAGATCCATCTCCTCGATCATCTGGCCGCGGTAATCGAGCTTCTTGCGCGGAATCACCTCGAGGCCGCGCAACAGCGCCTCGGTCTCGGCGCGGCCATGAGTCTCGACGAAGCCGACCACGACGTCGACGCCTGCCTTGCGCTTGGCGTGGGCGCTTTGCAGCATCTCGTAGGTCTTGCCGACGCCGGGGGCGGCGCCCACGAAGATCTTCAGCTTGCCGCTCGCGCTCTCCTCCCGGCGCGCTGCTTCCAGCAGCGCCTCGGGCGAAGGACGTTGTTCGGGATCGCGGCGCTCTCGGACCATCAGGCGGTTACGACTCGTTAGGTTGTCCGCCTGCTCCTTCGCCTCTTCCCGCTTGCGGGGAGAGGCCGGAATGCGCGCGGAGCGCGTATTCCGGGTGATGGGGAGCTTCCGCGAGTCCGTCTATCACCGCACTCGCGGAAGCTCCCCATCACCCCAACCCTCTCCCCGCAAGCGGGACGAGGGAGCAACAGGCTCACCCGCAAATATAATCATCCGCGCAGCCCGAGCCTAGACCGCTACTTGGCGGCGATGCGGTCGAGCGCCAGGTTCAAGGCGAGGACGTTAACCCGGGGCTCACCAAGCAGGCCGAGCAGGCGACCCTCGGTGTGGGACGTCACGAGCTGCTTGACCTGGTCCTCGGGCATATTCCGAGCCTTTGCCACCCGCGGCACCTGGAATTGCGCCGCCTCCGGCGAGATGTCCGGATCGAGCCCGCTGCCCGACGTCGTCACCAGGTCGACCGGCACGGCGGCGTTCGGGTTTTCAGCCTTCAGCTTGTCCACATCTTCCTTCAGCCGGTCGGCCAGCGCTTTGCTGGTCGGGCCGAGATTGGAGCCGCCTGAGTTGGCGGCGTTGTAGGGTGCCGACACCGTCTTGGTCGAATCGTTCGGGTCCGGCGCCAGCGTCGCCGAGGGGCGGCCATGGAAATATTTGTCCTCCTTGAACTCCTGCCCGATCAGGGCGGAGCCGACCACCTTGCCGTCCTTCTCGATCAGGCTGCCCTGTGCCTGCGCGGGGAAGAGCGCTTCGGCAATGCCGGTCATCGCGAGCGGATAGGCGAGGCCCGTGATCGCAGTCAGCGCCAGCAACAGGACGATGGCCGGGCGGATTTCTCTGAGCATGTTACGTCTCCTATTTCTTCCGTCATTGCGAGGAGCGAAGCGACGAAGCAATCCAGGCTCTCAACCGTGGAGGCATTTCTGGATGGCTTCGCTCCGCTCGCAATGACGATCTCAAGCCAGGTGCAAGGCGGTCACGACGAGGTCGATCGCCTTGATGCCGATGAAGGGAATGATGATGCCGCCGACGCCGTAGATCAGGAGGTTGCGCTGCAAAAGCGCGCCGGCGCCGACCGCGCGATAGGCCACGCCCTTCAGCGCGAGCGGAATCAGCGCGATGATGATCAGCGCGTTGAAGATGATTGCCGACAGGATGGCGCTCTGCGGGCTCGACAGGTTCATGATGTTGAGCACGTTGAGCTGCGGGTAGAACGCCAGGAACATCGCCGGGATGATCGCAAAATACTTTGCGACGTCGTTGGCGATCGAGAACGTCGTCAGCGCGCCGCGCGTCATCAGGAGCTGCTTGCCGATCTCCACCACCTCGATCAGCTTGGTCGGGTTGGAATCGAGGTCGACCATGTTGCCGGCCTCGCGAGCGGCCTGGGTGCCGGTGTTCATGGCGACACCGACGTCGGCCTGCGCAAGCGCCGGCGCGTCGTTGGTGCCGTCGCCGCACATGGCGACCAGCTTGCCCTTGGCCTGCTCGTCGCGGATCAGCTTGAGCTTGTCCTCGGGCGTTGCCTGGGCGAGGAAGTCGTCGACGCCGGCCTCCGCCGCGATCGCGGCGGCCGTCATCGGGTTGTCGCCGGTGATCATGATGGTGCGGATGCCCATGCGGCGCAGCTCGGCGAAACGTTCGCGGATGCCGCCCTTGACGATGTCCTTGAGCTGGATGACGCCGAGCAGGCGTCCGTCCTTTGCCACCGCCAGCGGCGTGCCGCCGGCCTTGGAGATCTCGTCGGCAATGGTCTGGATCTCGCGGCCGATATCCGAAAGCGCGGCAGGCTGGATGGCGCGCGCCGCGTTGCCTGAAGCAACGGCCAGTGGCGCACCGCCGTTGACGTAGTTGAGCATGGCATCGACCGCGCCCTTGCGTACCGACGAGCCGGCGGCATCGACGCCGCTCATGCGGGTCTGCGCCGTGAACGGGATGAAGGTCGCGCCAAGCTCGGCCATGTCGCGGCCGCGGATGCCGTACTTCTCCTTCGCCAGCACGACGATGGAGCGGCCTTCCGGCGTCTCGTCGGCAAGCGAGGCGAGCTGGGCCGCATCGGCGAGCTCCTGCTCGGTCACGCCGCGCACCGGGCGGAACGCAGTCGCCTGGCGGTTGCCGAGCGTGATGGTGCCGGTCTTGTCGAGCAGCAGCGTATCGACGTCGCCGGCGGCTTCGACGGCGCGGCCGGACATCGCCAGCACGTTGAAGCGCACCAGACGGTCCATGCCGGCGATGCCGATCGCCGACAGCAGCGCGCCGATCGTGGTCGGGATCAGCGTCACGAACAGCGCGACCAGCACGATCACCGAGATCGAGCCGCCGGCATAGGCCGCGTAGCTCGGGATGGTGACGGTGGCGAACACGAAGATGATGGTGAGGCCGGCGAGCAGGATGTTGAGCGCGATCTCGTTCGGCGTCTTCTGCCGCTCGGCGCCCTCGACCAGCTTGATCATGCGGTCGATGAAGGTCGAGCCCTGTGCGGCCGTGATGCGGACGCGGATCCAGTCGGACAGCACCTGGGTGCCGCCGGTCACGGCCGAGCGGTCGCCGCCGGATTCGCGGATGACGGGCGCGGACTCGCCGGTGATCGCGGCCTCGTTGACGGAAGCGACGCCCTCGATCACCTCGCCGTCCGACGGGATGGTGTCACCAGCCTCGACCAGCACGATGTCGCCGACCTTGAGGCTCGTGCCCGGCACGAGCTTGAAGCTCCCGTCGGTCCCGGTCAGCAGCTTGGCCTGGCTCTCGGTGCGGGTCTTGCGCAGCGAATCGGCCTGAGCCTTGCCGCGGCCTTCGGCCACCGCTTCGGCGAAATTGGCGAACAGCACCGTAAACCACAGCCAGAGGATGATCTGGAAGGTGAAGGAGAGACTCTCGCCGCCGGTGACGAGGTCGCGCAGGAAGATCACCGTGGTGAGCGCGGCCACGATCTCGACCACGAACATCACGGGGTTCTTGATCATCAGGCGCGGGTCAAGCTTGGTGAAGGACGCGCGGATCGCCGGCACAACGATCTTCGGATCGAGCATCGCCGAGACGGAAGCGCGCTTTTGCATTTTCATGGTTTCCATGGAGGTCACTCCAGACATATTCGATCAGAAGACGTTGCCGGCGTTCATTGCGAGATGTTCGACAATCGGTCCGAGCGCGAGCGCCGGGAAGAAGGTCAGGCCGCCGATGATCAGGATGACGCCGACGACCAGGCCGACGAACAATCCGCCCGTGGTCGGGAACGTGCCGGCTGACGGCGGATGCGTCTTCTTGCCCGCCAGGGAGCCGGCGATCGCCATCGCAGGGATGATCATGAAGAACCGGCCGACGAACATCGCGGATGCACCGGTGAGATTGTAGAACAGGATGTTGCCGGTGAGGCCGCCGAACGCCGAGCCGTTGTTGGCGGTCTGCGACGTGAAGGCATAAAGCACTTCCGAGAAGCCATGCGGACCGGCGTTCGCCATCGAGGCTACTGCCGTCGGATAGACCACGCCGACCGCGGTCCAGCCGAGATACATCAGCGGCAGCACCAGGATCGCGAGCATCGCCATCTTGACCTCGCGCGCCTCGATCTTCTTGCCGACATATTCCGGCGTGCGGCCAACCATGAGCCCTGCGACGAAGATCGCGATCACCACGAACAGCAGCATGCCGTAGAGGCCGGCGCCGACGCCGCCGATGATGATTTCGCCGAGCTGCATGTTGATCAGCGGGATCATGCCGCCGAGCGCAGTGAAGCTGTCATGCATGGCATTGACCGCGCCGCAGGAGGCCGCCGTGGTGATCACGGCGAACAGCGAGGACGCCACGATGCCGAAGCGCACCTCCTTGCCCTCCATGTTGCCGCCGGTCAGGTTCAGCGCATGCAGGGTCGCGGTGCCGTTGGCCTCCGCCCAGTACGTGACGGCGACGCCGGCGACGAACAGCACGCCCATCACGGCCAGGATCGCCCAGCCCTGGCGCTGGTTGCCGACCATGCGGCCGAACACGTTGGTCAGCGCCGCGCCGATTGCGAAGATCGACAGCATCTGCACGAAATTGGACAATGCCGTGGGATTCTCGAACGGGTGCGCCGCGTTAGCGTTGAAGAAGCCCCCGCCATTGGTGCCGAGCATCTTGATCGCCACCTGCGAGGCGACCGGGCCGACCGCAATGGTCTGCTTGGCGCCTTCGAGCGTGGTCGCCTCGACATAATCGCCGAGCGTCTGCGGCATGCCCTGCCAGACCAGGAACAGCGCGTAGACGACGCAGATCGGCAGCAGCACGTAGAGTGTGCAGCGGGTGACGTCGACCCAGAAATTGCCGACCGTGCGCATCGACGCGCGCGAGAAGCCACGGATCAGGGCCACCGCGAGCGCAATGCCGGTCGCCGCCGACAGGAAGTTCTGGTGCGTCAGGCCGAGCATCTGCACGAGATAGGAGACCGTGCTCTCGCCGCCGTAGTTCTGCCAGTTGGTGTTGGTGATGAAGGAGATCGCGGTGTTGAAGGACAGATCCTGCGCGACCGCGGTCTGCCCGGCCGGGTTGAACGGCAGCAGCGCCTGCAGCCGCATCAGGCCGTAAATGATGAGAAAGCCGCCGACATGGAACAGCAGCATGGCGACCGTATAGGTCAACCAATGCTGCTCGCGCTTCTCGTCGACGCCGGATATCCAGTAGAGCCCGGCTTCGATCGGGCGCAGCACCGGCGACAGGAATGTCCGCTCGCCGTTGAACACGCGCGTCATGTACCAGCCGAGCGGCTTGGCGAGCGCAACGACGATGGCGCAATAGAGGATGATCTGGAGCCAACCGATCACAGTCATGGAATTAACCCCTTAGGCTTGGTGCCCGGCGTAACAGCGGCAGGAGCACCGCAAGCAGGCAGGCGACGAGCACGGCGTCAGCCAGCAATAATTTGACGAGGAGCAGCACGGTCAGAACCGTTCGGGCCGCAGCAGCGCGTAAGTGAGGTAGATCAGGAGGCCGAGCGAGACGGCGCCGGCGAGCGAATAATCGAAGATCATGGTCTGCCCCCTCACAGCCGTTCGCAGGCGTAGGTGTAGCCGATCGCTAGCGCGAAGAAGGCCGCAGCCAGCGCCAGCATCACGATGTCCATCATGGGATTGCTCCTCGTTGCGTCTCTATATCGCGCGCAACCGTTCTCGGGATTCCGGCGGACGCCCATGGAAACGGAAATGCTCCGCCGTCCAGGGCGTGTGGGCCGGGACTTTCACCGCGCTGAACTGCCATTGCGCACATAGGTTTTCGAGATGCGGCCTATGGCGAAATTATAGGAATTTCATAAAGGCCGGCGCGTCGTGGCAGCCGGCCATGTGACACTAGCAACGCATTCCAGGCGGTCATTCCGGGGAGGCAGCAGCGAACGCGATCCACCCCGACCGTCCCGACCGACTGTTGCGGCAAACTGTGGCTAAGGTCTTTTCAAAAAGCCGGTTTCTATAAGTCCCCGCCTTCTGCGGAGACGAGAGTCACGAATGGGGGCTGTCTGTACCCCTCACCCGGCGCTATCCGCACACTTATGAAATCCCTATATCTTCCACTCCTCTCTCATCTCGTTTTCAAATGCCCATCCAGCCATCTTGGGGAGGCCGGCCGACTGACCGACGCCAATTCCAGGAGGCCTCCCATGACCGCCGCTCTGCGACATTTTGATCCGCGCTCGCTCGGCGAACGGCTGCGCAATGCGCATGCGATGACGCGGCCCTTGATGCTCGACATCATCGAGCACGCTTGCCGGCGCTTCCCTTCGCTCGGGCAAAGCGAACGCAGCATGCGCGTCATGCGCCTGATCGATGCGGAGGCCTGGGCCGATGCCGCGCTAGCGCTGATGGAGCTCGAGTTGCCGCTATGGCAGGTTCGCCGCATCGCCTATGACGAGGGCGAATGGCACTGCGCTCTTTCACGCGAACGCGAACTGCCGGACTGGCTGGACGCCGCGATCGAAGCCCGCCACGCCGACCTTTCGCTCGCCCTGCTGTCGGCGTTCGTCGAGGTGCAGAGCTTAGCCGCGGACGCGTCGCGGCCCAGCGTCCCCCTGGTGCGCACGGCGCCGGACCCGTCTTACGAGACGGTCGTCTGCGACAATTTCGGCTAAAACACGCCTGACAGGTATCAGCCTTGCCGCGATCTCCTGATATGTCGCGTGCGCCGAGTTCGCCACGGGTGATGGCGCGCTTCGCCGTCCGCATCGCATTGCTCGCGACCTTTGCCGCATTCGGCAGCATCGGCTTCGGCAACAGCCTCGCCGCGTTGCTCTGGATGTCGATCATCCTATGCGCCGTTGTCGGCCTGATCAAGCGCGAGCCGGTGTTCGGCGCCACGCTCAATCACTGGGACGAAGGCGTCGCCTTCGGCGCGCTGTTCGCGCTGGTTCATACTCTCAATCAATTGATCTGAACGCGCCCGCCTATAACGTTCCTATGAGATCGTCGTGTGCGCGCCCTCGAAATCATATTCGCGACAAAAGATATTGAGCGCGCAGGCCGGGAAATGCTCCCGCAGCCTGTTCGATCAGAAGGAATACGAAAGTGAAACTCGTCGAACCTCCCTCGTGCAGTACGCCCTCGACCATTGTCCTCATCGGCAAGAACCGCAGGGGACAGTGGGTCGCACAGGAACAGAACGGCCTCTATGGCGGCCTGTTCGTCAGCCGCGCGCAGGCCATCAAATATGCGCTGTTCGAAAACGGCCAGCACCCCGAGACCATCGTCGAGCTGCCGCGTGAGATCGAGCTCGATATGACCCGCAGGCCGCAGGCCGGCGTCACGGAGCGAGCCGCCTGACGGCCGCCCTTTGGGGAGTACGCGAGATGCTCCAGCTTCACACCTCAACACCGGACCGCGATCAGGTCGTCGAGACCATGATCACGCTGACCCATCTTTCCAATCTCGACCGCGCGATCATCGCAGGCCCGGACAGCACCGAATTGTACGCGGCTCTGCGCCGGCGCGGCTTTGTCCGGGTTGGGCTACCCTCCCCGTTCCGGCTGCGGAAGGCGATTTGCGCGGTCGGTCTCATCACCGCGGGCGATTCGTTCGCCAAGTTCGAGATGGCATTGGCGCAGGTCGCGCCTTTGCTCGGCAACACTGCCACTGTCGCCGTCCTCATCAGCTCGAACGAAAGCGGTCTTGCCCTGAAGATCCGCAAGCGGCTTGAACAGCTTGGCTTCCGCATCGAGGCCGGCGTGCGCTGCCATCAAGGACTGGTCCTGTCGGCCCGCCGGCAGGGCTTTGCCCAGATCGCCCGTGCGGCGTGAGGATATGACCATGCTCGTCCCTCCATCTGCCTGGCTCACGGGCGTAATCCCGGACCTGCCGACGCCGTTCGATGCGGCCGGCCTCATCGATCTCAAGGCCTTCACTGCGCTGTGCGAGCGCCAGATTGCGGCTGACGTTCCTGCGGTCCTGGTTTGCGAGACCGCCGGTGAAGCTCCAACGCTGACGGCGGCCGAGCAGGAGCTGATCATCCGCACCGCAGTCGATGTCGCGGGTGGACGCGCGCGGATCATCGCCGGCGCGGTTGCGAACGGCACGAACCACGCCATCGAACTCGCCCGGCGCGCTGAAGCCGCGGGTGCAGACGCCGTCCTCCCGGTGGTGCCCTACTACAACAGGCCCATGCAGGAGGGGATGCTCGCGCATTTCCGCGCGATCGCGGGCGCGACCGGCCTGCCCATCATCCTGCACGATGTTCCCTCGCGCACGCTGCGGCCCCTCGCCGACGACACGCTCGTGCGCCTTGCCGAGAACAGGCAATTCGTCGGCCTGCGCGATGCCAGCGGCGACATCTCCCGCCCGATGCGCCTGTGCCCGCAATTGCCTGCCGGTTTCCGCCTGTTGTCCGGCGACGACGCAACCGCCTTCGGTTTCATCGCGAGCGGCGGTGATGGCGCCATCTCGCTGGTTTCGAACATCGCTCCGGATCTGTGCCGGACCATCTTCTCCAACTGCCGGCAAGGCCGGATGCAGTCCGCGCGGTATTTGCAGAAGCGGCTGGTGCGCCTCGAAGCCTGTCTCGCCAAGGAGAGTCCGGCGGCTCTCAAATATGCCTTGAGTCTGCTTGGCCTCATGCAGCCCCACACTCGGCTGCCGATCGTGGAGCTGGATGATGCGGCCAAGGCCGAGATCACCCGTGCCTTCGTCGCGATCAACGACGAGGAGTTGATTGAAGTCGCCGAGGGATAATACATCCGGGGACCTTCGACGATGCAATCATGAATTCACTGAAATCAACTGAGGGTCACCGCAGGCTGCTGCGCGCCTGGCAGCTGGCGATCCTGCGCTTTGCAATCACGCTTGATGACTCCGACCGGCTGAACGTTGCCGGCGTTGCTGCGGAGGTCGATCGGCTCGGTGCGGGACGTGCCGGAAGCTCGCTGCATTTCTTTCGGCGCACCAGTTCCGAGCTCTGCGCCGCAGTCCTCGGTCAGAGAGAGAATTCGGAAACCATCCTGAAGCGCTTCCACGCGGAGGTCGACGAGCCACGGCTGAAACTCGCCTTGGCTGCGGTTCTCGGCATCGGACCAGAAACCATCCCGATCAAACGCCGCCCGAAGCTGGAGGACAACCTGTTCAGAGGATTGCCGTCGCGCAAGGCGCGAGCCTAGCCCCGACGGTACGCAGGCGCGCTGTGATGCTATCGCGGCTTTCTGTTCGCTCTCTATCTCGCCTTGGCCGAGACGCTCGCATGAGCTGGATCAGGGTAAGGCTGCCTCGACGAAGGTGCGTCACAGCTTGTTTGCACCGCGAGCAGGCAAGGCCTGTTCCGCGAGGTACTTCGCCCGCCATTTCGGTCCTGGACCGCGCATATAGTGGTTTTCAGGCCGGTACTTGGCCGACGGCCCATACCAGCCTGGAAAGAGGAAGGTCAGCAGCGCCTCGAGCGCATGACGGGTCAGGGATGTCAGCTTCGCGGCGAGCGGTTCTCGTGCCAAGCGATCCTCCTTCAACCAGCGCTGCCGTTGTCACTGGCCGCCGATGCGCGGCCGTCGGTGCTCTGCGGTGATCCATGTCTCATTCGCGGCGTCGAAGCGGATGCCGCGAAGCTCCAGCTCGCGTTGCATGCGGCGGACCTTGACGCTCGCGATCGTCGCGATCAGATTCTTCAGATAACCATTGATGCAATTCAGGGCGGCGCGGCCACGCCCACATTGCACGTGAACGCTACCAAACCGATACGGAAAGTTCCGGCCTGAAACAGCGGGGCTGGTCCCGTTCTGATCGGCCGCAGGAAAATGGGTCATCGCCGGCTCCTTCAGCGAATTCCATGACAAAGAGGATGCGAATGACGGCATAGGAAATCGAGCGGCCTCGGCGGTCGGCCATATAGGCGCCGCATAAGCCCGTGCTGCGGGGCGGTTCGCCGGAACTGTCTTTATGCCGCGGCGGCCGGCCTCTTTATGACATTCCTATGCGGTGGTCTCGGCGGTCATCTCGCAATCCTACGCCGCGATGGACATCATCGGAGGCAGATTGGAGCGGCCGTCTCGCCGCACCACGGAATAGGGACTTCCGACATGTCGCTGCTGACACATGACCTTGAACGGCCCTTTGAATGGGCGGAACGCCCGGCGCGGATGTCGAAAGCGCGCAAGGTCCAGCTCAAGCGCGTCGCTTTGCGTACGCTGGCCGTGCTCTCGATGGGCAGCGTGCTCGCGGCACTCATCGCGCTGAAGACCGCAATCTATGTCTGGCACCTCCACGCCTGACCGGCATGGGAGACCATCATGACCTTGCAAATGTGTGAGGAGGCCGCCATGGCCGCAATCGCGCTTCAAGCTGCCCGTCGCCGTGCTGAGCAGGCGGCGTCCAGGGTTGCGCCTGCGCTGGCGCTCAAGCCACTCGATCCCGACGTCGTCAGCACCGCCATTCCCGCTTTCTTCATCGGTCGCAACAGCGCCGGCCTCTGGGTTGCGCGCGCAGCGGACGGGCGCATCGGCGGGCTGTTCCTGTTCAAGAGCTCCGCGGTTGATTTCGCCAACCGGCAAAGCGCGCCTGCAAGATGCGCGCTGGTGTTTCCTGCGGAGACCTTCGAGCTCGATATCGAGAACCGGGGCAATCCGCTGGTCGCATTGGCCGTGCGCTGGCTCGATTGGGTCAAGCGGCGCCTGCCGCACGCGTCGGCACGATAGCAACGACATGGTCGAGCTCAAGATCATATTCCTGGTCGCGGTGATGGGCACACTGCTGCTCGGCATGCGCATGACCACGGCGCCGACCTCGGAGAGCTAGCATGCACTCCCTCAGGGGAAACCTCGAGCAGGCGGTCACCGTGACCATCTTGACGATGACGCTCAGCCTGATCTGGGGCGCCATCCTGACGATCGTGATCACGCTTCTTGCGCGCGGGCTCGGGGTCTAGGCCACGCCCCTCACCTCTTCGCCGCCATCTCCAGCAGCCGCGCCACGCTCGACGAGATCATCTCGGCGCTGCGCGCGATCCACAGGCCGTCGCATGCGACCGCGAAGAAGCGGCTGCGCCAGCCGGCTATGGATGCGATGCGCACAGCGATCGAGCGGGAGCTGACCATGGCTGCCTATGAGGCGAGCAACCGGGCGCGCACGGCGGTGGCGATGCCTGCTTGAGGCAAGCTATCCGGCGGAACAGATCCGGCCGATCTGGCGCATTTTCACGGAACCGTGTAGAGCGGTTTCCATGAGCAGCAGCAACGTCAATGTCGTCGCCCACCCCCTGGTCCAGCACAAGCTCTCCCTGATGCGGGAGAAGGACCGCTCGACCAAGAGCTTTCGCGAAATCCTAAACGAGATCGGGATGCTGCTCTGCTACGAGGTGACGCGTGACCTGCCGCTGGAGCTGGTCGAGATCGAGACGCCGATCGCGCCGATGCAGGCGCCGAAGATCGCCGGCAAGAAGCTCACGCTGGCGCCGATCCTGCGCGCGGGCGTCGGCTTCCTCGACGGCATGCTGGCGCTGATGCCGTCGGCGCGCATCGCCCATATCGGGCTGTACCGCGATCCCGAGACCTTGCAGGCGGTGGAGTACTACTTCAAGGCGCCGCAGGACCTGTCCGACCGCACCGTGATCCTGATGGACCCGATGCTCGCGACCGGCAACTCGGCCTGCGCCGGCGCCTCCCTGCTCAAGGCGCGCGGCGCCCGCGACATCCGGTTCGTATGCCTTTTGGCCGCGCCGGAGGGCATCGCGCAGTTCCAGCGGGAGCATCCGGACGTGCCGATCTGGACCGCGGCGATCGACGAACGGCTCAACGACCACGGCTACATCGTGCCCGGCCTCGGCGATGCCGGCGACCGGATGTTCGGCACCAAGTAGACAGCCTTGCGCGATCGGTTTACTGCGGTAGCCATGCGCCCCAATGATCGATCACTGCAATCGCTGATCGGCACCGAGCCCGCCGCCGATCCCGCCTTGGTGTTCGACGGCACCCCCATCTCGCGCGCAGAATTCTCAGGCAAGATCGACCGGACTGCGGCCTGGCTTGCGGCCCAGGGTATCGGCAAGGGCGACGTGGTCGCGGTCTGGCTCGTCAACCGGGTCGAATGGGTCACCCTTCTGTTCGCTGCCGCCCGATGTGGGGCGATTGTCGCCGCCGTCAATACGCGCTACCGCAGCGCGGAAGTCGCGCACCTGCTTCGCCTGTCCGGCGCGAAGCTGATGGTCGTCGAGGCAGCGTTCCGCTCGATCGAATTTGCCGCCATTCTCGCCGATATCGCCAGGGCCGACGTGACCGCGCTGCAGAAGCTCGCGGTGGTCGGTGCGGATGCGATCCCCGCGCACTGGCCCTGCGTGCGGTTCGACGCCTTCGACAAGCCCTATCCGCCGGCGCCACCGCCGCAGGACGATGTCGACCTGCCGGTGCTGCTCTACACGACCTCCGGCACGACCAGGGGACCGAAGCTCGTGGCGCACTCGCAGAGGACGCTCACCACGCACGCCCGCTCGGTTGCCAAGGCACTGACCCTCTCCCCGCAGCGTCATTCGCTGCTGGCGATGCTGCCGTTCTGCGGCACCTTCGGCATGAGCGGCCTGCTTGCCTTCCTCGCCGCCGGCGTGACCATCCACGTGCTCGACGCCTTCGAGGCGGCACCGGCGCTGAAGATCCTCAGGGAGCACGGGATCACGCACGCCTTCGGCTCCGACGAGATGTTCCGCCGGATTCTCACGCTGACACATGCTCCGCGCCCGTTCCCGCGCGCCGAAGTGTTCGGCTTCGCCGCGTTCCAGCCCGGCTGGCGCGAGCTCGCCGTGGAGGCCGAGGCGCGCGGATTGCCGCTGTTCGGCCTTTATGGCTCGAGCGAGGTGCAGGCGCTGTTCTCGATCGGCCGTGCGAGCGATGCCTTCGCCGACCGCATCGAGGGCGGCGGCTGGCCGATGTCGCCGGACGCATTGGTGCGCGTGCGCGACACCGAATCCGGCGAGCTCGCAGCGACCGGTGTCTCCGGCGAGATCGAGATCAGCGCACCGTCCCGCTTCCTCGGCTATTTCAATAATCCGGACGCGACGCGGGATGCCATCACAGCGGACGGCTTCTTCCGCACGGGCGACATCGGCCGGCTGCGCGGCGACGGCTCGTTCGTCTACGAAACCCGCGCCGGCGACGCCATGCGACTCGGCGGCTTCCTGGTCGCACCCGGCGAGGTCGAGGACGAACTCAAGGCCTGCGCCGGCGTCGCCGACGCCCAGGTGGTCGCCGTCGACCTGAAAGGCAACGCGCGCTGCGTCGCCTTCGTGATCCCGGCCGGAGAGCCGCCGCAGCAGGAGGCGCTGGTCGCACGCCTGCGCGAGCGGCTCGCCGGCTACAAGGTTCCGGCCCGGATCTACGTCGTGGATGGCTTCCCCGTCACCGACAGCGCCAATGGCGTGAAGATCCAGCGCGCCCGGCTCCGCACCATGGCGATGGAGCGGCTCGCCTCTGAATAGATCCGCGCAGAGCCTGGTGAGACTGGTACTGTCGGTCGCCTGGGCATTCACCTCTCCCCAGCGGGGAGAGGTCGGATTGCGAAGCAATCCGGGTGAGGGGCCGCAGCGGTCGGTGAGACTGTAACCCCTCACCCGGACCACATCTTTCGATGCGATCCGACCTCGCCCTACGGGAGAGGTGTCCTCGGCTCGCAGCTATTTGACCAAATTCAACACGCTTTATTTCAGATAGCTCGCGAGATTCATGCCAAGGATCTTGGCCAGTGCCGAATAGGACGCGGTGAGCTGCGCCTGGTAGGTCGAGAGCTGCGCCGTGATGGCCGCAACATCGACGCTGGTGAGGTCGCTCGACAGTGTCTCGGCATAGCTCTTGTAGTCGCTCTGACGGGCACTCGCCGTCTCGATCGAGGACGCCGCGCTGGACAGCTTTGCCTGCACGGCCGCGGTGTCGTCGAGCGCTGCGCTGGCGAGATTGAGCGCGCTGGAGATGTCGGAAGACGACAGCGATGTGCTGTTGGCGACGAATTTCAGGACGCGCATCACCTCCTCGAACGCCGAATTGTCGGCTGTCACGCCATAGGACACCGTCTCGTCGGTCGCGACGCGCACCGAGGCGATCTCGTCATCGCCGTTGTAATAGCTCGTATCCGCCGTGGTCGTGGAGCCCGTGCCGGACGAAAAGCTCGTGAGATCGACCGGTGCCGTGTCCGACTTGCCGCCGGCGAACACGTACTGGCCGTCATATTGGGTATTCATCAGCGAGCCCATCTCCTGCAGCATCTGCTGCGCAGAAGAGATCACCGAGTTCGTCTCGGTGGAGCTGCCGGTCGATGCGGCGCTGAGCTGGGAGCGGAGCTGCGTGATGATGTCGGTCATCGAGCCGACGGCCGAATACATCACCTGCACCTTGCTGTCGGCGAGCGTCGCCGCGTCCATATAGGACTGCGCACGGGTCACCGAGACCTGGAGGTTGATGACGTGCTGCGCGGTCGAGCCATAGCCGCCGAAATCGGTCGAGATGACCCCTGACGATTCCTGGATCTGCTCGTTGGCCATCACCGACTGCACGCGCAACGCGTCGGCGATCATCGTGTTCGACTGTGCGAAGGTGGCCACCCGCATCGCGACCATGGGACAGCTCCCGTCCTATGTCGACTGCACGGCGGTGAGCAGCGCCGAGTACATCGAGTTGATGGCCTGGATCAGCGCCGAGGCCGCCGAATACTTGTTCTGGAGCGTGCTTAGCCTGGCCGATTCCTCGTCGAGGTTGACGCCGGTTTGCGAGGACAGCGAGCTCGCATAGGTCGACTGCGCGGTCTCCTTGGCCGTGTAATTGGTCGAGGCCTGCGAGGACTTGCTGGCGACGTCGGACACGATGGCCGAGGCATAATCGGCGAACGAGCCGGTGGTCGCAGCGAGCCCGCCGGTGGAAGCAAATGTCCGGGACTCCGTCAATGCATTGTAGAAGGCGTTGACCACCGTGGCCGAGCCCGACGACAGCACCGTGCTGCCGGCCGTCAGGCTCGAAGACGAATCCAGCGTCGCGAGCTGCAATTCGTTCGTGCCGGACAGGATGCTGCTGTTGACGGCGATGTCGGACGCGCTCGTTCCCGTCACGAGATCGTTGAGGCCGAAATACTCGGAAAACCCCTCGGCCGAGCTGCCGACTGAGCTCGTCATCTCGTTGATGGCGACGCCGTTGCCGGAACCAGTGGCCGCGATCGAGAGATGGCCGTTCGCATCGACCGAGGCGGACAGGCCGGAGATGCCGTTGATGGCCGTGACGAGATCGCCGACCGTTGCATAGTTCGACAGGTCGAGGTCGCCATAGGAAACGAGATTGCCGCTCTGATCGGTCACGGCAAGGCGCACCGCACCGGTGGCAGCGAGCGCCGTGCTGCTGGTGACGGCGGTTGTCCCGGTCAGGCTGGTCGGCGCCGGCACCGCGGAGGCGCTGTTGGAGACGCTGTTCATCGCCGAGGAGAGCTGCTGCGCCAGCTGGTCGAGCTGGGACTGCGCCGCCGGCAACGTCTTGTCGCGGAGCGTGATCAGCGCACCGATGTCGCCGCCGGTGATCTGGGAGGTGATATCGACCCCGTTGACGGAGATCGCGCTGAAGCCGCTCGACGACGAGCCGGCCGTGTAGGTCGTCGCCGCCGTCACATTGGCCGCCGCCGTGTAGCTGATCGTGTGCGCCGTACTGTCGACCAGCGCCTGGCCCGAGGTGGTATAGATCTGGAGATCGCCGTTCGACGCCGTGAAATAGCTGATGTTCATCTTGGATGCGACGTCCTGGAGCGCGGTATTGCGCTGGTCCTCCAGGTCCGCGGTCGACTGGCCAGCCGCCGCCGTCTGCTTGATCTCGGCGTTCAGGCTGGCGATCTGCTGCAGGTCCGTATTGACGTCGTCGATCGAGGACGCGATGTCCTGGTCGGCATTGGATCGCAGCTTCTGGATGCCGCTCGAGGTCTCCCGCAGTTGGCTCGCTACGTCGTCGAGCGCGCTGACGACGTTGGATTGCAGCGAGGCGCTGCTCGGCGTGCTCGTCAGCGACGACAGCGCCGATTCCAGCGAGGCGATGCTGTTGGCGAGCGAGGTCCCGGTCGAGGAACTGTCGGTGCTGGACGTCGAGCCGTAGAGCTTTTCCAGCGACGTCAAATAGGTGTTGGTGGTGTCGGCCGCGCCGAGATCGGAGGTGGCTCCGATCAGCGACCTCAACAGCAGCTTGTCGACAGTCGAGGTGATGCCGGTCACCGTGACGCCGGTGCCGACGCCGTTGGTGACGGTGCTCGATTGGGTCGCGGTCTTCTCGGTATAGCCGGTGGTATCGGCGTTCGAGATGTTCGACGACGTCACGCTGATCTGCACAGACGTGGCCGAAAGACCGCTGAAGGCGACCAAACGTGCGATGTCGAGCGACACGGCGCGGCTCCTCAGCTTGTCAGGCGCTGCGCATGGTGCCGCTGGAGACGGCGCGCGCGGCGACGCGTCCGGAGGCGCCGTAGGGCGACACTGCCGCGATCTGCTCGCGGATCGCCTGCATGACGGCCTCGATCCGGCGATTGCTGGCCTCGATCGCCGCACGCAGGCGCACCAGATTCTCGTCCATCGCCGCGCGCAGCGTCAGGATCTTCTCCATGAGCTGTTCGCGCAGGATCCGGTCGCGCACGTGGAGGCTGGTCTGCCCCGCCGCGCATTCGGCAACCGTGCGTTCGAACACCTCGGCCAGCCGGTTCTTCTCGTCGACCTGCTTCAGGCGCGAAGCCGGCAGGCCCTTGGCGAGCTCCGAATTCTCCTCCGCGACCAGCGCGGTCAGGTTGTCGATGAGCGCGATCAGCGATTTGATCCGTGCGTCGCCCTGCGCGGCGCTCGTCCTCGTGGCTTGAGCTACAGTCATTGTCATCGCCTTCTAATTGTGCCGCCGGCCGCGGCCGGCCTGCGAGTTGCGCAGGTAAGCGCCGATCGCGGTCGTCCGCACGGTCGCCTGTCTCATCTCGCCCTCGATCGCCGCGCATTCCCGCTGGAGACCGCGGCGCGTCGTTTCGATGTCGTCGAGCAGTGCGAGCAGCTGCTTCCGGTCGCTGCCCTTCACGGCGGCAGCGCGCGCCACCAGCCGACGCAACCGCCGCAGCAACGCTTCGCCTGCGGCTTTTGCCGTCTCACCGCGCATCGCTCACCTCATCGCCGAGATCAGGGTGTCGTACATCTTGTTGACGGTCGAGATGACCTGCGAGGCGGCGGAATAGGCCTGCTGCGCCGAGATCATGCTCGAGAACTGGCTGCTGGTGTCGGTGGTCGAGGACTCCAGCTCGCTGCCGTAGATCGTGCCCGCGCCGTTCTCGCCGGAGGCCTGCAGGGAGGCGTTGCCCGACGTCACGGTCGCCGAGTAGAGGCCGTCGCTGGCCGCTGAAAGCCCGTTGGGATCGGCGAACGTCGCCACCGCGATCTTGTAGATCGCGATCGTCTGGCCGTTGGAATAGGTCGCGTCGACCACACCGTTCTTACCGATCGAGACACTGGACAGCTTGCCGTAGGATAGACCATCCGAATCGATGCTGGTGACGTTGACGGATGGCGTGGTCTCGCCCGAAGCATATTGCGTCAGTCCGTCGGTCTTGCCGACGGTGCCCAGATTCATGGTGATCGTGCTGTCGGCGGCGCCATCGGTCCAGCCTGTGACCGCAACGGTTGCGGGGCTCGGGCTGGTGCTGGCGAGCGAGCCGTCGCTGTTGAAGGTGATGGCGATGCTGCCCGAGGCCGTGCCGGTTGCAGTCGTAGTGTCCGACGTCGAGGTCGGATTGGCAAAACTCGCGCTCCATTCGTTGGTGCCGGTCTTGGTCCAGGTGATCTGCATCGTATTCGCCGCGCCGAGCGAGTCGTAGACCGTCATCGAGCTGGTATAGGTGTCGCCGGTGGCGGCATCCGACGGCAGGTTCGCCGCGATCGTGGTCTTGGTGGTAGCGCTGCCGCTGGTCGAGGCGACCTGGGTGTTGATGGCCGAGAGATTGCTCGCCGACTCGCTGCCGACGACGTTGCCGTCCGCATCGGTGCGCCAACCCTCGAGATAGCTGCCGTTGTTCTCGAGATAACCGGCATTGTCGATCGTGAAGGCGCCATTGCGGGTGTAGGACGTGGTGCCGCCCGAAGTGGCGCTAGTCACCACGAAGAAGCCCGAGCCCTGGATCGCAACGTCGGTGGCGTTGGAGGTCGCCGCCAAAAGGCCCTGCTGGGTGATGTTGGAGCGGCCCGAGACGGTGACGCCGCCCGAGGCATAGGAGGTCGTGTTGCTCGAGGCGGTGACGAGGTCGTCGAACATCGCCGACGTCGTCTTGTAGCCGGTCGTGTCGGAATTGGCGATGTTGTCGCTGATCATCGACAAGGACTGGCTCTGCGCGCTGAGCGCCGAGATCGCCGAGGACAATGCACCGGTGAGACTCATGATGAAGCTCCAAGGAAATCAGGATGCGAGATCAGGACGTGACGCCGATGATGTCAGCGGCGCTGACGGAGACGCCGTTCACAGTGAGAGACGGCGTCGCGGTCGAGGTGTCGATGCCGGTCACGGTGCCGGTGACGGTCGTGTAGTTGAGGACGGAGTTGCCGGCTGAATCCGTCGCGGTCACCGAGATGGTGTACTGACCGCCGTCGGAGAGCTGGGTGCCGCTTGAGTTCTTGCCGTCCCAGGTGAAGGTGTTGGATCCGGCATTGCCGGTTCCGGTGCCGGTCCACACCGTGTTGCCCGAAGAATCCTTGACGCTGATCGAGACGTTCGAAGCGGTCGAGGACAGCGAGTAGCCGAACGTCGCCGAGCCGTTGCTCAGCGTCGAGGTGTCGGTCTTCGCCTCGACGGTGTGGCCGATATAGTTCACCGAATTGAGCGTCACGAGGCTTGAGAACGAGCTCGCAAGCGACGAGAGGTTGGTGTTGATCGACTGCTGTTGGCTGAAGTTCGCGTAAGACGTGAGCTGATTGATGAAGTCGGTGGTCGAGGTCGCGTTCAGCGGGTCCTGGTTCTGAAGCTCGCTGACGAGCAGGCTCAGGAAATCGCTCGACGTCAGCGTCGACGAGGACGACGTGCTCGACGACGAGGACGTCGAGGTGGTGGCAGTCGAGACGGAGCTCGTCGCGGAAACGGTCATCAAACACTCCGGTTCTCGTGCAGTCCGCCGCGAAGAATTCGGCAGGCGACACTTGAAATCTGTGTGCTGATGAAACGCGCGGGCACGCGAATTCAGGCGCGGATTTGCTCGTAAGATACGAGCTGCGCGCCACACCCTCTCCTCGTCGTCCCGGACAAGCGTAGCGCCGGGCAGCGCGTAGCGCTGTCCCGTAGCGAAGCGCCGATCCGGGACCCATATGTGGACGGCCCCCGTGGCACAAGAGCTTTGTGAGGTTTGATCGGATCGCTTGCGTCCATATGTCCGGCCTGTTGGTGCGGCGTGTTGGGCCGCTGGCCAAGATGGTTTCCGCGACGCGAGTTCCAATCAACCACGCGACCTCGTTCGGCCGATGGGTCCCACGGATTTGCTCGCATCTTTGAACGATCGATCGCACCATCTCCTTTGCTCTTGCAGCTCCGGTTCGGCCGGTGGGCTA
>NZ_LUUB01000037.1:0-1827 GCF_001641635.1 Bradyrhizobium centrolobii
AGTCGAGCAGGTCTCCGATCCGGTCCACCGTCACGTCGGGTATGGCGAAGGAGGCGAGGGCGTTCGCGTCGTGGGCATATTGTCCTTGTCGGGGAAGGACGGTGGTGACGCGGTTGCCCCAGACCTCCTTGACCGCGGCAAGGATACGCGGCTTGTCATCAACTAGAACGTAGTGCAGCGCCGGATAGCGGGCCTCGACATCATCGAGCGCAAGCTCCTTGTGGATGTAGATCAGCACATGTGAGTTGACTGCCTCCGAAAGCCCGGAACGCTCAACCTTGCGGGGTTGAAAGACGACGTCGCCATCGGTGAGAAGGATGGTTGGGCCCCACTGACGTAGTCGTTCGAGCACGTCTAGGGATTCCGGATACAAACGATTGGCGAACGGGTAATCGACCAGGAATGACGACATGGACAACAGGTGCATGTCTTGCGGGTGTTCGACGCGATACCGCTGGAGCGCGCCGAGATAGTCTCGATACCCCAGTTCTTGGAACAGCTCCTCGAGAATTGCCCAGTACCGATCGCGACATGAGGCACCGTACCGGCGCTCGAGGTAGGCCTTGATGTCGGCCTGGATGCGGTCGTTGTCGAGAAGCGTATTGTCGACATCGACCAGGAAGACGACTTGGTTCATCGGCCTTACCCTTCGGCTCCGTGCAATATGCTCAGCGTGCGGCTAGAGCTGCCTTAAGGCTGTGCCCTTCCGACTAACGATTCTAAGTCTCGATGCGTCAACCGATCTTCGACGTGCCGGGCGTCATTGCAGAGCCGGACTGTATGCTGACCTGAGAGGCTCCACGCGGTCTCGCCGTGCCTCGCAAGGCAAACGATCGAAAGGACGGCGCTCATGGTCTCACTCCTTCAATTGAGTGACTGCCGGATGGGTGAAGCCGGGCGCCGCACACAAGGTCGATTTGGCACCGAACAAGCTCGCCGAAGTCCGACGCTTAGCATTCTGTATGGTTATCGGCGTTCGCGGAAGTGAAACGATTGCAGCCATCAGATGCGCATGCTGCATTTGGGCGTTCGATGCCGGGTGGTGCAGCCGTCCCTGTCCGCGCAGGTCCTCAAGCTCGAAACCCGGCTGAGTATCAATCGTCCTCCCGTTGAGTGTATCGAAACTTCATCCAAGTGTGATGCCGCGTTTGGAAGCGCCTAAGCTGGCAGGATGATCGGGCTGTTCTGCTTCGCTCCGGCCGTCTTGACCTCGCCATTCAGGTCGGCGGGCTCGTGGCGACCATCATCATCCTCGCGTGCGGAATGCGGGTGCACTTCTCTTCACCGACCGAGCCGTCAGAGGGGAGTGCCAACTATGTGATGTGTTGCATGACACGCTGCGCTAAGGAAGACATTGAACAAATTTGTGCATGATCTTAGTTCGTCAATGGCGAATTGGCGCTCTTTCAGCAAATCGGCACATGGTGAAAAAGATGGATGCTGCCAGCAGATTCCAGAAACGATTTGATGGTACTTTGCGGATTGAAGACTACGGTCTTATCGGTGACTGCACCACGGCGGCTCTGGTCGGCAGGAACGGCTCAATTGATTGGCTGTGCTGGCCTCGTTTCGATAGCGCGGCGTGCTTCGCCGCCTTGTTGGGAAACCCAAATCACGGTCGGTGGTCGATCGCGCCTTCGGATCCGTCGTGCAAGACATCGCGCTGCTACCGTGGCGACACGATGATACTGGAAACCGTATTTACAGTTCGGGACGGATCCTTTGCTGTAATCGATTTTATGCCCACGAACCGTTCCGAGTCTTCGATCATCCGCATTGTCGAGGGACGATCGGGTCGCCCGCCGGTTCGGATGGAACTCGCGTTTC
>NZ_LUUB01000037.1:1837-23855 GCF_001641635.1 Bradyrhizobium centrolobii
CTACGGCTCGGCTGTGCCCTGGGTCTCTCAGCTACCCGACAAGGAAGGGATCGCCGCCATTGCTGGTCCGAACCTCGTCGCGCTGCGAACACCCGTCCAGTTGAAAGGAGAAGACCTTTCGACCACCGCCGATTTCACGATTTCCAGCGGCGAAAGGATACCGTTTGTCCTCACCTACGGTCCATCGCACCGGCCGCCACCCGCTGCCATCGATGCTGATCTTGTGCTCAACGACACCGAAGCCTTCTGGCGGGAGTGGTCTACACGTTGCACTTACCATGGACATCGCCGCGAAGCAGTGATGCGCTCTCTATTGACGCTCAAGGCGCTAACTTTTGCCGAGACGGGCGGAATTGTCGCCGCCCCAACGACCTCGTTGCCGGAGGAAATTGGCGCCTCGCGCAACTGGGACTATCGCTATTGTTGGGTGCGCGATGCAACGCTCACGCTCATTGCCCTGATGGGCGCAGGTTACTACGAGGAAGCCTTAGCCTGGCGCCACTGGTTGCAGCGGACGGTGGCGGGCAGTCCTGATGATCTTCAAATCATGTACGGCTTAAGCGGCGAACGTCGGCTGAATGAGTGGGAGGTGGCTTGGCTTCCGGGGTATCGAGGATCGTTGCCCGTCCGGATTGGCAACGCGGCATCGGACCAGCTGCAACTTGATGTCTGGGGGGAAATAGCAGACGCGCTGCATTTCGCTCGAAAAAGCGGCCTTGCTCCATTCGTCGCGGGACGGTCGTTGCTAAGCGTCTCACTCAACCACCTGGAAAAAATATGGAAAGAGCCTGACGACGGTATTTGGGAAGTGCGGGGTAGAAGGCGACATTTTACTCACTCGAAGGTCATGGCGTGGGTCGCGTTCGATCGCGGCATCAAGGACGCGGAGAAATATGGTTATGAGGCGCCGATTGATCGGTGGCGCTCAATCCGCGATGAGATCCACCGCACCGTATGTGCGAGGGCGTATAACACTGCACGACAGGCCTTCACACAAAGCTTCGAGAGTTCTGAATTGGATGCCAGCCTGCTTCTGATGCCGGCTGTGGGATTTTTGCCAATTGATGATCCTCGCATTGCTCGAACAGTGGCCGCGATTGAGAGTGAACTGGTGTCGGACGGGTTGGTGTTGCGCTACCGAACAGAGAGCGGCGTGGATGGGCTCCCCGCTGGTGAAGGAGTTTTTCTCCCGTGCAGTTTCTGGCTCGCCGACGTCTACCAAATGCAAGGTCGGATCTCAGAAGCAAACGCCCTGCTTGAGCGTCTGCTCGCTCTGCGTAACGATCTCGGCCTTCTCAGCGAAGAATACGACACCAGAGCCGGGACGCAGGTTGGCAACTTCCCTCAGGCGTTTTCTCACCTCGCGATGGTTCACACGACTCTGAGCCTGCATCGCGACGAGCCTTTGCGGAATACACTTGAAAGGGATCGAGTATGATCGACATCAGACGTTGCGGGGATCGCTCGATGTCGGGCGCCAAGAGTTATCTCAGATAGCCTTGTCAAGATCCAAGGCACTATGCTTCGTTCTTGCCTAGCGATTTTGCCGAGCCTGCCGGTGCAGGTATCGCCCAAGCCTAGCGACCGCATCGCTCGACAAATTTCTGGCGACATCCTCTGAGTGGGAAATCTCATCCCCACTCGTCGAAGCTGGTCGCCGGGACGTCCAGTCCCTTGCGACGATCTCGGTCCCGACAAGACCTTCAGGCATTCGCAAAGTTCGGCGCCACCCGCCGCTTATTCGTCAGCCGCTTCACTATCCCACAATCCGTTGCCTCGGCTCGATCCAAATCAGCCGGCTCGCCCGCGGCACTCAAATCCCCATAGCGCCTGCGGCCGTACGTTCCCTTAAGCGCGGTTTCCTCCTTTGGAGGCTTTCGGACGCCGGCCGTCGAACACGCGGCGCCGTCCCTCAAGCGGCTGGCATCCGAAACCCTGCACATTTCCGGACGGCCGAGCGGCAATGATTACCGCGCCTCGGATACGAGCGCTGATTTTGCCGAGAGGGCGAGCTTTACAAGTTACTTTTCACCATTGAATAGATTCAAGCGTGAGGAAGCTGCCTTCTTCACCGATTCCACTGCAAACGGCAGGATCTTGTAAGGGACGACTTCGTCGGGCCGTTTGGCCAAACCTTCCTCCAAGCCGCGTCTCCAGGCAACCCGCAGCTCAGTATTGATATGGATGATATTGATCCCAGCGGCGATTGCCTTCCGCAAATCTTCGTCGTCGGTTCCCGATCCGCCGTGCAACGTAAGCGGCACTTGGGCCGCATTCTTGATCTCAGCGATTCTCTGGATATCCAACCGCTTCCGTGTTTGCCCATGCACCATGCTCTTTAGCATCCCGTGCATGTTGCCCACGGCCGGAGCTAGGATGTCGATCCCCGTAGACTCAACAAACTGCTTCGCTTCTGCAGGAGAAGTCAAACCCCTCGACAAGTCGGGAGCCTCTTCATGTATTTCAGAACCTGTTCCAATGTCGCCGATCTCTCCCTCCACAAGAATGGCGGGATTGATTGTTTTGAGGGTTTCAACCGCTTCTTTGGTTTGGCGTACGTTTTGCTCGAATGGCAGCGCGGAAAGATCGAAGACGATCGCATCAAAGCCGGCCTCGGCCGCTTCTACGGCCTTCGCCAGGGAATGGGTGTGATCCGCGTTAAGAAAGATCGGGCAGTCCCATTCCTCCCGTAGACTCCGCACCAGTACCGCAAGTTGCCGGACTCCGATAAACTCCCGTTCGCCCTCGGATGCACCGACCACCACGGGGACCTTCAGTTCTCGCCCGGATGCCAACACCGCCTTCAGCAGAACCCAGTCCGCAACGTTGAAATGGCCGATTGCCACTCGGTTCTTCTGACTCTGCTCCAAAACATCTCGTAAGCTATACATGAGGTGTCTCCTCGTAACTCTTGCGGTGCGCTACGACATTTGCACCAACGCCGGGACATTGCACCCTGAGCTTTGTTAAAGGTATTCGCGCATAGCGCGGATGCTCGATTCCGCAGGGAGCGGAAGCTCGCCTGGCTGCGGCAGGTTGACCTCGCGCTGGCGCGGGCGCCCCATCAATACCGGTTGAAAGAGCACGGCGGCGGCCATCGTGCATACCAGCGACAAGGCCATCAGCTTGCCCATGCTCGACATCCCCGGATAGCTCGACATCCACATGCTTCCGAATGCGATTGCGTTGGTCATTGCGCTGGAGACAATTGCTCTCGTCAGCGACGATTGCAGAAGTCCGGTCTTGCCGGCGCGCCAGGCCAAAATGTAATAGATCTTGAACGCCACGCCGACGCCCAGCAGGAGCGGAACGGCGATGATGTTGGCGAAATTCAGCACCAGGCCTATCGCAGCGCTGATCTCCAGTGTGACTGCGCCGGCAAGCAACAACGGAACAAGCGTCAGCAGCACGTCACCAATGCGCCGCAACGCGAGGACGAGCAGCACTGTGATAGAGGCCAGCGCCAGAAGGGTTGCCTTGATGAAAGCGCCCGTAATCAAATTTCCGGACTCGAAGTAACTGATCGCAGGCCCGGTAGCCGCCGGATAGGAAGCCAATACCGACCTTGCGAATTTGCGCAGGACCTTCGTGTCGCTGAGGTCGCCCTTGGGCAGGAGCTGAACACGCGCACGGCCATCGGGAGCCAGCCAGTCCCGAACCAGATCGGCCGGAAGTGACTTGAGAGTGATTTCCTTTGCATCCAACATCTTCCCGAGCAAGGAAAGGTCATGGACCAGGGGGGAATCGAAAACCGCTTCCGCCCTTTTGCGCGTTGCCGCGTCCCGCTGCGCAAGATCAGTCAGCAATTGCGAAACATGTCGGGCCAGGTCGTCGTTCGGCCCTGTGGCCTTGTCGGAGATCGTCAGCAGGGTCGCAGCCGTCGCACGAAGCGCGGCGACAGTATCCTGATCGGTCGGGGGCGGTTCCTGTCGTGCCGGATTGAGCGCTGCATTCAAGTCTTTGGAGACCGCCGCGATCGTTGCGAGTTTCTGGGGCTGCTCCACCGGAATAAAGCTGCTCAGCGTCAGCGTGCGGGAGACTTCCGGGATCGAAGCCAGGTCTTTGGCGAGATCGTTGGCCTGACCGAGCGATGGAGCGAGAATCTCGGCGTCGTTGCCGCCGGTCTGCGGGCTGTGCTGCAGTTCGCGGTAGGTGACGACCGACGGGGCGTTCGGATTCTGCAGGTCGATCGGATTGAAATCGAACTGCAGCAGCAGCAACAGGGGTGTAGCGACCAAAACGATGCCAATGGTCCCTGCGATGATCCCGACACGGTGTCGTTGCAAATAGTCGTCCAGCGACGCAAGACGGCGAAAGCCGATGGGTGCGGACTCACCTGGAGGATTCAGTATCGCCAACATCGAAGGCACCAGCGTGATACTGCACAGAAAGGCGATGAGCATTCCGCACCCGGCGATCAGCCCGAGTTCCGAAAGACCATTGTAGTCGGTCGGGATAAAGGAAAAGAATCCGACCGCAGTCGCGCTCGCTGCGAGGGCCAGGGGGCCGGCCACCTTTCGCGCAGCGCCTAGCAGCGCTCCGTGCAAATGATCGTCCTTGTAACGCTCCGAGCGATAACGCACGCTGAACTGAATGCCGAAATCAACCCCGAGCCCGACGAACAGCACAAAGAACGCGATCGAAATCAGATTGAACGCGCCGACCACCATCAGGCCGAACGCGGCGGTGATTGCAAGGCCGACCGCCAGGCTGAAGAACACCGAAGCGATGATCTTCCAAGAGCGAAGTGCGAACCAAAGAACGATCAGTGTCCCGAAGACGGCTGTCAATGTATCGCGAACCGCACTTTGCCTGATGACCGAGAACTGGTCATCGTTGAGCGCGACTTCGCCGGTCAAGCCAACCTTTGCATGGTACCTCCCCGCAAGGTCCAGCTCGCTGGCGGCCTGTTGAATGCCGGAACTCGCTTTGGCGCCCGGTTGCAAGGCACTGAAATCCAGGACCGGGTCAACCTCGATAAAGCGCCGCAGGTCGCTCGCGCTGGTCTTGTGTCTCTGCAAGAGCTCTTGCCAGGAGAAGCTCGCGGGCTTGCCGCCAAGGATGTCGCTCAGCGCGGTATCGACCAGTGACAGAGGCCACGCCAATTGATCGAGTTTCAGCTCCCCTCCCTGAACCCCGTGCGCACCAAAGGACAGTGCTCCGGCGGCTCCGCGAAGGGTCGGATCGCCAGCCAGTTTGGAGAGCAACGGTTGCGCCTGCTTCAACCCGCCAATTGATTTTTCGACATCAGCAATGGACTCGAACAGAAAGCCATTCCGTTCGAAGAATTCACCATTGGTTTGCGCGACCGAGCGGAACAGGTCCGGCCGCTTGGAGATTTGTTGCACCAACGCTTCTGCCGCCAGCGTAGCATTTTCTGGCGTGGTGGCACTCACCACAACCAAAATGCCTTTTTGCGGAAATGTTTCATTGAAAGCAAGTTGACGTCGATGCCAAGGGAGATCGCGGGATATGAGTGCGTCGACGTTGGTGGTAATCGAAAAGCGTGCTACGTCGTAGGTGGCGGCGACAATCAGCAAGAGGGTGCCGACCGCGGCAACCAGCCGGCAACGCCGGACGCAAAAATCGACCAGTCGAACAGTCAGCGTTGTCCGCAAAATGAGATTCATCAAT
Source organism: Bradyrhizobium centrolobii (assembly GCF_001641635.1). Lineage (GTDB taxonomy): Bacteria > Pseudomonadota > Alphaproteobacteria > Rhizobiales > Xanthobacteraceae > Bradyrhizobium > Bradyrhizobium centrolobii. The sequence goes on from NZ_LUUB01000037.1 coordinate 7,472, forward strand.
CGCTCGGACGTCACGGACAAGGAGCTCCTGGCTTCAAACTTTGAGGAACCTGTTGCGTGCACGAGGCGACATCTCGGCGCCGCTGACCGCATTATCTGCGCCGGCAGTTGGGAATCTCCAACTGCAACTATTTCACCACCTACATGAGCATCCTGCACATTGGAGCGAGCTGGTAAGCTTTGCGGTCGACCTGCGTCCAGGGAAAAGCACGACGGATCAGGCGGCTCCCTGAAATAGCCCCGTCGCCGCGGTGTCGACTGGCCGGGATACATCAAGAGCGAAGGGCTTGCGGCGCAGCCTGATCGCGTTCCGCCAGCGCTCGCGAAACTCAGTGCCGAGGGAGGCGAAAAGGCCGATATTTGTCGGTCGCGCGGTGGACGCCCTGGCGAATGCCTGGACCGTTCTCAACGCTATCGCATTCAAAACCGATCACTTTCGACCCTGTCCGGTACACCTTATGCGACCCGACCCTCAGGTCTGTGAGGACATCCTGGGAGTCATCAGCAGATTTGGCTCTCTCCAGGATGATTTTGCAACAATAGCCAAAAACCCGGGTTATTCGGAGATAATTTGTCAATGTCGTGCTGCTGACCCCTCTAAGATGGCGCGATATCTGAGCAGGATCAGTTCCCAACCGATACCCGATGGCCTCAAGGCTTGAGGAATTCCCCCGCCGTAACGCCGCTATCGCGTCCACGATCGCCTTTTCGTCGGCGGCCACCTCCAACGCAAGTTGATCACTGATTTCCGGATCAGCTCCAGGAAAGTATCGATTGCACGTTCGCATCACATCCAGGCCTTTTGGGTTAGGTCGCGTCGCCAGCGAACTGGTGTGCGAGCGTTGCGAGCCCCGCCTGCGCGATCTGCATGTCGTGGCCTGGGTATCGAAGCTCGCTCCGAGGCCACCAATAACCTGTCCCTGTTGTCCGTCCGCATCAGCAGAATCGGCCATCCGCCGTCGTCGACTATAGCGATCACGCCTGCGAGATGCGTTGGCTGGGTGTTCGGAAACAGTTCTGAGCGCTTTGTGGCTAGCCTTTGCAAAGCGTTGTCTGCAGGATCCTTCTGGCGTTTCGTTTCTGTCTTCTAAATTGCGGCGCAATCACGGGCTCAACAGTCCCCGCGATGGCAAGTCCACACTCTGGCCTGACCGCCTGACCGATTAATCTTTCGCCGGGGGGCGTGGTTGACCAATCCCGCTCAATGGCTCCCCGATCGAGCACTTCGGCGCGATCCGGCTTTTCGCTACTTTCTTTTGAGTTTTCCGGTCTCGATCTCGAAATCAGTAGCTTTGCGATAGGTGAAGCCCTCCTGAAAGAACAACATTGCGATCCCCCTTTGCCTGTCACTGAGTGCAAGAGACCAGCCGACTGTTATTATTATTTAAGGCCGCTGCCCGCTTTTGATTTAGATCGACGCATGTCGGGTTGGGGTCTTTAAGCTGACACGAAGGAGGGGGAGCCCGAAGAGCTTAGCTGCCTGTTTGCCCAGCCGAATTTGCAGGAATAGCGACCATCGCCGCGCCGGGCGAGGTACGAGGGACGAGCCACGTTGGCAGCCTTTCCAGAGCCGGCTGAAGTGAGACATCCCAGCGGGATGTAACAACGTCAAATCCGCTACCACATTCCGGCAGACCCCGCCCCGTGCGACGGGCGTCGCTAAGCCACACGCGCCACTGGACCGCGCACCAGGCCAGCCGGTGTTTGGCAACTGAATGTCCACATACCCCGCGGCCGGACCGCTGTGCGCGCTCAATATTTCTCTCCAGGCTAGTAGGGCGAGCCGGTATGACCCGGGGCGCGCGGAACTTTGCATGGTCTATTCGATTGTCAAACGGGCACCCTCATGGCCGAAGCTTCGATTCAACCTTCATGGCGAAGGAAATCAGACCCGTCACTGTCGATGCAGCCGCTGAGCCGACCGGGCCGTCGGTCCACGCCGAGGTATTTTACACCCAGGCCTTGCGCGAGCTCGCGAAGCTCGATCTTCCGTTTCTGTTGGCCGGAACGTATGCGCTCAGCGCCTATACCGGCGTGGTGCGCGCGACCAAAGATCTCGATATCGTGTGCAAGCCGACTGATTATCCCCGTGTTCTCAACCACTTCCGGGACCTCGGATACACCGTCGAAATCGAGGACGAGCGCTGGCTCGGCAAAGTCTTCCAGGACGAGGATTTCTTCGATGTGATCTTCGCGTTCTGGCATGGCATGGCTCCCGTGACCGACCAGTGGTTCGAATCCGCACCGCGCATCAAGGTGTTCGGCACGCCGATGCGCATCATTGCCCCGACGGAGTTGATCTGGTCCAAGGCCTTCGTCCAGCTGCGGCACCGTTACGACGGCGCGGATATCGCGCATCTCATTCTCAAGCAGCACGATCAGATCGACTGGCGGCGTCTGCTTGCCCACATGGAGTTGCATTGGGAGGTGCTTCTGGCACATCTACTCAACTTCCGCTGGGCCTATCCGAGCGAGCGCGATTGCGTGCCGCGTTGGCTGATGGACGAACTGGTTGCCCGCCTGAAGACACAGTTCGAGCTTCCTCCTTCGCGCGTGAAGATATGTCGGGGGCGCCTGTTTTCGCAGGTCGATTATGAGCCCGCCATTCAGGAATGGGGTTTTGTCGACGCAGCCGAAGATAGTGAGTAGCGCGATGTTCGAAAAACCCGACAACCTCACCTTCGCTGCCATTGGCGATCTCCACGTGAAAGAGGACCGCACGTTGTCCTTCCGGGAGCTCTTTGCCGAGCTCTCGACCAAGGCCCAGGTGCTCGTCCTTTGCGGCGACCTCACTGACCTCGGCAAGCCGTCCGAAGCGGAACTTCTGGCGGAGGATTTGCGCGCCTGCTCCATTCCCGTTGTCGGCGTGCTCGGAAATCACGACTACGAGTCAGGGCAGACTGAAGATGTAAAGCGCATCTTGAAGGGTGCCGGGATGCACCTGCTCAACGGGCAGTCGTACGAAATCGACGGCGTCGCCTTCGTCGGGGTGAAGGGCTTCATCGGTGGGTTTGGCCGCCGCATGCTTGCTTCGTTCGGCGAGGCCGTCGTCAAGAGCCTAGTCGCCGAAGCCGTCAACGAAGCGACGCGCCTCGAAAATGCCATGCGCGCCGTGGCGAGCAAGCAGGCTGTCGTTGTTCTTCACTATGCGCCGATTCTCGGTACGGTCGAGGGCGAGCCACTGGAGATTCTTCCGTTCCTCGGCTCGTCGCGCCTTGGCGAAACGATCGATCGATTTAAGGTGAGTGCGGTGGTGCACGGCCATGCCCATCAGGGCCGCTATGAGGGCCGCACGCCCGGAGGCGCGCGGGTCTACAACGTGGCCCGATCAATCGAGAAGCCCACCGGTCGACCCTATGCCTTGATCGAGGTCTGAACTGGGCATCCCGATTCAATTGGTGGGCCCTGCAGGACCAAGTCGCGGACAATGATGCGGAAGTGAATGTCAGCTGCGCAATCGATTGATACGCCGGACGGCATTAGTCTCGCTGATCCGATTGATTTGTTGGCCGGGCCGCAGGTCTAACGGCACCGATTATCAACTTGCAACCCGGGAATGGCGTGGCACTGAAAATGCCCCATGCCATCGGATCGTGTCCGTTCGTTGGACGTTGCTCGGCCGAGGAGCAGCAGTCCTCGAAAGAGGGGAATGCTCCTGCGCACGAAACCGACGGACCTGGAGGAGGGCATTGGTCGGGCCGCGCGGAACATCGCATTCAAGCAAACTTCTAGATCGGAAGGTTCCGCCGATCGCTGCGTTCCTGCTTGGCAAAGAAACATTCCCGTGGCTGCCGCCTTACCTGATTGGAGGAAGCTATGACCAGGTGGTTTCGGGCGAAGCTGGAGGCAGACGAAGCGGATCATCGGCCAGATCATCGGGGACCAGCAGCTTGTGCAGGAAGGCCTCGCGCAGCAGCGGGAAGCGGCCACGGAACCTTACGCGTTGCCGGAAGGGCAGCAGAATCGGCCGCAGGATGACTTGTCCGCCGCTCAGGAACACCAGGCGTCGCTGGCTGTTGGAGGCCAATCAGAGCGGAGGATTTCCATGAAAGTGTCTGATGTAATGACCTCGGACGTTCAGCTTTGCGGACCCGAAGACACCGTAGAAGAGGCAGCCGAAGCGATGGCGCAGCTTGACGTTGGGCTACTGCCGGTTGCGGAAGGTGATTACCTCGTGGGCATGATCACCGACCGGGACCTCGCTATCCGCGTGCTTGGAAAAGGGCGCGGCCCGGACACCCAGATCAAGGTAGTCATGACCCCCGACGTCAAATATTGCTTCGAGGACCAGGACCTGGATTCGGTTTGCTGGAACATGGGCGATATTCAAGTCAGGCGGCTGCCGGTGCTCAATCGGCAAAAGCGCTTGGTCGGCATCCTTTCCTTGGGCGATATCGCGCGAAGCCACGAACGCGACGCGACCGCAACCTCGTTGCAGCAAATTTCGCGGCCCGGCGGCCAGCACACGCAAGCTGCGTAGGCGCGGGACGCGCATAGGCAGTTCCCGAAAGCAGAAATTAGTTCTGAGTTGTAATCATGATGGCTCCGACGCAAAAACAGAAAATAAGATGGGGAAAACCAGTACGGGAGGAAGGGAATGGAAACTGTACGCCGCTTGCGCGCGATGGCATCGCTCTGCCGACAGACTGCCGCATATCATCCTGACAGAAGCTGGAGGCTACTCGCTGAGGCGGAGCACTGGGAGCACTTGGCCAATGAAGCGCTCCTTGAGCACTTCAAAGAATGCACGGCCAGCTCCAATAACCTGGTGCAACCACAACCGAGTGCCATCGCGAATGACGTGCGGTGGATGACGGTTGCCGCCGCGTGAAGGCCGCGCGAAGAATGCCCGATCGGGGGTAGCCAACCAGCATAAGCGAACACAGCCGAGCTACCGCGCTGCTGCGCACCATACGGCGATTGCAGAGCGAACGCTGCGCGCATTTACAGATAATCTCGAAGCCCTAGAACACACCGAGAGCTGATTGTTCAGACGATTCAGCAGATCGATTGCGGTCTCATTCGCGGAGACTAGGCGACCCATAGGCGATCGGAAGGTAGCCACGGGAGCAGAGCCGACAGTGCCAGTGCCCGACGGGGCCAGCGCCGACAGTGCCAGCGTCCCAACGGCCAGAGAAAGCGAGCATCAACCTCCGCGCCCCACGCGCCGCAAGCGCTTGCGCCCGCGAGGGGGCGCGGTTGGTGTCAAAGTTCATTCATCGGACGAGCACCCTTTCGCCGCGCGCCCACGCGGAGCTACAGTGCAGCCCGGCGAAGTGACCACTTTCGGTGATGGGAAAAGCCAAAGATGCCTCCTTTGACATCGCCGTTGACCGGGATCGCCTTGTTTGCGGCCTTTGCGAACGGTGCCCTAATGGTTTTTCGTCGCTCACTGTGCCGCTCGCACTCGTATTGCATCCTGTATCCTGCTGTCGTTGCGATCGAAGTCTTCGTGAACTGGGTGGCTAGCTGCGCTAAGTACCGATGGCACCATGCCTGCGCGGAACCCGCGGGTTTGACGGTGCGTTATAGCGTTGGCGTATAAGGGGCTTGTCATGGACAGCCACCGAACAGCGTTGGCTTTATTTGCCGTTGCTCTTGCCATCGCGATTGTGGTCGCGTCCGTCACGACGCTCGAGCGCGTCAACACGCGCCAGGCCGCGAACGACGCGCCGCCCGGCACGACCGGCCTCGCTCGGCCGCACCCGCCGCTTGATCGTGCACCGGGCGAGCCGATCCAGAAAGAGCGCTAACGCGTCGCGCGGCGTGCACAGCAAGGTAGCTGCGAACGCAGCGCGTTAGCGCCAAGATGATCTACGTTCGGATGAGACCGTAGAGCGCGCAAGCATTGCGCCTTACGACGAGAGGTGCGAAGTGAATGCCACCGCCACGCGCTCTTCCTGTAGGGGCACATGCCATGAGCGAAAGCATCTCATCGGTGTTGCTCGATGCGCACCGCGCAAGAAGGCAAGGTCTCAACGGCATCGCGCAGCGACAACGCGCTCGGCTTAGCGAGGCCATTGCCTTCGCTCGCGCCAACTCGCCCTATTATCGCGAACTCTATCAAGGTCTACCGGAGCGGGCTGAGAGTTCGTCCGTGCTGCCGGGGGCTAATAAGTAAGAGCTCATGCGTCATTTTGGCGACTGGGTCACCGACCGCGAGGTTGGTTTCGCGACCGTGCGAGGGTTCGTCGAGAACCCTGAGCTGATCGGGCAGCGCCTCCTTGGCAAGTATTCCGTGGCAACCACTTCGGGCAGCACCGGGACACCTGGAATATTTCTGTTGGACACATACACTTGGACGCTCACTCTCGCTTTTTCGCTGCGCATGATGATGGGCTGGCTTAGCGTCAGCGACATGTTTCGTCTCCTCGTCCGCGGCGGCCGTGCGGCGTCGGTCCTGGCGATGGGCGGCCATTACATCGGCGCAACCAGCTTTGCTGCAATCCGTACAAAGCGGTCGGCCCGACGACTACTGGCGCTTCCGGCGCAGGCGCCGTTGCGCAATCTGGTCGTCGAACTCAATCGGCATCGCGCGGAGCACATCGTCAACCAGAGTCCCGACGGTTCGAGCCGGACAAGTTCGAGGACCACTACGAAACCGCGCTGATCGACCTCATCAACCCAGAAGCGCGCGGGCAAGCCGATCACGCCGAAGGAGCGACCCGCTGCCGGCAATGTCGTCAACCTGATGGAGGCGCTGCGCCGGAGCGCCGGCCAGGAAGCCGCGCCGACAAAGGGCGCCGAGCTCGCCAAGAAGCCTCGCAAGGCGACGGCCGGCCAGAAAAACAATGCTGATGCCGATCGAGGGCAAGAAGCCAAAGGAAACGGCGACGAAGAAGCTGGCCGCCAGGCCGCAGAGGTGTCGGCCTAATCTTCCGACGGGCACTCCGGGCAGGTGCCGCCGACCGAGTCCAGCACGTCCTGACCTGCAGCGACCGCTTCGTCCGGAGACAGGTCCGACGGCGGATCCTCGCGACCGGCGGCGATGGCGCGCTCACGGGCATGCGGATCGGCTCGATCAATCACCCAGCCGTGTTTTTCGCATTCTCGGATGAAGTGGCATCGAGCAGGACGGAGATCGCCCAGCCCTGTAGGATTCTGCGTCGCCGCGCGTCTCTCCTTCATCATCAGCATCGAGGTCGCTCCTGCGCGAGACGAACCCCTTTCGGCCGTTCGTCGTTCCGGCTGCTAACACAGAGCAGGGATTCGGAATTGCCATGCCCGCGGTTTTTGCACGGGGGCCGCCGTCAGCGTGGCCCCTCTGTCATTCGTGAGCTAGTCTAATAAGACTGTACGCCGTCCGGCCTCTAATCTTTGGGGCTCGACAGGCGAAAAGTCCCGCGGGAAGTAGCCTCGTGGTGGCAGGATCGCTATTGTGGTCTGGCATGTCCTGACCTCAATGACCGTCTCCTTTCGCAACGGAGCACGAGCATTCGGTAACGAGCCGGCATCGCATGGCCGGCGAATGCGCCTGGCAGGCGCTCCACCGCGAGATCAGACGATGAAAGAGGCTGTCGATACATCGCCTTCGCGTCGCCAAGTATTGCGGCTGGCAGCCATGGTGACGGCATGGGCCGTGGCTACGAAGGCCCCAAAGGCCGAGGAGGCCAGCAAGGGAGAGGGCAGCAACGCCTACGTTCCCGCTGATGGCGTCGCGACCTTCGAGAGCGTTTGGCAGACCGTGCGTGATCGCTTTTACGATCCGCGCCACAACGGACTGGACTGGCCGGCGGTCCGGGAGAGATATCTTCCAGACGTGCAGCGGGCCACCTCCCAGGACTCTCTGGCGCGCGTCATCAATGCCATGCTGTCTGAGCTGCACGCTTCGCACACGCGTTTCTATACGCCGGACGAGCCGGAATATTATCAGCTTGCAGACATCTTTGCCGGCGCACTGCGACGGCGGGGACTGCAGAGTGCGTTTCCAGACGGCCGCATTTCGTACCCTGGCATAGGTATCATTTCAGGTCTCGAGGCGACGGGTCGCAACACGATCACCGGCGTGATCGATGGAACGCCGGCTCAGCAGGCGGGCCTTCGTGCCGGTGACGAAATAATCGCGGCTGATGGGACCGCATTTGAGCCGATCGGGTCCTTCCGTGGGAAGGTGGGCAAATCGGTCGTCTTGGAGGTCCATCGAGGCGCCTCTGTGCTGCAAGTCCCCGTCATGCCGATCGACCTCGAGCCCACGAAAATGTTCCTTCGTGGGTTGGAGTCCAGCGCGCGCATCATTGAATCCAGCGGACGACGCATCGGCTATGTCCATGTTTGGTGCTATGCTGGCTCCATCTACCAACGCGCTCTTGAATCCCTGCTGTCTCAAGGGGCGTTAAAAGACGCGGACGCGCTGATCTGGGATTTGCGGGATGGCTGGGGCGGCGCGCAACCCCAATATCTCGATCTGTTCAATGCCCGCGCGCCAACGATGCAGGTCACCGACCGAAGCGGTAGGAGCGAATTCGTCAATGTGAAGTGGCGCAAGCCCGTTGCAATGCTCATCAACGGGGCCACGCGCAGCGGCAAGGAGGTCCTTGCCTATGGCTTCAAAAAGTACCGGTTGGGCGAGCTCATAGGCACTCGGACAGAGGGCGCGGTCCTTGCTGCCACCGCATTCCTTATCGGAAGCGGCTTGCTGCTGCTCGCAGTCGAAGATGTCCGGGTCGATGGCGAGCGCCTGGAGGGCGTGGGCGTGACGCCGACGATCGAGGTCCCGGCAGGCGCGGCCTCCGCCGGGTCAGACGACCCTCAACTGCGCCGTGCCGTCGCGGCTCTGTCCGGGACCTGATCCGAGTGTCAGACTCATTTGCCAAGCAGAGGCAACGCGAAAATGGTCATTGGAAGCGCGTCTCGGTTCGCCGACGCAGGTTTTTGTCAGTTCAGGTCGCCCTGAGTGCGCCCTCAGCGCGTGATGTCAGGACGATCCAGCCTCGTCATGCAGCTCGCGACCCCGCATCAAGCGGCGGGCGATGTCGGCCGTCTGCAGTGACGCGCGTTCGGTCGGGAAATGGGCCGCCAGATAGCGGGCAACCGCGATGAGGATGTGCCGCCCCTCGTCCGTGTCGCCCCACGCGCCGAATTGCCGGACTCCCGCCTCCAGCATCTGATACGCATGGAAGCCTGCATCTTCGCGCAGCACCGCATGCGCGAGCGTGGCGATCAGCGCCTGCGGCGAATGGCCGAGCGTGAGATGCCGTGCCACCAGGCTTGCGGCGAGATCGACCTGTCTCTGCCGGTCGAAGGCGTCGAGCAATGCGGCGCCGATGGTCTCTGGATCCGCGGGCAGATCATCGAGCTGCTCGCCGCTGTCGCCGGGGACGCGCGCCGGCGGCACATTGAGATAGCGAGCAAGGTAGAGTGCCATCGCTCCGTGCAATATGCCGCGGACGGCTGTGACGTGAGTGTCGATGTTGGCAGTCCCGATGCGCGTCAGCATCTGGTGGACTGCGTTGGCGTAGGTGAAGACGTGATGCGCCGTCTCCCAGTCGGCGTGCTCGTTGGCATTGCCGAAGCGCGCAACCCTGAGCGCTGCCGCGTATGCGAGGGATTGGCCAAGGTCGGCTGGAGCGGCACCGGCGCGGATCGCCTCCTTGAGCGCGTCAACGATCCCAGCCGGATCGTCACCGAGCAGCTCTTGAGCAAACGCGGCGTGGCCCGACCAGTCACGCGAGCCGCGTCGGGCAGCGAACAGGTCCGCGACTTCGCTGGTTGATTCTTCACACAACGCAACAAGGTCAACGGGCTGGCGCCAGGCCGTCGATTCCTCGGCGCCACGGGCCGCTACCAGCTGACCAACGATAGTCGGCAGCAGAGCCGCCGCGTGTTGCCAGCCGATCAGATCGAGGCACTCGAACGCCTTGTTGATGAAGTCGAGCGAGTGTCCGGTGTCGGCGAAAGCCCGCTCGGTCTCGGCGGCGAACAGGGCATCAGCGAGTTCAGCCGTGGAGAAGCCGGCCGCAACCGCTGTGAGCAGGGTGCGCTCGGCCGCCTCCCGATGGCGCACGTTTGTCCACCGCCGCAGCCAGCGTTTGAGCATGGCCGGATCCGGCCGGCTTCCAAGCGGTGCGCGTTCCCGCCGCGGCGCCTCGCCGTCGCAGTCCGCCGCCACGCGGCGCGCGCCGTGAAAGAGAGCGAGATAGGCCCCCTCATCCGGCAGCAGAGGCAGGAGATTGGCGAGCGCCGTAAGGATCGTAAGACCGACGCCCCAGCCGTCGCGATTTTGCGCCCCGAACAACGCCACCTGCCGTACGATTTCGGCCTGCGGTACGGCGGCCGCGAGCTGACCATGGATGGCCTTGGCGATGACGAGGCCGAGGTCGTGGGCGAGGCCGTTCGCAAGCCGCTGATGACCATGCGCGGCGAGATCGGCCTGCGAGAATGTGGTCTTCACCCAGACGTCACCATTGTGCACCTCGACCGGGCAGATCGGCACGTCGTCCGCCCAGAGGTCGAAGGTGCAGCCGCTTTCGAGATCGAAGCGAGCGTGGTGCCAGTGACAGGTCAAGATGCCGTCCTCGACGCTGCCGCGCTCGAGCGGGAAGCCCATGTGCGGGCACCGATTGTCGAGAGCGAAGACGCGCCCGCGGTCGTAGATGACGAGGATCGGACGATGGCCACCGCGTACAACGAGCCGCCCCTTGAGCCTCAGCTCCTCAAGGCTGCCCGCCAGCACAAATTCCTCGCTCGGCGCGTCCATGAGCTTACCTCCCATTGCCGCTTTGGGGGCGCTGCAGGTACTCCATCACATAGGCATTCTCTCGCGCAAAGGCGAGAGCGCAGGCGAGCTCATACCACTGTCATCTCGCGCCTGAGATCGGAAGCGAAGATGGCCTTCGGGATCAGGGCGTGAACGCCGCGCACGATGTCCACCACCTGCGTCACGCGGAAGCTTGCGGCGATGCTGCACAGGGCGTAGGCGTCGAGCTCGCTGATCTTCGCCCGCGTCGCCAGAAACTTGATTGCATTGCGCGCCGCAAGCGTCATCGCCGCGTTCAGGTCCTTGTCGAGTCCCATGACGATCCAATGTGTGTCTGTTTCCGCCACCGGCCAAGCCAGGTTCTTCTGCTTGTGCAGGATGATCTGGATGCGCAGCTCTTTCAGCCGCGTCTCCAGCGCAGTGAGCGAAATCTCGCCGTCCCCCTGCACCGCGTGGCTATCGCCTGTGTAGATGAGAGCGCCCGGCTTCCACACCGGGATGTAGAGCGTCGAGCCTTCGGACAGGTCGCTGAGATCGAGATTGCCGGCGTGCGGGCCCGGCGGCACCGAGCTGGTCACGCCGGGGCTCAAGGGCGGGAAATAGCCGTCGGGCGGCGCAACGCCCAAGGTGCCCTGGAACGGCTTCAATGGGATGCTGATGTTGGGCATAAACTTGCCCGTCATGGCGCCAAGGTCGAGATCCACGTACTTGATCTGCCCATGCGCATAGTCGTGCGGAAGCAGACCCGTGCCGAGCGACCCCGGGTTGTTGAACACCGCGCCCCATTCGTAGGGGCGGATCGACTGGTACCGGACTTCCAGCACGTCGCCCGGTTCGGCGCCGGCCACAGCGATCGGTCCGATGATCGAATGTGGCCCCCGGCCGGGATTGCTCACGCGCAGCTGCGCCAGGGTGTCGACCGGCACTCCTGGCTGCATTTCATTCAGGAAGTGCGACCAAGTATCGGGGAAGCTGAGGGTGTCGCCCGACTCGATGGTAAGAATGGGCGGCAGGGTGGCGTCGAATACGCCGAGCCGAACCGTTTCCCGGGTCGAGGGAACCACGTGCACGCGACCGTCCGGCTGGGAACGGCGCATAGGCCCGGCGCCGGTTTCCTGCGCCTGCGCAAGGCTGGTGAACCAGGGCTCGACAGCAGCCAGCACCCCCAAAAAGCTGCTCGCTTGCACGAACTTCCGGCGCCAGCGGCCACGGGCCGACAAGTAGCCATCAAAAATTCCCTGATCGACGTGGTCCATATGGAGGAGGCGATCGGAGGCGCGACTGTCAAAGGCAGCGTCCTTGATGTCCTCGCGGATGATACCGGTTCCCTTCTCGTCGCCGCAGCCGAAGAGGTTGGCGCAGGCGTGATGGTGATCGGGAGCGTGTTGGTGTGCGTGCTCGAGTTCTGACATGATGACCCTCGCAATAGAGCCCCCTTGCGACATCGATCGTTTCGTGCTCGCCATGACGAAGTTATCGTCTTCGTCTCCCTGACCGACCCTCCGAGCAGAGTCGAACGTTTCTCGGAGATTCTGGAATCGAATGGTCCTCCTGATGCCGCGGGCCGCGCGCCGTCGGCTTATTGCTTCTCCGCCGGCGCCACCGAAAGCACGGCTGCCACACCTTCCGGATTGATGTTGAAGGCCAAGAAGACCAACGGCTCGTTGCCCGGGTTTCCCCATTGGTGGACGAGGGTGTGCGGCTCATAGATCAAGGAACCCGGTCCCCTGGTTTCAGTCTTACCGTCGACCGTGTTCGCCCCGGTGCCCGAAATGATGAAATAGAGAGCCGCGCCCGACCGATGGTGTGGTGGGTTGGACGGCATCTGTGCCGGAAATGTTACGCGGGTGAGATTGAGCTCATAGATGCCCGGCTTCAGGTCGGGAATGGGCTGCACCGTACGATACAGTTCTTTTACAGGGGCAGGTGGCGTCTCGGCAGGTCGACCCAAGTCGGCCGCGGAGACAAGAAAGAAGTGGAGGAAAGTCGACGGGGCTCCGGTGCCCGCTGTGAGTGCCGCTGTCTTTCCGTTGGCGACAAATCGCCCCTCTCCGGTGTTGAGCATTTTGGTCTCGCCATCGAGAAACACCTCGGTCGATCCCGACATCTGGTAAAGGATGCCGTCGGCCTCTGACACGCTGCTCTTCTCGCCTGGCTGCAGGATGACACTGACGGCTTTGAAATGGAGCGGCGCGTCCACTACAATCGGCAGTGTGGTTGCAGCGATAACGGTCCGGGTAATTGCCGATGGGGTGGGCGTCGTTTGTGCTGCTCCGGGAGCGGGCAGTGCCATTGCGCCGAGCAGCAGGAGTGCTCTCGTCATGGACAGCATGACGGCCTCCCAGTTCAAGGGATCATCGAACCAGCATACGCTCTTCCGGCGCCTCTTGGAATGGCCGGCGGCCTTGAGCTGCTGTTGGCCGGATCAATGCGCATATTCGGGATCGCGTCGCCCTTCGGCCGAAGTTGCGGGCTTGGCTATCAGCTTAGCCCTCGATGCCAGACGACAAACCGTAGGCGATGAACTTGGCTGCTCCATTCGCGTCGATTTAGCCGCGCCCCGACCATTTCCGGTCAGCCCCTGAGAGCCGACGCGCGGACATGGGTCGGTTCGTCGCGTTCGGGTCAACTGCGTCTATTGGACCGTATGTCAATCACGTCCGGCCTATCCGCAGCAGCCGACACTGGTTCAAGGGCAGGGTACGCCGCGTATGGGCCAGGAAAAGACATCGCACGCGTGGTTTGGCTATGCGTGTGTCGCACGGTCAAGGTTCTCCGCGACGTGCTAACGAGCGCAGACCGTGACAAACGCAAGCTCTTGAAGATCGCAGGTGGCTGCACGATAATCCGCCTGCTGGATGGCGTGTCGTTCCGCAGTCCGTGCGAGGATGCCGGAGGCATCCTGTAGCCGGTCTTGATTACCGAAGCGATCCGCTCGGCCAGACCTCACGTCCCGACCTCATGCGCCTGCGCTCTGTCCAGAAAGGTCTCATCGGGATGTTGGAGCTTGATGCGCCGGCCACAGGGCCCAGCCACTGACACGACCGCCCCCAGACACTTTAGGGCGAGCGGGTGGATCGAGAAGTCAACCTATTGAGCGAGGGAGGATATGCCATGCGAGCATCGCCAAACTATTCGCGTCGTCGCTTCCTTCATGCCGGCACGGCCGGGGTTGCGGCAACCGTCGTCGCCGCGGCAACGCCCGTTCGTGCGGCCACCGAGGCGGGCGTGCAAGCGCCGCCGCCGACGGCGACGGCGCCGCGGATTCTGCGCAAGCCACCGCTGCCTGAATTGGCGCGCATTGCCAAATCCTACAACTTGGATCTCAGCCGGGACGATCTGACGTCGTTCCGCAACCTCATGGACGGTGTGCTCGCGTCGTACCGTCGCCTGGACCAGTTTGCGGAGCCGACGTTGGCGGTAAAGTACCCGCGGGAGGCGGGCTTCCGTCCACGCGCCTCGGACAATCGGCTGAACGCTTGGTACTGGAGGTGCTCGATCAAAGGCGCTAGCTCGGGGCCTCTCGCGGGCAAGAAAATCGCCATCAAAGACAACGTGTGCGTCGCCGGCATCCCAATGATGAACGGTTCCAATGTGCTAGAGGGCTACGTCCCCGACGTGGACGCGACCATTGTGACCCGCATCCTCGATGCCGGTGGGGAGATCGTCGGCAAGTCCGTGTGTGAGCATCTTTGCTTCTCGGGCGGCAGTCATACCTCCGACACTGGGCCAGTGCTCAATCCGCACGATCCGAAGCGTTCTGCCGGGGGCTCCTCCAGCGGCAGCGCCGCGCTCGTCGTCGCGGGCGAGTGCGACATGGCCATCGGGGGCGACCAGGGAGGTTCGATCAGAATTCCAAGCTCTTTCTGTGGTGCGGTTGGCCACAAGCCAACCTATGGGCTCGTGCCATACACAGGTGTCTTCCCGATTGAATTGACACTCGATCATACCGGGCCCATTGCCCGTACCGCCCGCGATGCCGCCCAGCTTCTCGAGGTGCTCGCCGGGGCCGACGGCTTCGACCCGCGCCAATCGGGTGGGCTGCGTACGGAAGCGTATGCCAAGCAGCTCACCGGACACGCCCGCGGCCTGAAGATCGGGATCGTCAAGGAGGGGTTTGGCTGGCCTAATTCCGAGCCCGATGTCGACGCCATGGTACGCGAGACGGCGCAGCGCCTGACGGGAGCGGGGGCAACTGTGAGCGAGATATCGATCCCCCTTCACCGCGACGGCATCCATATCTGGAACGCGATCGCCGTCGAGGGCGCCACGATGCTGATGGTCGCCGGCAACAGCATGGGAACCAACTGGAAAGGGCACTATACGACTTCGCTCCTCGACTTCTACGGCCGGAGCCGGCGGGTGCGCGCCAACGATCTTTCGGAGACCGTCAAGCTCGTCGTCCTGCTCGGCCAGTACATGCAGGACAATTACCAGGGCCGCTACTACGCCAAGGCTCAAAACCTCGCGCGCGTGCTGCGCGCCGCCTATGATGAAGCGCTCAACGGCGTCGACCTTCTGCTTATGCCGACGTTACCCTTGAAGGCCACGCTGCTCCCAGCCCCGGACGCGAGCCGCGAGGACTACGTTGCGCGGGCACTCGAAATGATTTCCAACACTTGCCCGTTCGACGTCACTGGCCATCCTGCCACCACGGTTCCGGCAGGCATGTCGGCAGGGCTCCCTGTCGGCGTGATGCTGATCGGACGCCACTGGGAGGACGGCACGGTGTTGCGTGCCGCTGACGCCTTCCAGGTCGTCGGCTAGACGGCGGTAGCGAATTGCCGGCTAACAGCAACGCCGGCGTCCAAGGTTCGGAAAGAGGCCCGCGAGCTATCTGATGCGAGCCTCTGGCGCCAAGCCTGCGCTAGGGCCCAACGCGTCTGGTCGTCCGGACCAGATTCGACGGGCGACTCCGTGACCTTGGCCGGTTCAACTTGGCGACAGCAAGCCGCGTGGCTCTGAGGTTCTCGCACTATATCAGTGACATTACGCCGAGCGGCCATGCCGTGGATCGTGTTACTTTCGGCAGAAGAAGTCGGGCGGACCTGTCGAGCTAACTGAGCAACGCGACAGCAGTCGACGACACTCTCAGAGCACCATGGAACCCCCGCGAGCATCTCTTCGCTTCAAGGGAAGCCGGCGAGATTGTACAATCTTTCTCGCCGTATGAAGGCGCCTCGTTGTCCTCAATGGGCCTGCAACGACTAAGGCGTCATGGAAGTCGGAGTTCCGCTTGAGGAACCTCGTTCGCGCTGCCCGCGGGAGTGATCGTGACGGGTGGCCAGTTATTGCAAGAGCAGGGCTCGGCGTGCGGCGGGTGAACCGCCTTATGCCCTTGAAAGTTGCCAATGCGAGCGGAAGACGTTGAGGCTTTGCGTAAAGACATGCTCGCGGTCATCGCCGCCAGCGCCTTTGCACTGCGCGACACGATCGGCAAGAGCGCCTTTGACGAACGCGTCATGACCGCCCTGGGCAAGGTGCCGCGGCATGAGTTTGTGCCAATCGAATTTCAGCCCTACGCGTATGCCAATATTCCGCTTCCAATCGGCTTCGAAAAGACGATCTCGCAGCCATTTATCGTCGCCTTAATGACCGATCTGCTCGACGTCAAGGCCGACGACAGCGTTCTCGAAATCGGTACCGGTCTTGGCTATCAGGCCGCTGTCCTCGCGCAGTTGGCCCGCAA
>NZ_LUUB01000037.1:23940-38689 GCF_001641635.1 Bradyrhizobium centrolobii
GACAAGGTGATCGTGACGGCCGCTCCCGATCTCATTCCTCTTCCGCTGATCCACCAATTGAAAGCGGGTGGGAAAATGGTCATACCGGCCGGCCTGCCCAATACGCAGCAGCTCATTCTGGCGGAGAAACTTGCCAACGGCAAAATGACGATGAAGGAGATTCTGACCGTCCGGTTCTCTCAACTCGAGGAGACTGGATCCGGCTTGTGCTAAGCCGGTGGCGCATCCGCAGCGGAGCATGCCACAATGATCGAGGAGCATCAGCGCGGTTACCCTCGGGACCCCCACATGTCGCGCGCCGTCCACTTCTATTGGCCCATGATGGATTGGAGCGATTCACGTGCCAGATCAGAAACCGAATTGTCTAACGCGCTGAATTTCAGAAGTATCCTTGCTCAGTTGAGCGACCGATCGTACCACGGCCTGTTTGCCACCGGAGATGTTCGCTAGATCGTACGCTGGCTCGCCTCTCCCCTGCGCCCCTAGGATTTGAACCTACTCGGGGATACTCCAAGTCCGGCTATGATTGCGTGCTAACGGCAGCTTTTGATGAACTACAAAGGATTCCCGCCACGAGTTAGGCTGCCCTCCGATAGGAAAACAGTGCTTCCGAAAAAGTGGGTCTAGCGATGTAGCGGACCCCCGCTACCACGGGCCACGATTTTCTGCGCCCATCTACGATTTTGTGCGACCGCGTTCGCCGGGTGGTCGCGGTCAAGGGCATGCTAGCTTACTCGCTTGGTTGAGATGGTAACGCTGCTGAAGAATAAATTGACCTTTGTGTTCAGAGCTGCAGTTTTGAAATCGGACCTTTGATCGATACGTCCTTGAGGCCGCGGCTGGCGAGAGCGCGAAAATCGGAAACCTCATTGAGCGATACGGCCGCGCGGAGACCGCGGGGCAGCTTGACGCGCATGAGGTCGGCACCCTTCGCGTCGCCGAACCAAAACGATGAGCGCGCGTCGATGGTCACGCCCGCCAGTTCGACATTGCTGAATTCAAGATTCTTCGCGTGACGTATGTAGAAGTGCTGCGCCGGCAAGGGGCCAAACAGAGCAGGTTCAGGATAGTCGCTCGGTTGCTCGGAGGGCTGGAGCGCGGCCATCTCAGCCGTACCGCCACCCTTG
This sequence comes from Bradyrhizobium centrolobii, assembly GCF_001641635.1. GTDB lineage: Bacteria > Pseudomonadota > Alphaproteobacteria > Rhizobiales > Xanthobacteraceae > Bradyrhizobium > Bradyrhizobium centrolobii. Next base: position 25,068 of record NZ_LUUB01000037.1, read on the forward strand.
TGCAGAAAGTAACAATTGCTGATCTTGATGTCTTCGACCGCATGTCCTGGAACGCCGCTGATGATCGATGGCATATCGTTCAGGGGCGCGTTGCAGGTGACATTGCTGATCAGAACGCGCTTGAGTGTGCCAACCGCAATGCCGGCGGGGCCGCGCAGGCGTGATCCGAGACGCAAGAATAGCGGCGCGTTGCGGATGTCGCGCATGGTGACCCCCGTCACGGTGATGTCCTCCATGATTCCGCCATCGACTGTCTCGAGCGCAAGGCCGCGGCAGCTTTCAAAGACGCAGTTTGAAATGGCGATGTTCCGGAATCCGCCATTCGATTCGGTGCCGCACTTGATGCGACCGGTGCGCTGCCAACCGTGATCCTCGAAATTCTCCGGAAAGCGCTTGAAGCTGCCGTCGATGAGAGAGCCGACCTGGTAGCCGCCTGTGACGTAGCAATTGGCAATCGTGACGTTCTCGGTCGGGCGCGCATAGCCAAGCGCAAACGAACTCTTCGGGCAGATCGCGTCGTCCCATGGCGAGTTTATGCTGCAGTTCGAGATGCGCACATTGCGGCAGCAATCGATGTTGATTCCGTCGCGATTGGTGTCGATCTTCAGATTGTCGATCGTCAGATTGTCGACGCCCGTCGCCAGAACGGCGAAGTGTCCGCAGGTGAGCATCGACAGGTCGCGAAGAATGACATTGTGGCAATTCTTTAGGGCGATCGCTTTGTTTCCCACGCCTGGTGCTTCGGCGAGCGGCAGTTCGGGATCGTGGTGTCCGCGGGCAAGCCCACGTCCCCAGATCAAGCCGGGTCCCAAGATAGCGACATCATGGATGTCCTCGCCCCAGATCAAGCTATTGTGCCAGTGATTGTGTCCGAAGTCCTGGAACGCCTCCCAAGGCGCATTCGGCTCTGCTGGATCGTAGCCTGACGTTGTTCCCTCTCGCGGGGTGTCGGCGGCTATGATCGCGCAGCCCTCATCAAGGTAGAGCGCAACCGCGCTTTTCAGGCGAAGCGAGTGGCAGGCGTAGCGACCGGCGGGAAAATAGACCGTGCCGCCCGTGCTGCCCGCTGTCTCGATCGCGCGATTGATCGCCAGCGAATCGATGGCTTTGCCGTCCCCAACCGCGCCGAAGCTGCGCACGTCAAAGACTGTGCTGGCACCGGAAGTCGGGGCGGCGGCCGCGTTTGTATCGGGCAAGATCGCGCACCCGATCGACGCGGCGGCTTTGCCGGCTAGCGTGAGAAATTCTCTGCGGGGCCGATCCATGTCGCGCCTGGCCGAGCGAAGGATGGTGGAGGCTCACCATCTTGGCCATGGAATTGGCGCAAGCGCTAGCCCACCCGGCCGGGGAAGGCTGCGGGTGCCCGTTACCGTGACCGTCGCGCAAGGTACGGTGCTTGCGGCGCAAGATGCAGCTTAGCCCTTCGTCGGAGAAACTCCTGCCGCCGATTGCCGTTAATTGATGGTCCAATGGGCTCTAATAGGAGCAGAAGGCGGTCGAACAAAACGTGTACAAATGGGGCTACGAGTTCGATCCCCGTCCAAAATTTTTCGGGCAAAAGGGAGAGAAACCATGGCCAAGCTGAGGAATAGCCCAGCGCTTCTAGCCTTGTCCGTCGCCGCTGCTGCGCTGTACGTGCTCGGTGCGAGCACGAACCTGTCAGCGGCGGAAACACCGAATGAACCAAGCTCTGGCGTCAAGCCGTCGCCCATAGAATTCCCGGTAAAATATGGGGCGCTGACCTTTCCCGAAAAATTCCCGGCCGGCACGACGCTGTCAATCACGCAATGGAGCCATTTCGTTCCGCGTTACGACAAATGGTTCGACGCCTATGCCCAGCAATGGGGAGCCGCACACAACGTCAACGTCGCCGTGCAGCACATCAGTTACGCCGACCTGAACGCGACGCTCGCCGCCGCCATTGCCGCCAGCAAGGGGCCGACGCTGATGCAGATGAACGCGACGCCAGCCGCCTTCATCCAGGGTCTGCAGCCCCTGGATGATGTCAATGACGCGGCCAAGGCGACCTATGGCGAGGGCGTCGCTCCGTGCACCCACCAGGCCTATCTCCCGGTCAAACAGCAGTGGTACGCCTATTGCGTGGGCTGGGTCGTCGATCCCGGCGATTATCGCATCTCGCTGTGGAAGGATGCCGGCTATCCACAAGGACCGGTCACATACGACGATCTCTTCAACGGCGGCCAGAAAATCTATCAGAAAACGGGAATTCCGGTCGGCGTCGGCATGTCGCCTGAGATCGACTCGGAGTTCTATGCGCGTTCGCTGATCTGGTCGTTCGGCGGCATCGTGCAGGACATTTGCGGCAACGTAACGCTCGATTCGCCGCAGGTGCTCAACGCAGTGAAGTATCAGGCCAAGCTCTTTCACGCGGCCGAAACCCCGGAGGTGTTCTCCTGGAATGCGGCTTCGAACAATCAGGCGTTCGTGTCGGGTCGAGCCTCCTACATCCAGAACTCGATCTCCTTCTATCGGACGGCTCAGGAATCCAACCCGAAGAATGCGACCGACACAGGCTTCAGGCCGGGGCTGAAAGGGCCGACCGGCGACGTCCACCAGACCGCGCATGTCTGGTTCATCTACGTCCTTCCGAAATACGTGACTGACAACAACCAGATTCTGGCGGCAAAGAAGTTCATGCTCGACCTCGCTGCCAACTACAGCAGCGATACGTACTACAGCAAACTCTATGACTTCCCTGCCTATCCGCCGACGGTACCGCAGCTCGAGCAGAAGGGCGGCTGGATCGATCACGATCCATGGGGCTCGGACCCGCCCGACAAGCTTTCGGTGCTCAGAGGAGCGCTCGCCTGGACCGCATGGCTCGGCTATCCCGGCTACGCCAATCCAGCCACGAGTGAGGTCTACAATACGTTCCTGCTGTCGACGATGATGGCGCAGGCGGCACGCGGCGAGAAAACACCAGAGCAGGCCGTCAAGGATACCGCGGCCCAGATGCAGCAGATCGTCGAGAAATGGAAACGGCTTGGCTACGTCGGGTGTGGCCCGGAGGCCAGCAAGTGAATAGCGAGGATCAGCGCGGTGGCCGTGTTGGAAGTCAGAGGGCTTACGAAACATTTCGGTGATTTCAAAGCCCTCAAGGGCATCGACCTGACGACGCAGGAGGGAGAGTTTCTCACCATCGTCGGTCCTTCCGGCTGCGGCAAGACGACGTTGATGCGGTCGATCGCGGGTCTTGAGAAGCCTACCGCCGGCGATGTCCTTCTCAACGGCAGGCTCATTACTCCGTTGCCTCCGCGAGCGCGAAACATCGCGATGGTCTTTCAAAGCTATGCGCTCTATCCGCACATGTCGGTGGCCGACAATATCGCCTTTCCCCTCAAGGCGCGCGGCGTGGCGAGGGCGGAGCAAGAGCGTCTGATCCGCTGGGCGACGGGAATACTCGGCATCGAAGCCCTGCTCCACCGCCGCCCCGCACGACTTTCGGGGGGCGAAAAGCAGAAGGTGGCGCTGGCGCGCGCGATCGTACGCAAACCTTCTCTCTTTATCTTCGACGAGCCGCTCAGTTCGCTCGATGCGCAGGTGCGGGCGTTGGCGCGCGCGGAACTCCGCCAGCTGCACGATCGTACTGGCGTTACCACGGTCTACGTCACTCACGATCAGGTTGAGGCTGTTGGCCTTGGCGATCGTGTCGCCGTGATGCAGGCTGGCGCGCTGTGCCAGATCGGCTCGCCCCAAGAGCTTTACAGGGAACCAGCAAACACGTTCGTCGCCGGGTTCATCGGCACGCCGCCGATGAACCTGCTGGAGCGCGGCGCTACAATCGTCGGCTTTCGCCCCGAGCACCTCATGCCGAGAGCGGCTGTGCCGGAATCCGAGGATGTTGCCACGTTTCAGGTGCATGTCGCGCGGATCGAGTTTCTCGGTTCCGAATGGCTCGCTTACGGCAGCGCGGATGGCGAATTCAGGAACGCCAAGGTGCTGTGCAAGTTGCGGCAGGAAGCGATCAGCAAGGTGAAGGTGGGCGAGGTTCAGGAATTCGTGGTGTCGCGATCCCTGCTACGGTTTTTCGACACGAAAACCGGCATGCACACGGCTGCCGCGCCAATTTGAAGAGCAGTTTTGCGACATGGAAAGGCGCTGCGTCGCGACGTGCCGGGCGGTCCGGCCGCGAGGGAGTTACCGTGAGGAACGAAGAAGGTTTCAGCAGACGCGGAGCAGCCGAATACACGAAGCCGCCGCAACAGCGGGCACGTATCGGAATAGCCGATCGCGATGACGTTGTCGGCGCGCTAATGCTGGCGCCCGCCGTTATCTATGTGATCGCACTTGTCGCGATGCCGTTTTTCCTTGCCATTGCTCTAAGCCTCAGTGGTGCGACAGTCGGCAATCCCGCCATTCAGCAGTTTGTGGGCCTCGACAATTTCATCAGTGTCGTCCGGGACGCAGCGTTCATGTTCGCTTTGCGTAACAGCATCATCATCACCGTGGCGACGCTGGTGCTTCTCACGATCCTGACGATCCTCCAGGTGGAGTTGCTCGCCCGCGACTTTCCCGGCAAGCGGCTTGCGCAAATCCTGCTCATCCTGCCTTGGGCCATGCCGGTGGCGCTCGCCGCCGTCGGCTGGCTCTGGCTGCTCGATTCAGAATTCAGCCCGATCGACTGGATCCTTCGCGCCGTCGGCCTGCTCGGCCCTGGCACAGTGCTCGGTCCGGCCAACAATCTCTTCTATCTCGGGCGCGAATGGCTCGGTATTGGCGCAGTCGTGATCATCAATGTCTGGCGCGCGCTGCCGCTGTCCACGATCATCGTGCTGGCCGGCCGCACAGCGATTCCGAATGAATTGTTCGAGCAGGCCGAGCTAGACGGGGCCGGCTATTTCCGCATCTTGTTTCAGATTACCTTGCCGGCGCTGGCGATCCTGCTCATAGTCGCCATCCTGTTCACGGTTCTCGTGATCTTCGGTGACATGACGGTGGTGGCGCTGACCACAAGGGGCGGACCCGGCTATACGACCGAAATTCTCCCATACTGGGCCTATCTCAAAGGCATCCAAGGTGGAGCGCTGAGCCAGGGCGCCGCAATCGCGCTGTTTCTGTTTCCAGTGCTGCTCGCCGTCTCCATCCTGGCCTTGCGTATGGCCTATCGCAGGCAGGAGTAGCAACCGATGCGCACGGGACAGACGCTTCGCATGATCGGCTTCTACGCTGCGCTGCTGTTGTTCTGTGGCTTCGCAATCTTTCCGGCGGCGTGGATGCTGATCACCGCTTTCAAGCGCAATGCCGACCTGTACGATCCGGCCAACAATCCGTTCCTGTTCAATGCTCCACCGACCCTGAGCCACATCGGCTTCCTGTTCACAGAGACGAACTATCCAGTCTTTCTCTGGAATTCATTGTTCATCGGCGTCATCGTCGTCGCCATCACGCTGGTGCTCGCGGTGCCTGCGGCCTACAGTCTGGCGCGTCTGATGGGGCATTGGGGTGAGCATTCGAGCATTGCGATCTTCCTCGTCTATCTTATTCCCCCCACGCTGCTCTTCATCCCGCTGTACGAGGTCGTGACCCTGCTCGGCCTCGCCAACACGGTTTGGTCGTTGATCCTGGTCTATCCGACGATTACGGTCCCGTTCTGCACTTGGCTCCTGCTCAGCTTTTTCCGTTCGATTCCGCGCGAGATCGAGGAGGCGGCCTTGACCGACGGCTGGAGCCGCGTCGGCGTCTTCTTCCGCGTGGCGCTGCCGTTGGCAGTCCCGGGCATCACGACCTGCATCGTGTTCGCCTTCGCGCTGTCGCTGAGCGACTACATCTATGCGGCGGTGTTCGTCAGCGCGACCACGAGTCGCACCGTGAGCGCCGGAGTGCCGACCGAATTGATCCGGGGCGACATTTATTATTGGCAGGCACTGATGGCGGCTACCGCCATTGTTGGCCTCCCGCTCGCCGTGGTCTATGGCCTGTTGTTCGACTGGCTGGTCAAAGGCTTTCAGGTCGAGCTGCCGCGTTCACCGCGGGCGTAACGGGGGTTCGACTGCGTCGTGCGAAGCTTGGATGAGGTATCTTGGCTCCGGCGGGTGTGGGGAAAAGCGGTAGCGCTCCCCCGCTACCAGATTCCATAGAAGCATCAGCCCGTTAGTTCGGCTCGAAGATCGTCCCCGCTGACCCACACTGTCCCGTAGCACATCGGTAGCGCGGTGTGCTCAGTCAGACGACAAACGAATCCTTGCCGAGGCAAGATGTCATTCGAAATCCCACAGGGCGTGCTTGATGCAGCTCATCAAGGATTCCGCGCCTCGCCCTACGAAGGGAGGAGGCTAGGATTCGTGGGGCAAATGCTGAATTGTGGAGCAGGCCCTGCAACGGCGTACAAGTCTCGCCCGTGCGCCTGCTCGTCCGCGCCTGTCTGAGGGACATGTCTTAGACTAGTGGTTCGATGCCGAGCGTACGTTGAGTTCGAATCCTTCTCGGCCTTTGGGAAACCTTCCAAAAGCGGTGCCATCCCGAAGAGCAGCAAAATTCACAAGGCGTTCGGTTCGGGAAACAAGATCGCGAACATTCCGGATGCACTGAAACCGTTCGAGACATTTATCAAGAGCCAAGAGCCAGCAAAAATGGATCTCGTGGCAGATCAAGGGAAACGAGTTCCTTAAGCTCGGTGATAGCTGCCCCTATTGCTCAACCGCCCTGACGGGGGCGGAAAAAGGGACACAGCCTTAGCCCTTGAGACATCGCGCCCTGTCGCTGCCATGCCGCGCCGATGCACGGCGCGGAAGCAAAAGCCAGCGTCCGGCTTTGCAGTGATGCCCTTCCCCTGTACCATCATACAAAGACGACCGGCATTCAGCAGTCGCTACGGCAAGGGGAGGGTTTTCATGCGTCGCAACATTATCGCCGCGATCGCGCTCCTGTTGTGGGGAGCGGGGTTGACCGCCTCCGCGGTCGCGCAGCAACCGGTTAAGCTCGGTGTCCTCAACGACCAGACGGGACTGTACGCGGATCTGACCGGCATGGGCTCGGTCCACGCCGCGCGCATGGCGGTCGAGGATTACGGCGGCAAGGTGCTGGGCCGGCCGATCGAAGTCATCTTCGCCGACCACCAGAACAAGCCCGACATCGGCGCCAACATTGCGCGGCAGTGGATCGAGACCGAGGGCGTCAACCTCATCCTCGACATTCCCAATTCGGCCGTGGGGCTCGCCGTGCGCGAGGTGACGCGCACGCACGACGCCGTCGACATCAACACCGGCGCCGCCACGTCGGATCTCTCCGGAAAAGCCTGTTCGCCGCACGGCGTGCACTGGAGCTTCGACACCTACGGCCTTGCGGCGACGATCGGCCAGGCGTTGGTGAAGCAGGGTGGGGATACCTGGTTTTTCATCACCGCCGACTACGCATTCGGACATGCCCTCGAGCGCGACACCTCAGCGTTCGTCACGGCCGCCGGTGGCAAGGTGGTGGGGGCCGCTCGCCATCCGCTCAATACCGCCGACTTCTCGTCCTTTCTGCTCCAGGCGCAAGCCTCGAAGGCGAAGATCGTCGCTCTCTCGAACGCTGGCGGCGACACCATCAACGCGATCAAACAGGCCGGGGAATTTGGCTTGGGCCGCAGCAGCGACCAGCGCGTGGCTGCGCTCCTGCTGCAGTTTCCCGACACCCACGCCCTTGGCCTCGAAGCGGCGCAGGGCCTGACCGCGAGCGAGACTTTCTTCTGGGACCTCGACGACGCGACCCGCGCCTGGACCAAACGCTTCCTCGCCCGCAACGGCGGGAAGCCGCCAAGCATGATCCATGCCGGGACCTACGGGGCGACGTTGCATTACCTCAAGGCGGTGGCGGCAGCTGGCACCACCGATGCGACCAAGGTCGTCGCCAAGATGAAGGAACTGCCGATCGACGACTTCTACACCAAGGGCACGGTGCGCGAAGACGGGCGTGTGATGCGACCGTATTATCTGCTGCAGGTCAAGAAGCCCTCGGAATCCAGATACCCGTTCGATTATCTCAAGCTCCTTGCCACGGTGCCGGCTGAGAAAGCGGCGCGGCCGCTGAGCGAGAGCGATTGCCCGATGGTGAAGCCCCGCTGAGATAGGTCGCGGCGACGTGTCGGCGGCTCGCACGCCCGTCGGCGTCGCTATCATCGGTTATTCTCCGACCTCGAGGGGCCGGTCGATGAAGCTTCGGTGTCCGTTCCGCTCGCGCACAAACGGGCGCTGTTCTATGGCGAGTGGCCTTCGAAGGGCGGCGCCCGGACCAGAGATGGATTGGTTCGCCTGCGCTCCGCTCGGCGCCCCTGGAATGGCCGGCTCTCGACCAGAGTGGTTCGGGAATGACCGCTTCTGGGGCCTGAGCCGACCAAGGCCGATGCGCGCCGCTACGTCGGCCTTCAGCGATCCTTCGGACATGGGTCCGCAGTCGCTTTTGCCGCGCTTATGACCCAACGCCGCCATTCGCTCGCGACGGTCCCTAGCGGCTCTCAATACCCCCTAGCCGCACCGCTATTCAATACCCACGTTGTTCCCTGTCATCTCGACGTTCTCTGAGCGGCGATCTAGTCCGACATAGGAGAGAATTTCGTCGGATTAGTTCGTCAGAGGCGCCTTCAGAAATACTGAACGAGACAAGAACATGCAGCGAGAGCTTCGAATCGGAGACGTGGCCAGCCGAACGGGTCGCAGCATTCACACGATCCGCTGGTATGAGGCTCAAGGGCTGATACCCGGCGTTACGAGAGACCGCGGGGGGCGGCGCATCTACAGTGAACATCACGTCGGCTGGCTGGACCTGATGGAGCGGCTGCGCTGCACCGGGATGTCCGTCAAGCAGATGCGCGAATATACGGTCCTCGCAAAGCAGGGCGCAGCGACGCTGAAGGAGCGTCACGCTCTGCTCACAGGTCACCAGCGGCGCGTTCAGGAGAATATCAGGCGATGGTCTGAAGCCTTGGCACTCATCGAAGCCAAAGTGGAATTCTATGAGGAGTGGATTGCCAAGGGTGAACGGCCCACCGTGGCGCCTCATCGGCGCGTTAAGGCTGGCTCGGCCTCGTTACCTGCCGGGCGGCCCTAGCACCCTCTCGACCAATGCCGTATCCATGTATTCGGTCATCCCGCGCAGTTTCCCATCCGCCATACGGATGACGAAGCAGTAGGTATTGGCATAGAGTTGGCCTGCGACCGTCGTCGCGTGGCCATGGCACTCGGCGACCACACAATCGCCATCGGCGAGGATGCGGGTTGCCGTGATGCTGGAGGGTGCAGTGAATTGCCGGTAGAGGGGCTTCAAGAGCCGCTCTTGCACTTCGGTTTTGCCGACATACTCGCCGGACCAGGCAGTCGAACCGACAATCCTCCAGACGAAGTCATCGGACATGGCCGCCATGAATGGAGCGTGATCGCGACGTGCGCGTGCATCCATGATCTTCTTGATGAAAGCCTTGTTTTCGGTCGGTGTCATGGCTGCCTCCTTAGATCCGGTCAGCCATCCTTGTACAAGTTAGAGTGTGCTCTAGATCAAGGCCCTTCTGAAGCGGACATTGTGGTGGCAAGTGCGGAAATCCGAAAGATGAGCACGGGGCTCGCAATCCGCGAGCCCCGTGCTGTGCACTCAGCAACTTCAGGCCTTGTGATGGACAGTCTGCAGGCCATAGACCGGCGTCGGGATGCCCTCGTGTCGCGCCTTCAACTGCAGGCAAAGGAATTGCGAGTAGTGTCGCGACTGATGCAGATTGCCGCCGTGGAACCATAAACCTTCCTGCTGTGTCGGCTTCCACATGTTGCGCTGTTCGCCTTCCCATGGACCGGGGTCCTTTGTCGTATTCGAGCCGAGGCCCCAGACCTTGCCGACCTTGTCGGCCACTTCTCGACTCACGAGGTCAGCGACAAAGCCATTCATCGAGCTGTAGCCGGTGGCATAGACGATCACGTCCGCTGGCAATTCCTTACCGTTGTCGAGTCTGACGCCGTTGGGCACGATTTCCTCGACCTGGCCAGCGAGCAATTTGATTTTGCCGTCAATGATGAGCTGAGAGGCGCCGACATCGATGTAATAGCCTGAGCCGCGGCGCAGATATTTCATGAACAGCCCGGAATCGTCGTCACCAAAGTCGAGCCTGAAGCCCGCCTTCTCAAGCCCGGCGTAGAAAGCGGCGTCATCCCGGCGGATCTTGTCGTAGACCGGCTTCTGAAACTGATTCAAAATCCGGTAGGGCAGCGAGGCGAAGATCAGATCGGCCTTCGCCGTCGTCATTCCGCTGCGGACGGCTCGTTCGGAATAAAGATCGGCGATGCTCTCCATCAGCGAATCCGAGCGCACAATGTGCGTCGTGGAGCGCTGCACCATCGTTACGTCGACGCCCGCCTCGTACAGCGCAGCGCAAATGTCATGGGCCGAATTGTTCGAGCCGATCACCACCACCTTCTTGCCCTTGCAGCCGTCGGAGCCAGGATGGCGTGAGGAATGGTGCTGCTCGCCCTTGAAGGTTTCCATTCCTTTGATTTTTGGCATGTTCGGCTTGGCCGACATGCCGGTCGCGAACACAAGCTGCTTGGGCCGCAGCGTGATCTCTTTGCCATCACGTTCAAGGACGACGGTCCATTCCTTCTTGGTGTCGTCCCAATTGGCGTGCTTGGCTGTGGTGTTCGTCCAGTAGTTCAGCTCCATGACCTTAGTGTACATTTCCAGCCAGTCGCCGATCTTGTCCTTCGGCGAGAACACAGGCCAGTTCCTGGGGAAATCGATGTAGGGCAAGTGATCGTACCAGACGGGGTCGTGCAGACAGAGCGACTTGTAGCGGTTGCGCCAGGAATCGCCGGCGCGCGCGTTCTTTTCGACGATGATCGTCGGCACACCGAGCTGGCGCAGCCGCGCCCCGAGCGCAATGCCGCCCTGCCCGCCGCCGATGACAAGTGCATAGGGCTGGGTCTTGAATCCGAGTTGTTCGACTTCCTCGTCACGCAGTTCCTTCCAGGTCTTGGCGCCGGGATTGACACCGTGCCTGGCGCCGAGCGGCCGGCTGAAGCCAGCCTTTTCCTCATGGCCCTTGAGTTCGGCCATGGTCGTCAAGAGCGTCCAGATCTGGCCGTTCTGCAGGCGAATGAGACCATATCCGCGCGCGACCTCGGTCTCGAATGAGATCCAAGACTCGGTTACGCCGCCGGCCTCGGTTGGTGTTTCACCCTCAGCGACCTTCCAGCTGCGCGGCTTCACGTGCGCGAGGCGATGCGCGAGCATGTCGCGGATCTGATCGCGGCCTTCCATTGTCTTGATGTTCCAGGTGAAGGCAACAAGGTCGCGCCAGTAGCATTCCGGAGCGAACATTTCCACGGCGGCATCGAGATCGCCCGCCGCAAGCACGGCTTCAAACCTGTCGAGGAAAACCTGGACGCGCGCGCTAAGGGTAGTGTCGAGCATCACTTCCTCCCGGATGTCGTTTGCAATTTTTCTGCGCAGGTAGCGTCACCTTATCCCAACTATCGCGGGAATCCAGACTCGTGCGGCAGGGTTCCCGGCGGACCTCACCGCCTCTCAGCGCTCGCCTGCAGCTCTTTTTGCTGCGATGCATGAGTCCATGGATTGGCCCTTCTCGGATTTTCCGACGCTAGCTCCAATGTCTGGTCCGAAGACCAATCCGGACATCGAGGTGCAGGCGCGCGCGTGGGTGTTTCAGTGGGGGCCTAAGTCGCTCGATGGCCGACTTCTTCCATAACAACGCATACGTGAACCGCGCGAGTGACCTGGAGCTGCCGGCAACTGTCTAAGCCCAGGTCAGCTATCAGAGCAAAGGCCGACCAGCTTCGCCGCACTGGGTACGGCCGTCTCCGACCCTGCGCCGACCATCAACCTATCGCGCTTGGTACGCGACCTCGGAAGCAAGCCGCTTCCCGACATCAACAGTCACATCGTGACGCGGTAACGAAGTCCCCTTAGGACTGGATGCCATGGGAAACGCTTATCTGAACCAGACAGATCTGCCGCAGGCCGTTAGTATGCGGGGATAAAATGACGCAGGGCGACCAGACGGCGTTGGGGCACTCATCTCTTTGGGACAGCCTCGCCCGATGTTACTGCAGATCTTCCAAGCGTTGATTTGGGGCACACCGAGAGAGAGAGTGCTCGTGGTTCAAGCATTTTAGGGTACTCCCATGGCCTGGCTCTTTCTGCTCATGGCTGGCCTGTGCGAAATCGCTTGGGCGATCGGCCTCAAATTCACGGAAGGCTTCGCGCGCCTTTTGCCAACAATCGGCACGGTCGTTGGTATGGCGGCCAGCATTGGGTTCCTCGGACTCGCCCTTAAGTCGCTCCCGGTCGGTACGGCCTATGCGGTGTGGACGGGCATTGGCGCTGTTGGCACCACCGCGCTCGGCATCTATCTGTTCAACGAACCCCTTACGTTGCTTAGGTTAGCCTGCATCGGCTTTATTCTCGTGGGCATCATCGGACTGAAAATCACCTCTTAGGCGGAGCGGCGCGATGAGACCTGTTGGAGGTCAGCTCAGAAGTAGCTTTCCAACGTGCCGCGCCGCCGGACGTCGAGCGTGGCGCAGTGGAAGGCGCCACCAAATGCCGCATAGTGTAAGAACTTGCAGGAAATCGGTTCGAATCCCCAATTCTCAAACGCACGCATCGTTGCGGTATGATGTGGATCTACGATGACGCGCTTCTCATCCACCATCAAGACGTTCATGTTGAGCCATTTCCCGCATAGTGAAGTGACCCTCAGCACAGGATCGGTGATCGGGTCGGACTCGGGGGCCACGAGGATGTCCCATCCTTTCAAGACGGCCGGAAGATGGTCGACGTCGATGTACTCGGGATTGATCAGGATCTTGCCGGGCCCAAGCGGCAATATGGTGGTGTCGATGTGCATTGGATTGGGGCAGCGGCTCTCAATCTCATGGATGCGATAACTGTCGCCAAGGTGACGACGCAGCCATTCAATGCCGGACGCATTGGTGACGTTGCTGCGGGTCACGAACAAGTCGCGTCCACAGCGAAAGAAGTCGGCGGCGTCAAAGACCGGTTCGAATTCGGTGAGAATGTATGAGATCGGCTCGCCTTTCTCCGGAACGCGAAATTCAGGGTCGAACAGTTCGTCCGTCAGTTGCGGTCTGGGCGCGCTCGTCCACCGCGCGCCACGTTGGAAATAGTCCTTCAGGATCGCACGATAGGACTGCGTCTCGAAGTAGCGACAGGGCCAAACCATTGGGGTTTCGATGATCTCGTCGCCGATCACGAGCATGCTGTCGCGCGGGCAGGAATTGCAGAAGCCGCGCGAGGACCATCCTGGCGTGCTGAAGCGCTTCCTGTGGTCGACAGCGTCCGGCCGTCTTACGATGATGCCCAGCGACTGTAGCAGCGCAACAAAGCCATCAAGCTCACGCTGGGCCGGCTCGATCATGATCCTTGGGTAACGAAAGCCTGCGAGCAGCGACTGAGCACGCGCTGCCATGCCCGGAATGTTGCAGGTGACAACCGGATGATCGGATGGGATGACCGCACCCTCAAGCCTTCCGACGATCACTTCCTCCAGCGCGCCCCACTCGTTGTGTGAGTTCACCGGAGAAACTCGGGCCGATGGAGCGGCATCCGAACCGCGACCGTGCGTGACCATATCCATGCACGAGACCCTCTGCGCTACAACAGCC
>NZ_LUUB01000038.1:0-115417 GCF_001641635.1 Bradyrhizobium centrolobii
CCGGAGAGGAAGGGCTTCCTCGTCACCTTCAAGATCGAGGAAGGCCAGCAGTACCGCATCGGCTCGATCGATTTCCGCTCCAGCATTCCCAATTTTGACGCGAGTTCGATGCGCTCTTACTCGCGCGTCAGTATCGGATCGCTCTACAACGTCGAATCGGTCGAGAAGTCGGTCGAGGAGATGCAGATCGAGGCCTCGCGCCGCGGCTATGCCTTCGCCGTGGTCCGCCCGGGCGGCGACCGCAACTTCGAGGCGCACACTGTAGCCATCGTCTTCAACATCGACGAAGGGCCGCGCACCTATATCGAACGTATCAACATCCGTGGCAACACCCGCACGCGCGACTATGTGATCCGGCGCGAGTTCGACATCTCCGAGGGTGACGCCTACAACCGCGCGCTGGTCGATCGCGCCGAGCGCCGCCTGAAGAACCTCGACTTCTTCAAGAGCGTCAAGATCTCCACGGAGCCCGGCTCCTCAAGCGACCGCGTGGTCCTGATCGTCGATCTCGAGGAGAAGTCGACCGGTGACTTCTCGATATCCGGCGGCTACTCCACGACCGACGGCGCGCTGGCCGAAGTCTCGATCTCCGAGCGCAACCTGCTCGGCCGCGGGCTCTACGGCAAGGCGTCCGTCAGCTACGGCCAGTATTCGCGCGGGATATCGCTGTCCTTCGTCGAGCCCTATCTGCTCGATTACCGGATGGCGCTCGGAATGGACGTTTACTGGCGCCAGCAATTGGCGAACAGCTACACGAGCTACGGCGTGACGACGCTGGGTTTCTCTCCGCGCGTCGGTATCGCGCTACGGGAAGATCTCACGCTCCAGCTGCGCTACTCGCTCTATCAGCAGAGCATCACGCTCGCCAGCGCATATAACAATTGCAACAACAACGCATCCAATACGTCGCTGGCCTACAACCCGACGCCTGCGTACATCAAGAGCGTTCTGGGCGGTGTGGATCCGACCAATTCCACCGGTTCAGGGGTCTATGGATACGGTTGCTACGGCGACGGCGAGTCGAGCCTGCCGGTCCGAAAGGAGCTGGCGAACGGAGCGACATGGACTTCGGCGATCGGCTATACGCTGAGCTACAACACGCTCGACAATACCAAGAACCCGACCGACGGCCTGTTGATCGACTTCCGGCAGGACTTTGCCGGGGTCGGCGGCGACGTGACCTATCTGAAGAGCGCGATGGATGCCAAGTACTACGCGCCCCTCGTGTCCGAGATCGTCGGCGTGATTCATCTTCAGGGTGGCATCCTCAACAAGATCGGTGACCAGGATCTGCGCATGCTCGACCACTTCCAGATGGGTCCGAACCTCGTGCGCGGCTTCGCCTCCAACGGGATCGGGCCGCGCGATATCACCTATGCAAGCCTTGGCGCCAGCGGTGATGCGCTCGGCGGTACGAAGTACTGGGGTGCGTCCATGGAGTTGCAGATGCCGTTCTGGTTCCTGCCAAAGGAGGTCGGCCTGAAGGGCGCAGTCTACGCCGATGCCGGCTCGCTCTGGGGTTACCAGGGACCGACCTCCTGGTCGGCCACGGGCGAAGTCAATACCAAGGCCTGCCCAACCTGCGGGCTGCAATATGACGACGGCAATGTGGTGCGTTCGTCGGTCGGCGTCGGCCTGATCTGGGCCTCGCCGTTCGGACCGCTGCGCTTCGACTACGCCGTGCCAATCACGAAGGGCAAATACGACACCGTCCAGGAATTCAGGTTTGGCGGCGGCACGTCGTTCTAGCGAGACGCCGGGCGAGAAAGCCATGCGCCACGATGCATTTGGTCCATCCTGACGCATGCGCTCGCTCATGACGCAGGTGACTACGCCAGCCCCAGGCCGCCATCGACTGCGATCACCTGGCCCGTCGTCCATGCGGAGGCCGGGCCGGCAAGCCGCACGATCCATTCGGCGACGTCCTCGGGGACACCGCGCCGCCCAAGCGGTATGCGCGCGCGTTCCTGCTCCTTGACTGCGGCGGCCTGCTGTGCGGACAGCCCCAGCATGCCGGTCAGCGCGCCCGATTCCGTCGGGCCCGCCGCAATCGCATTCACCCGCACGCCGAGTGGTGCAAGCTCGAGCGCCCAGCAACGGGTGAGGTGCTCCAAGGCCGCCTTGCTGGCGGCATAGTGGGACAAGCCGGCCGCCGGCCTGTGGCCGAAGGTGCTCGAGACATTGACGATCGTGCCTTGCGTTGCCTTCAAGTGCGGCAGCGCGGCCGAGGCGAGCAGGCTCGGGCCGAGCGCATTCACAGAGAAGATGTCCGTGATCCGTTCGGCTGTCACATCCGCCAGCGGAAGGATCGCGCCCGCGCCCGCATTGTTGACCAAGACATCGACACGGCCCCAGAGATCAATGGCTTTGCCGACCGTGTGCCTTGCGTCCTCGGCGGAGGCAGCATCCGCAACCAGACCCACGATGTTCTCATGCTCGGCGATCGTCTCCTCGATGGGGCCGGGGCGACGGCCGGTGATGAGCACCTTGTCGCCTTGCCTGGCGAAACGCAACGCCGCTGCCCGTCCGATTCCGGAGCTGCCGCCCGTCACGATGATGACCTTTGCACTCTGCACGTTCGATCTCCTGTGGCCTGGTTGGTGTTGCGTCCGCTATTGCGCGGTCCAGCCGCCGTCGACGGAGATCGCCGTGCCCGTGATCTGGTCCGCTGCAGCCGAGCACAGGAACGCAACCGTGCCGCCGAGCTGCGCCGGCGAGACGAAATCGAGGGATGGCTGCTTTTCGGCGAGCAGGGACTTGAGAGCTTCCTTCTGGCTGATGTTCTTCTGCGCGGCGATGTCGTCGATCTGTTTCTCGACCAGCGGCGTTCGCACCCAGCCGGGGCAGACCGCGTTGCAGGTCACGCCGCTTCCGGCGGTCTCGAGGCCAACCACCTTTGTCAGGCCGACCAGCCCGTGCTTGGCCGCGACATAGGCGGCCTTGTGGGTGGACGCGACGAGGCCATGGGCGGATGCGATGTTGACGATGCGTCCCCAGCGCTGCCTCTTCATCTGCGGCACCGCTGCCGCAATGCCGTGGAACGCGGCCGACAGGTTTATGTCCAGGATCGCGTGCCACTTGGCGGCGGGGAACTCCTCGACCGGCGCAGTGAACTGGATGCCGGCATTGTTCACGAGAATATCGAGCCGTCCGAACGTCTCGACCGTTGCGGTGATCAATCCGCGGACGGCCTCCGCCTTCGACATGTCGGCGCCGTTATAGATCACACGCACGCCGTGGTCGCGCTCGATGCCCTTGTGGATCGCTTCGATCTCGCTGGTGTTGCCAAAACCGTTCAGCACAATGTCGGCGCCGAGCCGCGCCAGCTCCCTGGCGATTCCGAGCCCAATACCGCTAGTCGAACCGGTGACGACGGCTGTCTTGCCCTTCAACATGGGAATTCCTTTCGATGATCTGAGAATTGAGATTCGTTGCCGCTCAATCGCGGCGATGGACGTCGTGGGTGACGATGCCGAGCTCGAGGGGCGGCGGATCCAGCCGCCGTGGGTCGGCCAGCGTGCGGCGGATGTCGTCGAGGCCGCTCTGCCAGTGCGCGCGCATCGCGTTCAGTCCGAACTCGTAGTCGCGGGAATGGCCCTCGTGGATCTTGGTCTGGTAGATCAGATGGACGATGTTGTAGGAGCGATGGCGGGCCATCTCGGCGATGGCGCGGATCTCCGGATCCTGCATGGCGCTCTCCGGAAGTTTCTCGATCGTCTTCCGCAGGGCCTGACGCAACGTCTGCATCCGCAGCGCGTGGTCGGTGACGGCGCGCGTGCGGCTCGAATACTGGATGTCCTTCTGTCGGCTCGACACTTCCATCATGTCGTAGGGAACGCGGCCACGGGCCGACCAGAGGTCGATCTGGAACGTCAGTGTGTCGCGCGGCTCGCCGGACAGTACGCGGGAGAGAGGCGTGTTCGAGACCACGCCACCATCCCAATAGTGCTCGCCTTCGATCTCGACGGCGGGAAATCCCGGCGGCAGGGCGCCGGACGCCGTGAAATGCTTCGGACCGAGCCTTCGCTGCGCGGTGTCGAAATAGGTCAGATTGCCGGTGCGGACATTGACCGCGCCGACGCTGACGCGTACCTCGCCCGAGTTCAGCCGGTCGAAGTCGACGAGCCGTTCCAGCGTCTGGTGCAATGGCGCGGTGTCGTAGAAGCTCGTCGCTGCATCGCCTGAAAACGGCGACAAGAACGGCGGCGGGAAGCGCGGCTTGAAGAAGCCGGGCTGGCCCTGGAACAGTGCCCGCATCGCGGCAAACGCATTGTGCGCCGAGCGCATGTCGAAGGCGAAGGGCAGAGCGTTGGCAAGTCCCTCGCCGGCGGGCCATTCGACCGGAGTCGCACAGATGCTCTCCCAGAACTTGCGCAGCCGATCGACGCGCTCCGCCTCCGGCGAGCCCGCGATGATGGCGGCATTGAGCGCGCCGATGGAAATGCCGGCCAGCCAGTTCGGCCGGATGCCGGCTTCGTGCAGGCCCTCATAGACGCCCGCCTGATAGGCTCCGAGTGCACCGCCGCCCTGCAATACCAGGGCGACGACGTCGTATGGCAGTGGCTTGGTCATTTGCGAGGTGGACTGCATCGGCTCGCGCATCACGTTCAACATGTCCAGAACTCCCGATATTGTGGCCGGCGAGTCAGCCGGCGCTCGTTTCCAGCACGGACTTGCGTCGCGGTGCTGCTTCGCCCGGCGAGAGATAGTCGTGGACCACGGTGCCGAGCCCGAGGGTCAGGTCGGCGATGACGTGCTTGGCCGACAGCACTTTCAGCACCGGCAGCTCGGCGACCGGCGCGAGCGCATGCGAAAACAGGTCCAGGGCTGCGGGCCCCGTCCACGCGCCCTTCACGGTGATGTCCTCGCAGTTGTAGCGCACCAGCTCGCAGATGCGCGCCGAGCCGTCGACATGCGGGATGATCTTGAGCAGGAAGTTGGGCGCGGCGAGCTTCTTGGCCTCAGCGGCGGCATCGAGGGCGCGGTGCTTGTAGCCCATGGTGCCGGTCGCGATCCGCACCGAACCGTAGTTCAGCGTACCGACCAGAGTATCGATCTCGACGGCGAGCTTCGGCTGCGCGAGCTTCTTGGGAAAGCCCCACAGCTCGCGCCCTCCCGCGATCGGCGGATGATCGTTGAGAAACATCTGGTGGACGAAGCTGCCGGTCTGGCCCTGGTAGCTCACCGGAATGACCTGACCGCTCTCGGTGTAGTCGCCGAAGCCGGTCGAATCCGGCATGCGGATGAACTCGTAGTTCACCACGGGCTCGGTGAGCGCGAGTGGCTCCGGTACGATCCGCCGCAGCGCTTCGGCGTTGGTCAGGTACTGGATGATGAAATATTCGCGGTTGATGAAGCGATAGGGGCCGGGTGGAAAGGCCGGATTGGTCAGCGGCATGGCGAACGCCGCTGAGCGCACGGTTTCGTATTTCATCGTGGTCGATCTCCAGGGCAATTTAAGGTGAGCGGGCCGTGCTTCGGCGCGGGAAGCGCGGCCCGTTTCGGTCTAGTGGAAGAAGCCAGTCACATCAGTCACACGCTCCGGATCGGCCGAGGCCAGCGCGGCGGCACGCTCGGCTTTCGGCGGATAGATCCAGACGGTGTTGATCTCCCGCTTGGTCTTCTTGGCGACGTCGTTGACCATCGTCACCTCGCGTTCCCAGCCGCGCGTGAACAGCGCGCCAGCTTCGCCGAGGTCGAGGCAGGTGACGTAACCCTTCTGGTGGTAGGGTTTGGTTGGAACACCGAGCAGCTCGGCGGCGGCATTATTGCCGGCGAAGGCGCCCATCCGCGTCGCGTGCTGGCACGACATCAGCGCGTAGTTGCCGTTACCGTCGCATGAGGCGCGCGCCGCATCGCCGGTGGCGAAGACGCCGGCCACCGACGGCACGCGCAGCTCGCGGTCGACCAGCAGCCGGCCGAAATTGTCGCGCTCGGCGGGGACCTGCGCGGTGAGCGGCGCCGCGCGGATACCGGCGGCCCAGATCACGGTCGCAGCTTCGATGTGCTCGCCGCTGGACAGCGTGACGCCGGACTTGTCGAGCGAGGCGACGCCGGCACCGAGCCTGGTCTCCACGCCGAGCTTGCGCAGCGCGTCCTCGATAATGGGGCGGGGGCCAGCACCCATATCGGGTGCGATCGCCTCGTTGCGGTCAACGATGATGACGCGTGGCTTGGCCTCCTTGCCGAGGATGGCACGCAGGCGCGACGGCATCTCGGTCGCCGCCTCGATGCCGGTGAAGCCACCGCCGGCAACCACGACCGTGTCGCGCGCCTTCGATGCTGGACGGCTCGGCAAGCTGTGCAGGTGCCGGTCGAGAGCGATTGCGTCGTCGAGCTGATCGACACTGAAGCCGTGCTCGGCAAGGCCTGGAATGTTGGGACGGAACAGCCGGCTGCCAGTGGCGACGACCAGCCGGTCATAGGCGAGCTGCTTCTTCGCGCCCTTGGCGGCGACGATGTTCACCACCTTGGATTTGGTATCGATCGTCTCGGCGCTGCCTTGCACATAGTCGACGTCGATGGCTTTGAGGACGTTCAGAAGTGGCGCCGTCAGGGTCTCCGGCTTCGGCTCGTAGAGACGCGGGCGAACCACCAGCGTCGGCTCCGGTGATACCAGCGCAATCTCGAGAGTCTCCGGCGAAGCACCCTGGATGTCGCGCAGGCGGGCGGCGGAGAGGGCGGCGTACATGCCGGCGAAGCCGGCGCCGATGATGACTATTCGCATGTAGATTACTCCTTGGTTGGGATCATTGCGGTGAAGGCGTGAGCTACACGATCACGAATTTGAGCAGGTCGGCGTTGATGATGTCGGGGTGTGTCGTGCAGACGCCGTGCGGCAGCAGGTCGTAGACCTTGAGGGTGCTGCGCTTCAGGAGCCTCGCCGACAGGGGTGCCGAGTCGGCGACGGGTACGATCTGGTCGTCGCCACCGTGCAGGACGAGCGTCGGCACGGTGATGTTCTTCAGATCCTCGTTGAAGTCGGTCTCGGAGAAGGCCTTGATGCCGTCGTAATGCGCATTGGCTGCGCCCATCATGCCCTGGCGCCACCAGTTCCAGATCACGGCCTGCGATGGCTCTGCGCCCGGGCGGTTGTAGCCGTAGAAAGGACCGCTCGCGAAATCGAAATAGAACTGCGACCTGTTGGCGGCGAGCTGCCGGCGCAGACCATCGAAGACCTCGATGGGCAGGCCACCGGGATTGGCCTCCGTCTTCAGCATCAAGGGCGGCACGGCGCTGATCAGCACCAGCTTGGCGACGCGATCCCTGCCATGGCGTGCGACGTAGCGCGCGGCCTCGCCGCCGCCCGTGGAATGGCCGATATGAATGGCGTTGCGAAGGTCGAGATGCTCAACGAGCGCTGCGACGTCGGCCGCGTAGTGGTCCATGTCATGCCCGTCGCTGACCTGGCTCGAGCGGCCGTGACCGCGGCGATCGTGAGCGATGACGCGATAGCCCTTGCCGAGGAAGTAGAGCATCTGGGCATCCCAGTCGTCAGAGCTCAGCGGCCAGCCGTGGTGAAACACGATTGGCTGAGCGGACTTGGGTCCCCAGTCCTTGTAGAAGATCCGCACGCCATCGCTGGTGGTAACCGAGGTCATGGGACCGGTCCTCTCAGTGAGGAGGAGCGCGGCCTTCGGCTCCTTGCCCGCCGCCGAGGTGGAGCGGACGGCCATCGAAGCCGCGTACATGAGCGTGGTCGCGAGCACTTTTCGCCGCGAGGTGTTTGCGAGCCGGCTGACGGAGTTGATCCAGGGCATTTGAGCATTTCCGTTTCATTGCAGTGAACGCGGTGAAAACTACCGAACCGGATGTGCCGCTGCGCCAGCGCGATTGACGCGATTGCAGCGCGATTGCTGCTAACGCATGCGCTTGCGCCAATCGCTCGGCGCTTCGCCGGTCAATTTCCTGAACGCCGCCGCGAACGCGGTTTGCGAGGAATAGCCAAGGGCGGCTGCAATTGAGACCACCGATGCGTCGGTGTCGCGCAGCATGTTCATGGCCTGCTCAAGCTGGTGCTGGCGCAGCCAGGCATGGGGTGAAAGCCCGGTACTGTCCTTGAACGCGCGGCAGAAGTGGAAGCGCGATAGCCCGGCCTCCGACGCGAGAGCCGCGAGCGAGACGTCCGCAGCGCCGTCCGAACGCAGGCGTTCGATCGCGCGAAGAAGCGTCTTCGGCGCCAGCCCGCCCCTGACTGGCCGGATCGTGCTAGGCGCGCCGGTGTGCGCAGCCAGGAGGCGTGTGGCCAGGAGGTCTATCAGCTGCTGCCTGAACAACGTATCCAGGGCCTCGTTGCCCTCCAGGACATCCGCCGCGCTCAGGAGCAGCCTGGATGTAACGGGGTCGGGATGTGCCGTTCGCTCCAGGAGATCGGTCGATGCGGCTGTGCCGGCTTCGTCGGCAATGCGCTTCAGCGTTGCCTGAGGAAGATAGAGCTGAACGACATCAACAGGTTTCGGAATGTCCCATCGGGAGCTTGATCCTTCCGGAATGATTAT
Source organism: Bradyrhizobium centrolobii (assembly GCF_001641635.1). Lineage (GTDB taxonomy): Bacteria > Pseudomonadota > Alphaproteobacteria > Rhizobiales > Xanthobacteraceae > Bradyrhizobium > Bradyrhizobium centrolobii. Next base: position 8,499 of record NZ_LUUB01000038.1, read on the forward strand.
CACAACCCCCGGGCGAAACGTTCCAATCGCAACCGATTTTCCCGATCGCCGCTCCATGCGCTGGGTCGAGCCGTTGTAGGCCATGATGACGTGGTGGCTCATGGGCTCGACGACGTCGTGCAATGGTTCATGCTTCCAGTGGGCGATCCCGGCACCGGAGGGGTCCAATGCCATGCGAAATGGCGCGGTCCCGAGCACACGAGCCATCTCCACATCGGCACGACGCCGGTCGTCGGCCGGTAGGTCGTTCGTCTCCGACACGGCGGAAAGATGCTCCGAGGAATCGCGCAAGTTGGGCTTGCTCATGGACGTATGCTCGCGTTGGCGCCAGGTCAGAACCAATGAGGCGCAACACTGCTGCCTCAGTGCTCGCAACGATGACGGCAAGCGCCGCCTGACGGAATCGTGCAGCAGGTCTGGTCCGGCTGATTCGGGGAATAGATTGACCTGTACCTTGGGATAGTCACATGGGAGCGCGTCATCGACGGCCGGCTCCCCTATCGCGTGGGGCGGCGTGGAGCCAAATGCCGTCGACGCAGTGATCCACACGAGTTGAGAGGCTCAATACGCAGTCAGCCCTAGCAGTCCGAATTGATAGGAACTGTGAACTGAAACGCCGCACCTTTTGGTACGTCTGCGATCGCCCACAATCGTCCTCCGTGATCCTCAACGATCGACCGGCAGATGGATAGTCCCATCCCTAAGCCGCTCGACTTCGTCGTGTAAAATGCCTCGAAGGCTCGCTCGATAGTACCTTCTGATAGACCCGGGCCGGTGTCTCGCACCGTAACGAGAACACAGTCAGCTTCGGCCTGGGTGCTGATGTGCAATTCCCGGGGATCGTCGCTCATTTGGCTCATCGCCTCGACGGCATTTACGATCAAGTTCAGCATCACCTGTTGAATCTGGACCCGACTGCCTTGAACGACGGGTAAACCCTCTTCCAGTTGAGTTCGCACTTGAACGCCGTTCTTCGCGACCTCCCCGCGCGTCAGCCCGATAACTCCCGAAATGGCTTCATTAATCTCCAAGCGGTCCTTTCGCATTGGCTCCTTCCTAACCAACGCGTGCGTCCGGTCGACAACTTCACTGACCCGCATGCCGTTCAGCACCGCGCGGTCTATTGCCGTTTTCGCTCTCTCAACATCTGGAGGCTGGCGAGTGAGGAAGCGCTGAGCTGTTTGGGTATTCAGGAGCGTGGCCGTGATCGGCTGCTTGACCTCATGCGTAATAGACGCCGTAAGCTGGCCCAAAGTTGCGAGGCGATTGGCGTGGGCTAATTCCATCTGCATGTTGCGAAATCGCCGCTCGCTCTCACGCGCTTCTGTTTCTGCCCGCTTACGCTCGGTTAAATCGAGCACAAATGCGACACCCTGGCCCTCTATCCCTTCGAGGCTCGCGATGCCGATCAATACTGGAATACGGTTGCCGTCCTTCCGGATGTACTCCTTTTCAAAGGGCTGCACGGCTCCCTTGTTCTTCAGCTCGGACATCGCCAGCGCGTAGTGATCGCGCCATTCAGGGGGCGTCATGTCAGCCCAGCTCACGCGACCGGACAGGAGATCGCGCTGATCGTAACCAACCATGCGGAGAAACTCGCTATTGGCATCGAGAATCTGACCCTCCACATTCCAGATGATGATGCCGATGATGTTGGCATCGACGAGGCGGCGAATTTTCGCCTCGCGTTGTTCGATCTCTCGTTGCATGGTGGCAATGGTTCTCAAGTCTGCCTGCAACACGTCACGCCACTGCAATAACAGTCTGAGATAGAGCTCGCTGTATTCGTTGCTTTTCCTGTCGAGAACACAGATCGTTCCAAACATCTCGCCATCGGGCCAAGTAATCGGCACGCCGAGGTAAGAGATCATGCCTAGTTTGATGTCAGGGTTTGATTTCCACGCCTCATCTTGCAGAGCGTCCGGGACGATCAATGGTTGGCGGGTGTTCATTACAGTCTCACAATAGAGGCCCGTATCGAGACACGCGACCTCGTCCGGTTCGTAAGGATTTCCTTTTGTCACGCTGGAAACGAAGACTTTGATATTTGGCGGCTCTACCCTCATGATCAATGCGGAGGGAACGCCTAGAATTTCGGCCAGAAGATCTACGATCTCCTGCCATTTTTGCATGACTTCCGCGGGTACCTGCATAGTGTTGAGCATGTCAGTCCACGGGGCTGGCCATCAGAAGCCTCTCATTCGGCGTCAGATCGAAAGGCAGTCCGCCTCAGGGCGGACTGCAGATGCTGAAGCAGTACTTCAGTTTCTATCGGCTTGGTCAGATAAGCATGGGCGCCGCATCGTATGGCGCGCGACCGGGTCGCCGGATTGGTGTCGGCCGTGATGACGATCAGCGGCATGGTGGAACCAATGCTCCGCTGGTGCCGCAGCAGATCGATTCCGCTGAGGCCCGGCATGCTCACGTCGGTGATCAGGCAATCAAAACGATCCGGTTCGAATTCGGCCATGAAGGCCTCCGCTCGATCAAATGTGCGACACGCGACGTCCATCGCCCGAAGAAGTTCGGAAAGAGCCTCTCGCACAGCTTCGTCGTCGTCTACGATGGCAACTAGGGGCATTCTGGACAAGCAGATGTCTTTCGCTGGCATGGCCCAACGACCATCTGCCCATCGGTCACCCGGTTGTACCTATTCTTTGGTGTAGGCCGGCTCCCCTCGATGGTCCGGCGGCAGGGATTCCCAAATCCGGATCAACTCGCCGACGGAGTTTGTCTGGAGCTTCTTGGTCGCATTGCCGCGATGCAGTTTGACCGTGATCTCGCTGATGTTCAGCTCGAAGGCGATCTGCTTGTTGAGCCGGCCCTTGACCACTTCGCGTACGACCTCGCGCTCGCGCGCCGTCAGCTTTGCAAAGAGTTCGACGTTTCGCTTCACGCGTTGCGCGGCCGCTCTTTGCGCGATGTCCTTCTCGATCGCCGCCGCGACGGCGTCAAGAAGGGTCTGATCCCGCACGGGCTTGGTCAGGAAGTCGACGGCTCCCGCCTTCATGGCCTGGACGGTCATGGCAATATCGCCATGGCCGGTGAGGAAGATGATCGGTCTCGTGCTTCCTCTCGCTGTCAGATGCTGCTGGAGATCGAGGCCGCTCGCGCCCGGCATGCGGACGTCGAGGATGAGACAGCCTGGGCGCTCTGGAAGATCGGCACGCAGCAGTTCCTGCGTCGATGCATAGCAGCACGCGTCGATCCCGACGGACAGAAGAAGCTCGCGAAGCGCGCTCCGGATTTCCTCGTCGTCGTCCACGATCAGGACCCGCGGACGATCGGGATTCTCGACAATTGTACTCATGGCGAAGCGGGGTATCTGGCGTGCGGCAAGCGAGCCGACCAGTGTGGTTGTCCCAACCATCGTGACCTCTTTCGATCGCTTCGCCAGCGTGATGTCCTGGTCTCGAAACGGGGCATTCCGAATTCCGGGACCGTTGATTTACGGGTTCTAGGCGGTGCAAGTATCCGCGTCTTTCCTGAAGCTGCGATGCGTTGCCTGATCCTGCTCCGGGGGGCCCGACCCCCGGTCAAATGCGACGCCGGGGCGTATTTTGCCGTGCATTTGTGAAAAGTCGTGATGTGTCCCTCCGGCCCGATCGCGTGTTTGCGAGATTGGCGGGTCGCACAAAACCGCTTTGAAATCGTTGCAAAATTAGCCTGCCCAATCGGCGAGGTATGCTGCGGCGTTCTGCCTCTCGATTCGGGTGCGGACGTGGACAGCGGTTGGCGAATACTCGATAATAAGTTCCTTGAGTTGCAGGACGCTGTGGCCTGCGCTTGGACTTCCACAGAAGGATACATCGATGACACGGGCTGGCGCCTACGGACAGAAGCTCGGGCAGTTCCTGCATCTGAAGGACGCCCCGCCCTCGCTGGTCACGCGTTCGCTGCGCAGCACTGAACTCGCGGTCACCGAGACCCGGAATGACAATCCGGAGCCTGGGCTGTCCGGCTCGCTCACCGCCGAGGACGCATTTCTCGTCAGCCTGAAGCTTCACGATTACCCGGACTGCGAACTCTGGGAGCGTGGCAAATGCATCATGACGGCGGATGTCCATGCGGGAACGACATATTTGTACGACCTCAAGCGCGATCCGCGCTACGTGATCGACAAGCCGTTCCACTCGCTCTTCTTCTACATTCCGCGCTCCGCGCTCGACGGCATCGCCGAACAAACCGGCGCCCCGCGCGTGGACGAGCTCGATTGCCGGATCGGCGTCGGCCATGATGACACCATCGTCCGTCACATCGGCGCTTCGCTGCAGCAGGGGCTGCGCCGGCCGGACGAGGCCAACCAGCTCTTCATCGATCACATGATGCTCGCGCTGACCGCACATGTCGCGCAGACCTATGGCGGGCTCCAGCGCGCCGTCGAGCCGAGCCGCGGCGGTCTTGCGCCATGGCAGGTAAGGCGCGCCTGCGACAGGCTCGAGTCCGATCTCGGCGGCAAGCTCTCATTGCAGGCGATCGCGGCCGAGCTCGGCCTGTCGGTCAGCCATTTTTCGCGCGCATTTCGCATCTCCACCGGACTGCCTCCGCACCAGTGGCTGCTGCAGCAGCGCGTGAAGGCTGCCAAGCAGTTGATGAGCGTGCGCGACCTGCCGTTGTCGGAGATCGCGATATCGGCAGGCTTTGCCAATCAAAGCCATTTTACACGGGTGTTTTCCGCGATGGTCGGCGTCAGCCCCGGCGCGTGGCGCCGCCAAGCGCAGGGTTCCTCGGGCAGCGAGACATGATGCGGGGCGTCCGTTCCGGTCAGCGACGCTTCGCCAGTGAGATGGTGTAGGCGGCGCGGCGCGCTGTGAAAATTTCGTCCGGTGGATGGTCGATGCCGTCGGCGAGATTTGCCGGATTGAAGATGGATGCGTCGCACGCCTCGTCCGCCTCAAAGGCGGTGATGACGATCGTGCCCAGCCGCATCTCTTCGCGATTGTCCTCGTCGGGCCATCGCACGGTCACGTCCATCGTGGGATCGCCGGGACGGTCGAGCAGAGCCATCACGTTGAAGCGGACGTCGCCCGCAGCGACGCGACGCTCCAGGTCGTCGCGCAGGAAGTCGGCCGATTTCGTCTTGGCCTCCTCCTCGGTCAAGGTCACGTCGCCGCCGACCGGAACGACCTTGAACTTGATGAAGCGCGTCTCTCCCTTCGCATTCGTTGCGGGAAAGGAGTGCACGCCCCAATAGGTCGTTGCGGCGAAGCTCGCGGGCAACCGGCGCGCGGCGATGTAATTTGCCTGATTGAGCGTTTCGGGATTGGCAGCGGAGAAGGCCTTGACCTTCTCCATGTCGGGCTTGCCGTCGGAACCGGGAATGCGCGCCTTGAGGAAAGCGAGCATCTGGTCGAGCGTCCTCGCAAAGTGCACCGGAGCGCTTTCGACGAGGATGTCCGAGCGATGCTCGTCGTCGCCAAGCTTGAAGCTGAAGCCGCGCAGAACGAGACTGTTGGTATCCGGCACCTTGGGATTGCCGCCGCCCACCGAGAAGCGCGCCAGCACGCGCGACGGCTTCGTGAAGCTCAGCGATCTCGTGATCTCCGCCGCGCGGTCCGATGGGGTATAGGTGCCGCGTACGCAGCAGCCCTTGGCAAAGCTCGCGCGCACCTTTGGCGGATTGCCGGCGACCGCTTTCAGAGCGTCAACGACCAGCGCAGGCGTCGCTGCGCCGCTTGCGGGCTGAGACATGGCGGTTCCTCGGGATTTGAGTGTTTCGAGGTGTGTTGTAGGTATCATGCACGTTCGTCGTCTTTCCCGAAACGACCATGTTTTGCCGAACTATGCTCACAACGCGACGCCGGAATTTGTCAGCGCATGTGGGCCGCGTGGCAGCTTTTGCCGGGACGTGTTTGCCGGTGTGAAGCGCGTGCCTCCCGCAATTCGCGATAAGCCATTGACGGTGCTGACTCTCCGAATTGGCACGTCTGTTGCTCGCAAGCCAAGCGTTCGCAATGACAGTGGAGTTCCTGCATGAGCATCAGCAGCATCGCCGGCGGAAGCGCAGTCAGCTGGCCTTCTTCCGTCCGTCAGACGAAATCTGCATCGGCAACGACGACGCAAGAGGGTGGCTCGACGCTGGCGCCCGGCATGAACGCCGATGCGCCTTACGACGCGATCAAGGTCGACCTGCCCAACGGCATGTCGATCGGAGTCGTCAGCTTCGGCAACGCCGGCCTCGACAGTGCCACGCTCAAGACCATCGAAGACTTCGTGGAGAGGCTGGCGAGCCAGGACACGTCCGGTCACGCCGATCGGGCGGACGCCGCTTCCGACGCTGGCAACGACGACACCTCCGGTGCAGTCGGATTGGACAAGATCCACGTCGATCTCCCGAACGGGATATCGTTCGAGGTCCGTCATTCCTCCGGCGGCCGGCCGACAGATAGCCCGGCTGTCATGAAGGAGCTCACCGAAACCGCCGAGGAGTTGGCCGAGGCTTTCGCTAGATATTCGCCGGCCTCAAGTGCGGCGGCCGCCTACGCCGCGCAGCAGGTTACGTCATCCAGCCGCACCAACCAGGTCGACACTCAGACCTGAGGTTGGCTCTGGCGTTGCGCTGCGTCCGGGTGTCCCGGTCGTCGCCGACGCCGGATCCGGCGGCGGGGTAGATACAGGTGCCCGGCGACCTCGAAGGTCTGGATCGATTGCCGGCATGGCGCGCAGGCAAAGTGCCGGCACCCTCGTTGCTCCATCGCGCCGCTGCAGGACGGACATTGCGGTTTGTGCCCGTCGATCCCAGTCACATCATCTAATGGATTCGTCTCAGGTGTTGCGCGCGGCTGTGCCGCGTCGACGCTGCGCGTGGCATTGATGGTGGCGCCGAGCTTGCCGGTCTCACTGCGCATGGCTTTCTCACCGGTGTCGCGAGCGCGTCGGTCGCCGAGATGATGGGGTAGCGACGGATCAGTCGTCTCCTGCGCGCGCGGTGGACGTCGCGCCCACACCCACGAAATTCGCCGGCACCGCGTCGATGCCTGCGCTGTCGAGCAATGTGGCGAGCTGTCTGCGGGCATGAAACATGCGCGTCTTGACGGTGCCGCGGGGAACACCCAGGATCTCGCTGACCTCGGCGACCGATCTCTCGTGGTAATAGACGAGGTCTATGACCATGCGATGGGCTGGACACAGCCTGTCGATGCAGGACCGCAACGTGGCGTTCGTCCGCGTTCGGTCGGTGACCGCCTCGGGCGTATCGGACTCGTCGACGATCTCGGGCAGCTCGACATCGTCGATCTTCTCGTGCACGCGTTGCCGCAGATGGCCCAGTGCCTTGAAACGGGCGATCGACAGTAGCCAGGTCGATACGCGCGAGCGGCGCTCGAACGCGCCAGCCGAGCGCCAGACGTCGAGAAAGACCTGGCTGACGAGGTCCTCACAAGTCTCTCGTTCCCGCACCAGTCTCCGCACGAATCTGAATATGCGGACGCGGTGGCGCAGGTAAAGGATCTGCATTGCGAGGGGATCACGCCGAGCGACACGCTCTATGAGCTCGTCATCCGAGGCGTCGTGACTTTGGATCTCCGAGATTGATGAGCGAACTGGCGCTTCGGCTTTCATCACGCCGCCGACGAGGTGAGTCGGATGCAAACGGTCCGGCCCGTCGCAGCGCTGGGGGCGCGCTCTGTCATTCAATGTGCGTTCGGGCGGATCTGCGACTAACCCGTCGGCCTGTCCCTGCAACATTGCAGCCTCCCATCCTTTTCGCCGAGACGCCACGATGCGCTGCAAGGGCTGATCCGAACCATCGTACGAGAGGGTCGACGCCTAATCTCTTGGTCTAGGTAAGGCTGGACCTGCGAGGGGAATGCAACGTCCCGTGACGCCGGAGTGTCGGAAGGACACCGGTTGCAGCGGGCGCCGGCACATCTGGGATAGGAAAACAGTGTCCCGATCGTGGATTGCCCTCGATCGCGCTCAAATAAAATGCATTATCTGCCGCCTTGGAGACGTTGCAATCGTGCCAAGACGGTCTCGAATGAGGAGAAATCGACAAAATGATGGAAATTCGCCTCATGCTCGCGAAAGGGCCACGTTGACATGCCGGCTCGATAATGCATTATGCATTTCATGTTAATCACTGAAGCCCAAGGCAAGGCGCTCCTTCGCGCCGCCGCTATCGCCACACCGTCCAGCCAGGAGTTGCGCTCTCTCGACGAGGCGCGGGCCTGTCGCATCAATCTTCCCGCCGCCGTGAAGGCCCAGGTCGCCGCCGGCGGTCGGGGCAAGGCGGGTGGAATCCGCAAGGCGAGTTCCGCGTCCGAGCTCGAAGCGGCATTCGGCGCGATCATGGGGATGCGGTTCGCCGGCGAGGCTCCGTCGTCCGTGCTGGTCGAGACATGGCTCGACATCGAGCGCGAGCTCTATCTCGCCGTGGCGATCGACAGCCGTGTCGGTGGCTTCAACGTGCTCTATTCGCCGCGCGGCGGCGTCAATATCGAGGACGGACCGCCGCCGCTGAGCTATCCGGTCGGGCTCGCCCGCAACTTCCGCGCCCATGCTTTCCGCGCGCTTCTCGAACCGGTCGAGAGTGACGCCAAGGTGCGCGAACGCGTGATTTCCACTGCGCGGCGGCTGCTCGACATCGCGCAGGCGAATGAGTGCATGACGGTCGAGATCAATCCGCTGGTCGTTGCCAGGGGCGGCTCGTTGATCGCCGCGGACGCCAAGATCGTTCTCGACGAGGCGGCGGCCTTCCGCAAAACGGCCACGGCTGCCGCCATCGCCGCGTCCCGCGACAAGGCCGAGCGCGAGATCAGGCTGTGCGAAGAGGCCAATCTGATGCTGGTCTGGCTCGACGGTGAGATCGGCCTGATCTCGGGCGGCGCCGGCATGACGATGGCCGCGATGGATGCGATCGACGGCGCCGGCGCGCAGCCGGCGTGCTTCCTCGACGTGAGCGGCAATCCGACGCCTTCGGGCTTCGGGCTTGCCTTCGATCTCCTGGACCGCGCACCGAACGTGAAGGGTATCCTGGTCAGCATGTTCGGCGGTGGGCTGCACACCGATCGTGTGGCCAAAACTCTCGTCGAGCTTCTCGCGAAGCGGGCGTCGGCGAAACCGGTGACGCTACGGCTGAATGGCACGCGCAGCGATCTTGCCACGACCATCCTCCGCGAAGCCGGCCGTCAGAACCACGCGACGCTGGAAACGGCGGTCGCCGATATCGTGAAGAGAGTTGCGGGAGCGCGGTCATGAGCATTCTTCTCGATGCCGATACGCGCGTGCTGATCGTCGGCATCACCGGCAAGTTCGGAACGTTTTCGGTCAAGGACCTCGCGCAGAGCCATACCAGGGTCGTTGCCGGCGTAGCGCCGGGGCGCGGCGGCCAGACCATCGAGGGCGCTCCGGTCTTCTCCAGCGTCGCGGCCGCGATGAAGGAAACGCACGCCAATGCGGCGCTGGTCTATGTTCCGGCCGTCGTCGCGCTCGATGCGGTGCTGGAGACCATCGAGGCCGGCTGCCCGCTGATCGCCTATCCCGGCGACGGCCTGCCGGTGCTGGATGCGATGGAAATGCGCGCGGCTGCACTCGATCATGGTGCTCATCTGGTCGGACCGAACTCACCCGGCCTGATCTCGCCCGGAAAGGCCAAGCTCGGCTTCATGCCCTCTTTCTGCTACGCCCCCGGACCGATCGGCGTCATCTCGCGGAGCGGATCGCTTTCCTACGAAGCCTGCTTCCGCCTGTCATCGGCCGGCCTTGGCCAGACCAGTGTCATCGGTATCGGCGGCGATCCCGTGCGCGGCGTCAATGCAGCGGAAGCGATTGCGCTGTTCCACGACGATCCGGAGACGCGCGCCATCATCTATCTCGGCGAGATCGGCGGGTCGGAAGAATATGCGCTCGCCGAATATGCAAAGCGGCCTGACGCGAAACCGTCGGCGGCCCTCCTGGTCGGCCGGACCGCGCCTGCCGGGAAGAAGATGGGACACGCCGCCGCAATGATCGGCTCCTACGCCGAGAGCTGGGCCGCCAAGGTCGAGGCGCTCGATCGCGCCGGTGTCGTGATCGCGCGAGATCTCGATGGCCTTGCCTCCGCCGCCGCATCAGCGCTGGCCCGCGCCATGAAACCCGCAGCTTAACAATCGTCAACTCGTAGAGGGATTGGAGACGAAAATGTCAGACGTCATGGAAAAAGAGGTCGGTCACGCGCCGGCGGAAGGAAAGATCACGGACGAGGCGATCGCGCAGGCGCGGGGCATGATCGGCCTCCAGCTTCGTCCCGAGGGGCCGTATCTCCAGGACGCGACCGAAGACACGATCCGCAACTTCTGCAACGGCATCGGCGATCTCAATCCGCTCTATCGCGACGCTGAGCACGGACGTCAGAGCCGCTACGGCACGAATGTCGCTCATCCGATGTTTCCGATGGCATTCGGCTGGATCGGCCGCACCCGCTGGGGCCTTCCGGGCGTGCACGGCTTCTACGCCGGCAACGACTGGGAGCTGTTCCGCCACATCCGTCCGGGCGATCGCATCACCGCGATCGAGCGCGTGGTCGGCATCGAGGAGAAGGAGAGCAAGTTCTCCGGCCGGCTCGTGCTGCAATATGTCGAGGCAACCTATTCCAACCAGCGCGGCGAGATGGTGGCTCGCGCGCTCGGCACCTGTACGCGCCACGAGCGCAAGGCCGCGCGTGATGCCGGCAAGTACAAGGACGTCAAGCCTTACGAATATACGGCCGATGAATTCGCGGCGCTCGACGAGGCCATCCTGAAGGAGGACGAGCGGATCCGCGGCGCCACGATGCGCTACTTCGAGGACGTCAATGAAGGCGACGAACTGCCGCCGATCGTGCGCGGTCCGCTCTCGCTGATGGACACGATGGGCTTCCTGGTCGGCTGCGGCCGCGGCCACACCCACGGCATCGTGCTGAAATCGGCGGTCAAGCATCCCGGCCACTTCTTCCGCAATCCGGAAGCGGGCGGCGGCATCGAATATACCGGGATCGGGCATCATCGCGAGTCGGTTGCGAAGGAGGTCGGCGTACCCGGCACCTACGACTACGGTCCGCAGCGCTCGTCCTGGCTCGCGAGCCTCGTCAGCAACTGGATGGGCGATGCCGCCTTCCTTAAGCGCGTGCGGACCGAGATGCGCCGCTTCAACACCATGGGCGATTCCACCTGGTGCCGGGGCAAGGTCACCCGGAAGTACGTCAAGGACGGCTTTGCGCTGGTCGATATCGACATCCGCGGCGAGAACCAGCGCGGTGAACTGACTACGCCCGGCCTTGCCACCGTGATGCTGCCGTCGCGCGACGTGAAGAACCGTGTGTTCTTCGACGGCTCGTCGCTCGAGCTGGAACTGCCGACGATCCGCTAGAGTCTGCCTGGGCCAAGAGCCGGAGCGTGGTGCCTTCGCATCACGCTCCGGGACTGCCAATCAAGAACAACAAGGGGAAGCGTTGCCATGATTGACGAGGCTGCTGCGCCTCCGTTGGTGGGAGTGATCGCCGTCGAAATCTCGCGCGGCGTTGCGGCGAGCCATGCCGGCCGGCTTCTCTCTTCCCTCGGCGCCGAGACCATTCTCGTCGAGCCGCTGGAAGGCAACCCTCTTCGCCGCGAGCCGCCGTTCCTTCCGCCGGCCAATGAGGCCAGCGCGCTGTTCGCCTTCCTTGCAGCGGGCAAGAAGAGTGTCACGTGCGATATTGAGACGCCGGCCGGTCGGGCAGGGCTGTCAGCGCTGCTGGGGGCCGCGGATGTCTTCATCCATGACCTTCGCCCCGACGAACGCGCGAGCCTTGAGCTCGACGAGCAGGCCTTGAGGGCACACTACCCGAAACTGGTCGATGTCTCGGTGCTGCCCTTCGGCGCGGTCGGGCCGAAGGCCGGCTGGCAGGCCGAGGAGATCAACCTGATTCACGCATCGGGCGAAGGCTTCCTTTTGCCCAATGGCCTCGCCGCCGAGCTTTTTCCTGATCGTCCGCCGTTGAAGGTCTATGGTCATTTCGCCGAATATCAGGGCGGCGTGGTCGCCGCGCTCGGCGCGCTGTCAGCGTTGATCGGCCGCGCGCAGGGCGAAGCCGAAAGCGTCGACGTCTCCGTGCAGGATGCGACGCTGGCCGTGGGCGCATTCGCGCTGCAGCGTTTTGGCGACGGCTCGCTGGAGCACCGCCGGACGCGCTCCTTCAAATATGGCGGCGTGCTCGAATGCGCCGACGGCTACGTCGAGCTGTTGACGCTCGAGGAGCGGCAGTGGCGCGGCCTGGTCGAACTGATGGGACGTCCCGATTGGATGTTCGACGCCGCGCTTTCGGACGCGCTGGAGCGCAGCCGCCGCGGCGCGGAGATCAACCGCGCCATTCGCGCCTGGGCGCTCGAACAGCAGACAGCCGATGTCGTCGCGCGGGCCCAGGCGCTGGGCGTTCCGATGGCGAAATATGCCAGTCCCGCCGAGGTGCTGTCGGGCCCGCATGAGCGCGCGCGGGACTTGTTTCAACCCGTCGAGATTCCCGGCGCAGGTCGCTTGCCGGTGTTGTCGGAACCGTTCCATGTCGACGGTGCGGCGCTGCCACTGAAAGCGGGGCCGCCGCGGCTCGGCGAACATCAGCACATGCTCGCGGCAAGACGCCGCCGCGACCAAGCCACTGTTGCCGCGGAGGCCTCATGAAGTCGCTTGCCGGAGTTCGCATCGCCGATTTCACGCTGCACGCGGCGGGGCCGTTCTGCACGCATATCCTGTCGCAACTCGGCGCTGAGTGCATCAAGGTCGAGAGTTCGGCGCGTCCGGACATTTTCCGCAAGCCGCATCCGGTCTATGGCCGGATGGGGCCCGCGAGCTTCGATCAGGTCGCGTCCAACAAGCTCTCGGTGCGCATCAATCTGAAGGACACGAAGGGCATCGCACTGGCCAAGAAGCTCGTCGGCGTGAGCGATCTCGTCTGCGAGAGCTTTCGGCCTGGCGTGATGGAGCGGCTCGGCCTCGGCTATGCGGCGCTGGCCGCGTTGAAGCCCTCCGTCGTGATGGTGTCCGTCTCGTCGTCCGGCCAGAGCGGGCCGGATTCGCATTTTGCCGGCTACGCACCGCTGTTCGGCGCCTGGGGCGCGCTCGGCTATCTTACCGGCTACGAAGACGGACCGCCGGTCGAGATGCGGCACGTGATGGATCACAGTGTCGGCATGAACGCGGCAATGGCCGCGGTGGCTGCGGTGTATCGGCTCCGCCGCACCGGGCGCGGCGGACATGTCGATGTGAGCGCGCGCGAGGTTGCCTGCTCGTTGGTCGGCGAGGCGCTGCTGTTCGCCGCCGCCGGCGGAAGCCCGGCGCGGATCGGCAATGATCATCTGCGCATGGCGCCGCACGGCGTGTTCAGGACCCGCGAGGAGGATCGCTGGCTGACCATCGCGGTCCGCACCGACGACGAATGGCGGACCCTGGTGAAGCTGATCGATGCGCCGCATCTCTTGACCGATCCGCGGTTTCAGGCCGCTGCGAGCCGGCACAAGCACCGGCAGGCGCTGCACGGTGAAATCGAACATTGGACCATGACGCGCGAGGCTGGTGAAGCCGAGCGACGACTCCAGGCCGCCGGGATCGCGGCACATGTCTCCTGCAACATGGAAGACATCGCGAACGACCGGCATCTGCGTGACCGCGGGACCGTCGTCGAAGTCCAGGATAGCACCGGCCGCCAGCGTGCCGCGCTGAAGGCGCCGATCCGCTTCTCGAAGTCCGACGTCGGCATGGCGCGCGGCACGCCCCGCCTCGGCGAGGATGAGGACTACGTGTTCGGCGAGCTGCTCGGCTTGAGCCGCGAGGAACGCCAGAGCCTGATGGATCAGCAGGTGATTTACTGACCGCTTCAAGTGGAGTTGCCATCATGAGCGAGAGCGCAGCAGGAGAGGACTGGCAGGCCTGGGTCGGTCGCAAGGAGACGATCCGCGAGCGGATCGCGCCGGATCGCGTTGCCGCACTCGGCGCCACGCTCGGTCTTGAAGGAAACTATGCGGCCGGCGCTGCCTTGCCGCCGGGATGGCACTGGATCTTCTTCAACCGCTTCGTGCCGCGACACGAGCTTGGAACAGACGGACATCCCCGGCGCGGTGGATTCCTGCCGCCGGTGTCGCTGCCGCGCCGCATGTGGGCCGGCGGGCGGCTCACCTACCACAAGCCGTTGACCATCGGCGGCGAAGGGGTGCGCGAGAGCACCATTCTGAAGGTCGAAGCCAAATCCGGCCGCGCGGGCAGGCTGGTGTTCGTGACCGTCAGCCATAGCGTTGCCTGCGACGGTACGACGTGCCTCACCGAGGAGCAGGACATCGTCTATCGCGAGGCGGCAGCACCGGGATCGTCTGCGCCTACGGCCACTCCGGCTCCACAGGATGCGACGTGGTCGGAAGAGTTTCATCCCGACACCGTGCTCCTGTTCCGCTATTCCTCGCTGACGTCGAACGGGCATCGCATCCACTACGATCAGGCCTACGCGCAATCGGAGGAGAACTATCCGGATCTCGTCGTGCACGGGCCTCTGACGGCAACGCTGCTGCAAGGCTTTGCGGAGAGGCGGGCAGGCAAGCCGCTCAAGTCGTTCGAGTTCAGGGGCGTCTCGCCGCTGTTCGTGAGCTCACCGTTCAGGCTTGAAGGCAGGGGCGATGGGCGCGCGCTCGACCTCTGGGCCAGCGGGCCGAGCGGCGGGCTCGCGATGCGCGCAGCCGCAGAGGTCTGAGGACACGCAATCGGGACTAGGAACAAGAAAAAAATACAGGGGAGGGCCAAGCGATGAGATCGGCGCACCTGTCTGTTGTCCCGGCGCAAAGTTGCGACGCGCAGTGCGCGCCCGCGGTCGAGCTTCGCGGCGTCGGAAAGACCTTCACCTCGCGAAGCGGCCGGGTCGACGTTCTGAGCGGCTTGAATTTTACGCTTGGGAGCGGCGAGTTTCTCGCCATCGTCGGCCCGAGCGGCTCGGGTAAGTCGACGGTGCTGAACCTGCTTGCCGGCCTCGATCGGCCGACCTTGGGCACGGTCTTGTGCCAGGGCGAGCCGGTTGCGACGGTCAACACCGGGATCGGCTATCTCACCCAGCATGACAGCCTGCTGCCGTGGCGGACGGTGGAGCAGAACATCGCTGTCCCCCTGGAGCTGCGTAACGTCGACCGCATGGAGATCGCCGCACGCGTTCGCGACCTGATCGCGCAGGTCGGCCTCGAAGGCTTTGAACGCCACTATCCAAGCCAGCTCTCTGGCGGCATGCGCAAGCGAGCGATGTTGGCCCGCACGCTGATCTACGACCCGCCGGTGCTCCTGATGGACGAGCCATTCGGACCGCTCGACGCCCAGCTCAAGCTGGTACTGCAGGCCGAGCTTCTGAAACTGTGGTCGGCGCGGCGCAAGACGGTGGTGTTCGTAACCCACGATATTGTCGAAGCGATCACTCTCGCCGATCGTGTTCTGGTCTTCTCGCCGCGCCCCTGCCAAATCAGGCTCGACGAGCTCATTGCCATTCCGCGGCCACGCGAGGTGCACGAAGTGCGCTTCCATCCTTCGTTCGAAGAGCATTATCGGCGGCTATGGGCCGCCCTCGAACCGCCGGCGAGGCGATCATCATGAGCACACAGGCGCTGTCCGAAACGCGAGCCGAACCTGTGCTCGGCCCGTCCGGCCGTGTGTGGCTGTATCGCACGGTCTTCGTGGTTGCGATGCTGACGGCCTGGCAGGCCGCGTCCGGAACGCTGCTCGATCCGTTCTGGGTGAGCAGCCCGGCGGCCGTGTTCAAAACGCTGGTCGCATGGACCGCGAGCGGCCAGCTCGCCTATCACCTGCTCATCACGTTCAAGGAAACCTTCGTCGGCTTCGTGCTGGGCGCGACCGCTGGCGTCCTGTTTCGCGCTGTTGGTTGGTGCGAGCGACACTCTGCATCGCACCGTCGATCCATTCGTCACGGCCGTGTACGGCGTGCCCAAGGTCGCGCTCGCACCGCTCTTCATCATGTGGTTCGGCATCGGGCTTGCGCCGAAGATCGTGCTCGCCGCGATCAGCGTCTTCTTCCTGGTATTCTTCTCGACCCTGCGCGGTGTGCGCGAGGTTGACCTGAAGATGGTCGATGCGCTCCGGACCATGGGCGCAGGCAGGTTCGCGGTCCAGCGCATGGTGATCTTTCCCTCCGCGCTGCCGTGGCTGTTCACGGGATTGAAGCTCGGTTTGCCTTACGGCTTCGTTGGCGCGGTCGCGGCCGAGATGATGGCCTCCAATGCAGGCATCGGCTACCTCACGCAGAATTCCGCAGGCCAGCTCGACACTGCTGGAGTCTTCGCCGCGCTATTTGCGCTGATGGTCGTCACCACCCTCCTGAATGAGGCGCTCGGGCGACTGGAGAGCTGGATTTTCCGCTGGCGCTGAGGAGACCTGGCCGAAACAAAAACAAGGGAGGACATCATGATCACGCGTCGGACGATGTTGGGCGGTATTGCCGCGGGAGCGCTGGTCGGCTCGGCCGAGCCAAGCCTGTCGCAAGGCGCCGGCGGCAAGCNCCGGTAACGATCGCGATCGGCGGCTATACATTCGCCTATCTGCCATTGCTCGTGGCAACGGCAGCCGGCTTCATGAAGGACACAGGCCTCGATGTCTCCCTGATCGATACCGGCAGCGGCACCAACAGTATGGCGGCGATCCTCGGCGGCAGCGTCGACGTTGCCGGTCTCGTGATGAGCGACGTGATCCTTGCGGTCGCCAAGGGCCAGAAGATCAACGCCTTCGCGCCGCTGATGTCGCAATATGCGAGCGACGCCGTGATCAGCAGAAAGACCGCCGAGAAGATCGGCCTTGCGGCGGACATGCCGTTGAAGGAGCGCATGGCCCGCATGAAGGGGCTGACGCTTGCCATTTCCGGCCGCGGCCGCGGCACCGACAAGATCTGGCGCTATCTGCTGTCGCTCGGCGGACTCGATCCCGAGAAGGACGTGAGCCTGACGGTGGTCAAGCTCGACAAGATGTATCTGGCGCTGCGCTCCGGCCAGATCGACGGCTTCAACACCACGGCGCCCGCGAACAACCAGGCGGTGGAAGACGGCCTTGCGGTATGGGCGGCGCGCCCGTCGCACGGCGAAGTGCCGGGCATCGAGAACTTCCTCTATACCGTGTTGTGCGGAAGGCCGGATTTCCTCGACAGAAATCCAGACGTCATCGCATCGCTCGTCCGCGGCATGACCAAGGCGTCAGAGTTGATCCGTAACGATCCCGACGCCGCCGGGCAGTTCCTGCATAATCGGTATTTCCAGCAGACCGGCCTCGAGCTGATCAAGCACACCGTGTCGGATCAGCGCATGACCGTCTCGGTGCCGCCGACGCTGTCCGAGCAACAGTTCGCGCACAACATGGAGTTCGAGCTGAGGTTCAGCGACGCTGTGCGCGGCGTCACCTATCAACAGGCGATCAATCCGCGCTGGCTTGGGGCGTAGTTTCTTCGCCTCTCCCCGCTGCGGGGAGAGGCCGGAACGCGCGCGAAGCGCGGATTCCGGGTGAGGCGGAGCTCCGCATATCGAACTGTCACCGTTTTCGCGGAGGCAGCCTCTCACCCTAACCCTCTCCCCGCGAAGAGCGGGAAGACGGAGAGGATAGCTCACGCAAAGCTCACATCCGCGCTGTTCCTGATTGCGGCAAATCGGCCGAGGCAGCGCAGGGCGCTTTCGTGCTCGTCGGTCGTGCCGCCGGCGCAGCAGTCTTCCAGCACCGTGCAGGCATAGTCGCGGTCGTGGGCTTCGCGCGCGCCGGTGTGCACCACGCCGTTGGTGGAGACGCCGCACAGGAACAGATCAGTCACGCCATGGGCGCGCAGGATCGGCTCCAGCGAGGTGCCGTAGAACGGGCTCACCCGGTGCTTGACGATGTCGAATTCGCCCGCTTCCGGCGTGAGCTCGGGATGCACCTCCGTGCCCCAGGTGCCGAGCTTGAACATGCCGGCGCCGCGGGCGCGGGAGAAGATCGGCGAGTTGGGCGGGCATTCCCGGTAATCGGGCGAAAATCCGACGCGGACATAGCCGATCAGCACGCCGGCCGCGCGCGCTTTCGCGATCACCGCCTTGGTGCGGCCAAGCACGTCGCGCTCCTTCATCTGCGGGACGTAGGTCTTCGCCCCGCCGCCGTTCTCGTGGACGAGGTCGTTCAGCATGTCCATGACGAGCAGCATTGGCTTCATAGCGTCTCCTTCTCAGAGCTCTTCGATTTGACGGAATTCTCGGTCCTCGCCGGCAGGCTGTTGCGCAGCTCGTTCCAGCCAGTTTCGATGTGTTGCCGCATCGTCAGCATCGCGCCTGCGGCGTCGCCTTCGATCACGTTCTTCAGGAGCTCGCTGTGTTCCTTGGCGGCGCGCACCGCCCGGCCGCCGATGCGGTTGATGACGTCGAACGGATACTGCGCCCACAGCACCTGCACGAAATGCAGCGTCTTCGGCAGCCGTGCGAAGTCATACATGCGCCGATGGAAGCGGTAGTTGATGCCGCGTGCGGCGGTGCTGTCGTTGGCCAGCGCCGCCTCCTCGAACTGCCGCGCCAGCTCGCGCAGCTCCGCGATCTCCTCGGCGGTGATGTTGCGCACGGCGCTTTCGACCAATTGGGTCTCGAGCGTGATCCGCAGCTTCAGGATCTCCGTGGATGCCTCGACGTCAAATGGCGCCACCGTGGCGCCACGATAGGAGTCGCTGGACAGATAGCCTTCAGCCTCGAGCAGCTTGAGCGCTTCGCGAACCGGCGTGATGCTGATCTTCAGCTCTTGGGCGATTTCCGTCTGCTTGAGCCGGGCGCCGCGCGGCAGCCGCCCCGAGATGATGCCCTCGCGGAGATAGTCAGCGACCTGCTCCTCTTTCGTTCGATATTCCATTGAATGCCGCCGCCCGTGACCGATTTGCCCGCGACTACCATAGACGCGCCCCACCAGGGAGGGTAGAAGTACAAACGATAATGCATTATGCATAATCGAGGCCAGTGCCAAATGTCCAGCTCTTTGTCCCGCTCCTTCCTGTTCGTCCCCGCCAACCGGCCCGAACGCTTCGACAAGGCCGCGGCATCCGGCGCCCATCAGATCATCCTCGATCTCGAGGACGCGGTGGCTCCAGCCGACAAGGAGGCGGCTCGCGGCTTTGTCGCGCAGTGGAGGAGGCGCACGGATGCGATCGTGCGCGTGAACGGCGCGGATACCGGCTTCTTTGCCGCCGACATGGCGATGGTCCGCAGTGCCGGTGTGACGAAAGTGATGTTGCCGAAGGCCGAGCCCGCGGCGCTCGATCGCCTCGCGGGAGCCTTGGACCGGCCGTGCCAGGTCATCGCGCTGATTGAAACGGTCAAGGGCTATGCGGAGCTCCGGAACATCGGCAAGAGCGGGCTGGTCTCGCGTTTCGCCTTCGGCAATCTCGACTTCGGTATCGATGCCGGCGTGACTGAGACCGCCGGCGAGCTCGATCCGGTCCGCTTGCAAATCGTCCTGGAGTCGCGACTCGCCGGATTGGCGCCGCCGATCGACGGCGTAACCACGTCCTGGGCGGATCCGGCAGCCTTCAGCGCCGCTGTCGGCCGGGCCAAGGCGCTCGGCTTCGGCGCCAAGCTCTGCATCCATCCGGCCCAGGTCGGGCTCGTCAACGATGCCTTCCGGCCGACCGCGGAGGAGCTCGACTGGGCGCGCCGCGTGATGGAAGCTGCCGATAGCGGACGCGGCGGGGCGGTGGCGCTGGATGGCAAGATGATCGATGCTCCGGTCATCCGTCGCGCCCAGCTCATCTTGGCGGGCATCGAGACATAATGCATAATGCATTTTTTCTTGACCGACCGAGCGCCTCCCGCTAAAGATCGACGAAGAAAAACAGATATCGCGGGGAGGGCTTATGAAAAGGCGTGACTTTCTAAAACTCTCGGGCGCCGCCGCGCTCGCATCGGCCTATCCCGGCTCATCGCTCCTCGCCGACGAGATCGGCGTCGATGCCGCCGCCAAGACCATCACCATCGGCGGCTTCACCCCGGTCACCGGGCCCGTTCCGTTCTATGCCATCCTCACCCACGCCGCGGACGCCTATTTCAAGAGCGTCAACCAAGCCGGCGGCATCAAGGGCTGGAAGATCAACTATGTGACGCTCGACGACGGCTACGATCCCGCGCGCAGCGTCGCCGCGGTTCGCCGCCTCGTCGAGGACAACCACATCTTCGCGCTCGTTGCCGCAGTGGGCACCGCGACCAACGTCGCCGTCATTCCCTTCGCCAAGGAAAACGGCCTTGCGATGATCGGTCCGATCGGCGGCGCCAGCGCCTTCTTCGCCGAGCCGAACATCTTTCCGCTGCTGCCCGATTACGGCTGGTCGGCGGCATCGAATGCCGAGTTCGCTGTCAATGATCTGAAGCTGAAGAAGATCGCGCTCTTGTGGGAGAACGACGAGCTCGGCCGTTCGGCCAAGCGCGGCTTCGATCTCTTCATGGAGACGAACAAGCTCACCCCTGCGGAGTCGGTTCCGTTCGAGGTGAAGACCACCGATTTCACGCCGCACATCCGCCGCGTCGCCAATTCGCAAGCCGAGGCGGCAATCCTGTTCGGCTCCAATGCCAACCTCGCGGCCGCGCTGAAGGCGGCCGACCGTCAGGGCGTCAAGCTCACCTGGTTTGCGCCCTTCTTCACCGCCGATCCCGCGACCTACAAGCTGACCGGCGATCTCCTGAATGGCGTATACTTCTCCTCCTGGCTGCTTCCGGTCGACAGCCAGGAGCCCGAGATCAAGGCCTATCGCGAGGCCGTGACGAAATACTATCCGAACGATCCGGTCGGCGTGTTCGGCCTCAACGGCTGGAGCAATGCCGCGCTGTTCGGCAGCATTTTTGCTGCGCTGGTCGACAGCGGCAAGCCGATCACGCGCGCCAACCTGATCGAGGCGGGCAACACGTTGAACAATGCTTCGGTTGGCGGCGCGCGCAAGGTGACCTTCACAGGTTCCGATCATCGCGGCACGCGCCAGGAAGCGATCCTGCAAGCGCAGGGCTCCTTCGTGATGGTGCGCGACTTCAAGCCCTATCCGGCGGTGGCCTTCGACGCCAAGCCGGCCTGAGCCGATCCCTTCAGCGGGTGATCGCAAGCGCGCTCGTCCGCTGCTCGTCTTAACTGCCAAAAAGCCTACCAAGAAAAGCAAGGAAATCTCGACATGGCTGGATCGCCCTTGAGCGGCCCCTCGCGTCTCGACGGACAAACCGCCCTCATCACTGGAGCTGCCGGCGGCATCGGCCGTGCCGTGGTTGCGGCCTTCTGCGAAGCCGGTGCCGACGTCATCGCCACCGATATCGTCGCCGATGGCGGCAAGTTTCCCGCAAAGGCGAGCTATCGCCGCTGCGACGTGACCGATCGCGCGGCCGTCGAGAAGCTGATCGACGAAGAGCTGAAGGCGCGCGGCAAGATCGATATCCTCGTGCTCTGCGCCGGCACGATCGCCAACACGCCGCTGCCGTTGTCGACCGACGAGCAGTGGGAGAAGATCCTCGCCGTCAATCTGATGGGGACGGTCAATCCCGTCCGCAAGCTTTATCCCGTGATGGCCGAGCGCGGCTTCGGCAAGATCGTGGCGCTCGGCTCGATCGCCGCCAAGATCGGCGGTGTCGCTTCGGGCCCCGCTTACGTCGCGGCGAAATCCGCCGTGCACGGCCTGATGAAATGGGTCGCCAAGAACGGCGCCGGCAAGGGCGTCTACGCCAACATCATCGCGCCCGGTCCGGTCGAGACGCCGATGTGGGCCACCGTCACCGATCGCGCCGCGCCGTCGCCGAACGGGAATGTGCCGCTGGGGCGGTTCGGCCAACCCGAGGACATCGCGCAGAGCATTCTCTTCCTTTGCTCGCCGGCGTCGAACTGGATCACCGGAACGGTGCTCGACGTCAATGGCGGCATGTTGATGGATTGACGCCATGAGCGCAGCACAGATCATTGGCTTTATCGGGCTTGGCGTCATGGGCGGTCCGATGTGCCGGAACATCGCGAAGAAGCACGCAGGCCGCGTGCTGATGCTCGATCGCGATCCGGCGGCACTGGCCGAGCTCTCCGACACCAAGGCGGAAGCGGCAGTCTCGCTCGAAGGGCTCGCCGCCGCGGCCGACGTGATCTTCCTGTCGCTGCCGGGCGGCCCGCAGGTTGAAGCGGTTTCTGGGGCGATTGCAGAGGCGGCGCGGCCGGGGACGACGATCGTCGATCTCAGCACCACGCCGGTTGCGCTCGCGCGTAGCGTGTCCCATCGGCTGAAGGCGAGGAGCTTCCACTTCGCGGACGCGCCGGTGGCGCGCACGCGCGAGGCCGCGCAGCGCGGCGAACTCAGCATCATGGTAGGCGCCGAGGCGGACGTGTTCGCGCGGATCAAGCCGTTGCTCGACTATATCGGCTCCGACGTCACCCATTGCGGCGAGGTCGGTTGCGGCCAGGTCGTCAAGCTGATCAACAACGCCCTGGTGTTCGAGCACACGCTGGCGCTCGCCGAGATGATGGTGGTCGGCGAGCGTGCAGGCGTGAAGCCCGAGACGCTGCTCAGCGCAGTGTCGAAGGGGTCGGGCGACAGCTTCGTGCTGCGCAATCACGGCACCAAGGCGATGCTGCCGCGCAACTTTCCGGAAAAGGCGTTCCCGCCGGAATATGTGCTGAAGGACCTCGACTATGTGCTTCAGCTCGCCTCCGACACCGGTGTTCGTCCCGGCATCGCCGAGCTCGCGCGCCGCTACTACGACGCCGCATGCCGGCAGGGTCTGTCAGGCCGCTATTTCCCGGGTGTGATCGAGTTCATCGAGCAGGGCGGCGCGCCGGGCGAAGGGCAGGCGAAGGCGTGAGCGTGGCGGGATTCATCAGGGACATCCTGCCGCTGCTGTGGTCCGGCCTCATCTCCGGCTGCCTCTACGGCGTCGGCGCCCTTGGCCTCGTCATGGTGTTCAAGAGCTCGCGCGTCGTGAACTTCTCGCACGGCAATCTCGCCTGCCTCGGTGCCTTCGTGGTCTACGGTTTCTCCAGCGGCAGCCTGCTCAGCCTGTCCTGGGGCAGCGCGGTCGCGCTGGCGCTGGGCATCGCGGCCGCGATAGCGGTGATGAGCTACGCCCTGATCGCGCCGATCGTCTTCAAGTCCGATCTCGCCTCCACCATCGCAACCCTCGGCGTCGGGCTGATCCTGCAAGGCGCCGTGCAGCTCGTCTTCGGCGCCGACATCGTCAATCTCGACCTGCCGCTACCGCGCTTCAGCTTCAGCCTCGGCGCGATCCGCGTCTCCTCCTATGATCTCGCCGTCCTCGTCGTCACGCTCGCGATCGTCGGCGGGCTGTTCGTGATCATCGAGCGGACGAAGCTTGGCGTCGCCTTCCGCGCGGTGTCGACAAATCCGTTCGCCTGCGAGGTCTGCGGGCTCAACCTGCGCTCGGTGCACCTGTTCTCCTGGCTCGCCGGCGCCGTCCTCGGCCTCGTCGCCGCACTATTGATCGTGCCGACGACGTTCCTGAGCTCGACGACGGTGCCGTCCTTCATGCTGCAGGCGTTTACGGCGGCCGTGGTCGGCGGTTTCTCGAGCCTGCCGGGCGCTGCCGTCGGCGGCGTCCTTGTGGGCATCGCCATGAATCTCTTCTCGTTCTACGTCTCGCCGGAGTTCATGAACACGTTCCTGCTCGGCGTGATCCTGCTGACGCTGAACTTCTTCCCCAACGGGCTCCTGGAAAGGGCGATCGGTGGCCGTGTCTGATCTCGCGCACGCGTCCAAGACCGGCGTGTCCGCCCGCGGCGGTCACGTCGATATCGCGCGCCTGTCCGTTCTTGCGCTGGTCGTGGCGCTGTCGCTGCTTCCGCTCCTTGCCGGCGGCTTCCTGCTCTACAGCCTGTCGCTGTGCTTTGCCAACGCTCTGGCCGTGCTCTCGGTCAGCATGCTCGTGCGCTACGGCGGCGAGGTGTCGATCGGGCACAGCTTTTTCGTGGCGTTCGGCGCCTATGCGGTTGCAATCGTCGAGCACCGGCTCGGCCTGTCGATCGCCGCCAGCCTGCCGCTGGCGACGTTGCTCGGCGCCGCCGCCGGCTTCGTCTTTGCATTCCCCTCGCGGCGGCTGTCCGGAATCTATCTGGCAGTCGCAACCATGGCGCTCGCGCTGGCGCTGCCGGAGATCCTGATCGGCTTCGAGAAGTTCACAGGCGGCTTCGAAGGGCTCTATATCGCGCAGGACCTGATCCCCGGCATTCCGAAGGCGCTGCAGCGCTACTACGTCGCACTCGCAGTGCTCGGGCTCGTCTGCCTTGCGCTGGCGCATTTTCGCAGGTCTGCGCAGGGCCTGGCGCTGCTGATGGCGCAGGCGCAGCCGCGCGCGGCCGAAGCCATAGGGATCACGCGAAGCTGGGCGCGCGTCTCGATCTTCACGCTGAGCGCGGCGGTGGCCGCGCTCGCCGGCGCGCTCACGGGCTTTGCATCCTCAACCGTCTCGCCCAATAGCTTCACTTTCTTCAGCGGCGTGTTCCTGCTGGTCGGCTCAGTCGTCAGCCTCAATGGCCTGTCCTTGCCGGCAGCACTCGTCGGTGGCGCCTTCATCACGCTGGTGCCGACCTATCTCGCGCAAGCCGGCGACTGGGTTCCGATCCTCTACGGCGTTGCGCTCGTCGTCGTCACGCTCGTGGCGAATGCTGGCGATCTGCGCCGCTTCCTGCCGCGCGGGAGGGGTCGATGACGGTACCCGCCGGCAGCAACGGGCTCGTCGCGGAAGGCATTTCGCTTGCCTTCGGCGGGCTTCAAGTGCTCAACGATGTCTCGATGACGCTGCGGCCCGGCGTGATCACCGGCTTGATCGGGCCGAACGGCGCGGGCAAGACCAGCCTGTTCAATTGCCTCACCGGCCTCTACCACGGCCAGCGCGGCCGCAGCAGTTTTGCTGGCACGCCGCTGAACGGTCTCGGTCCCGCCCAGCGCGCCGCATGCGGCATCACCCGCAGCTTCCAGAACCTGGCGATGTGCCCGGACCTGTCGCTGCTGGAGAACGTCCTCGTTGGTCTCACCTTGAAGCGGCGATCCGGATGGTTCAGTGCCTTCGTGCCGACGCCGGCGCAGCGGGCCGAGCAGCGGGACGCCGAACGCCGCGCCATGGCTGCGTTGAACGAGCTCGGCATCGGCTCCGCCGCTCATGAAAAGCCGTCCGACCTGCCGCCGGGAACGTTGCGCCTCGCCGAGATTGCGCGCGCCATCACCAGCGAGCCCACGGCGATCCTGCTCGATGAGCCGGCCGCCGGTCTGAACGCGGTCGAGACGCGCGACCTGACGCGCGCCCTGAAGCGCCTGATGCGGTCCGACCTCGTGCTCCTCGTCGTCGAGCACGACATGGACCTCATCATGGAGCTCTGCGAGCACATCTATGTGCTGAACTTCGGCAGTATGATCGCGAGTGGCACGCCGGCCGAAATCCGCGCGCATCCGGACGTGATCCGTGTCTATCTCGGAGACGACGCCGATGCCTGAGCTGTTCTCCGCGCGCGGCCTCTCGGTCCGCTACGGTGCGGCGCGCGCCGTCGAAAACGTCGATCTTTCCGTGCCGGAGAAAGGCGTGGTGGCGCTCCTCGGCGCCAACGGCGCCGGCAAATCGTCGGTGCTCAAGGCTATCGCGGGCCTGGTGCCGGCGGAAGGCGAGATGCGCTTCGCCGGCGAAGACATAGGCGTGCTCGCCGCGCGGCAGCGTGTCCGGCGCGGCATCGTCTATGTCCCCGAGGGCCGTCAGATCGTCGGCTCGCTCACGGTCGCCGAAAATCTTCTGCTTGGCGGCTTCTTCCTCGATGCGCGCATGCAGCGGCAGCGGCGCGATCTCATGCTGGAACTGTTTCCGGAGATCGCGAACCGCTTGAAGTCGCCGGCCTGGATGCTGAGCGGCGGCGAGCAGCAGATGCTCGCGATTGGGCGCGGCCTGATGAGCGCGCCGCGGCTGCTTCTGCTCGACGAGCCATCGCTTGGGCTGGCGCCGCTGCTGATCCGGCGCGTGTTCGAGCGCCTCGTCACGATCAAGCAGGACACCGGGCTTGCGATCATGCTGGTCGAGCAGAATTTCCGGATGACGATAAAGGTAGCCGACGAACTCTATTTCGTCCGCAACGGCGCGATTGTGGGCCATCGCAGCGCGGCGGCTATTGCGACCGCGGCAAGCCGGGCCGAAGTCGTGGAAGCCTATCTCGGTGCGGGCCAGCCGGCACCGGCATGACGGAGTGACGACATGCGCCTCGAAGCCAGAGAGATTACGAACGGACTGGCCTTTCCCGAAGGGCCGATTGCGCTTGGCGACGGCAGCGTCATCGTCGTTGAGATCGAAGGCGGCCGGCTCACGCGGGTGCTGCCGGCGGGCCGGAAAGAGGTGATCGCGCATCTCGGCGGCGGTCCGAATGGCGCGGCGATCGGGCCGGACGGAAAATGCTACGTCTGCAACAATGGCGGCTTCTCCTGGCACAAGGACAGCCGCAACTATGCCCGTCCGACCGGCCGCGCCGAGGACTACACAACGGGCCGCATCGAGCAGGTCGACCTCGACACCGGCGCTGTCAAAACTCTCTACGACAGCTGCGGCGGCGTCCATCTGAAAGGGCCGAACGACATCGTCTTCGACGCCAACGGCGGCTTCTGGTTCACTGACCTCGGCAAGACCTATGGCCGCCTGATGGATCGCGGCGCGGTCTATTATGCGCGCACCGACGGCTCCATGATCCGGGAGGCGATCTTTCCGATCATGACGCCGAACGGCATCGGGCTGTCGCCGGATGGACGCACGCTCTACGTCTCCGAGACCGAGACCAGCCGGATCTGGAGCTATCCGATCACGGGCGAGGGCGAGGTTGCGAAGGAGCCGTGGCCTTCGCCCAATGGCGGCAGGCTGCTGCACGGCCTGCCCGGCTACCAGCGTTTCGATTCGCTCGCGGTGGAGGAGAACGGCAATATCTGCGTCGCGACGCTGGTGCGCGGCGGGATCAGCGTATTCTCGCCGGACGGTGATCTCGTGGAATTCCACGAGGCCGACGAGGTCTACTGCACCAACATCTGCTTTGGCGGCGCGGACATGCGCACCGCCTTCATCACGCTCTCCGGCACCGGTCGGCTGGTTGCGGTGGATTGGCCAAGGCCGGGGCTCGCGCTCAACGACCCCCGCACCGCGCGCCGGCGTCAGGCCTCTGCCTAGCCGCCGAGAATGCGCCGGCAGGCGTCGACAAAGACCTGTGCGCCGGTGACGATATCGGCGTCGGCGGTGTTTTCGGTCCAATGGTGGCTGATGCCGCCGATCGAGGGCACGAACAGCATGCCCGCGGGCATGATGGTTGCGAGCATCTGCGCATCGTGACCGGCGCCGCTCGGCATGCGGAGCGAGCGTCCGTCCGCAACGGCCTTGCTTGCCGCCTCGATCGCATCCTGGAAGCGGGAATCCATCATGGCGGGAGCGCCGGTGCGGATTCGCTCCACGGTCACGGTGCAGGGGCCCTTCGCGTTGACCTCGTCCGCCATCGTCCGCAGCAGTTCCTCCAGCCGCACGATCACGGCCGGGTTGTCGTCGCGGATCTGGAACAGCATTTCGGCGGCGCCCGGAATGATGCTCGGCGCACCCGGATCGAGCGTGATCCGGCCGGTCGTCCAGACCGTGCGCGGTCCGCACGCGGCCGGAAAACGCTCATCGATCGCCACGCAGAATTTTGCCAGCGCGAGGCCCGCATCCTTGCGCGCCACCATGCGGGTGGTGCCGGCGTGGTTCTGTTCGCCGGCGAAATCGATGCGGTATTGCCAGATGCCGACGATGGAGGTCACGACGCCGATCGCGAGGCGACCGCTTTCAAGCGTATCGCCTTGCTCGATATGCGCCTCCAGATATCCGACGTGCCGCCCCTTCTCGGCGGTGACGCGCGCGCGTCCGGCGAGACCCATGTCGCTGAGTGCCTCGCGCATCGTCCGGCCGCTGGTGCGATCGCGCGCGGCGTCGACGTCGGCCTCGGTCACCTGCCCGACATAGGAGCGCGAGCCGAGGAAATGACCGAAATGTCCTTCCTCATCGCACCAGGCGGCAACCTCGACCGCGCCTTTGAGCGAGGGATCGGAATTGAGCACGCGCGCGGCTTCAAGCGCATAGACGACGCCGAGCGGACCGTCGAGCCAGCCGGCGTAGTTCTGGCTTTCCAGATGCGATCCCGCAAGCAGCTTCGGCCCGACTCTTGCGCTGGTGCCGAAGACGTTGCCGATGCCGTCGATCGCTGCCGTGAGGCCCGCCTCGGGCAGCTTCTGCACCAGCCATTCCAGCGACTGCTTGTGCGGTTCGGAGAAGGTCGGCTTGTGCACGCCTGTCTTGTAGGCGCCGATGGCGCGCAACGCGTTGAGATCGGCGAGAACCCGCTCGCCATTGGCGCGCAACTGTGTGTCAGGCATGTTCGGCAACCTTCAACGCCTCGGTGCGGATTTCCTCGACCAGCCGCTCCTTCAGCCGGACGAATTCGGGCGTGGTCTTGATCTTGTAGGAGCGCGGATGCGGCAGGTCCACCGCAATCTCGGCCTTGATGCGCCCGGGACGCGCGCTCATGACGATGACGCGGCTGCCGAGAAAGATCGCCTCCTCGATGTCGTGCGTGACGAACAGCACGGTCTTCTGGTCGCGCTCCCAGATCCCGAGCAGCATCTCCTGCATCAGTGCGCGGGTCTGGTTGTCCAGCGCGCCGAAAGGCTCGTCGAGCAGCAGGATCTTTGGATCGTTGGCGAGCGCGCGGGCGATCGCCGTGCGCTGCTGCATGCCGCCGGAGAGTTGCTTCGGCCAGTGGTTCTCGAAGCCGGCGAGGCCAACTTGGCGGATGAATGCATCCGCGATCTTGTGGCGCTCTCCTTGCGGAACGCCACGCTCGCGCAGGCCGAAGGCGATGTTTTCGCGCACGGTCAGCCAAGGAAATAGCGTGTAGGACTGAAACACCATGCCGCGATCGGCGCCGGGGCCGGTCACCTCGCGCGCGTCGAGCGTAACACGCCCGCTGGTCGGGCGGTCGAGGCCGGCGACGATGCGAAGGAGTGTGGACTTGCCACAACCGGAAGGGCCGAGGATGGTGACGAAGTCGTTGTTGCCGATGATGAGGTCAGTCGGCTCCAGCGCCTTGGTCGGCGCGTTGCCGTGGCGCGCGGGAAAGGTTCGCGAGACCTGCTCGATCTTCAGCGTCGTCATGCGAGCTTCCACGGAAACAGCCAGGCGTTGAACGCCTTGAACAGGAAGTCGGAGATAAGGCCGATCAATCCGATCACGATGATGCCGAAGATGATCTGGCCGGTGTTAAGCAGTGCCTGGCTGTCGGTGATCATGTGGCCGATGCCGGAGGACGAGCCGATCAACTCGGCGACGATGACGTAAGTCCAGGCCCAGCCCAGCACCAGCCGCAGGATTTCGGCGATCTCGGGCGCGGAGGAGGGAAGCAGCACCCGGCGGATGATGCCGCGGTCGCCGGCCCCGAGCGTATAGGCCGCCTCGACCAGATCGCGCCGCGTGGCGCCCACGGTCACCGCGACCATCAGGATGACCTGGAACACCGAGCCGATGAAGATGACGAGCAGCTTTTGCAGTTCGCCAATGCCGGCCCACAGGATCAGGAGCGGAATGAAGGCGGAAGCGGGCAGGTAGCGCGCGAAGGAGACGAACGGTTCGAGGAACGCTTCGACCGGCTTGTAGGCGCCCATCAGCACGCCGAGCGGCACCGCGATGACCGCTGCCAGCGCAAAGCCGCCGACCACGCGCCAGATCGTCATGCCGATGTCGAACAGGAAGCCGTGCTGGGTCAGGAGATCAACACCTTCCTGCACCATCGTCAGCGGGTTGGCGAGAAAGGTTTTTGACACATGGCCGCCGAAAGTCGCCCAGGACCAGAGGGCAACGAACAGCACGAAGAACGCAAGGCCATAGGCCGCGCGCCGCTTCGATGTCACGGGATCCAGGGGACGCATCAAACGATCTATCCGGGCAGTAGCTTAACTCATGCGCCGGTCCCGCCGCGAAGCGGGACCGGCAGTTCCTGGGCAGTTTACTTGATGTAGCTCGCGTTGAAGAGGTCTTCGACCTTCGGCGCGGCCTTGATGATGCCGATCTCGAGCAGGAGGTCGGCAGCGTCCTTGTTGAAGGTCAGGAAATCGCCGGCGAAGAATTTCTGGTTCGCAGCCTTGTCCTGCCAGCGCAGATATTTTGCCGAGTTGCCGAACTGCTCGCCGGTCTGCTTCACGTCAGCGCCCATGATCTCGTAGGCCTTGGCCTGATCCTTGGCGATCATGTCCAGCGCTTCGAAATAGCCGTCGGCGAGCGCCTTGGCTGCCTTCGGATTGTCGGTGAGGAATTTCGGGGTGCAGCCGAAGGTATCCATGACCATCGGGTAGTCGAGCGTGGTCGCGATGATCTTGCCCTTGTCGGGCGCGGCGCGCACGGTCGACAGATACGGCTCATAGGTCATCGCGGCATCGTTCTGGCCGGAGACGAAAGCCTGCGCGGCGGCGGCCGGCTCGAGGTTCACGACGGTCACGTCCTTAACCGACAGCCCGTTCTTCTTGAGCATCCAGGCCAGCGCGAAATAGGGCGATGTGCCGGGCGCGGAGGCCGCCACCGTCTTGCCCTTCAGATCCTTGATCGCGGCGATGTCGTTGCGCACGGCCATGCCGTCGGCGCCATAGCTCTTGTCGAGCTGGAAGATCTGCTTGGTGGTGACGCCGTTGGCGTTCCAGGAGATCCAAGTCTCGACGGTGGTTGCCGCGCACTGGATATCACCCGAGGCGATGGCGAGGTGGCGGTCCTTCTGCGGGATCTTCTTCAGCGTCACGTCGAGGCCGTTCTTCTTGAAGATGCCGGCCTCTTTCGCGAGCGTGAGCGGCGCAAAACCAGTCCAGCCGGAGATGCCGACGCCGACCTTGACGTCGTCGGCGAGCGCCGGGCTGAACACTGCGAGGGCAATGATTGTCGCGAATACCTTTGAACTACGCATGATTGTCGTCCTCTTGCGATCGATGGATTGACGTCCTGTTGATCTCTTTGTCGGTCCGAATTGTTTGAACCGTTGCCCGAAGCGTTGCACGAATTGTGCCGACATCGTCTCTCTCAGCCTCCCTTGAATCGGGCGACAAGGCGGTGAGAGTCACCAGGATAGAGCAGGCGCACGGCGGTGATCGTGCGTGCGCTGCGCCACGTATAGCGGTCGATCACGAGGCAGGGCGCGCCGACGGCGATGTCGAGCGCCTCCGCCGTGCGATCGTCCGCAACAATGGCGCTGATCGTGTGCTCGGCTTCTGTCCATGGGACATGATGAAGCAGCCATGAGCCCGGCGGCTCGCGCGCAAAATCCGCGCTCGCGGCTTCGGGCACGGAGGAGAGATCGATCAGCCTGTCCTCGACCGCAAAAGGCACGTCGTCGGCGCTGTGCCGGCAGGCAATCGCGATCACCTTGCCGGCCGTTTTCACGCCGAGCCGGTCGCGGTCGGCGGCGGTCGCCGCGCGCAGCTTGCGATGGATCAGCTCGTAGCCATAGCTGCGGCCGAGCGCGGTGATCTCGGCGCGCATGTCGGCGATCTTGAGCACGGCGGACATGTGTTGCGGCCGGCGCACGAAGGAGCCGGCGCGGCGCCGTCGCTCGATCAGGTCGGCCTGCGCGAGCTCGGACAGCGCCTTGTTCACCGTCATGCGCGAGCAGCCATAGCGCGCCATCAACTGGTGCTCGAAGGGGATGCGGTGCCCCGGCGGCCATTCGCCGGTCAATATCCGCTTCTCGATGTCGGCCCGGATCCGCTTGTAGAGCGTCGGCTTGTCGGCAGCATTGGTGGCGAGGCTCATGCGACGAGCCTCCGCACGGCTGCGTTGAATTGCTCCCGTGCCCTGGCGCGCAGCCCGTGCTGCCCACCCTCGACGACCTTGTTGCCGCCGGCCCAGACGCAATCGATCGCGCCGCTGCCGGCCGCAAAGATCCAGCCGTCGATGACGGCATCGCGTGAACGTCCCGCCAGCGACGGATGCGCGGTGTCGAGCGTGACGATATCGGCACGCGCCCCGGGCGCGAGGCCGACGGATTTCTGCGCCAGCGCCTGCGCGCCGCCTGCAAGCGCGTGATCGAACAGCGCGCGCCCCGTCGACGTACCTGCGCCGCCCGACAGGACATTGCGCTCGCGATGCCTGAGCCGCTGGCCATATTCGAGCTGACGCAGCTCGTCGGCGACGCCGACCAGCACGTTGGAATCAGTGCCGACGCCGAACGCGCCGCCGGCGTCGAGGAATTCGCGGGCGGGAAAGATGCCGTCGCCGAGACTGGCTTCGGTCACCGGGCAGAGGCCGGCCACCGCGCCGGTCCTGGCGAATGCGGTGACCTCTTCGTTCGTCGTGTGGGTTGCATGGATGAGGCACCAGCGTTGATCGACGGGCGCGTGCTCCAGCAGCCATTGCACCGGCCGCCGGTCCGACCAGGCCAGGCAATCCTCGACCTCCTTGATCTGCTCGCCGGCGTGAATATGCACGGGACCGCCGTCCGCGAGCGGAATGATCGCCGCGAGCTCGTCTGGCGTCACGGCGCGCAGGCTGTGCGGCGCGATGCCGATATTGGCGCCAGGCAAGGTGCTGATCGCCTTGTGCGAGGCAGCCGTCAGCGCCGCAAACTTATCGACCGAGCAGATGAAGCGACGCTGCCCGGCATGCGGTGCCGCGCCGCCAAAGGAGCCGTGCGCATAAAAGCTCGGCAGCAGCGTCAGCCCGATGCCTGAGGCTTCGGCAGCTTGCGCGATGCGCGCGGCCATCTCGGCGATATCAGCGTAAGGCGCGCCGTCGTGGTCATGGTGCAGGTAATGGAATTCGCCGACGCGGGTAAAACCCTGTTCCAGCATCTCGACATAAAGCAGCCTCGCGACGGCGGTGACGTCGTCCGGCCTCATCGCGAGCGCGAAACGATACATCGTCTCGCGCCAGGTCCAGAATGTATCGGTGGAGTCGCCGCGCAGCTCGGCCAATCCTGCCATGCCGCGCTGAAACGCATGGCTGTGCAGGCTTGCCAGACCCGGAAGCGCAATCTGGTGGCGTTCGTCGCCCGCGGCCGGCGCTACGCCCGGCGTCACTGCGGCAATCGCGCCGGCAGTGACAACCACCTGCACGTCATTGGCCCAGCCCGAAGGCAGCAGCGCGGAGGCGAAATGCAGTCGTGTCATGTTTCCATGCCGGCTGGACAGAACCGCGCCACGATTATATGTCTAGACATATATGTCAAGCATCCCACGGCGAGGGACCACCGCATGGCAGAGCGCTTTGACCGGATCTGGCACAATGCCCGGCTCGCCACGATGCGGGCCGATCGTCCCGATCTCGGCGAGATCGAGCATGGACTGATCGCCGCGCACGGCGGCCGCATCGTCTATGCGGGCACGCAGGCGGATTTTCCGGCGGATACGGATGCGATCGAGCGGATCGATTGCGAGGGCCGCTGGATCACGCCGGGCCTCGTCGACTGCCACACCCATCTCGTCTATGGCGGCAACCGCGCGCACGAGTTCGAGCTGCGGCTGAAGGGCGCGAGTTACGAGGAGATCGCGCGCGCCGGCGGCGGTATCGTCTCGACCGTGGCCGCAACGCGCAAGGCAAGCGAGGCTGATCTCGTTGCAAGTGCGCTGCTGCGGCTCGATGCCCTCATCGGCGAGGGCGCGACTACCGTCGAGATCAAGTCCGGCTACGGCCTCGATACCGAAACCGAGATGCGGCAGCTCGCCGCCGCGCGCAGCCTCGGCCGGATGC
The DNA here is from genome assembly GCF_001641635.1 of Bradyrhizobium centrolobii. GTDB lineage: Bacteria > Pseudomonadota > Alphaproteobacteria > Rhizobiales > Xanthobacteraceae > Bradyrhizobium > Bradyrhizobium centrolobii. The sequence goes on from NZ_LUUB01000038.1 coordinate 42,182, forward strand.
GGCCGGTTGCGATCCGCACCTCCTTTCTCGGCGCGCATGCGCTGCCGCCCGAGGCCGACGGCGACAAGGATCGCTACATCGATCTTGTCTGTCGTGAGATGCTGCCCGCGGTCGCCAAGGCTGGTCTCGCCGACGCTGTGGATGCCTTCATGGAAGGCATCGCGTTTTCCGGCGAGCAAACCGCGCGGGTGTTCGAGGCGGCGAAGGCGCTCGGGTTGCCGGTCAAGCTGCATGCCGATCAATTGTCGAACCTCGGCGGTGCGGCGCTCGCCGCAAGATTCTCCGCGCTCTCGGCGGATCATCTCGAGCATACCGACGAGGCCGGTGCGGCGACGATGGCGAAGGCCGGCACGGTGGCCGTGCTGCTGCCCGGCGCCTTCTATTTCATCCGCGAGACCCAAAAGCCGCCGGTCGAGGCGTTCCGCAAGCATGGCGTCAACATGGCGCTCGCGACCGACTGCAATCCCGGCAGCTCGCCGCTGACCTCGCTGCTGCTTGCCATGAACATGGGTGCGACGCTGTTCCGGATGACGGTGGCCGAGTGTCTTGCCGGCGTGACCCGCGAAGGCGCGCGTGCGCTGGGCGTGCTCCATGAAACCGGCACACTCGAAGCCGGCAAATGGTGCGACTTCGCGATCTGGGACATCGAGCGTCCCGCCGAGCTCGTCTATCGCATCGGCTTCAACCCGCTGCATCGCCGGGTGTGGAGGGGCCAGTGACGGAGCCGGGCGCACCGATCGTCGTCGCGCCGGGAACAGTCGGCCTCGACGATTTTGCGCATGTGCTCGCGGGCGCGTCTGTCATCCTTGCCCCTTCGTTCTGGCCGCGCGTCGAGGCGGCCGCAGCGATTGTCGCGAAGGCCGCGCATGCCGATATGCCGGTCTACGGCATCAACACCGGCTTCGGAAAGCTTGCGTCGAAACGCATTCCGCCCGATCAGACCGTGCTGCTCCAGCGCAACCTCATCGTCTCGCATTGCTGCGGCGTCGGGCCGGCCACGCCGGAAACGATCGTGCGATTGATGATGGCCCTGAAGATCATCTCGCTCGGGCGCGGCGCCTCCGGCGTGCGCCGCGAGGTGATCGAGCAGTTGCAAGCAATGCTGGCGCGAGGCGTCTATCCGCTGGTGCCGCAGCAGGGCTCGGTCGGCGCCTCCGGCGATCTCGCGCCGCTCGCGCATATGACGGCGGTCATGATCGGGGAGGGGCAGGCATTCGTCGACGGCAAGACCGTGCCCGGCCGCGATGCACTCGCCTCGGCAGGCCTCGCGCCGCTGACGCTCGGCCCCAAGGAAGGGCTTGCCCTGATCAACGGCACGCAGTTCTCGGCCGCCTATGCCATCGCCGGCGTGCTGCGCGCACATCGCCTCGCTCGTGCCGCGCTCGTCACGGGCGCGCTGTCGGTCGATGCCGCGATGGCGTCGACGGCGCCGTTCCGTCCTGAGATCCAGCAATTGCGCGGCCATGCCGGGCAGATCGCTGCGGCCGCAACGCTAACGGCGCTGCTCGACGGCAGCGATATCAGGCTGTCGCATCTCGAAGGTGACGAGCGCGTGCAGGATCCCTATTGCCTACGCTGCCAGCCACAGGTCGCGGGCGCAGCGCTTGATCTGATCACGCAGGCCGCGCGCACTCTGATCATCGAGGCCAACGCCGTCACCGACAATCCGCTCGTGCTGGTCGAGACCGGCGAGATCGTCTCCGGCGGCAATTTCCACGCCGAGCCCGTGGCCTTTGCCGCCGACGCAATCGCGCTGGCACTGTCCGAGATCGGCGCGATCAGTGAGCGGCGTATCGCGACGCTGGTCGACCCCGCGCTCAATTTCGGTCTGCCGCCATTCCTGACATCCGACCCCGGCATCAATTCCGGCTTCATGATTGCCGAGGTGACGGCGGCCGCGCTCTATGCCGAGAACAAGCAGCGCGCACTCGCCTGCTCGATCGATTCGACGCCGACCAGTGCCAACCAGGAAGATCACGTCTCGATGGCCGCGCATGCCGCGCGGCGGCTGTCGGATATGGCCGACAATCTTGCCGCCATCCTCGGCATCGAGCTTTTGGTCGCCGCGCAAGGCATTACGCTGCGCGCGCCGCACGCGACCAGCAAACCGCTCGTCGCCGTTATCGCCACGCTTCGCGAACAGGTGCCCGCGCTCAGTACCGACCGCTATATGGCGGGCGATCTCGCCAAGGCGGCCGCGCTGATCGAAGGCGACACGCTGCCGGCCGTCGCGCTTTCCGCGCTCCCAAATGATCCGTTTCCGAGACTTGGTTAAGGAGGTCTTCATGAACCGCCGACTGGACAACGACCGCATCATCCGCGCTCCGCATGGCAGCGACATCAGCGCCAAGAGCTGGCTGACGGAAGCGCCGCTGCGCATGCTCATGAATAACCTCGATCCGGAAGTCGCGGAGCGCCCCAGCGAGCTCGTCGTCTATGGCGGCATCGGCCGCGCCGCGCGCGACTGGGAGAGCTTTGACCGGATCACGTCGTCCTTGCGGAAGCTCGAAGGCGACCAGACGCTGCTCGTTCAGTCCGGCAAGCCGGTCGGCATCTTTCGCACCCATGCGGACGCACCACGCGTCCTGATCGCGAATTCGAATCTCGTGCCGCACTGGGCAACGCTCGACCACTTCAACGAGCTCGATCGGCAGGGCTTGATGATGTTCGGCCAGATGACTGCGGGTTCGTGGATCTATATCGGCAGCCAGGGCATCGTGCAGGGCACCTACGAGACCTTCGTCGAGGTCGGGCGCCGCCACTATGGCGGCAGCCTCGCGGGAAAATGGATTCTCACGGCCGGCCTCGGCGGCATGGGCGGCGCGCAGCCGCTTGCCGCGACCATGGCTGGCGCCTCGCTCCTCGCCGTCGAGTGCCAGCCGAGCCGCATCGAGATGCGGCTGCGCACGGGCTATCTCGATCGCCAGGCCGCGACGCTCGACGAAGCGCTCGCGATCATGGCGGAGGCCGCGAAGACGAAGAAGCCCGTTTCGGTCGGCCTGCTCGGCAATGCCGCGGAGATCTTTCCCGAACTGGTGCGCCGTGCCGTCAAGCCCGACATCGTCACCGACCAGACCAGCGCGCATGATCCGATCAACGGCTACTTGCCGAAGGGATGGACGCTGGCCGAATGGGAGGCGAAGCGCGCCTCCGACCCGAAGGCGGTCGAGCGCGCGTCGAAGACGTCGATGGTTGATCATGTCCAGGCCATGCTCGATTTCCACGTGCAGGGCATTCCGACGCTCGACTATGGCAACAACATCCGCCAGATGGCGCAGGACATGGGCCTGAAGAACGCCTTCGATTTCCCGGGCTTCGTTCCCGCCTACATCCGCCCCCTGTTCTGCCGCGGCGTCGGTCCGTTTCGCTGGGCCGCGCTGTCGGGCGATCCCGAGGACATCTTCAAGACCGACGCCAAGGTGAAAGAGCTGATGCCGCACGACAAGCATCTGCACAACTGGCTCGACATGGCCAAGGCACGCATCAAGTTCCAGGGCTTGCCGGCGCGGATCTGCTGGGTCGGCCTCGGTGACCGCCACCGGCTCGGCCTCGCCTTCAACGAGATGGTGGCGCGCGGCGAGCTCAAGGCGCCGGTCGTGATCGGCCGCGATCATCTCGACAGCGGCTCGGTGGCAAGCCCCAACCGCGAGACCGAGGCGATGCGCGACGGTTCGGACGCGGTGTCCGATTGGCCCTTGCTCAACGCGCTCTTGAACTGTGCCAGCGGCGCGACCTGGGTGTCGCTGCATCATGGCGGCGGCGTCGGCATCGGCTATTCCCAGCACGCCGGCATGGTGATCGTCGCCGACGGCACGCCGGAAGCCGCGAAGCGGATCGAGCGCGTGCTCTGGAACGATCCCGCCACGGGCGTCATGCGTCATGCCGATGCGGGCTACGACACCGCCATCGACTGCGCCCGCGCCAACGGGCTCGATCTGCCGAGCCTCGCGAAGTAGCCACGGCTTAGTCGCGCATCAACAGCTTCGGCATCGTCGCCTTCGCGCCGTCCATGAAAGTCCGGACGGCGTCGCGCACGATCGCGTCGAGATCCGACGGGATCGGCGTCTCGTAGATGAACTTGCGGATGGCGAGATAGAAGATGCGGCCATGCAGGCCCCAGAACAGCTCGGTCTCGCGCTCGCCGAGCGGCTGGGCTTTGGCATCAGGCAGCGCGAGCTCGTGGCGCAGCTCGGCCGCGGCCGGTTCGATGATCTCGCGGCGGACGATGTCGAGATAGCGGCCGGTGATGCCGAACGACTTCATGCCGGAGAAGACGAAGATCCGCACCCAGTTGTATTCGAACACGCGCACGACATAGTCGAGATAGAAGCGCGTCAGCCGCGCCTCCAGGGACAGCGTGCGGTCGTGGATCAGCGGGCCCCATTCCGGCGACCAGCGGCTGAGATAGACCTCCTGGTAGACCCGTTCAATCAGCGCCTCCTTGCTCGGGAAGTGGCGGTAGATCGCCGAATGGGTGATGCCCATGCGCTTGGCAAGCTCGCGGGTCTGGCCCTCGAAGCCTCGCTCGGCGAAGAAGCGGATCGCCTCGTCGACGATCGCCCGCTCGCGGTCGGCTGCGCGCATGTTGCGGCGCTTTGGCGCGGCCCTGTCGCGTCCTTCGGTTCGCCGCCGGGCCGGTCGTTTCGCCGTCTTCTGCGTCTTTTTCGCCATCTTGCCGCTGAATCGCACTCCCGGCTGCCTTCTTAGCCTAAACGTGCATTTGTGACCAAATGGTCATTTCCTGTTGACCGGCTTGTGCCGCCGTGTCAGGATTTTAAGACCAGATGGTTACAAATCTGGCATCCCGGCTGATGAGCCGATGGATCTGAGGAAACGGCGGTGAAGGCGAGGGCTTTCAGCTATTTTCGTGCCGATACGATCGACCAGGCGCTGGACGCTCATGCGCGCGCCGGCGACGACGCGCGTTTCATCGCCGGCGGCCAGAGCCTCGTGCCGGCGCTGTCGCTGCGGCTGCAGGCGCCGCGGCTCCTGATCGACATCACCCATATCGCCGAACTGCGCGGCGTCTGCCGCGAGGGCGATACCTTGCGCATTGGCGCGCTCACCCGTCATTGTGAGATGCTGACCGAGCCGTTGATCGCCGCGTTCGCGCCGCTGCTGCGCGCCGCGGCGCCCTTCGTCGCCCATCCGGCGATCCGCAACCGCGGCACCTTTGGCGGCAGCGTCGCGCTGGCCGATCCCGCGTCCGAATTTCCCGCGATGACGCTGGCGCTTGACGCCGAGATCGAGATCGCCGGCCCTTCGGGCAGCCGGCGTTTGAAAGCTGACGACTTCTTTATCGATCTGTTCGAAACCGCCTTGCAGCCGGGCGAGCTGATCACGGCGGTCCACGTTCCATTGTTCAGGAGCAATCAGCGTTTCGCCTTTGACGAGCTGGCGCGCCGGCGCGGCGATTATGCGCTGGTCGGCTGCGGCATGCTCGCGACCCAAACGGGCGATCGCATCGACGATATCCGCATATCCTTCTTCTCGGTCGGCAACACGCCGACGCGGGTCAAGGGCGCCGAGACGGCATTGACCGGCTTCAGCCTTGATGCGGCACGCATCGCCGCCGCGCAGGCTGCGCTGGACAACGATCTCGCGCCGCCCGAGAGCGACGAGGTGCCGCCGATGATGCGGCTGCATCTCGCCCGCGTGCTGCTTGGCCGCCTGCTCGGACGTCTCGGTGAGGGCGCATGAGCGGGATCGGCGACGATATGCTGGCGGAGGAAGTCAATGAGACAGTGCGGGTCCGCTTCATCGTCAACGGTCGCAAGGTCGCCTGCGACGTTGCTCCACGCGAGACGCTGGTCGATTGCCTGCGCAACGTGCTCGAACTGACCGGCACGCATGCCGGCTGTGAGATGGGGGCGTGCGGCGCCTGCCTTGTTCGGCTCGACGGTCGCTCCGTGCACTCCTGCCTGATGTTCGCCGTGCAGGCCGACGGCGCCAGGATCGACACCATCGAAGGCCTGTCCGAGAGCGGCGTGATCGCCGATCTTCAGGCCGAATTCCATCGTCGCAACGCATTGCAATGTGGCTTCTGCACGCCAGGCATGCTGGTCAACGCGCATGAGCTGCTCTCGCAGGTCGCGCGGCCGAGCCGCGAAGAGATCCGCGACGCGCTGTCGGGCAATTACTGCCGCTGCACCGGCTACGAGGCGATCGTTGATGCCATCGACGTGGTCGCCAAGGCGCGCAGCGAGGGAGGTGCAGCATGAGCGCGCCGCTAACCTCGCTCGACCGCCCGAATTCCTATATCGGCCGCTCGGTGCCGCGGCCGAACGCCAAGCGGTTGCTCGCCGGGCGCGGGCGCTATGTCAGCGATCTCCGTCTGCCGCGCATGCTGCATGCCGCGTTCCTGCGCAGCCCGCACGCGCATGCGAAGATTGTCTCGATCAATACCGAACAGGCGCGTGTGCTCGAGGGCGTGCATCTCGTTGCCACGGGCGCCGATCTCGCAAAGATCTGCACGCCCTGGACCGGCACGCTGGATCATTTCAAGGGCATGACATCGGCGCCGCAATTGCCGTTGCCGCTCGATCGCGTGGTCTGGGCCGGACAGGCGGTGGTCGCCGTCGTCGCCGAGAGTAGGTCGATCGCCGAGGACGCACTGGAGCTGATCGAGATCGACTACGAGGATCTGCCCGTGGTGGTCGACATCGACAGCGCCCGCGAGGTCGGAACGCCACTGGTCAATCCCGGCAGCGCTAGCAACGTCTGCTTCCGTAGTCAGCTCGACAGCGGCGGCGTCGACGACGTCTTCGCAACCGCAGCCCATGTCGTAGAAGAGGAGTTCTCCTTCGGCCGCCATACCGCCGTGACGCTGGAGCCGCGTGCCATCGTCGCCGATTATGACCCCGGCGCCGAGATGCTGACCGTGCATCATGGCACGCAGACGCCATATCAGTTCCAAGACCTCTACTCGCGTCACTACGGCATCCCCGAGGCCCGCGTCCGCGTCATCGCGACCGACATCGGCGGCTCCTTCGGGATGAAGCTGCATGTCTATCACGAGGACATGGCGGTGGTCGGCCTCTCGATCCTGATCGGCCGTCCCGTGAAATATGTCGCTGATCGGATCGAGTCCTTTGTCTCCGACATCCACGCGCGCGACCATCGCGTCCGCGCCCGAATCGCGCTCGACGCCAAGGGCGAGATCCTGGCGATGGACGTGCACGATCTGACCGCGATCGGCGCCTTCTCGACCTATCCCCGCACCAGCGTGGTCGAAGGCAACCAGGTCATCCGCCTGATCGGTGCGCCCTATTGCTTCAGGAATTATCGTGCGCTGCTGGAGGTGATCTTCCAGAACAAGGTGCAGACCAGCCAGTACCGTGCCGTCGGTCATCCCGTCGCCTGTGCCGTCACCGAACGGCTGGTCGACATGGCCGCGGCCAAAGTCGGCCTCGATCCCTTCGCGATCCGCGCACAGAACGTCATCGCCGATGACGCCTATCCGCAGACCTCGCCGACCGGCTACCGCTTCGAGGCGCTGTCGCATCAGGAATGCCTGAAGCGCCTGCACGCGATGATGGACTATGACGCGCTGCGCGCCGAGCAGAGCGACTTGCGCAAGCGCGGCGTCTATCGCGGCATCGGCATCGCGACCTTTGTCGAGATCACCAATCCCAGCCCGGCGTTCTATGGCGTCGGCGGCGCACGCATCTCGTCGCAGGACGGCGCGATCGTCGGCCTGACACCGTCGGGCGAGGTCCGCTGCCTGATCTCGGTCACCGAGCAGGGGCAGGGCACCGAAGCGATCATCAGCCAGATCGTCGCTGATCAGCTCGGCCTTGCGCAGGAACACGTCAAGGTCATCACCGGCGATACCGAGGTCACGCCGCACGGCGGTGCCACCTGGGCCTGCCGCGGCGCCGGCATCGGCGGCGAAACCGCGCTTCAGGCGACGCGCGTGCTCAAGCGCAACATCCTGGAGATCGCCGCGCTCATCCTCCAGGAGCAGCCGGCCGCGCTCGACATCATCGACGGTGAGGTGGTCGACGCGGCGACGCGGCAGCAGCGTCTGCCGATCTCCGAGATCGCGCGCATCGCCTATTTCCGCTCCGACACGCTGCCGCCGGACACGCAGGCACAGCTCACCGTGAGCCACCACTTCGCGCCGCAGGGCTATCCGTTCGCATTCACCAACGGGATCCAGGGCTGCTCGCTGGAGGTCGATGTCGACACCGGCTTCGTCAAGCTGTTGAAGCACTTCGTCGTCGAGGATTGCGGCCGCATCATCAATCCGATGCTGGTGGACGAGCAGCTCCGCGGCGGCGTCGTGCAGGGGCTAGGTGCGGCCCTGTTCGAGGAATGCCGCTACAGCGACACCGGCCAGCTCATCAACGGCTCGCTCGCCGACTATCTGGTGCCGATGGCGATGGAAATGCCCGACATCGTCATCGCCCATGTCGAGACGCCGACCGCCGACACCGCGCTCGGCGCCAAGGGCTGCGGCGAGGCCGGCACCGCGGCGGCATCCGCCTGCGTGCTCAACGCCGTCAACGACGCGCTGGCGCAATTCGGCGCAACGATCAATTCAATCCCGATCACGCCCGCAAAAATCCTGAAAGCCCTGAAGCGTTTCTAGAAAAAAACTCCTGGAGGAATCATGCCCAAATCCGGCTCGAACCCGTTTCGCCAAAAAATCTCCCGCCGCGCCGCGCTGGCGGGCCTGTCGGCCAGCGCCGCGATGCTCGCCATGCCCCGACTCGGTCGCGCCGCGGATGAAACGATCCGCATCGGGTTTCCCACACCGCTCACCGGTCCCTTCGCCGCCGAGGCGCGCGATCAGGTCAAATGCGCCGAGCTTGCGGTCAAGCTCGTCAACGACAAGGGTGGCATCGCCGGCCGCAAGGTCGAGCTGCTGGTGCGTGACGACAAGCTCAATGCCGGCGAAGCCGCCACCCGCACGCTCGAGCTGATCGAGAAGGACAAGGTTCATGCGGTGGTCGGAGCACTCTCCAGCGCCGTGCAGCTTGCCGTCAACGAGGTCACCCGCGCGCGGGGCGTGATCTATATCTCGATCAGCCAGTCCGACACCATCAACGAGGCCAGGGATTTCAGCAAATACACCTTCCACGAGGCACTCAATCCACACATGACGACCGCTGCCGTGGCGCGGCAGACCCTGAAGAAAGGCATGAAGGTCGCGCATCTCGTCGCCGACTATGCCTATGGCCATGAGATGCTGCGCGGCTTCAAACGTGCCCAGGCGGCGATCGGCGCGGACAATGTCGGCGAGATCCTGCATCCGTTCGGCGCGGCCGATTACTCCACCTTCATGCCGCGCCTGATGTCGATGCGGCCCGACGTGCTCTGTATCTCCAATTTCGGCCGCGACCAGGCCAACGCGATCAAGCAGGCGGTGGATTTTGGCGTCAAGCAGCAGATGAAGATCGTCGTACCCGTGATCCTGCACAACCAGCGGCTCGCGGTCGGTCCCGACGTGTTCGAGGGCGTGGTCGGCGGTGCCAACTACTATTGGGGCCTGGAGACGCAGAGCAAGTCGGCGGCCGATTTCAACGCGGCGTTCCGCGCCGCCAATGGCGGCGCGATCCCGACCGATTACGGCGCCTACGGCTATTCCGGCGTGGCCTCGCTGCTGCTCGCCATGCAGGCCGCGGGCGGCCCCGACACCGACAAGGTCGTCGATGCCCTGGAGAAGCTGCAATATGACCTGACCAAGGGTCCGCAGCACTACCGCAAGTGCGATCATCAGTCGGTGCAGTCGGTTCTGGTGCTGGAGTCAAAGAAGAAGTCCGCCATGGCCAACGATAACGACCTGTTCGCGGTCGTTGCCAACGACGTGGGCTCGGACGATATGCTGCGCAGCTGTACCGAGCTCGGCCACGCCACCTGAAGTCCTGTCACGATGGACCTGTCGCTGATCATCATGCAGCTTCTCTCCGGGATCGCCCTTGGGGCGGTCCTGGTGATCACTGCGCTTGGACTGACGATCGTGTTCGGCATGCTCGGGGTCGTTAACTTCGCTCACGGCGCGCTGTTCATGATCGGCGCCTACGCCGGCCTCTATCTGGCGTCCCTCACCGGCAGTTTCTGGTGGGGACTGTTGCTTGCCCCCATTCTGATCGGCGCCTTCGGCATGCTGATCGAGTTCCTCCTGATCCGCCGGCTCTATGGACGCTCGATCGATGATCCGCTCCTCCTGACCTTCGGCCTCAGCTACGTCCTGGTCGAGGGCGTCCGCATCGTGTTCGGCAGCGACGGAATCCCGTTTCCGACCCCGCCGCAGCTCATCGGCGTGCTCGACCTCGGCATCGGCTTCTTCCCGCGCTACCGCCTCTTCGTCATCTTGCTCGTGGCCGTGGTTCTGCTGGTGCTCTGGCTGATGCTGGAGAAGACCCGCGTCGGCCTGATCGTGCGCGCCGGCGCCCGCGATCCCACCATCATGCAGGTGCTCGGCGTCGATATCGGCCGGGTCTGGCTCGCGATCTTCGGCCTTGGCGTCGCGCTCGCGGCGCTTGGCGGGGTGCTGGCCGGTCCTATGCGCAGCGTCAACCCTGAGATGGGCTCGCTCGTGCTCGCGGAAGCCTTCGTCGTGACCGTGATCGGCGGCCTCGGCTCGATCGTCGGCGCGGTCGTGGCCGGCCTCATGGTCGGCGTTTCCATCAGCCTAGTGGCGCTGTTCGCGCCGGAGATGGCGACCATCGTTATGTTCGCGCTGATGGCGGTGGTGCTGCTGATCCGTCCGCAGGGCCTGTTCGGCGTGAAGGGGAGGACCGCGTGACGTCACCATCGAGCGGCGAAGCGGTCGCCAAACCTGCGCCCAGCGGGCTCGGCTGGCTTCCGGACCAGCGCGTGCTGCTGTCCATTGCGGTCCTCGCTGTCCTGCCATGGCTGCTGCCGTCCAAGGCGCTGGCCGTGAACGTCCTGATCTACGGCGTCGTGGTGATGGGCTACAATCTCCTGTTCGGCTACACCGGGTTGCTGTCGTTCGGTCAGGCCGCCTTCTTCGGCGCCGGCGCCTACTTCAACGGGATCGCCATTGGCCGCTATGGCGTGCCCTGGTTCGTCGCGGTCGCGATCGCCGTCTTCCTCAGCACATGCCTTGCGGCTGCGATCGGCGTGGTTTCGACGCGCACCCGCGGCATCTATTTCTCCATGGTGACGCTCGCGCTGGCCCAGCTCGTCTATTACGTCGCGCTTCAGGCCGCTTCCTTCACCGGCGGCGAGAACGGCCTGCGCGGCTTCACCGTCGATCGCATCAACCTGTTCGGCCTTTCCGTCAACTTCCTCGATCCCGTCAACAAGTACTACGTGCTGATGGGGCTTGCGGCACTGGCGATGTGGTTCCAGTCGCGCATCCTCAACTCGCCGTTCGGCGCGGTCATCGAGGCCATCCGTGAGAACGAGCAGCGGGCGCGGGCCTGCGGCTACAATGTCGAGTGCTGCAAGCTCATCGTGTTCATGCTGTCGGGTGCGATCTCCTCGCTCGGCGGCTGCATGCTGGCGCTGCATCTGTCGATCGTGCCGCTGGACATCCTGCACTACCAGACCTCCGGCATGATCGTGATGATGGTGTTGCTGGGTGGTGCGCGCAGCTTCTTCGGACCCTTCGTCGGTGCGGCAACCTTCCTGATCCTGGAGGACGTCATCTCGCTCTGGACGCCGCATTGGCAGATCTTCGTCGGCGCAATCTTCGTCCTGTTCGTGTTGTTCCTGCCCAAGGGCATCTGGGGCACGCTGCTCGACGTGTTGCCGATCGGAAAGGAACGGCGATGAGCGAGCTGCTTCGCGCCGAGGGCATCGGCAAGCGCTTCGGCGGTTTCGTCGCGCTCGAGGACATCACAGTGTCCTTTGCGGCCGGCCAGCTCACTTCGATCATCGGGCCGAACGGCGCCGGCAAGAGCACGTTCTTCAACATCCTCTCGGGCGCGCTGACGCCGTCATCGGGCAAGCTGCATTTCAGAGGACGCGAGCTGAACGGGCTGCCGCAGCACCGCTTCGCGCATCAGGGCATCTCGCGCTCCTACCAGATCACCAACATCTTCCCGGATCTGACGGTGCACGAGAACGTGCGCGTGGCGGCACAGGCGCTGACGGTGAGTTACGACATCTGGCGCAACCGCACGCGGCTTGCACAGCTGAAAGCGCGCGCTGACACTGCACTCGAAGCGGTTGGGCTTCTCGACAAGCGCGGGGAGCTGGCGAAATTCCTGTCCCACGGTCAGCAGCGTGCATTGGAGATCGCGATCGCGCTGGTCTCAGAACCTGAGCTGCTCCTGCTCGACGAGCCGACCGCCGGCATGGGGCCGGAGGAAACCAAGGACATGGTGGCGCTCTTGGAGCGGCTTGCCGAGAAGCGCACCGTGCTGCTGGTGGAGCACAAGATGAAGATGGTGCTGGGGCTGAGCAAGCGCGTCGTGGTGCTGCACCATGGCGGCCTGCTTGCGGACGGCGCGCCCGACGAAATCAGGAGCAACCCGGAAGTCCGCCGGGTCTATCTCGGACAGAGTGAAGGCTATGGCTGAGACCGCGCTGCTCGAGATCGAGAACCTCCACGCCTGGTATGGCCCGAGCCACATCCTTCACGGCATCTCGCTGCGCGTGAAGGAGGGCGAGGTCGTCGCCCTGGTTGGCCGCAACGGCGCCGGCAAGACCACGACATTGCGGGCGATGATGGGCCTGATGCCGAAGGCGACGGGACGGGTGCGCTTTGCGGGCCGGGAGCTGTTGCCGCTTCGTGCGCACCAGCGCTTTCACCTTGGCCTCGCCTATGTGCCGGAGGAACGCCGCATCGTTCCCGGCCTCTCCGTGCGCGAGAACCTGCGGCTCGGCCTGGTCGCGGCCGGCAGCGACATCGAGGAGCGCGCTGCGATCGACGAGATCGCCGAGACTTTCCCGCGCCTGAAGGAGCGCCTCGACCAGGAGGGCGTGACGCTCTCGGGCGGCGAGCAGCAGATGCTGGCGATCGCCCGTGCGCTGATCGCGCGGCCCAGGATGATCCTGCTCGACGAGCCCTCCGAAGGCATCATGCCGGTGCTGGTCGAGGAGATGGGCGTGCTGTTCCGCCGCCTGCGCGACGAGGGCAAGACGCTGCTTCTGGTCGAGCAGAACGTTGAATGGGCGTTGCGCCTCGCCGACCGCGCCGTGATCATCGATCAGGGCGAGGTCGTGCATGAGGGCAGCGCCGCGGCGCTGCTCTCGGACAAGGCGATCCAGGACCGCTATTGCGCGGTATGAGCGGGGTCAGGCCACGATCCTGGCCGCGCGCCGCGCACCATCGAGACGCTGAACCTCCGCCGCGAAATAATCGGCGACCGCATCGGCCGGCATGGGTTTTCTGCCGCAGGGCAAGGCGTGGATGGCCGGGGGCAAGCCCGGCCATGACGATGTGGAAGCTTCGGCACCCACGCGCTTGCGTGCGTTAGCCGTTTGGGGAGAGGCGGAGAGCAGTGGTTGGGGTGCTACTTGGCAGTCTGCAGCGCCGCCGTCTGCTTTGCGAGCTGCTTGTCGAACTCCTGTTCAAGACCGGCAGCATAGGTGGCAAGCTCGCCCGGCTTGACGAACGGGTTCGGCGCGCCGTCCTTCATCTGCGCGCGCTTGTCCTGCATGCCGTAGACCTCCGGATGCGGTCCGAGCAGAACGTCGATCTTCATCGCTCTGGCCTTGGCGTAGGTCGATCGATAGTCGTCGACGATGCCGGGATAGGTCGGCTGGCCGACCAAGCGGTTGAGCGCCACCGTTCCGCTGCAGAAGAACAGCACATCGCGGTCCTGGTTGCCGTCCTTGACGGTCATCTCCCAGCTCGTGCAGCCCGGCGAGTGGCCGGGTGTCGCGTGTGCCATCAGCGTGGTGTCACCGAGCGTGACCTTGTCGCCTTCCTTCACCGCGCGATCGACCTTCACCGCGGGAAAGGCGAGGTCCTCATTCTTCTCGTCGCCGGGGTAATAGCCGCCTTCAAGCAGCGGCTTGTCGCGCTCGCCAGCCACGAGCTGCGCACCGGTCTCCTTCTTGATCTCGGCGAAGCCGCCGGTGTGATCGAAATGCGCGTGGCTGTTAAGGATGTACTTGATGTCGGCGATCTTGAAACCAAGCTTGGCGATGTTGTCCTTGATCATGCCGGTCGACTCCGGCAGCGCCGTATCCATCAGGATCAGGCCCTGCGAGGTCTTGATGATGTAGACGGCGATGCCGTCGGTGCCGACATAATAGATATTGCCGATGAGCTGGAACGGCTCGAACGGCGTCGTCCATTTCTTGGTGACCGCCGCGATGAAATCTTTCACGGTCTGAGCCTGCGCGCTCGTTGCGAACAGCGCCACCGCGCACAATGCGGCTGCGAGCTTTTTCATAGTTTGCCTCCCGGAGAGTTCTTCGTTTTGACCGGACGCGACTTTCGCGGCTCGACCGGTGTGCAAGCTACGTCGCGCGAGGTGCGACAGCAACGGCCTCATGTCCGGAAAATTTCGGCGGCATGCGCGGAATAACGGTCCTTGTTCGGTTTCAGCATGGCGGCCATCGCTGCAACGCGGCCGGCCGCCGTTTGACCGCCCGCGGGCGGCCCGGCATACTTCGCCTCAAGACGAGCCAACAAGACTTGTCAACACCGGGAGCAGACATGACCAATTCATTGTCCGTCCTTGCGGGGACGCTGATTTCCGTCGTCTCCTTCGCCTCCATCGCCTTGTCGCAGCCGGCCTGCGTGACCCAGAACATGGCCGTGCCGCCCGGCGCCAACACCACCGACAAGACGGCGCCCTTTTTCATCGACACGACAGGCCTCGATTTCAAGACGGCGCCGCCGACGCGCGATCCATCGAACCCCAGCTATCCGCGCGCGACCGAACTGCCCGACGGCACGCTGCCGCTGCCTGGCGCAGAAGGCAATTTCATCATCGGTCCCACCCACAACCCAGCGCCGGAGACCATCGCAAAGGAGGGCGTGCCGCGCGGCACGACGAAATCCTTCACGCTGTCCTCAAGCGACAGCACGATCTACAATCCTGGCCTGATCCGCGACGATGTTGCCGGCTGCACCAACTCATCGATCATGACGACCGTCACCGCGCCGGACGACAAATCGCACATGCTCGTCACGACCAGTCATCCCGGCATCTGGTCGCGCACGATCGACGTCTATGTGCCGACCCAATATGTGAGCGGCACGGAGGCGCCGTTCATCGTCGTCGGCGACGGCGGCTCGAACGCCTACAAGGATCTCGCTACCACGCTCGACAATCTGATCGCGCAGCGCCGCGTGCCGCCGATGATCGCGATCCAGATCGGCAATGGCGGGCAGGACGCGCAGGGCAGCCAGCGTGGCCGTGAATACGACACTGTCTCGGGCACCTACGCGCAGTTCGTCGAGCGCGAGGTGCTTCCGCTGGTCGAGCAGCAGGCAGGTGTCAAGCTCACCAAAAATCCGGACGGGCGCGCGACGATGGGCCTGAGCTCGAGCGGCGCGGCGGCTTTCACCATGGCGTGGTTCTATCCCGACCTCTATCACCGCGTGCTGGCCTTCTCGCCGACGATGGTCAACCAGCAATGGCCGCACGATCCCGCACTGCGCGGCGGCGCCTGGGAATATCACAGCGCATGGACGGGGCCGGCCGGCCCCAACCTCATCGTGAAAGCAGGCGTGCTCACGCCGGCCGATCCACCGAGCGTACCGCTGATCCCGAACTCACCGGCCAAGCCGGTCCGCTTTTGGTTCTTTGTCGGCGACCAGGACCTGTTCTATCCAAATCCCACCATTCCAGACGGCATGCATGATTGGACCCTGTCGAACGAGCTCATGGCGAAAGTGCTGGCCGACAAGGGCTATCACTATCAGTTCCTGTTCGTGCGCAACGCAAAGCACGTCGATCGACCGACGATCGCGCAAACGCTGCCGGCCGCGCTGGAGTGGGTCTGGAAGGGCTATCCGATTCCGTGAGGCGCATGCCGCCGGACGCCGGCGCGTAGCGGAAGGGCGCTATCGTCCGATCGTCACGCCGGCGGTCGAGCGCATGGCGTCCTTCAGGCTCGTTGCGTTCATGTCGTCGAGGACCTGCCGCGTCAGCACGGTTGTTTGTCCGGGCGTGTTGAGGATCGTCTGGCCGTGCGATGACGACAGCCGGTCGGCCTTGTAGGGTGCCGCCGGATCGACGAGCGGAGCCGGCACTGGCGCGTGGCGCGGACGTTTGGCAGTGGCTGCAACGGCCGCGTGCGAGACGCACAGCGCAGCGATTGCGATCATTCGCAACAATTTCGTGGGCATGCGATCTCCCGTGTCAGGACGTGAGCCTAACACATTTCGCCAGCCATTGCAGGCCAAAGGGATCAGGCCGGCACGGCCTCGCGTGCGCGCTCCGGATGCCGCGGTTCGGCGAGCCCAGTGAAGCTGCGGTGGCCCGCATTCACGGGCGCCTCGACGATGACGCCCTCGCAGACGATCTGCCCGCCGAGCATCCTGAATTCGAGCTTGTCGTAGCGCGGCATCTTCTCGCCGGGCGCGGGCGGCAGCAGTTCGACGCGCCCCTGGATGTTCAGCGCAGCATCGCCGGTGCCGTGAAGCCGCGGGTTCCACATCCTGATCCCGGTTTCCGCCCAGCGCCGCCGGATCAGCGTGGCGCGATCGACAGGCTCTGCGGCTTTCGCCGGAGCCTTCGGGATATCAGGGGCTTCCGGTGAAGGGGCCGCGCAGGCCGGAATTGGCTCATCACCCGACGTGACGCTTTCCGCAACCGCCAAAGAGGCTTCTGCTGCCTCGGCCATGGCGGCCGGGGCGCTATCGACGGCCTCGGCGTCCGAGGTGTCGCTGCTGATGCTGACGCTGGGACGGTCTGCCGACAGATCTTCGGCGAGGTCGACCGGGGCGACCGGAGAGGCGTCTACCGTGACCGGCTCGACATCAGCGAGTGTGCTGCAGGATGACACATCGGGGCCGGCGATATCGGCCAAAGCCACCGGCGAACTCTCCGCGATGTCGCCAATCGCCGGTTCGTCCGCGACAACCGGTTCGACCTCTGCAGTGTCGCCGTGGTCCGGATCGGTGCTGATGCTGACATCCGGAACATCGGACTGGTCTGGGGCATCGACGACAGCGACCTGAGCCTCGTCTGCGATGACTGGCTTGACGTCCGCGAGCACGGTGCAAGGTGCATCGTTGCCGACGTCGAGGAGGCCGGTCGATGAGGTTTCCGCGATATCCGCAATCGGCGCGCTCTCCGCGGCGACCAGCTCAAACTCCGCGCTGCCATTGTGGGATGGGCCGCCGTTGATGCTGACATCAGGGACGTCGGAGCAGTCTGCGAGGTCGAACGGGGGAGGCGAGGAGTCTTCCGCGACGACGGGCTCGACGTCCGCGAGCACGATGCAAGGTGCATCGTTGCCGGCGTCGGGGAGGCCAGTCGATGAGGTTTCCGCAACATCCGTGATCGGGGCGCTGTCCGCGGCAACCGGCGCGACCTCCGCGTTGCCATTGTCGGATAGATCGCTGTTGATGCCGGCGTCCTGGGCATCGGAGCAGCCTGCGATGTCGACCGGGGGAGGCGCGGAGTCTTCCGTGGCGACCGGCTCGACATCCACGAGCACGTTGCAAGGTGAATCGTTGCCAACGCCGGGAAGATCAGTCGATGAGGTTTCCGCAACATCCGCGATCGCCGCACTGTCCGCGACAACCGGTCCGACGTCAGGGACAATATCGTGAGACGGCTCGCTGCCGATGCCAGCATCGGTGCACGCCGCCGGAGAAGCGTCCACGCTATCGACAACGGCGACCGGGGAGTGTTCCAGAGCAATGGGCTCAACACTCACAGCCTCGACCTGCGGCAAAGGCCGAAGCCGGGTGAACGCCCATTTCACCGCAGGAAGGCGGCGCAGCAACGCTATCAGTCTCGAAAGCACTGGAAGTTGTCCAAGAGGTACTCGGAATGAGACATTGCTGATTCGCCAGCAATGCGAAAATTGCCCCGGCTGTCACACAGATGTCAATGGATGCGACCCAATTGACGCACCGCATCCACGACAGCCGCGCGCCGCGCAACCGGTGTTGCAGCCGCTCTTCGGCTCCTGCCGCCGTCTTCGATCATCAATGATGCCGCCGCTCATTCGAAATGCATCGATGCGAAGGGGTCCTCCTCATGATCCGGGAAGCGTGCCGGCGGAGGCGGTGAGTTGGTCGGGCGCTCCGCTCCGTGAACATGCGGACGCGCTTGCGCGGTCTTGCGACTGAGTGCGACGGGGATGCCGTGCGCGAGCACCGACGCGTGGCATTCCCCGCGTGCTTCCTGCTCCGTGCACGTCGTTGCCGAGAGTGATGCGATGGCAATTGAAGCCGGATCCTGTCCGCGCCACGCCTGTGCCGCATCCGGCATCGTGAGCGACAGAACGAGCCGCACGGCCGCGACGATGTATGTCCTTGTCATGAGAGGCTCCAAAAACGATCCACACAAAAGGGATCGGGCGAGCCACGAGATATTCCGGCCCCTCACATCGATTCGCGAGAGTTCACGCTGGGTTCAACGGGCGTGAAGACGATGTGAGCTTGCGGGCAGATCCCGATCGCATGTCTGTCGGCAGCCTCGTTCTGCATGTTCGAGACGCGGCCCGTCGTCATTCCCTTCGTCGCCGGACCTCGCGACGATTGGCCGACCCCGCACTGGCCAAAAGAGCTAGGCCGGCTGCGTCTGCGCGAAGGCACTCGTTGTCAGCGCCAGGATGCAGGCGAATGCCAAGACGATCTTCTTCATCGGCTTCTCCATGGTTTCTCGCCCCCGGGGCAACGTCCCTGCGGATGCGGCGTTCCTCACGCGCCGAGTGCGAGAGCCGCGCGCGCTGTCGAGTGGCGCGAAACGCGCGGCGTTTGAACGGTTCTAAACGCGCAGCGGACAGATCGTCGCATCATGGCCGCTCTGGAGAAATTCTAACAGCGCACGCATCGAAGTTCGAAGATGGCTGCGATAGAGCGAGGCACCAACAATCATACCGGCAAAAGCCGGCTTACCTGCGGGGCGTCGCGAACGTGAAACTCTTATGCTTTGGTCACTTGTGTTCCACCACGCGAAAGGAAACGGTCTTATCGGTCTGTCTGCTCACCGCCAGTGCACTTGTTCTTTCGCTGACGAACGGTCCCGTGCAGGCGCAGACGCAACTTCCCTCGGTCACCGTCGACGCGCCAGTCGATAGCGCCCGTCCCGCAGCGGTGCCGTCGTCGCGACGGACGACGGCTACACGCACCACACGCGCCGCTCGTCGTGCTCCGGCGCAGCAAGTCGCGCCAACTCAGGCGGCATCGACTGCCCGCACCGGCGAACGTGCCAACGGTCCGGTGCGCGGCTTCGTCGCCACCCGAAGCGGCACCGCGACCAAGACCGACACGCCGCTCATCGAGACCCCGCAGTCGGTGTCCGTTATCACCACCGACCAGGTCAGGAACCAGGGCGCAGTCTCGATCGGTGAGGCGCTGCGCTACACGGCCGGCGTCAGCGGCGACGTCAATGGCGGTTCGGACACCCGCTTCGGCGGCCTGCAAATCCGCGGCTTCGACATGACCATGCCGGGACTCTACATCGACGGTCTGCGGATTCCGTCCAGCAACTACGTGCATTTCAACGGCCTTGATCCCTATGGCGCCGAGCGCCTTGAGGTCCTCAAGGGACCGTCCTCGGCGATGTATGGCGGCAGCGGCACCGGCGGCATCCTCAATTACGTGACCAAGCTGCCGACTGCGCAGCAATTCGGCGAAGTCTCGGTCTCGGGCGGCAGCTTCAACCGCTATCAGGGCCAGTTCGACATGGGCGGCCCCGCCAACAAGGAAGGCACCGTGCTGTGGCGTCTCACCGGCGTCGTCCGCGACGGCGAGACCCAGGTCGACTTCACCAAGGACAACCGCGTCTTCATCGCGCCGGCCGTCACCTTCAAACCGAACGACGATACCACCATCACCTTCCTGGCCAACTATCAGAGGGACCGGGCAGGGTGGGGCCTGCAGTTCCTGCCGGCCTCGGGCACGGTGTGGCCGAACAACGGCCGCACCATCCCGGTATCCTTCTTCGCAGGCGTGCCCGGCTTCGATGCGTTCAACACCGAGATCGCCACTGTGGGCTACCAGCTCTCGCATGATTTCAATGAAGCCATCACCTTCCGGCAGAACCTGCGCTACGCCTATCAGCACAACGAGGAAAAGGTGTTCTACGGCGCGGGCTACGCCGACGAGGCGGCAGGCCAGCTCGCACGTGTCGGCAGCTATAGCAACTCCTACATCAACTCTTTCGCGGTGGACAATCAGCTCCAGGGCAAGTTCACCACCGGCTTCCTCAGCCACACCACGCTGGTCGGCATCGACTATCGCAACACCTCATTCCGCGACACCGCCTTTGGTGTCGCGACCTCGGCTCCTGAGATCAACGTATTCGCGCCGGTCTACAGCTACGACTGGACCATTGGCGCCATGACAGACAACACCGGCGTCAGGCAATCGCAGGTCGGATTCTACGCGCAGGATCAGATCAAGCTCGGCCGGCTCTCGTTCCAGCTCGGCGGCCGCCAGGATTTCGTGACGACGAAGGTCAACGCCGATCTCTTCAACACCTCGGCGTCAACCGACGCCTCGGCGTTCACCGGCCGCGCCGCGGTGATGTACAATTTCGACAACGGCATCGCGCCCTATTTCAGCTATTCCGAGTCGTTCCTGCCGATACTTGCGACCGGCCCGGCGGGCCAATTGCTCAATCCCGAGACCGGGGTGCAGTACGAGGTCGGCGTCAAGTACCAGCCGATCGGCTGGAACGCCCTGTTCACCTTCGCGGCCTTCGACCTGACGCGCGACAACGTCGTCACCTATCCGCCTCCGACCTACCTCGCCGAACAGATCGGGCAGGTGAAGTCGCGCGGCATCGAGCTCGAGGGCACGATGTCGCTCGCCGGCGGCTGGAATCTGCGTGGCGCCTATGCCTATGTCGATGCCGTGTTGTCGCAGGATCCGGTCAATCTCGGCAAGGCGCCGCCCACCGTGCCGCTCAACCGCGCCTCGCTGTGGAGCGACTACACGCTGCAGAGCGGGCCGCTCGCCGGCCTGCAGTTCGGCGGTGGCATCCGTCACGTCGGTGCGACCTGGGGCGATGACGCCAACACGTTCAAGGTCGGATCGTCCACCGTGCTGGACGCGCTGCTTGCCTACACCAGAGACAATTGGCGCCTGTCGCTGAACGTCACCAATCTCGCCGACACCCGCTATGTCGCCGCCTGCTACAGCCTGTCGGGCTGCTTCTACGCGGAGGGGCGCAAGGCGATCGGCAAGGTGACCTATCGCTGGTGACCTTCACGACGATCCGCCGCCGGTGCATCGACCGGCGGTGGCAATCCCGCTCATGACGGGCGGCAATGGGTTCTGAATGCCATGAGATCGATCTTCGGGCGACTCCATCGCTGGGCCGGCTTGCTGACCGCAGGCTTTCTGTTCTTCTCAGGGATCACCGGCGCGATCATTTCGTGGGATCACGAGATCGACGAGGTCTTGAACCGGCGTCTCTACGATGTGACCACCCAAGGCCCGGCGATACCCTCGATCGAGCTCGCGAAGCTGATCGAGAGCCGCGACCCGCGCGCACGGGTCGTCTACCTCTTCATGACGCCGGAAGTCGGGCAATCGCTGTGGTTCTTCGTGCTGCCGCGGATCGATCCCGCGACGGGCAAGCGCTATGCGCTCGATTACAACCAGGTCTTCCTCGATCCCAACACCGGCGCCGAACTCGGCCGCCGCTATTGGGGCGCGGTATGGCCGGTGACGAGGGAGAACTTCGTCTCCTTCCTCTACAAGCTGCACTACACGATGCACATCCCGGAATTCTGGGGCAGCGATCGATGGGGGATGCGCGTTCTCGGCGTCATCGCCATCATCTGGACCATCGATTGCTTCGTTGGCTTCTATCTGACGCTGCCGAGCCGGCGACGCGCGAGCGCCACGCAGGCGCCCGCGGTCAGGCGTCAGCTCGCGCGAGGTTTCTTCGCGCGCTGGAGGCCGGCCTGGACCATCAAGACCAGCGGCAGCGCCTACCGGATCAATTTCGACATTCACCGTGCCTTCAGCCTGTGGACCTGGGGACTGTTGTTCGTCATCGCCTTCACGGCGTTCTCCCTGAACCTCTACTTCGAGGTCTTTTCTCCCCTGATGAAGATGGTGTCGAATTACACGCCGACGCCCTATGAACAGAGGCCGTATCGGAACCTCGACGATCCGATCGAGCCCAAGGTCACCTTTGCCGACATCGCGGCGCGCGCCGCCGCCGCCGGCCGCAGCCGCGGCTGGACCAAGCCGGTCGGCTCGATCAATTACGGCCCGGCGCACGGCGTCTATGCCGCGGCCTTCTTTCATCCCGGCGACGACCATGGTGCCGGTGGTGTCGGCCCGGCGCAGCTCTATTACGACAGCGAGGACGGACATCCGCTCGGCGAGCGACTGCCCTGGGTCGGCACCGCCGCTGACATCTTCGTGCAGGCGCAGTTTCCGCTGCACTCAGGACGCATCGCCGGGCTGTTCGGCCGCATCCTGATTTCGGTCATGGGGCTCGTGGTGGCGGCGCTCTCGGTGACCGGCGTCGTGATCTGGTGGCGCAAGCGCCGCGCCCGCATCAAGGTGCGAGAGACAGCCGCGATCCGCGCGAGCCAGCGCGTCGTGGCGGCGGAGTGATGAATGATTGATCCTTCGTTGCGACGCGGGTTGCGTCGGCGTTACGCCACGTAACCGCCTTCGTAGTCATCGTCTGTCTGGAGGATGGTCTCCGACAGGAGAGCGGCGGCCTTCTGCAGCGGCGCGATGAAGCGGTCGAGCTCGGCGAAGCTGACGCGAGCCACGGGGACAGAGACGCCGAGGCACGCAATCAGATTGCGATCGGGTGAAACGATCGGGACGGCGCATCCAACGACTCCCTTGACGTATTCCTCGTTGGTCTTGGCCCAACCGCGCTGGCGGGTCTCCGCGAGAACCTGCATCAGCCTGTCGCGATCCACGATCGTGTTGTCGGTGTATTGCGTTAGCGCGAGCGCAGAGCAGAGCTTTTCGCGGGCCTTCTCCGGCAGGCGGCTCATGTAGATCTTGCCGGTTGAGGTGCAGTGCAGCGGCGCCGCCTCGCCCGGATTGAATTGCAGGCCCTGCGGTTGCGATACACGGACGCTGTCGACATAGGTCACGACGTTGTCGCGCACGACGCCGATCTCGCACTGCTCGCCGATTTCCCCGGCGACCGCGCGTAACACGGCGTGCCGGCGCGCAGTGCGAAATGCGGCACCGATGACCTTGGCCGACAAGGTGACGAGTTGATTGCCGACCACATAGCGCTTGGTCCCGAGCGCCTTCTGAAGAAGGCCGCGTTCCTCCAGGTTTCCGATCAGCCGATGCGCCGTCGGAAGCGGAAGCGCGAGCGCCTGCGCGATCTCTGCGACCGAGACCGCTTTGGTCTGGCTCGCGATGTGCCCGACGATGGCGAACGCGCGATCGAGTGGTCCGTCGGTCTTGGTTGGCTCTGCCATCACCGTCCCTGTATTTGCGATTTATCAATTATCATTTTTCGGAATAAAAACTACTGAAATATGAAAAATATTCTAGGCTCTTTCCCTGGCTGCCCATATCGTTGGCTTTGCCGGCGGGTGAACAGGATTTGTGCAGTGCAAATCGGGTTCGCCCAGGTGCTCAACGGGGGAGTGGGATGTCAGCTCATTACGACGTCGATGCCGTGCGGAAGGAATTCCCGGCTGCCGAGCGGATGATCTATCTCGACTCCGGATTCCAGGCGCCGCTCGCGCGTCCCGTGAAGGCGGCGATCGACCTCTTCCTGCGCGAAGGTCTGGAGACGGCCGGCCCGAAGAGCGTGTGGCTCGATCGCGTCGAGCAGACGCGCGCCAAGGTCGCGCGTTTCCTCGGCGTGTCCGCCCACGAGATCGCCTTCACCAAGAACACCTCGGAGAGCATGAACATTGCCGCGAACGCGCTGCCGCTACGGGCGGGCGACAATGTCCTCATGATCCACGGCGATCACCCGAACAACGCCTATGCTTTCCTCAATCTGCAACGGAAGGGCGTCGAGGTGCGCTTCGTGCCGATGACTGACGTCATCGATGCGGCGAGCTTCCATCCCCACATCGACGCGAACACCCGCGCGATCTCGATGTCGCATGTGACGTTTCACGCCGGTCATCGCTTCGATATTGAAAGCATCGGTCGCTTCTGCGCGGAGAGGAAGCTTCATTTCGTCGTCGACGTGATGCAGGCGATCGGCATCGTGCCGATCGACGCCAAGGCCATCGGTGCGACGTTTGTCGGATCGGGAAGTCACAAGGGTCTGCTCGTTCCGCAAGGGCTAGGGCTGCTCTATTGGAACAGCGCGCATGCGGGGCTCGAGCCTGCGTATCTCGCCGCCGCCAGCCTTGCCGAGATCCCCTCCGATCTCATCGCACGCCCGGACAGGCTTGCTCCGGCGCCCAGCGCCCGCCGCTTCGAGCTTGGCAACTTCAACATTCCGGCGATCCATGCGCTCTGCGCTGCGCTCGACATGATCGAGCAGATAGGCATCGAGAATATCCGGAACCACTGCTTCGATCTCGGCGATCACCTCGTCGCCGCGCTCGATGCACTCGATATCCGCCTCGTCGGCCCGCGTGACCGGAAGCACCGCGCGCCGCACATCTACGTCATCGCGCTGCCGGCCGCCGATTGGCTTGGCTACTTCGAGGAGAACGGCGTCCGGGTGTCGCCGGAACGGGACGGAATTCGCGTGTCGTTCGGCATGTTCAATACGTTTGCCGATGTCGACCGCCTGGTCGAGCTCATCCGCCGGCGCGGCGTGAAGACATCATCCAGGGCCGCTTAGGCCTGACATCACAGAGGAGGGTGCAGGACATGAGGAATTTTGCACGGATATCGGGAGCCCTGTCAGCTCTTCTGGCCGTAGCTGCCATGGCCGAGCCGTCGGCCGCAGCCGACAGCCCGACGCTGAGCAAGATCAAGTCCAGCGGCGCGATCACGATCGGCTACCGTGAAGCTTCGATTCCGTTCTCCTATCTCGGGCCCGATCAGAAGCCGATCGGCTTCTCGCTCGATCTCTGCGCCGCCATCGTCGAGCGCGTCAGGACGGAGCTCAATCTGCCCAATCTCACCGTCAACTACACGCCGGTGAACTCGTCCAACCGCATCCCACTGATCCAGAGCGGCACCGTCGATATCGAGTGCGGCGGAACGGCCAACGACAAGAAGCGGCAGGAGCAGGTCTCGTTTTCGGTGGCGACCTTCGTCAGCCAGCCGCGCTGGCTGGTCAAGGCCGACAGCGGCGTGAAGACCGCCGGCAATCTCAAGGGAAAGACGATCGTCGTCACTCAGGGCTCGAATGCGGTGGGTTTTGCCCAAGGCGTCAACGCCAAGGAGCAACTCGGCCTCAACATCGTCCAGGCCAAGGATCACGCGGAATCGTTCCTGATGCTGAACACGGGGCGCGCTGCGGCCTTCATGGAAGATGATATTCTCCTCGCCGGCCTCAAGGCGGCAGCCCCGAATCCGGACGCGCTGATCTTCCTGCCCGAAGGTTACGCGAAAATCTATTACGGGCTGATGTTCACGAAGGGCGATGCCGGCTTCAAGGCGCTCGTCGACGACGTTCTGTCCAAGCAGATGGCGTCTGGTCAGTTCGAGAAGACCTACGCGAAATGGTTTACCAGGCCGATCCCGCCCAAGGGTGAGAATCTCGCATTCCCGCTCACCGAGACGCTGATGGAGCGGATCGCGCATCCGAGTGATGCGGTCGACTGACCGGAAGCGCCGCGGGACTCGATGTAGTCGCCTTCGCTCGCACCCAACCTAGAGGTTCGCGATGTTGGGAGTGCTTTTTGAACAGACGGCAGATGGCCAGCGCTATATCGACTGGCTCCTCTCAGGTCTCGGCTGGACGCTGGCGCTGGCCTTCTTCGGCTGGTGGATCGCCTTCGCTGTCGGTGTCGTCGTCGGGATCGGCCGTACCGTACAAAACCGGGTCGTTGCGGCGCTCGCGCGGCTTTATGTGGAGATCTTCCGCAACATCCCCGTCCTGGTGCAGATGTTCCTCTGGTACTTCGTGCTGCCGGAGATTCTCCCGACTTCGCTCGGCGACGCCATCAAGCAGATCCCGCCACCCTGGGGATCGTTCTTCCCGGCGCTGCTGTGCCTGGGTCTCTACACCGCCGCCCGCATCGCCGAGCAGGTGCGCGCCGGCATCGAGGCCTTGCCGAAGGGACAGACCGAGGCGGCGAGCGCGCTCGGTCTTGGCGGATACCTGAGCTATCGTCACGTCATCGTGCCGCAGGCGCTGCGCCTGATCGTGCCGAGCCTGACAAGCGAGGTCATGGGCATCTACAAGAACACGTCGGTGGCGATGACCATCGGTCTGATGGAGCTGACCGCGCAGGCGCGCCAGATCAGCGAAGCGACCTTCCAGACCTTCACCGCTTTCGGCGCCGCGACGCTGATCTACCTTGCACTCGCGCTCATTGCCTATCAATCGATGATGCTCATCGACAGGGCCGTGCGCATCCCCGGCTCCACGCCGGCAAAGGACGCGATCGAGCCGACTCTGGCGGACGACGTGCAGCCGGGCACCGCCTTGCCCCATGGAATGGAGGTCGTGAAATGAACAGTCTCGATTTCTCGATCCTTCTCCAGGCCTGGCCCTATCTCTGGTCGGGACTGCTTTTCTCCCTCGCGCTGACCGCGGCGGCCTTTGTCATCGGTATGCTGCTGGGGACCTGCTTCGCCCTCGTGCAGCACTTCGAGGTGCCGGTCGTCGCTCAGGTCGTACGCGGCTACATCGCGCTGATCCGCTCGATCCCGCTGATCCTCGTCCTGTTCTGGTTCTTCTTCCTGGTGCCGATCGTGCTCGGGCACCTCTATGGCAACGGCCGTCCGATTCCGATCGGCGCCACCTGGACGGCCTTCATCACCTTCGGCCTGTTCGAGGCGGCCTACTATTCGGAGATCATCCGCGTCGGATTGCGTGCGGTGAACAAGGGCCAGTTCGAAGCCTGCCAGGCGCTCGCCTTGTCCACCTTCGACACGTATCGATGCGTGATCCTGTCGCAGGTCATCCGCGTCGCGAGCCCGATCATCCTGAGTCAGACCATCATCCTGTTCCAGGACACCTCGCTCGTCTACGTACTTTCGCTGACCGACCTTCTCGGCGCGGCCTCGAAGCTTGCGCAGCTCAATGGCCGTCTCGTCGAAATGTATCTCGTGGTGGCGGTGGTCTATCTCGCCATCAGTTCGGCGGCGTCGCAATGCGTCGCCTCGCTCAGGCGGCGCTACGCGTTCACCGGGGCGCACAGATGATAGATCAGCTCGAACAGCCAGTGAGGGAAACGAAGATGCAAGGCACAGCAAGCCCGATCGATCGTTCGTCCACGATTGTTGTCGCGGAGAACCTGGTGAAGCGGTTCGGCGGCTTCACCGCGCTGAACGACATCAATCTCACCGTCGCGAAAGGCGAGAAGATCGTCCTGTGCGGACCTTCCGGCTCAGGCAAGTCGACGCTGATCCGCTGCATCAACCACATCGAAAGGCATGATGGCGGCCGGATCATCGTCGACGGCGTCGAGCTGACCGACCGCATGGCCGACATCAACGGCGTGCGCTCCGAGGTCGGCATGGTGTTCCAGAGCTTCAATCTGTTTCCGCATCTCTCGGTCGTCGAAAATTGCATGCTGGCGCCGATGAAGGTGCGCGGGCTCTCGCGTCCCGAGGCGCGTGAGCGCGCGATGGGGCTGCTCCGGAAGGTTCGTATCCAAGGTCAGGCGGACAAATATCCGGCGCAGCTCTCGGGCGGCCAGCAGCAGCGCGTCGCCATCGCCCGCGCATTGTGCATGCAGCCGAAGATCATGCTGTTCGACGAGCCGACCTCGGCGCTGGACCCGGAGATGGTCAAGGAGGTGCTGGACACCATGGTGCAGCTCGCAGCCGATGGCATAACTATGGTCTGCGTGACGCACGAAATGGGTTTTGCGCGCGAGGTGGCTGACCGTGTCGTGTTCATGGACCAGGGCAGCATCGTTGAGGATGGCGACCCCGAAACCTTCTTCCGGGCGCCCCGCACGGAGCGCGCCAAGGGCTTTTTGAACCAGATCATCCACTAGGGATTCTGAAGCCCTCCGGGCACAGCCAGCGCCCGGCACCATTTTGGATGGCGTCGGTCTGTCGCCAGCCGTGGATTAGATCAAACCGCGCAGCACTCCGATCAGCCGGCCACACTCTTCCTCCGTTCCGACCGTGATGCGCAAGAAGTCTTCGATGCGCGGTTTCCTGAAATGCCGGACCAGAACGCCGCGCTGGCGAAGCGCAGCCGCGAGATCGGCTCCGCCGTGGCTGCGATGGCGCGCGAAGACGAAGTTTGCGAGCGACGGCAGCACCTCGAAGCCGAGCTGCCCGAGATCGCGGGCCAGCGCTTCGCGGCTCGCGATGATGCGGGCGCGGGTCTGACGAAACCACCCGTCGTCCCCGATGGCCGCGATGGCCCCGGTGATGGCGAGGCAATCGACGGGATAGGAGTTGAAGCTGTCCTTTACCCGTTCCAACGCCTCGATCAGCGGCCGTTGGCCGATCGCAAAGCCAACCCGCAGGCCCGCGAGCGCGCGCGATTTCGAGAAGGTCTGGATGACGAGCAGATTGTCGTGGCGCGCAACGAGCGGCACGGCGCTCTCGGCGCCGAAATCGACATAGGCCTCGTCGACCACCACCAGCCGGTCCGGACGTTCGGCGAGCAGCTCCGCGATCGCGTCGCGCGGAAGCGCGATGCCGGTGGGTGCGTTCGGGTTGCAGAGAAGGATGGCGCTCGATGCTCGCTGGTAGCCGGCGAACTCGATCCTCATCGCGGCATCGAGCGGCACCTCCTCGTGAGCAACCCCATAGAGGCCGCAATAGACCGGGTAGAAGCTGTAAGTGACGTCGGGGAACAGAAGCGGCGCGTCGTGCTTCAGAAGCGCCTGGAAGGTGTGGGCCAAAACCTCGTCGGAGCCGTTGCCGACGAACACCTCTTCGGGCGCAACATCGCAGCGGGCCGCGATCGCCTCGCGCAGGCGCGTGGCGCGCGGGTCGGGATAGAGGCGCAGCCGCTCCGCCGCCGATGCGATCGCCGCCAGCACGCGCGGCGAGGGCGGATAGGGATTCTCGTTAGTATTGAGCTTGACGATGCCGTCCTGCTTCGGCTGCTCGCCCGGCACGTAGGGCGAAAGCGTGTGGACGACCGGACTCCAGAAGCGGCTCATGATCTCCGATCCAAGTTGATCGGGGCACAGTAGGGCATGCTGAGCGTCGGCGGAAGTGCGCATCCCGTTCAGCATCTGAAGCAGATCTGCACAAGCGTCGCAATTCGGGCCGTTCCGGCAAGCGCGGCCTTCATGCTAGGGTCGGCACGCAAACGCCGGAATTGAAAAACAAGAACGAGGGCCCGCGCAGCTTTGAGCTGCGCAGAAGAGCCGCAAGGAGAGGACCAAATGCCGGGTGCAGCCCTTCCCACCACTCCCTCCATTCCGACCGCGCCCGTGACGGCCGCCATTCTCGATGCTTTGCGGGGAATCGTGGGCGACAAAGGCCTGATCCTGGACGAGCAGGACAAGCAGCCCTTCGTGACCGACTGGCGCGGCACGCTGGCCGGGCAGGCCGCGGCGGTCGTGCGTCCCGCCAACACCGCGGAAGTCGCGGCTGTCGTCAAGCTCTGCCACGACAACGGCATTGCCATCGTGCCGCAGGGCGGCAACACCGGGCTGATGGGCGGCGCCACGCCGTGGCCGACGCACCGCGGCATCCTGCTGTCGCTCGGCCGCATGAACCACGTGCTCAATGTCGATCCCGTCGGTTACGCCATGACCGTGGAAGCGGGCTGCATCCTCGAGACGCTTCAGGACGCGGCCGCGCGCCATGACCGCTTCTTTCCGCTCAGCCTGGGTGCCCAGGGCTCGTGCATGATCGGAGGCAATCTGTCGACCAATGCCGGCGGCGTGCAGGTGCTGCGCTATGGCAATGCGCGAAAATCTGGTGTTGGGCCTCGAAGTCGTGCTGGCCAACGGCGACGTCTGGGACGGGCTGCGCGCACTCAAGAAGGACAATACCGGCTACGACCTCAAGCATCTGTTCATGGGCGCCGAAGGGACGCTCGGCATCATCACCAAGGCGGTGCTGAAGCTCTGGCCCGCGCCGAAGGACGTGTGCACGGCGTGGCTCGCGATCCGCGATCCCAACGCGGCCATCGAGATCCTGTCGGAGGCGTATGCCGCTTCCGACGACGACAATGTCGGCTCCTGCGAACTCATGAGCCGTACCTGCACCGACATGGTGCTGCGCCACATCCCCGGAACCCAGGATCCTCTCAAGGCGGAGACCGAATGGTATCTCCTTCTCGAATGGTCATCGGCCCGGCCGCGGCAGGACGGCGTCGCCGGCATGTCGGACAAGATGGAGCAGTTCTTGGCCGACCAGCTCGAGGCGGGCCGCGTGCTGGATGCGGTGATCGCGCAAACAGAAGCGCAATCGCGCAACATGTGGCGCATCCGCGAAAGCGTAGCCGAGGCCTCGCGCACTGAGGGGCCCGGCTTGAGCTACGACGTGTCGGTCGCGGTCTCCAGGATTCCGGAGTTCATCGACAAGGGTCTCAAGGCCGTGCTCGAGATCCTGCCGACGATCCGACCCTATCCGCTCGGCCACATCGGAGACGGCAATTTGCACTTCTCCTTCATGGGTCCGAAGGGCATGGATCGCGAGACGCTCGCCCTGTATTCCGCGGCGATCACGCGGGTCGTCAACGACCTCATCACCTCCATGGCAGGATCGATCTCGGCGGAGCACGGCATCGGCATCGAGAAGCTCGATGAGCTCGCGCACTATCGTTCGAAGACCGAGCTCGACGTCATGCGCATGATCAAGCGGGCGCTCGATCCCAAGAACATCATGAACCCGGGCAAGGTGCTGCGGCTCTCATGAGTGAGGCGCGGAGGTGGCAACATGCTCCGCTAAGGTAGCACCCCTCTCTTTGCACTCGCGTTCAAAGAGCCGCAAAATCGCTTCTACAAGCACGGGGCGATATTGCTTCTCGGATTTTTCGTCGTGGCCGCGATCTCTCTGAATCGAATTAGCGGTTGGGAGGGAATTTAGCGATCTTACTGACCGCAGTCCAAGTCCGCTTTGGGGGGCCATAGCGGACGTGGCCAGGCTACCGTAGCGCGGTACTGGGCCGGGCGGTCCGATCGCCGCTCGTTTGCGCTCGGACGACGATGCAGACGTCTCCCTTGCCGCGTGGCTTCGGATGCCGGCCTCTCGCGCTTCCATTTCTGCTGCGCCTTCAAGGAGAGCACCGGGCTCTCGCCGCATACCTGGCTGCGCCAGCACCGGCTGGAGCAGGCCATGACGATGCTGTGCGACACCGACGGCTCGGTCGCCGCGGCGCTTGGCTGCTCCTCCCGAACTGCTTTCGCGGCCGCATTCAGGAAGCTGACCGGTGAAACCCCGAGCCATTCTGGCGGAGGCGCAGCATTAGCAGCAATCGCTCTACAGTGACGGCAATCGTTCTGGGGCAGTCGCAGGTCAAGTTCGATAGATCATCACGGTCACACACCACCAATGAGCTCGTCACCGCTCTCTGAACACCTCACCGGCATTGATCGCGCGTCCCACGCGGGAAGCGCGGCCCGCCCATGATCGAGCGCCAAGATCGAACGCAG
Source organism: Bradyrhizobium centrolobii (assembly GCF_001641635.1). Classification (GTDB taxonomy): domain Bacteria; phylum Pseudomonadota; class Alphaproteobacteria; order Rhizobiales; family Xanthobacteraceae; genus Bradyrhizobium; species Bradyrhizobium centrolobii. The sequence continues at coordinate 73,853 of NZ_LUUB01000038.1, forward strand.
GAGTTTTCAAAGATGAATCGGATCATCCGCAACACTCAGCAGGAGACAAACATGAGCCTAGACGACACCTCACACCCCGGTAGACCGGGGCCCGACGAGTTGGTTCCGTCGCGCTACGCGCTGAAGGTCGGCGAGATTGACGTGCTGGTGGTCAGCGATGGCGTGCTACCGCTCCCAACCGCAATGTTGGCGCACAACGCCGACCCGGCCGTCCGGGCGGCCTGGCTGCACGACATGTTCCTGCCGCCGGACGCTTTCGACTGGGCGCTGAACGTGGTCGTGGTACGTAGCGGCGGCAAGACCATCCTCATCGACGCTGGACTAGGGGCCGACCCGGACTTGCATTTGCCGCGGGCCGGGCAGTTGATCAAGCGACTGGAGGCCGCCGGCATCGATCTTGCGTCCGTGACCGACTTGGTGCTGACCCACATGCACATGGACCACATTGGCGGGCTGCTCGTCGACGGGGTGAAGGAGCGGCTGCGTCCGGACCTGCGGATCCACGTGGCGGCCGCCGAGGTCAAGTTCTGGGAGTCGCCCGATTTCTCCCACACCTCCATGCCACCGGGGTTCCCGGACGCGCTTCGGTCGGCCGCCAAGCGGTTCGTGAACGCGTACCACAACCATCTGCGGCAGTTCGATGAGGAGCACGAGGTTGCGCCGGGCGTGGTCGTCCGCCGCACCGGCGGCCACACCCCCGGGCACAGCGTGGTCCGCCTGGCGTCCGCCGGCGACGCGCTGACGTTCGCCGGCGACGCCGTGTTCGCGGTCGGGTTCGACCAGCCCGACTGGCATAACGGCTTCGAACACGACCCCGAGGAAGCAGCGCGCGTTCGGGTCCGACTTTTGCGGGAGCTGGCTGAGACCGGCGAGATGCTGGTGGCCACGCACCTGCCGTTCCCGTCCGTCGGCCGGGTGGCGGTCGCCGGCGACACCTTTCGTTGGGTACCGGCCTTCTGGGACTACTGACCGCTTGTTGGGTTAGAGCCGAACCAGGGCGTGTACTCATAGCGTTGATGAGTTCACGCCCTGGTTTCCCGCGTTGCCGATTGCGCCCGGCTCGCCGCCGATGTCGGGCAGAGCACCCAACGCCGCTTTCGCGCAGCTCGAAAGTCAACCCTGTCCGCCAAAGATATTCCACTTTACCGAAATTCGGATTTCGCCGGGGAGAGCGCGGCATAAGCCGTAAAGCCACTGCGCAGGGAAGGCCGGGATGTCTTGGCTGCCCTGTATGCCGCTGTGCAGTTTCCTTTTGCGTGACTGTTGCATAGCGGACCGCGGGTGCCAGCCGCGCCCGGCCTTCCCTGCGCCCTCGGCATCCATTGGGGGCGAGACGAAGCGCATAACTCGGGCAAAACGGGCCGCGAGAACGCGAAATCATGCCTTGCGCGACCGCGAGGCGGCTTTATTCCGGCCGCGGATGCTTTAAGGAAGTGCCTGGCAGATACGATCCCACGCCGCCGGCGGCGGTACGGATCGACAGAGATCAAAGCCGGGCCGCCCAGTTCGGGGAGCGCTCGCTCAGGAGAAGGACGCAAGATCATGATCAATACGGTTGGCATCATCGGGGCGGGCACCATGGGGAACGGCATTGCCCAGGTCTGCGCGGCAGCCGGGCTCGAGGTGGAGATGGTCGACATCTCCGATGCCGCGGTCGGCCGCGGCATCGCCACCATCGGCGGCAGCCTCGACCGTCTGGTCAAGAAGGAGAAGCTGAGCGCGGCCGACCGCGAGGCGACGCTCAAGCGCATCACCGGTACGACCGACCGGGCGAAGCTTGCCAATTGCGACCTCGTGATCGAGGCCGCGACCGAGAACGAAGAGCTCAAGGTCAAGATCCTCAGGGATCTCTGCGCGACGCTGTCGCCGCGCACCCTTGTCGCGACCAACACCTCCTCGATCTCGATCACCAAGCTCGCCGCCGCGACCGATCGCCCCGACCGCTTCATCGGCATGCATTTCTTCAACCCGGTTCCGGTGATGGCGCTGCTGGAACTGATCCGCGGCCTGCAGACCTCGGACGACACCCACGCCAAGGCCCTCGATTTCGCCAAGCGCGTCGGCAAGGTGGCGATCACCGCGAAGAACAGCCCGGGCTTCGCCGTCAACCGCATCCTGTGCCCGATGATCAACGAGGCGATCTTCGCGCTTCAGGAAGGCATTGCCACGGCCGAAGAGATCGACGCCGGCATGAAGCTCGGCTGCAACCATCCGATCGGGCCACTGGCGCTCGCCGATCTCGTCGGCCTCGACACCATGTTGTCGGTGATGGAGGTCTTTTATAAAGGCTTCAACGACACCAAATATCGTCCAGCGCCACTGCTGAAAGAGATGGTCGATGCCGGCCATCTCGGCCGCAAGACCGGGCAGGGCTTCTACACCTACAGCGCCTGATTTTGGCGCAGGCGGCGGGCGTTCAGCGTTCCGCCGCCTCTCTCCCGCAATTTGCGCTGCGACAAAGACGGAGCGGCGCGATCAGCCCAGACAATGTCGCGAGGGCGGTTGCGGAATCAACGGAACGGATATCAAAGGAAATGTCGGATCGACTGAAGGCCGAGCGCGAAGCTGCGGCCGAGCGGCGGAACCTTCTGGTTCAGGATGCCATCGAGCGCACCGGGATCACCGAAGAGATGATCGGGGAACTTGTCACGCGCTTCTACGGGCGCGTGCGCGAGGATGCGTTGCTGGGCCCGGTGTTCGCGATCGTCAAGGATTGGGACGAGCACCTCGCCAAGCTCAAGAACTTCTGGTCCTCGGTGGTGCTGATGACCGGCCGCTATCATGGTTCGCCGATGCGAGCGCATCTGCCCCTGAGCTTGATCGGCGATCATTTCGACCGCTGGCTCGACCTGTTCGAGCAGACGGCACGCGAGGTCTGTCCGCCCGCGGCAGCCTCGTTCTTCATCGAGAAGGCGCGACGCATCGCCGACAGTTTTGAGATGGCGTCGGCCACGGTGGCCGGACGCATCGCCGCGCCGCGTCACGTGCTGAGAACTTGAACTCGACAGGTTGCCTGCGAAACGTGCAGTTGTGTCATTGCCGTTCTGCACTGCGTCGAATGATGGCGCGTTGCACCAATTCCAATGTAATCGGCCTGACCTGCAAAAACATCATGACCAGTCGCGCGTCATGACGTTGCAATCGAGAAAATGCGCGTGAACGCGTTTATTCGCATTCAATCAGCGCGAGTAAAACCGCATTGATGCACTGCGGCGCAAATTCTTCGCCTTCTTTTTGGCCGAGTTCCAGCGCCTGCTAGCATGCATGTCGAGTGCATCGTTCAACATCATCTCCACATCATCGTCCTCCAACACCGCGACCGAACCTGACGTCGACGCGGGCACGGAGCAAACACGGCGAACGCTCCTCATCGGTGCGCTCGCCACCACGGCCTGCCTCGGCTGTTCGGCGGCGTCTCATGCGGGCGAGGATGCACCCGGCGCCGACGAGCGGCCGCAGAAGGGCGACCTCCTCGTCTTCTCCGAAGGCGATCAGGAAGGAAAGGTCATCACCTCCGCCGACCTGCCGCGCGGCGGGCCGCCGGTGCATGCCTGGCCGAAAGATCCCAAGACGTCAGTGGTGCGCAGCGGCTCGCGGCTCAACGAGATCCTGATCATCCGGCTCGACCCCGCCGAGCTCGACGATCAGACCAAGGCGCGCGCCGTGGACGGCATCATCGCCTATTCGGCGATCTGCTCGCATGCCGGCTGTCCCGTCACCGCCTGGGTCAAGAGCGATGTCGGCGACAAGGAGGTGTTCAAATGCATGTGCCACAACTCCGAATACGATCCTCGCGCAGGCGCACAGGTCGTGTTCGGGCCGGCACCGCGGCGCCTCGCTGCGCTGCCGCTCGCGCTCGCTGATGGCTCGCTCAGCGTCGCAGGCAATTTCATCGGAAAGGTAGGTGGCCAGCAGCCTGGATGATGGACGGCGCGGGTCGCGCCCGCGTCACAAGAGGCCGCATCCGCCGATGGGCGGGTGACGAGAAGAACGACAAGAATTCACGACAAGAATTCAACGGATGAATCAAAGGGGAACGTCCATGACCAGGAAGCAATGGTTACTGTCCGGCTTCGTCGCCTTCACCTGCCTTGTCTCGACCGTTGCCGGCGCTGGCCCGATCGAGAACTACAGTCCGGTCACCGCGCAGCGCCTGGAGAATCCGGAAGCCGCCAACTGGATGCTCTATCGGCGGACCTATGACGGGCAGGGCTATAGCCCGCTCGACCAGATCACCACAGCCAACGTCAAGAATCTCACGCCGGTCTGGACGTTTGCCACAGGCGTGGTCGAAGGCCACGAGGCGCCGCCGATCGTCAACAATGGCGTGATGTTCGTGGCAACGCCGATGGGGCAGGTGATCGCGCTGAACGCCAAGACCGGCGACGAATACTGGCGCTACAAGCGGCAGCTCCCCGACGATCTCTTCCAGCTGCATCCGACCAGCCGCGGCGTCGGCCTCTGGGAGGACAAGCTCTATCTCGCCACCACCGACGACCACGTCGTCGCGCTCGACGCCAAGACCGGCAAGGTGGTCTGGGACACCAAGGTGCAGGATTACAAGAAAGGCCAGTACATGACCCTGATGCCGCTGATCGTCGACGGCAAGGTCATCGTCGGCGGCTCCGGCGGCGAGTTCGGTGTGCGCGGCTACGTTGCCGCCTATGACGCCAAGGACGGCAAGGAGTTGTGGCGGACCTTCACCATCCCCGGCGAAGGCGAGCCTGGTCATGACAGCTGGCAGGGCGACGACTGGAAGAACGGCGGCGGCTCGGCCTGGATGACCGGCAACTACGACAAGGACACCAAGACCATCTACTGGGGCGTCGGCAACGCCGCGCCGTGGCCCGGCGAGATGCATCCCGGCGACAATCTCTATACCTCGTCGGTGCTCGCGCTCGATCCCAACACCGGGAAGATCAAGACCTATCACCAGTATCACCAGAACGATTCCTGGGACTGGGATGAGGTCGATGCGCCGATGCTGGTCGACCTGCAACGCGACGGCCGCAGCATCAAGAGCCTGATCCACCCGGGTCGCGATGCGATCTTCTGGGTGCTCGAGCGCGCGCCGACCAAGATCAACTACGTCGCCGGCTGGCCGTTCGTCTCCACCGACGTCTGGAAGGGCATCGAACCGGAGAGCGGAAAGCCGATCGTCGATCCCGCGCATAAGCCCGTCATCGGCAAGCGCGTCGAGTTCTGTCCGTCGCTCTGGGGCGGCAAGGACTGGCCGTCGGCGGCCTACAGCCAGAAGACCGGTCTCGTCTACGTACCCGCCAACGAGAATTTCTGCGGCGGCTTCACCGGCGAGAAGATCCCGCTGAAGCCGGGCGAGCTCTGGCTCGGCACCAAGCCGGAAGACATCGGCCTGAAGGCGAAGCCCGGCGCCGATCATTTCGGCGAGCTCCAGGCCTGGGATCCCGCGACCGGAAAGAAGGTGTGGCAGTACAATTTCCCGAAGTCGCAGCTGTTCGGTTCGGTGACGGCCACCGCCGGAGACCTCGTCTTCGCCGGCGGCACCAACGACCGCAACTTCCGCGCCTTCAACGCCAAGACCGGCGAGCTGCTCTGGGAGCAGAAGACCAACTCCGGCATCATGGGCATGCCGGTGTCCTATGAGGTCGACGGGACGCAGTACATCGCGATCCAGTCCGGCTGGGGCGTCGATGCGCAACGCATCCAGGATGCGCTCGCGACCAACAACATCGGCATCGAATCCAATGTGCCGCAGGGCGGCGTCATCTGGGTCTTTGCGCTGAAGAAATAGCTCCGCGGCGGATCGAAAGAAGCGGAGCGTGCAGGGGGCGAGCGAATGCGGCGGACGGCAACGTCCGCCGCATTTTGCCATGCGACGAGGATTACCTTCTCCCCTTGTGGGAGAAGGTGGCGCGAAGCGCCGGATGAGGGGTCTCTATCCGCGGGTAACAATGCGAGAGGATTGGTCGCGGAGGCAGACCCCTCACCCCAGCGAGTGCGTGTCTTTCAGCGTCGCTGCTCTCTCCCACATGGGGAGAGGGCTCAATCGGATAGCTTCGGCGAGGACGGCGAGCCCGCCTTAAGGACATGGAAAGCGTCTGCACAAAGCGCGAGTTCACTACTTGCCCTGGCGGTCGACCTTGTCCTTCTCTTTCTGGTTCATCTCCCGAACTTTCGGTTCTGCGCTGCTCTGCCCGGTGGTCTGGGTGGTCGAAGCCGGCGGTGCATTGGCGTTGGGAAGCGAGTTCTGGTCCGGCGCGGTGGGGCGCGTCGCGGTGGCCGGCGCGCTCGCAGCGCTCTGGGCGAAGGTGCTTGCTGCGGTCAAAAGAAAGGCGCCCGACAGCAGCGAGACTGCGAGCGCCCTTGAGGTCATGGTCATCGATCTGCTCCTGTCAGATCGATGGAAACGGCGCGAAGCCGACTTACGTTCCCGCTCTACGCCTCCAATTGCTTGCCGATCGGAAGCGCGCGGATGCGCTTGCCAGTCGCGGCGAAGATCGCGTTCATCAGCGCCGGCGCGAAGGGCGGCACGCCGGGCTCGCCGACGCCGCTCGGCGGCGTGTCGGGTCCGGGCGCCACGATGTAGACGTTGGTGATCAGCGGAGACTCGTCCATCCTGATGACCTGGAAGTCGTCAAAGTTCTTCTGCTCCACCTTGCCGTCCTTGAAGGTGAGCTCGCCATATTTGGCGAGGCTGAGGCCCATGATCGCCGCACCCTCGATCTGCGACTCGATGCGCTCGGGATTGACGTAGGTGCCGCAATCGATAGCGGTGTCGACCCGCGGCACCGTCAGCTTGCCCTTGTCGTCGACGGCCACCTCGACGATGGTCGCGATGTAGCTGACGAAGCTGCGGTGCACGGCGATGCCGAGGCCATGGCCCTTCGGCACCTGGCGCCCCCATTCGCCCTTCTCGGCGACCAGCTCGACCATCTTGCGCAGCCGCGCGGTGTCGATCGGGTAGCTGTCATAGGGCTCGCCGTAGTTCCAGAGGTCCTTCACCTCAGGCTTGACGATCCGCGGGCTGCCGATCAGCGCGAGCAGCGTCTCCTTCTGGTCACGGCCCGTCGCATGCGCGATCTCGCCGACCATCGACTGCACCGCGAAGGCGCGCGGAATGTTCGAGACCGAGCGGAACCAGCCGATGCGGGTATGCGCGGCCGCTTCCGGATTCTCGCAGGAGATGTTGGCGATCTCGAAGGGCATGTCGACGAGCCCCATGCCGAGCTCGAAGGCCGCCTGGTGAACGGTGCCGGCGGCGAAGGTCGAGGCGATGCTGGGGGCCACGCTGCGGTGGCGCCAGGCGATCACCTTGCCGTTCTTGTCGAGCCCCGCCTCGATCCGCTCGACCGAGACGGTGTGCAGGAAGTCGTGGTGGACGTCGTCCTCCCGCGTCCACTGCACTTTCACCGGCGCGCCGAGCTCCTTCGACAGAAGCGCGGCCTCGAGCGCGAAGTCGCATTTCGACTTGCGGCCGAAGCCGCCGCCAAGCAGCGTGACGTTGACCGTCACATTCTGCTCGGGGATACCAAGCGTCTTGGCGACGTCTTCGCGCGTGCCGCCGGGGCTCTGCACCGGCGCCCAGATCTCGGCCTTGTCGCCCTTGACGTCGGCGACCGCGACCGGCGGCTCCATGCTGACATGGGCGAGGTGGGGCAGGTAGTATTCGCCGACGATGACCTTGTCGGCGCTTTTCAGCGCGGCATCCGCATCGCCCTCCTTGCGCACGACGAGGCCCGGCTTGCGCGAGGCCTCCTCAAGCTCCTTGCGATAGGCGACCGAGTCGTATTTGCCGTTGGGGCCATCGTCCCAGACCAGCTTCAGCGCGTCGCGTCCCTTGATCGCCGCACCGGTGTTGCGAGCGATCACGGCGACGCCGCCGAGCGGCTGGAATTTCGAGGGCCACGGCCAGCCGCGGACCTGCATCACCTTCTCCACGCCGGAAACTTTCAGCGCCCCATCCGGATCGAACGAGACCAGCTTGCCGCCGGTCACCGGCGGGCGCGCGATGACCGCGTATTTCATCCCGGGCAGGCGAACGTCGGCGCCGTAACCCGCCTTGCCCGTGGTGATGTCGTGAAGATCGACGATGCCGATCTTGCCCTTGGTCAGATAGTGGAAGTCCTTGGGGTCCTTCAGCTTGAGGCCTTCGATGCTCGGCACCGATTCCTTGGCGGCATCGGCCGCGAGCTCTCCGAAGCCGAACTTGCGCCCGCTGGCGCCATGGACCACCTCGTGATTGACCGCCTTCACCTCGGTCGCCGGCACGCCCCAGCGCTTTGCGGCAGCCTGCTCCAGCATGGTGCGGGCGGAGGCGCCGATCTGGCGCATCGGCATCAGATAGTGCCGCGTGCTGCGCGAGCCGTCGGTGTCCTGGTTGCCGAACTTGACCTCGTCGCCATGGGCCTGCTGCACCTTGACCCTGGACCAGTCGGCTTCCATCTCCTCGGCCACGATCAGCGGCAGGCTGGTGCGCACGCCGGTGCCCATCTCGGAGCGGTGCGCGATGATGGTGACGACGCCGTCAGGCGCGACCGCGACGAAGACGCGCGGATCGACCACGACGCCGTGCGGCATCTTTCCCGCGCCGGTCTCATAGGCGAAGGCCTGGCGCGACATTACGGGCGCGGCAAGCACGAAGCCGCCGGTGACGCCGAGGCCCTTCAGGATGCTACGGCGCGAGACCTTCTCGACCTTGATGTTCTTTTCGAAGCCACGAAGCTTCCCGGGATTGTCGATGAAATTCATGATCACACCCCCGTCGATGCGAGATGGACGGCGTTCTCGATGCGCTGGTAGCAGCCGCAACGGCAGATGTTGCCGGACATCGCCTCGCGGATCTGCTCGTGCGACGGCTTTGGATTGTCCATCAAGAGCGCCGCGGCCTGCATGATCTGGCCGGCCTGGCAGAAGCCGCACTGGGGAACGTTGACCTGGCGCCAGGCCTTCTGGACGGGATGATCGCCGGTCGGATGCAGCCCTTCGATGGTCGTGATCTCGCGCCCGGCGACGTCGTTCACGGAGGTGATGCAGGAGCGCACGGCTTCCTTGTCGACGATGACCGTGCAGGCGCCGCACAGGGCCTGGCCGCAGCCGAACTTCGTGCCGGTTAGCCCGGCCTCGTCGCGCAGGAACCAGAGTAGCGGGAGATCCGGGTCGCCGTCCCAGCTCTGTTCCTGGCCGTTGATCTTCACCTTGATCATGATCGTCCCTCGCTCTTCATAAGCATGTCGATTTTGAATGAGCCGACATCAGTCGGCGCCATGGGGCCGTACGTCGTTTCGCCCACATCCCGGCCTGTCGTCCCGCGCGGGCAGTCCCGGAGGGAGGTCGGAATGCGATCGGCGATGTCTGGATGTGCTCGATACCTCCCGTTTTCGTTCTTAATTGATTATGTTTCGCTCGGCATCGTCACGCCGCGACCGTATCAGAGATCGGGCTGGACCGGCATTCACAGCCGGGTGTCCTTGACGTGAACAGATTGTATCTGCGGTTTGGCAAAAGCAGGGCGGCGATGCTGCGCCTTGGGTGCCGCGCGGATCCTGCAAGGCAGGTGGCAGCAAAAAAGCTTCGTCCGCCAGGAGGGACTGCGCGGACGAAGCAGGATGCCTCAGTCGAGGGAGGGAGAAACGCAGGGCACGCGTACTTCAACGAGGAAGCAGGCGGCACTGCGCAGTCATTCAAAGACCAGGACTGAGGGAGCCAACGGCTCTCGCAGGCGCATCAAGTAGAAGCGGCGGCTGCGATGCCGCCGCAATCCATCGGGGCCTCGCCCGTCCGGCGCGCTGAAGGTGGTCGAGACCAGCGGCTGGACGGGAGATGGCGAACGTTTGGCGGCCTTGATCAGGCGGCCTTGGCTTTCGCCACGTGGGTCGCGATCGCGTCCATCAGCGCCGGCGACAAGCAGTCATAGGGCTCGAGCCCCAGCTCCTTGAGCCGTGACCGAACGCCGGCCATCTGCTCCGGCTTCACGCCCGATTCGATTACCGAGGAGACGAAGGCGGCGAATTGCGGCGCCTGCGAGCCCTGTTCCTGGAACAGTTCGGGATGGATGAAGTCGAGGCCGTAGAACGGATGGTTCTTGTTCTCGATGCGGCCATACATGTGCGTGCCGCAGGCCTTGCAGGCGTAGCGCTGGATCACCGCCGAAGGGTCGACGATCTGGAGCTTGTCACCGTTCTCGAGCACGGTGACGTTCTGGCGCGGCACCACCGCGACGACCGAGAACATCGCGCCTTGCGGCTTCCAGCATTTGGTGCAGCCGCAGGCGTGATTGTGGGCGACGTCGCCCTTGATGCCGACCTTGACCGGATGGTCAGTGCATTTGCAGACCAGCGTTCCGCCGGCAAAGCTGCCGCTGCCCTGTTTGATGCCGTTGTCGATTGAGGGGTGGAGTGCAACAGTCATGGGACGATCCTCCTGGTGGGTGATGGTTCGGGTTCAGTAGACGACGACGGAACGGATCGATTTGCCCTCATGCATCAGGTCGAAGCCCTTGTTGATGTCTTCGAGCTTCAGCACGTGGGTGATCATCGGATCGATCTGGATCTTTCCATCCATGTACCAGTCGACGATCTTCGGCACGTCGGTGCGGCCGCGCGCGCCGCCGAAGGCGGTGCCTCTCCAGTTGCGGCCGGTGACGAGCTGGAACGGACGTGTGGCGATCTCCTTGCCGGCTTCCGCGACGCCGATGATGATCGAGGTGCCCCAGCCGCGATGGCAGGCTTCGAGCGCCTGGCGCATCACCGTGGTGTTGCCGGTGCAGTCGAAGGTGTAGTCGGCGCCGCCGTCGGTGAGCGTGACCAGGTGCTGGACGACGTCGCCGGTGACCTTCTTCGGGTTGACGAAGTGCGTCATGCCGAACTTGCGGCCCCATTCCTCCTTGGAGTCGTTGATGTCGACGCCGATGATCTTGTCGGCGCCGGCCATCTTGGCGCCCTGGATGACGTTGAGGCCAATGCCGCCGAGGCCGAACACGACGACGTTCGAGCCGGGGGTAACCTTGGCGGTGTTGACGACGGCGCCGACACCAGTGGTGACGCCGCAGCCGATGTAGCAGCTCTTGTCGAAGGGGGCGTCCTCGCGGATCTTCGCCACCGCGATCTCCGGCAGCACGGTGAAGTTCGAGAACGTCGAGCAGCCCATGTAGTGGTAGATCGGCTTGCCCTTGTAGGAAAAGCGGCTGGTGCCATCAGGCATCACGCCCTTGCCCTGAGTAGCGCGGATCGCGGTACAGAGATTGGTCTTCTGGCTGAGGCAGCTTTTGCACTGCCGGCATTCCGGCGTGTAGAGCGGGATGACGTGATCGCCCGGCTTCACCGAGGTCACGCCTGCGCCGATCTCGCGGATGATGCCGGCGCCCTCATGGCCCAGGATCGACGGAAAGATTCCCTCGCTGTCGAAGCCGTCGAGCGTGTAGGCGTCGGTATGGCAGATGCCCGTTGCCTTGATCTCGACCAGGACTTCGCCGGCCTTCGGTCCTTCCAGATCGACTTCGACGATCTCAAGCGGTTTTTTCGCTTCGAAAGCGACGGCGGCACGTGTCTTCATCGTAAACTCCTCAAATCCTCATGGAGACGCCAAGACTTCAAGTCTCGGCCCGGCTCCAAACGTTTATTTCTTGCCCATGCACGAGTCTTCCGCCTTGGTATAGGCGTCAGTCTTGTCCTCATGCTTGCCGGGCCGCGCACGGCCCCAGGCTTCGTTGGAACGCGCGCGCAGATAGACGTAGAGATCGTCCATGTAGCAGGCCACGTTCGGATTATCGCCGAAGGCCGGCATCACATTCTCCTGGGCGGTGGAGATGTTCTTGCGGCCGGAGGCAACGACGCCGAGAAAATCGGCATAGCTCATCGTCTTGAGCGAGTCCTTCAGCGCCGGCGCGTAGGTGGAGCCCATTCCATCCGGGCCATGGCACACATGGCAGTCCGAGTGATAGCGGCGGTATCCGGAATAGGTGTACCAGTCCACGTTGCCGTCGGCCGAGATCTTGTAGGTCGGATTTCCTTCCTTATCGAGCCATTCGCCAGTTTCGGTTTGCTTGACGGCAGTCGGGTCACCCGAGTTGTCCGCGACGGCAATTCCTCCGGACGCAACGAAGAACATCGCAGCAATGACAGAGCAGATCTTACGCAAGAGATTTTTCCTCGCAGGCGCGCGGTGGAGACGAGCCGGCGCGTGGAGTTGATCCACGCGCCGGAGCGATGCTGAAGAGAGGCTAGTTGGGCAGCGAGAACACGGTCAGCGTACCGCCGAGTGCCGTGTAGTTGCTGAGCGCCGCGTAGCCCCCGACTGCGCCGAGACCGGCGGTCGGATCGGTCAGACCTGCCGCCAGACCGATGCCGGCCCAGCCGCCCACGCCGGAGAGCACGGCAACGTACTGCTTGCCATTGTTCTCATAGGTCGTGACGTTGCCGATGATGCCGGAGGGAGTCTTGAACTTGTAGAGCTCCTTGCCGGTCTTGGCGTCGACCGCCTTCAGGTAACCTTCGAGCGTGCCGTAGAACACCACGTTGCCGGCGGTTGCGAGCGCACCCGACCAGACCGAGAACTGCTCCTTGTTGGACCAGACGATCTTGCCGGTCTTGCCGTCCCAGGCGATGAAGTTGCCCATGTGGCTTTCACCCTGCGGCGGATACATCGAGAGCGTCGCACCCACATAGGGCTGACCCGCGGTGTAGCTCACCTTGAACGGTTCGTAGTCCATGCAGACGTGGTTGGTCGGGACGTAGAACAGCTGCGTGTCGGGCGAGTAGGCCGCCGGCTGCTCGTCCTTGGTGCCGAGCGCGGCCGGGCAGATGCCCTTGGTGTTGTGATCCTCGCCGCCTTTTTCGGTCGAGGCCGCGTCAAGAACCTTCGGGCGACCGTAGGTCGGCGAGTTCTTGTCCATGTCGACGCCGGAGGTCCAGTTCACCTTCGGATCGTACTTCTCGGCGACCAGGAGTTCGCCCGTTGCACGATCGAGCGTGTAGCCGAGACCGTTGCGGTCGAAGTGCGTCAGGAGCTTGCGCGCCTGGCCGTTGATCTGCTGATCCGAGAGGATCATCTCGTTGACGCCGTCATAGTCCCATTCGTCATGGGGGGTCATTTGATAGACCCACTTGGCCACGCCGGTGTCGGGATTGCGCGCCCAGATCGTCATCGACCATTTGTTGTCGCCCGGACGCTGCTTCGGATTCCAGGTCGAGGGATTGCCCGATCCGTAATAGATCAGGTTGAGCTCAGGATCGTAGGAGATCCAGCCCCAGGTGGCGCCGCCACCGATCTTCCACTGATCGCCTTGCCAGGTCTTGAGGCTGGAGTCCTTGCCGATCGGCTTGCCGAGAGCCGTGGTCTTCTCGGGGTCGACCAGGAGCTGATTATCCGGCCCCTCCGAGTACCCCCGCCAGACCTCCTTGCCCGTCTTGAGATCGTAGGCAGTCATGTGGGCCTGCACGCCGAACTCGCCACCGGAAATGCCGACCAGCACCTTGTCCTTGATGACCATCGGCGCCGAGGTTCCGGTCTCGCCCTTGGTCGGATCGCCGTTCTTCGCAGTCCAGGCAACCTGGCCGGTCTTGGCATCAAGCGCGACCAGCGTGGTGTCAGCCTGGTGCAGGATGATCTTGCCGTCGCCATAGGCGAGGCCGCGGTTGACGGTGTCGCAGCACATCACCGGGATGACGTTCGGGTCTTGCTTCGGCTCGTACTTCCAGATGATCTTGTTCTCGTTGGAAAGGTCAAGAGCATAGACCTTGTTCGGGAACGGAGTGTGGACGTACATCACGTTGCCGATGATCAGCGGCCCGCCTTCGTGGCCGCGCAGCACGCCGGTCGAGAAGGTCCAGGCGACCTGGAGCTTGCCGACATTCTGTGCGTTGATCTGGTTCAGCTTGGAATAGCGGCTGTTGGCATAGTCGCCCGTTGGCATTACCCAGTCTTTGGGATTCTGCGACATCTTGATCAGCTCGTCATTGGCTGACGCGCTGCCGACGGCCAGAGCCGCCGCGGAGCCAAGATAGGTCGCCAGTAGCACCTTGCGCATAGTCATTCCTCCTAGGTCTCGTTTATCGTTTTCGAAGCATGCTTAACCGCCGGGCTTTGACGTCCAGCGTCTGCTCGTGCAGGGCGGTCACGTTTGGGACCAGAAACGATGCTGTATTGTTTCCTCCTCCTGGTATGAGCCACAGGTCCGCGTTTGGTTAGCGGCCCGTTTCTTGTTGTTCCTGCCGCAATCCCTAACCGGTTCGCTATCGGGAAACTTGCCCAAGAGAGAAGCCGCTTTGCTCGACAGCGCACGGACGCGAAGTTTTTGATTTTGCAATAGCGAATTCAGCGGCTTCCGCGCTGCCCGACCGCAGGCTTCGGCGCTTCAGGTTCCCCTTGACGGCGCTGCAACTAAGTCGGAGGATTATTTTTAAGGACGGCAGTGGGGCAGGGCGCTTGCCCCAAAAGACCGCCCAGATTTGAGGTAAACGTCGCGCAATCACGACTGAGGGCTCCGGCGGCGCCGGTCGCGATTCGCGTCGACTCCCCGGGTGAAACCAGTGGCTGGATCATGTCCGACACAATCCACACGCTCTCGACGACCGGACTGACGCCGAAGAAGCAGATCCAGAGCTGGATCGACGGGCTGACGAGCCTGTGCGGCTACTTCGATGTCGATCCGCTGGAGGCGTCCTCGCTCGAGGGACGAATCGATTACACCACCGTTTCGCGTCTGAAGCTCTGCCAGATCGAGGTGAGCCAGCACCGCATCGCGCACACCATGGCGCGTGCCAAGGCGAACGAGCATCCCTACATCAAGATTCACTTCCAGACCTACGGCGTGTCCTATTTCGAGCAGGAAGGTCGCCACATCGAGCTCAACCCGGGCGACATCATCGCCTACGACGTCTCCTGTCCGCATTCGATCATCAGTCCCGCCTTCACGCGCCACGACGTGGTGATCGTGCCGAAGTCGCTGCTGCGCGATCGCGGCTTCCCGTCGCAGCGGATGCCGGCCTGCAAGCTGTCGGCGCGCACGGGTACGGGGCGGATCGCCCATGATTTCGTCCATGCGACCTTCGACGAGGCCGCGAAGCTGTCGGCGAACAGTGCGGTCGGCGTCGCCGATTCGCTGATCGACCTGTTGCTGCTGCCGCTGCGCGAGGCCGACACGATGTTCGATCGGGTCGGGCCCGAGGCGATGTATGTGCGCGCGCAGTTCTTCATCCGCGAGCACCTGCGCGACCCGGATCTGTGCATCGACCAGATCTCGACGGAGCTCGGTTGCTCCAAGCGCTATCTGCACATGCTGTTCAGCGAACGCGGCACGACGGTGAGCGACTACATCTGGCAGGCGCGCCTGCAGAACTGCCGGCAGGAGCTCGAGGCCCACGGCGGCAAGACCATCACCGACGTCGCCTTCTCCTGGGGCTTTTCCAGCTCGTCGCATTTCAGCCGGGTATTCCGGAAATATTTCGGCGTGGTGCCGTCCTCGATCCACAAGGCGCAGCAGAACGCCGTTTCCTCCGAGGAGCACTAGAAGAGGGGCCGCGTCGCGGCGCCGTTCGCATCATCGGCCGCACCGATCGAGGCGCCCGCCTCTGCAGGCGGGCGTTTCGCTTTTGGAGTCAGGCCGGCTCCAGGCCAAGCGACCGCGCGCTTTCGATCCAGATCGGCAGTTCGCGCTGATACAGGGCATTTGTCTCCTTGAACCCGAGCGCCGGTTCGAGCACGAACGTGCTGAGCACCTCCTTCACTTTCGGATCGCTGTTGGCAGCCACGCAGAGTTCGGCGAGCCGGTCGACGATCGGCTGCGGCGTCGCCTTCGGCACGGCCCAGCCTGTGAAGCCGCTCACCGTGAAAAACTTCGATGTTGCGCCCTGCTCGGGGAGAGTCTTGATGTTCGGGATCGCGTCGACCTTCTTCGAATGCACCGCGAACACGGTGCCGCGGTCGCTTTGCAGAACGGATTGCGCGGCCGTGTAGCTGCCCATCGCGGCATCGAGCGTGCCTTCCAGCATCCCCGTCCACATCGGGGCTTCGCCACGATAGTGAACCGGCTCGATCCTGAGGCCATACTGCTTGTTGAGCTCATTGATCGTCATGTGCGGGGCCGAGCCCGCACTATAGGTGCCGAAGTTCACCTTGCCGCTCTTGCGCGCGAACGCGACGAAGTCGTCCAGCGTCTTGATGCCGGTTTTAGGGTTCGCCACCAGCAGTAGGCCGGCGCCCGGAATGACGCTGACGAGCGTCAGGTCCTTATCCATGTCGTAGCCTGGATTCTTCATGACCACCCGGTTCATGATGTAGGTGGTCGAGATCGAGCACAGCACCGTGTGGCCGTCGGGCTCTGCACGGGCGACCTCTGCCGTGCCGATCGCGCCCGAGGCGCCGGGCTTGTTTTCGATGACGACGGTCTTTCCCACCTGCTTCGAGATGAACTCGCCGAATGCGCGCGCCAGCAGGTCGGTCTGTCCGCCGGCAGGGTAGCTGCAGATCATGCGGATCTGCCGCGACGGCCAGGCGGCTTGCGCCGAGGCGGGGCGCGAGATGGAAGGCATCACGGTAGCGGCGGTGCCGGCTGCGATGAAGTGGCGGCGATCGAGCTTCGCGGACATGAATCCCTTCAATCCCTTCCTGAATTTTTCGTCGAGGGTACTGCATCATGCGGCCTGTGAAATGGGCGACAGGCGAGACAGATTGGCGCATTCGAGGGAAGGCGCCTGGTCCGGATCGTGGCGCCGCGCTCCCGCGCGCGATGCAGGTCGATCCTTGTCGCGTGTTATCTGGACGAACGGGCTTTCCGCACGACGCGCAGCCAGACGATCTCCGTCAGGGCCACCGCAATGAGGCCGAACGCGCCGCCCGTGATCACGTTGGCCACGCGCTCTTCGGCAATGCCGCTCGCGCCGCCGGCGAAGGAGGCCGCAAGCGCGATGAAGAAGCAACGCAGGCCGAAGGCGACAATGTAGCTGGAGAATGAAATCAGCGTGAGGGTGGCAGCGAGCACCGCGAGCGCATAGCCGACCCGGCCGACCGGCAGCGCGACACCTGCGAGGAAGCCGAGCGGGACACCGACGAGCGCCCCGATCGCTCTTTGCTTCAGCTTGCCGGTGGAGGCGGAGAGGTCGCCGACGACGACGCTTGCGGCCGACCACATCACCCATTGCCCCTGGGCGAGATTCAAAATCTCGACCAGGGCCGCCGCGGCGAACACCGCCATGGCGGTTGCGGCGGCGGGCAGGAACCATTCGGGGGAGGGCGGTCCGTAGGAGGACGTCACGGCATTGCCTCGCCGCTGGTCATAAATCTGGACGCCGCAGACGAGCGCAAGCGCAACCGGCGAGGACGCGATGATGACGCCTGCATGACGCAGGGCCTCCGTAGCGCTCACCCCCTCGCGCACTTCGCAGGCGAGATAGACGGCCGGGATGAACACCCAATTGCCGAGGGTCCGCAAGTTGTCTCCGTAGCGCGTCACCGCAACGGCAAGGAATCCGGCGAGTGCCGTCAACGCTACGAACAGCGGCTTGATCGGAGCGGCGAGGAAGAGCGTGCCAAAGGTGAAGAGGATCGCGAGATAGTGCAATGCGACCGCCCTCGGTGCCAGCCGAAGTTTAAGCGCGGGAATGAGCAGCGAAACCGCGATCAATCCCAGGTTCAAAAGGGCCGGCTCGCGCGTCAGGAAATAGGCGGCCACGATCGGACCGACGACGACCAGCGCTCGCAGGAGCTCGCCGGTCTTGATTTCGCGGGAGAGCAGGTCTCGCAGCCTTGCAACTATCGGCGGGCTCACAATGCACCAGATCGTCGAAGGAAGCGCTACGCATAGCACGAAAATGGCCTCAGTACCTTGGCCCGCGTGCGATGGCCGTGCCACAGCTCTCGCTGTCATCGCCCGGCTCGACTGGGCGATCCAGTATTCCAGAGACGGTGAATGATACGGAGAAGCCGCGGCGTACTGGATGCCCCGCTTTCGCACGACAGCGGAGAACGAGGCGCCGAACCAGTCGATGTGGTTGCGCCCAGCCACATCCGCCGTCATTCCGGGATGCGTGCGCAGCACGCAGGCCCGGAATCCATCAGGCCGCATGTTCTGCGGGGAGATGGATTCCGGGTTCGCCCTTCGGAGCCCCGGAATGACGGCGGTAAATCTCACCGCTGGATGATCTGCTTCCAGACGTCGCCGAGGATCGCAGGC
This sequence comes from Bradyrhizobium centrolobii, assembly GCF_001641635.1. Taxonomy (GTDB): domain Bacteria; phylum Pseudomonadota; class Alphaproteobacteria; order Rhizobiales; family Xanthobacteraceae; genus Bradyrhizobium; species Bradyrhizobium centrolobii. Next base: position 91,998 of record NZ_LUUB01000038.1, read on the forward strand.
TCCCGTGGCGGCAGATAGGTGAGGCCGGCCTGCTTGCCGAGCTCGGCGATCCTGCCTTCGGCGGCAAGCTCGCCGAGCGCCTTGTTGACTTCGGTGATCAAGGCAGGGTCGCTCGCAAGCCCGACATAGCCGCGATTGGCGCCGATCGGATAGTAGTAGCCGGAGGCGGTGATCGCCGTATCGGGATGGACGGCGCGATGGGCGTCGAAGCGGCCGAGGTCGATCAGCGTCGCATCATAGACGCCGCGGTCGAGTGCGCCGAGCAGGTCGTCGCGGCCGGGAACGAGATGCGTGATGTTATCGATCAGGCGGCCCTTGTCGAAGGTCATCAGGATGGCGTCGCCGAGCGAGCCGCTCTCGATCGCGAGACGAAGGCCTGCAAGATCGCCGATGTCGCCGATCCTGCGCTCGCGCGCCTTCGGCCCGAGCACCACAGTCATCGGCGAATAGACGTAAGGCCGGCTCGGCGCGAGGACGCCGAGCGCGACACGGCGGCGCCGGTCCTCGCGCGTGGCGCCGTCGAAGTCGGGAAGCCGCGCGGTCTTCATGCCGGGAGCCACCAGCGAATCCGTCGTCAGCGCGTAGCCGCCGACGAGCGAACAGCGGCCGTCGGAGAGCAGCGCATTGGCCTCGAGCTGCGGGCTCGAATCCTCATCTAATTTGCTCTCGAACCACTGGATCTTCAGCGGTCGTCCCATTCGATCCGCGATCGCCTGCGCCAGCGTCACGTCGAAGCCGGCGTCCGGCTTGCCGCGGCGATGTGCCGACAGCGGCGGCCGATCCTCGTCGAGACAGATGCGCAAGGGTTCAGCCGCGCAAGCGGCCGTCGCCAGAACCGCGAAAAGCGCCGCAAGACCGCACGTCACCAGCCGGCGCCTCATTGCCGTCTCCGGCTCGAGATGAACGCCCAGAGGTCCGTGATGTCATCGTCATTGAGGATGTCACCCCAGGGCGGCATCTTGTTGTTCTTGCCGTTCTTCACCGTGGTGACGAAACGTGTCCTGTCGTCGGGGAAGGCGCGCAGGTCCGGGGTGATGGTGCCGGAGTTCATAAGATTGGGGCCGTGGCAGTGCGAGCATTTCTCGGCATAGGTCGACTTGCCGTGGTCGATCTGCGCCTGAACCGGATTACCGGATGAATCGTCCGCGGCACGGACGGTCGCCACAAGCGCGACCGTGAGCGCCGTGACGGCGGCGAGGATCGCCGCCGTCTTATGAGATACCTCTCTCAGCACGTGTCGCCTGTGGTTACTGCTTGACCGCAAAAACCCAGAGCGAGCCGCCGGGCGGCACCTTGGCGAGCCGTTCGTCACCGGAGAACAGCGAGTAGACGCCGCCATAGCCGCTGGTGACGGCGATGTACTGCACGCCGTCCTGCTGCCAGGTGACGGGCTGTCCCTCGATGCCCGAGCCGGTCTGGAACTGCCAGAGCTTCTTGCCGGTGTCGGCGTCGAAGGCTTCGAACTCGCCGGTCAGCGTGCCCGTGAACACGACGCCGCCCGCCGTCGACAAGACACCGGAGAAACGCGGGATGTCGCTCGGCGCTTCCCACTTCGCCTTGCCGGTCAAGGGATCGATCGCCTTGAGATGGCCGCGCGGTCCGTCACCGAATTCCCAGGGATCGGTGAGGTCCATGCCGAGATACCATTCACCCTGCTTGAAGGTGACGGGCTCGGTCTTGTACCTGCCGCCGAAGGCGAGCGTGTTGGCGTAGGCAAGTCCGGTCTGCGGATTGAACGCCATCGGCTCCCAGTTCTTGCCGCCGAGGATCGACGGATAGACGATGACCTTCTTGCCCTCGCGTGCGTCCTTCGCAACATCAGTCTCGATCGGCCGGCCCGACTTCATGTCGATGCCGGTGGCCCAGTTCACCTTCACGTAAGGGTTGGCCGCGAGCAGCTTGCCGTTGGTGCGGTCGAGCACGTAGAAGAAGCCGTTGCGGTTGGCGTCCATCAGGACCTTGGTCGGCTTGCCCTCGACGTTCATGTCGGCGAGCACCATCTCGGCGACCGAGTCGTAGTCGAACGGATTGTTCGGCGAGAACTGGTAGTGCCACTTGATCTTGCCGGTCTTGGGATCCATCGCCAGCACCGAGCAGGTGTAGAGGTTGTCGCCGGGACGCACCGCCGAATTGAACGGTCCGGGATTGCCGATGCCCCAATAGACCGTGTTCAGCTCCGGATCATAGGAGCCGGTGATCCAGGTCGAGCCGCCGCCCAGCTTCCAGGTGTCGCCCTTCCAGGTGTCGCCGCCGGGCTCGTCCGGCGAGGGGATCGAATGGGTGCGCCAGAGATGCTTGCCGGTTGCAGGATCCCAGCCATCGATGAAGCCGCGCGTGCCGAACTCGGCGCCGGACATGCCGGTGACGACGACGCCGTCGGCGACCAGCGGCGCGACCGTCATCGAATAGCCTTCCTTGACGTCGGCGGCCTTCTGCCGCCAGAGCTCCTTGCCGTCCTTGGCATCGAGCGCAATCACGTTGGCATCGAGCGTGGTGCGGAACACCTTGCCGTCGTAGAGCGCAGCGCCGCGGTTGATGATGCCGCAGCAGACGATGCGCGGCGTCTCGGCGGGATATTCGATCTTGCTCTTCCAGATCTGCTTGCCGGTCTTGGCGTCGACCGCCATGGTCGCGTTGTGCGACGTCACGTAGATCACGCCCTGGTACACCAGCGGCTGCGATTCCTCGCTGCGATCGTCGTTGAAGCTGTAGTTCCAGACCGGGACGAGGTTCTTGACGGTGTCTTTGTTGATCTGATTCAGCGTCGAAAAGCGCTGGAGATTGTAGCCCATCCCGTAGTTGAGAACATTCGATGTATCAGTCGCCCCTTTGACCAGTTGCTCGGTGGTCTGTGCGTTCGCACACGTTGATGCAAGCATGACGAGGCTCGCGGCCATCGCAAAGCATTTCATCCGTTCCTCCCAATATGCGCGCCTTTTGACGCTGCGGGAGCAACACTCTGTCGGAAAGCAAAACGCGTCAACACGAAAAGTCGCAAGTTGTGCGTCGAAGTGTTTGCACGCCAGATGCCAGTTACCTTGAGTAAACCTTTCGACAATCGACTCCACTTGTGTTGATGCGCTGGCGCAATTCCACGGCATGACGCGACGCGTGCTGCTTGTCGCGGTGGCGCACCGTTCGCGCGTCTAGTTGGTCAGATGGTTCGAGCACAGAATCGGACGCGGCTTGGTTCCGCGCTTGTCCGGCGGCACATTGCAGTTGTCGATGCGCTGCTCGTCCGTCCATTTGGGACCGAGCCGTTCCTTGCCAGTCAGGGTTTCAGCCTTGGCAGTCGCAGGCGGCATCGATTTGGGAAGAGCCCTACTCTGCGCCGCAACGGAAGAGGTGAGGCCAATCGCAACGGCACAGCAAAGTGGAATTGGGGTCGGGATGTTCATGGGCAGCCTCGCTGGTGCAGCATGACAATATCCGCAATAAGGCGATGGTGCGGGCCGACGGTCCACCCGAAATCCGTCAACTTTGCGCATGACCCGGGGTCCGCAGCGAACCCGGGGCTTGAAACCAGCCCCGGACAATGGACTTATGGTTGTCTCGATCCCGCGCCACGCGGGGATTTTCTCCAAGGGAGGTCTTGATGATATCGCGCCGCTCCATTGCACTTGCGTTGACCGGCCTGCTGCTTGGCGGCCCGGCCTGGTCGGCATCCCGCAACGCGGTCAAGATGTTTGATACCGATAATGACGGAACGGTCGATCTTGCCGAGGCGAAGAAGGCCGCCGCTGCGCTGTTCGCCAAGCTCGATGCCGATCACGACGGCACGCTCGATGCGCGGGAATTGCGCGGACGGTTGACTGCAAAAGAGCTCGCCGCCGCCGATCCCGATCACGACGGGACGCTCACGCTGGATGAGTATCTCGCGGTGGTGGAACAGCGCTTCAAGGCAGCAGATCCCGACAATGATGGGACGCTGGACGCCAAGGAGTTGAATTCGCGTGCCGGGCGCGCACTGGTGCGGCTGTTGCGATAGATGCGCGCAGCGCGCGTCGTGGCTTGACCGAGAGCGAACACCATTTGCCCGAGAGGGAACTATCATCGCTTAAAAGGCTGCATCTCTGTGTTCGGCGTTCGATTACCGGCTTGCGCGGTGCGCGATGCAGCCCTAGGTTTCGGTCCGCGCGATGTCGCGCTCAATACCTTGGGAGACCCCGAATGGCTTGGAAAGCTCCGAAGATCGTGGAAGTGCCGGTGGGCATGGAAATCAACATGTACGCCTGCGCTGCGCGCAAGTAAGACCACCTGACGGACCCGCCGCGGCTTCAATGGCAAACACCATTGAAGCCGCGGTGGTGTTTATGGCGTGCGGTGCGCCGGCCCAGTCGTCCTCATCATGTGCGAAGCGTCTTCAAATCATCCGATTGTCTGACGCATTCGAGTCGCGACTCGCGTCCCATCCAGGGTCGGGCATCGCGCAGTGCCCACCTCCGGACGCCAGGCTTGCGTTAGACCGCGACACTTCCGGTCGCGGGCTCAGGCTTCACCTTGAAACTCGCGTAACGAAGCGCAAGGGTTGGCAGCAGCAGCAGATTGAGGGCCATCGACGTCACGAGGCCCCCCATGATGACGATCGCCATCGGGCCCTCGATTTCTCGCCCCGGCTCCCCCGCGCCGAGCGCCAGCGGCAACAGGCCCAGGCCCGTCACCAGGGACGTCATCAGGATCGGAATAAGGCGATCGGCTGCACCTTCGATGGCGGTATCGGGTCCCCACACCCGGCCATCGATGAGAACGAGGTGCTCGTAGTGCGAGATCATCAGGATGGAGTTGCGCAGCGTGATCCCGAACAGGGTCACGAAGCCTACCATCGAGCCGAGCGAAAGCACGCCGCCGGTCAGCGCCAGCGCAAACACGCCGCCGACGAATGCGAACGGCAAGTTGATCAGCACCAGCAGCAGGTTTCGCCAATGGCCGGTCACCATCGCAAGCAGAAGGACAATGCCGGTCCCGGCCAGCAACGAGTTGACGATGAGGTCGCGCCGCGACTGCGCTTGCGCCTCGGCCGCTCCGGCAAACTCTATATGCGCACCGGGCGGCAGTGTGACCTCGCGCGCCATCTTGCGCTTGGCCGCGGTGACGAAGGATTCGAGATCGCGTCCGCTCACATTTGCCGTTACCGTCTGAACGCGCTGGGCGTTCTGATGCAGGATCTGATAGCGGCCGGAGGTTTCGTAGACGTCGGCGATTTGCTTCAGCAGAATGTAAGCTCCGCTCGGCGTGCGCACCGGCATATCGCCGATCTGAGTGAGGCGTGCACGATCATGCGCGTCGAGGATAACGATCACATCGAACACCGCATTGCCTTCATACCCCTGGCCGACGACGTCGCCCTGGTAGGCGGTGCGGATCAGTTCGAGCACTTCGACCGCGTCGAGCCCCCAGCGCTGTAGATCGCTCGGACGAAGCGTCACATTGACCTGCGGCATCCCCGGCGGGGATCGCTGCTGCACGTCGATCGCGCCCCGGACCTCGTCGAGTTCCCGGGCGGCGTTGCGCGCTGTGCTCTCGAGTGAATCGAGGTCGGGGCCGTAGATGTTGATGACTACTGCTGCGGTGAAGCCTGAAACGGTTTCCTCCACCCGCTCCGTCAGGTAGGTCTTGCTCGAGAAGGAAACGCCGGGGAAGTCGGCCAAGGCGGCCCTGATGCGCGCCTCTGCGGCGGATTGCTCCTTGCCGGAGAGCCCAGGCTGCAAGTCGACCTCGAACTCGCTGGAATGCGGCCCCACCGTGTCGATGCCGGCCTCGGCGCGGCCCGCGTGCTGCGCCACACTGCGTACGCCGGGAATCTGCTCGAGTGCATCCGTGATCAGCTTGCCGATACGCAGCGATTCGTCGAGCGACGTGCCGGGAATCGCGGAGACGTGCAGGATCAGATGGCCTTCGCGGAGATCCGGCAGGAATGTCCCGCCGAAGAACGGCAGCATAGCCGCACCGGCGATCGTCAGAACCACGGCCGCCGTCATCACGAGCTTCGGGAAGCGGCCGATGCGACGCAGCAATGCCTGGTAGTAGCGGCGGGACCACCGCACCACAGGCGGTTCATGCAGGCGCTGGTGGCCGGCCCTCCCGACGAGCAGCAGCATCGAGAGCGCCGGCGTCACCGTAAGCGCGACCGCGAGCGAGGCAACCACCGCAAGAATGTAGGCGATGCCGAGCGGACCGAAGAGGCGGCCGGCAATGCCCGAAAGCGCGAGGACCGGGAAGAACACCAGCAGCACCGCAAACGTTGCGTAGGCAACAGCAGTACGCACCTCGAGGAAGGCCTCAAGCACAACGCGAGCCTCGACTCTGGGCTTCGATGCCCGGCGATTTTCGCGCAGTCGGCGCACGACATTCTCGACACCGATCACGGCGTCGTCGACGACTTCGCCGATGGCGATCGCAAGGCCACCCAATGTCATGGTGTTGAGGGTTTCGCCCATCCATTGCAGGGCGAGCACGGCCGTGATCAACGACAGGGGGATGGCGGTGCAACTGATGATCGAGGTACGCCAGTCGAACAAAAACAGGAACAGAACGATGATCACGAGCGCCCCGCCTATCAGCAAGGCGTTCAGAACGTTGTCGGTCGCCGTGTCGATGAAGTTGGCAGGACGAAACAGATCCGCGTGGAGCCGAATCCCGTCGGCTTCGAGCGCCGGGCGCAGCTCTTGCAGCGCGGCTTCCGCCCGCATGGTGACTTCCCTTGTATTCGCGCCGTATTGCTGGCTCACCATGAGCATGATGCCGGGCGTGCCGTCGATGAGGGCGGCGCCGATCGGTGGTTCGGGAGCGGTCACCACTGTGGCGACATCGCCGAGTACCACGCTGGCGCCGCCCTCGTGCAGAAGCACCGTGCGGGCAAGCTGGTCGGGCGTCAAAGACTGCCCCTGGGTTTGCAACGTGATGCGCTGATTGGCCGTATCGACGAAGCCGGCGCCCCGTACTCCGGTGGCCTTCCGCGCGGCGGCCAGCACGTCATTCAGGCCGATCCGGAAACGGATCAGATCGTCCGGCCGGACCTGCACCTGCAACGATCTGACATCTCTGCCGTAGGTGGACACTTGGGCCACGCCCGGGACGGCCAGGAGACGCCTTGCCACGGTCCAGTCCGCGACCGTGCGCAAGTCCATCAATGAGCGCTGGTCGGAGGTCAGGCCGACGACGAGCACCGTGCCGGCCAGTGGAGTCAAAGGCGTCATCGACGGCGCCTGCACGCCTTGGGGCAGCCGCGAGGCAACGACCGCGAGACGCTCGGTCACCAATTGGCGCCCCCGGTAGATATCCTTGCCCGGCTGGAAGATGACGGTCACCACGGAGAGTCCCTGGATCGATGACGAGCGCAGGCTCTCGACGCCGGCCAGACCGTTGATCGAGGTTTCGATCGGTTGCGTCACGAGAATCTCGACCTGCTCCGGACTGAGGCCGGGCGCCTCGGTCTGGATCGTGACCTGTGGCGGCGCGAATTCGGGAAAGACTCCGTATTTGGCTTCGCCAAGCGCAAACAGGCCGTAGCCGAGCAGCGCGCACGAAACCGCCAGCACGATGCCCCGGAAGCGAATGGCGAAAGATACGAGAGCGACTTGCGGCCCTGACTTGCCTGAGCCAATGCCGTCAGTCATTGTCGGTGTCGCCCCGAAGCTCGCTCTTTGCCTCCTCGGACAACAAGACCTGTGCGCCCCGGATCACGATTTCCGAGCCCGATGGGATGTCCCGGACAACGTAGTCATCATCCGAAACGGGCTGATCGGTGCTGATCGGATGTCGTCTGAAGCTGTCGGCGTTCACGCGCAGGTAAACCCACGAGCGACCTTGCCATCGCACGATCGCGGTATCCTCGACGAAGACGCCCTCGTATGTGTTGCCCGACGGCACATAAACGGTGGTGTTCATGCCGGGCAAGAGACCGCTGTCGCCGGGTGCGGAGAAGAAATAGCTCAATCCCTGAACGCGCGGGTCGGTGCGCGTCGCTGGCGAGACATACTGTAGATCGATATTCGCGTTCCGTGTCGGCGCTTGCGCGAGAGCCGTTCCCGGAGTCCCCATGACCGTCACGCCCGGCGGTAGCGTCACCTGGACGAGAAACTGATCGCGTTCGATGAGCCGGACCACGAGGGACGAGCGCTCGACGATTCCCCGGCCGATCACCGGCCCCCACTCCTGCTGCGCCGTTGCCGCGAGGGTCCTGAGCTGCGACTCGGCGGCGGCGAGCGCGGCCTTGTCCGTCCGGAATGTTCCCTCCGCGGTCTCGGCCTCCTTCTTGGGGAGCGCCGCTGACTCGACGAGATTCCTGGTCCGCTCGAATGCGCTCTTTGCGACCTCGAGCCTGGCTTGCGCCGTCTGGAGCTGTGCCTGCGCGTTGGCGTAACTGTTGGTCAGCTCGGTGATGCGGGAGATGTCCAGTACCGCGCCGTATGCGCGGAATTGCTCGGGGTGCAGAGCTGTTTCCACAGCCGCCGTTTCGAGCCCAATCTGCTTCTGCTGGCCGGGAGTAAGTTTGACCACGGCCTGGTCGCTGTTTGCAGTGCGGGAAGGCTCGGCGCGGCTCGAATTCGGGGTGCCCGGCTGCGGCTCCTCTGAAACCGCTTGCCGGACTTCACCGGCGAAGAGCCAGATGCCGGCGACCAGAGCCAGCAAACGCACAGCGACCGCAACGCCGCGCCATAGGGTTTTCGTGAGAGCCATTAGCCTGTTAGCAGTTGTTGGGAACCAGCTTATTGACGAACTGAACCGGCGGCAAGGCGCCGGTTGTCGTCTTGCTACCCTGCGGGAGAGCTTGATGGGCGCAGCGTGCGGCCAACGACGCCCCGGTTCCGGTTTCTCTTCACGCGGGATTGAAACTTCCCGTTGCGTCCAACGTAGCCCTCTATGTTATCCCTTGACCGAGGACACAAGGATTTCGGCATGAATCCGATTGATCTGATTGTGACTGTCTGCGCCGTGCTCTCGCCCGCGACCTGCGAGGAGCAGCATCTGGTGTTTTCCTATGGCGGCTCGCCGAGGCAATGCGCCATGGCGGCGCCGCCCTACATCGCGCAATGGATCGGCGAGCATCCGAAGTGGCAGGCCGTGCGATGGCGCTGCGAATATCCGCACACGCATGACAAGGCCTGAGCATCGGCATTACTTGGTGCAGTCCTTCAGATCCTTGTCGGCGATCGAGAACACCGCGTCCGCCCTGATCTCGATGTCGCGGACGATGCACTGCCGTGAATTGGGATAGCTGACCTTGGCGTCGTAGCGGCCGGGCTCGACGCCGGTGATCCGCAGCCGCTCGTCATGGTCGACCTCCTTGTCCTTGTCGTTCAAGGTCTGGTTCGGTCCCCAGTCGGTCCTGCCCGCCGGCGAGAGCTGAAAGCCGGAAATCGTCTCGGTCGTCAGGTTCCAGAACCGGATGCCCTTGCCCTTGCTCTGCGCGGCGGCTCCGCCGGCACATGCCACCACGACGATCAAAGCCAGACACCAACGCGTCATCAGCCGCTCCTCCCAAATCACGCCGTCATTTCCTGATGACGCGCTCGCTGTTTCTTGCCTTGTCGAGATTCTTGGCGCGGTCAAGGCCGATCGGCGCGATCAGCTTGCTCGAGACGAGGTCGGCGCCCTCGAAATCGGTGCCGATGACGGTTGCTCCGCTCAGGTCGGCGCCGCCGAGCTGGGCGCTCCTAAGCGAGGCGCCGGTCAGATCGGCGCCTTTGAGGGAAGCGAATTCGAGATCGACGCGCGAGAGATCGGCGTTGCGCGCGTTGAGGCCTGCCAGATTGGCCGAGCGCAGGACGGCGCGCATCAGCCCCATCGACTGGTTGCGCATGTCGGCGCCAAGATGCGCCTCCGCGATCGAGGCGCCGACGAGGCTTGCACCGGTGAGGTCGGCGGCGATGCGAGCGCCCGTCAGATCGGCGCCGTCGAGGCGGGCGCGCGCCATTTGCGCGGCGAACAGATTGGCGCCCTTGAGGCTTGCGCCGGTGAGATCGGCCTCCAGCAGCCAGGCCTGATCGAGGATCGCGCGATCCAGGTGAGCGCCCGCGAGCTTGGTCCTGTTCAACCGTGCCGCGCGAAGAATGGCGCCGGACATGTCCAGACCTGACAGGTCAAGGCCCGAAAGCCGCTTGCCGGTGAAGTCGGCGGGTGCGGCCGCGCTCGCTTTTGTGAGCACGGTTTCGACCTCGGCCCGGCTCATCTCGGCCGACACCATCGCAGGCGAGGTGAGGTCGACATCGCGCATCATGTCCTGCGCGTTTGCCGCGGGGGCGGCAAGCACGACACCGAGCGCTGTGAGGACAGCCTTTGCCTTCATCGTCAGGCTCCGCTTCACGCTTGTTTAGCACGAAGGCAGCGCGCGTGCCTATGAGACATCCCGCCCGGCGCGCTCGCTCTGCGTCCGCCGCTCCAAGCCGGCCTTGATCGCGGCGATCTCGGCCTCGCCCCGCGCGTCGCGGGGGATGGCGATCGGCACCTCGGCCAGAATCCGCGCCGGCCGCGGCGACAGGAAGAACAAGCGGTCGCCGAGACGCACCGCGTCGTCGAGGCTATGAGTGACGAGCAGCGTCATCACCGGCCGGCTAGCGACCAGCGTTGCGATCTCCTCGCGCAGGCGGCCGGCCAAGGCATCGTCGAGCGAGGCGAGCGGCTCGTCGAGCACCAGCAGGTCCGGCTCGACGGCGAAGGCGCGGGCGAGCGCGACGCGGCGCGCAAGCCCAAGCGACAGCTCGCCGGGGTAGTGGCTGCGGTGCGCTTCCAGCTCCAGGATCCTGAACAATTCGGCGAGCTTCGCGTCGTCGATCTCCGGCGCCACCAGCCGCACGTTCTGCTCGACCGAGCGCCACGGCAGCAGCCGCGGCTCCTGGAACACCATGCCGATGCGTGCGTTCGGAGGCCGCGTGACTTCGCCCTGGAAGTCGTGGTCGAGGCCCAGGATGATCCGCAGCATCGTGCTCTTGCCGCAGCCGGACGGGCCGACGAGAACGCCGACCTCGCCAGCGCCGAGCGAGAAGCGGACCGGCGCGAGCACATCATGCGTCTCGCCTGCCGCGCTGCGGAAGGTCTTGCCTGTGATGTCGACCTCAAGCTGCACGGGGCCGCCACCTTGTTGCACGGGCTTCGAACGGCTGCACCAGCAGGGTTTCGATGACGAGCACGACGGCGGCGAACGTCAGCGAATAGGCGAGCAGCCGCGGGGTGTCGAAGAGCTGGAAGGCGACGCCGATCTCGAAGCCGACGCCGTTCGGCCGTCCCAAGAGTTCAGCGACCAGCACGATCTTCCAGACCAGCGACAATCCGGAGCGGGCGGCGGCCGCGATATAGGGCGCAAGCTGCGGCAGCACGACATGGCGGAACGCGCGCCAGCGCGGCATCGCGAACACGGTTGCCATCTCGTCGAGCGAACGGTCGAGCGCGCGGGTGCCCTCGCGCAAGGTGACCACTGCGGTCGGCAGCTTGTTGATGGCGATCGCCGCGATCGCGGCAGCCTCGGTGAGGCCGGCCCAGATATAGGCCAGCACGATCACGACCAGCGCCGGCAGGTTCAACAGCAGGATCAGCCAGGGATCGCCGAGCCGGTCGGCGAACTTCACCCGTCCCATCAGATAGCCGATGGCGCTGCCGAGCGACATCGCCAGCACGAAAGCGAGCGCGACGCGCGCGAGCGTGGCACCGAGATGCAGGAACAGCGCGCCGCTTTCCGCTTCCCCGATCATCACCTGGAGCACGGCGGGCGGGGAGGGGAGCTTTGCGCCGCCGACGAACAGCGCTGCAATCCACCAGATCGCGAGGAACAGGGCAAACGACAAAAGACGTAGCACCTCAGTCTCCGGGGACCGCGTGATAGAAAGTGCCGGGATCGAGCTCCGGCGCAGGTCCGACCAGGTCGCGGCCGCCGACCTCGGCCAACACGCGGTAGAGCACACGCGCATCCGCCTCCTCGTCATCGATGCTTCGGCGCGGAATGCCGTCACGGTAGCGGTCGCGATAGGTCTTGAGCATGGCCGCATCGGTGGTGCCGGTGAGCGGGGCAACCTTCTCCCAGGCCGCGTCGGAGGTCACCAGCAGCTGCTTGGCCTTGCGGGTCATCGCGATGAAGCGCGCCACCGCGTCGCGGTGGCCCGCCGCCCAGGTCTCGTCGAAGACATAGCCGACGGCGGAGACCGGGCCCTTGGCGCCGAGCTTCGGCAGAATGTCCTCGATGCCGGCGAGGCGGCGAAAGCCCTTGGCCTCGAGCTGGGCGCAGAAATTCCAGAAGTTGAGGCTTGCATCCATCTCGCCGTCGAGCGCCTTGGCCGCCAGCAAAGGCGGCGCGCCATAGACGATGGTCGCATCCGACTTCAGGTCGATGCCGTCCTGCTTCATCCGCGCCTGGAGCAGGAGCCAGCTCTTGTCGATCGGCCCACCGGCAACGGCGAGCTTGCGTCCCCTGAGGTCGGCGAGCGTCTTGATCGGCGAAGACGCCGGCACCATCACCGCGCCAAGCGCGCTGGAATAGGGATAGAAGGTCAGCTTGGCGCCGAGCGAGCGCTCGCGCGAGACCCACAGCCAGTCCGACAGCATGATGTCGGCGTTCCCTGCACGCATCGCGATCTTGCCGGCCTCGGTGCTCGCGAGCTCCGTCACAGCGAGCGACAGGTTGGCCTCCTTGTCGAGGCCGTTGGCGCGGATCGTGGCCAGTTCCCAGGAGAATGTTCCGGTTTTCTGCACCGCAAGGCGGATCGTGTCCGCGGCGCGGGCAGGGGCAAGATGCGCCAGCGCCAGCACGGCCGACAGCGCCACTATTCGAGCAAGACCTCTCATCACCTTGTGAGCCGTTTCCACCAACGAGTTCTTTTCAGGACAATAGGCATAGCATAGTTTCTGTCGCAACCAGCGGGAGGACGCGCATGAGTTTCGCAGGACAGCTACGACCGATTGTCGCCGCGTTGGCGGTGCTCACGGCGACCGCATGCGTGGCACGGGCCGAGGAAGCCAATGACTATCCGACCTCCGCGCGCGCGGAATATGTCTATGGCTGCATGAAGGCCAATGGCGAGACGCGGCAGGCGATCGAGCAATGCTCCTGCTCGATCGACGTGGTCGCCTCGATCGTGCCCTACGAACGCTACGTCACCGCGGAGACCGCGCTCAGCATGTCCCAGGTGCGCGGCAATCTCGGCGTCCAGTTTCGCACCTCCGAACAGGCCAACTCCGCCGTGAATGATCTCCGACGCGCGCAGGCGGAAGCAGAGGTGAGGTGTTTTTGACGCTTGCTGCGCTGCCTTCCCTTCTCCCTTTATGAGAAACGAAGAGGAGATAATTGTCCAATAAAAACAGCGCGATGCGCTGCGCGCGTCCACCGTTGTGTCCGAGATATGGACCCGCTCGATGTCCTGCTCAAGAACAGCGATGTCATAACGAAATGGAGCACCATCTTTCTTGTAGACGACTTTCCAATTCACTACGTCGCCGAGCGCGAAAGCCGTGTAACCCCACGACCCTCGCATCCATGTAGCATGCGGTTCAGACGCGGCGTGGTGAACCGGAGCTGTTTCCACGACCCGCCAAGGTTTTTGAAGAGCTGCGGAGCCTCTGCGCGAGGCATTCCGTCCCCGTTGTCGTCGACCACAATCTTAGCGATGCTGCCGATCCCGTCCGGCTCGAACTCAATGTTGATGGACGTCGCATCGGCATCGATCGCATTTCCAGATTAACTCGGCGAGAGCCTGCACTGGCCGCGCCTTCGTCTGCCGCGCGAGAAAGTCAGGCTTTACCTCGACCCTTGCTTCTTCCTGCATCGTGTCCCCCAGCGCCTCTTACTGATAGCACTGGAACGCGAGACCGTCTTGGGCTGCGGTTGATCGTTTAGGCTCCATCTTCGGAGTGCTCCGAAGATGGCGCGAAAGGCCGGTGACCTGTCCCTACGTAGCCATAGGCCGGTGCGCGGAGTCTTCGATTGCAAATCGCGGCGAAACCGGCAACAGCGCTGAAAAATCGACATCGGAGCGGGCCCGGATCACGCCTCGAAGTCGGAATTCACTCGGCGGCTTGTTGCGACATTGGTGCCGGCGTCGGCCTCGGCACCTTGATCGCGAGCAGGCGCTCGATGCCGTCACGGTCGCGGCCAGTGAGGCGATGCAGCCGGCCGAGCCGGGGGCGGGCGTCGATGCGAAGATGTGAGCTAATTCACAATGAACCGGGTGACAGAAGGAGTAGCCTTGCATTTGGCAGCAACTACGCTGCCTTTGTATCTAGGAGGTGCATCATGAAGACCGCACTTCTGGTTACAGCTATATTAGCTGTTGGTGCTGTATCAGCTAATGCTGGTAATGATCAGCGTCATGGTTCATCACTCAATCATAATCGACACCATATTGAATCAGCTGTGATGGCTGTTGGCGCTCCGGCAGGCGGTAGTATTGACGAACGACCTGCTTGGACACTTTATAGGCAGAATCTGCACGACTCAGGCTACGATGCTAAGAAGAACATGGATAGCGCTGGTCATATGTGCGTGTCCTGTGATTATCGCGGCAATTGACTAACCTGTTGCTGTGACGACTGACACGAGCTTCGCAAAAAAAAATAGCCCCCGGAGGATTCCCATTATGGGTTTCCTCTCGGGGGCTTTTTTGTTTGCGCGTGAGATTCCAGCAGGCTTCAAAGGTCGGCATGAAGCGAAGCTTCGGCCATGGCGCCGGATGAGGGGTTCTATCAGCGAATTCCGGCAAGAGAGGTCTCCGCGGAGGGAGACCCTCGCCCGCCTCGCTTCGCGAGGTACCTCTCCCACAACGCGGGGAGAGGCTAAGCTAGCGCCCGTCACGTGCCAGGCTTCTCCACATCCCACTCGTTGCGGAAGACGTGTCCATCCGTGTCCTTCGCTTCCGCGCGGAATCGCTTTGCGCCATTGGAGACATAAGTGAAGCGTAAATTGGGATCTTCCGAGATCGAGATGCCGCCTTCCATCGAAAGCACGGGACTGTCGTCCTGCGTCAGCTTCAGCTGGTCGATGAAGAACGCTGGGATATAGAGCTGCGTGACCTGGTCCATCTGGAGGCCGGAATTGTTGGGATGGCCGATCATGATCTGCGCCTCGCGGACGCGGCTCGCGGGCGCGTCCTCGCGCGCGAATTGCCGGTAGCGCATGTGGCCGAGCCGGTTCCTGGCTTCCTCGGCATTCTTCACCGCAGGCGCCGAGCAGCCGCCGGAGGCCTTCACATAGGTCTTGGAGACGTAGAGCTGGCCGTCGCTGAGCTCGGCGACCGCATGAACGTCGGTGTAGTTGTTGACGCGCACGCGCGTGGAGATCTCCGTGACGTTGGCGTCCGGCCCGAGCTCGAACTTCGCCGCCATCGGCGCGGGGTTATGGTCGATCACGAGCGTGATCGCGCGGATGCGGCGGGCATCGCCGGGCGACAGCTTGCTGCGCAAGGTCACGGGAACGATGGCTGCATCCTCGGCGCGATAAGGCATCTCGATGCCGATGACGTCACTGCCGTCGTTCATCGGACGGTTGCCGAAGATGTCCTGCACCAGACCCGGCCAGGGATCATAGGCCTCTTCAGTGCGCGCCGGCGCGGCAAAGGCGATGCCGAGCAGCGCGACGATCAAGGTCAGGCGGAGAGGGTGTCCCATCATGGTCGTGGTCTCGCGCAGGTGATCGGAGCGAGCGTAGCGCGCCCGCTACTCCCATTCAATTTCCGAAAATGCTGCGGTTGCGTTGCGGGCGTTGTAGTCGTCGAACAGGTCCCAATGCGACCGCTCCGACGCCGCCGCCTTGTCCGCCGCCGACCGAATCGGCTCGCCTTTTGTGTTGAGCGCACGGACGTCGGCCAGCAGTGTCGAGAGATAACGCCGCTCATCGGCGAGCGCGGCAGGCCACTCGGTCACGGGTCCGTGACCGGGAACGACGCGCTGCGCAGGGATGGTTTCGAGGTCCTTAAGCAGGGCGAGCCAGCCGCGGATGCTGCCGTCCATCACCGGAATATGGCGGAGGAAGTCGAGGTCGCCCGCGAACAGGGTTTTCGTCGTCTCATCGAACACCGTCAGGTCGTTGTCGCTATGCGCGGCAGGCCAAGCCCGCAAGCTGAGGCGACGCGATCCGAGGTCGAGCGTCATGTTGTCCGAAACCAGCAGGGTGGGCGGCACGATCTTGACCGGCGCGATCAGTTCGTCGCCCATGATGCGGCGAAAATTGTCGAGATAGTATGGGCCGCGCGTGGCAAGCGCCTGCGGCAGCTTGCTGTGGCCGACAAAGCTGGTCCCTTGTGCGACGAAGGCGGCATTGCCGAAGATGTGGTCGGGATGGCCGTGGGTGTTGATGACGTAGCGGATCGGCTTGTCGGTTCGGGCCCGCAGCGCCGCCAGTAGCGCCTCGCCCTCGCGGACGCTGCCGCCGGTATCGATCACGGCCACCGCGTCATTGCCGATGATAAAGCCGACATTGGCGATCGCGCCCTCGTTCTCGGAGTTCATCAGCGCAATTGACCCAGCGTGCACGAAAATTCCGGGTGCAACTTCGCTCACAGGCAATTCAGGAGGGGTTGCGCGTGCTAGCGTTGGCATCCCCAGCACGGCGAGCACCGCGATCACCAGAGCGACATGCGCCATCTTTACGCCTCAGTTCCGATCGTCGCGCGGCGTTGCACTGCAACAAGCAAGATCCCAAGCGAAGTCATCAAGAAACTTCGCCGACCGTGGCGCGTAACCTGATCCATGGTTAGCATTCAATCAAGACAAGAGGAGGAAGCGCGATGACGGAGGCCGGACGACATCGTCGCTGGTTGTTCTCGCTGTTGGCGATCACCGCAATGTTCGTCGCGGACGGCGCCGCGCGGGCGCAGACCAGTGACAGCGGCGATCTCTCGTTTGAGCTGGTCGACCCGAAGGTGCTGCGAGTCTGCGCCGATCCGCGCAACCTGCCTTTCTCCAATGAGAAGGGCGAAGGCTTCGAGAACAAGCTCGCCGAGCTGTTCGCGGACAAGCTCCAGAAGAAGCTCGACTACGTGTTCTTCCCGCAGGCCACGGGCTTCGTGCGGATGACGCTGGGCGCGCATCGCTGCGACGTCATCATGGGTTTCCCGCAAGGCGACGATCTCGTGCAGGGCACCAATCCCTATTACCGCACGACCTACGCGCTGGTCGCGAAGGCGGGCAGCGGGCTCGAGGACGTCGATACGCTCGAAGACGCTCGGCTTAAAGGCAAGCGCATCGGCATCATCGCCGGCACACCTCCGGCGACCAACATGGCCATTGCCGGCCTGATGACCAACGCAAAGCCCTATCCGCTGATGATCGACACGCGCTTTGACAATTCGGCGAAGGCGATGGTTGATGATCTCGCCGCCGGCACGATCGATGCCGGCGTGCTGTGGGGGCCGATGGCAGGCTTCTATGCCAAGCAGGCCGGCGCCTCGCTCCATGTCACGCCGCTGGTGAAGGAAGCCACCGGACCGAAGCTCGTCTATCGCATCGGCATGGGCGTGCGTCCTGCCGACCAGAACTGGAAGCGGCAGCTCAACAAGCTGATCCAGGAGAACCAGGGCGAGATCAACAAGATCCTGATCGAGTTCGGCGTCCCGCTGCTCGACGAGAGCGACCGGCCGCTCGGTGCGGAGACCGCCAAGAAGAACCCATGAGATGGCATCTTGCTGCTGCGCTCGTCGCCGCCGCACTGGCGGCGCCGGCGTTCGCGCAGCAGCAAGAGCCGTTCGAGCCCGAAGGCTACCGCACTGACAATTACCGCGCGCCGGTGCCGGCGACGCTGCAAGGCGCGCGCGTGCTCACGACCGCAGAGGCCGAGGCCATCTGGCGGGCGAAGACCGGCGCCTTCGTCGATGTGCTGCCGCGTCCGCCGAAGCCGAAGAACCTTCCCGCGGGCACCGTCTGGCGCGACATGCCGCGCAAGAACATTCCCGGCAGCATCTGGCTGCCCGACACCGGCTATGGCGCGCTGCCGCCCGCGACGGACGACTATTTCCAGCGCGGCCTCGCCAGCGCAACGCATGGCGACAAGGCGGCGCTGGTGGTGATCTATTGCCAGGCCGATTGCTGGATGTCCTGGAACGCCGGCAAGCGCGCGCTCGCCTACGGCTATTCCAACGTTGCCTGGTATCCAGACGGCACCGACGGCTGGGAGCGCGCAAGGCTTCCCACCGAAGAGGCGCAGCCGGAGCCGCGCCCCGAACAGTAGCTATCGACTAAGCGGGAGCTATTGCTTCTGAAGCTTGGTGAGCGTGCCGGTGCCGTTGGTGTCGGTCGCGGAGTACGTCACCCTGTCACCGGCGTGAACGCTTTCGAGCATCCCGGCGTCCTTCGCCTTGTACTCCTGGAGTGCGCCGGCGCCGCCCGCGCTGCCGCCGACCGTTCCCTTCTGCATCTGCTGAATCGAGATGGTGTTGTTGAGCCGGTCGATCTTCGTGATCATTCCGTTCATGTCGTCAGCGGCGAATGCCGGCGACGCGAGCATGCCGATGGCCGCAGCCCCCGCGTAAATGAATTTTGCTGTTCCCATCGAGGCCTCCCGACCGTTCGAGGTTCACTTCGACAAGACATGATAAATCGATTTGGTTCCGGCAGATAGCGCGGCAAAAGCGGGGCCAATCCGCGAACTTTTCATGAGCCGTCAGCGAGGCTGACGCTATTCCATTTCCTGCTGGATCACGCGTCCGAGCGCGAACAGGCGTTGGTCGATCGTGGTCGGAACCTCGCAGACGAATCGCACCACCTTGCGGCGGTCCTCGAAGATGCGGGTCTCCCAGATCAGCTGATTGCTGAGTGCCTCGACTTTGGTCTCGTCGGGAGGCTTCGCGCCCTGGAGGGCCTGGAGCTGGAGGGTCTCCTCGCGGATCTTGTCGGCGGCTTCGCGCTGCTTGTGGCTGACACGTTCGAGCCCGCTCATGACCGAGGAGCGCTGGGCGTTGAGTGTGTCGAACAGGCCGGCGAACAGCAGCTTGGCATTCGCAGTCTTGTCGGAGGCGGAACCTGCCAGGAAGTCTTTCACCGACTTCTCGGCCTCGTCCAGCGGCGTCTTGCGCGCCGCGAGCTTTGAGACCAGCGCGCTGACCTTCGCATCGTCCTTCCACTTGCTCTGGACATCGTCGAGCGGCGGTCCGGCCCAGACGGCTGCAAGCGAGATTTCCGGAACCTTGGCTTGCGTGCAGGGCCAGTCAGGATAGCGCGGATCGGCGGCGCGCGCGACCGTGCTCGCAACTGCGAGCGCAAGAGCAGCCATGGTCACGATCCCTAATCTCATCCTTCGCCTCCTGCAGGGCCCCGTCGCGCGAGCCCGCGCGACGGATCATAGGCGAGAATCGCGCCAATCATGAACACGATTGTGCAGGTCGCGACCACCGCCAGCGAGATCCAGTTGATCTGTCCATACAGCGCGAAGCGGATCAGCTCCACTGCATGGGTGAATGGATTGGCTTGGCAGACATAATAAAGATAGGGGCTGCCCTCCTGTACCCGCCAGAGCGGGTAGAGCGCGGAGGAGGCGAAGAACATCGGGAAGATCACGAAGTTCATCACCCCGGCAAAGTTCTCGAGCTGCTTGATGCCGGAGGAGATCAGCATGCCGAGCGAGCCCAGCATCAGCCCGGACAGGATCAGCGCCGGCAGCACGGTGAGATAGCCGAGCGGGGGAGGGGTGATGTCCCAGAACCAGGCGATCAGCAGGAACGCATAGACCTGGAGCAGCGACACCGCGGTGCCCGCGAGCAGCTTGCAGAACAGCAGGAACCAGCGCGGCAGCGGGCTCACCAGAAGCGTCCGCATGTTGCCCATCTCGCGGTCATAGACCATCGAGAGCGAGGACTGCATGCCGTTGAAGAGCTGGATCATCGCCATCAGCCCCGGCGCGATATAGACCTCGTAGAGGATGTAGGTCTCGTAAGGGGGGATGATCGAGATGCCGAGCACCTGGCGGAAACCGGCCGCGAAGATGAACAGCCATACCAGGGGCCGTACCAGCGCGGAGATGAAGCGCTCGCGCTGATGCAGGAAGCGCAGGCCCTCGCGCCAGACAATGCCGGTGAGGCAGGTCATGTACTTGGCAAGCGAGAAGCCGCGCGGGGCGTCGTGTGCAGTGATGCTGCTCATGCGCCGCCTCCCGGCATGACTTGCGTGCCCGTCAGGCGCATGAACGCGGTGTTGACGTCCTGCGCGCCCGCTTCGGCAATCACGCGGCCGACCGGCCCTTTCGCCAGCACCTTGCCCTGATGCAGCACCACGAGGTCGTCGCTCGCCGTGATCTCGTCGAACAGATGCGTGGCCCAGAGCACGCCGATACCCTGTTCCGTCACCAATTGGCGGACATGGCTGATGATGTCCGCGCGCGCCTTGACGTCGAGGCCGACGGTCGGCTCGTCGAGCAGCAACAGGCGCGGCCGGTGCAGCAGGGCGCGTGCGATCTCCAGCCGCCGCATCTGGCCGCCGGAGAGATCGCGCACCTTGCTGCCCGCACGGTCCGCAAGCCCGATGCGGCCGAGCAGCTCGGCGGAGCGCGCGGTGGCCTCGCGGCGGCTGATGCCGTGAAGCGCGGCGTGATAAAGCAGGTTCTGCGTCAGCGACAGGTCGAGATCGAGCGTGCGCGGCTGGAACACGACGCCGAGCAGCCGCAGCGCCTCGCCGGGTGAACTGCTGATGTCATGGCCGAAGATGCCGACGCGGCCGCTCTGGATGCCGAACAGCCGCGTGATGAGCGAGAACAGCGTGCTCTTGCCGGCGCCGTTGAGGCCGAGCAGGGCGGTGAAACTCGCCGGCGCAACGTTGAAAGAGACATCGATCAGCGCCCGGCGCGGGCCGTAAGAATGGCTGACGCCGTCGATCGACAGCGCCGGCACGGCGGCCGGATCAGGCTTTTGAGCGGCCTCGCGTGGCTCTGTAATGGGAGCAGGGCTCGTCATGGCGCGATCGTGATGCCCCAGGGCAGTTCGCCCACCTGGATGGTCTTGATCACCTTTTGCGCGGCGACGTCGATCACCGAGACGTCGTTCGACACGCCGTTGGTGGTGAGCAGATATTTCTCGTCGGGCGTGAACGCCAT
The DNA here is from genome assembly GCF_001641635.1 of Bradyrhizobium centrolobii. Lineage (GTDB taxonomy): Bacteria > Pseudomonadota > Alphaproteobacteria > Rhizobiales > Xanthobacteraceae > Bradyrhizobium > Bradyrhizobium centrolobii. The sequence goes on from NZ_LUUB01000038.1 coordinate 112,996, forward strand.
GTGCCAGACGCGCTGGCCGACCAGCAGATATTTCGTCACCTTGCGCGTGGCGGTATCGACCACCGCGACGCGGTTCGCGGGCCCGAGCGCGATGAAGGCGGTCTTGTCGTCCTTGGTCATGCCGATGCCGACCGGCTGGATCGCCTCGCGGCGCAGGCCCGGGATTTCGAAGGTGACCTTGCCGATCACCTCATGTTTCCTGGGATCGATGACCGACACGGTGCCGCCGATCTCCGAGGACACCCACAATTCCGAGCTATTGTGCTTGAACTCCGCAAAACGCGGCCGCGCGTCGACCAGCACGTTGGCGACGATCTGGCGCGACGATGTGTCGATGAAATGCGCCATGTTGGTCGTTTCCGACGTGTTGATCAGCGTCTTGCCGTCGGGGCTGATGGTCATGCCCTCGGGCTCGACGCCAACCTGGATGTCGCCGAGCCGCGCGCGCTTCTCGAGATCGATCACAGTCACCGTGTTGTCGTTCTCGTTCGCGACATAAAGGGTCTTCCCGGCGGCATCCTGGGTGAACAATTCAGGATCGGGGCCGGAGGGCAGGCTGTCCACCACCCCCTGAGTCTTGGCATCGATCACCTGGATGGTGTCGTCATCGCCGACCGCGACCATCACGAACTTGCCGTCGCGCGTGAACTCGATGCCGCGCGGGCGCTGGCCGACCTTGATGGTCTTGGTCACCGTCCAGCTCTCGGTGTCGATCACCGACACTGTGTTGCTCTTCTCGTTCGAGACGTAGGCGATGAACGCGTGCGCGGGCGCTGCCGCCAGCACCAGTCCGGACAAGAGCCCAACACGCCACATGCGCAACATTCCGCTGCGGATCGGCTTCACCTCCCCCGCTTGCGGGGGAGGTCGCATCGCATCGATAGATGCGATGCGAGTGAGGGCTCGCTCCTCTTGGGGCTTCTTCTTCGTGGAGATACCCCCACCCCAACCCTCCCCCGCAAGCGGGAGAGGGAGCGCAGCGTCGTTGTGGCGGGCGGTCGATCTCATCTCACGTCGCTCATTTCAGCTTGCATTTGCTCTCCGGGCGGTCATAGCCGAGCGTATCGAGCTCCGAGACCTGGTGCAGAAATCCTTCCTGCGGCGAGACCGACACCACCATGCGGCCGTCGACCAAGAGGATCGGTTGGCGCAGCTGGAGATTCCAGTCGCGCAAGGTCAGCCGCGTGCCCTTGAAGGCGGCGACCGAGAAATCCGGTCCCTTGATGAAGTCGGTGACTTTCTTGACGTCGCCGGAATTGGTGCGCGAGGTGGCCTCGCCGATCATGCGCACCGCCGTCCAGGCCTGCATGTCGAGCGCCGTCATCCGCCGCGAATTCAGCTTCATGAAGCGGTTCTGCATCTGGATCGCGCCCCACTGGTCCTGCGCTGCATCCCAGCTCCGCGGCACGAGGCCTGCCGAGCCGGCGACGGGCCGCGGATCCCAGGTGCGATAGGGTAGGTAAGCGCCGAACACCTCGCTCTCGTCGGCGACGACCAGCACGTCATAGGCCGGCGCCTGCTGAGTGAACACCGGCATCTGGCGCTGGAGCAGCGTCACGCCGCTATCCGTGCGGCGCGCACCGCCGGTGTCCTCGAAGGTGCGCTCCTGCACGATCTTGGCGCCGAACCGCGTGGCGGCGCGCCTCAGCGCGTCGGCATAGAGCTTGTCCTCGTCATGCGAGCCGACCACGAGCAACCAGCGCTTCCACTGCTTCCACACCAGATACTGGCCGAGCGCGTCGGCGAGCATCGACCGCGTCGGTGCGGTGTGGATGACGTTGGCGCGGCAATCGGCCTCGCGCAGCCGTTCGTCGATCGCGCCGGCGTTGAACAGCAGCGTGCCGCGCTCGCGCAAGGCATCCGCGACCTTCAGCTGGGCATCGGGTGGAAGATCGGCGATGATGAAGCCGTTGTGCTCGGCGAGCGCGGTGGCGGCCTGGACCGGGTCCTCGCCTTCCTTGATCCGGCGCTCCTCCAGCGCAAAACGCTGGTTGAGGAATTTTCCAGTGGTGTTGTTGTCCTCGATCGCAAGGCGCGCGCCGGCGACGCCGTCATTCTCGGCCGGCTGCTCGACCAGCGACAGCGTCGATCTGGTGCCGGCGACGCCGAGATAGCCGACGCCGATCTCGATGGGGTCGGCCGCGAGCGTCTGCGTCGCCGCAAGACTCAAAGCCAGCAGGCCGACCAACCATCGGATCATGTATCCTCCGTCTCGTCCTCCCCGGCTTGACCGCCGGTGGAGAATTGTCTCTGCTGGAAGCATGACCGATTTGGCCCGGCTTGCAACCCCGCATTTCGTCCTTGCGCGCACGAGGGCTGGAATTACGTTCATGCGAGCGCTGCTGTCGATCGCCGTCTTGCTGTTGACGGGATCAGCCGCGTTCGCCGACCCGCCGAAACTGGCGGTGTTCGATTTCGAGCT
>NZ_LUUB01000038.1:115457-142539 GCF_001641635.1 Bradyrhizobium centrolobii
CGAAGGCGGAGCTGGAGCGGCTCGATCGCATCAGCGAGCAGCTGCGCAAGGAACTGGCGCAGTCAGGCAAGTTCCAGCTGCTGGATATCGCGCCCGTCCGCGACGCCGCTCATCACGCCAATTTGCAGGCCTGTGGTGGCTGCGACCTCAAGCTCGCCGGCCAATTGGGCGCCGATCTCGAGATCACCGGCGTGGTGCAGAAGGTCTCGAACCTGATCATCAACCTGAACATCTATCTGCGCGACGTGAAGACTGGAAACATGATCACGGCCGCCAGCGCCGACATGCGCGGCAACACCGACGAATCCTGGTCGAGGACGATGAGCTACCTGATCCGCAACCGCCTGCTCGCGCCGAATTACGGGAGGCCGGAGTAGGGACGGATCTTTGCCTCCGCAGCGGCGGCGGTGCACCCTCTCCCCTTGTGGGAGAGGGTGGCTTCGCGACAGCGAAGCCGGGTGAGGGGTCTCTCTCCGCGCATGACCCTCTTGCATCGAGTCTGCGGATACAGACCCCCTCATCCGGCGCTTCGCGCCACCTTCTCCCACAAGGGGAGAAGGGAGAAAGATCACGCCGTCAACTTCCCAGCGTGCCAATGCAAATGGTCGCTCATGAAGGTCGAGATGAAATAGTAGCTGTGGTCATATCCTACCTGGCGCCGCAGCGTCAGCGGGATGTTCGCTTGCGTGCAGGCGGCCTGCAGCAGCTCGGGCCGCAATTGCTCCTTGAGGAAATTGTCGGCGTCGCCATAGTCGACGAGGAAGCCGGAAAACTTCGCGCCGTCCTCGATCAGCGCCACCGTGTCGTGGCTGCGCCAGGCGTCCTTGTCGGGGCCGAGATAACCGGTCAGCGCCTTGATGCCCCAGGGCACCTGCGACGGCGCCACGATCGGTGCGAAGGCGCTTGCCGCGCGATAGCGATGCGGATTGCGCAGCGCGACAGTCAGTGCGCCGTGGCCGCCCATCGAATGGCCCATCACCGATTGCCGCTTGGCGTCGACGGGAAAATTCTCCGCCACAAGTTTCGGCAGCTCGTCGGTGACGTAGCTCCACATCCGATAGTTGCGGGCGAATGGCTCTTGCGTGGCGTCGACGTAGAAGCCGGCGCCGACGCCGAAGTCATAGGCGTTATTGGGATCGCCGGGCACGTCGGGCCCACGCGGGCTGGTGTCGGGTGCGACGAAGATCAGGCCGAGCTCGGCGCAGGCGCGGCGGAATTCACCCTTTTCGGTGACGTTGGCGTGCGTGCAGGTGAGGCCGGAGAGATACCAGACCACAGGCAGCTTCACGCCCTCGGGGTGCGGCGGAACATAGACCGAGAACACCATGTCGGTGCCGGTGACAGCGCTGGCATGGCGGTACACGCCCTGCACGCCACCATAGGATTTGTTGGTCGAGACAGTCTGGATCGTCATGCCGTTATGCTCCGTGGCATCTAACCACATCAAGATTGCAACGCTTGTGTGACCGAATTTGTGGCGGCGCGTCGTCAGGCGACGCCGCTGTCGATCGCCAGCCGCACCAATTCGACCGAGGTCTTCACCCCGAGCTTCTGGCGCATGATCGAAGAGGTGTTGGCGACCGTCTTGTAGGACGCCTGCACCAGCCAAGCTATCTCGGACAGGCTTTTTCCCGCGCTGAGCAGCCGCAAAATCTCCATCTCGCGCGCATTCAGCTTCGCCAGTGGATTTTGCGCCAGCGCAGGCCCGGCAAAGGCGATGCTGCGCGCGATGGCGCTCGGCAGATAGGTGCCGCCGTTGCCGACGGCCCGGATCGCCTCGACGAGGTCGTCGGGATCGCCGGTCTTGGAGACGTAGCCCTTGGCCCCGCACTCGATCGCGCGCGCGGCAAAGGCGGGGTCGTCGTTCATGCTGAACATGATGATGCGGGCCTCGGGCGCGCGATCGAGGATGCGGCGTGCGAGCTCGAAGCCGGAGACGGTCGGCAGGTTGATGTCGATGACGCAGATGTCGGGGCGCTCGACAATGAAGACGCACTCGCCGCTTTCGGCGTCGGCGGCCTCCAGGATGTCGATCTCGCCCTCGTCGGCCAGCACGGCACGGCAGCCGGAGGCGACGATGGGATGATCGTCGACGATCAGAATGCGCATAGGCGTTCCCCGCGACAGCACTGCGACCTGCTTTTGCACCGCATGGTTCGGAAAGAGACGCGCCTGCTTTCGGCGCGCTCCTCCGGATCATGCAACCCGGCCTGGATTGCTGTACGCTTTCGATTAGATATCGGGCGCTTCGGGTCTGTCAACGTCGTCGGACAGGCACGGGCACACCTTCGCAGGTAGCGGACGCAACCAATGTGGCAAAATCTTTCCTTGCGCGGGCGCATCAACCTTCTGCTGGCGCTCCTGCTTGCGCTGGGGCTCGCCGTCAACATAGGCCGCCAGGTCGCGGAGGCGGGACCGCGGGTGCAGGCCGAGGACCAGAGCGTGATCCGGCTCGCGCGCGAGTTCATCGAGATGATCGTTGCCGATCTCAACGAGGCGCCCGATCCCGACGCCAAGCTGAACCAGATCGCCCACGACCTCAACCGCCTGCGCCATGTCAGTATCGCGCTCAGGGACGCCGAGGGTAACCCGCTCACGCCGCCGCGGCTTGGTACCGACGACGACGCGCACGGGCCGCCGGCCTGGTTCGTCAGCCTGGTTCATCCAGACCAGACCGCCGTTAGCGTGCCCGTCTCGATCCATGGCAAGCCCGGCTCGCTCGTGATCACGTCGCACCCCAATGACGAGATCGCCGAGATCTGGGATGGCATCGTCACGCAGCTCGAGGTTGGCTCGGTGATCGCGCTCGCACTGTTTCTCGTGACCATGACGGTGGTCGGCCGCGCGCTCGGGCCGCTCCAGTCGCTGGCGCAAGCGATGGCCGAGCTCGAGGGCGGGCGCTATGATGCACGGGTTGCGCCCGGCGGCGCGCCCGAGCTCGCCGCGATCTGCGCCAAGCTCAACCATCTCGCGGCAACGTTGGGGGAGGCGGTCGAGGACAAGCGCCGGCTCGCTGAGCGCGCGGTGTCGCTTCAGGACCTGGAGCGCAAGGAGATCGCACGCGAGCTGCATGACGAGTTCGGGCCGTATCTGTTCTCGCTGCGCGCACATGCGAGCGCGCTGGCCAAGCAAGCGGACGGGCGTGCGCCGGGTGCGGAGGCCGTGCGCAAGCACGGCAGAGCCATGCTGGAGCAGATCAACGCGCTCCAGCAGTTCAATCGCCGCGTGCTGGAACGCTTGAGGCCCGTCGGCCTCGCCGAGCTCGGCCTGCGCCAGGCGCTCGAATCGCTGTCGCGGCTGTGGCGGGAGTCGCATCCCGACGTCGCGATAAAGACCACGATCTCGCCGGCGCTCGGGCCGACCGGCGAGACTGCCGACCTCACCATCTACCGCATCGTGCAGGAGGCGCTCACCAACGTGTTCCGCCATGCCAGCGCGACTTCGGTCAATGTCACGATTGAACCGGCCGAGCAGCCGAACGGCGCTCGTGACGGCCGTGGCTGCGCCCGGGTGCGGGTCAGCGACAATGGCCGTGGCATGGAGCCGGGCCAGAAGCTCGGCTTCGGGCTCGTCGGGATGCGCGAGCGGATTCTGGCGCTGGGCGGCACCCTCAACATTGCGTCCGGAGAAGGTGGCGTGACCGTGGAGGCGCTGGTTCCGACGGCGGCAGCCTGATCGCGCCGAGGACAGTCGGGAAAAATTCCCGGTTTCGTCGGGAAAATGGGAGCGGATATCGCCCGACCTTTTGTGGCTGGCGCGATCGCGACTGCCGATTACACTCGTCTCAGCCAAACGGCGAAAACAAAACAGCCGTAGGGCGCGGATGGGACGGCTGGATGGGCAAGCGCAGTTTGTTGATCGCCTCGGTATCGACGGGGCTGATGTCTGGGATCTTCTTCGGGACCGACGCGGGGGCCGCGCAGGACGAGGAGACCAACGTCCAGAACCTGCCCGCGATCGAGGTGGTGGCGCCGGAGCCGGCCCCCAGGCGTCGCGTGGTGCGGCGGGCTCCGGCACGCGTTGCGGGCTCGGCGAAGCCCAAGACCAGGCTCTATGTCTACCCGACGGCGCCCGGAGCCGGCAGCAGCATCGAAGTCGACAAGATTCCAGCCAGCATCAACGCGGTCGATGCAAACCAGATCAGGCGCACCCGCTCGCCGGATATCGCCGTTGCCCTGCAGCAGTACGTGCCTGGCCTCAGCATCAATGAGGTGACCGGCAATCCATTCCAGCCCGATGTGCAGTTTCGCGGCTTCGTCGCTTCACCTCTGGCCGGCACTCCGCAGGGCCTTGCCGTCTACCAAAACGGCGTGCGCATCAACGAAGCCTTTTCCGACACTGTGAATTGGGATCTGATCCCGACGGCTGCGATCCGATCGGCGCTGGTCGTGACCAACAATCCCGCGTTCGGCCTCAATGCGCTCGGCGGCGCCATCGATCTGCAGATGAAGAACGGCTTCAACTATCAAGGTGCCGAGATCGACGTGATGGGCGGCTCATTCGGCCGCATCCAGGGCTCTGCACAATGGGGCAAGCAGGTCGACAAAAACTGGGCGGTCTACGGAGCGCTCGAAGGCATTCACGACAATGGCTTCCGTAATTTCTCGTCATCGGACGTCCGGCGCTTCTATGGCGATGTCGGGTATCGCTTTGAAGGCAACGAATTCCACCTCAACATGGGCCTCGCCAACAATTCCCTGGCGGGGCCCAGCACTGTTCCGGCCGAATTGCTCCAGCAATATTGGGGCGCGACCTATACACAGCCGCAAACCACTTCCAACAAGGTCGGCTATCTCAACCTGACCGGCAAGGTGGAGGCGACGCCGACCTGGACCTTTGAGGGCACGGCGCACGTGCGGGGCTTCAGACAGAATACCGCGGACGGAAACCCGACCGACGCCCAGCCTTGTGCCGATCCAACGCTCTTGTGCTTTGGCAATGATACGATCCCCGCTTTTGGCCTGAACGGCGCGCAGCTCGTCAATCCCTTCGCGCCGGGTGCCATACTCGGCGAGATCGATCGCACCAGCACGAGATCGACCACGTTTGGCGTATCCGGGCAGGCGACCAACGGCGATCAGCTGTTCGGTCGTGAGAACCGCTTCGTGATCGGCGCAAGCTATGATGTCAGCAGCACTCGCTTCAACGGTACCGCCGAATTGGGAACCATAGGCACGAACTATGTCGTCACGGGCAGCGGCGTATTCCTGGGCCCGTCCGGCGAACCGACATCGGTCGGCCCGGTGTCGCTTCGCACCGCCAACCAATATCAGGGGCTCTATGCGCTCGACACGTTCAACGTGACCGATCGCTTTGCGGTGACGGCAGGCGGGCGGTTCAATGCGGCCCGTGTCACCCTGATGGACCAGCTCGGCACCGCGCTCAATGGCGATCATACCTATGATCGCTTCAATCCGGTCGTCGGCGGCACCTACAAGATCACGTCCGAAGTGACAGCCTATGCGGGCTATTCCGAAGTCAACCGCGTTCCGACCCCGCTCGAACTCGGCTGCGCCGATCCGACGAGGCCATGCGTCATCGGGCAGTTCCTGATCGCCGATCCGCCGCTGCAGCAAGTCGTATCCAAGACCTTCGAAGCGGGCTTGCGCGGCACCAAGGAATTGAACATCGGCTCGCTCGGCTGGAAGATCGGCGCCTACCGCGCCACCAACTACGACGACATCCTCGCGACCCCAATTCCGGGGTTGACGGGCTTCGGCTTCTTCCAGAACGTCGGCCGGACGCGCAGGCAGGGTATCGAAGCCGAGGTGAGCCTGAAGTCGAATGCGCTTCAGTTCCAGGCGAGCTATGCGTTCCTGGATGCGCGCTTCCTCGATGCGCTGCAGCTTGGCTCGGACAGCCCGTTCGCGGACGCCGATCGCAATATCCAGGTTTTGCCGGGCAACCAGATCCCGCGCCTGCCGCGCCACCTCGTCAAGGCCAGTGTCGAATATGCTGTTACCGACGTTTGGAAGGTCGGGGGTGACGCGCTCTTTGTCTCGAGCCAGTATTTCGTCGGCGACGAGTCCAACCAGTTTCCGAAGCTGCCGTCCTACGCCGTGTTCAATCTCCACACCTCCTACCAGATCACCAAGAACCTCCAGATCTACGGTCGCGTCAACAACCTCTTCGACAACCGCTACTCGACGCTCGGCACCTTCTTCGACAGGACAGCCCTGCCCAATTTCGCCAACGGCGGCGCGGAATTCACCGACCCGCGTTCACTGAGCCCGGCCCGGCCGCGCGCGTTCTATGCGGGTATGCGGATGACGTTCTAAGGCATACTCGTTGCGGCCACATAACCAACCTTTCAATGATCCAGCCCCGACTTCTCCTGCTGGTCGAGACTGGTCATTGCGCCGGGCTGAAGCAGCCGATTGGGAGAAGTGTCGATGCCAGACCCGGCTGGTCGAAACGGCCGTCCCTGACCAAATCAGGCCGCCAGTTCAGGCGGCACGCTGTTCAACAGCTTGAGCCATGCGCTTCGCCGTATCGTCGGCGGTTCTGAGCGACATGTCGGCCATTCGCCGGCTGCTCTCGACCGCACTTTCCACGGCTTCTCGCACGAAATCGCTCTGAACGGCGACCACATCCTGAGGAGTCCGGCACCGCCACAATTCGTTCATGCGGTCCATGCTGCTCTCGATTTGGTGCCGCACGAACGCGAAATACTCTTGAGACAATCCACTCATCCCCTTGGCCATCGCCGTGGTGGATTGAAGAACTGTAGCGGCGCTGCGGGCCGACCTTTCGGTCGCGCGTTGCGCTTCGTCTCCCGACAGGCCGAGTGCGCGACTGAACTCATCGGTCGAGCGATTCATCAGTGATGTCGTCATATCCAGACCAAACTGCAGGGTTCTCTGCGCTGTCTCGGCATTTTGCTGGAGGAGATCGGCGCTCGCGCGGGCCATCTCTTGGCTGGCTTGAATGGCAGTGTCTCTGATGCGCTTGGTCTGCTCCTCCGTCTTTTCACTTATGCGTCGGGCTGCGTCCTCGGCAGCTTGGGTAGGCCTTTCCTCTTGGCGCGGATTTGCCATCTTTATTGTCCTTCTTTGTGCTTATAGTTGGGACTCCCGTGCGGCTGACCTGTGGCCAGAGGTGGAATCCTGCGCACCAAACGCGGTGGTGCTAAAACCGTTCCGGCGTTCATGTCTGGAACAACGCACGCGTCAGGATCGGGCAGTTTCCTTGCCAATCTGACTCCAGCCGTGGATCCCACCCAGCAAGCTTGGTCGGAAGCGACTACAGTGCTGTCCGTTCTTGCTGTCGCGCCCGCTTGCGATGCTTGCCCTCTGGACTCGCGTCTCAAATCATCCGCTACGAAGCGAAGCTCTCACTGGGAGCGAGAGCATATGGCATCCCATGGCTCCAAAGCACGTCGAGTGCGGTCTCGCTCGGCGTCCTGTCTTGAGATGGGGGCTCGCAACTTACCGCTGGCAACTGTGCAATTCTGCATTCCCCCGACAATCGCTACGCGACCTACGGCACCTTCTTCGATACGACGGCCGTCCCCAACTTCACCAATGGCGGCAATCCCTTCACGGACCCGCGTTCGCTGAGCCCGGCCCGGCCGCGCGCGTTTTATGCGGGCATGCGGGTGACGTTCTAGCGCGCCTTGCTGAGCTGACTGCGTCGCCGTCACCGCTGCTGCGGCAGATTGAACTCGCTCTTTTGCGAGTGATGCCCGCCGTGTTCGGCTTCACCGCCTGATCGAGAGAGCGCGCCGATCGCGACGATTGCGGCCGCGAAGCCGGCGGTCGCGCCGACGCCGAGGGCCCACCGCGGGCCGAGATGATCTGCGACCCATCCGACGATCGGTGCGCCGATCGGCGTGCCGCCGAGCGCAACGCCGAGCCGGAGCGCCATCACGCGCCCGCGCATCGCAGGCGCCGTCGAGAGCTGCATCAGCGCGTTCGACGTATTCATGACGGTCAGCGCAGCGACGCCGATCACGACCAGCGCGGCCGCGAACAGCCAGCAACCCGGCGCCAGCGCGGCCAGCGTGCAGCCGAGGCCGAAGATCGCAGCGCCCGCAAGCAGCGAATTGAAGCGCGGCCGCTCGCGGCTTGCCGCCAATAGCGCACCCGACATCGTGCCGACCGCCATCATCGAGGACAGCAGGCCAAAGCCACGCGCGTCGGTATGGAAGACACCGACGGCCATGGTCGAGATGAAGATCGGGAAGTTGAGCCCGAAGGTCCCGATCAGGAACAGCATGATCAGCGTGGCCCTGAGATCGGAGCGAGACCAGACGTAGTGAAACCCCCTGCAGGACGCTGCCCTTGGTGCGGTGGGCGCGCGCATTGGGGCGAAGCTCCGACGTGCGCAGCAGGGACAGCGACGTCAGCACGGCCATGAACGACGCGCCATTGAACAGGAACGCCCAGCCGGTGCCGACGGAGGCGATGACGAGGCCGGCGACCGCGGGTCCGATCATGCGTGCGGTGTTGAACGAGGTGGAGTTCAATGCGATCGCGTTCGACAGATCAGCATCGCCAACCAGCTCGGCCACGAAGGTCTGGCGTACCGGGGCGTCGAGCGCCGCGCTGCAGCCGAACAGGAAGGCGAACACGTAGACATGCCAGAGCTGCACCAGGCCGGTGACCGTGAGAAGCCCGAGGATGAGCGCGAGCGCACCCATCGTCGCTTGTGTCGCCATCAGAAGCTTGCGTTGGTTGAAATGATCGGCGGCAAAGCCGGACCACGGCATTAAGAGCAACTGCGGCCCGAACTGCAACGCCATGACGATGCCGACCGCTGACGCGCTGTGATGGGTGAGCTCTGTGAGAACGAGCCAATCCTGAGCGGCGCGCTGCATCCATGTGCCGATGTTGGACACGAGCGCGCCAGCCGTCCAGACCCGGTAGTTGAAGCTCCGTAACGATCGAAACGTGCGTCTCATGTCTGCTGGGGTTCATTGCCGCCGTGAAACCGTCCGAACCGCCGCGCCAGAAAGAGGCCGATCAGAAGTCCGCCGAGACCGAGCGCGGCGACGTCGCTTGTGCTCCTCAAGCCGAAATCGCCGACGCGGCAGACCAGGAAGTATCCGACAAGGAGGTTGAAGAAGCCCCACAGGATGTTGACGGTCGATGTGGATAGGCCCTCGCCCGGCGGCTTTGCGAATGGAGTCTGGAACGGCTCTCCCATCATGCCGGCGACGACATGGGGGATGGCGTTGGTGAGGAAGGCGCCGCCGAAAAAGTAGGCGACGAGGTCAAGCCAGTTCATGCGTGTTGGTCCTTTCAAGGAGATCGATGATGGCCTGCGTCGAGCCGGTTTCGCCGAGTCGCGGGAACACGTTGACGATGCTGTAGTCATGTGCGTTCGGCCGCGCATCCGTCATGGCGTCGACGGCGAGCGTGACGTTGAAGCCCGCCTCATAGGCTTGGCGCGCCGTCGATTCGACGCCGGTGCCGGTCGCAACGCCGGCGATCACGACTTGCGTGACGCCGCGGCTCCTGAGCTGGTTCTCGAGATCGGTACTTGCGAACGCACCCCACGTCCGCTTCGTGACCACGATGTCGCCCGGCTGCCGGCCAAGTTCCGGGAGAAGGTCGGTCCAGCCATCAGGAAGCTGCCCAGCGTGGCGTGACCGCTCGGTTCGTCCTGGCGCAACGCCGTCAACATTGACCAGCACGATGGGCAGCCCATGCCGCCGAAACGCGGTGATGAGGCCGCAGGCGCGAGTCACGATATCATCGATCGGATGGATGAAAGTCGAGCCGACGAGACCGCTTTGCAGACCGACGATGATGAGGGCAGTGATCGGATCGAGCATCGTAAGGGCCATGATCGTCCTTTCAGCCGAGTGTTTCCCGCGGTAGGTAGCGGCAAGGCCGGCATCAACCTTGGACGAGTCGCTTCAACAACCTGACCGCGGCGGCAAGTTCCTGCTGCTCGCGCGGAGACAGCTTCGCTGCGATGGTGCGCGACAGCCAATCCTGCCGCGCGGCCCGGCCAGTGCGCAGCCGCTCGCGGCAGGTGTCGGTGAGGGACATGATGGTTTGCCGGCCGTCGTCGGGATCGGGTGCGCCGCGGACCAGGCCAGCAGCCTCCAGTGCCGCGATCGCCGCGCTCATCGACTGCGGACGCATCCCTTCCGATCGCGCCAGGCCGGATACGGTCGCAGGCCCATCCTTTTCGAGGCGAAGCAGGACGGCGACCTGGGAAGGGGGGAGATCCTCCCGTTGACCCTGCTCGCGAAGCCGGCGCTTCAGCGTTCCAATCAGCAAACGAAGGTCTTCGGCGAGCGCGGATGTGCGCGCCACGGTACTGCCTGGTGAATTGTTCATGCGGGTTAAAGTAGCATATATGAAGTTAAACTGTAAAGATTATCTTCTCAGCTTATCTGCGGAACTTGGCGCAGGGCGCCGCGCGTCAGGGTGGACATCAGGACCATTTCCTCAACGTCTCCGTGGAAATGCCAAATAGTCGCGCTTTGGTTGGGCATCGAGGTATGCCTCGAGGTCCGCAGTGAATTCGTTCGATGAAGTTCCGTCAGTCCCGCATGGCCCACGTCTGAAGGAAGACGTTTCGTGCCGGACGGCCGTCGACTGTGCCAATCGGCAGGTAATGTCGTCGCTTCGCCGCGCCTTGTTATGCCTCGTGTCGCTGGCCATGCTTGCGTTCGGCCATATGCTCCACGCCCAGGAGAGAGCGGCACCTGACAGGGAATTGGTGGTGGCGACCAAGGCGGCACCGCCGTTTGCGATGAAGCAAACGGATGGGAGTTGGAGCGGTATCAGCATTGCGCTCTGGAAAAGGATCGCTGATCGGGAGCATCTGCGTTTTCGCTTCGTCGAGACCCAGAGCGTCCCGGACCTGCTGGATGGCATCGCGAACGGCACCTTCGACGCAGGTGTCGCCGCCGTGACCGTGACTGCCGAGCGTGCACGCAGCGTCGAGTTTACTCACCCCTTTTACAACACCGGGATCGGGATAGCCGTACCGATCAATGAAAATCCGTGGGTCTCGATCGGGCGGGCGCTGCTTTCCTTCGGCTTCTTCCAGGCCGTCGGGGTGCTGCTCTGTTTCGCAATGGCGGTCGGTTTCCTCATTTGGATGCTGGAGCGGAGGAAGACGGAGCACTTCGGTGGTGGCGCTAAAGGGTTAGGCTCCAGTTTCTGGTGGTCGACGATAGCCATGACCCAGGCCGGGGCCGCCCAGAATGCTCCGGCAACCCTCCCGGGGCGGATCGTCGCGATGGGGTGGATGATCGCTTCCGTCATCGCGATTGCGGTATTCACCGCCGGCATCACGTCCACCCTGACGCGCAGAGGGCTTGAGGGTGCGGTTCACGGCTTCAACGACCTGCGCTCCGTGCGTGTCGGCGCGGTCGCGAACTCCGCGACGACTGACTACCTCGGCCGTCAACGGCTTTCCTTTCGAACATTTCCAGACATTCAAAGCGGCCTCTCCGCGTTGGGAGGCGGCAAAATAGATGCCTTTGTCCATGACAAGCCACTCCTGACGTGGATGGTTCGGAATGACTTTTCGGGTTCGGTCCGTGTCGTCGATACCAGCTTCAGCAGCGAGAGTTATGCGATCGTGCTGCCCAGAAACAGTGCCCTGCGGCCAATGCTCGATCTCGCTGTGCTCGATCAAGTTGAAAGCGATTGGTGGCAACAAACGCTGTTCGAGACCCTCGGAACTGCTCGGTCTCCCTGACGCTGCCGTGCGCTGTCCGGGCGCCGAAAACTGCATCGCCCTCAGCGGACAAGCATTCCCTTAGGGCGTAGGGACGTCTTTGAAGGTCTCGAATTGCGAAACTCCTGCAACGCGCGAGACGAGCACATCGCGGCTCTGCCCGACCTCATTGCGATGTTGAAACGGCGCTCCAGCGTCGGCATGACCCCAGAATGGCGGCCGTCACTGGTGCTTTTCAAATTCTCTGTGGGTCGTGGATGCGGAAAACCGCGCGAACACTCTGTCCGCCGGCAGGGGTTGACTACGGTGCGTCTGTGGCTATCGGCTCGTCCGGACTTGGCCCGAAGGCGAAGATGGGCAAGAACCGCATCAGCTCCGCTCTATTGGGGCGCCCGGACGGTGATTTCCGCATGTCCCGCTTCAAGGCCATGACATTCTACGTCACCTGACGCATCCGGGGAACAGGTGGCGCTGGAGGATCCTGCCGGGCATTATTGATCTAAATCAATACGAAATTGGCGCTTTGGGCAAAACATCGCATCGCCTGCTTCGTAGACGCTACGGAGATGGATATGGGCGTGCGATTTTCGGCGGTGTTGATCACCGCAGCTTTTTTTTCGACGATCATTTCAAGTTTTGCTCAGGATTCCTTTTCGCTTGAAAAAAGAGCTGCGGCAAAGGGCAGCAATCGATATGGCGACGTGCCGTTAGGGGCGGTCATCCGCACCGACGAACGGTACAACCGGAATGGCTTATTCCAGGGCCCTCGCGGATGGGCCTACTGGAATTTCTTGCCGGATCCCAAGCCCTATCAGAACCCCAACCTTTGGCCCGATCAGCGACCGACCTATTTCTTCGGTCAGCTCGTGATGCCCGCTGGAAGCTGGCTCACGATCCGGGGCAGATACCCCTACGCGCGCTATTTCAAGTTCAACCTCTACAAGTTTGAACGCAACACCTTCGTTGCCATCCCCGGCGCGTCGTTGGCAGGGTACGACATCGAGCCGGACATGGGATCGGCCAATCCATACATGATTGGCGCGGACCGCCTGGTCCCCAATCGCAATTTCACGCTTCATATACTTGCGGAAGAGCCCCCTGCGAACGCGGCCGGCCGTCCAAAGAACACAATCTACGTCGGCAGGGACGAGAAGGAGGTGCAGGCCGGCTTCCGCATTTACGTTTCAGACAAAGGCTATGACGGTGCGGGCTGGGGGCCAGCGGATACGCCCTCCCTTGATGGACCCAGTGTCACGTATGAGGGCAGGCTGGCCGACGGAACGCGGCTCACGGCCGAGCAAGTGATCAAGCAATGGGGGCGGCCGATGGGTTCGGCGCCTCCGCCGCTGACCGTTGACCAATGGTACCAACTGATCGATGCGAAGGACAACGATCCTGCGCTCACGCCCGCGACGGCGCCCGCTCGCCGCGATTCCCAATTCGAGCTGTTCTGGGGCATGAAGTACACGCTCGCTGGCGCATTCATGAAGCCGGAGGAGCGGGCCAAGATCAAGCTTGCAACCGTGATGGAGGGAGGCGGAGATCCGACGACCGAGTACATGGTCAACTATCTCTCTCGGCAATACGGCCCCGTTTACGTCTTTCGAGCCATGCTGCCGACCTTCCCCGACACCTTTGCGGGAGCCAAGACGATGACCGAAGGACAGGTGACCTACTGGTCGGTGGTCACCGTAGCGTCTGCCCCGTCAGGCGAGCTGTGGGACGGCGTCTTCGATATGCAGGTTCCCGTGGACAAGGATGGATATTACACGATTGTCGTGAGCCGCCCAGAGGATCGGCCGAAGAACGCGACGAATGAGAACGGCGTCGCATGGATCGATTGGGGGCCGGGCGAGGGCTTGAGCGATCCGCGCGATCGCAAGAATTGGGGCATGCTGCTCATGCGCTTCATGGTCCCGCAGAAAGACTGGGAGTACAGCCCGGCGAAGGTCACCAGGCCCGGCACGGAAGCCGAGGTCATGGGACCGTATTACCCGCGCGGCTATTACACCACGAAGGCAGAGTTCGAGGCCAAGGGGCCGCTTAAGGTCGCACAGTGAGCAGCATGGGGCTGAACACAATGATGAAAATTCATCACAGTAGACCAGCATCATCGCCGACCATGCGGTTTCTCAAATTGAGCGTGATCGCAGCGTTCGGCTTCATGATCGGCAGCATCTCGTTCGGGCAGGCACAGGAAGGCACCCTAAAGCCGGACACGGTCAACAACACGCGGGACATGCGCTTTTGCGAAATCCTCGTCGTGAAGGCGAGAGGCATCGAGGTTTACAACACGACGGGCGTCAGTGATTGCCCGCCCCAACAGTGGGATGCCCTCGACGTGAGGAAAATCCGGCGGCAATTCCGCGCCCTCAAGGTCGAAAAGAATGGACCGCATTTTTGGATGATGGACTCGCAAACGGTGTCGTTTGGGACCAAGGCATCTTTTGGCGACATTGAGGCGCGGTGGGTTGCCCGGCTGCCGCTGCTTACGGCCTTGGAAGCTGCGACAGGCTCCAAGCCCTACAAGGTCTTCACCCCGAAGAAGACGCAGAGGATGGTTTATGCCAAGGGCAAGCCCGTCTACGAACTCATCGATCCCGATGGCAACGTCTACGTCCTGCAGGCGCACGAGGAAAAGTTTCCGATCGAGACACTCGCGAAGCTTGGCGAGAAGCTGAAGCTGCCGCCTGGCTGGAAGTTCCGAACCCAAGACCTGAGCGAGGATCTGGTGTTGGACCTCAAATCGGATCAAACCATCTATGCCATCGGTGACGAATACCATCAGTATTGGACGCGAATTCCAAATAGCAAGGCGACCAGCGCCAGGACTGCGAACTGACCACGGTCTCGGCGCCTGCGCATCTTGGGGCAATTGCGCGCTGGGACCCGCCCATGTCCCCGACCAGCGGAGGGTGCGTCATGCGTAAAGCAATTCCTCTCGTCATCTTGATCGCGATCTCGTCGCAGGCTGCGATCGCCGACGTAAAACGGCACGGGTCGATCCCGGAGACGCTGCAGGGGTCATGGGCGATGAGCGCGGATGCCTGTAAAATTGCGGACAAGTCGGCCGTCGCGCTGGCAGCCAAGACTTACACCGGGCCCGCGGGAAACTGTACCGTGATGTGGGTGAGCGAAACCGCCGGCCCGCACGGGGCGCTCTATTCCGCCCGTTTGCGCTGCCCGAACGAGGACACGCAGCAGAAGTGGTCGGAAACCAACCTGGTCATCCGTCCTGACGACACGAACCAGATTTCGGTCGGCCCGGATTTCGGCAGCCTCAAGACGTATCAGCGGTGTCGATGATCTCGCCGCTGCGTTTGACCATGCCAGTCAAACCCGAGCCGGTCGCGAAAAATCGTTCGACCTGTGGTCAACCCGTCGCAATCTTCGCGGCTGGCTCGGGTCCGGCACCAATGTCGAGCCATCTTGATCACTCATCGTGCACCCGAAGCTCACCCGATGCAAAATGTGACCGCGCTGCTGCCAATGGAGGCACCTTCGATTGACCAACTCAGCCGCATCATCGCAACGGTCGCCGCTCCCGCATTTCTTCTGGGAGCTGTTGCCGCCTTCATTTCGGTGCTGATCTCCAGGATCAACCGTGTCCTCGACCGATCCCAATTCCTGCACAACATCGTCGATGACGATAGCTCCAAGTCCTACCTGAAGGCCGATCTGCCGCGTCTAAAACGCCGCGCTGCTCTACTCAACCGGGCTTTGTTGTGCGCGATCATTTCCGCAATTCTGACGGCCCTCATCATCATCGTTGCCTTCATCAGCTCGATGTTCGGCATGGCGCACGAATACGGAGTTGCGATATTGTTCGTCGCTGCGCTCGCGCTGCTTTGCCTGTCCCTGATCGATCTGGCGCGAGAGGCTCGAATGGCACTTCACGAGAATGACTTTCGCGTCTAGACCACAGCGAGCTCGCGGGCCCGGGGACGCGAAGCTGCCGCGGTTGATTGCATTCGGTGTTCCTGTCAGGACGTCAAAGTCCCCAAGGACATGCTGGACCTGGCCAAGCACATCGTGAACCAGAAAGCCGGCCAGTTCGAGCCAGGCAAATTTGAAGATCACTATGAGACTGCGTTGATCGATCTCATCAATCAAAACGCGCTGGCAAGACGATCCGTCCGAAGGAACGGCCAAAACCAAAAGGAGACGTCGTCGACCTGATGGAGGCATTGCGTCGCAGCGTCGGAAGGGAGGCACCGACTGAGCCTGCGAAGGCGCCGAAGAGGTCGGACGCGAAGTCGCGCAAGAGCGCGACCGGTCAGAGGGAGATGTTAATGCCCATAGGAGGTAAGAAGAAAGCCAAGGAAACCGTGGCGAACAGGCCGGCGGCCAAGCAGAAGCGTCAGTCTGGATAGTTGGGTGGTCATTGGAATTCGCAAGGATAGTCCTCGCAGCAAATTGGGAAAAGGTCGACGCCAGATATGCTGATTGCGGGCCGTCCCGCGTATCCGCGCCGATTTATGCGCCCCGGTGGAACCACCAAAACCCCAGCCCACGTTTCGGGCGTTCCCGCCGCAATCAGGCATCAAAGACGCCGCACAAATTTCGGCTTTGGCGATACAGGAACTCGAATTGCGATGAAGTCAGCGCCGGTCGCATTGCGCCGTTCTGCCGTTTGGAACTGAAACATTTTTCGCCCTAGATCAATTTAGCGTAGGGGCTTCGTAAAAGGCGAGGCCGGTGATGAACCCCATATCGGCGAGTGACGTATTTCTTACAGTCGCCATCATGAGCGCCGCTTTCCTGATCGAGATCGGGTTTTTCATCCTACTCGGAATGTTCTGAAAAGAGTGCGCGCACCGGATGCGAAGGTCTAGCTCTCCCTGAACTTGATGGTTGACACCGGCCACCTGCCATCATGGCCTTTAATCGAAATGCGAAGCCCGTGCAATTCATCCAGCCAAACGTTTTCGACCGTGCCAGCCTTTCCGTCGGTCAGGACGACGGCTTTGCCGATCAAATCTGATTGCGCCTCACCGTACTCTTTCAAGATTTTTGATGCACGGACCTTCACCGATGGCATTGCTCGTCCCTGCTCGGCCGAGCCGTCTTTGCCGTCTTTACTGTCACACGGGCTCAACGCCGAGTTTTGTCCCAACGCTCGGCACCGGGAACGCTTGAGGGGGACTGCTCCTCCAATTCGCGGAGCCGGTCGATTTGCATTCTAAGGTTCGCCGGTAGTTCCGGCTCTGGTTTCAGCGACGCGCGTAACCTCTCGCCGATTTCTCGGACGATGGCCCGACTCTGTACGTATTCGACGCGGTTGCGCATAACGCGGCCTTCGGTAGAACGACGCCACCGGTAGGCCGACATCAGTCCACTGCGCTCCCCCGCGACCGATCGGGGCGCGGCTGGCGATTTTGATTAAAACCGGAGACCGCCGCTTTTGGCTATCTTGCGCGAGCGCTTGTTTTGACAACAGCGGGTCTTTGATAGCGACCTTTGGCTATCCGCGACATGCGCCGGATTCTTCACCAGCGAGCGGCGGCCTCATGGCTTCTAAAGTCCTGGCGAAGCTTTTCGTTCCCAATTCTGATGGCGAGCGGAATGAAGAGCCTATCGAGCGCAGAGCCAAAGCATTGATCATGCAAAGGCTCGGCAGCAATCTCTGCCGGGCCATCGCCCATAGGAACTCGCTCGTGCTCGGGAACCAATTCCGAAAGTGTCCGGTTAATTCGTGGGGCGATGAAGGGATGGACATCGCCATGAGGACCGAATATCTCGCTATGGTTGCGATAGCTGTTCTTGCCGCTTGTACTGGGCTGGCAGTCAATTCTCTCGGCTCGTTGCCTCCCGAAAAGCAGTCCACGCCGGCCGCCACGCAAGTTGCAGACCGACTGGCTGTGTCCGTGGACCCGTTTTTGATACGGTCTGGTGGCTAAGCGCCGACGTAACTCAAATGATTGATAGGCGCCTAGAACGGGGCGAGGTGAATGTGGCCGGCCCCATATTCCCGCGCCAGGTGCGCTCCGGGGCATCGCGTTCTTCAGTACGTCCGTGAGACCACAGCGATAACATAGATCGGCTTCTCGCCCTTGAACACTCGCAGGGTCCAGTTGTCGCCCGGCTGCATTCCGTTTTCGGTATGCCTAAGCATCCTCACCGCCTGCGCCCAAGCTACCCCATCGTCGGCAAGCTCCTTCCCCACCTCGTCGCAGTGGGGCTTCTCGCCTTCGATGTGGAAGAAATATCGGGGCATGCTCAGCAACGTTGAAGGACGGGACGCAACCCCTAACGGCTGTCTATGTGTCATGACGTCACCTCTTCTTCTCCCCCTGTGGTGGCTTCGGCGAACCGCTTCCTCTCGCCTCTGCCGTTTGTCGCCGTTCCTGCCCGAGACGCCATCGCTTTCAGCTCCTCGCGCGCTCTCGGATCGGCGCAGAGGGCGGCTTGTTGCTCGCAGATGCGCACCAAATTCCTGTAGTCCAACTCCATGGTGCGGATTTTTGGCGAAGGATCAGGGTTTTGTCGTTCAACCGGTTTAGCAACCGGCTTATGGCGGAGTTCTGCTGCACCACTTGCCCGAACTAGCGCGTTTATTCTCTGCGCGCGCCCACTGCACTTTCCGCTGAACCTGCGCCACCCCGATCCGAGCCTCGGCGAGGGTTTGGCGAACCTCGCTTCTGATCCTGCGACTGTCGCATATCGCCGCGTCAGCTCGTCTGAGAAAGCCATCCATCGCCGCGAAAGTTCGTTCGCGGCAGCAATGTTCCTCATCAATCAAGAAATACCGCTCGTCGAGGTTCCCACACCTTCATCTTGCGATGCGATATTTCTTCGCGGGCTTCTTACGCCGCGTCGGCACCGGCTTTTCATCTCGACATAGCGCGCGCATCAAGCCGATCGCGCCAATCGGCGAAGCCCATTGCAGCGGCTCCCCTCGCGCATTTACAGATCGCGGACCATTAGAGCTGTGTCTAAGCCCTTCCAGTTGGTGCGATCAAGGACTGACCAACCGAGCTTCGCATAGAATCCGACAGCCTCTGTAGTGTAGAGGTATAGCCGCAAAAACTCTCGCTGTCGTGCTTGGTCCTCGATCGCTCGAACCAATACAGCGCCCGCACCCTTTCGCCGATGCTCGGGGACCACGAACAGGCCTGCAAGCCATGGCGACACATCATGGTTAGGTTCGATCTCCGCCTCGACCAGAAGACACGTTCCGACCGCCTCGCTATCGGCCTTAGCGATCAGCGCTACACCGCGTGTGTGATCGGAAGCAAATAGCTCCAGCGATCGCAATTCCTGCTCGAAGGAGGCTTGTAGCACTGAAAAGGCATTTGCGCGCCAGCGCGCGCAGATTGCCAACTCAGGCGTGCCAGGCTCCACAATGAAGGTCTGAATGTTGGTCATCCCTGCGTCGCCGCCCGATCTTCCTTGTCCGCCCCGCGCATCACGATCTTGAGCACATCATCCGCGAGCGCTGCAAAGCCTTAGCCTCATCCCACGGAGCCCGCATCCAGACATCGCGTTCTTCATCGGTGGTCAGGATCACCGGCATGGCCTTGGGATGGATCGGCTCGACGATCGCGTTCGGCGCCGTCGTCAGGAAGCCGTAGCAGCCGAGGTGAGGGCGGGTGCATTTTGTTGGGTATAGCGGCAGGTCAGCTAGGCTTGTCTCCAAAGCGCCGCCCGAACTTATGGGCAGGAGTGCCGTCGTCCGTCATAGCCCATGTAGGTTCCGGATGCCGGATTGTAGGTCCGGAAGCGCTGGCAGTCGTGGCTCCCAAGCGGTTTGCGCTCGACGCTAATTGCCGATTTGCTGTTCTCTGTGGCCACGTCCGGTTGCACTGCGGTCTGGGCGGGCTTCATGAAGGCGTAGCTGTTTGCCCAGGCGGGCAAGGAGACACCGGGCCTCTCTTCCACGGCAGCGGGTTTCTGTTCCACGGCCAGTTGCACCTTCGCCAGTTCAGTTGCCAGCGCTTCGGCCCTGTCGTGCTCCTGCTGCAGAGACTGCCGCAGTCCGGCCGTCGCGCTGTCGACCGCCTGGCTGAACTTGTCCGCCTCGCCGTCGCGCATCGACAACAGCTTCCCGACGTACCGCCACGCCTTCACCAGTTCGGTTTGGAGCGCCTCCGCCCGATGGTGCTCCTGCTGCAGAGACTGCCGCAGTTCGGCCGTCGCGCTGTCGACCGCCTGCTTGAGCTGCGCCGCCTCGTCGTCCTTCAGCAATGGTGTCTGTTGCGCCATGACCGGCGGGACGATCGTGATGAGCGCCGCCGTAACGAGGGTTTGGGCGATCCGGGAAAGTGCAATTCCCCGCCGCGCGTGTGACGCGTCGAGGATGACGACGTTCGGTGCGGTCTCAATCGTATGGCGCATGTAAACCGCGCCCATTCTGACGGGTGATCGGGCTATTTCTTCTTCACTTCGACCATAGCGCAAGCCTATTCCCACCCGTGGCGGGCCTCAAGTTGTTCTTTTTTGGTGAGGGTTCCGGCTGCACGCGGTTCCTTGGGCTGCGAGACGTTCCTGATGTTGGTGACTGGCGCGCCGCCGCGCTCGACGACCAGCAGCCGCGCCTCGGCCGCCGCCTGCCATTCCGGACGCTTTTGCGTCGATTTCGGCAGCATAGCTCAAGGGCACGTGCGCCGCCGATCGTCGCAAGAAGGACCGCACCCTGACAAGGGTAATTGTATCGAGGGACAATTGCACGCTTTGGCATGCCGTCATCAAAGCGACAACGTAGGTACCTCGCAAATTATCAATCCCTCGCGGCTCAGAGCGGCGCGAGACCACAGCCTGTCGTGGATGTGGAAAACGGGGCACGCCTGCATCTGCTTTCGGGGCTTGAGCCGACGCGCCCGAAGCCGAGGTAAAGCGAGCCCGTACGTGCTCGAATGGCTGCCATTGTAACTGGAGGCGCGACTGGCAACTACAAGACCAGCATCAGTCCCGAAACCAGCAAGATGCTGAGAATAATTCGCCGGAACAGCGCGTCATTGACCCAGCGAAAAGCAAAAATCCCGAGCGCCGTTCCTGCGAGGAGTGCCAGGATGCTGGCTGCGAAGTCAACCAGGACCTTTGTCGACAGATCTCTTCGGATCAGCATAAGAACGAGTGCGAAGATCTGCATGGCGGCGATGAAGGGTTGAACCATTCCGCGCTGCTCGGTTTTTGGCACCCCGTGGATGTCACACCATATGGTCGGTATTGCACCCGGCATTGCCGTCAACCCGCCGACGAAGCCCCCGCCGAAGCCGACTAATGCATTACGCCCCGCATTCATCTGCAGGCGCTGAGAAAGCACCGGCCGGAATAACGTGTAGGCCGCATAGCAGGCGACGGCGAGACCAAAGCTCTCTCTGAAGATCCGCGCATCTGCAACTTGCAGCAACCACACGGCGATCGGAACGCCGAGCAATCCGCCGACGACCAGCACCGAGCTCTGCTTCCAGCGGATGCTTTTTCTCAACGCCCAAAGACCCGTGGCTTGCACAGTGATGCTGCAGGCCATCATCAGCGGGACCGCCTCCAGTGGTGGGAGAACGTGAAGGAGAATCGCGCCGGCCACCGCCGAAAAGGCAAAGCCCGCGAGGCCCGATACGAAGGCACCGCAAAAAACAGCGATACTAAGTAGGCGAAACGACGCAATGTCGCCCATGAGCTAACCCTTTCGGTCGGTAAAATCCTGGAATAGCGACTTGGCGATCAGTCCCCGGACGACAGTCCGGGCGGCTCGGGCGTTGCCCCGGCATCGCTCTGGCGGGCGGAAGTCAACATCGTGGCTGCAAGGATGTGTAAAATGACAAAGCAGATGGCGATCGTCGCCAGCAGCCCATTCTCGCTCGGTGCCGAAATCCGAAGTTTGCGTTCGCACGACTTTTCACTGAGCGACATTGTCACGTCCTCCAATGTCTGACCGAGAGTCAAACTGGTGCCACCTATTGTCGATCAGGTGACGATACTGTCGAAGGGTGCGCACTGCCTGCAGCCGGCGCGAATGGTGGAGCGCTTGAAGGAGGCGCCCAAACCAGCCTTCTTTTCGAGAAGAACTCTTGGAGGCGACAAACGAACTCCCTGAAAATAACGCATCGCTCCTTGTCGAAGCTCTGCTGTTAAACAACGATACGGAGGATGCCGCGATCGACTGAAACATCTTGTGAAGCAACAACCCATAGAACACGCGAGCGAGACGCCGTGCCTTTTCTTCCATGCGCATGACACGAACACCTTTGAGTGACTGGATACGGCTGGAAGTATCGAACGGGACGCCACGCCACGCTTTAATGCGGGCTTAATTTGACCTTATCCGTTTCCTTGATTTTGAACGGTGTGCTTGATTTCGGGCCGGCGTACCGGTTGAATATCCGTCTCGCCCGCACCTCCGAAGGCGTTGTTTTGCTGTATCTATTTGAAGATTTTGTTCTCGACACCGACCGGCGGGAGTTGCGCCGTGACGGATGTCCGATTCCGTTGCAGCCTCAGGTTCTTGACCTCCTCGAATATCTGATCCGCCACCGCGCCCGGGTGGTGACCAAGGACGATCTGATCAGTGCAATTTGGGGCGGGCGCATCGTCTCGGAGTCAGCGCTCACCACCCGCATCAACGCAGCTCGCACGGGAATAGGCGATTCCGGCGGGGCACAACGGCTGATCAAGACTTTACCGCGCAAAGGTGTCCGCTTTGTCGGCACGGTGCGTGAAGCAGCCAGGGAGTTCGAGAGCGCGGCCGCACCTCCGAAGATCGAAATCTCCACTTTGGTGGTCGGCCGGACAGCATCCTTCGAGATGATCGACGAGATGACGCGGCAGGTATTGTCCGGCAAACGGCAGACGGCTTTTGTCACCGGAGAAGCCGGGATTGGCAAGACGGCCTTCATCGCCAAGACAATCGAGCACCTGACGGAACAGGGCTTCGATCAGCTCTATGGGCGCTGCACCGAACGATTCGGAACGGACGAAGTCTTTCTGCCACTCATCGATGCACTGGTGAGCCGTTATCGAGCAAACGGTCCGGAACTGATATCGGCTGTTCGCGCGCACGCACCCACCTGGATACTGCAATTGCCAGGCGCCATCGACGCATCGGAACGTGCGGCTTTCCAGGATGAAGTGTTCGGCGCGACGCGCGAGCGGATGCTGCGCGAATTCTGCGATCTTCTGGAAGCGCTGAGCACCGGCCGCCCCTGGGTCCTTGTTCTCGAAGATCTGCATTGGAGCGACTTCGCGACACTCGACGTGGTGTCTCGCTTCGCGCGCGGGAACGGCAAGGCGCGCGTGCTGGTCCTCTGCTCCTATCGTCCGGCCGACAGTTCCGTCGGCGGGCATCCCATCCGTCGCCTGCACCGGGATCTTGAGATTCATGGATGCTGCAGCGAATTGCGCCTCGATCGATTGTCGCGTTCGGAGGTCGACCGTTACCTGGCATTGCGCTTCGGCGACGACGAATTTGCGTCCAGCCTATCAAAGCCCGTGTTCGAGCGAACGCTGGGGCATCCCTTGTTTGTTGCCTCGCTGCTCAAACACCTTATCGACCAGGAGTCGATAGTTGAAACGGACGGCAGATGGCGCCTGTCTTTACCGGCGACATTTACTCAAGATCGCATTCCAGACAGCCTCCTAAACATGATCGGCCATGAGCTCGATCGCCTCACCGATAATGAGCGGCGTCTGCTCGATGTCGCCAGCGTTGCCGGCGAAGAATTTTCTGCGGCCCTCGTTGCCGCCGGCCTGTCCGACGATGCGATCGACGTTGAAAGGGACATCGAGGCGTCGATCCGGAAGGATCATATCCTTGTTCGTTCGGGCGTTTCCGAGTGGCCCGATGGAACATATTCGGGCTCATACGCTTTCCGGCACATTCTCTATCAGAACATTATTTATCAGAATTTGCCGCCCGGACTTCGCGCACAAACGCACAAGCGCTTGGGCAAGAGACTGGAGGAGGCCTATGCCGGCCGCACCCACGAAATAGCGCCCGCACTCGCACTTTACCTTGAGCAGGGTCGCGACTTTCCGAGCGCGTTACGCTACCTCCGAGAAGCGGCTGAGAGCTCGACGAAACGTCTCGGCCATGCCGAGGCCGCGAGCTATCTCACCCGCGCGCTCGACATACTCGATCGCTTCAATGCTATCGACAAGTTCTCAATCCGCATCGCTCTTCTGCGGCAGCGAAGCTGGGCTCTTCGCTCGTGCGGCGACCTCGTCGGCTCCATCCGTGATCTGCGAGACATGATTGCCTGCGCCGAACAGGCGGGTGAGATCAAGCAGCAACTCAACGGCCTCACGGCAGTGAGCAGCCTGTGTTTGCGCGTCGATCGCCGCGCCTGCCTCGAGGCAGCCGAAGATGTATTGTCGCGGAGCCAGGCGCTTGCGGACGACACATTCAAGGCTCTGGTCCAGGGCAGCAGCGCGAGCGTCAACCTGTTCCTCAACGGCTGGCGGAAACAGGACGCCGCACTCTGCGACAAGGCGATCGAGCTGAGCGCCAGCGCCACCAATTATGGCACTCTGATCAGGCGCAACGGAATATCCGGTATCGTTGATTGCTGGAGGTCACGTTACCAAGAGTGCCGCCGCGCCGGCACGGAAGGAAAGCGGCTGGCACGTTTGGCTGGCGATGTTTACACATTTGTCCTGTTCAACGTGCTTGAATCAATCGCGCTCATTTATCTGGGCGAGTGGCGTGAATTGCGGCGCGAAATCACGGCTGGCCTCGAACTGGCCATCAAGAACGCGAACGGCCCCGGAAGCGCATTGTGCCGTCTGACGCTTGCGTGGTTGCATGTCGAAGCGATGGATTTCGATGGAGCCCGGGAGCTCTGCGAAAGCGTCGACGATAGTCTGCTGGTCGGCGATCAGTCGACGTATTTCCACAAACGAGCCGTCCTTGCGAAGGCCTATGTCGGCCTGAACGATCCGTCGGGAGCTCGTCGGCAATTCGACGATATTGAGCGCCGCAGGGATGAAGAAGGCATCGATATCGAATTTACTGCCGCGACACAGGTGTATCATTGCCTCGGCGAATACTGCTTGCTGATTGGTGACTTTGCGCAGGCTCAAAGCTGTGCACGCCAGCTCCACGACTATGTGGCATCGGCGCCAGATCTCAATCACTTGGCCCAGGCCCACGGGCTGCTCGCGCGTATCGCGCTTGGCTTGGGCGATTCAGTGGAGGCCCTGCTGCACTTATCCCGCGCGCTGGAGATCGTGGACAATGCCGACTTCCCGATCGCTTCGTGGCGGGTGTACCGCACGGCCGCCGAGATCTTCGCGAAGTATGGAGACGCCGACAGGGCAGCGACGTATCGCATTCGATTTGTCGAGACCGTCCGAAGGCTCGCGCAAAATTTCGAACCTGAAGATCGCCTGCACAAGAGCTTGCTCGCTGTGCTGGCGACGCAACTGGAAGCGATGAACTCTCTGCCTTCGCGGACCGCTTAGCCGACGGAGCTTGCCGTACCCTGATCCTTACCAGGTGGCGTCGAGACCGAGATGGGCGAGCACTTGATGGCGAAGCTCGACCAGATGCGGGTCGCCCCGGTGGCGGGGATACGGCCTGGCGTTCGCGATTTCAGCCTTGATGTGTGCCGGGCGTTGGCTCAACACAATAACCCGGCCGGCAAGGAACAACGCCTCCTCCACATCATGGGTCACGAGCAGCGCGGTGAAGCCCGCGCGCTGCCACAGTGAAACGAGTTCGCCCTGCATCGTGATCCGCGTCAGCGAGTCGAGCTGGCCCAAAGGCTCGTCGAGAATGAGCAGCTTCGGGTCGTTGACCAGCGCGCGCGCCAGAGCCGCGCGTTGCGCCATGCCGCCGGAAAGCTGGTGCGGGTAGGCATTGGCGAAGCTCGTGAGCCCGACCAGGCGCAAGGCGTCTTCAATACGTCCGCGATGGGTGCGCAGCAACCCGCGTGCTTCCAGACCGAGTGCAACGTTGCTCCACACCGTCCGCCATGGATAAAGCGTGGGGTCTTGAAAAACGACGACGCGCGACGGATCGGGTGCTTCGATTTCTCTTCCCTCCGTTAGCAGGGAGCCGGCGGTCGGAGTGTCGAGCCCGGCCACCAGCCGCAGCAAGGTTGATTTTCCGCACCCGCTCGGTCCCAGGAGGGCAACGAATTCGCCACGGCCAATCTGCAGGCTGATGCGGTCCAATACCGGCAGCGGCTGTCCTTCCAGGTCGAAACGATGGCTCACTTCGCGGAGCGTCAGCGTCGATCCGCGGACCGGGTAGTCGCCTGCGATCGCCGCTACCATCGCACCAGACCTTTCTGCCAAGATAGCAGGCGGTCCCGCAAGCGGAACAGCAGCGTGATCAATCCGGAGCATAACACCGCCATGAGCAGCAGCGCGGCGTACATGTTGGCGTAAGCCGCCCAACCCTGAGCCCATTGCAGATACCAGCCGAGCCCCGCCTTCACGCCCAGCATTTCGGCTACGACGAGAACCGCAAACGAGTTGCCGAGACCCATGAACAAGCCAACGAAGACATGCGGCATTGCCGCCGGAATCGCGACCTTGAGCACGAGGAAGCGCTGGGTTGCTCCCAATGTTCGCGCAATATCGTAATAGGCGCTGTTCACGCCGGCGACACCCGACCAGGTGAGCACCGTGACCGGAAACCCGGTGGCGAGCGCAATCAGGAAAATGCTAGCGCTGAAGCTCGACGGGAACACAAAAAATGCGAGCGGTAGCCAGGCCGTCGCGGGCAGCGGCCCGATGAACCGCAAAACCGGGTGGATCCAATAACCGGCGAGCCGCGACCAGCCGATCGCCACGCCAGTCACGAACCCGACCGCTGCACCGAGAAAATAACCGGTCGCGAGCAGACGAGCTGAGGCGACGATGCCTTCAGCCAGCCGCCCCCAATCGTCGATTGCGACTTCGACAATGGCCTGCGGCGGCGGAAAAAACGGCAACGGCAGCAATCCGAGCTTTGCTGTGACGGCCTCCCAAGCAGCCAAAAACAGCGCGAGCGCGAACAGCCACGGAGTGAGCCGCTGGAGACGCTGGAAAGCAGCAAACCGAACGCCGGCAAAGGCCGCCAAGGCAAGGGCGACGGCCAATGCTCCGCAGGCAATGGCAAAGTCGCCTGTGTAGGTCCAATCGTTGTCGGGCTTATCCGGCCAGAACGCGGTCAGTGCGGCGACAAAGGACCACGCGGCGGCCGCAGACAGCCCGCCGATTAACGACCGACTGGTTGAACTTGCAAAAAGGCCGAAACCCAATTTCTCTGATGGCCTCGGCACTTCATCGGTGACCGAGCTCACTGCGGATATTCCCAATCGGCTAGCTTAGAACGTCAAGATAAATCCGCTCGGCGAACTTGGCCGGGTCGGTGCTTCGCTTGATGACGTTCACTGCCTTGAGTTCATCGGTGTAGAGTAAAAGTTGCTTCTTGAGCACTGCCCCGACGGGATGATTGTGGTGAGTATGGCTGCGATACATAGTGGCGAGATCCTCCACGGATCCTCTC
>NZ_LUUB01000038.1:142545-170673 GCF_001641635.1 Bradyrhizobium centrolobii
GCCGTAGCCCGAATAGATCGCTGCGGCATCGGCAGGATCGCTCGCAACTCGGTCTGCCGCTTCCAATATCGATTGAGTCAGAGCGGCCGCCACCGGTAATTCGCTTCGGATCAGGCTGCCACGTATCGCGAGAACGCAGCAGGTGCGTTCGGCGAATTCACCCGTTAGGTTCGTCGCGATCTCGTTAAGCTTGCCTTCCTTGAGCCAAAGATAGGGCAGCGGATCGATCTCGGCTAGCGCCTGCACTTCGCCCTTATCGACGGCAAGCGCGAGCAGATTGGCCGGGTATTGGCGCCACTCTACCTCTCGGGTCGGATCGATGCCCTTTTTGGCGAGGAAGATCGAAAAGAAGTTCTTCGCTGGGCTCGCCTGATCGCTAATCGCGATAGCCTTGCCGCGCAGGGACTCCAGGCTGTCAATATTCGCAGCCTTGGAGCCGAGGAGCCGGATGCAGCCGCCGTGCACACCGGCGGTGATCCGAACGTCGAAACCTTGCTCCAGCGGTTTGAGCCAGCGCAGGGCCAATCCCAAACCGGCATCCGCCTTGCCAGTCGCAATCGCCTCCAACAACTGGTCGGTCGTCCCGCCGAAATTGACGAAATCGACATCGAGGTTGTGCTTGGCGAAGATACCCCGTTCCTTTGCGACTGCCGCGGCGACCGTGCAGGCTGCATTGGCGTTCCAGGCAAGTTTGAGCTGGCGGGGTGGGCCCTGCAGCTCTTCGGTGTTCGCCGCGGTGCGGCAGATAAAAGGCGCGCTAGGAATATAAGACAGCGATCCAGTCCCGGATGCCGTCAGCGCGCGAGCCGCTCCGAAGAATCCAAACGGCGCCGCGGCGCCGAGGGTGCCAACCAAGGTGAGCACCGAGCGGCGGGAGAAGGAGCCCCGCTTCGCTTCGGGTAGACCTTTCGTTGAGGTGTTGCCAATTTCGCGCTTTTCCATGATGTCGCTCCCAAATGTGTGGATGGAATAAACCCATCGGAACCGGGTGGCGCTTCGCGGGGCCTTGGCTGGCCTCTCTTTCGGCATCCTCCGAGCCGATCTGCCTCACAAGTGTGAAACCGTTCACATTTAGCGAAAAAAATTTGGAAGGGGATAGGTACGCGCCGATTAAAGGCTCTTGTCAATCGTCTTGCCGACCTACTCTCGGCGGCGTCTGTCACATTATCCCAATCGGCGCGGGTAGATCGCCGCATGGGGCGTGCGTTGCGCGAAATGAGCGACGCCATGCTGCGAACCGCACGAAAACCACGGGTCATGCAGGACAAGGCTGAACTTCAGCTAGTGGCCCTAACGCCAAGTCCAGCGTGGCTCTGGATTAGCCGGCTTATCGCAGTAGAACGCAAGCTACTGCTTTGCGCTTTTGACCCATGTCGCTTCCCGCTTCGCTTGCGTGATCGCGGGAATGCCCTCAATGTTGCACGGGGGCGGGGGCCATCCTCACGAGGAGGAGGTCGCATGATTACCGCCGTCGTACGATACAAACTGCCGCCGCAGATCGACTACGCCGCGTGTCGCGAGCACTTTCACAAGATCGCACCCGACTTCCGCGAGGTGACGGGGCTGATCAGCAAGCACTTCATCTGGAGCGAAAACGGCTGGGCGGGCGGCGTGTACCAGTGGGAGCGCATCGAGGACGCCAAGGCGTTCTACACCGGGCCGTGGCTCGAGGGTATCATCCAGCGCTACGGCATGAAGCCGCAGATCGATTTTTACGAGGTCTTTGCCGTGACCGACAACACGCGCGGCAAGATTGAGCTGTTCAAGGAGACTGTTGCCTCCAAATGGCTATGAGAAGATCTCGCTCATCTGACTGCGCTAGCGCGTAGAGATGGCGGTTGCGCTAGAGGATGGCACGCAGAGCCCCTCGCTTTCGTAGCTAACGGGTCTACGCCGTGACCGAATACGCGGATCACTTCTTGGCTCTTCGTGTCGTGTCGCCGATCGCGGTTGCCATGCAGCAGGCAGCCACGGGCTTTCGCAGGCTCAAAGCCCACAAGCAGTTGCCCAGCCTGCAGCGATGCACTCCTGTCCCATCAGGCAACGCACGCGCTCGAAATCTCCCACGGCTCTGAAATGGCAATAAGTAGACCAGACACCACTTGTGGGTCGGTGAACAAAGTGGTAACAAATTGGCAATCCCGATATACGGGGGCATCTCATGAACAGCCTGTCAAGAAGACGCTTCTTCGGCGCAGTAGCCGCCGCGGGAGCAGTTGTCAGTTCGCCTGCGATCCTGATCAACAGGGCCCACGCTGGCGCCCCTAGCCTCGTGCCGCGCAAGTTGCCGTTCCCGCCGAACGACAATTTTGGCTCCTACGAGCCGACGATCTCGGCGGACGGCAACACAATCCACTTCGCCCGCTTTGCACACAACGGCGACACACGGGTGAAGGGGCCGACCGATATCTTCGTCAGCCACCGAATCCGACAGAGCGGCGAGTGGCCGGGAACCGCTGAGGATTGGTCGCCGGCTGAGCGCCTGCCCGACACTGTCAACAGCGATAGCGCCGACCAGGAGCCGTGGATCACACCCGACGGCAACACCCTGTATTTTATGAGCTTCCGCAAAGCGCCTGGCGTAGGGCCGACGGGAATCTGGGTCAGCCACAAGCAACCTAACGGTGAATGGGGCCAAGCTCAGCCCGTCCCCGGAGGCAATATCAACAACAGCGAGTACAGAACCCATTGCTTCATGCCGTTCGATCTTCCGGGTCAGCCGAGCGCCATGTGTTTCGTATCCATACGGCCCCGCGAACCGGGAGCGCCGAACACGACCGACCTCTACACCACCCGACAGGTGGACGGCGTTTGGCAGCCAGCACAGCGCTATGCGGACCGGTTACTCGATTCGATTGCGCTCAAGTGCCGCTTCAGCCTCGTAACGAGGGACGACTTCACCCTAGGCGTCGTCTCCGTCCACGATTTCGGGAAGTTCCACACTTTGCTTTTCGTGCACTACGATCCGAAGAGCAAGGAGTGGAAGGGGCCGATTGTCGAGGCGCCATTCAACGACTGGAACATCGACGGCGCGTGCCCGAATTTCCAGGCCAATGGCGAAAAGATGATCTGGTCGGCTGGCTACGATCACGGACCGGACCTGATCTCCGGCGGCAAGGACGGTGCAGGCGGACTCTATGATCTGTTCTGGCTGCCCACGAGCGAGCTCATCGCGTACTACAAGGCGAGAGCAGGTGTCGGCTGAGCGGCGTGGACGGCGATGAGAATCCCGACATGCGCGCGAGGATTATTCCTCGTGCTTGTCGCGTGGGTGCTCGGCGTCGGTCTCGCGGTTGCACATAGTGGGCTTCAGCGGGCGGAGCCGCCGGTTGAAAGCAAACTCAAACGGCCTCCGAGCGAGGTCAAGCTCTACTTTACCGAGCGCCTGGAGCCGGCCTACAGTGCCGTTCGGGTCAAGGATGAACATGGCGCTCAGGTCGATCGAGAGGACTCCCGCGTTGACGCTTCAAATCCCTTCCTCCTACGGGCGACATTGCTGCCGCTTGAACACGGCGCCTACACGGTGATCTGGCGGGTGCTCTCCGTCGATGGTCACGTGACCGAAGGGCGTTTCACGTTCCGGGTCGAATGACTACGACGTTGTTCGGCGCCCAGTGGGTGCATCTGGCTCAATGCGTTCTCCTCACGGGCGCCTTCTTCCTGCTGCTGCTTGCCGGACGGCCTGCGACCGACTTCATGCGCCATTGGGAGCAGCGCGTTCTGTGCTGGGTGCGATGGTATGTAATCGTGGCGCTGGCTTCGGGCGCCGTCGTGTTGGCTGCCGAGGCCGGGCTGTTTGAGGGCCGCCCCGAGGCTGCGCTCGAGCCGCGGGCTATCTGGCATGCCATGCTGGAGACACGGGCGGGATTGCTATGGGCGTTGCGTCACGGCCTGCTGATTGTGTTGGCGGCCTTTCTCTTCCTGGACGGCGACGTTTCTACCCGACAAGACTGGATCGCCGCGCGGGGTGAAGCCTTTTTGCTGGCCGCACTCGCTCTGGTTCTTCTCGGGAGTTCGGGCCATGTGGCCGCAAGCTCGGAAAGCCCATGGCCTCAGGCCATCGACATGGCGCACCTGCTGGGCGCGGGCGTCTGGGTGGGCGGTCTGCCGCCGCTCGCGCTCCTTCTGTGTGGCGCCAGCCAGAACGTAGCCGCTCCTGATCCCTACGCGGTGCGGACCATGCAGCGCTTTTCCCGCGTCGCGTTCATCACGGTGCTCATTCTTGGCGGTTCGGGTATCGCGAGCGCGTGGCTCCTGGTTGGAGGCGTCGCCGGCTTGGTTGGGACGACACATGGCTGCCTGCTTCTCGCCAAGGTTGCTGTTCTCGTTCTTGCGCTTCTCCTAGCCGCCGCAAGCCGTGCGATGCTGCCTGCGTTGTCGAGCCCAACTGCGGCAAAGTCGTCCGCGGCGGCGCGCCGCATGGCATTGTTCATCGCGATCGAGGCGGGTCTGGTGCTGGTCGTGCTCGGCCTCGCTACGGCTATGACGGTGACCACGCCCGCGCTTCACGACGATCCTGTATGGCCCTGGCCGGTTCGAATCTCGCTCGGCGCCTTGCCTCAAGTTCCGGTCTTGCAGCGTCTGGCGCAATTGCCGATCGCGTCTGTGCTAGCGATTTCCGGCCTGACGATTCTAGCTGTCGCGTTTCTCGTGCGCCGGCAACCCATCCCTCTGTTCGGGACGCTTTTCGCCCTGGCTGCAAGCGGCGCCGCAATCGGCCTTCAGCCATTGATGGTCCAAGCTTACCCGACCTCGTTCGTGCGCTCGCCGTTGTCGTATACGGCGGGCTCGATTGCGGAGGGAATGGCAGTCTTCCAGGCGCATTGCGCGTCCTGCCACGGAACGCCGACGCCTGACCGCGCGACGCCAACGGGGTGGGGAAGCGCCGTCGATCTGCTCGTTTCCGAAACGGCGCGGCGATCCGCGGGAGACCTATTCTGGCTGATAACGCATGGACGACCCAGCCGCGGGATGCCGGAATTTGAGAGTCGACTTCGAGAAGCGCAGCGCTGGCAGGTGATCAATTTTCTCCGCGCGCTCGCCATGGGCGGCTTCTACTCATCCGGGACTTCGCAGATCGGAGCCGTGGTGCAACCGAACAACGTTTGGTTGGTGGCGCCCGACGTGACAATCTCCGTCGGGCCTCTAACGCCAATAACCCTTCGCGAGTTGAGAGGCAGGCGGATGGTTCTACTGGTGCTTTACGAACTGCCTGGCTCGCGCGCGCGGATGACCGAACTCGCGAGACAATATGGAACTCTTTCGGTTCTGGGCGCGGAGGTCGTTGCGGTGCCGCCTCAGAGTTCGCCCGAAGCGATCGCCGGGCTCAGCGAGAAGCCGCCGGTGCTGTTCCCGGTTGTGACCGACGGAAATGAGGAGATCGCCGCCGCGTACCGCTTGTTTGCGCCCGGCGCCGCGCATGCGGAATTCCTGATCGACCGGCAGGGATATATCCGCGCAATTTGGCAGAGCAACCAAACGGGCTTGCCGGATGCCGACGCAGTTCAAGCCCAGGTGGAGAGGCTCAATGAGGAGAAGTCCCCGCCGGCGCTCCCCGATGACCATGTGCACTGATGAGATCGGAGGATCTTGGTGATGCGGATGTGGCAGGTCGCCATTCTCGTGAACTTGGCCCTGGCGGTCGGTCTCGGCTTTGGCTACAGCGCTTGGGGTCACCGTTTGGCCACGCTCGACAGCGAGGTCAAGACAGCGCAAGCGCAGGTGGAGCGGCTCACACGCGAGCGCGAAGCCTGCTTTGCAGGGGCCCCTTCCGGCGAACAGCTATGGGAGGGGCGAGGGATAGTGCGGGCCGTATACCCGAGGGTGCTCATCGTTACGCATGAGGAGATCCCCGGCCTGCTTCCTGCCAGAACCACCGGCTTTCGTTTGGCCGATTCCGCTAATCGCGGCCGAGCCCACGCGGGCGACCCTATCCGGTTCTGGCTGCAAGGCACCGGGTATGACAACAACATGCTGGTGAGGGTGGAGGCATGGTGAACGCCGGCGTGACACGTTTGATATCGTCATGCCCGGCGACGCTGATGAACTCAGAGCGATCAGTAGATTGCGGCGCGGCTATCGCCCTCTGTCATCGGGGCTGTAGGGCGGCTGATAGCGCAGTTTAGCGCAGGCCGCCTCGATGATTTGGCGCACCTCGTTCGGCATGTGGGCTGGCAGATTGTCGATAACCACGATGTCACTAGGCCGTAGCGATGGTGCCAGGCACTGCGGCCTTGCGTGGTTTTGCTTGTCGCCTCATCGAGTCGCCCATTTCGGGGATCGTTGCGGCTGTTGAAAGTGAGATTTCTCGCTCTTCGGCAGCGCGACAATTTGCGGTAAGCGTAAACTTGCGATTTCGAGAGTTTCGTTTATGGCTGGTATGCCGCGCTCCTTTTTCGCTCCGCTTTATAACTTCTTTGCGCGCAAGCGTGCCTAATGGGCGACATGCGGGTTGTGACCGTTCCTTGACCGGTTATGGTTTTCACTTGGTTTTTTCGATCTTCGTGATCGTGAACTGACTGTTGATGCGGTCGGGCACGAAGCGCACCTTGTCGCCCGCCTTGACGGCTTTGAGCATGGTGGGATCGGCAGCACGAAAGACCATCGTCATCCCCTCGTCCATGTCGAACTTTTTGAGCGGCCCGTGCTTGATGATGATCTTCCCGGCAGACTCGTCGATCTTGATCACGAGGCCCTTCACAAAATCATCAGTTTGCGCATTCGCCAGCTGCGGGAGGCCGAACATTAGGATGAGCGCGGCCCGGACGAGGAGGCTGTCGTTCATGACTTCTCTTTCGCTCAGGATCACTTCACGGTGACGGTGCCGACCATTCCGGCCTCGCGGTGGCCGGGAATGAGGCAGGAGAACTCGAATGTCCCAGTTTTCGTAAAGCGCCAGAGCATTTCGGCTTTCACACCGGGCTGGACGGTCTTGCCGTTCGGATCATCATGCTCCATGTCCGGGTATTTCTTCATCAACGCCGCATGCTTCAGATTGTCCGCGGTGTCGGCTAATATGAATTCATGTGCAAGCAGACCCGCGTTGGTGATGACGAACTTGATTTGCTCTCCGCGCTTTACCTCAAGTGCGTTCGGCTGGTAGGACATCCTGCTGTAATTTTCCCGCATCGTGATTTCCACAACGCGGAACGGCTTGTTGGGATCGCCCGGCTCGCCCGCCGAGAAATGTTCTTCTCCTTCATGCGCGTGCAAGCGCGCGCCGGCGCCAATTGTCGGCGGCCGTTGCAGTGACGCAAAATGCCGCGGAGCGCCAAGCTCCGGCGTGGGAAGGGGCACGTTGCTGCGATGCTCGTGCCAAGTTCCGTCCGAGCGAAAATGGCTCGATGCAGCCTGGGCCGCATGCGTACGAGCAGGGCTACCTGCCTCGCTCAGGCAATGCGCTACGCCGTTGTTCTCTGTGTAGGCCAGCGCGCTGGACGACGTCAGGGCGCAAAATATGTAGAGCGCCGCGAGAGCGCGGGATTGCGCTAGGCATCTCCTCAGTTCTTCAACCGTCCGCTTTGTTTGGGCAACGATTGCCTTGGCTTCGTTTGCAAGGCGTCGGCGCGCGTTTAATGGCATCGGGTCAGCCTCCCTCACCAAATTTCTGATGAACTTGAACCAGCACGCTACACCTAAAGAAGGTTGCCACCCCTTAACAGACGATAAGGCCGCCTCAGTTGGCGGTTTCTTTCATTTCGAATGTCGCCTGTTGGCCCCCTGTCCATGAGCCGCCGCAAAGGCCGCTCTCGGAGCAGAACCGGACCTGACTAGCGTAGCGCTCGGACCACCGCTGTTGACGCAAATGCGACGTTCCGGCGGTGCCAAGGCGGCGGGCTTGTTTACGTGCGCAGGCTAGCTCGATTGCTTGCCTCGGCCTCCTCGGCGAGCCTGAGCCATTCGGCTCACGGCAGACGTTGAACAGCCAAACGCCGGCAATACATGTCACATCGGACCGATGTCCGGCGATAGACCCCGTGCTTTGTTAGCTTCTAGGGATAGCATACCCTTCGATCGATCTGTCAAATGGCGGAACTCTATTCAATTCGCGGCGCCAAGCCGGAAGACCAGCGCAGACTCACGCGCCTCTGCGTCCGCGCTACCGCACAAGCAGGGTACGACGAGGCTTTCATCGACCGGGTGATGCCGGCACTCACCATCACGATGCCGTTGATCACCGGCGGCTATGTTCGAGTGGCCGAAGACGCGGCTGGAGAGGCGGTTGGCGTTGTGACGGTGAAGCCAACCGCAGTTCCGGGTATTGCGCAGCTCGACGGCATCTTCGTCGATCCACCGTTTTGGAAACGCGGCGTTGGCCGGGTGCTTTTCGAGGCGGCTGTCAAGCGTGCCAAGGAGCTGAAAGCCGGTGCCCTGGTGATCTACGCCGATCCGTCGGCAGAAGGGTTCTACAAGCGAATGGGAGCCATCAGGATCGGGGAAGGGCCATTTTATTATTCTCCAGAACTCATACTGCCTCATCTGCTCTACATCGTTTCTCGCGACGCATGATGGCTCCCTCGTCCGGTAATGGCCCTAACGCGTGTGAGAAATGGCCCGACGGTTCGATGGTCTCAACGTAGGATAATGTCTGGTGGATATGGGCGAATAGGGCGGCCCGCACATACATTGTGGCGAGCCTCTAGCGCCTCGCGGTGATACCGCTCGAAGTCGTCCAACGAAGGGATAGAAATGTTACACGACTCGCGATTGTTATTTGCGTACTGCACTACGGCGCCCCATGCCGCTGACACACGATTGTACATGTAGCAGCGCTCCAACGCGGGGACAGTCCTCGACTGTTTTTGAGCCTCTTGGGCTTCGCTGCGCAGCCGCATCACTTCCGGACACAGCGCCTGCGCGTTGGCCTCAATGCAGAACCGGAGTAGCGCGATGACCGCAAGAGAAGGCATACGGATCGTCATCATAGGAAACGCTGCTGCCCTAAGCTCGTTCCTTGCCGGCACCCGCGCCGGGCGGAGACAACTCGCGTCCCCTACCGCGAAATGATCAATACAATACTGCGCCGCATGAGTCCGCACATGGCCCCCGAGCCGAACAACGCTTGAGCCGTTGCCATGTCTGCTGTCCGCAGCAGACCGGACATCGGTCCTCGCTCACCTCCACCGCCGCTTTTGACCCATCTCGGACATCTATTCGACCCTCGCCCCATATTTTGCGACCGAATCATATTTCGTCCTTCGGGCTCGGTGGTATCATGGGATATACGTTAGCGTAGAGGGGAGTAGCGTCATGCACCGGTATGTCGCTCGGGCCAATGTTGATCACTACATCGCGCGATTGAACGGCAGTGATCTCACGCCTTACAACCGAAGCACGATCACCAAGATGCTGATCGCCGAGGAGGACAAACTCAGCCACGATTTGGAGCACCTTGATTTTGCCGAAAACAGAGCTGCGAACGGACGCGCACGGGTGGACCACGTCAGAAACTTGCGCGAGGGTTTTGCTTTCGGCACATCAGAACGCGAACAAGCAGACAGGCTCCTCGTAAACATTGAAAACCTCCAGATCCGGCTGGAGGAGTTTTGCCATCGCTTGCGCGAGAAGATCAACTCGCGTGGGCTCTAGGACGCCCAACGCGCGTCTGTTCTAGTTGCGGGCTGCTGTCGTAGTGCCCCGGCTGAAATATCGGGCCAGTAGCCAGCTTCGGCCTCGCGACGTATTGACCTGCGTCAAACTGAACCAAACCCAAGACTGCTAGTAAGATTTATCCAAAAACTGCGGCGTGGCTATGATTACCAGTTGCCTGAAGTGGTTGATGATTGCCGGCCTTACTGCTGGGTTTGCTGGCGCGGCTCAGGCCGAAGACTTCGACATCGGTAAGTCAGAATTTCAGTCTTCGTGCGCGAGCTGTCATGGTACGGATGGAAAGGGCAAAGGACCTGTCAGTGACCAGCTCAAGGTGCCTCCTTCCGATTTGACGATGTTGGCCAAGAACAACAACGGTGTCTTTCCCACGAACGCTGTGTATGAAACCATCTATGGATCCAAGACAATTCCCGCTCACGGCACTCGTGAAATGCCAATCTGGGGGGAACGATTCAACCCCATTGTCAACTTGCCTCACTATGTTGATCCGTATTATTGGAAAATGTCCGGGCCGGAGCAAAGCCCGGAAGTTGTCGTGCGAACACGCATCCTCGCTGTTATCGATTACCTGAATCGTATTCAGCAAAAGTAGCAACCGACGAGCATCAGTTACCTGCGTACCCGGCCAACAGTGTTTTGCGAGCGCTGAAAATCCAAGCCGGACCCAAAAGAGTAGTTCTTGTTGACGGGTGCTTCCGGTATTGGCCCATCAGCGAAGTGGCCACGCGCCTCGGCAAGGTCCGGACACGGGGGTATAGCGGACTAGATTTGCTCACCCTGAGTTCTTCGCATTTTGACCCGGTGCGGACTCAGACTGGGTTGGCGGGTTGTGAAACTACCTTACGCAACCTCGTTCAATTTGATACCTTATGATCCGGCTTTGGCTGGCGACCTCGCGATATGGGACGAGCCGACAGCCAACGCGGCGAATGTCACGCTCACCTGCACGCCTGCGGCCGCCCGGAAACATCCAGAGCCTATCGCGCCGTCGTCTGACCAGGAGGAGCACGGGTCCCTTCTTTGCTGCAATCAGTTTGGAGGACTTTGCCAATAGCCCAGCGATTTCACAAATTAGCACCAGTCTAGACCGGTCGACCCGACCCACAACGATGAGCGTCCGTTTGCGACCCAGCACTATCCCGCAGCATGCGGGCCGGAGCGTGACCAGGTTTGCCGCTGCCGCGATCGTTGCACCAGCAGCGCACCACGATCGCACGCGAACTCCGCTTCTCAAATCGGCCGGGACCCGCCATTGTGCCGGCACGAAACGATGGAAGTGGAGCAACATCAATGCCGGACATGGTCTCGCGTCGCCGGTTCGCGAAAATCGCGGGGCTATCCGCTGCGGGGATGGCGGCCCCGGGACAACCCGTCGAGGCGAAACCGGCGCCAGCGCCGCGGACAGCAGGAGGTTTTCCGCCGGGCTTCCTCTGGGGCACCGCCACCTCATCGTATCAGGTCGAAGGCGCGGTGAATGAGGACGGGCGAGGGGCCTCGATCTGGGACACTTTTACCCGCGTTGCCGGCAAGATCGAGGACGGCACCAATGGCGACCGTGCCGTTGAGCATTATCACCGCTACAAGGACGACATCGCGCTGATCAAGGAACTCGGCTGCAAGGCCTATCGCTTCTCGATCGCCTGGCCGCGGGTGTTTCCGGCGGGCGACGGCAAGCCGAACCCGAAGGGGCTCGACTTCTACAATCGGCTGATCGACGAGCTGCTGCGCAATGGCATCGAGCCGTGGTTGACACTCTATCACTGGGACCTTCCGCAATCACTCCAGGACCGTTTTGGCGGCTGGCGCTCGACAGAGACCTGCAAGGCGTTCGGCGACTACGCGGCCTATGTCGCTGAGCGTCTGACCGATCGCGTCAGGAACGTGTTCACGTTGAACGAGAGCGGCCGCTTCGTCTATTTCGGCTACGGCAACGGCATCGACGCACCTGGCTTGATGCTGTCGCAGGCCGAGATCAACCGGGTCCGGCACAACAGCGCGCTCGCACACGGGCTCGCCGTGCAGGCTGTGCGCGCCCACGGCCGGCGCGGCACGCGCGTTGGCCCGGCCGAGAACATCGATGCCTGCATTCCCGCGATCGACACGCCGGAAAATGTCCGCGCCGCGGAGATCGCGCTGCGCGAGATGAACGCAAGCTATCTCAACGTCATCATGGAGGGCCGCTATACCGATGCCTTCCTGAAGTTCGCAGGCAGCAGCGCGCCGAAATACACCGACGCGGAGTTGAAGATCATCTCCTCGCCGGTCGATTTCCTCGGCCTCAACATCTACGCGCCGCAGCACTACATCGTCGCATCCGACCAGGGCGCGGGCTTCGCGCCGCTGCCGATCCCGAAATCCTTTCCGCACATGAATTCGGACTGGCTCCGCGTCGGCCCCGAGACGATCTACTGGGTGCCGAAGCTCGCGGCGAAGATCTGGAAGACGGATGCGATCTACATCAGCGAGAACGGCGCCTCGGGCGACGACCTGGTCACGCCCGACGGCAAGATCTACGACACCGACCGCATCATGTATTTGCGCAACTATCTCGCGCAGCTCCAGCGTGCGACGGAGGAGGGCGTG
This sequence comes from Bradyrhizobium centrolobii, assembly GCF_001641635.1. Classification (GTDB taxonomy): domain Bacteria; phylum Pseudomonadota; class Alphaproteobacteria; order Rhizobiales; family Xanthobacteraceae; genus Bradyrhizobium; species Bradyrhizobium centrolobii. Next base: position 154,738 of record NZ_LUUB01000038.1, read on the forward strand.
CCGGTGCGCGGCTATTTCCTCTAGAGCCTGATGGACAACTTCGAATGGGTGTTCGGCCTCAACAAGCGCTTCGGCCTCTATCACGTCAATTTCGACACCCAGGTGCGCACGCCGAAGCTCAGCGCGAGCTTCTACAGCAACGTGATCACGAAGAACGCGGCGGGGGTGTGATCCCTTCGCCTCTCCCCGCCCGCGGGTGGGCAATTGCATATCAGCATTCAGCAAGAGGTTCGTCATGGCCGGGCTTGTCCCGGGCATCGACGTTCTTCGTGCCGCGTGGCAAGGCGTGGATGCCGGGGCAAGCCGGGCCATGACACTGTGGCGACGTTAGCGCCTCAGGAACTCACCTCATACGCAATTGACTGCCGCCTGCGGGAGAGGCTGGATTTTACGCGCAGCGGAAAATCCGCGTGAGGGGACTCTCAGGAGTCCGCGATCATGAACTGTTGCAGCTGTTTTGCCCGACGTGTCAATGCTCTCGCGGAATGGGCCATGCGTCATCCGGCTACCGCGGTTCTACTTTGCACGGGGTTGTTTTTCGATTTTTTGCGGAGAGGGGGCGCAACCCCGCGCATTGACTCCGCTCTCCCCCTGATTCAAAACGCCCTCAACATTCATAAGAGGACGATGCCTATGGCTGACGCGCTGATCATCGATGCCTGCAGGACGCCGCGGGGCGTCGGCAAGGCCGGCAAGGGAGCGCTCTCCGGCATTCATCCGCAGCAGTTGGGTGCAACCGTCCTGCGCGCGCTTGCCGATCGCACCGGGATCAACACGGCCGATGTCGACGACATCGTCTGGGGCTGCAGCGCGCAGGTCGCAACCCAGAGCGGCGATCTCGGGCGGATGTCGGCGCTCGATGCCGGCTTCGATGTGCGCGCCAGCGCGGTCACGCTCGACCGCTTCTGCGGCTCCGGCATCACCAGCGTCAACATGGCGGCGGCCTCGATCATGGCGGGCGCGGAAGACCTTGTGATCGCCGGCGGCTGCGAGATGATGTCGATGGAAGGGCGGCGCGGCGCAAGTCCGATGATGATGGACTCCGGCAATCTGCGCCTTCGTGCGAGACATCCGCAGTCGCATCAGGGTGTCTGCGCCGATGCCATCGCGACGCTCGAGGGCATCACGCGGCAGGACGTCGACGCGCTCGGCCTCGAGAGCCAGAAGCGCGCAGGCCATGCGATGGCGAACGGCCACTTCAAGAAGAGCCTCGTGCCTGTCCACCGCGAGGACGGTAGCCTTGCCCTGGACCACGAGGAATATCCGCGGCCGCAGACCACGATGGAAGGGCTCAGCAGCCTGAAGCCGGCGTTCCCCGCGATCGCCGACTATGCGCTCGACGACAAGGGCACGACCTATCGCGGCCTGATCCTGCAGAAATATCCCGACCTCAAGATCGACTTCGTGCACCACGCCGGCAATTCGTCCGGCGTCGTCGACGGCGCGGCGGCGATCCTGCTGGCCTCGCCCGGTTACGCCAAGGCGCACGGATTGAAGCCGCGCGCCCGCGTCGTGGCGATGGCCAACATGGGGGACTCGCCGACGTTGATGCTGAACGCGCCGGTGCCGGCGACCCGCAAGGTGCTGGCGAAGGCGGGCCTCACCATCGACGACATCGACCTGTTCGAGATCAACGAGGCCTTTGCGGTGGTTGCAGAAAAGTACATCCGCGACCTCAAGCTCGACCGCGCCAAGGTCAACGTCAATGGCGGATCGATCGCGCTCGGCCATCCCATCGGCGCCACCGGCTCGATCCTGATCGGCACCGTGCTGGACGAGCTCGAACGACGCGACCTCAAGCGCGGCCTGGTCACCATGTGCGCCGCCGGCGGCATGGCCCCGGCGATCATCATCGAGCGTGTCTAGCCTTATTTTCTAGGGTCTTTCGCGGCCGGCCTCGCACAAAGAGGCCGGTCGTCGCTTGTCGAAAGCATGGAATCAGCTTTAGCAAGACGGCTTGCGGGCCTTTGAAACAAGGCAAAAACCGCTGCCCGAGGTCGTTTCCGTGCCGGAAGTGGCTAAAAAGCAGGGTTTTTTGCCACAGGGGGGCAAAAAAGCCCGTATTTTCGCGACAAAACTGTGCAGAAGGCTATAGGCCTTCAACGGTTGGTCTAATATGCAATCGGCAACGAATCAGAGGAGACACGATGCCAACCCAACTTTCCAAATCGCAGCTGATCGAAAAGATTGCGACCGCCACCGAGCTTTCCAAGCGCGACGTCAAGAACGTCATGGAGACGCTGACCGACGTCGGCCACAAGGAGCTCAAGAAGAACGGCCTCTTCCTGGTGCCCGGCTTCGCCAAGTTCGTGGTCATCAAGAAGCCCGCGACCAAGGCGCGCAAGGGCACCAACCCGTTCACGGGTGAGGAGATGATGTTCAAGGCCAAGCCGGCCCGGAAGATCGTCCGCGCCCGCCCGGTCAAGGCTGCCAAGGACGCCGTGGCCTAAGAAAGCAAAGGCCCCCTCGAAGGAGGGGGCCTTTTGTTTTGGGCGACCGCGAGGGCTGAAGCAGAGGGATCAACCCTTGCGGCGCTTGACCCGGACCGGAACCGGCTGAAGCCGGGGTTGTGGAATTCCGGGCAGCGCGTCCCGAAGCCGGTCGATCGCGCGATCGACCAATTGACGCAGGCGCTGCGCCGTTCGGGACTTTTTCCCTCTTTCCAATCGTTCGTTCATTTCATCTCACTCCGCTGCCTCGACCTTGGCCCCGGCCGGCTCGAGCGCCGCGGCGATGGCCTCGTCCACGCGCTCCAGCCAGATGAATTCGAGGTTGTCCCGCGCGCTCTTCGGGATGTCGTCGTAGTCCCGCTTGTTGCGCGCCGGCAGCATCACCCGCTTCAATCCTGTGGCCGCGGCAGCGACCACCTTCTCCTTGATGCCGCCGACCGGCAGCACCAGGCCGCGCAGCGAGATCTCGCCGGTCATCGCGGTATCGCTGCGCACCGTGCGGTTGGTCAGGAGCGAGGTCAGCGCCGTGAACATCGCCACGCCCGCGCTCGGCCCGTCCTTCGGGGTTGCGCCCGCCGGCACGTGAACGTGGATGTCACTCTTTTCGAACAGCGCCGGATCGATGCCGAGCTGGCTGGCGCGGCTCTTCACCAGCGTGAGTGCAGCCTGCACGCTCTCACGCATGACGTCGCCGAGCTGGCCGGTCAGGATCAGCCCGCCCCTGCCGGGGACGCGCGTCGCCTCGATGAACAGGATGTCGCCGCCGACCGGCGTCCAGGCAAGGCCCGTGGCGACGCCCGGAATGCTGGTGCGCAGCGCGATCTCGCCCTCGAAGCGCGGCTGGCCGAGCACGGCGGTGATGTCCTTCGGGCTGATCACGACCTTCGCGGCCGTGCCCTCGGCGACCCGCACCGCGGCGTGGCGGAACACCTTGCCGATCTCGCGCTCCAGCCAGCGTACGCCGGCCTCACGGGTATAGCCCTTGACGATCAGCTTCAGCGCCTCCGGCTCGATCTCGGCCTGCTCGGCCGTCAGACCATTGGCCTGAAGCTGCCGACGCACCAGATAGCGGCGCGCGATCTCGAGCTTCTCCTCCTCGGTGTAGCCGGCGAGGCTGATCAGCTCCATGCGGTCCAAGAGCGGGCCGGGGATCGACTCCAGCATGTTGGCGGTCGCGATGAAGACCACGCGCGACAGGTCGAAGGGCACGCCGAGATAGTTGTCCCGGAACGTCCCGTTCTGCTCGGGGTCGAGCACCTCCAGCATTGCAGCCGAGGGATCGCCCTGCACGCCGCGGCCCATCTTGTCGATCTCGTCCAGCATCATCACGCAGTTCCGGCTGCCTGCCTTCTTGATGCCCTGGATGATGTTGCCGGGCAGCGCGCCGATATAGGTGCGCCGGTGACCGCGAATCTCGGCCTCGTCATGCACGCCGCCGAGGCTGACGCGCACGAAGGGGCGATCCATCGCGCGCGCGATGGATTGTCCGAGCGAGGTCTTGCCGACGCCGGGCGGGCCGACGAAGCACAGGATCGGCGCCTTGCCCTGCGGGGCGAGCTTGCGCACCGCCAGATATTCGATGATCCGGCTCTTGATCTTCTCGAGGCCGAAGTGATCGGCATCGAGGATGCGCCGCGCCTCCTTGATGTCGATCGGCTTCTCCTCGGGCAGCGCCCAGGGCAGCTCGATCAGCCAGTCAAGATAAGTGCGGACCATGCCGGATTCGCCGGCGGCCTCCGGCATGCGTTCGTAGCGGCGCAGCTCCTTCTTGGCGTGCGCCTCTGCCTCCGGCGGCATCCCGGCCTTGGCGATCGCCGCGGTCAGCTCGGCGACCTCGGCGGCCTTGCCGTCGCCTTCGCCAAGCTGGCGCTGGATGGTCGCCATCTGCTCGCGCAGGATCGCCTCGCGCTGCCGCTCGTCGAAGGCGGCCCGCGTCTTCTGCCCGATCTCGTTGGAGATGCGCAGCACCTCCAGCCGCTCGGCGAGTTGCTTCGACACCTTCTCCACGCGCAAGCCGAGATCGATGGTCTCCAGGATCTCCTGTTTGTCCTGCGGCTTGATGTCCATGAAGGATGTCGCAAGGTCGGCCAGCGCGCCGGGCGCGCTCGCGTTCTGGAACATCGCGACCAGCTCCTGCGGCGCCTGCGGCAGCAGCTCGATGGCCTCGATCGCCTGGCGCTGCAGGTTCAGCGCGCGCGCCTCGATCTCCGGCGAGCTCGTGGGCGGCTCCGGAATCTGCTGCACCCGCGCGGCCAGGAATGGCGTGCCCGGCAGGAAGTCGAGGATACGGGCGCGCTGCACGCCCTGGCAGACGATATGATGCGTGCCGTCGGGCGCGGTGATGTAGCGCACGACGTTGGCGATGGTGGCGACCCGGTAGAGGTCGTCGGGCCCGGGCTCGTCGATCTCGGGATTGCGTTGCAGCAGGATGCCGATCGGCCGCTGCTCGCGCAGCGCCTGCTGCGCGGCCGCGACCGACTTCGGACGCCCGACCGCGATCGGCGCGATCGCGCCGGGAAACAGCACCATCTCGCGCACGGGGATGATGATCAGCGCGTCGTCAGGGATCTTCACGTCGGAATTGTTCTGGGCTGTATTCATTTGTTCAGTGGCCATGATCGACCTCAGGATTTGGCGAGGCGCAGTGCGACGCAGCCGTCCATCACGAAGCGGCTGATGGCATAGCGGCCGAGGGGAAGCGCGATGCGGCGCTCGAAGCGTCCCTGCGGCAGTTCGAGGCGATGGATGCGGGCGTTGCGAAGCTCCGGCGGCAGCGTGCGCTGGCCGGAGATGACGAGCACGCCGTCATGGATCACCGTTTCCACATTGTCGGGATTGACGCCCGGGAGCGCGACCAGGATCAGGAGCTCGTGCTCGGTCTCGAGCACGTCGATCGGCGGCTCCCAGCAGGCTTCCTGACGGCCGAACTGCTGGCGCAGCCGTTCGGCGCGCGTCAGCTGGTCCAGGGCTTCGGAGAGCATCCAGTCGAAGGGATTTTTCGGTTGCATGGGCAAGGCTCTGAGGAAGGCGCGGCGATTGGAAGACCAGCATATGGGGATGGTTCCCCTGAAATCCAGCATTGCGCGTTCAGAGTATGCCCGGTCTGCCCGACCGGGACCAGACCGCTGCCCCTTCAGTCAGACGCTACGGCGCCGCGGATGTTTCGCGGCGCCGTCGGGAGCAAATTGGGCCGGCGGACGATATCAGGCCGCGGTGCGGTATTCGCCTTCGGCTTCGAGGTTGATCACGGAAGTGGCGAGCTCGGTCAGCGCGTGGTCGGTCGCTTCCTCCTCGTTGAGCGTCTCCTGGAGCAGCCTCGCTGCGTCATGCATGCCGAGCTCCTCGGCCCAGGTGCGCAGCGTGCCATAGCGGGAGATCTCGTAATGCTCGACCGCCTGGGCCGCGGCGAGCAGGCCGGCGTCGAGGGCAGGGGCGTTCTTGAACTCCTTCATGATCTCGGCGCCCTCATCCGTGATGCCGTTGATTGCCTCGCAGGGCCTGCCGCGCGCGGGCTTGCCGAGCATCCGGAACACCTGGTCCAGCCGTTTGACCTGCCCCTGCGTCTCGCGCAGATGCTTGTTGAAGGCGGCCGCCAGATCCTTCGAATGGGCGGCCTTAGCCATCTTGGGCAGGGTCCTGATGATCTTGTTCTCGGCGAAATAGATGTCCTTCAGCGTCTCCAGAAACAGGTCGCTCAGCATCTTCGGCGCCTGACGCGTGCGCCGGGCCGCAGCCTTCTTGGTCGCACGTTTCTTGGTTGTGCGTTTCGTGGTTCGTCTAGCCATAAGTCCTCCTCTTGAGGCGACATGGGAAGGCATGCCCTTCCTCAATCCTCGGGCGATCAAGAGTCTGCGAAAGCAAATGTTCCTCGCGAAGGCCTCGGCGAGCCGTTATGGATTGCGACCTGAGCCTCGCCAGCCTGAGATGCATTCCCATGCTCGACTTCGCCCTGTCCGCCTTCGTGACGCTGCTGCTGGTGGTCGATCCCGTCGGCCTGGCTCCGGCTTTCCTTGCCGCGACCGGGGGCATGCCCGACAAGGTCAAGCGGACGATCGCGCTGCGCGCCCCGCTGATCGCGGCGTCGATCCTGGTCGTGATCGCGCTGGTCGGAAACTGGCTGTTGCGCCAGCTCGGGATCGGCATCCCCGCGTTCCAGATCGCGGGCGGGCTGCTCTTGTTCGGAGTCTCCTACCAGATGATCTTTGGCGACCGTCCGCATCGGGAGGCGCGCGAGGCCGACAAGGCGACGTCGGAGCATGCGTCCGACGTCGCGGTGTTTCCACTCGCCATCCCCATGATGGCCGGGCCCGGCGCGATCGCGACGACGCTGCTGCTGGCAGGCGACGCCGGCTATGGCGCGAAGCTGGCGCTCATCATCGCGGTCGTGCTCTCGGTTTGCCTGCTCTGCATGCTCTGTTTCGCCTCCGCGGCGCTGATCGCGCGGACGCTCGGGCGCACCGGCAATGCGGTGCTGTCGCGTGTGCTCGGCATGCTGCTCGCCGCCTATTCGGTACAGTTCGTCATCAATGGCATCGCGGCCGTCCGGGCGGGTCTGCCATAGAGCTGCGGTAATCCATTAATTTATTGATTTTACGGGGTATTTCGTGGTGCGGCGGGGCCGTTCGCGAGACGGCGCGCGATCCGGTCCGCTTTCTCTTGCACTGCCATATTGCTTTGACGTACTTCCCCTCTAACAAACGCCCATCGCCAGGAAATCGAGATGTCGATGACAGCGGACGAGCTCGAGAAGAGGCAAGCCATCATCGATGCCTGTCGCCGCATGAATGCGCTCGGCATCAACCAGGGCACCTCGGGCAATATCAGCCTGCGGCACGATGACGGGCTCCTGATCACGCCGACCAGTGTACCCTATGACGCTATGACGCCCGATCAGATCGTCTTCATGGCGATGGACGGCTCCCATGCGAGCGGCCAGAAGCCGTCCAGCGAGTGGCGCTTCCATCGCGACATCCTGAAGTCGCGCGACGACGTCGATGCCGTGGTCCACGCCCATCCGACCTATTCGACCATTTTGGCGATCATGGGCATGGATATCCCGCCGGTGCATTACATGATCGCGGCCGCCGGCGGCGACAGTATCCGCTGCGCGCCCTATGCGACTTTCGGCAGCGCGGAACTGTCCGAGCATGCGGTGCGGGCGCTGGAAGGCCGGCTCGCCTGCCTGCTCGACCATCACGGCATGATCGCGGTCGGTAGGACGCTGGACAAGGCGATGTGGCTCGCCGTCGAGGTCGAGACGCTGGCGCGGCAGTATCACGGCTGCCTGCAGATCGGGAAACCGCCGCTGCTCACCAGCGCCGAGATCGAACGGGTCCGCCAGCGCATGGCCGGGTACGGCATGTCCGAAGGGTAGGGCGGGTCAGACGGTGTTCGTGCGGATCAGGCATATCGTCGATCGCAAGGGATCGAACCGCGTCATGGTTCGCCTGCGCGCGCTTCTGCGCAGCAACGAGTTCTACCTGATCCCGCTCGCGCTCCTGATCGGCACGCTTGCCGGTGCGGTCGTGACGCTGATGGCCGAGATCGCGCAGATCGCCCATGTCCTGATCTATGGCATTCCCGTCGACGTTCGCCTATCTGCCAACGCGCGCGTCAGCCCCTGGGCGGCGCTGATGGCGCCTGCGCTCGGCGGATTGATGCTCGGCATCATGGAATGGTCGCGGCGGCGGATGAAGATATCGAACGCGGTCGACCCGATCGAGGCCAATGCGCTGCGCGGCGGGAATTTGTCGATGCGCGACAGCGTGGTGGTGTCGAGCCAGACGCTGATCTCCAACGGCTGCGGCGCCTCCGTCGGTCTCGAGGCCGGCTATACCCAGATCGGCTCGGGCATCGCCTCGCTGTTCGGCAAGTTCTTCAATCTCCGCCGCAACGATTTGCGCCTGATCGTCGGCTGCGGCGCCGCCGCGGCGATCGCGGCGGCATTCGGTGCGCCGATCACCGGTGCGTTCTACGCCTGCGAACTGATCGTCGGCGTCTATTCGGTCGGCAGCGCCGCGCCCATCCTGGCGGCCTCGCTCGCCGGCGCGCTGACCGCGCAGTGGCTGGGTGGCGCGCCGTACTCTATCGAGATCCCGAAGGTCGGCTCGGTCGGCATCGAGCAATATCTGGCGCTGATCGGGCTCGCCCTCGTCACCGGCGGCGTCGGCATCGCCGTGATGCGCTCGTCCTCGATGTTCGAGCGCCTGTTCGCCTGGTTGCCGGTCTGGCTGCGTCCGGTGATCGGTGGCCTCATCGTCGGCTCTTTTGCGATCGTCACCCCGCAGGTGCTCGCGGCCGGCCACGGCGCCATGGTGCTCGATCTCTTTCACGAGATGACGATCGGCCTGGTCGCGCTGATCATCGCCTTGAAGCTGACGGCCTGCCTGATCTCGCTCGCTTCCGGCTTTCGCGGCGGCCTGTTCTTCGCCTCGCTGTTCGTCGGCAGCCTGATCGGAAAATTCTTTGCCGCGGTGCTGCTGCTCATCAGCCCGAACTTCGCGATCGATCCGCTGGTGGCGATGCTGACGGGCATGGCGACGCTCGGCGTCGCCATCGTCGGCGGCCCGCTGACAATGTCGTTCCTCGTGCTCGAGATGACTCGCAATGTCGACGTTACCGCCGTGGTGCTGGCGGGCTGCATCGTCACTTCAATCTGCGTCCGCTTCATGTTCGGCCATTCCTTCTCGACCTGGCGCCTGCACCTGCGCGGCGAGACCATCCGCAGCGCCAACGACGTTGGCTGGCTGCGCAACCTGACCGTCGAACGGCTGATGCGCTCCGACGTCGGCAAGGTGCCGGCGAGCACGACGATCGCCGCGACGCGGCGCGAATTCGCGCTGGGGTCGCGCCCGGGCATCGTCGTCGTCAACAACGCGGACGAATATGTCGGCCTCGTCATGCTGCCCGACCTGTTCTCCAGCGACCTCGACACCATCGCCGACGACATCCAGGTCGTCGAGCTCGCGCGCTACATTGACATCGTGCTGATCCCGGAAATGAACGTGAAATCGGCGATGGCGGTGTTCGACGAGGCCGAGGCCGAGATGCTGGCCGTGGTCGATTCCACCGACAGCCGCAAGGTGGTGGGCTTCCTGACCGAGAACTTTGCCCGCCGCCGCTATGTCGAGGAGATCGACAAGGCCACGCGCGGCGTGCTGGGGGCGCTGTCGTAAGCTTCTGCGGCCTCCAGGTCGAAATAGGTATTGGGGGAGGGGGCGCACGGCGCTCGTCGCTGCCCGGCCTCCGAATTTCCTTGATGGGGTCTTGCTTTGGACAAATCGCGTCAGCGATGATTAGCCAAGCGCAAATGCGACGGACGCCTTCGGGCGACATTGGGCTGGGGAGGGGAGCGCCAATGAACTCCGTAACGACACAGATTGAGCCGCGTGATGCGATGTCCGCGCGCATGGACGAAGAGCTCACGCACACCTTTGAGAAAATCAAGAGCGTTGATGAACAGATCGCGCGCGCCAGTGAGCAGCTTTCCAGGCTGGAGCGCGATACCGCGCGCAGCCGGCCGCGGAGCGGCCGGCCGGCGCTCCGCGGCCTCGTCGGTCTGGGGCTGGCGGCGGGAATTGGTACCGCTGCCTTGATCTCGCAATCATCCTACGGTGATACGGCCAGGCAGATGATCGCCGGCTGGGCACCGCTGCGCGCTGCGACGTCGTCGCAGTCGCAAGCAGAGCCGGCGCGCGACGCTCAGCCGAGCCCGGCCGCTGAGCTGGCCCAGGCGCCGCCGGCATCGCCGGAACCGGCACCGGCCGCCGAGGCCATACCGGAGGCGGCCGTGCCGACCGGGAGCACGCTCCCCCCGGAGTTGACGGAGTTGCTGCAGAAGTTGGCGAGCGATCTCGCAAACGTGCAGCAAGGCATCGACCAGCTCAAGGAGAGCCAGGCGCAATTGAAGGCGAACCAGGAGCAAATCTCCCTCGACAGCGCCAGGCTCGCCGACGAGTTGAAGGCAGGCCAGGAGCAAATGGCGCGCCTTGTCGCCAAGACGCCTGACAACAAGACGCCTGACAACAAGATGTCCGAGACCGCCGGGAAAACGCCTGACCGACCCGGCGCGGGGCAGAAGACGAGCGCAGCACCCGCGCCTGCGCCACGTCCGGCTGCGGCCGCGACGCGCAAGCCGGCGCAGGCAACGTCGTCACCGCATGCCACGGTGCAGCGGCCGGCTCCGTTGCAGCTGCGATCCGCACAACAATAGTCGCGATCGATATCCTTCTTGGCCCGCTCCGCTCGGTTCGCGGGGACGAGAGCCCGCGACCGTAAATCTAATTCAGCCGGTCCACGTGATCCGGCGCGAGTTCGTTCGCGCTGGGGTCGTGGGGTCGCCGCCGCTATGTCAAGGAGATCGACAAGGCCACGCGCGGCGCTCTGGGGGCGCTTCCCTAGCGACGCCCAGCCCGGCAACACGGCATCCGCACGCGCGGCGGACTTGCCAGATTCTCTGCAACCTCTAGGGTAGTCGCTGCGCCGGGCCGTGTCCCTGGCCGGCCTCAGCGACGAGGGATGGGCGATGTCCGAGACGCTGCGCCTGTTGCTTGCCTTGCTCGACCTCGGGCCCAGGTTGAAGGATCTGCTCGGCGACAAATGGCCGACCTATAGCGATGAATTGCTGGAGCTCGCCGGGCGCGCCGGCCGCGGCGACGATCCGGCGGAGCTGCGCCGGACGCTCGACGCGCTGGTCCAGCGGCTGCTCGCGGAGACCCCGGCCGCGGAGCTGGTCCGGCGCGCCATGCAACCGGCGGCGCCGACAATTTCCACCGAGACCGTGGTCCGCCGTGGCCGGGTCCCCCTGCCGTCGCAGGTCGTCCGGCCCAGCACCGACGACGTCACCGGCATCGTCACGATTCCCGTGTTCTACGGCACGGATCGTGCGCGCGGCGGCGACGCGCCGGCGAGCTACTATACGGGCCGGCGCGGGGAGCCGGCGTTCGGGGTCGCAGAAGTGAGCGTGCCGACGCGCGGCCGCGACCTCGGTGAGTTGACCGGCCCGAGCTGGTGGCGCCTCGAATTCTCGGCTGATCCCGCGAAGCACGTGATCCTGAAGGCGGTCCAGCCGCTTGGCCAGGACGTGTTCACCCCAACCCTGAAGGACTCGCTTGCGACCGCCGACGAGCGCGACGTGCTCGTCTTCGTGCATGGCTACAACGTGTCGTTCGAGGATGCAGCACGGCGGGCCGCGCAGATCTCCGTCGACCTGAAATTCGCCGGCAGAACGCTGTTGTATAGCTGGGCATCGGCCGCGGACCCGAAGCAGTACGCTGTGGACGAAGGCACGATCGAATGGTCGCGCGACCATTTCGAGGCGTTTCTCCAGCTTGCGCTGACTGAAATCGGCGCGCGCGAGGTCCACGTCATCGCCCACAGCATGGGCAACCGCGCGCTCATCAATACGCTGGAGCGCGCCACGTCCTGGCAATTGCCGGCGGGCGCCGCAACGCTGTGCCAGGTCGTCTTTGCCGCGCCCGACATCGATCGCGACCGCTTCGTCCAGCTCGCCGCGAAGTTCAAGGGCTCTGCGCGGCGCTGTACGCTCTATGCCTCGTCGCGCGATGTCGCGCTGATGGCCTCGAAATTCGTGCACGGCTATCCCAGGGCGGGCGAGGCCGGCGAGGCGCTCCTGGTCGTCGACGGCGTCGACACGATCGATGCGTCGCTGGTCGATACCAGCCTCGTCGGGCTGCATCATTCCTATTTCGGCAGCAAGCGCTCGATCCTGAACGACATGTTCAGCCTGATCGTCCAACGGCTCGCGCCGGACCAGCGCTTCGACCTTCAGGCCGCGGGTGATGCGCTCCGAAAATACTGGAACTACCGCAGTTAGGCACTGCATGCGCGCTCATTCCAGCTGGTCAACCTCGCGCAAGACGGGAAACAGCCGCATCCACAACAGCGCGATTGCGATGGTGCCGATCCCGCCGAGCAGGACGGCCGGCATCGCGCCGAGCAGGGCAGCAGTTGTGCCGCTTTCGAATTCGCCGAGCTGGTTGGAGGCGTTGATGAAGAGGAAGTTGACGGCGCCGACGCGGCCGCGCATCGCATCGGGTGTCGCAAGCTGCACCAGCGCGACGCGCACCACGACGCTGATCGTGTCGGCCGCGCCCATCGCCATCAATGCGATGATCGAGAGCCAGACGTTCCGCGACAGCGCGAACACGATCGTCGCGAGCCCGAAGGCGATCACCGCCTGGAACATCCTGAGGCCCGCGCGCCGCGCGATCGGATGGCGCGCGATCACCGCGGTCATCAGGAGCGCGCCGACCGCCGGTGCCGCGCGCATCACGCCGAGCGCCCACGGGCCGGCCTGCAGGATGTCCTTGGCGTAGATCGGCAGCAGGGCGGTGGCGCCGCCGAGCAGCACCGCGAACAGGTCGAGCGAGATGGTGCCGAGGATTGCGGGATTGCTGCGTACGAAGTGTAGGCCGGCAAACAAGCCATCGAGACCCTCGTGCTCGGTGGCCGCAACACGTTCGACCCGGATCATGCCGCTGAGGGCGCTGGCAATCAGCGACAGCATCGCCATCAGCACGAAGGGTGCGCCGGGCGAGAGCGCGTAGGCGAGCCCGCCGATTGCCGGGCCGCCAATGGTTGCGACCTGCCAGGCGCCGGTTGACAGCGCGGTCGCCCGTTGCCGCATGCCTTCCGGTGCGACGGCGGGCAGCAGCGCGGACGAAGCCGGGCTCTCGAAGGCGCCGGCAAGGCCGAACACGCCGAGCGCGACAAATATCTCGGGCGTGGTCAGCGTCCCCGCGAGCAGCCGCACGGCGAGATAACCGGCTGTGAGGCCTTGCACGAGCTCGCAGAGCTGAACGATGCGCCGGCGGTCGTAACGATCCGCCGCATGTCCGGCGACAAACACCAGGATCGCGCTCGGGATGAACTGCACGAGCCCGGCGAGGCCGAGGTAGAAGGCGCTGCCGGTCAGCGCATAGATCTGCCAGCCGACCGCGACGGTTGCGACCTGATAGGAGAATTCCGACAGGCTTCGCGACGCGATGTAGAGCAGCAGCGGAGGATGTCGCGACAGCGCGACGGGTGAGGTGGGAAACGTGGAAGCTTGATCCAAGGTGGTGACAATCTGGAAGCGGGACGGCGCGCGCTACATGCGCCGCCGTCCACGCCGGCTGTTAGCCTGGTTGGGATGGAGAAGCGACGAGGCATGCCACGATCCGGCGGACCATCGGCAGGACCACCAGGAGCGTCGGAAAGGCGACGAGCCAGGACAGCCCCCAGGCGCCTGGCCAGGTCGCCAGGAACGCAGGCGTCGGCCCGAGGCTCTTCAGTGTCGAAATGATCGACACCACGGCTGTCATGAGGATGGATAGCACCAATGGCATCACGATCGGCGCATAGCGCGCCGGCAGTTTGCGAACCCCAATCATCGGATTTCTCTTGAGGAAAAGAACGCGTCGATCACGTTGAACCCTGAAATGGCATCGATCCCGACGGCGTCGGTTGATGCGTTGGTTCACGTGAAACGCTTACGGCGACCGAAACACGGCGCGGCTTTTCATTATCCGCTTAGGTTGCATCGATCAAGCTCGACTTGATTGTTCGGTTTACAATCGTTCAAAGCGTGGCAGTTTGCCGCGATCATGAAACCATCTCAATGGTTTGCGCGTTTGATGTCGTTTGCATATCTCTTCTTTGGGCGAGAACAGAGGAAGGTCAGATGACTGATAGACCCGTGAATTCCAGAGTTGGCCGCAACACCGTGTTGGCCGCGTTCGCAAGCCTCGCCCTTGTTGCGACCTCTGCATCGCCTTCGGCTGCGGCCTCGACCGCGGCTGGGAAGGCGGCCGCCGCAAGCTCGAACGCATCCGTGGCGACCGACTTCAGCGCCGCCCGCCGCCACCGCTATTATCGTCGGGGCCCGAGTGCAGCAGGCCTTGCCTTCATGGGTGCTGCTACAGGACTGATCGCGGGGGCCATCGCGGAGAGCCGGCGGCGTGAGTACTACGAAGACAACTACTATTACGGCGGCCCGCGCACTTATTACGATCCCGGCTACGGCTATTATGGCGGGCCGCGCTATTACTACAGGCCGTATTGATCGTAATCCAAGATTCCGGATTGCTTCGCTGCGATCGCAAGGACGACGTTGAAGCAGGGGTGCACGCTAGCTTTCTTTCAGCGCCGTCCTGGTTTTTGCCAGGACGACACCCAAGGAGTTCGATGGGATGCTTCGCTCGGCGCGAAGCATCCAGCGTTTCACATCACCGTCCCGCCGGCGCTGACATTGCGCCGTTGACGTAGCGCGACCAGTCGGGCTCGGTCGGCTGTGACGGCCAGATCGCGGCGTTGGAGTCGCGTACCGACTGCGTGGACGGCGCGGGGTGCGCCTTGCGGATGTGGTGGCGGTCGCTCGCTGCGGCGGTCTGGATGGTGACGGCGGCGATCAGCGTGGCGCCGAGGATGGTGAAGTTCGTTCGCATCGTTGGTTCTCCCGTGACGACGCTCCGGCTGTGAAAGGACTGCATTCGTCGTCGCCGCTGACATGGCGATGCGCCCTGCCGGATATCACCGGTGTCGCCATCACGATGGGGCGAGCAAATTTTTTGATCTCGGCTAAATATTCGGCAACCCCACCTTTGCTGCCGATGGACTTAACCGGCGCAATCCGGTTGAATGGGGAGAATTGAGTTTTCGAGCGACAACGATGTCGAGATATTTGTTGGTCCTGCTGTTGATGGCCTCGCCGGCTGCGGCGCAGGTCAAATTGACACCGAAGGCCTCGGCGGCCCATCCGGATCCCTGCGCCCCCATCGGGCGGACCGCGGACGGCAAGCTGGTCTACTCCATGAAATGCGAGAACCTGCCGGCGCCGCCCGCGCCGCCGCCGCAGGCGGAACTGAAGGAAGCGCCGCCTCCGGCCGCCGAGCCGGAGCTGGAAGTGCGGCGAAGCGGCATTTTGGGCTGGTCTTACGACCGCAGGTGATGGGCCCGAGCCCCTTGCGCGAGCCCCTCCGGAGTGCTCTTTGCTTGAGAGTTCCCCGTGGGGTCACGGCCCCCGACTCAGAGAGATGAGATGAGCAAACTCGTTATCCGCGCAGGCGATTTCACCTTCGATGCCCGCTTCGAGGAGCAACTTGCGCCCAAGACCGTCGCCGCGTTCCGCAAGGCCATGCCGTTCGAGAGCCACATCATCCATGTGCGCTGGAGCGGCGAGGCCGTGTGGATGCCGCTCGGCGACCTCGACTTCGGCGTCGGCTACGAGAACCATACGAGCTATCCCGGGCCCGGCCAGATCATCCTCTATCCCGGCGGCATCAGCGAGACCGAGATCCTGCTCGCCTATGGCGGCGTGCACTTCGCGAGCAAGATGGGCCAGCTTGCCGGCAACCATTTCATCACGTTGACCTCGGGCCTGGAAAATCTCGCCGCGCTCGGCAAGACCGTGCTGTGGAAGGGCGCCCAGCCGATCCGCTTCGAGGAAGTCTAAGTGGCGGACGCCCGCTACCCGCGCGATCTTCGC
>NZ_LUUB01000038.1:170804-218948 GCF_001641635.1 Bradyrhizobium centrolobii
TCGCGCGCCGGCTTCTGGCGGCTGTGGCGGATGTTCAACGAACGGAAGTGGCCAACGACCGTGTTCGGCGTTGCCACCGCGCTGAAGCGCAATCCGGAAATCGTCGCCGCCATGAAGGAGGCAGACTGGGATATCGCCAGCCACAGCCTCAAATGGATCGAGCACAAGGACATGACCGACGCGCAGGAGCGGGCCGAGATCGCGGAAGCGATCCGCGTCCACACCGAAGCCACCGGTTCGCGCCCGCTCGGCTGGTACACCGGCCGTTCCTCGATCAACACCAACCGGCTCCTGATGGAAGAAGGCGGCTTCCTCTATCTCTGCGACTCCTATGCCGATGATCTGCCCTATTGGGTGAAGGGCGCGAGCGGCAAGCAGCTCATCATTCCCTACACGCTCGATGCCAACGATATGCGCTTCATCAACGCGCAAGGATTTGCCGAAGGCGAGCAGTTCTTCACCTACCTGAAGGATGCCTTCGACGTGCTCTACGCCGAAGGCGAGACCGCACCGAAGATGATGTCGGTCGGCCTGCACTGCCGTCTCGCCGGCCGTCCGGGCCGTGCCGCGGGCCTGATCCGTTTTCTCGATTATATCGGCAAGCACGAGCGCGTCTGGGTGCCGACGCGGCTCCAGATCGCGCAGCATTGGCACGACAAGCACGCGCATCTTGCTGCCGACGCATTCGAGATCGGGTGAGGACGCAATGTCGCAAATCTCGCTCGCTGATCTCAATGACGCAAGCAAGGCGGACTTTGTCGCCGCGCTCGCCAACGTCGTCGAATATTCGCCGTGGATCGCCGAGCAGCTTGCCGAACGGCGGCCGTTCGCCGGTATCAATCAGTTGCACGCCGCGCTGATGGCGGCGATCCAGAGCGCCGAGCCCGACGTCCAGTTGGCGCTGATCCGCGCGCATCCCGACCTCGCCAACAAGACCCAGCGCGCGGCGGGGCTCACCGCCGAGTCGAATGCCGAGCAGAACAGCGCAGGCCTCGACAGGCTGTCGGACGCCGAATATGCGGCGTTCGAGCGGGTCAACAACGCCTATCGCGCGAAATTTGGCTTTCCCTATATCGTCTGCGTGCGGCGCCACACCAAGGATTCCGTCCTGCGCGACTTCGAAACGCGGTTGCCCAACATTGTCAAAACCGAGATCCGACGCGCGATCGAGGAGATCGGCCGTATCTCCGCGTTGCGGCTGGATCAGCTCGTCACCGCCGATGACAAGCTCAAGGTGCACGGCCGGCTCTCGACCCATGTGCTCGACAATCACGCTGGCAAGCCTGCGTCCGGCATTGCGGTTGAGCTGGTCGAGCTCGCGAGCCTCGGCGAGAGCCGCGTCATCGCGCGCGCCGTTACCAACGCGGATGGCCGCACCGACCAGCCGCTGATCGGCGGCCGCCCGCTGCCGATCGGCCGCTACGAACTGCGCTTCAGCGTGGGCCAGTATTACGCCGAGCGCAGCGTGCCGATGTCCGATCCGCCGTTCCTCGACGAGATTCCGTTGCGCTTTGCGATCAGCGAACCCGAAGGCCACTATCACGTGCCGCTGCTGGTCACGCCCTGGAGCTACGCGACCTATCGCGGGAGCTAGGATCCAAACTTCCCGTGGAGCGCCGGGAACAGCCGGTCCGGCTTGAACGGCGTCGAGGTGACGCGGATGCCCGTCGCGTCCGCGATCGCATTGCCGAGCGCCGGCGCGACGGGGTTGTAGGGGCTCTCGCTCATCGACTTCGCACCCATCGGCCCGATCGAGTCGGACGTGTCGGCGAAGAGCACCTCGGTGCGCGGGACGTCGGCGAGCGAGGGCAGGTGGTAGTCGCGAAATCTCGGGTTGGTGACGCGGCCGTCCGCGTCGATCACCATCTCCTCGTAGAGTGCCGCGCCGAGCGCCTGTGCCACGCCGCCCTCGACCTGGCCGCGGCACTGTATGGGGTTGGCGACGCGGCCCGCATCCGCCGCCTGCACGCTGCGCAGAATCCTGAGCTCGCCTGTGGCCTTGTTCACGGCCACGCGAAACCCCTGCACATTGAACGCAACGGAGCGCGGCGTGCCGCTGGAATTGCCGGTGGCGGCGAGAGGGTGGCCGCGCTCGCGCGCAATCGCCGCCAGCTCCGCGAACGGCATTCGCCGGACGCCGCTGACGACACAGCCGTCCTCGAGTACGCAAGCCCTTGCATCGCAGAGCCAGGCGCCGGCAGCGGCGGTCTTCAGCTCGGCCGCAAGCTGCATGGCGGCGGCGTGCGTCGCCTTGCCGGCGACGAACGTGCCGGCACTGCCATAGGCGCCGGTGTCGTGGCCGCCATGGGCGGTATCGGACTGGCGCAGGCGAATTCCCTCGACAGTGGTTGCGAGCGCAGTCGCGGCGATCTGACGATGCACGG
Source organism: Bradyrhizobium centrolobii (assembly GCF_001641635.1). Lineage (GTDB taxonomy): Bacteria > Pseudomonadota > Alphaproteobacteria > Rhizobiales > Xanthobacteraceae > Bradyrhizobium > Bradyrhizobium centrolobii. The sequence continues at coordinate 173,189 of NZ_LUUB01000038.1, forward strand.
TGCTGGTACCGTTGCCGAACTCGGCGGTGCCGACGGTGAGGTCGAAGCCGCCGTCATCGCGCAGCGCGATCATGGCGTCAGCGATGTGGCCGGCCGGCGGCACCGTGTCGATCATGGTCAGCGCGATGCCTTCGCCGATCAGCCACTCCGGCGGCAGGTCCGTTTGCTGGCTATCCGCCTGCATCGCGCGCTCGACGAGATCGAGGCACTGATCGAGCCCGTAGGAGCCGTAGAACACGTCGTGATATTCGGATGGCGTCGGCGACAGCATGGGATCGCCGGGCTTGACGATGTTCCGGCGGCGCATGTCGTAAGGGCTGATGCCGAGCTGCATGGCCAGCTCGTCGATCGCGGCTTCCACCGCAAGCAGCGCCTGCGGCAGGCCATAGCCGCGAAACGCGCCTGCCGGCACCGTGTTGGTGTACACGGCGACGCCGTCGACCTTCTTGTTCGGGCAGTTGTAGACGCTGATGCTTTCCGCCGCCGCGTGGAATAGCACGGGACCTGCATGATTGCCGTAGGCGCCGGTGTTGGAGAGCACGTCGAGCTGCAGCGCGGTCAGCTTGCCGTTCGCGTCCGCGCCGGCCTTGATGTGAACCCGCATCGGATGCCGCGTCGAGGTCGCGATGAACTGCTCCTCGCGGGTGAGCTCGAGCTTGACGGGGCGCGTCGTCTTCAGGGCGGCGAGCGCCAAAATGTCCTCGACGAACATCTCCTGCTTGCCGCCAAAACCGCCGCCGACGCGCTCGCAGAACACCCGGACCTTGTCGGCGGGAAGGCCAAATATGTCCGACAGCGCGCGCCGGGTCAGGAACGGCACCTGTGTCGAGGAGCGGACGTTGAGCACGCCGACCTCGTCCAACCAGGCGAGGCCGCCATGGGTCTCCAGCGCCGCATGCTGCACGCGCTGGGTCGTGAATGTGTCCTCATAGGTGACGGCGGAGGCGGCCAGGGCGGCGGCGACGTCGCCGAATTCGCCGTGCGTCTCCGCGACGATGTTGCGCCGGGCGTTGGCGACGCGATTCTCGGTTGTCCGGTCAGGATGGACGATCGGCGCGCCCGGTGCCATCGCCTGCTCAGGATCGATCACAGCGGGCAGGATGTCATACGCGACCTTCAGCCGGCGGCACGCTTCTTCCGCGGCGGCTTCCGTCTCGGCGACGACCGCGGCGACCTTCTGCCCGATGAAGCGGACAACGTCGTCGAGGATGCGCGTGTCATCCGGGTCCATCCAGTCCTTCTCATGCCGCGCCGTCGAGAACAGCGCCGACGGCGCGTCCTCATGCGTCAGCACCGCATGCACGCCGGGAACGTTCAGCGCCTCAGATTTGTCGATCGCGACGATTTTGGCGTGCGCATGCGGCGAGCGGAGCAGCTTGATGTGCAAGAGGCCGTCGATCGTGGTGTCGAAGGTATAGTGCGCCGCGCCGCGCACGACGTCCGGGCCGGCGGGCGCCGGCAGGCTGCGGCCGAATGCGGCGCCGGGCTCGACGGTCTCGTCGATGTTGTTCCTGCCGTCGAGTGCGTCTTCGATCGAGCGATAGCCCGTGCAGCGGCAGATGTTGCCCTTCAGTGCGGCGCCGAGATCGGTGCGTTGCGCCTGGTTCAGCGAGGCGCATGTGAGGATCATGCCGGCGGTGCAGAAGCCGCACTGGAATCCCTGCGCGTCGATGAAAGCCTGCTGCATCGGATGCATGCCGGCTTCCCCGCCAAGTCCTTCGATCGTGGTGACGACACGCCCGTCGGCGCGGAAGGCCGGGATCAGGCAGCTATGCACCGGCTCGCCGTCGAGCAGTACGGTGCAGGCGCCGCAATCACCGGCATCGCAGCCCTTCTTCGCGCCGAAATGGCCGAGCTCGCGGAGGAACGTGCGCAGGCATTGGCCGGCACGGGGCGTTTGCGAGAACGGGTTGCCGTTGATCTCGAAGCTCATGGCCGCGCCATATCAAGCAATTCGCCACGGATTTCTTCGGCGAGGCGCAGCGTCATGTGCTTGCGCCAGAACGGCTTGCCGTGGATGTCGGCGTGGTACAGCTCCTCGGTAATCTGCTGCTCGATCGCAGCGTGGAGCGCGCTCGGATCGGGCGGTTTTGCGAACGAGAGTTGGATCGGACGCACCGTCGATGCGGTCACCGTCAGCGTCAGCGTGCCGTCGGCGTCGCGGCTGCCGATCAGAAGCGCCGCCGAACGGCCGACGGGCGTCAGCGAGATCTGGCGAAAGGCCGAGCGGCGCTTCAGCGCGGCAAGCGGGATATCGATCTGCCGCAGCAGGTCGCCGGGCGTCAGGCGGTTGTGCTGGTTGCCGGTGACGAACTCGACGACGGGAATCTTCTGTTCGCCGCCGCCCGCCTTCCAGATAGTGCAGACACCGTCGAGCGCGCTGGTGAGCGAGATCATCGGTCCCGCCGGCAGCGACATGCAGAGATTGCCGCCCACGGTCGCCGTCTTCCAGATCTTGAAGGAGGCGAGGAAGGCGCGGCAGCACTGGTTGATCAGCGGCGCCGCGATCCAGCCGGGCGGGCAGACGAGAGCATCGAGCTGTGCGATGGTGCATGTGGCCGATATCGTGAGGTGTGTATCGGTGATCGTCAGTGCCGGCCATTTCAGATCGGTGAGATCTATCAGTCGCGTCAAATGCGTCTGCGGTTCCGAGAACAGCCATGTGCCGCCCGCGAGCCAAGCATCGCCTGCCGTCCAAACGGGCAGCTGGGCGCGGCTCCCGGGATGGGCCACAGTCGTGATGGTATTCAAGTCCATGGCTACGCCAGCCTCGACCGGATGCATTACCTACGGGAAAGTCTTGCAAGACCAGCGCCAAGTCGCAACAACAAGTAGCAACATCGACGCAGCTCTGGCTGGCCCCTGCCTTGCAGGCCCGTCGTCAGCGGACGCGAGGAGAAACGGATCATGACCGACGCAAAGCCGATCTGGATCAGGGATCCCCTGGCCATCCTCGCCGACGGCGCCGAGCGCGGGATCGTGATCAGGGATGGCCGGATCATCGAACTCGTGCCGGCGGGCGGCATGCCTGCGACCGCGGATGTCGCTGTGTTCGACGCGGGCGAGCACGTCGTTCTGCCCGGCCTCATCAACACGCATCACCATTTTTACCAGACGCTGACGCGGGCGCTGCCAGCGGCGATGGATCGGGAGCTGTTTCCCTGGCTCCAGGCGCTCTATCCGGTCTGGGCCAAGCTGACGCCGGAATCGCTGGAGCTCGGCGTCACCGTGGCGATGTCGGAGCTCCTGCTCTCGGGCTGCACCACCACGACGGATCATCACTACGTATTTCCGGCCGGCCTCGAAGATGCCGTCGACATCGAGGTTGCAGTGGCGAAACGGCTGGGCGTGCGGGTGCTGCTCACGCGCGGCTCGATGAACCTGTCGCAGCGCGATGGCGGCCTGCCGCCGGACAGCGTCGTGCAGGACGAGGACACGATTCTCGCAGATAGCGCGCGTGTGGTGGCAAAACATCACCAGCGCGGTGCGGATGCGATGGTGCAGATCGCGCTGGCGCCATGCTCGCCCTTCTCGGTGACGACGTCGCTGATGCGCGCGACCGCTGATCTCGCCGACAAGCTCGACGTCCGCCTCCACACTCATCTCGCCGAGACCGAGGACGAGAACAAGTTCTGTCAGCAAATGCATGGCTGCCGTCCGCTCGACTATCTCGAGCAGTGCGGCTGGCTCAACGCACGGACCTGGCTCGCGCACGGTATCTTCTTCAACGCCGACGAGATGAAGCGGCTCGGCAAAGCGAAGACCACCATCAGCCATTGCGCCTGCAGCAACCAGCTTCTGGCATCCGGCTGCTGCCCGGTGTGCGAGATGGAGGAGGCCGGCGTCGAGATCGGACTCGGTGTCGATGGTTCCGCGTCGAACGATGCGTCCAACCTGATGCAGGAGGTGCGGGCGGCGTTCCTGCTGCAACGGGCGCGCTACGGCGTGATGAAAGTCAGCCACAAGGATGCGCTGCGCTGGGCGACCAGGGGCTCGGCGGCCTGCGTCGGCCGCCCCGAGCTCGGCGACATCGCCGTCGGCAAGGCGGCCGACCTTGCGCTATTCAAGCTCGACGAGTTGCGCTTCTCTGGCCACGGCGATCCGCTGGCCGCGCTCGTGCTGTGTGGCGCGCACCGGGCCGACCGGGTGATGGTCTCGGGCAAATGGGCGGTTGTCGACGGCGCGATACCGGGACTGGATGTTGCGGATCTCATCCGCCGCCACAGTGCCGCGGCGCGGGCCATGCAGGCCGGATAGAAAGAGGGGGCAACCACAAGTGCCGGGTGCTTGTGGCTACCCCCTCCGAACCTCCTCCGGGAGGAGCAGGTAAATTTCCTAAAGCAAGAAGCGTGCTACTTGCCCGGAAGCTTGTCGTCGATGCCCTTGACGTAGAAATTCATGCCGAGGATCTGGCCGTCGTCGAGGTGATCGCCGCCCTTGCACTCGACCGCCTTGCCGTCCTGCCCAACGACCGGGCACTTGAACGGATGCAGCTTGCCGGCGGTGATCGCGGCCTGGGCATCCTCCGCCATCTTCTTCACGTCGTCAGGCATGTTGGTGTACGGCGCCATCGCGAACATGTGGCTGTCGAGCCCGCCCCAGCTGTCCTCGGACTTCCAGGTGCCGTCGAGCTCGGCCTTGACGCGGGCGATGTAGTAGGGGCCCCAGGTGTCGAGGATCGAGGTCAGCTGCGTCTTCGGTCCGAACTTGATCATTTCGGAATCCTGACCAAAGGCGAGCTTGCCGCGCTCGCTGGCGATCTGCATCGCCGCGGGCGAATCCGTGTGCTGCATGATGATGTCGGCGCCCTGGTCGATCAGCGCCTTGGCAGCGTCGGCTTCCTTGCCGGGATCGAACCAGGTGTTGGCCCAGATGATCTTGACCTTGATGTTCGGGTTGATGGTTTGCGCCGCCAGCATCGTCGCGTTGATGCCGGAGACGACCTCCGGAATCGGGAACGAGCCGATATAGCCGAGCACGCCGGACTTCGACATCTTGGCCGCGATCAGGCCCTGGATGTAGCGGCCCTGGTACCACTTGGCCGAGTAGGTCGACATGTTCTTGTCGCGCTTGTAGCCGGTGGCGTGCTCGAAATGCACGTTCGGATATCTCTTCGCGACCTTCAGCGTCGGATCCATGTAGCCGAACGAGGTGGTGAAGATCAGCTTGTTGCCGGCGCGGGCGAGCTGCTCGATGGCGCGCTCGGCGTCGGGACCTTCGGGAACGTTCTCGAGATAGGTCGTCTCGATCTTGTCGCCGAGTTCCTTCACCAGCGCCTGGCGCGCCAGCTCGTGCTGATAGGTCCAGCCGAGATCGCCGATCGGACCGAGATAAATGAAACCGACCTTCAGCTTGTCGGCGGCGGAGGCTGCACCGACGCTACCGGCAAGCAGAAGCCCGGCAGCCAGCGCAAGAAGTGTTTTCCTCATCATCAATCTCCAAACAGTCGGGGAAAGCCACGATCCGCAACATGCGCGCCCCATCGCGCACGCTGCGGAAAAAAGCTCAGCGGTCCGGCACGAACACGGTGCCGAGTGCGGCCGGCGCAGTCGAGCCGCCGGTGCGCGCGCGGGAGAGCAGGACCAGAACGATGACGGTCGCAAGGTATGGCAGCGCCGACATGAATTGCGAGGGTATGCCGACGCCCCAGCCCTGCGCGTGCAGCTGCAAAATCGTCACCGCGCCGAACAGATAAGCACCGACGACGAGCCGACCCGGACGCCAGGACGAGAACACGACCAGCGCCAGCGCGATCCAGCCGCGGCCGGCGGTCATGCCGGGAATGAAGAACGGCGTATAGGCGAGCGGCAGATAGGCGCCGGCAAGCCCGGCGCAGGCGCCGCCGAACATCGCGGCAAGCGTGCGGATGCGCAGCACCGGATAGCCGAGCGCATGCGCGGAGACGTGATTGTCGCCGCAGGCGCGCAGGATCAAGCCCGGCCGCGTGCGGTACAGGAACCACCAGACGCCTACGATCAACGCCAGCGAGAGATAGACGAAGGCATCTTCGCCGAACGGCACGTGGCCGATCAGCGGGATGTCGGTGAGGCCGGGAATGTAGAGGTGCGCCGCCGGCGTGATGCGCTCACCGACGAAGCCGGCACCGATCAATCCGGAGAGGCCGATGCCAAGGATGGTCAGCGCAAGGCCCGTCGCGACCTGGTTGACGGCGAGCCCGAGCGCCATCAGCGCAAAGACCAGTGACATCAGCGTGCCCGCGGCGATGCCGCAGAGCGCGCCGATTAGAATCGAGCCCGTCAGCCAGGCGCCGGCAAAACCGCAGGCGGCGCCCATGATCATCATGCCCTCGACACCGAGATTGAGGACGCCGGAGCGCTCGGTGACGAGCTCGCCGGTTGCCGCGATCAGGAGCGGCGTCGAGGCGGCGAGCACCGACAGGATGATGGCTTCAACCAGTTCCACGGGCCACCTGACGGTTCGGAAACACCAGCCGGAATCGGTAGAGAATGAGGGAGTCGCAGGCGAGTACGTAGAACAGCAGAATGCCCTGGAAAACCTTGGTGACATCCAACGGGATCTTCATTGCGATCTGCGCCTGCTCGCCGCCGATAAAGGTCAATGCGAGGAAAAGGCCTGCAATTAATATTCCAATCGGGTTCAGTCGGCCGAGGAAGGCGACGATGATCGCGGTAAAGCCGTAGCCGGGCGAGATGCCGGGCTGGAGATGCCCAACCGGGCCCGCGACCTCGATGATGCCGGCGAGGCCCGCCAGCGCGCCTGAGACCGCGAAGGTCAGGATGACCAGCTGGTTGGCATTGAAGCCGCCGAACCGCGCCGCGCGCGGCGCCGCGCCGACCATACGGATCTCGAATCCCTTGATGGTGCGCCCGAGCAGGATCGCCGCTGCCGCGACGACCAGCAGCGCGATGATCGAACCGAGATGCAGCCGGCCGCCGTCGATCAGGAGCGGGACCGTCGCGACGGGATCGAATTCCGCCGTGGTCGGGAAGTTGAAGCCGTGCGGATCGCGCCAGGGACCGCGCACGAGGTAGTCGAGGAAAAGGTCAGCGACATAGACCAGCATCAGGCTGGTGAGGATTTCGCTGGCGCCGAACCTCACCTTGCAGATTGCCGGGATCAGCGCATAGAGCGCGCCCGCGGCTGCAGCGAGCAGCAGCATGGCCGGCAGCACCCAGGCGCCGGCGTCGGTGCCTTGCGTCTTCACTGCGATCCAGCTTCCGGCGACCGCGCCGATGAGGAATTGCCCTTCGGCGCCGATGTTCCAGGCATTGGCGAGATAGCAGAGTGACAGCCCGATCGCGATCATCACCAGCGGCGTCGCCTTCACCGCGATCTCCTGAAGTGAATAGCCATCGGTCAGCGGTGCGATGAAATAGGCATCAAGCGCGAGCAGCGGATTCTTGCCCAGGATCGCGAACAGGATCACCATGGTCACGATCGTCAGCCCGATCGCAATCAGGGGCGAGATCAGCGCGATCGTGTTGGAGCGCTCGGCGCGCTTCTCAAGCACCAGCTGCATGCGCGGCCTCCTTCGGCTCGAGACTGCTGCCGCCCATCAACAGGCCGAGTTTTTCGCGCGTGGCTTCGCGGGTGGGCAGCGGCACCGACAGGCGTCCGTGGAACATCACCGCGATGCGGTCGGTGATTTCGACGAGCTCATCGAGGTCCTGGCTGGTTACCAGAACGGCTGCGCCCGCTGCCGCCAGATCAAGCAGCGCCTGGCGGATGACCGCGGCGGCACCGGCGTCGACGCCCCAGGTCGGCTGGTTCACCACCAGCACCGCCGGGTTGCGCAGGATCTCGCGGCCGACGATGAATTTCTGCAGATTGCCGCCGGAGAGGCTCGCGGCTTCCGGATCACGCTTGGCCTTGCGCACGTCGAACGTCTCGGTCGCTTTGTCGACCGTCTCCAGCGTCGCTGCGGTGTCGATGAAGCCGTGACGAACCATGCCGCTTGCGGCGTGACCGGTGAGCAGCGCGTTCTCGGACAATTTCATGCGCGGCGCGGTGCCGTGGCCGAGCCGCTCCTCGGGCACGAACGCCGCGCCCAGCTTGCGCCGCCCGGTGATCGAGAGATGGCCGGCGGCGATGCCCTCGATCACCACCGTGCCCGGGTCCTTCGATAGTCGTTCACCGGAGAGCGCGGCGAACATCTCGTCCTGACCGTTGCCGGCGACGCCGGCGATGCCCAGGATTTCACCGCCCTTCAGTTCGAACGAGATATGGTCGAGCCGCACTCCGTGCGCCTCGGCTGGCGCCATCGAGAGGTCGTTGACGACCAGCCGCGGCACCGTGGTCTGNGGCCCGCCGCGGCCTTCACCTCCTTGATCTCGCTGCCCACCATCATGCGCGCGAGCGAGGCCGCGGTCTCGAGCCGAGGGTTGCATGTTGCAACCTTCCTGCCGCCACGCAGGATCGTGGCGGTGTCGCAGAGCCGCTTCACCTCGTCGAGCTTGTGGCTGATGTAGAGGATGGCGCGGCCTTCGGCCCTGAGCCGTTCCAGCACGGTGAAGAGCTGATCGGCTTCCTGCGGCGTCAGCACCGCGGTGGGCTCGTCCAGGATCAGGAATTTCGGATCCTGCATCAGTGCGCGGACGATCTCGATGCGCTGGCGTTCGCCGACCGACAATTGCCAGACCTCGCGCCGGGGATCGAGCGGAAGGCCGTAGGTCTTCGACACCTGCTCCAGCCGCGCCGACATGTCCTTGAAGGATTCCTTGCCGTCGAGGCCGAGCGCGACATTCTCCGCGACCGTGAGATTGTCGAACAGCGAGAAATGCTGGAACACCATCCCGATGCCGCGGCTGCGCGCTTCCGACGGACCGGACAGGACGATCGGCTGCCCCTGCCAGCGGATTTCGCCCGCGCTGGGCTGGATCAGCCCATAGATTGCCTTGACCAGCGTCGACTTGCCGGCGCCGTTCTCGCCGAGCAGCGCGTGAATCTCCCGGGGCCAGATATCGATGTCGATGGCGTCGTTGGCGAGGAAATCGCCATAGCGCTTGGTGAGCCCGATCGTCCCGAGCAGCGGTGGTTCGCCGGAATGCAGGCCATTGGGCGTCGGATCTAACATGCGCTACACGCTTGGATGGAGTGAGGTGCCTCAATTGTGGGCCAGTTTGAACCGCCGCGTAAGGTGTGAAAAAGCGTCATCCCTTGCTCAACGCTTCGGCAGGCACTGGCGTTCGTGAGTCGTGTCCATGTCAGGGCGTGGCAAGCGCCGCAGTCGTCGTCTGGACGGCTGCCGCGATCGCCGCAAGGACAGCGCCTGTTGCAAATTTGTGACGGTTCAAACCAAATCGGAACCCGCTGTGCAGGCTTGACGAGAAGTTGAGCAGCAGCACCGTGATCCCTGTATGCAACGCCACGACGCGAATGCGATCGCCGCATCGCGCGATCGATGCGTCGTGTGACGCGGAGAAAAGCCCAGCAATACCAAACGGGAATGTCTGGCAATGACCGCGCACTCCGCGCGCGCAGGCTGCGCTCGCGACCCCCGCAAAATCCAATATGGAGAGCTGCGTGCTGCCGAAACATACGGCACGCCATGGAAAAAGATGAGGCTTCTCACTCCGGGAGATAGGCGCAAGTGTCGCAAGGGCGTTCATTTCGGTTTGTCAAAACATGGGGGTATTGAGGATGTCGTTTCGTCTCAAGGCAATTGCAGCAACGGCGCTGACAATTGCTACGCTGGCCAATGGCGGCCTGGCTCAGGCGGCGGATCTGCCGGTGAAGGCAGCAAAGAAGGCCCCGGATCTTCCGTTCTTCCTCGTGATCGACAACCGCGTGACGTTCTCCTGGATGCCGAAGGGCACCGATCCCGGCATGTGGAGCGTCAATCCGAACGGCAGCATCAACGGCACCACCGCCAAGCAGGTCTATTCCTTCACCCACTTCGACCTTTGGGCCTACGGCACCAACTTCTTCACCATCTCGATGTTCAAGTCGGGCCACAACGACCCCGCGTCGCCCTGTACCGCGCCGGGCGTGACCATCACCGGCGGTGCCGGCGACTGCGCGGGCGCCACCGAAATCTACGGCCTGTTCCGCTCGACCTTCGGCTGGAACGAGCTGTTCAACACCAAGGCCTTCACCATGGGGCCGCTGCACAACATCTCGTTCGAAGTCGGTATGGACGGCAACAGCGAGAACACCTTCCTCGCGCCGGCCAAGCGCGACGTCGTCGCCGGTCTGCAGTTCGCCTTCGACCTTCCCTACAAGGGCTACATCAACGTCGCGCCGTTGATGTACTGGGAGTTCTCGAACCACAACGCCTTCACTCAGTGCGGCCTGTTCGGACCGGGCGTGCCGGGCGTGACCTGTAACTCCGACGGCAATGTCAGCTACAACCCGACCTGGGCCGTCGAAATCAATTACTACATGGACCTCGGCTTCGTGCCGCCGAGCATGCAGTTCTGGTCGATCAGCGGCCGCGCCGGCTGGTACGGCCCGAAGGGCGATTCGAACAGCCTACCTGCGCTCTCGGGTGTCGGGCGCTTCTCCACGGCGTCAAAGACCGAGCTGAACAGCGAGCCGATCCGTTTGACCTTCGACGCTTCGAAGGCGGCCTGGGGTGACAAGTACTCGCACTTCGTCGACCTCTGGGTTGCCTATCGCTACTGGCAGAACAAGTTCGGCCTCGACCACAACGCCATGCCTGGCGTCTGCACGGTCGCCGCGACCGGCCAGAGCACGAAGAGCTGCACGGAATCGACGGTCTATGGTGGTATCACTGTAAAGTTCTGATCGGCGGAAGGGCGCTCAGAAGGATGGCGTCGCGCGGGAATGCGCGGCGCCATCCTGCTTTCTTCACCTCGCTCCGCTTGCGGGGAGAGGTCGAATTCGAGCAAAGCTCGAATTCGGGTGAGGGGAGTCTCCGCGAGTCCAACTCTCACCGCGTTTGCGGAAGCAGCCCCTCACCCCAACCCTCTCCCCGCAAGAGCGGGGCGACGGAACGTACCTTGCATGGCGGCCTATTTCGTCCACACGCCCTCGTGCAGCGCTTCGGCCTCGTCTTCGAGCAGCGGGCCGACAACCTCCGTCGGTCGCTGGCCGCTGGTAAAGACTTCGCGGCACGGCAGGTCGAGCGTGGGATTTTCGGGATGGTTGCCGGTGAGGCCGCGCAGGCGGTGCTCGCCGAGGCCGTAGACGACGCGGCCGATGCCGGCCCAGTAGATCGCGCCGGCGCACATGGCGCAGGGCTCGGCGGAAGAATAGAGCGTGGCTTTCGCCAGCACCTCGCGGCTGAGCGTGCGGCAGGCCTGCGTGGCCGCCAGGCGTTCGGCATGCGCAGTGCCGTCGTGCTCGGGCATGTAGCCGTTCTCGGTCTCGATCAGCACGTTGCCGTCCGCATCGACCACGACGCAGCCAAACGGATGGTTGCCATGGGTGAGGGAGCGGCGGGCGACCGCGAAGGACAAACGCAAGAAGTGCTGGTCGCGTTCCGAGGCGCCGCTCATCGATGCTCCGCGGTCAATGTCCCGCCATGTGACGGCCGACCACCGTCAGATCGGCTTCGCTGGTTCGTGCTTCATACACGAATTCGCCGTGGAACATGACCACCAATCGGTCGGACAGCTCGAGCAGTTCGTCGAGGTCCTCGCTGACCAGCAGCACGGCGGCGCCGCGATTGCGCGCGGCCATGATCTCGGCGTGGATCTGCGCCACCGCCGCGAAGTCCAGGCCGAAGCAGGGATTGGCGGCGATCAGCACCTCGACGTCGCCGGCGAGCTCGCGGGCGAGCACGGCGCGCTGCACGTTGCCGCCCGACAGCGCCGAGATCGGCATCTCCGGCGTGCGGGTCTTGATCTTGTACTGGCCGATCTTCTTCTTCGCGTCGTCGCGGAAGGCGCTGCGGTTGAGCCACCAGCCGGCGCTGGCGAAGGGCTGACGGTCGAATTCGCGGAAGGCGATGTTGTCGGCGACGCTCATGCCGCCGACGCAGGCGTTTTTTAGCGGCTCCTCGGGCAGGAGCGACATCCTGTGTCGGCGCATCTCCTCGCGGCTGGCGTGATAGGGATCGCCGGCAACGCGGATCTCGCCGCTCTCGGCCTCGCGCTGACCAGCGAGGACCTCGACGAGCTGGCGCTGGCCGTTGCCGGAGACGCCGGCGATGCCGACGATCTCGCCGGCACGCACCGTGAGTGAGACGTCATGCACGGCGATGGCGCCGGCATCGTCGAGGGCGCGGATCTTCGCCAGCTCGAGCCGCGCCTTCCCGGCTTCGCCGGTGCGCGGCGGCTGCACCGTCAGCTCCTCGGCGCCGATCATGGTGCGCGCCATCGCATCCGGCGTCAGCTCGGAAACCTTGCCGGCTCCGGCGAGCTTGCCGCGGCGCAGGATGGTGACGTCGTCAGCGAAGGCCATGACCTCGCGGAATTTATGCGTGATCATCAAAATGGTCAGCTCGCCCTTGACCACCATGTCGCGGAGCATGCCGAGCACCTCGTCGGCCTCCGCGGGTGTCAGCACCGAGGTCGGCTCGTCCAGAATCAGGAAGCGGCGCTTCAGGTAGAGCTGCTTGAGTATCTCGCATTTCTGACGTTCGCCGGCGGAGATGTCGGAGACCCTTGCGCCAAGCGGCACCTTGAAGGGCATGCGGGCCAGGAACACCTCGAGCTCCTTCATTTCCTTGGGCCAGTTCACCACGGCCGGCACATCGTCGCGCGCCAGCACGAGATTTTCGGCGACTGTCATGGCCGGCACTAGCGTGAAATGCTGGTAGACCATGCCGAGGCCGAGCGCGTGGGCATCCTTCGGATTGCTGATCGCCTGCTCGCGGCCGCCGACGAGGATGTCGCCCTCGGTCGCATGGTAGTAGCCCATGATGCATTTGACGAGTGTCGACTTGCCGGCGCCGTTCTCGCCAAGCAGCGCGTGGAAGGAGCCCGGGCGCACCTTCAGCTCGACATTGTCCAGCGCCAGGAAGTCGCCGAAGCGCATGGTCATGGCGATGGCGTCGACGCCGAAGGCGCCCGATGGCGGGGGCGTCTCGCCGATGATCACGAGATCGCTCCGATCAGGGCATCGGAGGTCGACACCGCGCCGAACACGCCGCCCTGCATCTTGATCATCTTGAGCGCGTGATCGTGGTTGCTCTTGTCGGTCGCGCCGCAGCAGTCGTGCAGCAGCACGCATTCAAAGCCGCGATCATTGGCCTCGCGCATGGTGGTGTGGACGCAGACGTCGGTGGTGATGCCCGCGAGCACGACGTTCTCGATGCCGCGCACGCGCAGGATCAGCTCCAGGTCGGTGGCGCAGAACGAGCCCTTGCCGGGCTTGTCGATGACGGGCTCGCCCGGCAGCGGCGCCAGCTCCGGGATGATCTCCCAGCCGGGCTCGCCGCGCACCAGGATGCGGCCGCAGGGGCCGGGATCGCCGATGCCGGCGCCGATCTGGCGCGAGCGCCAGCGCTTGTTGGCGGGCAGGTCGGAGAGATCGGGGCGGTGGCCTTCGCGGGTATGGATGATGTGGAAACCCTGCTTGCGCATCACGGCGAGCAGTTTCTTGATAGGCTCGATCGGCGCCCGCGTCAGCGAGAGATCATAGCCCATCTTGTCGACATAGCCGCCGACGCCGCAGAAATCGGTCTGCATGTCGATGATGACGAGTGCGGTGTTCGCAGGGCAGAGGTCGCCGTTGTAGGGCCAGGCGTAGGGCTCGGACTTGACGTAGCGCTCGGGCATGGACGACCTCGTTGATGCGCAGGATTACCGTGTGATCGAGAGTTCAGCGGGGGCACCGGTCAGCGTCCGCTTCGGCGAGCAAGTGATGATCATGATCGCCAGCGTCAGGATGTAGGGCGCGGCGTTGAAGAGGTGATAGCCGGAGGTGACGCCGACCGACTGCAGCGCCGGGCCCAGCGCCGCGGCGCCGCCGAAGGCGAGCGAGGCCCACAGGCAGAGCAGCGGATCCCAGCGCGCGAAGATCACCAGGGCCACGGCCGTGATGCCCTGGCCCGACGACAGGCCCTCGTTCCAGCTTCCGGGATAGAACAGCGACAGGAAGGAGCCACCGATGCCGGCGAGGAAGCCGCCGACCATGGTCGCGCGCAGGCGGATCAGCAGGACGGAGTGGCCCATCGCGCGCGCGGCATCGGAGCTCTCGCCGGCCGTGCGGATCAGGAGGCCCCAGCGCGTGGTGCGGAAGGCCCAGTAGAGAACTGGTGCGAGGGCGACGCCGATCAGGAAGAGGACGTTGACGCGGAGTGCCGCGCGCACCTGCGGGATATCACTCCACCAGCCGAAATCGATCGCCGGCAGGCGCGGCGCGGTGGGCTCGATCAGCGGTTTGCCGAGATAGAAGGCAAGCCCGGTGCCGAACAGCATCAGGGCGATGCCGACCGCGACGTCATTGACGCGCGGCAGCGAGCAGATGCCGGCATGCAGCGCCCCCAACAGCGCGCCGGTGATGCCGGCCGCGAGCACGCCGAGCCACGGTGAGCCCGAGAGATAGGAGATGCCATAGGCGCTCATCGCGCCCATCACCAGCGTGCCCTCGAGACCGAGATTGATGCGCCCCGAACGCTCGGTGATGCATTCCCCTAGGCTCACGAACAGGAACGGTGTGGAGACGCGAATGGCGCCGCCGAGCACGGCGAGCGGCACGGTCCAGAGTCCGATCGATCCGTCTGCCATCTCAGGATTTTCCTTTGAGGAATCCGATGCGGCCGTAGAGCGCATCGCTGGCCAGCACGAAGACGAAGATGATGCCTTGGAGCACCAGCACGGACGCATCGGGCAAGCCAAGGCGACGCTGTAAGAGGCCGCCGCTGGCGCTGATGCCGCCGAGCAGGATCGCGACCGGGATGATCGCGAGTGGATTTTGCCGCGCCAGGAAGGCGACGAGGATGCCGGTGAAGCCATAGCCCGCGGCGAGGTTGGCGTTGGTGCGCCCCTGCACGGCCGCGACCTCGACCATGCCGGCGAGGCCCGCGGCGCCGCCGGCGAGGAAGCAGATGGTGAGAATGAGCTTGGTGACGCCGAGGCCGACGATCTTCGCGGCGCGGATGTTGCCGCCGGCAACCCGCGCGGCGAAGCCGAACACGGTGTGATAGATCAGGATATAGGCGGCGATGGCGGCGATCAGGCCGAAGACGAGGCCCCAATGCACATCGGTGCCGGGGATCGTGCCGATCATGTTGGCGGCGCCGATCTCGCGCGTCGACGGCTTGTTGAGGCTCGCGGGGTCGCGCATCGCGCCTTCGACGAGATGGTTGAGGATCGCGAGCGCGATATAGACCAGAAGCAGGCTCGAGATGGTCTCGTTGACGCCGCGATACTGGCGCAGCGCGCCGGACAGCATGATCCACAAGCCGCCGCCGATCACGCCGGCGCAGACCATGGCGATCTGGATCACGAGTGGTGGCAGGCCCTGAAGCGCGAGCGCGGCGCTGGTCGCCGACAGCGCGCCCATCAGCAGCGCGCCTTCGCCGCCGATGATGACCATGCCGAGCTGCGCCGGCAGCGCCGTGCAGAGCGCGGTGAGGATCAGGGGCGCTGCGCGCGTTAGCGTGTTCTGCCAGGAGAACCAGGTGCCGAAGGCGCCCTGGTACATGTAGAAGTAGAGATCGAGCGGGTTCTTGCCGAACAGCATGACAAAAACGCCGAAGACTGCGAGCGCGCCGACGACCGCCGCGCCCGGGATCAGGACGTATTCGATCGTACTGCCGTGGCGCTGGAGAAAGCCGGGGTCGGCGGCCGGGGCAACTGTCCCGACCGCCGCGGCAGAATCCGCCGTTTCCGTCGTCACGAAGTCGCTCCGAGCACGCCTTCGACGAGATAGTCCATCTTCTCGAGTTCGGGATCCTTCTGGCCGCGATCCGTGCCGGCTGCGATGACTGTCTTGCCTTTGTTGTCGAGCAGCGGTCCCTTGAAGATGGCGTAACCGTCGCCGCCCAGGAACTTGGCCTTGACGTCGTCGGCATGCTTGCGTGCCTCGGCGGAGACCGCCTCGCCATAGGGCGAGGTCTTGATGATCTCTTCCTTGAGACCGCCGCGATAGAAGTTCGGGATGCTCTCGCCGGCAGCGACCATCTTGACGAATTTTGGATAGAGCGCTTCCCAATTCCACTCCGCACCAGTGAGATACGCCTTCGGCGCGAGCGGCGACTGGTTGGTGTGATAGCCGCACACGAACGCGCCGCGTCGCGCCGCGTTCTCGACCATGGTCTTCGGACCGTCGACATGGCAGGTCAGCACGTCGACGCCCTGGTCGATCAGGCTGTTGGTGGCCTCGGCTTCCTTGACCGGCATCGACCAGTCGCCGGTGAAGATCACTTGCGTCGTGGCCTTTGGATTGGCGAGCTTGGCACCGAGCGTGAAGGCGTTGATGTTGCGCAGCACCTGCGGGATCGGTTTCGCCGCGACGAAGCCGAGCTTGCCGCTCTTCGAGGTATAGCCCGCGACGATACCGGAGATGTACTGGGCTTCGTCTATATAGCCAAAGTAGCTGCCGGCGTTCTTCGGGTCCTTGTCGGTCCAGAGGCCGCCGCAGTGCTCGAAGTGCAGCTTCGGGTATTTGTTGGCCATCTTGACCATGTGCGGATTGTAGTAGCCGAACGAGGTCGGGAAGAGCAGGGTGGCGCCGTCGAGATTGATCATGGACTCGATCGTCTTCTCGACCGCATCGGTCTCCGGCACCTTCTCTTCCTCGATGACCTTCAGGCCTGGAATCTTCTTCAGTGCTGCCGCGCCCTGCGCATGCGCCTGGTTGTAGCCGTAGTCGTCGCGTGAACCGACATAGATGAAGCCGATGGTCGTCTCGGCTGCGAAGGCCGGGCGGGCGCCGGCCGCCGCGCCGAGGGTGAGGGCCGCGCCGCCCTGCAACAAATGCCGTCGTGAAATCCTGCCAAAATCCATTGGTTGCTCCCTTGGCGGATGAACCGCCTAATCTCTGACGGCTGCGCCGGTCTGGCGGAGCCAAGACCAAGATGTCGCAAGCTTCGTGCCAGAGGCCATTTCGCGAGCAGTCGTAATTAAATTGATGATATTACAAGAAAATATCCTTCGTCCGAATCTTGGGCAGATGAATGCTTGTTTAATTTTTGAGCAGTATCGTTTAATTGTATGCAGTGAGTTGGGCAGCTTTGGCCGGTTTGTGCGTGTGCATCACGTTAGCTGGACGGTCTCCCTACCGCGCCAACCATGCTAACCAGTCCCCGACTGGTCGGGCGCCGGCCCCTCTTCGCTGGCACCGAACTTGTATCGATTGTCATTGGGACTGCTCCTAGGCGCGCGGTCCCCTAGGATGGAAAGCTCGACCGTGATGGGTGCTGGTACCGCCGTTCAGGATGCATCACTCGGCGAGGAGATCGCGCGCCGCATCAACGAGCTGGGTGCGATCTCGGAAGACGCCGACAAGCTCACCCGCATCTATCTCAGCAAGGAGCTGCGCGCGGCCGCAGACCTCATCCTGACCTGGATGCGCGAGGCCAGCATGAGCGCGCATCTCGACGCGATCGGCAACGTCTGCGGCCGCTACGAGGGCGCGCGGCCGGGCGCGCCATGCCTGATGCTGGGCTCGCACTACGACACTGTGCGCGACGCCGGCAAATGGGACGGTCCGCTGGGCGTGATCACCGCGATCTCCTGCGTCGCCGACCTCAACCGTCGCGGCAAGCGGCTGCCGTTCGCGATCGAGGTGATCGGCTTTGCCGACGAAGAGGGCGTGCGCTTCGCCTCGACGCTGCTGGGCAGCCGCGCGGTGGCCGGCACTTTTGATGACAGCGTTCTGAGCGCGCGCGACCGTGACGGCGTCTCGATGCGGGATGCGCTCGTGCAGTTCGGCCTCGATCCGGATCATATCGGCGCGGCTGCGCGGACGCGGCGCGAGCTGCTAGCCTATCTCGAGCTGCACATCGAGCAGGGCCCGGTGCTGGAAGCGCAGCACCTGCCTGTCGGCGTGGTCACCGCGATTGCGGGGGCGACGCGGCTGGCCGCACGGCTGACGGGCATGGCCGGTCACGCCGGAACGGTGCCGATGGCGCTGCGGCGCGACGCGCTGGCGGGCGCAGCCGAGTGCATCGGCGCGATCGAGCAGTTCTGTCGCACCGATGAGGGCGGGCTGGTCGGCACCGTCGGCTACATCCAGGCGAGGCCGGGCGCGACCAATGTCATTCCGGGCGAGGTGTCGTTCACCATCGACATGCGCGCGCCGACCGACATGCACCGCAAGCTTGCGGTCGCCGATGTCGTCAGGCAGATCGAGGCGATCGCAAAGCGCCGGCAACTCGCGTTGCAGCTCGACGTCACCCACGAGAACCGCACTGCGCCTTGCGCGCCGTGGCTGAAGGCGCAGATCGCCGAGGCGATCGGAGCCGAAGGCTACCGCGTCTTCGAGCTGCCAAGCGGCGCCGGCCACGACGGAATGGCCATGATCGATATCGCCGATGTCGCCATGATCTTCGTCCGCTGCCGCGGCGGCATCAGCCATCATCCCGACGAGCACGTCGAGCTGGCCGACGCCGATGCCGGTGCCCGCGTGCTGCTCAGGGTGATCGAGAACTTCCGGCCGCGGGAAGGGCATGCCGGCGCGGGTTGACAATGGCCGCAGGTCACGATCCCGCAAGATACCGGGTAGAGAGACGAATCAAGCCTGTTTAGGGTACTGACGGCCAGCCTTCGAAATCACGCGACATCATTCGATCACGCATATGAACAGCGATATTTCCTTTCCATCAGATAGCGGAAACCGATTTTACCACGGTGTGGCTGCGACCTGGGTCGCCAACGCCATTCAGGCGGTCAATTTTCTCGGTGATCGATTTCTGAGAAAGCCGTATCATTTGTCGTCAGCAATCGACGACCTTTACCGGTCCTCGATGGACAAAGCCTTTTCCCTGACCGAGTCCTTTCTCGTCACGGGGGCGCCGCACGCATCCGCATATTACCCGCGCGACTTCGCCTGGTTCTATCCCGACGTTCTCGATCCCGAAACCATCATGGATTCGCAGGATGCGATCCGGCGCGTTCGCTTGCTCGAAAAGAGTGTCCGCCTGATGCTGGAGGCGGTTCGCGCCAACGTCGTCACGACGACGATCGTCCCGGCAGGACGTGCTCGCTATCTTGGCGTGAACTATTTCTCGCGACCCTCGGATACGCTGCTGGGCATTCTTGCCAGTCTACAACAGATGATAGGTGCCGACCAGAGAGCGTCGTCCTATCTGGCTATGTCGCAATGCGCCCATGCCGGCCGTCTGTTGCTGGCGGAATACGGTGTCGACCTGAAACGGGCGATATTGCAGCTCGCAAGTGAGCTGCAGCCATTCGATGATGACGGAGCCAGGTATCTGCTTTGTGACGTCACCGCACCTCGCTCTGCGGCAACGGACACCCGCGCCGAACGAAGGCGTTTTGTGACCAACGCGTGCGTCTACACGACGTTTGTGTGGGGCGTGCAACTCGGAGTCATCGACAGATACGAGCTGAAGCCGCTGCTCGGGCGCGAACTCTCACAGTACAAGCAGGACCTTCTCCGCCTGTTCGGCAAGGGCGGCTACGTCAGGCATTCCCTGGATGGCCCGCCAGGTTCGCCGGCATCTTCCGTCGCCCTGGATTTCGTCAATGTGCACCACGGGTTTTGGGATCTGAGCGAGGCGAGCGAACGCGCGCTGTTCGCGGCCACGACGGATCTGATCATCGCCGAACCGCGGTTTCGCATACCCGGGACATTCCACTTCCTGGTGTCGGCGGATAATCCGCGGAACAAGGTGATCCACAAGATTGCGGCTCCCGCCTACCAGGGGCGTTCCTCCTGGCCGACGTTCAACGTCGAATTTGCCGATCGCATGCTGGACTACGATGAATTTTCAGGCCGCGATATCTACCGCTCCTACGCCCAAGGGATACTGAAAGACATTCGTACTGCGACCGAGGTCCACGGCGGATACCAGGAGCTGCTGTCGGAAGAAGGCCTGAAATATCGCACGTGGGCCTATAAGGGCGCCGTGGCTCACTCCTGGTTTCCGCGCTTCCTTTCCGTCTGGAGAAGGGCGTACGGAACGCCGCTGCTCCATTGGAACGACTGAGGCCGTAGACAGCAGCGGCTCGACCACGCGCCACTCGAAGTCTGTCGGATCGTATCGGCTCATGCCGCTGTTGAAAATGATGCTGGTGCTGGGAGGGCGGGAGAAACCCCTTTGCTCCTCTCGGAGCCCCAGCTGATCCCCTCGCCAAGTCTTACCTCCCGGCATGGCTGAGAGCACCAGCTCCATCAGCTCAGCCCACGCAAGCTTATGGGTTTACAACCTAACTAAGTAGTCATCTGGAATGCAAGTTCCATCACACAAATGGAGCGCTGGGACCTCTGAAGGAGAGCGCTCGTGGCAAATGCAGGTGTGAGAGGACGGCCGATCGCGCCGTTGGTGCTGAGTCAGCCGGAGCGGACCTAATTGGAGAGGCAAGTTCGTCGTCCTCGTGTTGCCCGGTCGCTATCTGAGCGGTGCCGCGCGATCCTGCGGTGTGTGGATGGCCTGCCAAGCAAGTCCGTGGCTGCCGAACTTGGCCTCCATGAACACACCGTTGGCAAATGGCGCCGACGATTTTGAAGGATCGCTGCGATGGTCTGTTTGACGAGGCCCGCCCTGGCCGCCCTCGCACCATCAACGACGATCAGGTTGCCGCGGTGATCGAACGAACGTTGCGGACGACGCCAGCCGACGCGACGCATTGATCGATCCGCTCGATGGCTGCGGAAACTGGCTTTTCCAACACCACGATCCGCCGAATGTGGGCGGCGTTCAGAGAACGAACAAACCTTAACTTTGACATGTTCATCGCATCATTGGGGAACTGATGTGCTCGTTGCAGAGATGGCTTTTGACAGGAAGATCATGCCTTACAATTTGGCACAACGAATCTTGGTGACTGGTGGCTCTGGGTTCCTTGGCTCACACCTCTGCGAGCGCCTGCTGGCAAACGGTGCGGAAGTCCTTTGCGTGGACAATTTCTTCACCGGCACGCGAGGTAATGTCGAACATCTTCTCGACCATCACCGCTTCGAACTCCTGCGCCATGATGTAACATTCCCGCTCTACGTTGAGGTCGATCAGATATACAATCTCGCCTGCCCGGCCTCGCCCGTGCATTATCAGCACGACCCGGTTCAGACGACCAAGACCAGCGTGATCGGCGCGATCAACATGCTCGGACTGGCCAAGCGGCTCAAAGTGAGCATCCTGCAGGCATCAACCTCCGAAGTTTATGGTGATCCCACAGTACACCCTCAAACTGAGGATTATTGGGGCAATGTTAACCCAATCGGGCCCCGCTCTTGCTACGATGAAGGCAAACGCTGCGCTGAAACTCTGTTCTTCGATTATCGACGCCAACATCGGCTAGCCATTAAAGTCGCGCGCATTTTCAACACTTATGGCCCGCGCATGCATCCCAACGACGGGCGCGTGATCTCGAATTTCATCGTTCAGGCGCTCCGTGGGCACGACATTACGATTTACGGCGACGGTTTGCAGAGCCGGGCGTTCTGCTACGTAGACGATCTGATCGATGGCCTGATGCGCCTGATGCAGTCATCTGACGACGTCACCGGCCCCTTGAATTTAGGCAATCCCAATGAAGTCACGATGCGCGAACTCGCGGAACTGACTATCGAATTGACCGGTTCTCGCTCGAACGTCGTTCATCGCCCGCTTCCGCAGGATGACCCGCGACAACGCCAGCCTGACATTTCACACGCCAATGCGCTGCTTGGGTGGGCGCCGCAGGTTTCGCTTCGGCAAGGTCTCGCACGCACGATCGCGTATTTTGAAGGTGTGCTCACGGGTTCTGCGCGCGAGCCGTCTCGCAGTCACGCGGCTAGTTCGGACGCACGAAGGCTGGAGCGTGCGGTTCCAGGATAGCAGCAGGTTTAGCTCATCGACCAGGCGCGCTAAGGAGCGATCTGTCTCACTTCCATATGGAAGAGCTCGGACCAGACACCCGCGCGCGGAGGCCTTCGCTGGAGTTGCACCGCCTTGCGCGAGCGCGCCGCTGCTCCAGCGACAGCTGTATGGCCGGCCCGTCCTGGACGTGAACCATATCAGCTATCGCGTTTTCGAGCAAAGTCGATGCCGGTTCGCGTAAAGAAAACGCGTTAAGACAAGAGCCCAGAGCTTTGGCTCCGGTTCAACCAGAACCGAAAATGCTCTAGACGCCGCCCGCTGGGCTCATCATCGCAAGGTGCCGGAGATCGCTTTCGATCCCGACTGGGCGAAGCACGCGAAGGCTGCTCCCTTCAAGCGCAACGACGCCATGCGCTGCCGATCGGTGTTCTGGTCGCGCCAGGCTCCGGTATCCAGGCCAATCTCGCTGACAAGGCGCGCCGGCTCGGCATCCCGGTCTGGAAACTCGGCAAGAGCGGCGCGTGAGCGCCGCTATGCGCGTCGGCCGCACAGGTAACCGACACATTCTAGGCGCCAGCGCACGTCACACAAATACATCGCTGCAGGCCGTCCGAGGTAAACCGCGCTGGTGGCGTTCCCCGAACGGCCTGCTCATCGGGCAAGCGCCGTGAGCAGGTTTGCGGCGCAGCCCGAGCAACTTGGCGCTGAATCAAATGGACGCCAACTTCTTCACGCAAAGTTCTTGCCGGTAGCGACCCTTCGTCCACATTACCGACAGATTACGGGCACAACCCTGATGAACCCGTTCAATGCAAAGTCGTTGGTTTTCTGTGCGAGATCCATCAAAAATTTCTTGGCAATGGTCGCACGTTAATGCGCGGCAGCAACACTTCGTCGTTCGTGTACGAAACGGAGTTGCGGATGCCCTCGTTCAAGAGATTGTTGCCGCCGAAGCCGA
Source organism: Bradyrhizobium centrolobii (assembly GCF_001641635.1). Taxonomy (GTDB): domain Bacteria; phylum Pseudomonadota; class Alphaproteobacteria; order Rhizobiales; family Xanthobacteraceae; genus Bradyrhizobium; species Bradyrhizobium centrolobii. The sequence goes on from NZ_LUUB01000038.1 coordinate 195,967, forward strand.
CGGGTCTCCTAGCCCTGCTTGCGTCCCGGTCGGCTCTCTACGAACGACGTGGCGCGAAGCCGCGCCAGGTTGCGGCGCTTTCCACGAGCGGGAGCTTGTGCAGGCCGAGGATGTTCGCCCGCCCAGATATATGACGCGATAAGTGCGACGTCGCGCTCGCTGTGCGGTGTATATCGATGGTTCAACGGTGCTGACGCGGCGTCACCATTTGATCAAAATCGCGCCGCAATGAAATCAAGAACGACTCCGGATACGTCATCCTGTCTTCATCTCCAAAGCGGATGCGTTTGTCCAAAATGAGGGACACAGGATGTCGCGATCTTATCTGAACCGCCATCTGAAGATGATGCGCTTCATGGGCTTCCGGCAATGCCCAAACTGCAAGGAGTGCCTGTTTGCTGCAGAGGGCGCACAGTTCTTCGACGGGGTTTGCATCAACCTCTGCTGGCGCTGTGACGCCTGCGGCCATGCTTTTAGCACCAACGTCGATTCGCGTGGTCGCACGACACGATCGGTCGCTGCCTGACGATCCGTACATGATCGCAGAAAGTGTTGACGACATGCGGACCGCAACGGAAACGTGGTTGGATCAGTTCACTATGCGCTTGCGTTCAATAGTCGGAGCGCGTCGACCCCTGATCCGTCGCTCTTGCTGATTTGAACTGCGCAATCCTCTACTTTCCGCTGTAGACCAATCAGCACGATGCCTCCGATCACCAGGGTCACGGCCACACCATCGGAGGCGCAGGCCTCCCGGATTGCCGCTTTACGAATTTTTGCGGCCGCTCCGGTGCGCTGATCAGAATTCGCCGTGCAAGCGTCCCGAAACGATCGAAACCGGTCCGCGATCGGCGTTGTAGGCGGGGTTCGCGCGCAATTGGTAATCGAATGTCAACGTCGTCCAGTTGTTGAGCTTCCAGGCGTAGTAGGCCTCGAGGATTCGCTCTGGGCTGTAGTTGAACCGCCCGTCACCCATCAGCAGGCCTGTGCCGCCGGCGATAAGGAAATCCCGGTGCACGGCGGAAAGTCCGTTGAAGGCGCCACCGATGCCGATCGTATCGTCGGAGCGTCCCCAATAGCTGCCTTTGATCGATAGGCCGCCGGATAGGCTGCGGTCGATATCCGTAAACGACAGGATCTGGTTCTGGCCGTCGTTCCAACTCGCGCGGGCAAACAGCCCGACGTCCTTGACGATCTGCTGTTCGAGGTTAGCGTAGAAGCCGTACTTCCCGCGGTCGCGCTGATTGGCTGCGGTGATGTCGTTGATGCTGAACGCGGGATTGGCGGCCGCGATCGCGAGCACCTCACGGTAGCTTGCGGTATTGCCGCAGTTGTAGAACGCACCAAGGCGCAGCTTACCGGGCTGATCGGCGATGTTGTGCCGTTCCTCGAATTCGACCACGGTGCCACCAGTCTTGAAGGTGAGCACGTCGCTGTTGGGCGCCGATGGCGCTTGGAACAGTCCGACGCGCACCGCCCAATCCTTGCGGTTGAGATCGACAACGGCGCCACGCGTATAGCCAGGCAGGTCAGCGGGGAAGTCGTAGGCTGCTGACGACCATATCGCCCAGTTCATGAAGTCCGCGCGCGGGTCTTTTGCATAAGCGTTGCCGTCGAAGAAGTCGCCGACCGCAAAGCGGCCGACGATGACGGTAAGGCGATCGATGTCGCGTGCCAGCAAGTTGGTTTGGCGTGTCGGCGACGTCCTCCAATTCTCCGCCGAGTCCGAACGTCTGCTTGAGATAGTAACGCTGCGCTCGAATCTTCAGGAAGGGGGCGCCTGCCTTCTGCGCTTCACCGTTGGAGAAGCCGGCAAGGCCGAGCGTTCCGTTCAGGCCGAAACCTTGCGCAAGCTCCGGACTGAAATAGAACTCGCCGCCCTCCCAAAGCCGTGCGCCCAGAAATGTCGTTGTCGTCCAGGTGGCCTGCAACTGGCCGGCTGCGGGAAGGCTGGCCGGGCTTGAATAGGGCGAGTGGATCGGCCCATAACCTGGGGCAGGAACGTCGTTTGCGCGTGGACATTCCAATCGTTGGATTCAGGCAGCGCCATCTTACCGCTCCCTCGCTTCATCCACGGCCTATCGCCGAACTGGTAGTTCAGGCCGAGCTTGAACAGGTGGATACGCGGATCGACGTTGACATTGGCGAGGCCAAAACCGCTTAGATCGTACGTCTGACGTGCTAGATCGACATACTCGTACTCGGCCTTTGCGGTCCAATTGCCACTGACTGCGAATTCGAGGCCGAGTCCAGCGGCCCAGCCGGTCTGGTAGTGGCCGACCGGAAACTGAGCCTCGCCGATCGCGTTATTGACGTTGATATGGGTATATCCCCAGGCGAAGCCGCCGGTGGCGTAGGGCATCAATCGCCCAAATGCTTAACCGATAAGGCCGCGCACAGCGCCGAAATAGTCGATCGTCGTGTTAAAGGCCGATCGCGCCCGCGTCAGCGCGGGGGCATCCAGTGGGCTTGTGAAAGTGGCATCCGCCTCGATACCGAGCACCAGACGGTTTGCGAACTGACGGTTGTAACCAACCTGGTAGCCACCGGTCAGTCCGGTCGCGCTGTGAGGCCGCAGGACGCTCTGCTCAGGCAGTGGATGGGTACCGGGCCCAAAGTTCGCCTCACCGTAGCCAAAGTGCCCGCCGACATACAACCCCGTCCAATCGGACGGCGCCTTGGCCGGCGGCGTTTTCAGAGCCTGCTCGGCGGCCAGAAGCGGAGACCCGCTCAGGAAAACACTCACGCTTCCGATCGTCAGAACCTGCTTCATTTCCCCACTGGTGCCTTAGACCCTCCTGAGACCGGCCTTTGACTCGGAAGCGAGGAGATCCGAGAGCCCGGATCCTCGATTGAGCGTCAGCATCGTGGCCCCAGCGACAAAGACCTCAAACTGATCGCACCACTCGCACTGCCGAGGGTACGGATCGATCACTACAGAGGACGTGGATTGGTGCACCAGGATCGGCGATTAAAAGTTGGCCAACGAACCGGCAGCTGGAGCGGTCCGCAGCGATCTTATCGAGGGGCACGGGTCCAAATTTCGCTCCCGCACAGAGCGCCTGCGCATCCACGCACTTCCAACTGCGCTGGATCAATTTGCGTTATCGTGCTGCTATAGTGCCGTCCATCGTCCGCGTTGTAAATCTGACCGGACCAAGCGTTCGATGCCGACGGTTGCATACCGACGAAAAGCGGAAGTCCAATAATGGGACGTTTCTTGAGCGACGGATCTGAGTTCTTGTCATCGGTTTGAGGTTGGCCAGTGGCACTGTCGATCGGTTGCTTCAGCCAAACAATCTTGCCGCAGATTCCAGATCCGCATTGGCTGAGATGCACCCTTGCATCGCCGGCGCGCGTAAGCCAGACCCCAAAGGGACCGACTTTTGTCGCGGCCCCCGCGTCATCAGCAAAGAGCAGTACAACTATGAGCGCAAGCCATGAGATGGAGGCGCGCGCAGATCGCAAATCGTTTCGCATGCGAGATGAACCTGTCATTGAGAATGGCCGGACGAAACCGCTTCAGCAACGGCGCCGCGCGGATCGAGGATGCGATTCCGCGCGAGAGGACTAGAGGGCATCCGCTGAACATTACCACAGCGTGACGAACGACCCGGTCCCGTTGAAATCACAACGCCAAACGACAAGGCGAGCGCACCTTTGAGCCCTTGTCGGTCTTTGTTATGGAGTCCAGGTAACACAGCTGCAATCAAAACATCGCAGGGTCGATTGTGCGCAGCCGCCTAACGAATTCGGCCGGCCAATGGATTCGCTGTACAAATATCGGCAAGCTTGCAGCGGAAAGTTGATAGGATCGTCGCGACCATGCAGAGCGAGGGGGGCCGACCCGCTTCCTCTATCTCTTCGGCTTGCTTGGCGATCGGTTGGAGAAGCGCACCGCTACAGATCCGTGGCTGTTGTTGCAGCAATGGTGCGGTATCGTCACGGCCTATCTGGAAAAGGAGCCGCCGGACAGCTCCGTAGTGGAGCGCCTGGCGCTCATGAGCATCAGCTACAACGATCAATGGATCGCGCAGGCCCTCGGTCAGATCGAGCGCGATCCGACGGTGCTCGATCGACTGTACGCCGCCTATCCCGCCTGGGTCGATGTGGTTGAGAGCGTTGCGCAGGCAGGAGAAAAGCTGCCGTTGAGAAAAGAGCGACTGGGGACCTGATTGCGAGGCGATCGCGAAGGACTGGTACAAACGTCGTACACGTTTGGCATCGGCCAGCAGCCGGCGGCACAGTCGGATCAATGCGATCGACTACGCCAGCGGATCATGCAGGAGCCGGAGAACCGACGCCGTCAAAAGGTTAGGCCGCGACCTGATGACACGTATCGTTCGCTGTACCGTTCACTGCGGGTTCTCGGGCCGGAGCAAGCCTGAGGCCCGCATTCTTGGATCACCCGCAGGATATACACGCCCGGCGGGATCACTTGTGGCAGCGAGGCCGCTGAGCTCCATCGGAGCCGCTTCGTGATGGTGTTCGCTCACTTCTCCTTGCGTGTGGCTGTTCCGACGAGCGCGTCCATTCGGGTCTCTATGATGGCTTGACCTGGCCGGACACCCTAGCCGCAATGCCGGCGTTCAACTTTCTTCCCCTGGCGGCTACGCCGCCACTCATCGCGAGACAAGAAAGTTACCCGCCCGGCATCCGCAAGCTTGTGCTGGAAGTAATAGATCGGCTTCAGCAGGAAAGGCGCGCAATCTAAGCGATGATAATTCTGATGCCCATTCGCTCGATCGCGCTTGCGTCAGCGTCTGCAAGGCCGTCGTCGGTGATGAAGGCATGGATCAAGTCAAGTCCGCCAAGTCGCGTAAAGGAGTTTCGGTTCACCTTGGTGGAATCCGCGACGAGATAGACCTCTCGCGCTGCCTTGATCATCGCCTGCTTGATCGGGAGATCAGCGAAACTGGGATAGGTCAAGCCCGCTTCGACGGAAACGCCTGCCGTCGCGAGGAAGAGCTTCGATGCGAATATGTTCTCAAAGTACTGGCCCGACTTTTCACCACTGAGTGAGAGCGTCGGTGCTTTGAAATGCCCTCCCGGCATATGGACTTCGAAGGAAGGAATTGCACCAAGCGTCAGAGCAATGTTGAGCGCGTTAGTAATCACCGTCAGGCCTTGCCGCTCGAAGAGGTGATTGGCGACCTCTGTCGTCGTCGACCCGGCATCCAAGATGATTGTCTCATGATCCTGGACCAGGCCGGCCGCGACCTTACCGATCTTTCGCTTCCGATCCATGTTGGCGAGGTGCTGGAGCGACAGGGTTTGCACCTGCAGTGGCACAGATTTCAGGTAGGCTCCCCCGTGATCGCGGGTGATGAACCCATCCTGCTCCAGCCGTTCGAGGTCCTGACGCACGGTAACCTCGGAAACACCGAAGGCCGTACTCAAGTCTCGCACCCTGGCGCTGCCTTCTTCCTGAAGCCATTCGAGAATCTTCGCTCGACGGGGCTCTGCCAATAAAGCGCTGCGCGGTTCAGCCGCATCGCTAACAGCAGTTCGCCGCACCGACTTCGGCGACGGCCGCCTGTTCGCAGACAATTTGGTCCTACCCGCCATCGCTCGTTTTTCCCACGAAAGGAAGGTTTAGCGGCTGTTGCCGGCGTCCATGTCCGCGCACGCCATCGGAAAGTTCCTGTCCGGGTTGGGCCAGGAGAGCCGATTCGAAGGCGACGAGGATCCCTTTAGAGATAGCCCGGTTGCGACGCGCGGCCAAGGACAATCCAATGGTAAACGAACGAAATCGAAAAAAATCGAAACCTAATATTGACCAAATGTAAGAAATCGTGCTTCCGTTCGTTAAAATACGAAACCGTCAGCGGCATGATTGCCGTCTGCGAGGGAGGAGCTCGATGCGAGCTTTTAGGAGGCCGGTCACTCTGGGCCTGCTGGTCGGTAGCAGGCTGTTCTTCAATGGCGCCCCCGCGCTTGCGGCTCGCGAGCAGGCCCTGGCACAATTCGAGAAACTAGGCATAAAAGTCAAAACCTTGCCAGCAGACGCGACCGAGAACGGTGCTGTTCAGTCGCGTAAGGATGCTGCCCTTTATGCGGATTTCTTTCGTTCGCAGCGGGACGACATCGATGGTCTTGCGATCCTGCTGCCGAATTTCGGAGACGAGGTGGCGGTTGCCGAATGCGTTTCCCGCGCCGCGCTCAATGTCCCGATCCTGTTGCAGGCGAGCAATGACGAGGTCGACAAGGTCGATGTCCATCACCGCCGCGATGCCTTCTGCGGCAAGATCTCGGTCACCAACAATCTCTATCAGTACGGCATCCGCTTCACCGATACGTCGCTTCACACGGTCGATGTCGATGGTGAAACGTTTGGTGATGATCTCAGTCGCTTCGCCGCGGTCTGCCGTACGGTCCGGGGATTGAAGAATGCGCGGATCGGCGCGATCGGCGCGCGCACGCCTCCGTTCCACACGATGCGCTACAGCGAGAAGTTGCTGCAGGCCTCGGGCATCACGGTGGTCACCGTCGACCTTTCGGAAATCATTGCGTCTGCATCCTCGCTTTCTGAGGCGGATCGCGACGTCAGGGCGAAGCTCGACGAGATCTTCGCCTACGGCTCGATCCCCAAGACGATCAAGCGCGAGAACATCGCCAAGCAGGCCTGCTTCTCGATCGCGGTCGACCGTTGGATCGAGGAAAACGACTGCGATGCGTCGTCGATCCAGTGCTGGCGCAGTATCCAGGACAACTTCGGCTGTGCATCCTGCCTCTCCATGAGCATGATGGGCGAGAAGCTGATGCCGAGCGCCTGCGAGGTGGACGTGATGGGCGCGATCTCGATGTACGCCCTCGCTCTGGCATCCAAGGCGCCGCCAGCCATTCTCGACTGGAACAACAATTACGGCAGCGAGCGCGACAAATGTGTTTGCACACACTGCGGCAACTTTCCCAAGAGCTTCATCGGCGACACGCCGGAGATTTCCAATCTCGACGTGCTCGGCGAGGTGATCGGGCGCGAGAAATGCTTCGGTGCGGTCAAGGGCAAGGTGAAGGCCGGGCCGATGACGTTCTTCCGGCTTTCCACGGATGATCGCCATGGCATCATCAAGGCCTATGTCGGGGAAGGGGCCTTCACGGACGATCCGTTCCCGATGGACGGCGGCATCGCCGTCACCACCGTGCCCAACCTGCGTGGCCTGTTGAGTTTCATTTCCCGCAACGGCTTCGAGCATCACGTCGCGATGGTCCGTGGCAAGCACGCCGCCATCGTCGAGGAGGCGATCGTCAACTATCTCGATTGGCCGCTTTATCGCCATGAGCGGCCGGAGCCGGCGATACCGGTTCTGGTGCGCTGAGCGCGTTGCAATCCTTCGGAGACTTCACGTGTCTACTTCTCATCCACGCGCCGAGTTGACGGTCGCAAAGGCGCGTCAAATTCGACGGCTCGCGCTCGGAATGGTGTATCGGGCCAAGCAGGGACACCCGGGCGGTGACATGTCGGTGACCGACATCCTGGCGACGCTCTATTTCGGCGCCCTTCGTGTCGATCCCGCTAATCCCAACGACCCCAAGCGCGACCGCTTCATCCTGAGCAAGGGACATTGCACCGGCGCGTTCTACGCAACGTTGGCCGAGAAGGGCTTCTTTCCGCTCGATCAGCTCGATACCTACATGCAGCCATTGTCGAAGCTGAACGGCCATCCCAATCGCAACTACACGCCGGGCGTCGAGACCAACACCGGGCCGCTCGGTCACGGCATGCCCGTCGCCGTCGGTGCGGCAATTGCGGGCCAGATCGACCAGGCGGACTACCGCGTCTTCGTCGTGGTCGGCGATGGTGAGTTGCAGGAGGGGAGCAATTGGGAGGCGGCCCTGACGGCCGGCCATCGCAAGCTCGCCAACCTCACGCTCATCATCGATCGCAATGGTCTGCAACAGGGGGCGCGCACCGAGGACACCGCTGCGCTCGAGCCCCTTGCCGACAAGTGGCGTGCCTTCGGCTGGGACGTCGTCGAGGTCGACGGGCACGACCATGATGCGCTGCTGTCGATCTTCACCGCGCCCACGGCGGGGCGAACGAAACCTCTTTGCGTGCTCGCTCGAACGCACAAGGGGCAGGGAATTTCCTTCATGCGCGATCAGGTGTCCTGGCATCACGGCGTTCCCAATCAGGCGCAATACGAGCTCGCATTGCAGGAGATCGGCCAATGAGCGCAGAGATTAACGCCGCCGGTCGCTATGATTGCCGGGAGGCCTTTGCCAAGACGATCGAGGCCCTCGCCGAGAAGGACGAGCGCATCGTTGCGGTCGTCAACGATAGCGTCGGGTCCAGCAAGCTGGTTGGTTTCCAGAAGCGGTTTCCGAACAGGCTGATCAATGTCGGCATCGCCGAGCAGGCCATGGTCGGCGTTGGCGCCGGCCTCGCCAATGGCGGCAAGGTGCCGTTTGTCTCCGGCGCGTCCTGCTTCCTGACCGCGCGTGCGCTCGAGCAGATCAAGGCCGATGTCGCCTACACCAATACCAACGTCAAGCTCTGCGGCATGTCGAGTGGCGTTGCCTACGGCGAACTCGGGCCGACGCACCACTCGATCGAGGATTTTGCCTGGCTGAGGTTGCTTCCGAACCTGACGATCACCGCCCCGTCTGATCGCTGGGAAACCGAGCAGGCGGTCAAGGCGGCCGCGGCCACCGAAGGTCCGTTCTTCCTGCGCATCAGCCGTATGGCGGTGCCCGATCTCGTGCGTCCCTCCGACGCGATGTTCCAGATCGGCAAGGCTGAAACCTTGAGGCAGGGGCGCGACGCGACGATCATCGCGAATGGTGTCATGGTCTCGCGGGCCATTGAAGCAGCAGATCAGCTCGCTGCCTCGGGGATGAACGTTCGCGTGGTCAATATGGCGTCGATTGCGCCGCTTGACATCGAGGCGATCCGGTCTGCGGCCGAGACCGGTGCGATCGTCACGGCGGAAGAGCATTCGGTGAGAGGCGGATTGGGCGGCGCGGTCGCCGAGGTGGTTGCGACCTCGTGTCCGTGCCGTCTTCGCATCCTGGGCTTCCCCGGGTTCCTGCCGACCGGCTCACCTGAATTCCTGCTCGAACGCTACGGCCTGACCGCAAGCGGCATCGCTGATGCGGTTCGTCAAACCATCGAAGCGAGAAAGGCGGCATGACTTCCGGCGTTCTCGCCATCGACCAGGGCACGACGAACACCAAGGCGCTCTTGATCGACGCCTCGGGCATCATCGTCGCGCGCGCATCTGTTCCGGTGGCGGTGACCCATCCCCAGCCCGGCTGGGCCGAACAATCGGGGGAGGCGATCTGGCAGTCGGTTCAGGCTGCGGTCGACGAGTGCTTGCGGGTTCGTTCCGACGTCAAGCTCGCCTCGATCGGCATCTCGAACCAGCGTGAGTCCGTGCTGCTCTGGGATCGCGCGACCGGAGATGCGCTTGGTCCGTGCGTGACCTGGCAATGCAGGCGGTCCACCGAACGGCTTGCGCCGCTGCGCCGTCCCGAGGTTGAGACGCTTGTCGCCGGCAAGACGGGGCTCGGCCTCGACCCGCTGTTTCCAGCCGCAAAAATAGGCTGGCTGCTCGACAATGTCGCCGGGGCGCGCGCTGCGGCGAAAGCCGGAACCGTCTGTGCGGGTACCGTCGATTCCTGGCTGTTGTCGAAGCTGACCGGCGGCAAGGTACACGCAACCGATTTCAGCAATGCGTCCCGCACGCAGCTCTTCGACATTCACCGGCTTTGCTGGGACGACGAGCTCGCCCGTCTCTTCGATGCGCAGATCGCGTTGCTGCCGCAGGCGCTGCCCTCGGACAGCGTGTTCGGCGTGACAGTGGCCCAGGGGGCCATCCCCCAAGGGCTCACTGTCGGCGCGATGATGGGCGACTCGCATGCCGCGCTCTATGGCCACGGAATTCGCGCGCCGGGCGCCGTGAAAGCGACCTATGGCACCGGCTCTTCGCTCATGACGCTCACCGAGCGTCCCGTCCTGTCGCGCAACGGACTTTCGTCGACGATCGCGTGGGGTGTCGGCGGCAATGTCGCCTATGCGCTCGAGGGCAACATCTCCGTTTCAGGGCAAGCCGCGGCCTTCGCGACCTCGTTGCTCGGGCTGCCCGACGAAGCCGCGCTTGCGCGGCTGGCGCAATCGGTCGAGTCCAGCGACGGTGTGTTCTTCGTGCCGGCCTTGGCTGGGCTCGGAGCCCCGCATTGGCGAGCCGACGTCCGCGGCCTCTTCACCGGCATGTCGCTTTCGACGCGGCCCGCGCACTTCGCGCGGGCAACGCTCGAGGCCATCGCGCTGCAGATCTACGACGTCTTCGTGGCGATGCAGGCCGATCGCGGAATGCAGCTTTCGGCTTTGTCGGCCGACGGCGGTGCGTCACGGAACGATCTCCTGATGCAGATCCAGTCCGATGTCCTGCAAAAGCCGGTGCGCCGGAGCCGCGTCGCGGAACTCAGCGCGATCGGCGCCGGAATCATGGCTGGAATCCGTGCGGGCCTATGGAGCGAGGAGCATGCGCTCTCGGGCTTGATCACAGAGGCTGATGTTTTTGCACCGACGGCGGGCGAAAGCTCGCGCGATCGGCTGGTTGCGGGGTGGCGATCTGCGATCGACCAGGCCATCGCCGGGACGAGGAGATGATGCGTGAGGAGCTTCCCCTCCGCTGGAGGGGTTGGGAAAGCGCCGCCACAGGCGCTCGAGTAAGAGAAGAGGAGGAAACGAAATGAAATGGCTGAAGACCATCGGCTGCGCGACATTCGTGCTTGCCGCGCTGACCGGCGCGAATGCGCTCGCTGCCGGCAACGGCAAGCTGATCGTGATCATTACGCCGCCGCACAACAATCCGTTCTTTGCGACCGAAGCGAATGGTGCGGAAGCCAAGGCTAAGGAACTCGGCTACGACACGCTTGTGCTGTCGCATGACGATGACGCCAACAAGCAGAACCAGTTGATCGACACGGCCATCGCCCGCAAGGCGGCGGCGATCATTCTCGACAATGCCGGCGCCGATGCGTCGATCGAGGCCGTGCAGAAAGCGAAGACCGCCGGCATCCCGAGCTTCCTCATCGACCGCGAGATCAACAAAACCGGAATTGCGGTCGCCCAGATCGTGTCGAACAACTACCAGGGGGCCAGCCTCGGTGGTCAGGAGTTCGCGAAGAAGATGGGCGAAAAAGGACCCTATGCGGAGCTTGTCGGCAAGGAGTCGGATACCAACGCGGGCATCCGTTCCAAGGGCTACCACGACGTGCTCGATCAGTTCTCTGACCTGAAGCTTGTGGCCAAGCAGAGTGCCAACTGGAGCCAGACGGAAGCCTATTCGAAGATGGAGTCGATGCTGCAGGCGCACCCCGAGATCAAAGGCGTGATCTCCGGCAACGATACCATGGCGATGGGCGCCGCCGCAGCGCTGCAGGCTGCACACCGGGACGATGTGATCGTGGTCGGCTTCGACGGATCGAACGACGTGCGCGACCAGGTTAAGGCGGGCAAGATCGCCGCAACCGTTCTGCAGCCCGCTTTCCAAATCGCTCAGCTCGCTGTCGAGCAGGCCGACGCCTATCTGGCCAAGGGATCGACCGGAAAGCCGGAGAAGCAGTCGATCGATTGCGTTCTGATCGCCAAGGACAATGCGGGTAAGTTGAACAACTTCACGCTGGCCAAGTAGCCGTCGGGTGAAGGCTCTTTGCCACGCAATTGTCAGCGGCGCCGTACGCGACGCCGCCGAAGATCTGATTGAGATGTCCTTCGCGCCGAAATAGATCGATGGCTTTCACGCGACGAAACACTCTGGTCCTCATGGTTGCGGCTGCCCTTGGCGGCTGCAAGGTCGTGGCCAATGCGGATCTCAAGGCTGCAAAATCGAAGTCGGCCGATGAGTTCGATGCGAACGGGTATGTCGACAAGATCTGGGCGTCGAAGGTTCTGCCGGATTTCAAGGGACGGGCGATGGAGCTCGATACGCTCCTGACCGATGTGGCGAAGGATCCGGACAAGGCCGGACAGGTTCATGGCCATCGCGAGGGCGATGGCAATCCCTGGACTTATGAGGTCAAAGGCGAGGGCAAGGTGGTGGCCGTCGACACAGCCTCGCGTCACGCCATCGTTTCGGTCGAATCGCAGACAGCATCGGGGCCACGAAAGGTCGATCTTCAGATCGGCCCGGTCGTGTTTGGCACCATGCTGCGCGACGCACTGCCTTTCATCAAGTTCGGCGACTTCGTTAATCAGATCCAATACGCGCAGGTTTCGCGTGCGCTGAACGATCGGGCCAGCAAGAGCGTCCGAGAGTCGTTCGATCCCGCCGATGCGATGGGCAAGTCCGTTGTCTTCTACGCGGCGGCGGTCCTGGGCAGCGACACCATCACCGCGACACCGGTCATCGTCGAGCCGGCGAAGGGAGGCAAGACATGAGTGCCTCCGTCGGCCCTGACAACGACATCATTTTGAAGGCCGAAGGCGTCGGAAAGGTCTTTCCGGGAACCATTGCGCTGCAAGAGGTGGACTTCGAAGTCCGCCGTGGCGCCGTCAACGTGCTGGTCGGCGAGAACGGCGCCGGCAAATCCACCCTGATGAAGATCCTGGCCGGCGCAACCGAGCCGACCACCGGACGGCTCCTGCTCCGTGGGCAACAGGTCAGCTTCCAGTCCGTGCGCGATGCGGCGCGGCAGGGCATCGGCATCATCTATCAGGAGCTCAACCTCTGCCCCAATCTGAGCGTGGCGGAGAACCTCGGCCTGATCGATCCGCCGACGCGTTTTGGTTTCGATATTGACCGTACCCGGCAGGTGGAAAAGGCGAAGGCCTTGCTCGCCAGACTGGAGCATCCGATCGACCCGAGCAGGCTGGTCGACGACTTGCGAATCGGTCAGCAACAGATTGTCGAGATTGCAAAGGCGCTCGCGGCCGACGTCGACGTGCTGATCATGGATGAGCCGACCTCCGCGCTGAGCGCCGCCGAGGTCGATATCCTCTTCAAGGTCATTCGCGACCTCAAGGCGCATGGCGTCGCAATTATCTATATCTCGCATCGTCTCGAAGAGATCATGCGCATCGGCGACTACATCACCGTGCTGCGTGACGGCCGCCGTCAGGCGGACGCGCTGGTCGAGGATATCTCGGTCGACTGGATCATCGAGCGGATGGTGGGTTCGACCAAATTGGCCCTGCAAGAGAAAGCCAGCCGGCTTGGCGGGAACGCGCTGACGGTGCAGGGCCTCTCGCTGCCGCGCGCGGCCGGTGGCTTCCTCGTCGATCACGTCGACTTTTCCGTCCAGGCAGGCGAGATCGTTTGTTTCTATGGATTGCTCGGCGCTGGACGGTCCGAGTTGTTCGAATGCCTGATGGGTCTGCAGCCGCAAGCCGTCGGGCGGATCGAGATTGGTGGCAGAGATCTCTCAGGCCTATCCATCTCGGACCGGATCAAGCGCGGTCTGGTCTTGGTGCCTGAGGATCGGCAGCGCGACGGTCTCGTCCAGACGCTGTCGGTTCGCGCCAATCTTTCGCTGGCAAGTTTGCGCCGTTTTACTCGGTTTTTCTCGCTCGATGCAGCGAGCGAGAAATCGGAAGCGCGCGACATGATCAAGCGCATGACGATCAAGGTCTCATCGCCCGAGGTCGAGGTCACGGCCCTGAGCGGTGGCAACCAGCAGAAGGTAGTCATCGGCAAAGGCCTGATGACGGGCCCCTCCGTCGTTCTTCTGGACGAGCCGTCTCGCGGCGTCGATGTCGGCGCCAAGGCCGAGATCTTCAGGGTGATGCGCCAGCTGTCCGATGCGGGATTGGCGGTCATCTTCTCGACCTCCGATCTGAAGGAGGCCCTCGGCTATGCCGATCGGATCGTCGTGATGTCCCGCGGCCAGATTGCGGCGGAATACTCCCGTGACGAAGCGACCGAAGCGGCCCTGGTCGAAGCCTCGACGGCGGCGTTCCCGGCTCAGGAAAGGCTGGTGTCATGAGCAGCGAAGCGCTCCCGACGGTCAAGTCCGATCCATCGAAGCGCAGACGGCCGCTTGCCCTGCTGCTGATGAGCTTCCGGACCTTCATCGCGCTGATCGTGGTATTCGTCTTCTTTGGCGTTACGACCCCGAACTTCCTCGACGTTCCGACGCTGATCATCGTAGCCAAGCATGTGGCCGTTAATGCGATCCTCGCCATCGGCATGACGTTCGTGATCCTGACCGCCGGCATCGATCTGTCGGTGGGCTCCATCGTCGGTATCTCCGGAATGATCGCCGGGGCGCTCCTGACGCGCGGAATTCCGCTGGATGTGTTAGACGTCACGATCTTTCCGAACGTCATCGAGACCATTGCGATCTCGCTCGGGGTCGGCGCCGGCGTCGGCTTGATCAACGGATTGCTGATCACCGGGCTCAACGTGGCGCCGTTCATCGCGACCCTCGGAACACTGTATGTCGCCCGCGGCGCGGCGTTGCTGATTTCAGACGGCGCGACCTTTTCGAATCTGGTCGGTGATCCCAATCTCGGCAATACAGGCTTTCCGTTCCTGGGCTCCGGCACACTGCTGGGCGTTCCGGTTTCGATCGTCGCGCTCGTGATCTTCGCCGCGGTCGCTGCCTATGTCGCGGGGCGGACGCCGTTCGGGCGGCAGGTCTATGCAGTCGGCGGAAACGAGCGTGCGGCGGCCCTCTCGGGCGTGCGCGTCAACCGAATCAAGGTGTGCGCCTACATGATCTCAGGCTTTTGCGCAGCGTTCGCGGGCCTGGTCATCGCCTCCGAACTGGTCGCGGCCCATCCGGCGTCGGGCGAGACCTTCGAGCTCAATGCGATTGCTGCTGCCGTCCTTGGGGGAACATCCCTCTCGGGAGGCCGCGGCACGATCGCAGGGACGCTGATCGGCGCCTTTGTGATCGGCGTGTTGTCGGACGGTCTCGTGATGCTCGGCGTCAGCTCGTTCTGGCAGATGGTCATCAAGGGCATCGTCATCATAGCCGCCGTTGTCCTCGATCAGATGCAGCGCCGGATGTATCGGCGCTTCGCCCTCGAGGCGCAACTGGGATGACGGTCTTTGGAAGAGGTGCGATCGAAGGTCGACTTGCCGACCTCGGGTTAATTTGAATCAACGGGAGGAAAGTATGAAAATATTGAGATACACGATAGCAATTGCCGGTGCGCTTGCGGCCCTGACGACTGCGAATGTACGCGCCGACGAGCTAGTCATCTGGAGCCGCACCAACGGCCCCGCCGAAGACAAGGCCCTGAAGCAGATCTTTTCGGAGTTCGAGGCCGCCAATCCAGGCGTTACCATCAAGATGGAGACGCGGTCGGTCGACGAACACAAGTCCGCGCTTCGCATCGCTGCGGCGTCGAAGGCCGGCCCGGACCTCTACTACATGTGGGCGGGCCTCGGGCTCGGCGGCGAATTCGTAAAGGCTGGAATGAGTGCGCCGGTCGACGAGTACTATGCGAAATACAAGTGGAACGAGAGACTGCGTCCACTGGCGGATGCTTACACCACGCTCTATCCGCCGAACCGGCATGGCGTGCCGTATCAGCTAAACGGTGAGGCGATCTACTACAACAAAGAGCTGTTCAAGAAGGCCGGCATTGCTCAGCCGCCGCAGTCTTATGACGAACTGGTGGCCGCCGCCGCCAAGCTCAAGCAGGCAGGCATCCCCGCCATCACGTTTGGTGGCAGCGTGAATTGGCACGTCATGCGCTTGATGGACGTCCTGTTGGAGACGAAGTGCGGCGCGAAGGCTCATGATGCGCTGATCGCCATGACGGTCAAGTGGAGCGAGACGACGTGCGCGACCGATGCGTTCAATGAGTTCCACAAGTGGACGAGCGAATACACGCTCAAGCCATTCATGAGCTACGACCAGACCCAGTCCCGCAAGCTGTTCGAAGCCAATCGTGCGGCCATGATGCTCGAGGGCGACTGGATGGCGAACCAGCTGCGTACGGAGACCAAGACGCCTCAGGAGTTCGGCGTGTTCGCGTTTCCGACGGGGACCGATCGGCTCTACGGCTTCGGCGTGAACTTCTACATCAATCCAAACGGCAAGAAGGATCTGGCCGCCAAGTTCCTGGACTACTTCGTGTCCGACAAGGTCCAGCAGGAGAATTTGGGCGCATTCGGTCCCCTCGGCGTAAACAAGAACGTCGCTCCGAAGAATCCGGATGTCTTCGACAAGGCGTGGTTCGGCCTGTTCGACCAATACAAGGCGAGCTTTGTCAACGGCGACCAGGGCTTCCCGCTCGATGTCACCACGGAATACTGGCGCATCATCAATGCAGTTGCGACGGACACGATGGAGTCCGGCAAGGCGGCGGCGGCCTTGCAGGCCTTCATCGACAAGCGAGGGTGACAATGGTGGTCGTCCCGTCGGACACGATCGTTCTTCCCCGACGTAGCTGGCGGGACGGCCTAACGTCTGCGCAGGCGCAGGGTTGGATCCTGCTCGCGCCTGCGCTCGCTATCTATGCCGGGTTCGCCCTGTATCCGATGATCGAAGTCTTCGTGCTCAGCTTCCAAAAATGGAACGGGCTTTCGCCAGCGCGCGAATTCGTGGGCTTCGCCAACTACATCTTCATCTTCAGGGACGATCCCGTCTTCTGGATGGCGCTCGGCAATACCGTGATCTGGACAGCACTCGCCATCGTCATCCCGCCGATCCTGGGCTTCCTTCTCGCGCTGGCGTTGAACCAGGCGCTGCCTGGCCGCAATGCCCTGCGCGCAGTGTTTTATCTGCCCGTGGTCATCGCGCCGATCGCGGTCGCGACGATGTGGAAATGGATGTACGATCCATTCTTCGGATTGTTCAGTACCCTGCTGACCGATATCGGATTTCAGTCATTCATCCCGGATTGGCTGGGCAACAGAAGGATTGCGCTCTACTCGATCTTCGCCGGCTACGTCTGGCAGCATGCGGGATTTTCGATGGTGCTGTTCCTGGCAGGCCTTCAGGGTGTCTCGGATTCCCTGGTCGAGGCGGCTCGCATGGACGGCGCGAGCCGGTTCCAGGTGCTCAGATATGTGATTCTTCCGGCGCTGCGCACGACGACGACCGTGGTGGTCGTCCTCTCGCTGATCCAGTCCTTGCGGGCATTCGACATCGTATACGGCATGACGCTCGGCGGCCCGGCGCAGTCGACCCAGATGCTGGCGCTATGGGCATTTACGCAGTCGATGCAGATCCATGATTTCGGCAGGGGGGCAGCCGTGGCGGTCGTGCTGCTACTGATGACCATCGCTGTCATCATTCCCTATCTCCTGTGGCGAGCGAGAAACGACAAGGCGCAGGGGCGAAGCGCATGAGCGCGGCGACGGCTCCGTTCCGGCAGATGGGATCTGATCGTATCGACCCGCTTCTGGTCGTTCTATGGATCGTGCTGATCGTTCTGGCGTTGATCTGGATCGCGCCGGCCGTGTTCATCGTGTCAACCTCACTGAAGTCAACGCAGGACGTGATGGGCGGAGGTGCATTCGCCCCGCCCACGAAGGTCTACTGGCAGAACTATGCATCGGCCTGGGAGCGAGGCCGGTTCAGCACGACGTTCCTCAACAGCGTCATCGTCACCTTTGTGAAGGTGCCGATCGGCTTGGCGTTCTCGGCGATGGCCGCCTACGCGCTGTCGCGGATCAAGTTGCCTTACGGGAAGGGCTTCCTCGCCCTGTTCGTTTTCGGCACCATGCTGCCGTTCCAGGTCATGCTCGCGCCGCTGTTCTCCGTCGTGAACGGCATCGGGGCCATTAACACCTTCATTGGTCTTTGGCTGCCCTATATCGCCTTCGGCGTGCCGTATCAGGTGTTCATCCTCCACGGCTTCTTCAAGGAGGTCCCGGAGGAGCTGAGCGAGGCGGCCATCGTCGACGGCGCCTCGCATTTCACCATCTTTCGACAGGTGTTTTTGCCCATTTCGCTGCCGGTTCTTGCTGCCTTGTTCATCCTGGATTTCGTGGCGACTTGGAACGAGTTTGCGATGGCTCTCGTGATCCTGCTCAATAACAGGAACTGGACGTTGCCGCTCGCGCTCATGGGATTTCAGGGCGAGTTCGGCAGCGACTACGGGCCGCTCAACGCGGCCATCGTCACGACGGTCGTTCCGGCCGTCGTCGTTTATCTTATCTTCCAACGTTATTTCGTCGGCGGGTTGACCGCAGGCGCAGTCAAGGGGTGAGCCGTGAAGCAGCAAGTCGCATTGTGGGATGTTTTCGAGGTTGAGCTGAAGGGGGCGGACCTCGCCAATCCGTTTTCCGACGCCTCGCTGAGCGCGGTATTTTCGTTTGGAAACAGGCAGGTGGTTGCGAAAGGATTTTACGACGGTGACAGCACGTGGCGGATCCGCTTCATGCCCGACACCGAAGGCGAATGGCGCTTCACCACGGAGTCGAACCGGCCCGAACTGAACGGTCGCGAAGGCTCCTTCATCTGCAGCCCCGCGCGACCAGGCTTACATGGACCTGTGCGCGTCAGAAACCAGTTTCACTTCGCCCATGCCGATGGCACGCCGTATTTCCCGTTCGGGACGACCTGCTACGCCTGGACGCATCAGCCGCTAGCGATGCAGGAGCAAACCCTCGAGACCCTTCGCGCCGCGCGGTTCAACAAGATCCGCATGTGCGTCTTCCCGAAGCACTACATCTACAACAATAATGAGCCACTGATGCCGATGTTCGAGGTCGGGGCCGACGGCAAGGAGGATTTCGACCGCCCCAATGCCGCAGCTTTCCGTCACCTCGATGCGCAGGTTTCAAAACTCCGCGAGATGGGCGTAGAGGCGGACATTATCCTGTTTCATCCCTACGATCGCTGGGGTTATTGCCTGATGGGTGAGGACCGGGACACGCACTACCTTCGCTATATCGTTGCGCGTCTGTCCGCCTATTCCAATGTCTGGTGGTCGCTCGCGAACGAGTACGACTTCCTCATCGACGTCAAGCCGGTCGAGTACTGGGACCGTCTTTTCCATGTCGTGGAGGAGTGCGATCCCAACCGGCACATCAAGTCGATCCACAACGGCAATCCCAATATGAACTTCGACCATCGGAAGCCGTGGGTCGATCACGTTTGCATCCAGAATTGGGACGTGAAGCGCACCGCGACCTGGCGTGACACCTGGGGCAAGCCGGTCATCAACGACGAGCCCGAATACGAAGGCAACATTCCGCGCCCTTGGGGAAACATTTCCGCCCAGGAGCTGGTCAACCGCTTCTGGATCACGGTGATGCGCGGCGGCTACGCCGGTCACGGCGAGACGTTCATGCATCCACAGGATCTGCTGTGGTGGGCAAAGGGAGGCGTGCTTCGCGGCGAAAGCTGGAAACGGATCGCGTTCCTGCGGGACCTTCTCGAGCAGGATGTGAAGCGAGGGCTCACGCCTTATACGCCGGCCAATTCTCGGGGCGAGTTCAATCGCATCTCCGGCGCTCACGACGGTGACGTGCGGTATCTCTATTTCGGCGAGCATCAGCCGCGTGAGTGGGCGGTCGGGCTGCCGATGGAAGATGGAGATTACGACATCGACCTGATCGACACCTGGGAGATGACGATCACGCCTCTCGAGAAGGCACCGCTTCCGGTCTCGCCGCCGCTGCGTGGTCATCTCGGTGTCGTGCACAATGCCGGACCCGAGGCGGCATTCGGTGTTCGCTTGCATGGCAAGCCCTGGCAGGCGGTTCGGGTTCGAACGCGCAAATCGTAACGGTAAACCGAGAAATTAGGCCGATTTGAGCGCTATCACGGCAGCATTGCGCCCTCCAGCGTTCTGGTTCATACCGCTATTTACATGGAACTCTTATGGCAGTACGGACGATGGCGCATTCTATTCCCGACGTGTTGAAAGCCTTTGCCGCCGGCGAAATCGTGGTCGTGACCGATGACGACGATCGCGAGGGCGAAGGCGATTTGATCGTCGCTGCTTCCCTTTGTACCCCCGAAAAGATGGCCTTCATCGTCCGGCACACCTCGGGGATCGTATGCGCGCCCGTCACAAGCGAGGATGCGCGTCGGCTCCGTCTCGATCCAATGGTCGCGCACAACGACTCGAACTACTCGACGGCGTTCACGGTCTCGATCGACTACAAGCCGGGCATGACCACGGGCATCTCGGCGGAGGAGCGTACCGCCACATGTCGCGCGCTGGTCAATTCGAATGTGGGACCCAATGATCTCGCCCGTCCGGGCCATATCTTCCCGCTCATTGCCCGCGATGGTGGCGTCCTCCTGCGTTCTGGTCATACTGAGGCGGCGATCGATCTTTGCAGGTTGTCGGGCCTGCCGCTCGTAGGCGTTCTCAGCGAGCTGATGAATGACGACGGCACCGTGATGAAGGGCGCGCAGGTCGCCGCCTTTGCGCAGAAGCACAATCTCAAACAGCTAACCATTGCAGAGCTGATTGCCTATCGCCAGGCCCGAGAAAAGCTCATCGAGAGGGTGTCGTCCTTTGTGGTGGACAGCCCCATCGGCCCGCTCGAGGGCCATGCCTATCGTTCGCCGTTCGATTCCATCTATCATCTTGCCCTGGTGTACGGGAACATAGGCGACGGCAAGAACGTGCTGACCCGGTTTCACAAGCCCAACATCGTCAAGGATTTGTTCGGTGGTCCGCTGAAGGTCGTGAAAGCTCTGGATCATTTCAAGAAGCGTAAGTCCGGTGTGCTGGTTTATCTTCGAGACGGTGCTGCCGGTGTGCCGGTTGAGCCCTTGGCAGACCAGAGTTCGGTGGACGCCGACCGGAACAGGCAATGGCGAGAGGTCGGCGTCGGCGCGCAAATTCTGCGTGATCTCGGTGTCTCTTCGATCTGCAACCTTTCCTCATCCGTCCACGAGTATAAGGGCCTCTCGGGATTCGGGATCGAGATCGCGGGAAGCGAGCCTTTCGAAGGCTGAAGGTGGAGCAGTCAAAGGCGCCCCGATAGATCTGGCTGCCCGGCGGTCAGCTGAGACGAGTGCGACCGCAAGTCGTGGGTTGTGCGTCGCGGCGCCTACCTACGGACCGGAATGTCGTCCCATAACTGAAGGAAGATGTCACCACTCCGTTCGCGTGGTCTTGCGGCGATGTTCGCTTACTCCTCTTGCGTACTGGCTGTTCCGAGGAGCGCGTCCACTCGGGTCTCTATGATGGCTTGACCTAGCCAGACACCGGCTGCGCGTACGGTCCTCCATATGATCAGATCAATCCCTCCCGGGATCGCGACCATCGCAAGCTGCGGGGCCAATCTCGGCGCTTCCTACCCAACGGATCGCGTCTTACTCACTGAACGAGTAAGGAAAGCCGGAAAATGATCTGCGTACTCTGACCAGGACAAGCGACGTCTATAAATTCCACCAGTGAATCGAGGCTGCTGCGGCTGGAAGCATATCGCGACTTGAATCGAGCGCATGTCGGGTTGTGGCCCAGGTCGTGTGAAAACTCCGCCTCTGCTATTGTTCTCCAATGAATCGGTGGGACGAGCGATGGCGGGATTCGTGGAAGGGGTTGATCGCGGTCAGAGCACGTTGTTCCCCGCGCTGCTCGACGACTACGTGACCGAGGACAATCCGGTGCGTGCGGTCGATGTGTTCGTCGACGGGCTCGATCTGGATAAGCTCGGCTTCGTTGGCGTCCAGCCATTCGAGACGGGGCGACCCGGCTACCATCCCGGCATGATGCTCAAGCTCTATATCTACGGCTACCTCAATCGCGTGCCGTCGAGCCGACGCCTGGAACGGGAATGCCAACGCAATATCGAGATGATCTGGCTGACCGGGCAGTTGGCGCCGGACTTCAAGACCATCGCGGATTTCCGCAAGGACAATGGCAAGGCCATTCGTGAGGTCTGCCGCGAGTTCGTCGCACTGTGCCGCAAGCTTGATCTGCTTGCTGCAGCGAGCGTCGCCATCGATGGATCGAAGTTCAAGGCCGTCAATGCGCGGGACAAGAACTTCACCGAGGCGAAGATGAAGCGGCGCCTGGAGCGGATCGACGAGAGCATCGCCCGGTATCTGTCGCAGCTCGAGACCGCCGATCGGCACGGCGATGCGGTGCCTGCGGCGAAGGTTGAGCGGTTGAAGGGCAAGATCGAGAAGCTCAAGGAGGAGATCGTCCGGCTCACCGCGATCAATACGGAGATGATGAAGAGCGAGGACAAGCAGATCTCGCTGACTGATCCTGACGCGCGGTCGATGGCGACAAGTGGCAAGGACACCGGGATCGTTGGCTATAACGTGCAGATTGCAGTTGATACCCAGCATCATCTCATCGTGGCTCACGAGGTGACGAACGTGGGTACCGATCGCCACCAACTCGCCAACATGGCCAGGCAGGCGCGCGACGAGATGGCTGTCGAGACGCTCGAAGCCGTGGCAGACCGCGGCTATTACGATGGAGAGGAGATCCGGGCCTGCGAGGAAGCCGACATCACAGTGACGTTGCCGAAGCCGATGACTTCGGGCGCCAAAGCTGCTGGCCGGTTCGGCAAACAGGACTTCGTCTATGTCGCCGCCGACGATGTTTATCGCTGTCCCGCCGGCGAGCGGCTAACTGATCACTATACGAACGTAGAGGATGGAAAGATACTGCGCCGCTATTGGACAGGCACCTGCAAAACCTGCGCGCTAAAAGCTCAGTGCACGACAGGCACTGAGCGCCGCATCTCACGCTGGGAGCACGAGGCCGTTCTGGAGAAAGTTCAGGATCGGCTCGACCACAACCCCAATGCAATGGGTGTCCGCCGTCAGACAGCGGAGCACCCGTTCGGCACGTTGAAGTGTTGGATGGGAGCTACGCACTTTCTCACGAAAAAGCTGCCAAAGGTGGCCACCGAGATGGCGCTCAACGTGCTCGCCTACAACATGAAGCGCGTGATGATGATCGTGGGCGTAGCCGGATTGCTGGAGGCGATGCGGGCGTGAGGCTGGCCCCTGCGCGACCAAATCGGCGCCTACATGAAGCTCCTGGCTGCCACTGAGATGACCGGGGGCGATCCCACCGAATTGGAAGCTCGGCGGCCGCGAATGCGCCGGCGCGCCCCAAGTTGCGTGATTTTCACACGGCCTGGGCC
>NZ_LUUB01000039.1:0-33330 GCF_001641635.1 Bradyrhizobium centrolobii
TCAGCTTGGCCGTGTGCCCCAGCTTGCCAAGCTCTCGCGCCAGGTGGTGGGCGGCCCCGCAGGCCTCGATCGCCACCACCGTCGGCGGCAGCTTGGCAAAGAACGCCCGCATCGCCTTGCGGCTCAGCCGCTTGCGAAGCACGACCGATTCCGATGCATCAACCCCATGCAATTGAAAAATATACTTCGACGTATCCATCCCAATGCGGATAATCTGGCTCACGGACGGCTCCTGCGAATGAGTTTCTGACAACCTCATTCTGGCACACTGATGCCGTAGGGGGCCGTCCACACCATCAACCCCAGGGAGTAGTTGTGGCGCGAGCGCGTAACCCCGAGTCTTCGCCAAACTCCATCCTGTGGTTATGGGTCCCGGATCTGCGCTCCGCTTCGCTGCGCTTGTCCGGGACGACAGCGGAGATATCTAACGACGGCGGAATAAGCGGCGCGCTACTTCCCCCACCGCAGCGCGAGCGCATCGCGCTCCTTCGCCAGTTCCAGGAGCCCCGCGCGCGTCGCCGGGTGCAGCGGCTGCAAGGGATGCCGCACGGCGTCCGACTTGATCACGCCGCCGGCCTGCATCATGACCTTGCAGGCGATCAGGCCGCATTGGCGGTTCTCGTAGTTGATCAGCGGCAGCCAGCGTTCATAGGCGGCCTTCGCCTCCTCGCGCTTGCCCGCGAAATAGGGATCAACGATCTGGCGGATGCCGTCGGGGTAGCCGCCACCGGTCATCGCACCAGTGGCGCCGGCGTCGAGATCGGCTAGCAGCGTGATCGCTTCTTCCCCGTCCCACGGGCCCTCGATGTCGCTGCCGCCCGCCTCGATCAGGCTCCTGAGCTTTGTGGCAGCGCCGGGCACCTCGATCTTGAAATAGCGGATGTTGGAGAATTCGCGCGACAGCCGCGCGAGCAGCTCGACCGACAGCGGCGTGCCCGCCACCGGCGCGTCCTGGATCATGATGGGAATATTTATCGCGCCTGAGAGCACCTTGAAGAATTCGACGATGCCCTTCTCGGGCACCCGAAAGGTCGCGCCGTGATAGGGCGGCATGACCATCACCATGGCAGCACCCGCCGCTTCGGCCTGCTTGCTGCGCGCGGCGCAAACGGCCGAGCTGAAATGGCTGGTGGTGACGATGACGGGAACCCGGCCGGCGACATGCTCCAGCACCGCATGCATCACGGTTTCCCGTTCGGCATCGGTGAGCACGAACTGCTCGGAGAAATTGGCGAGAATGCAGAGGCCGTTTGAGCCGGCATCGATCATGAAATCGACACAGCGGCGTTGGCCCTCGAGATCGAGCTCGCCGCGATCGTTGAAGATGGTGGGCACGACCGGGAACACGCCGCGATAGGGGCGCTGGGCCTTGGGTTGTGGCGTGACCGGCATCGAATTCTCCATCCCTGATGATCTCGTAACTCTGTCGCAGAGCGCGTGGCGCGGCGTCACAGATGTACTCGTCGCGGGGACCGGCGGCAATGCCGATCCGCGCGCCGTTGGGACAAAGGAATGTTTGAGGCTATGCGGTCTTCACCGCCCCGAGGAAACCCTCGACCGCAACGCGAAGGCGATCGGCGTCGGCCGACATCTTCCTGACCGATTCGAACAGCACGTTGCCCGCATTGCCGGTCTCGCGGTTGAGGCTGGCGACGCTGCCGATGGTGTCGGTGACCTCGCGGGTGCCTTGTGCGGCCTGCTGGAAGTTGCGCGATATCTCGGTGGTGGCCGCGCGCTGCTCTTCGACAGCCGCGGCAATCGCCGTCATCTTCTCGTCGATGCCGCCTATCGCGCCACCAATGGAGCGGATGGCGGCGACCGCCTGACCCGTCGCACCCTGGATCTCCTCGACCTGGCGCGAGATCTCTTCGGTCGCGGTCGCGGTCTGCGCGGCGAGGCTCTTGACCTCGCCGGCGACCACGGCAAAGCCCCTTCCCGCTTCGCCGGCGCGCGCGGCCTCGATGGTCGCGTTCAGCGCCAGGAGGTTGGTCTGGCCGGCGATGGCGTTGATCATCTTCACGACTTCACCGATGCGGCTTGCGGTCTGGTCGAGGATCTCGACCGTCGCATTGGTCTGCTCGGCCTGCGCCACCGCCTCGCGCGCCTCGCGCGCGCTGGCCTGCACTTGCGCCGAGATTTCGCCGACGGAGGCGGAGAGTTCTTCGGTCGCGGCCGCGATGGTTTCGAGATTGTTGGTGGCCTGCTCTGCGGCGGAGGAGACGGCCGCGGTCTCGCTGCTCGATTCCGAGACCAGCGAACGCATGCCGGTCGCCGTCGCATCGAGCTCCTTCGCCGAGGTCGCGACGCTTTGAATGACGGCCTGAACGGTGTCGTCAAAGCTGCGGCACGCGGCATCGACCGTGCCGGAACGCGCGAGCTGCAACGCCTGCTGCGATTCGCGTTCCTGGCCCAACCGCTCCGCGGTCGCCGCGCTCTCGCGCAGGCTCTCGAGCGCGGCAGCCATGGTGCCGAACTCGTCGGGATATTTCGACTGCGGAACCGGGGTCGCAAAATCGCGTGCGCCGATGCGCGCGATCGCGTCCAGGATAGCGCGCACTGGACGAACGAGGCGGTTGCGCACCACGAACACGCCAGCCAGGGTCACGGCCAGAGCAAGCAGAAACGCGAGCGACTGTACGACGAGGTTGGTGAGGGCTCTCTCCTGAACCGCCTCCGCGCGCGCGATCGACTGGTCGAGTGCTTTGGTTGCGACCGCGACGATGAGGGCGAACGGCGACTGGCAGAGCGTATTCCATTCCGACGCAGGCAACGCCGGGCGACCGCTGCCGTCGAGGTTCTTGGTGAGCTCGCCGATCTGCTTGAGAACGCCGTCGGTCTTGGCCCGCGCGTCCTTCGCCGCGTTGACCAGCTCCGCCGTTACGTCAGGCGCGGCCAGAAGCTCGCCCATGCCGGTCCAGCCGGCATTGACGATCCCGTTCCAGCTGGCAACGGTCTGCTTCTGGGTCTCGTCGAGCGGCTTGCTGCTGTTGATGTTCGGACGCAGCGACGAACACTGGATGCCGTAGCGGTCACGCACCTGCCAGGCGAGGCGTCGGACCTGAATCATGCGGGCGATGAAGGGATCGTTCATCCAGGCACGGTTCGACACCGCGGTGGACGCGAGATTCGCCGTATCGATGACCTTGGTGACGGCGTCGTACCAGGCGCCGGTGCGTTCCATCTTGCGTTCGACACGCGGGCGCTTCGCCTCGTCATAGAACAGCTGGAACTGCGGCGCGGCTTCGCTCCAGCGCTGCTTCAGCGTGCTGGCGAGTTCGTCGCGCCCGGCAAATTCGACGGTAGGAAGCGCCGCGGCGATGGCTTCAAAGCCCGCCTGCTCGGCCTTCTCGGCTTCGCTGAGCTTGGTGCGCGGATCGTCCTCGCCGAGCAATGCGCTCTGCGCGTCGCCACGATTGTTGCGCAGTGACAGCACGCCCTGGAAGATCGCCTTGTCGGCGGCGGCAAGGCGCCCGGTCTCGAGACTGTCGCGATAGCGGCCGAAAGCCCCGGCCATCTGGATCGCCGTGCTAGTGAGAGCGCCGACGGCCAGCAAGGCCATCAGGACCAGGAGGAGCGTGCTTACCGATTTCTTAAATATTGCCATGAGCAGGGGGGCCTAGTCTTCACTGGTGGCCACCTTGCATCGCGACATGCCAATGTTTCGTTAAGGTTTTAATCGAATTGGGAACAACTCCCGATTTGCCGACCCTTTAGGCCGCCGACATTATGCAACTTTCGTGAAGTCGGGCGGGCGGCGTTCGGCAAAGGCCGTGAACGCCTCGCGCGCCTCGGCCGTGCGCAGGCGCTGCGCGAACTGCTCGCCCTCCGCGTTCATCTGCGCGACCAGCGCCTCGCCATTGCGCATCAAGCGCTTGGTGGCGGTGAGCGCGCCGGCCGGCTGACGGACGAGGCGCTGGGCCAGCGCGAGCGCCTCAGTATCGAGCTTGTCAAGCGGCACCACCCGGTTAGCGAGGCCCCATTCCAGCGCAGCCTTGGCCGGCACGGTCTCGCCGAGCGCGAACATCTCGTAGGCGCGGGCGTAGCCGATGCGCGCCGGCATCAGCAGGCTGGAAGCGGCTTCCGGCACCAGCGCAAGGCTGACGAACGGCGTCGACAGTTGCGCATTGTCGGCGAGCAAGACGAGGTCGCAATGCAGGAGCATCGTGGTGCCGACGCCGACAGCGCGGCCTTGCACGGCCGCGACCAGCGGGCGGGTGCAGCGCGCCAGCGACTGGATGAAGCGCACGACGTTGCGGCTGCCTTCGGACTTGCCGCTCGCCACGGCCGCGAACTCGCCGACATCGTTGCCGGCAGTGAACATGTCGCCTTCGCCACGGATCAGCAGCACGCGCACCGACGAATCCAATTCGGCGGATTCGATGGTGTCGGCGAGCCTGCCGTACATCGCGTCCGTCAGCGCGTTCTTCTTGTCGGGACGCGCCAGGGTGAGGGTGAGAATTCCGCCGTTGCTCTCGATCCGGACATGCTCGGTCATTCGTCTGCTCCTCTTAGTCCTCTGGGTCTCTTGGAAATTTGTCCTGAATGCTCGTCAGCCAACGCGCGACGATGTCGATCTCCGCACTGGTAAATCCTTGCGTCAGCGCCGCATTGACTTCGGCCGCCGCCGTTTTCGCCTGCGCCAGCGCAATGCGGCCTTTCGGCGTGAGCCATACGCGCCAGGCGCGCCCGTCCTCGCGATCGGCCCGCCGCTCGACCAGTTTTGCCGCCGCCGTGCGGTCGACGAGGCCGGAAATGCCGGCAGGCCCGAGATCGAGCGCGGCCCCCGCCTCGCCCATCAGGATGCCATTCTGCTTGCCGAGGATGAACAACAGGCCCGCCTGCGCCGGTGTCACCTCGCTATGCGGCTGCGCAGCCATCCAGCGCTGCAAGCGCCGCTGCGCGACGCTGAGCAGATAGATCAAGCGGTGATGTCTTGGCGCGGTCAAGCGCAGGTCGATTTGTTTCGCATGCGAAATATATAATGGAGCGCGACAGGATTGTCAAAGCGCTGTCGTCGCTACGGCGGTGTTGCACGGCAGCCGTCGAGAAAGAGGGTCGCGCAGGTTCGCACACGCCGCTCGATGTCCTTGCGCGACGGCAAAGGTATGCCGCCATAGATCGCTGCGCGCTGCGGCGCCGATGCGACCATGCCGATCAGCATGCCGGCGGCCTCGTCGACGTCATCAATCGCGATGAGCTTCTTCTTCACCTGGACGCGGAGCCAGCGCGCAAGGGCCGTCGCCGTCCGGGAAATGCCATTCTTATAGAAGGTCGCGGCGAGCTCGGGGAATTCGGCGGAATCCTGCAAGATCATGCGCTGCAACGCCACGACTTCCGGATCGAGCGCGAGATCGGCGCAGGCGAGCAGCGCGGCGCGCAGGCCCGCTTCGATCTCGACGTCGTCGTTCGCCTGGAGATGAACGTCGGAGAGCAACCGCTCAAGCCGATCCGCGCACATGGCCGCGAACAACGCGGCCTTGCCCGGAAACAGCCGATAGAGCGTCTTGGTGGAGATGCCGGCGCGGCGCGCCAGCTCTTCGGTGCTGGTCGCAGCATAACCGTCGACGGCGAAGGCGTGCCGTGCGGCGTCGAAGACGATCTGCTTCGTCTCCTCGTCGCTGCGCAGTTGTGGCCGCCCGCGGGGGCGGCATTCCCCTGAAGATTTTGCCTGAGCCATGTTTTTGGATGATGCCTGTCATTCCATTGACAGTCCTAAAGCTAGGCCTATTTTGGAAATCGTCAAGTTTCCTAATTCAGGGGAGCGGCCATGACCGTCCACACCAACCCATCCAACGTCGCCCAGACCGCCATTCCGGCGAACGCACTCGAGGGCGTCCTGCCTGCCGCGCCATCCGCGGTTCGTCAAAAGCTGAACGTTCGCAAGCTGTTGCTGGCTGGGATGGCGGCGGTCGCGCTGGCGGGGGCGAGCTGGTACGGCTACGACTATTGGACCGTCGGCCGGTTCCTGGTCTCCACCGATGACGCCTATGTGAAGGCCGACAACACCACCATCGCGCCGAAGGTCAGCGGCTATCTCGACCACGTCCTGGTCGGCGATAACGAGCATGTGAAAGCCGGCCAGGTGCTGGCCCGGATCGATAGCCGTGACTTCAGGGTGGCGCTCGACCAGGCCCGGGCCGATGTCGCCGCCGCGAACGCGACTGTGGCAAGCAAGGAGGCCCAGCTCGAGGTTCAGCAGGCGGTGATCGCGGCGGCAAAGGCGACGATCGACGTCGACACCGCGTCGAAGAGGTTCGCGAGCCAGGAGAACAAGCGCTACACCGACCTCGCCGCGACCGGCTATGGCAGCGTGCAGAATGCGCAGCAGGCACAGGCGCGCGACGCCGGCGCGGACGCCGCTATCCAGCGCGACAACGCCAATCTCGTTTCCGCCCTCAAGCAGGTCGATCTCTTGAAGGCCGAGATCGTGCAGGCCAAGGCGGCGGCCGCCCGCGCAGCAGCGATCCAGCAGCAGGCCGAGCTCAACCTCGGCTACGCCACGATCGTCTCCCCGATCGACGGCGTGGTCGGCAACCGCACGCTCCGCGTCGGCCAGTATGTGCAGGCCGGTACGCAGTTGATGTCGATCGTGCCGGCCGAAGGCGCCTACATCGTCGCCAATTTCAAGGAGACCCAGCTCACCAACGTGCGGGCGGGACAGCAGGTCGAGATCGAGGTGGACACGTTCCCGGGCCAGATCGTGCACGGTCACGTCGATTCCATCGCGCCGGCCAGCGGCCAGGAGTTCGCGCTGCTGCCACCCGATAACGCCACCGGCAACTTCACCAAGGTGGTGCAGCGCATCCCCGTCAAGATCGCGCTGGATGCCGAGACCGTGCCCGCGATCGCGCTGCGGCCCGGCATGTCCGTGATTCCCACGATCGCAACGCGCTCAGCGCCGACCGCGCAAGCGGCCGCGACGCCCAAGGCAAAGATCAAGCCCAAGCTTGTTTCCGGAGGATCGTGCCATGTCAAACAGCCTCACAATCTCGACGCCAGCACTCGCAACGCCGGCCGCGACGCCTGATCGCGCCGCCGCCGATCCCAACCGCGCGAGCGCCACGATCTGGATCGCCGTCTTTGCGGCGATGATCGGCGCCTTCATGGCGATCCTGAACATCCAGATCACCAACGCCTCGCTGCTCAACATCGAGGGCGGCATCGGCACCGGCGTCGACAACGGATCCTGGATCTCGACCTCATACCTGATCGGCGAGATCATCGTCATTCCGCTCACCGACTACCTGTCCCGCGTGTTCTCGTTCCGCAACATCATCCTGAGCTTCGCGACGCTGTTCGCGGTGTTTTCGGTGGCCTGTGCCTTCACGCACGATCTTCCTTCGATGATCGCGATGCGCGGCCTCCAGGGTTTCTTCGGCGGCGTCCTGATCCCGATGGCCTTCACACTGGTCTTCACCAAGCTGCCGAAGGCCCAGCAGCCGATCGGCCTTGCGATGTTCTCGCTCGCCGTCACCTTTGCGCCCGCGATCGGCCCGACCATCGGCGGCTATCTCACCGAGAACTACGGCTGGCAGACCATCTTCTTCGTCAATGTCGTGCCCACCGCGGTCATGGTGATCACGCTGTTCTTCACCCTGGAGCGCCAGCCGCTGCAGCTTGGGCTGCTGCGCGAAGGCGACTGGTTCGGCATTGCGACCATGGCGGTCGGCCTCGCCTCCCTGCAGGCCGTGCTGGAGGAAGGCAACAAGGACGACTGGTTCGGCTCGCCCTTCATCGTGCGGCTCGCCATCATCGCGGCGGTCAGCCTGTCGCTGTTTATCTATAACGAACTCGTGGTGGAAAAGCCGCTCCTGCGCCTGCGCCTGCTGACGCAGTGGAATTTCGGTGTCGGCACGATCGCTGCGGTGTTCCTCGGCTTCGCGCTGTTCGGTTCGGTCTATCTCTTGCCCGCCTATCTCGGCCAGGTGCAGGGCTACAATGCCGAGCAGATCGGCAACGTGCTGGCCTGGACTGGCCTACCGCAGCTTCTCCTGATTCCGCTGGTGCCGAAGCTGATGCAACGGTTCGACACCCGCTACATCGCAACCGTCGGGCTGCTCCTGTTCGCCGCGAGCTCGTTCATGAACATCATGATGTCGCTCGACTATTCCGGCGACCAGTTCTTTGCCCCCAATGTCGTGCGCGCCGTCGGCCAGGCGCTGACCCTGGCGCCGCTCTCGGCGCTCAGCCTCGGCAGCGTCGCGCCGCAGGATGCCGCCGCCGCGTCCGGCATCTCCAACATGATGCGCAACCTCGGCGGCGCCATCGGCACCGCGGTGCTCGCGACCATCGTCACCAAGCGCGAGCAGTTCCACTCCAACATCATCGGCCATTCGGTCACACTCGGCCGCGAGGAGGTCCGCACCCGCATCGCGCAGCTCACCAACTATTTCATGGCGCACGGCGTGCCCGACCCCAACGCCGCGCGCGAGCAGGCGATCATTGCGCTCGGCAAGACCGTCAAGCGCCAGGCGCTGGTGATGGGCTATTCCGACACTTTTGCGGTGATCGGCGTGGTGCTGGTGCTCGCCGCGATCGCGGTGATGCTGACCCGGCGCGTGAAGGCGGCCGGCGGACCGGCGCATTAGCGTCTTCGCCTCGCCCCGGTTGCGGGGCGAGGCGAAAGCTCACGGCGCGCAGGTAAAGCTTGAAGCCTCCGTCATTGGACCGCTCTTGTAGTGCGGCCAGGCCGGCCAGCGGCACAGCGGCAGCGCGCGTAGTGTCGCAAACGACGGCGCCTCGTCCTTCTGCTCAGTGACCTCGAGATCGCCGGGCGCCTTGCCTTTCTCGACCCAGTCGACCAGCACGCTCAGCATGTCGACATTGGCCGGCGCGCCGGAGCCGACATGGTCGACGCCGGGTGCGGTATAGAGCCGCGCGAACTCGGCGGTCTCGGCCTTGCCGAGCTTGCGCTCGACGCTCTCGAAATAACGGATGCCGGCATAGGGGCTCTGCGCATAGTCGGCCATGTGCTCGAGCATGATCAGCCGGCCGCCGCGCGCGCGGAAACGGCTGAGATCGGGATTGGTCGAGTCCATGAGGCTGGAGACCTCGAGCAGCCGCGCCTTGTGCTCCTCCACCTTGTAGGTCGTGACGTCCAGCTTGGGATCGCGCGCGAACACATATTGAATGCCGCCGGCGCCGTAGATCCAGGCGATGCCGTTGTTGGGCGCGGGCGGCTGCGCCGGGGGCGCGGTGCCGAGCCACCACGCGACCCAGCCGCCGGTTGGGCCGGCCGCCGGCGTGTCCTCGCCCGAGACTCCCCAGCCCGGGTAGTCATCAAGACCGTTGGCGAGCGGGAACGGGAATCTGTAGGTCGCGTGCAACGTGTCGACCGCCTTGATCTGCGCATCGGTGAGGCACTGGTTGCCGCTCTTGCCGCTCGCACAACGGAGCGTCTCGACCTTGAACGCCGCCTTGCAGGCGACGGGATCCTGCACCAGCGCATCGTCGGAGCCGTCGGCCTTGTCGCAGGTCCTCCGCACGGCATCGGCTACGAGCTTCACCTGCGCCGGATTGATCCAGCCCTCGCCCATGGTCACGAGGCCCGAGCGCGTGCCGGCATGCTGCAAGCCGACCCAGTTGATGACGGGCACGCGCGAGAAAATGCCGTCGAAATCGTCCGGATAGCGCTGCGCCATGGTGAGGCCTTCGCGGCCGCCCTCGGACGAGCCCATGAAATACATCTTCTCCGGCTTCTTGCCGTAGGCGCGCTCCATCAGCGCGACGGCGGCGTCGCGCACCTTCTTGTAGGCGCGGTGGGCAAAATTCTCGAAGGCTTCGTCGTTCAGCGCGAAGAGCTGCGGCGGCTCGCCCGGCTTGGATTCGTGGCCGGAGTCGGTGCCGTAGGTGACGAAGCCGCGCGCGAGTGGCGACGGCTTGTCGAAGGGATAGGCCGGCGGAAGCGCCAAGCCGGTGATCAGCACGCCGTTGAATCCGCCGCCGCCATATTGCACGGAGCGGCCGTTCCATTCGACCGGCAGATTGACCTGGAATTTGATCGGCGGCGCCTTGGGATCGGTCGGCTCGACATGGCCGAGCACCTTGCAGAAAGCGGGATTGGCGGGCGTGACCCGGCCCGACGGCGTCGGCCCACGTTCGGCAACGGTGAGCTGCGCCGGCGCCTGCAACGTTGCGGAATCGAACTTCACCGCACCGCCGCCGCCGACGAGGCCCTTGCAGACGGTGTCGGCATCCTCCGGCAGCGTCACCGCGGATGCGGCGTTCGCGCCCAGCACCGTCATCGCGCCCGCGAGCAGCGCACACAGTCTCGCATCCATTCGCGCCATCGTTTCCAACCCTTTGTGTTTTCGTTCGGTCCGACAGGAGGCCGCATTCAATGCGACCTTCGATGCCCCGTCAATGAAGGACATCCGCATCCGGGCTAGAATGATCCGAGCACGCTGCCTGCTACGATCACGACCACCAGCGCCAGCAGCGATGTCACGATGCCTACCATGACGATGTCGAAATAGCTGTCGCGATGCGTCAGGCCGCAGATCGCGAGCAGGCTGACCACGGCGCCGTTGTGCGGCAGGATGTCGAGCGTCCCCGAGCCGATCACCGCCACGCGATGCATCAGGCCGAGGTCGATGCCGGTGCGCGAGGCAAGCTCGACATAGGTCGGGCCCAGCGCGTCGAGCGCGATGGTCAGGCCCCCCGATGCCGAGCCGGTCAGCGCGGCCAGGACGTTGGTGGCCACCGCAAGCGACACCAGCGGGCCGCCTTCGATCGCGAGCACCCAATCGCGCACCGCGGTGAACGCCGGCAGCGAGGCGACGACCGCGCCGAAACCGACGAGGCTGGCGACGCTGACCGCCGGCAGGACGGATGCGTTGGCGCCTGCGTCCATGGTCTGCCGCAGCGCCGGCAGCCGGGTCCAGTTCAGCACGATGGTCGTCACGATGGCGGCAGTGAGCGCGACCGAAACCGACCATACGCCCGCGACGGCCGCCAGCGACGTACTGCCGAAGCGCGGCTCGGCGAGATAGGAGACGTCTAGCCGCGGCAACACCACCAGCGACATCAGGAGGTTGACGGCGACGACGACGATCAGCGGCAGGATCGCGCTTACGACCGGTGACGGCGCGCCGCTCCGTTGCCCGTGCCGCAGCTCCGCCGGGTCGAACTCGCGCGCCGTCGTCGCGCGTTCGCGCACGAGCTCATCGGCGGCGGCGCGCTCAGTCGCATCCTCCGTGTCCTCGCCATAGCCTTCGCCGGCGCGTCGCGCGGCAGCCTCGGCGCGGCGCAGCCACCACAATCCCGTGGCGAGCATGACGAGCGAGGCAACGATGCCGAGGCCGGGCGCGGCAAAGGGTGTCGTGCCGAAGAACGGCATCGGGATCGCATTCTGGATCGACGGCGTGCCCGGCAAAGCGGACATGGTGAAGGTCGATGTCCCCAGCACGATCGCGGCCGGAATCAACCGGCGCGGTATCGCGGCGGCACGAAACAACGAACGGGCCATCGGAGCGATGACGAAGAACGCGACGAACAGGCTGACGCCGCCGTAGGTGACCATCGCGCCGGCCAGCACGACCGCCAGCACCACGCGCCGCTCGCCGAGACGCTCCGCCATGAAGCCCGCAACCGCGGTGACGGCTCCGCTGTCGTCCATCAGCTTGCCGAAGACGGCGCCGAGCAGGAAGATCGGGAAGAACTGCGCCAGGAAGCCCGCAGCGCTGATCATGAAGACCTGCGTCAGGTTCGCCAGCAGCGGCTCGCCACCGAACAGCGCGGCAACGAGCGCGGCGAACGGCGCGAGCAGGAGAACGCTCCAGCCGCGGAAGGCGAACACCACCAGCAGGCCGAGCCCGACGAGAAGGCCGAGAAGCCCCATGCCTCAGCACTCCGCCAGCAAAACATCGAAATCGGCAGTAGAACGCTGGCCGATATCGGCGCCATGCTCGTCGAGGAACGCCTGCGCTGCCAGCCGTCCCTCGGCGCGGAGCATCGAGATGAACTCCCACTCCGCGTTGAGCTTGGACGACGCGCCGAACTTCGTCAGCATTTCGCTCTTGATCCTGTGCGTCCGCATCTTCGCCCAGCGCGCGCCCTCGCCGCTGCCGGGATCGGCGGCCTGGCGCAGCAGCGCGATCATGCGCAGCTCCTTCATCAGTGGTGAATTGAAGGAAATCTCGTTGAGGCGGTTGAGGATCTCCGCGGCCGTGCGCGGCTCCTCCGGCCGCTCGGTCGGATTGATCTGCACCAGGATGGTGTCGTGTGCGTCGCTTTCGCGGACCAGTGGCGTGATCGTCGGGTTGCCGGCGAAGCCGCCGTCCCAATAGGGCTCGCCGTCGATCTCGATAGCGCGGAACATGGTCGGCAGGCAGGCCGACGCCAGCAGCACGTCCGCCGTGATCTCCGCGTTGCGGAAGATGCGGCCGCGCCCGGTCCGCACCCGCGTTGCGGTGATGAACAGCTTGATCGGCGAGCGCGCGA
Organism: Bradyrhizobium centrolobii; assembly: GCF_001641635.1. Lineage (GTDB taxonomy): Bacteria > Pseudomonadota > Alphaproteobacteria > Rhizobiales > Xanthobacteraceae > Bradyrhizobium > Bradyrhizobium centrolobii. The sequence goes on from NZ_LUUB01000039.1 coordinate 12,442, forward strand.
GGCGCTCGAAATCGATGCTCTCGGCCAGCACCGCACGCAGTGGATTGTAGCCGGTCGGATTGAGATCGTAGGGCGAGAGCACCCGCGACATCAGGTCGGTGAGGATATAGGCCGGCGACGTATCGAGGGTCCAGCGTCCCATCAGCCGGTCGAGCGGGGAGCGCTGGAGCGGACTGAAGGCCGCGGCCCGCGAGACACGGCGCCAGTATTGCTCGAGCGCGTCACACGCGCCCTCGGCGCCGCCGGCGGTCCAGCCATCCGCCAGCACGGCCGCGTTCATCGCGCCGGCAGATGTTCCGGAGATCGCGGCGATCGAGAGCCATTTCTCTTCGAGGAGACGGTCGAGCACGCCCCAGGCGAACGCGCCGTGCGAGCCGCCGCCTTGAAGCGCAAGATCGATCAGCACGGCGTCCCGTTCCATCGGCACCCACGCAACTGAATCTCAAATTCGACGCGATTTGTAACACGCCGACGATGACAGTAGTGTAGAGAGCCGTGGCCGTGTGATGCAACCGGAACGTGACGTTCCCGCCGTCTAGTGCTCGAATACCAGCCGTGCAGCGACGGTGCCATCGAGCGCGCAGATCTGCTGGAGCAGCGTGGCCGAATCCTGGCCGCCGAGATCCGCGTCGAGCACGACGTATCCGAGGTCGCCGGCGGTCTCCAGATATTGCGCGGCAATGTTGATGTCGCGCTGGAGGAAGGCCTCGTTCAGCCGCCGCAGCATGCCCGGCACGTTGCGATGAACGTGGCTGAAGCGCGCGCCGGAGGGACGCAGGTGCAGCTGCACCTCCGGAAAATTCACCGCGCCCATGGTCGAGCCAGTGATGAAAAAGTCGACAAGCTTGCGCGCCACCTCGCCGCCGATGCGCTCCTGCGCCTCCTCGGTCGAGCCGCCGATATGCGGGGTAAGAATGACGTTGCCGAGACCCTGCACCGGGCTCTTGAAGCGATCGGCATTCGACGAAGGCTCGACCGGAAACACGTCGATGGCGGCACCGGCGATGTGACCGTCACGCAGGGCACCCGCGAGCGCATCGAGATCGACGACTGTGCCGCGGCTGTTGTTGATCAGGAACGAGCCCGGCTTCATCGCCCGCAGCTCCTTCTCGCCGATCATGCCGGCAGTCTCCGGCGTCTCCGGCACATGCAGGCTGACTATGTCGCTCTGCGCCAGCAGCTCCTCCAGCTTCTCGACCGGCTCGGTGTTGCCGTGGCGGAGCTTGTCGGTGCGGTCGAAGAAGATCACCCGCATGCCCATGGCCTCTGCCAAGGTCGAGAGCTGCGAGCCGATATTGCCGTAGCCGATGATGCCGAGCGTGCGGCCGCGCACCTCGCGGCTGCCGGTCGCCGACTTGTCCCAGCCGCCGTCATGCGCCGACACCGAGCGCGGAAAAATCCGCCGCAGCAGCATCACGATCTCGCCGATCACGAGCTCGGCGACGCTGCGCGTGTTGGAGAACGGCGCGTTGAAGACGGGAATGCCACGCTTGCGCGCCGCGAGCAGATCGACCTGGTTGGTGCCGACGCTGAAGCAGCCGACCGCGAGAAGCTGGTCGGCAGCCTCAAGCACCTCCGCGGTGATCTGCGTGCGCGAGCGAATGCCGAGCAGCGACACACCTTTGAGCGCCTGCCGCAGCGCCTCGCCGTCCAGCGCCTTGGTCAGGCGCTCGACATTGGTGAAGCCCGCGCTCCTGAACAGGTCCACGGCGCTGTCATTGACACCTTCGAGCAGCAACGCCTTCGCGGTCCGCTCGGGGTTTTGGCCTGGGGCTGGCATAATGTCTCCATGACGATCGGCTTTGCCCGCAGCTCATAGACCGCGGACGAGATGCAGCACAATAGGGTTTGGATATGGGCACAAGATGGCGCAGCGGTAGATGTTGCTGTGCCAGTCGTCCCGTCATCCCCGCGCAACGGCGAAGCCGTTGTCGCTGGAGGTACGAACCCTGGGGTGCCCTTGCACATCAGGGCGAGCCTCGAAGGACGAAGGGCCGGAGATGCAGCCGGGACACCCAGCCAGCGCTTCAGATCACGTAAAATCCGTGTGTGCCGTCACGGCGAAGCTGTTCCACAAGGCCGTATTCCCAGTCGAGATAGGCTTGCATCGCACGCTCGGCGACATCGGTGCCCTCATAGGGGCGGCGGTAGCGATGCGACGGGTCGGGCTTCGGCAGGACGCGCGGCGGGCTGATCTCGAGCGGGCCGTCATAGCCGCCCTCGAGCACATAGACCTCCCAGCCCATCTGCGCGAGCCATGACGACGTCATGTCGGCTCGGACGCCCCTGTCGTCCGTCAACAGGATGCGCGCGCCGCGCACGGGCGCAGCCATGTCGGTCTCCTGAACGAGCTGACCGCCGGGATAATGACGGAACCCAGCGAGGTGGCCGGCGGCATACTCCTCCGCGTCGCGCACGTCGAAGCGATAGAGCGTGCGATCGGCCTGCGCCGCGAGCGCCGATGCCTCGTTCACGCCGATGTGGCGAACGCCGGCGCGATAGGCGACGTCGCGGGCATTCGCCGGGCCACCCTCGAACGGCCCGATGGGGCCGCGCCGGTCTGCGCCATGAGCGAGCGCATGCCGCGCCAGTGTCCAGCCGATCGTGCCGTTGCGCAGCGCTCGCACCCTGTTGGGCACGCCCGCATTGATCAGCGACTGGGTGCCGATGATCGAGCGCGTGCGGCCGGCGCAATTGACGATGATGGTGGTGTCGGGGTCGGGCGCCGCACTGCCGGCCCGCAGCACCAGTTCTGCTCCGGGCACGCTGACCGAGCCCGGGATGTTCATGGTCGCATATTCGTCGAAGCGGCGGACGTCGAGGATGGCGATGTTGGCCTTGTCGGCGATCAGCTTTGCGACCTCGTCGGCGCTGAGCGAGGGCGTGTGGCGGCGCGCCTCGACCAGTTCGCCGAAGGCCTTGGAATAGGAATTGACGTCCTCAAACACCTCGTAGCCCGCTGCACGCCAGGCCTTCAGCCCGCCATCGAGCGCACGCACGTTGGTGTAGCCGTGGGCCTCAAGTTGCTCGGCGCCCGCCACGACGAGGCCTTCGCCATCATCATAGAGCACGATCGGCACGTCTTTGCGCGGCAGCCGCATTTCGGCTTCGATCGCTGTCCGGTCGAAGGCCATATTGGCGGCGAACAGCGGATGACCGGTGGCAAAGGCCGACTCGTGCCTGAGATCGAGCAGCGCGATCTCCTCGCGCAAGAGCAGCGCGCGGCGGATGTCGGCGGGGGTGACGGTGGGAAGCGCCATGGGACAGATAGCCTTGGGAGGTATGGACACGAGCGCTTTTGGACGATTGCCGTCCGGTTGACCAGCCCGATCAAGGCATGCCCTGCGCTCTCCGCGACGCGCGACCCCCGAATCTCTATAGAAAAATCATGTTGTCTGCGGCAAAGGGCGTTAGAGTTCCGAATCGGGCTTGGGGTACAACATGAAAATCGTGAAATTCCTGGTAGTGTTTTTGGCGCTTCCGGGCGTGGCCATGGCCGCGCTGACCAATGCGGAGCGCAAATCTCAATTCGAGCGGGCGATGGCGTCGATCATAGCGGCGACGACGCCGACCGTATTCGGCTTTGTCCGCGACACGCTGGTCAAGGACTACGTCGCCTGCAAGCCCAACAAGGGGCAGGCGGTGGAGCTCATCCACGCGAATTATTTTCGCTCCTGCGAGCACGAGGACGCGTCGGTCACGGGCGAGCGCTCGCTGGAAGCATGCCAGTTACGCTACGGCAAACCGTGCGCCCTGCTGGCAGTGAATGAAGAGATCGTCGTGGAGGGCGAGCTGACCGCAAGGGATATGCCGCGGCTGCACTATGCCGGCAAGTATGACTTGTCCCAGATACCGATTATCCGGCGCATCACAAGGCAGCGCCCCGACGTGCAGAATTACGACATGGCCATGGAGCCGAAGGCGATGGCGATCCATCCATGGGGCAAGCTATTCATCTCGGCGGGCGACCCGAGCCTGAAGGATGCCCAGGCCTCCGCACTCGCAAAGTGCAACAGCGACCCCGCGCGCAACGGCAGGGATGGTGGCTGCTTCATCTACGCCGTCAACAACGACATCGTCATCGACGAACGGCGCATGCAGCCGAAGTGAGGCGTTCGCGGCAGCTGACGTGGAGGCGTCCACGCTCGGATTTGGAGCGAATGAGCAAGCTCACTCGCCAGGAACGAGCCGCCCCAGCGGCGGCTGCGCCGGGCGCCGCAGCTTGCGGCGCGACAGATAGAGCAGGATGCCCGTGACCGCGAACAGCGGCATCAGCGCGGCGGCGAGCATGAAGACAAGCTTGCCCGGCCAGCCCAGGATCGCACCGCGGTGAATGTCGAACACGTTCGCGATGATCTTCTCGCCGAGCGTCTTGTCGGCATAGAGCTCGGCGGAGACCACCTGACCAGTGACCGCGTCGATGCGGAATTCGTCACGCACGGTGTCGCGTGTAGAGTCCTTTCCCCATGATCGGATGCGTATCACCGTGGCAGGCCCGGCGGGCAGCGTCAGCAGGGCTCTGGAGAAACGGCTCCCCTCGTCGTGAAGGAAGGTCGACCAGGCACGATCGAATCCCGCTGCTTCAGCCGGCTCGCGGGCCGCAGCCGCGCGCGGCACCTTCGGCTGCATGCGCGCCACGGCGACCTGCGGGCGCGACAACAGCCAGACGACACCGTCCTTGTACCAGTCGAACGAGTACCAGAGCCCCGTCAGCGTCATCACCAGATAGATCGGCAGGACCCAGGTGCCGATGACGGCATGCAGCGACCGGTGCAGGCCGCGGCCGCTGAGCCCCAGATTTGGCTTCAGCCACATCTTCACGCTGCTCGCGCGGTGAGGCCAGCGGAGCACGAGACCCGAGACCAGCATGACAACCAGGCCGAACGCAGCGACGCCGGTGATCTGGCGTCCCCAGCCCTTGGCATCGCCCGGGATGAGTAACCAGCGATGCAGCCTGCGGACGATTGCAAAAAACTCCTCGCCGCGCGGCGTGCCCAGCACGCGCGCGTCATAGGGGTCGACATAGAGCGAGGCCGGCCGGCCGCCCTGGTCGTCGCGGGCGAAGCGGACATGCACCGCCGCGGACGGGTCGCTCGAAAGCGTGACGGCGGCGACCTTGCCGACGTCCTGCGTCGCCTTCAGCCGTGCGACCAATTCATCCGGCATCAGCGCCGGGGCCGTTCGCGGCGCGACCTCCATGATCCCGGCGTTCAGATGGTCGACGATCTCGTCCTCGAAGCTGATGATTGCGCCGGTCAGGGCGATCAGGGCAAGGAGCAGCGCGAGCACGAGGCCCGCGATGGAATGGACCTGAAGCAGGCCAGCCTTGATCGCGCGCCCCAGCCTACTCATCGAAGCCCGCCTTCTTGATGAGCGCAATGGCGGCTTGTTGATGCTTGGCGACCTCTTCGATCGGCAACGCATCGGCGGAGAACGCCCCGATCTCGGCAACGATTGGCGCCCGCTGCGCCGTCGCAAGCACGGGATATTCAAGCTCGGCGGCAGCAAAGATCCGTTGCGCCGAGGGCGTGACGAGGAACTCGACGAGCTGTTGCGCCAACGCCGGATGCGGCGCGTGTTTCGCGATCGCCGCGCCGGTGAGGTTCACATGCGTGCCGCCGCCCTTGAATGTGGTCGGAACCGCCTTGACCGCCATCGCCCAGGCGCGCCTATCGGCGCCGTCCCGTCCGTCGCGCAATTGCGCCAGCGCCACGGTGTTGCCGATGCCGATTTCACACGCGCCTTGCGCGAGCTCGCGGATCACGTCGTTGTCCTTGCCGGCCGGCTTGTGGGCGAGATTGGCCTTCAGACCAGCGAGCCAGGCCTCCGTCGCGGCTTCGCCATGATGGGCGAGATAGGCCGCGACCAGTGCCACATTGTTCTGATGCAGCGGCGAGCGCATGCATAATTTGCCCCGCCATTGCGGACTTGCGAGGTCTTCATAGACGATTGCCGCGAGCGGGCTGTCCTTGCGCGCGAGCGCGATGCGGGGACGGAGGGCGAGCGCGATCCACTGTGCGCCACCGTCGCGGAGATTTGCCGGCAGGGCCTGTTCGAGGCGCGGCGATACAAAGGCCCGAGTCAGACCGCGGGTGGAGAGCTGGGTGGTCTTGTCCAGACCGATCGCCATCAGGACGTCGGCGGGTGAGGCCTCCCCTTCCGACACGAGGCGCTTGACGAGACTGTCCTCGACGAAGACGACGTTCACCTTGATGCCGCTGGCTTCCGTGAACGCTGCAACCGCAGGCGCGACCAGGGCGGCCTCCCTGGTCGAATAGAGCGTGATCTCCTCGGCACGGCTCACACCTGCGGCAGCAGTGCAGGCAGACGCCAGCGCGATCAGGGCCGCGATGACTTTGTGCCGCGCCGCCATCGCTAGAACCTCACCGTCGCCGACAGCGAGAAACGTCGGGCATCGCCCATCGCGACGGCTAAAGCGCTTCCGGTCGTGGACGTGTAGTAGACCTTGTCGAACAGGTTCTTGACGTTGAACTGATAGGTCACCGGGAGGTTGTCGACTTTCGTGTCATAGGTCGCAAAGACGTCTGCGACGGTATACGCCGGCAGAAAGAACGTGTTGGCGGAGTCGCCCGGCCGGTCGCCGACGTAGTGCGCACCGCCGCCGAGCCGCAGACGTCCGGGCAGCGCGTCGCCGAAGTCGTAGACGAGATAGAGCGAAGCCGTGTTCATCGCGGCGTTCAGTAGCTTGGCGTTGCCAACAACGGGATCGTTGATCAGGCGCGCGTCGGTATAGCCATAACTTCCGATCATGCTCCATTGATCGGTCAGCTTGCCGGTCACGTCCAATTCGACGCCGCGCGACCGGGCCGCACCGGAAGTGCGCCCCGTCGACCTCCCGTTGCCGAGATCATCCAGCACCAGCACGTTCTTCTTATCGATGTCGTAAAATGCCAAGGTGCCCGACAGCCGCTTGTTCACATCGAACTTCAGACCGGTCTCCCACTGCGTTCCTTCTTCGGGCGCAATGGTGGAGTCGACGACAAAGCCGCTGGTGAACGCCGCGATGGTCGAGGTCGGCTTCAGCGACTGCGTATAGCTCACGTAATACGAGAGCTGATCGTTCAGCTTGAAGATGACGCCGCCGAGCGGCAGCACCTTATCGCCCGACAGGTTGGTGTTCGTGACGAAGACAGGCCGACCTTTTCCCGCGAGCTGCTCGTATTCCATCCAGCGCACGCCCCCGACCACGGACAACCAGTTGGTCAGATGGAACGTGTCCTGGGCGAAGAAGCCGCGGGTGCCGAGTTTGTCGGTCTGCTCGCTGTCGGTTGCCGAAACGGTCGTACCCGGCTGTGAGACCAATCCGTAGACCGGGTTGTAGAAATTGAAGCTCGGGGTCGCCTGGCGAATCAGGTCGCGGCGATCGATCGTGCGATACAACGCCTCGCCACCGAACAGGATCTCGTTGCGGAAGCCGCCCACCCAGACATCACCCTGCAGATAGGAGGTGCCGTAACTGGCGTTACTCAGCGAGTTATGGGTGCCGTCGTTGCTGCGGGTCTCGACGCCGGTCGTGGCGTTGACGCCGGTGATGCGAAGCTGATTGGCGCTATAGGTCTCGGTGTTGTAGCTGTAGGCCGCGGTGACCTTCCAATTGTCGTCGAGCTTCTGCTCGACCGAGGCCTGAACCAGGTCGGAGGTGCCCCACATGTTGTTGAAGGGCTCGTCGAGCCGACGCGTCGCCGGGATCGCCAGCGGTGCGCCGTTGACGAAGGCAGTGCCACGGTCGAACGGATAGATGAATTCGCGGTGCTCATAGGCGAGCTGGACCGTCGTGGTGTCGCCGTACCAGGCAAGCGACGGGTTCACCAGCATTTCCCTGTGGCGTCCGAAATTGCGCCAATAGTCCTCGCTGACACCGTAGCCGATGAAACGATAGGCCAGACCGCCATCGCCGATCGGACCGGTGATGTCGAGCGTGCCGTCGGCGCCGCTGCGGTTGTTCGCGAAGGTCGAGCCGAGCAGCGTGACCGAGCCGTGCTGGTAGAGCTCCGGACGCTTGCTGATGGTGTTGACGATGCCGCCGGGATCTATGATGCCGTAGAGCAGCGAAGCCGGTCCTTTCAGCACCTCGATGCTCTCGACCGCGGCGTTCAGGCTGCGGCCCTGCACCAGCGGCATGCCGTTGCGCATGATCGAGCCGTCACGGTTGTCGCCGAAGCCACGGCGGATCACCGCGTCCTGGGTGCCGGCGAGCGTGTTGGTCTGAGTGATCCCACTGATGTTGACCAGCGCATCGTCGATGTTGCGCGGCAGCTGGTCCTTCAAGACCTGCTCGGGCACGACGTTGACGGACTGCGACGTGTCGAGCGGCGAGGCGCCCGAGCGCAGCGTGGTCGCGCTCGGCATCGCGCGATAGCCGAGCTTTGCGGCTTGTTGCGCGGCGGCTTGTGCGGCCGCGCGCTCCGAGAGCGTCGGTGCCGCGGGTGCGGGATTGCGGATGCGCTGGGGCGCGGCGGTTTGCGTGCGGCGTGAAGGCTGTTCCGATGCGCGCGCCGGCTTCGGCCGCTGCACCGGCGCATCCACCGTCACCGGCGGCAGTGCCGATTGCGCCTGCGCAGTCGTCGTGTTGGTGGGACATTCGGCGAGCAGCACGGCTGCTCCGATGAGAAGACGCGCGCGGCTCTTGCCGGCACGAGTTCGACGGCCGCTGTCGCGTTGGCCATCCAGATAAGCACGCACTTTCGATTCACTTCCACGTCAGACACAGCATTGACGCTGGCGCGTCTAACAGCCGCGGTGAGTGAAGAGAACCGTAGGCGGAGTTGAATCGCTCTAGTGTTGAATCGTTCTAAGAGTCGATCGGCACTGAGCCGCAATCACGAATTGCCGTCACGACCGATCGCGACACGCTGCACGCGAATTCGCGGCAACGTGTCGCGGCGCTACGCGATCTCACGCAATGGCGGGAGTCATCAGCTCGTCGAGCTTCCGCTTGAACGCGGTTCCGTCGGACAGGGCGCGAAGCGGCGGACGCACGCGCAGCCAGCCTGCGTCGCCCGTCTGTGCCGCGAGGATCGCCTTCAGCGTCGCGACCAAGGATGGCGTCTTCACCACGATATCGATTGCCGCCTGCATGCGCGTCTCGACGTTCGCGCCGTCGATCATGCCCTTGACCAGCTCCGGCACGATATTGGCCATGCCGCAGATGGTGCCGGCGCCGCCGGCGGCGATCGCACGGGTGATATCGGCTTCGTTGCCGACAGTGATGGCGAGTTCGGGGCTAGCGGCGCGGAATGCCTGGAATTGCTTGAAGTCGCCGCTGGAGTCTTTCAAGCCCGCGACCAGCTTGCCGTAACGCTTGCGCAGGTTCGCGGCGACGGCGGTCGGGATCGCAACACCTGAGACCTGCGGGATGTGATAAAGCGAGGCGCGCAGGCGATCGTCAGCAACGCCATCGATGATCGCGGCAAAGGCATCCTCGATGCCCTCGGGCGTGACGTTGCGGTCGAAGTAAGGCGGCAGCAGCAGCACGTGGCGCAGGCCGAGTCCGAGCACGGCGCGCGTCAGCGCGATGCTGTCAGTGATGGCGGGGAAACCGCCGCCGATCCCGATGCGCTCCGCTGCGACGCCGGCCTTGAGCACGGCTTCGATGGTCGCGACGCGTTCGGCGACGTTGAACGAGGTGCCCTCGCCGGTGGTGCCGAACAGCACGACGCCGTCGACGCCTTTGCCGAAGAGCTGCTTGGCGTGGGCCGCGAGCCTGGCGGAGTCCACGCTCCCATCCGATGTCAGCGGCGTCGCCGACGCCACCCAGAACCCGCGAATTGCGTCCGTCATGACACCACCCATTGCTGCGGCTTCGGACTAAGCCTCTGATCCCTAACGATCTTCGGAGCCTATCGATGCCTTGTTTTTGCTTTACTTTTCATCTTGTACCTTACATACAAGACGGACGCAATTCCCTCGCCTCGCTCGCGCTCAGCGGGCCCCGGCCGACCTCAAAAGGTACTGCATCGACATGGTGACCCCATCCGACCATCCCGACCAAATGCTCGGCGCCCTGCGCGAGAAGCTTGGCGCGGCGGCCGTGCTGACCGGTGCGGAGGTCCCCGCGCGCAATTGCAACGACTGGAGCGCGAGCCTGTCGCAAACACCGCTCGCGGTGATTCGTCCGCTTGATGCGCAAGGCGTTGCCAACGCGATCGCGGCCTGCCGGCAGGCGCGGCTGCCATTCGTGCCGCAGGGCGGATTGACCGGCCTCTGCCGCGGTGCCTCGCCCGAGCCGGGCTGGGTCGCGATCTCGCTCGAGCGCATGGTCGGCATCGAGGAGATCGATCGCGCCTCCGCGACGATGACGGTGAAAGCGGGCACACCGCTCGAGACGATCCAGAAGGCCGCCGACGAAGCGGGCTTCTTCTTTCCGCTCGATCTCGGCTCGCGCGGCTCCTGCGCCATCGGCGGCAACCTCTCCACCAATGCCGGCGGCAACCGCGTGATCCGCTACGGCATGACGCGCGAGCTCGTGCTCGGCCTGGAGGTGGTGCTGCCTGACGGCACGATCATCACCAGTCTCAACAAGCTGATGAAGAACAATGCCGGCTACGACCTGAAGCATCTCTTCATCGGCTCCGAAGGCACACTCGGAATCATCACCCGCGTGGTGCTGCGGCTGTTTCCGAAGCCGCGCTCGACCATGGCTGCGCTCTGCGCACTGAAAGACTATGCCGCGGTGATCGAGCTGCTCGGCGCCGCGCGCAGCGGGCTCGGCCCGCTGCTGTCGGCGTTCGAGGTGATGTGGCCGGACTATTGGGAGGTGATCACGTCGCGCGCCGGGGTGAAGCCGCCGGTCGCGGCGGGCCACGGTCTCTACGTGCTGGTGGAGGCGCAGGGCACCGACGAGAGCATCGATGCACCGCGATTCCAGAGCTGGCTTGAAGAGCTGATGGAATGCGGGCTGCTGGTGGACGCCGCGGTGGCGCAATCGCTGGCGCAGACGCAGGCGTTCTGGCGGGTGCGCGACATCTGTGCTGAATTCGGCCAGGTGCTGGGGCCGCACATCTCCTACGACATCGGCCTTGCGGTGGCGCGGATGGACGAGTTCGTCACGCGCTGCAAGGCGGCGCTCGCGAAGGGCATCAAGGAGTGCGAGAGCGTCTATTATGGCCATATCGGCGACGGCAATCTGCACCTCGTCTCCTGGGTGACGGGCCTGACCGTCGAGCGCCAGCCCAAGGAAGAGATGGACGTCATCATCTATGGTCTCGTGCGCGAGATGGGCGGCAGCGTCTCCGCCGAGCACGGCATCGGCACCCTGAAGAAGAAGTGGCTGGGGCATGCCAGGAGCGAAGCGGAGATCGCGCTGATGCGCACGTTGAAGGCCGCACTTGATCCCGATCATCTGCTCAATCCCGGCAAGGTGATCTGAACGTCGCAACGCGACGGGAGCGCCGATGAGATCCTTGAAGCTCGATACGCCGAAGTCGCTGTCGCAGCGGGTCGTGCTACGGCTGCGCCAGGCCATCATCGACGGCGAGTTCGCGCTGGGCGCAGCGATCTCCGAGGAGATGGTGGCAAACTCCTTCGGCGTCAGCCGTACGCCGGTGCGCGAGGCGATGGGCCAGCTGCAGGCGCAGGGGCTCGTGGTGATCAGACCGCAGGTCGGCAGCTTCGTGTTCACGCCAAGCGCCGAGGACATCACCGCGCTCTGCGCCTTCAGGATCGCGCTCGAGCCCAAGGCCGCCGAGCTCGCATTTCGTCACGATCGCGACGGCGCCGCTGCGACGATGAGCGCCGCAATCACGGCGATGGAGCCGGCGGTCGCGGCCAGGGACAACATCGCCTATGGCCGGGCCGATGCCGCCTTTCACGAGGCGCTGTTCGCGCATTGCGGCAATCGCTATCTCGTCGAATCCTACCAGCTCGTCTCAAGCCGCGTCGCCGCGCTGCGCACCAACCTGACCTCGCCGATCGACGTCAGGACCCGCACGTCGTTCGACGAGCATCGCAAGCTGCTCGATTTGTTCGCGCGCGGCGAGCTCGCGGAATTCGAGAGGCTGATGACCGCGCATGTCACCAATTCGGGCGTCGCCTATGCGCGCGCATTGAAGGTGGATTGAAATCTCGCGATCACGCTCGTGTGCTGCACCCTGACCGCCCGCCATTCTCGCGGCGCTGTTACCGTCCGCCGCCCGGCTCGGGCCTGTCCAGAAAATCCAGTGCAGTGTTGATCTGCTCGAGCTGATGCTCGATCCTGTCGCGGTCCTCGACGGTCTGTGCCGTCTCGAGCTGTTCTACGAGCTTCTGTTTCCGCGCCAGCAAGTTCTCTATGACCGTATTCACAGGTCCCCCATCGCCCGAGATGAAAATCCAGGCAAAATCCGATTACAGGCACGAGCGCCGAGTTTGTGGAGGCACACGCGAGGCGGGCTCGCGTCGAGCCCTCAACCAGAATGTTCGCGGAAGCTGTTGGTTCCTGTGGCCGAAATCCGATCCACGCCTGCACCTGCCATCCCGGGGATGGAACTACCTGCGCAGGCTTGCCCAGACGCCGCCGAGGATCAGCAAGCCGCCGACAAAGTGGATCGGCGTCGGCGGCTCGCCAAGAATTGCGAACGACAACAGGGCGCTCGCGACCGGGCCAAGATAGAGGACGAGCGATGTCCGCACCGAGCCGAACCGGCCGCCGAGCCAGGCAAAGCCGGCATAGGCGAGCAAGCCGGGAACGATCCCTGCGAAGAGATAGGCGGCGAGCGCCTTCATGCTGAAGACCTGCGCCGGCATGGACCACATCTCCGTGATCGCGAGCGGCAGCGAGAACAAGGCGCCGGCGCCTGAGAACAGGCTGATGCGCGCAAGCAGCGATGCGCGCGGCGCGGCGCGCGTTTGCAGCAAGGTGTAGCCCGACCAGCCGAGCATCGCGATCACGACGAGCCCGTCGCCCGACGCAGTCTCCTGCTGCGTCAGCGCCTCCAGATGGCCGCCTGAAATGATGAGCAGCGCGCCTGCAAGCGCCAGCACCGTGCCGAGCCATTGCAGCGGACCGATACGCTCAATGCCTAGCCCGGCGGAGACCAGGAGGACGGTGATCGGCGACAGCGCCATGATCAGCGCGATGTGGATCGCGGTGGTGGACGCGCCCGCGACATAGACCGGCCCTCCGCAGAGGAACATGCCCATGAAGCCGGCCGCCACGATCGGCCAGATGTTCTTCGAAAGCGGCACGCGGCCGTCGCGGATTTCAGCGAGTGCAATGGGCGCGAGCCCGATGGCAACGATGCTCCAGCGGAAGAACGCCAGGGCGAAGGGCGGGACGGAGCCCGCGACCCCGCGCGCCAGGACCTGGTTGGATGCCTGCGCGGTTGCCACCAGGATGAAGCCGATGAGCGCGACCGCGCCGAGCAACGGCACTACGCCTGCGGCCGAGCGGTCGGCGCCCTCCGATATTTCCTTACCCATGGTGCAACCGAATACCCCGTGCACGCCGCGGCGAGAACAAGGCGACGGTTCATGGCGATATGTGGCGATTGCAGCGCTCGTGATGGTCCGCCAAAGCTCTTACGTGCGAATGGTGCGCCAGCACGGCGGCGAGCCGGCCACGGTCGCCGAGGTCCGGCGGGCACTTGGGCGCTGTTGAGGCGTCCGTTCGACGGCCGAGGCGATCGCGGGCCGCGATGCGCCTCGGGGAACCGCGGATCACGCGCCCGTCGGTTGAATTCGCCGGGCCGCGGTCTTATGCGTAGCCGCCATGGACACCCAAATCACCGCCGAAAGGCCCCTGATGGCCATGGCGCGGCCCGCGAGGCCGGCGCCGTTCCTGCCGATGAGCCGCGCCGAGATGACGGCGCTCGGCTGGGACGCCTGCGACATCGTGCTCGTGACGGGCGATGCCTATGTCGATCACCCGAGCTTCGGCATGGCGATCATCGGCCGGCTGCTGGAGGCGCAAGGCTTTCGGGTCGGCATCATCGCACAGCCCGACTGGCATTCGGCCGAGCCGTTCAAGGCGCTCGGCAAGCCGCGCGTGTTCTTCGGCGTCACCGGCGGCAACATGGACTCCATGGTGAACCGCTATACGGCGGACCGCCGCCTGCGCCACGACGACGCCTATACGCCGGGCGGCGAGGGCGGAAGGCGGCCCGACCGCTGCACCGTCGTCTATGCGCAGCGCTGCCGCGAGGCATTCAAAGATGTGCCGATCGTGCTCGGCGGCATCGAGGCGTCGCTGCGCCGGATCGCGCATTACGACTACTGGTCCGACAAGGTGCGCCGCTCGGTGCTGGCCGATGCCAAGGCCGACCTCCTGATCTACGGCAATGCCGAGCGCGCCGTCGTCGAGGTGGCGCACCGGCTCGCCGCAGGCGAGGCGCCGCGCGATCTGAACTCCATCAGGGGCGTCGCGCTGTTCCGCCGCGTGCCTGACAATTACGCGGAGCTGCATGCCGACGATCTCGACTCCGCCGACGAGGGCGCATCGCGGAAGCCGGGTGCCACCGTGATCCGGCTGCCGGCCTGCGAGCAGGTCGAACAGGACCGCGAAGCCTATGCGCGCGCCTCGCGCGTGCTGCATCGGGAGAGCAATCCCGGCAATGCGCGGCCGCTGGTGCAGCGTCACGGCGATCGCGATCTGTGGCTGAACCCGCCGCCGATCCCGCTCACCACCGAGGAGATGGACGCGGTCTACGACCTGCCCTACGCCCGCGCGCCGCATCCGTCCTATGGCGATGCGAGGATTCCGGCGTGGGAGATGATCAAGTTCTCGGTGACGATCATGCGCGGCTGCTTCGGCGGCTGCACCTTCTGCTCGATCACCGAGCATGAGGGCCGCATCATCCAGAACCGTTCGGAAGGCTCGGTCCTGCGCGAGATTGAAAAGATCCGCGACCGCACGCCTGGCTTCACCGGCGTGATCTCCGACATCGGCGGTCCCACCGCCAACATGTACCGGATGGCGTGCAAGGATCCGAAGGTCGAGGCGGCGTGCCGGCGGCCGTCCTGCGTCTTCCCCGAGATCTGCCCCAACCTGAACACCTCGCATGACGATTTGATCCGGCTCTATCGCAAGGTGCGCGAGGTCAAGGGCATCAAGAAGGTGATGGTCGCCTCGGGCGTGCGCTACGACCTCGCGGTGGAGAGCCCCGAATACATCAAGGAGCTCGTCACCCATCACGTCGGCGGGTACCTGAAGATCGCGCCGGAGCACACCGAGCGCGGCCCGCTCGACAAGATGATGAAGCCGGGCATCGGCGCCTACAACCGCTTCAAGCGGATGTTCGATGCCGCCGCGGAACAGGCCGGCAAGAAATATTACCTGATCCCGTATTTCATCGCGGCGCATCCGGGCACGACCGACGAGGACATGATGAACCTCGCGCTCTGGCTCAAGAAGAACCGCTACCGCGCCGACCAGGTGCAGACCTTCCTGCCCTCGCCGATGGCGACCGCCACGGCGATGTACCACACCGGCGTCAATCCGCTCCGCGGCGTGCGCCACGGCGGAAGCGACAAGGTCGAGGCGATCAAGGGTCTTCGGCAGCGCCGATTGCACAAAGCCTTCCTGCGCTATCACGACCCCGACAACTGGCCGGTGCTGCGCGAGGCTCTGAAAGAGATGGGCCGCGCCGATCTGATCGGCTCCCGCCCGGATCAGCTCGTGCCGGCGCACCAGCCGCCCGGCACCGGCAAGGCCGCAGGCACGCGGCGACCGTTGCGCCCCGGCGGGCGGACGCAGCGTTTCACGACCAAGGGCGTGCGGGTGATGAAGTAGTGGGCGAAAGCGATGAGATCGGGTTCGGCCGCCGCTTTTGCGACCCTCCAACAAAAATATCGAAAACAACCCCATGCAAAGTAGACGGCGATCGCCGGCTTGACGCACTATGCATGCAGCGAAGCCGTTGACACGTCGGGCAAAACAGGCGCACCACGATAGCATCGGGGCGCGTTGGCTAGAGCAGGGCCGCGGGCTCGCTCAACCTCTCCCGCTTGCGGGGGAGGTCGGCGCGAAGCGCCGGGCGGGGGCTCTCTCCACCCAGGGAGTGTCCATTGTGGATGCACCCCCACCCCAGCCCTCCCCCGCAAGCGGGAGAGGGAGCGCACCTTCTTCATGGCAACCAGCCAAGCCTCATCTCATCATGCTCTAGTTTGAGTCATCATGCTCTAGTTTGAGCTAGATCTTCCGTTTCGCCTAAATGTCAGAAGAGACTGCCCGCATGAAAAAGATCGGATTCCTCTCGTTCGGACACTGGACGCCGTCGCCGCAGTCGCAGACCCGGTCGGCTGCGGATACGCTGCTGCAGTCGATCGAACTCGCCGTTGCGGCGGAGGAGCTCGGCGCGGATGGCGCCTATTTCCGCGTCCATCATTTCGCGCGGCAGCTCGCTTCGCCCTTTCCCCTGCTCGCCGCTGTCGGCGCCAGGACCAGCCGCATCGAGATCGGCACCGCCGTGATCGACATGCGCTACGAGAACCCGTTCTACATGGTGGAGGACGCTAGCGCCGCCGACCTCATCGCCGGCGGGCGGTTGCAGCTCGGCATCAGCCGCGGCTCGCCCGAACAGGTGATCGATGGCTGGCGCTATTTCGGTTATCGACCGGCCGACGGTCAGAGCGACGCCGACATGGGCCGGCGCCACGCCGAAGTCTTTCTGGACCTGCTTCGCGGCGAAGGCTTTGCGCAACCCAATCCGCAGCCGATGTTTCCAAATCCACCGGGGCTGCTGCGCTTGGAGCCGCATTCCGAAGGCCTGCGCGAACGCATCTGCTGGGGAGCCGGCTCGAACGCGACCGCGGTCTGGGCGGCCCAGCTCGGCATGAACCTGCAGAGCTCGACGCTGAAGAACGACGAGACGGGCGAAGCCTTCCACGTGCAGCAGGCCGCCCAGATCCGCGCCTATCGCGCCGCCTGGAACGAAGCCGGCCACACCCGCACACCGCGCGTGTCAGTCAGCCGCAGCATCTTCGCGCTGATCGACGATCGCGATCGCGCCTATTTCGGCGGCGAACGGGGAGGCGAGGACCAGATCGGCTTCATCGATCCGCGAACCCGGGCGATCTTCGGCCGCAGCTATGCCGCCGAGCCTGACGTGCTAATCGAGCAGCTGCGACAGGACGAGGCCATCGCCGAGGCTGATACTTTGCTGCTGACCGTGCCCAACCAACTGGGCGTCGCCTACTGCGCGCATGCGATCGAAGCGATTTTGACTCACGTCGCGCCGGCGTTGGGATGGCGCTGAAGGGGTGGTCGAGCCTGTGCTCCGCAAGGGGAGCAGTTCAAGATCGACATCCAGTCCGGCGAGCCGGTCTGAGCGGACGCCCGGCAGGAGCTGTGGCGACGCATTGAGCAGCATGACTTCGAGCCCGACACCCCGCTCAAGTTGGGCTCCCGGGCGCACCGTCGCGCCTCTCGCAAGCGCTGGCGCCGGTCGTCTTCGGCCTCGTCATTGTGCCGCTCGGCGGTCACGTCCTGCTGGTGACTGCGGCCCGGCCGCGCTTGCCGCGCTATCGATTATCCAGTGCACGAGGCCCCAAACCTGTCGGAAAGCTTGAAACTGCTCGATAATGCGACTGATTCGGGCCGAATCTGCACCTGCGGCGATGGCGGTCGGAACGGCCTAACTGTTCCAGAAGTTCACTTAAAACCAACTGTATCGTGCGCAAGTCGCGGTTGAAGGTAAATAGACATTCAAGCGGCAGGCGGCGCTGGTGTATATTGAGCTCCTTGGAGATTTGGGACCGTGTCCAACGCTAAGCAAATACTGGCGATGTTGCGCAGTCGCGCCGAGGGTAACGAGGATGCATTCTTCTCGATTGCCCTTCAGGTAGCGGCGGCGGAGGCGCGTCAGGGTCGCCGCGAGACCGCACAGGAGATGCGTGCCGAAATCGATAAGGCGCGCGCGCGGCAGTCACGCGGAGCAAGCGTCCCAATCTCCATCGCGCACCCCCGCGGCAATCTTGAAGGGCTCCTGGAGCTGCGTGAGCCGCGCTACAAGCTCAAGGATGTCGTTTTGCATGAGCGTCTATTGGCGTGGTTTGACGATGTTCTCCGCCAACAGCGAAAGCGCGATTGGCTGCGTGAGCATGGCAAGACGCCTAATCGGCGGCTTTTGTTCGTAGGCCCGCCTGGATCTGGTAAGACAATGTCGGCAGAAGCGTTAGCAGGAGAACTGCATCTCCCTCTTTTTGTCATTCGTCTTGAGGGAATGATTACCCGCTATATGGGTGAGACGGCGGCCAAGCTACGCTTAATTTTCGATGAGACGGCCAAACGTCGCGGAGTATATCTGTTCGATGAGTTTGACGCGGTAGGCGGACAGCGCACGGCGACCAATGACGTCGCGGAAATGCGCCGGGTTTTGAATTCCTTCCTCCAATTCATGGAGGAAAGCAATTCGACCGATAGCGTCATTATTTGTTCGACAAACCACCCTTCGCTACTTGACCGTGCATTGTTGCGTAGGTACGACCAAGTCTTGGAATTCGACGCTCCGACATCGATGCAGGTTAAGCAGCTTATTAGCGCAAATATCGCGCCGATGAAGGTAATAAACCCGAATTGGAAGAAAGTGATTGCTGCTGCGGAAGGATTGAGCCAGTCGGAAATCGTGCGTGCCGCAGACGATGCGGTGAAGACTGCGATACTTGACGAACGCAAGCAATTGACCACGGAAGAAATCGTGAACCGTTTGCAAGAACGGCATGCAATGCGAACGGCTTTTTTGGACTCGGAAAGCTCATAATGTATGGCATCGCGCTTTACGCTCCCGCACATTGACATCAGTGCGTTCGCTGACGCTCAGCAATATTCCGGAGACTCCGCGTTCAACTCCAGCGCCGTTCGCATCCGCGAAGAGCATGGTCGCAGGATTCAAAACTAACTGATCGTAGCACTGGCGGCCGCTGACGCGGCGCGACCGACCGACACGCGGCTCGAACCAGCGTCGAGTAGCGTCATCGAGGTTGAATTGCGCAAAGGCACGGCGGCTGACAAGCTAGACATGAAAACTGAAGGCATCCGTGCGGGTGCCGCAAGAGAAGATGAAGCAAGTCGAACAACGATTGCGCTTCACGTGCCCGATCACGCACGGCCCGTACTCGAGCAAATTATAAATGACTATCTCACCGGTCCGCTGACTGGGCGTCGCCAAAACCCACCGAATAAAGCAAAAGTCGAGGCTATCGAAAACATCCGGGCTGCCCGGATTGCCACGCTCTGGACGGACGCAAGGCCTGTGCCTGAAGATGCACAGGCTCAAATGTGGTGGGCGCTTTGGTGTTATCGCGACAAAGAAGCAGCCATTGAGGATGTCTGCGCGCGCCTGGAGGTTCGTGCCGGCGACAAAGACCGCAGGCTTTATTTCCATGAGGTCGTGGTTGTGCCGGTGCTTGCAAACCGCGCGACTATTGAGCTCATGATGTTCGCGACTGATGCCATCGCTGAGCTGCGGATCGCCAACGATAGCCCCACATTTTTCACAGACGACGTGCGAGGTGATGAGCAAGCTTGGGTGGATGGCCTCGCGGAGCGAGTCATTTGGCCGGGCAATGAGGCGCCGGCGGTTTGCGTTCTCGATACCGGTATCAATCGCGGCCATGCGCTGATTGAACCCGCGCTTGGCGTCAATGACAGCTACGCAATAGACGCAGATTGGGGCGTGGACGATCATGATGCCGATGGTCATGGCACGGCGATGGCGGGCCTTGCTCTGCATGGTGACCTGACAGCCGCGCTTGCCGACACGGAGGAACGTCCGCTTTCACATCGCTTGGAGTCAGTCAAAATTCTGCCACCCGCTGGCTTCAACCCCAACGAATCTCAGAGCTACGGGATTTTGACGCAGGCGGGCCTGGTCCTTCCTGAAATCGAGGCTCCGGAACGCAAGAGGGCTTATTGCCTCGCCGTGACGAACGATAGCGTTTCAGGTGCGACGGCATCGGCCTGGAGCGCTGCCATCGACCAAGCCGCAGCGGGATGCATGGTCGCGGACGAAGGCGAAGACGAACGACCTCGGCGACTAATCGTAGTTTCTGCGGGGAACGTGCCCGCTGAGATAACTTTTGCACTCTTGGGGTCTCAAGACGATTATCCGATTGAAGATCCAGCTCAGGCCTGGAACGCGCTCACAGTCGGCGGATACACGGACCTCATCGCTGTGCGCGACGATGGCTATACGGATTGGAGTCCGATGGCGGCTGCAGGCGAGCTCAGCCCTCATAGCCGTACCAGCGTAACATGGCCGCAAGGCATTGCGCCGTTCAAACCAGAACTCGTCTTTGAAGCCGGAAATCGCGCGGTCAATCCTGGCCAAACAGAAGTTTTGACGATGGGGTCGCTTTCGCTTCTGACCACGGGCCACGATGCGGCTCTGCCGCTTGTGCCGTTCGAAGCGACAAGCGCGGCGACAGCGCAGGGCGCACGCATGGCGGCCCGGCTGATGGCTGCAAATCCCGACTTTTGGCCCGAAACCATCCGTGCCCTAATGGTGCACAGCGCGGAATGGACCGAGCCGATGGTGGCCGCTATCGACGCTAAGCCGGGCAAGCGCGAGCGATACGAACTTATCCGGCGTTTCGGATACGGCGTGCCTGACTTCGACCGCGCTAACGCTTCGGCAATCAATCACCTTGCGATGATCGCGCAGTCCGAAATCCAACCGTTCCGGGTACAGAACAATCGTAAGTTCAACGAGTGCCACTATTACAATCTGCCGATACCGGGCGATATGTTGGAGCAGCTCGAGAACGAACCGGTCGAATTGAAGGTCACGCTTTCGTACTTCATCGACCCCAATCCCGGTCTGTCCGCAAACGTAGACTCTCAGCGGTATCAATCGTACGGTTTGCGTTTCGATCATCAACGGCCGAGAGAAACGCTCACGCAATTCAAGAACCGGGTCAATGCGTCTGAGCGCGAGGAGCCGCGCCGTCGCGGCG
>NZ_LUUB01000039.1:33347-57891 GCF_001641635.1 Bradyrhizobium centrolobii
GGGTTTTCGGACAAGATAGTATCTCGGCGGGATCGCTGCCTTGCGACATCTGGCGCGGCCCTGCGATTGAATTGCTGGGCCGAAACATGCTGTGCGTCAAACCGGTCAACGGCTGGTGGCGCGATCGGGCATCGACGGAAGTCTGCAATCAACAGACGCGTTATGCTCTGATTGTCAGCCTCAAGACGCGCAATGTGGAGCTCGACATTCACACGCCGATTAGCGCTTTAGCCGCGACAGTGCGGGTTGAGGTCGAAACGGAAGTCTAGCGCAGGCAAAGCACGGTGTATCGCCGACGTCACCCCGCCTTCACGCTCGCATCGATCAGCAGCTTCGCGACCGTAAGCGCCGACTGCGCGGGGCCGTCTTCCGACTGCTGGCCGGTGACGTAGATGCCTTCGATCAGAAGCAGCAGGGCGTCGCCGAGCACGGCGGGTTGACGCGCGCCCATAGCGGCGGCCAGTTCGCGCAGGCGCTTGCGAAAGACTTTCTTGTGCGCTTCGGCGACCTGCCGTGCCGGATTCTCCTGCGACGGATACTCCACCGTGGCGTTGCTGAGGCCGCAGCCGCGATAGCCCTTGCGCACGGCGCGCGCCGACAGCTCGCCGATGTAAGCGAGCACATGATCGCGCGCATTGCTGTAGGATTTGCCGCCGGGGTGCTCGAACTTCTCCCAGAAATCCAGATCGTAGTCGCGCAAGTAGGCGGCGGCCAGGTCGTCCTTGGAGGCGAAACTGCGATAGAGGCTGGGCTTGGTGACACCGGCCCGGTCCACCACCTCGTCCACGCCAACGGCGCGGATGCCCTCGCGGTAGAACAGCTCACCCGCCGAGGCCCGAATCCTGTCGGCGGCCCGGATCGGGGCGGCCGCAGGCGTATCGACTTTTTTCTTCATTCGGCTTCCCCCGACCTTTCCACCGGCTTGACAATGTTACTTACCGGTACGTATCGTGCCGCATCGCAATACGTACCGGTAAGTAACATGCCCCCTAACCCTGTTCAATCCGCTTCCGTCTCCAAACGGCCGCTCGGCCAGAACTACGCCTTCGTGGTCGTCGCCGTGATCTTCCTGGCGCTGCTTGCTTCAGCGGGACTGCGCTCGACGCCGGGCGTGCTGATGCTGCCCCTGCAGCACGCTTTCGGCTGGGACGTCAGCGTGATCTCGTCGTCGGCCGCGATCGGCATCTTCCTCTATGGCCTCGCGGGCCCGTTCGCCGCGGCTGTGATGCAGCGCTTTGGCATCCGCCGCACGGTGCTGGGCGCGCTTGCGCTGATGTCCGCATCGACCGGCGCGAGCTATTTCATGACCGCGCCGTGGCAATTATTCCTGACCTGGGGGCTGCTCTCCGGCATCGGTTCGGGCGCGGTCGCCAACGTCCTTGGCGCCACCATCGTCAATCGCTGGTTCACCACCAATCGCGGCCTCGTCATGGGACTTTTGACCGCGAGCACCGCCACGGGCACCCTCATCTTCATGCCGGGCCTTGCGGCCCTGGTCGAATGGGGCGGCTGGAAGCCGGTGGTGCTGACAGTGGCTGCGTGCTGCGGGGCGCTGATTCCGCTGGTGTATGTTCTGGTTCCGGAGCGGCCCGCCGCGATCGGCCTGCGCTCGTTCGGCAGCACGCATGAGGATCATCCCGCGCCGCCGGCGCAGGGCAATCCGTTTGTCGCTGCGTTCAGCAACCTTGCGCGCGCTGCGAAGACGCCGACGTTCTGGTTCCTGTTCGCGACGTTCTTCATCTGCGGTTTCACGACCAACGGCCTCGTCGGCACCCATCTGATCGCGTTCTGCGGCGACCATGGCATCGTCGAAGTGCAGGCAGCGAGCCTGCTCGCACTCATGGGATTCTTCGATCTGTTCGGCACCACCCTGTCGGGCTGGCTCACGGACCGTTTCGATCCACGCAAGCTGCTGTTCTTCTACTACGGCCTGCGCGGGCTCTCGCTGATCTATCTGCCCTACTCGGATTTCTCTTTTGTCAGCCTGTCGGTTTTCGCGGTGTTCTACGGCCTCGACTGGATCGCGACGGTGCCGCCGACCGTGCGCATCGCCAACGAGGCGTTCGGCGACAGGAACGCGCCGCTGGTGTTCGGCTGGGTGGTCGCCGGCCATCAACTCGGCGCCGCCTGCGCCGCCTTCTTCGCCGGCTTCGTGCGCTCTGCGCAGGGCGATTACCTGCAGGCCTTCATGATCGCAGGCGCAACGGGCATCGTCGCAGCCGTGCTGTCGTTGATGATCGGCCGGCGGCCGGTGCAACCGGCGCTCGCCCCGGCGTGAACGCACGCGAATTTCTCAAGGTGCCCGGTTCAGATTTGGGATCAGCACCATCTGAAGTGCAGGCCAGCTCGGCGCCAATCGCGCGCCGGCTGGCCCGTCACCACTGATACTTCACCACGCCCTTGCCGGCGTAGCTGCGCATGACGTTTGAGAACTCGCCTTCGAACGTCGCCGCGGCGGACCAGCCGGTCAGCCATTTCTTTTCCGCTGAGGCCGTGACGAGCGCGGCATCAAGCGCTTGCGCTGCGCCGTTGACGACGAAGCTGGAGCCGGGCAGCGCCTGGAAGGTCGCGCCGTTCGCGCGGTCGGGATTGAAATCATGAGCCCAGGCGATGCGGCCGCGCAGGGTGGCAATACCATCGGCCGTGGCAAAGGACTTGTCGGTGCGCAGGCCGAGCTCGCTGCGGGTGTCGGTGACGCTCTTCGCGGCGTAACTCAGAGCAAAGGTGTCGGCGCCTGACGTCCTGCCAGCCATAGGCCAGCGCGCCCGTGACGTAGGCCGCGCCGGCATTGTGGCGCACGAAGGCGCCGGCCTGGAACAGATCGGAGCGGCCGCTGCCGCCGCGAGGCATGCGATTTCTCGCTACGCTTCGCAGGCGGCTGCCTTCCCGACATCGCTGAGGGCGGTCCGGTTACCCTTCGGAAGTGGCCCTCTCGATCAATCCCGCGATCGGGGCGATGAACCAGGCGCGAAGGTGCTTCGCAGTCGCCGCGTCAAAAACGAAGATTGTACGACGCATAAAAAATGGCTCTACTGAGCCTTGTTCTCCGCTTCAGAGTATCGGCGCAATATTCCTTGGTAACGGCAAGTTGCAGAGCAACAGGATTGCCTGTCTAGCAGGGCGAACGACAAAGACGTTACCGAAATCAACTCAAGAATAGCATCAAACCACTGTCTGGGCAGGGCCGACTATGAATGTTCGATCTGGTTTTCTGGAATCCATTGGCAATACGCCATTGATCAGGCTGCGCGCCGCATCGGAAATCACGGGTTGCGAGATCTACGGCAAGGCCGAATTTCTTAATCCGGGCGGCTCGATCAAGGATCGAGCCGCCCTCGCCATCATAAACGACGCCGAGCAGCGCGGCCAACTCGAGCCCGGCGGCGTCATCGTGGAAGGCACAGCCGGCAACGTGGGCATTGGCATTGCGCTCGTGGCCAATGTGCGCGGCTATCGTTCCGTGATCGTGATGCCCGACACGCAAAGTCAGGAGAAGAAGGACATGCTGCGGCTATGCGGCGCCGATCTGCGCCTGATACCTGCCGTGCCCTATTCCAATCCCGGCCACTATGCTCGCTACTCCGGTCGCCTCGCTGAGGAACTGGGCGCGTTCTGGGCAAATCAGTTCGACAACGTCGCCAACCGCGATGGCCACTATCGCACGACTGGCCCCGAAATCTGGGCGCAGACGGACGGGAAGGTTGACGGCTTCACTTGTGCCGTCGGCAGTGGCGGGACTTTGGGTGGAGTTGCGCGTGCCCTCAAGGAACGCAATCCCGGCGTGAAGATTGCCCTCAGCGATCCGATGGGCGCCGCCCTCTACAATTGGTTTACTCGGGGGGAGCTGACGGCAGTAGGCAACTCGATCACAGAGGGCATCGGTCAAGTTCGCGTGACGAAGAACCTTGAAGGCACGCCGATCGACATGGCTTACCGGATCACTGATGAGGAGGCGCTACCCGTCTTGTTCGACCTGATCGAGCACGAGGGGCTGGTGCTGGGCGGTTCAAGCGCGATCAACATCGTCGGGGCCATGCGGCTTGCACGCGATCTTGGTCCAGGCAAGACGATCGTCACCATCCTCGCGGATGGTGGCCAACGCTATCAGTCCAAGCTCTTCAATCCGGACTTTCTGCGCAAGAAGAGCCTGCCGTTGCCGCCGTGGATGAAGTGAGCCAATGTTCGCCGTCGCGGCGTGCGTGCGGATGCGAAAGAGGTTCGCATCATGGGATCGAAAAGCGCGCTCCTGCGCACGCTGGCCGCTGCCTCGGGGCAAAACGGCAGGTTGTGGAGTGCCCGGTTTTGTACCGAAGTGGCGCGCCCGGCACGATTCGAACGCTCCACCCAATTGCGGCATTCGAAGCCAAGGCCTATGCTGAAGCCCGGCAAATCACGCGGCCGCCCATCGTGCGGCGGGGGCAGCCTCACGGTGGATGGGTCGCATACCCATCCGGAGGCCACGCCATGTCCATTGCCCCCACGCTACACCGATATCTTTCTGCCGAAAACATCCAGTACGCCGAGATCCCGCACGATCTCACCATGTCGTCCACGCGCACGGCGCAAGCCTGCCACGTCTCGGGCGATCGTCTCGCCAAGGCCGTCGTGCTACGGCATGACGGCGGCTATATGCTCGCGGTCGTACCGGCATCGCACCATCTCAACCTGCCCGACCTGAAGGAGAGGCTCGGCGAGGATCTCGCGATGGCCAACGAAAGCGAGATCAACCGGCTGTTCGCGGACTGCGTGCACGGAGCCGTGCCGGCGGTCGGCCGATGCTACGGGCTCGATCTCATCGTCGATGACAGCATCCGGGCCCAGCCCGAGGTCTATATCGAAGCCGGCGATCACGAGACGCTGCTCCAACTGACGCATGCGCAGTTCGAGCGGCTGACGGCCAATGCGCCGCATGGACGCTTCAGCATGCATGACTGACGCGACACGACGGCGAGATGATCCGCTCTCGTCGCGGCGACGCGTGCTGTCGCGCCCGGTTTGTTGTATAATTACATAACGGGGGCTGCGTTCGCAACGGAGGTCCTCCATGAAAGTCAAGGACGTAATGCACAAGGGCGTCGATTGGGTCAGCCCCGACACCCCAATCACCGAAATCGCGAAGTTGATGCAAGGGCACGACATCGGCTGCATTCCGATCGGCAACGACGACCATTTGATCGGGATGGTGACCGATCGCGACATCGTCTGCAAAGGCCTTGCAAGCAAGGATTTCAACGCCGCGCGCATGACAGCGCGGGACGTGATGACCGAAGGCATCCATTGCTGCCGGGAAGACGACGATCTGGCGAAAGCCGTGCATCACATGGAGACGCTGAAAATCCGCAGGCTGCCTGTGATCAACAAGAGCAAGCGGATGGTCGGCATGATCAGCCTGGGTGATGTCGGCCAATCCGCCACCGCTGATCTGTTGACCCAATGCGTCAAGGGCGTGTCGGCCCATCATTGAGGCAAGGCCGGCTCGATGGAACGTCGATCGCTCCGTGCTCGGCAAGGGAGGACATGATGGCGTGGCGTGACGACAAGGCTCGGGCAACCCTGATCCGCGATGCGGCGGGAAGCGTTCAACCGGGCAAGAGCCCCCCGGCCTTTGCCGAGCTTCTGTTCGGCTACGCCAATGTCGAGGACCTCGGCAATTACGATGCGTCCTCGCTTGCCCTCCTCGCGGAGCAAGCGTGGGAGCATGTGCAGCGGCGCACGGCGGGCAGTGCCGATATCCGCGTCGTCAATCCGGCGATGCCAGACGGGCGCGAGATCTCCGTGCTCGAGATTCTCAACGACAACATGCCCTTCCTGTTCGATTCCACCATGGCGGAGCTCACCGAGCAGGGCATCGAAGTCACCCTCGTCGCTCACCCGATCATCGCGGTGGAGCGCGATGACCAAGGCAAGCTCCTGCGTTTCTACGGCGAAGCAGTGCCGGAAGGGGCAAGGGGCGCGCGAGAGAGCCTGATTCACCTCCACATCACCCGGCTGGATGCCGAGGCTGACCAGCAGAAGCTGATCGGCGGCCTCACCAAGACACTGACGGACGTGCGCGCCTGCGTCACCGACTGGCGAGCCATGCGCGACCGGGTCGAGCAAGCGATCAAGACGTTCACGTCCAATCCGCCGCCGCTGCCGATCGACGAGGTCGCCGAAGCCAACCAGTTCCTGCAATGGCTCTGCGCGGACAATTTCACCTTTCTGGGCGTGCGCGAATATCGATTCTCGCCCCACAGCGATGCGTCGGACGACATCACGACCGGCGAAGGCCTCGGCATCCTCCGCGATCCCGATGCGAAGGTCCTGCGCCGCGGCAACGAGATGGTGGTGATGACCTCGGAAATCCGCGAGTTCATGCGCGAGCCGACCCTGCTCATCGTCATCAAGGCCAATGTCAGTAGCCGCGTCCATCGCCGCATCCGGATGGATTATATCGGGATCAAGCTCTACACGCCCGACGGCCGGCTCGAGGGCGAATTGCGCGTCGTCGGACTGTTCACCTCGGGCGCCTATACGCGCTCGGTCCGGCAAATCCCCTATGTCCGCCACAAGGTGTCGCGGGTGCTCCAGCGTGCCGGCTTCGACCCGAGCGGCCATTCGGGCAAGGCGTTCATGCATATTCTCGAAGAATATCCGCGTGACGAACTGTTCCAGGTCGACGTCGACACGCTCTACGATTTCGTCATGGAGATCCTGATCCTCTATGAGCGCCCACGCGTCCGGGCGCTGACTCGGGTCGACAAGTTCGATCGCTTCGTCTCCATCCTCGTCTTCGTTCCGCGCGACAAATACGACACCGACGTGCGCACACGCGTCGCCAACTTCCTGTCGCAGGCCTACCGGGGGACGCTGTCGGCCTCTTACGTGTCCTTCCCCGAAGGAGCATTGGCGCGCGTCCACTACATCATCGGGCGCTATGAAGGTAAGACACCCGCCGTCGAGCGCGCCACGCTGGAGGCCGGGATCAGCGCCATTGCCGCGACCTGGGCCGACAAGCTGAAGGCCGCGCTGACTGCGTCCACCGACGGCATGCGGGCGCGCATGCTCGCCAACCGCTATGCCCAGGCATTTAGCGGCGGCTATACCGAGGTTTTCAGCGCGGAGCAGGCGATCGCCGATATCGCCACCATCGAAAAGCTGACGCCCGCCCGCCCGGTAACGATTTCGGTTCACCGCGTCGAGGAGGACGATCCCAGGCGCCTCAGCCTGAAGGTCTTTTCAGACGCCGCACCGCTGTCGTTGTCCTACCGCGTGCCGGTGATCGAAAACCACGGCCTGCGCGTGGTCAACGAACGTACCTATCAGATCGTGCCCGGTAACAGGCCGGAGCCGGTCTGGCTGCACGACATGACGATCGAGACCAGCGACGGCCTGCCTATCGAGATCAACCCGGAATTCAGCCATCGCCTGGAAGCCTCGATCATGGCGGTGGTCACCGATCGTGCCGAATCCGATGGATATAACGGGCTGATCCTGCGTACCACTCTGAGCTGGCGGGAAGTCTCGACCATCCGGGCGCTGTCGCGCTATTTGCACCAGATCCGCGCTCCGTTCACCCAGGATTACATGTGGGAGACCTTGCGCAAGAACGCCGCGATCACGGCCAACCTGGTCGCGCTGTTCCAGACCCGCCTCGATCCGCGCCTCGCCCTGACGGATCGCGAGCGTTCGGCACGCGAGACGGCCCTCCTTGCCGAGATCGAGGAGCAGTTCAAATCCGTCGCCTCGCTCGATGAAGACCGCATCCTGCGCCGTTTCACCAATCTGGTGCAGTCGGCCATCCGCACCAATTTGTGGCAGGTCGGCAGGGACGGACATCCGCGTCCGGTCATCTCCTTCAAGTTCAACGCGCGCGGGATCGAGGACCTGCCCCCTCCACGCCCGCTCTACGAGATCTTCGTCTATTCACCTCGTCTCGAAGGCATTCACCTGCGCTTCGGCAAGGTTGCGCGCGGCGGCTTGCGCTGGTCCGACCGGCCTCAGGATTTCCGCACCGAGATCCTGGGCCTCGTGAAGGCGCAGCAGGTCAAGAACGCCGTGATCGTGCCGGTCGGCGCCAAAGGCGGCTTCGTGCCCAAGCGCCTGCCGCAGCCTTCCAATCGCGAGGCATGGCTGGCCGAAGGCACGGAGGTCTATCGGATCTTCGTTCGCTCGCTGCTCGAGCTCACCGACAATCTCGATGGCGACGTCGTCGTGCCGCCCGACTCGACCATGCGCCACGACGGCGACGACCCCTACCTCGTCGTCGCCGCCGACAAGGGCACCGCCACCTTCTCCGACGTTGCCAACGCGATCTCGGCCGAGAAGCACCATTGGCTCGGCGACGCCTTTGCCTCCGGCGGCAGCCAGGGCTACGACCACAAGAAGATGGGGATCACGGCACGCGGCGCCTGGGAGGCGGTCAAGCGCCACTTCCGCGAGCTCGGCACCGACATTCAGACCATGCCGTTCACCGTTGCCGGCGTCGGCGACATGTCCGGCGACGTCTTCGGCAACGGCATGCTGCTCTCACCGACGACGAAGCTCGTGGCGGCGTTCGATCATCGCGACATCTTCATCGATCCTTCTCCCGATCCGGCGATCAGCTTCGCCGAACGCAAGCGTCTGTTCGACCTGCCTCGATCGAGCTGGCAGGACTACGACAAGTCGCTGATCTCGCCAGGCGGCGGCGCATTCTCGCGCTCGCTCAAGGCGATCCCGCTCGCGCCGGAAGTGCGCACCCTGCTCGATCTCGACATGCCGCAGGCCACGCCGTTCGAGGTGATGACGGCGATCCTGAAAGCGCGCACGGACCTGCTGTGGTTTGGCGGCATCGGCACCTATATCCGCGCGTCGGCGGAAAGCGACGATCAGGCCGGCGATCGCGCCAACGATCCGATCCGCATCACCGGCGCGGACGTTCGCGCCCGGGTGATCGGCGAAGGCGCCAATCTCGGCGTCACCCAGCGCGGCCGCATCGAAGCGGCGCAGAAGGGCGTCAAGCTCAACACCGACGCCATCGACAATTCGGCCGGCGTGAACACCTCCGACGTCGAGGTCAACATCAAGATCGCGCTGGCGCGTCCCGAGCGCGAGGGACGCCTCAGCCCCGCCGATCGCAACAGCCTGCTTGCCACGATGACCGACGAGGTCGGCGCGCTGGTGCTGCGCAACAACTATCTGCAAACGCTGGCGCTCTCGCTCGCCGAACGCAAGGGTGTGGCCGAGACCGGCTTCCTTACACGCCTGATGCAGTCGCTCGAGCAGCGCAGCCTGCTCAGCCGCGCCGTGGAATTCCTGCCCGACGATGCCGCGATCGCCGAACGCACGAGGCGCGGTCAGTCCCTGACACGGCCCGAACTTGCCGTGCTGCTCGCCTACGCCAAGCTGACGCTCTACGATGATTTGCTCGTCACCAACGTGCCTGATGATCCTTACCTTGCCCGCGAACTGTCCCAGTATTTTCCGGCCGAGGTTCAGGTCAAATTCCCGACAGCGGTGGAATTCCATCGCCTGCGACGGGAGATCATCGCAACGAGTCTCGCCAATGCCGTCATCAACCGCGGCGGCCCGGCCTGTATCGTGCGCCTGATAGACGAGACGGATGCCGATATCCCCACCATCGTTATGGCTTATGTGGCGGTGGATGAAACCTACGGGCTCAAGTGGCTGAATGACGCGATCGACAGGCTCGACGCCTGCATCGACGGGCAGCTGCAGTTGTCCCTCTATGCGGCGATCCAGGACCTTCTGCTGTCCCGCATGGTCTGGTACGTGCGCAATGTCGATTTCAGGGACGGCCTCGAGACGGTGATCGCGCGTTTCGGCCCGGGTATCCGCGAGATCACAGCCTCCCTCGACACCACCCTGCCACCGGATCTGCAAGCCGTGCGCGCCAAACGTCGGCAGGACCTCACCGAGGCCGGTGTCCCGGCCGGCCTCGCCGGCGAGCTCGCCGATCTCGACGCCATGGTCGCGGCACCCGATATCGTGACGGTCGCCGAGCGCACCTCCCGCGCCATCGGCGATGCCGCCGCGACCTTCTACGCTGCGGAAGCCGATTTCCGCCTCGACCGCATCATCGCCGCCGCCCGCAGCGTACCGGCAAACGATTATTTCGAACGTCTCGCCATCGACCGCGCCGTCGACCAGATCGCAGCCGCCGAAAGACGACTGGCCGCTGACATGCTGGCAACCGGCCGGTCCGGTCAGCAAGCCGTCGAGACCTGGCTCACGGCGCACCCTGAAGCGACGCGCATCCGCCGCTCGGTCGAGGAGATTGCCGCCAGCGGCCTGACGCTCGCCAAGCTGACGGTGGCGGCGAACCTGCTGGGGGATCTGGTCAAGGGCTGATAGGCATCCGCACCCGCAAACGGAGGATGCAATGATCCACGCGACTTGCCACACCGCCGACAACGTCGTCTGTCTCGAGTTCGATGCCACACCCTGGTTCAGCGAGGCCGACGCTCCGAGCATCATCGATCTGGCCCGGCGAGAATGGACGAGTGCAGCAATTGCGGAGTCGCTCGAGCGCCGGCGAGGATACGAACGCCTGCATAACCTCATGGAATATGCGGCGAAGCGACTTCAAGAGGAGTCCCTGGAGGACCCGACCTGGGAGACTTTCGAGTGTGTCGTCGACGGGCCGGAAGCTCTGGCCTGGCTCGAGAAGAACCGGCCTGAAGTTGTGGCAAGGATGAAGCCTTGATCCGCGAGCTGCAACACCGCCATGGCAAGAATCCTGAGCCAGAGCCGGCCGGCATCAGCGCCAACGCTTATCGGTTCCGATTGAAGCGGAACCGGACCGCCCTTTTTTTCGCCGCCATCATCGTTCACGGAGCTACCAGGGCGGGGCAAACGGTGGGCAGTGTTCCCGAAGGTTCCGTGTGATCGTCCGACATCTTCTGCAGAATGAGGCTCTCGTGTCGCGCCGCGCGCTCCTGGGCGGGCTTGTGTCCGCAGGCAGCGCGCTTGCGCTTGGCGGATGCGCAGGTCTGGGCGCGGCCGGCGCGCGCTTCGACGCATCGTCCCTCTCCGTTGACCCCACACTGCTCGTCACCACC
Organism: Bradyrhizobium centrolobii; assembly: GCF_001641635.1. Lineage (GTDB taxonomy): Bacteria > Pseudomonadota > Alphaproteobacteria > Rhizobiales > Xanthobacteraceae > Bradyrhizobium > Bradyrhizobium centrolobii. Next base: position 44,390 of record NZ_LUUB01000039.1, read on the forward strand.
ACGCGCAAGCCCGTGAACGGCGGTCGCACGAAACCCTGGTTCGGGCCGGAGCGCGCGACCGCAATGACGGTCGCGCGGGCAAAGCTGGTGGCGCCGGACGAGAGCCGTCTTTCTCTCGCCTCGGTCGGACTTGGCGATTGGCGCCTTGATCGGGTCGAGCCGGTGTCGGCCGACGTTGGTGATCTCCTTGCGCAGGCCGGCGGGGGAGGAGACGTGCTGATCTATGTGCACGGCTTCAAGCAGACATTCGAGACGGCGGCGCTCGATGCCGCCCATCTCTCCGACGGGATCAGGTTCCGCGGCCGGACCATGGTGTTCTCCTGGCCCTCCAAGGCAGGACTGTTCGACTATGCCTATGACCGCGACAGCGCGATGTGGTCCCGCGACGATTTCGAACGCGTGCTCTCGTCCAACGTGTCGACGCCCGGCGGCGGCCGCGTGCACATCGTTGCGCACAGCATGGGAACCATGCTGACGCTCGAAAGCCTGCGTCAGCTCTATGCGCGATACGGCGACACCGTTACGAGCAGGATCGGCGCGGTGGTGTTTGCCGCGCCTGATATCGACATGGACGTGTTCTCGTCGGCGATCCACCGTATCGGCCCGCTTGCCGGCAAGATCACCGTGATCGCCGCGACGAACGATCGCGCACTGGCGCTGTCGGGGCAAATCGCAGGTGGAATGACCAGGGTCGGCGCCGCCGAGAAAGCCGTCATCGAACGGCTCGGCGTACGCGTGGTCGATGCTTCCCAGGAAGGCTGGGGCATCATCAACCACGATCTGTTTCTGTCGAATGCGGAAGTGCAGCGGGTGATCCGCCGCGCGATTGACGGTACGGCCGCGTAAACCGACCGTGGCCGAGAAGAATTGAACTCTGAAGCGCTGCAGGTCCGGTTATCGTTGGATAGCCACCATGCCACGCAGTTATGGGAACCGATGTGATGGGTGCCGAGCCGCCCTTCGATGAACGACGCTGCGGATCACCGATCCAGTTCAGTTGCGGCCAGCTCCGCAATGCGCAGATCGATCGTTGCCAATGGATCATCGTCGCCGAGAAACCATGCCGCCGACAATCCGGTCCAGGCGAGAATCCAGCGCAACAGGCGCTGCCGTTCCAGCTTCGCAGCTTCGGTGACGATCTCTAAACGTCGTGCGAAACAGCCGGGCTCGGTCGCGACAGGGCGAGTCGGATCAGCCAGATCAGGGTTGGTAAAAATATTTGCGAAGTCAAAGCCGCGTTCGCCGAGCAAGCCTTTGGGATCGATTGCGAGCCAACCGCGCGCTCCGAAGTCGAGCACGTTGTCATGGTGAATATCCCCATGCAACACGACGCACTCGCCCGGCTCAGCCAGGAGCACCCGTGCTGTCTCAGCGCACCGTACAAGGATGCCCCCGTACTTTGCAGCCGCGGGCTCCAGCTCACGAAACCAGTGCGCCAGCGGGATTAGTTCAGGAAACGGCTTCGACCAGGGAGCGTGCAGTTGGGCAGCTGCGGCGCACAGAATGCGACAGGCATTGTCATCGCGTCCGTCACGGGCCATGTTGGCCAGCGAAGCTGAGCCCGTGGCTCGCTCCAGCAAGAGCGCAGTATCGTCTCGGGCGAAAACCCGTGCTGATCCTTCGCCATCCCACCATTCCATCACCGTGCCACCGCGGCGCTCGTCCTCCTCATGAGACAGCTTGAGCACCGCTGGCTGATCGCCATACAACACCGGCAGTAATCGGGCAGCCGGAGTCGTGACTGGATCACCATCGGGGACCAAGCTCCAACGAAGCAAGTAATTTTCCAACATCGGCACTTTATAACACCGCGGACCGCTGGCGCATGCGAACCGAATCGGGTGGTTATCGCAGCGACCACCTCCGCGCGCTGACCCAGTGCGTGGAAGTGCACGCGAAAGAGGTTCGCATCATGAGGTCGAAAAGCGCGCTCCTGCGCACGCTCGTCGCCGCCCCAGCGCAAAAACGGCAGGTTTTGGAGTACCCAGTTTGTACCGAAATGGCGCGCGCCGCGGCCGATGAAGATGGGCACTACTGCTTCGCTGCAGCCCTATGATGAACCATCCGGATTTGCGAAAAGCCATCCCGACTTCGCCGTGGCCGCGAGGTCATGGCCTGCTGCCCATATATATGAGCCTTCTAAGAGCCTTCGAGGAACCGATGTTTGCGAGCCCTATCCGCTTGGGCGCCGGCGCTCTTGTCATCTCCGGAATCCTATTCGTGACCTACCCGGCACTTCGCCCGTTCTCCGACGAGAGGTCGTTGCAGGGCGCCGCGGCCTTTGGGTCTGCGGCATGGCTGGCTTCGCATATGCTTGCCATGGTGGCGTTTACCTTGTTGCCGCTGGGTCTGCTCGGGCTACAACGCTCTTTACGCGGGACGTCGGCCGAACGCCTGCTCTTTCTTGCCGTCGTCCTGAGCGTGATTGGCATGGGCTTTACCCTGCCGTTCTACGGCGGAGAAGCCTTTGGCCTTCACGCGCTGGGGCAGGAAGCGCTGCGGCAGCGCTCTGACTCTCCGCTCGGCCTGGTCGAGGTTATCCGTTCCGGCCCTGGCCTTGTCATGTTCCTTGCCGGCCTGCTGCTCCTTGCCGTCTCCGCGATTGCGACCGCCATAGCGCTTTGGCGCTCCCGCCTCTATCCGAAGGCCTGCGGCGTTCCCTTCGCAGTCGGGATATCCTTGTACATTCCGCAATTCTTCGGCGCGCAGCCCCTTCGCGTTGCCCATGGACTACTGGTCGCAGCCGGCTGCGTGTGGATGGCCGCATATCTTTGGCGTCGAGAGCAGGTGGACCGGAATCGATAGAGGCTCTCAGGGGCGGCTCTGATTTCCCAGGCGCGGGAAAGTATGCCTGCGGACCGCCATATCGTGCTCCAGCGTAGAATGGCGCGCCACGGCCGATGAAGATGGGCACTATTGCTTCGCCGTGGCGCCATGATGCCTAAGCCTGCTCTCCGCTCCAACGGGCAAGAGCGCGACTGCCCGCGATTTTACACTGCGTCAGCCCGGCTAGCAGCCTCGGCGGTCGGTTTGCTCGAATAGCGCTCACGGCGCCGATCCCACGATCCAACGTCGTCCGCAGATTTTCAGCTATCGCTTCGCCTGCGCGGCGGCCGCTATTCGCCTAACGGCCTCGATCACGGTCTCCGGACGGTCCAGCTGGACATCGTGGCCGCTGCCTTGCGCGACGATCAAGCTGCCCTGCGGAGAAAGGCTGGCGAGTTGCTGCTGGAGCCGCATCAAGGTTGGCTCCCATTCCCTGAAGTAGGGCCCGTGATCGGTCGCGGCGATCACGGCGAGCGGCACATTCGGAAACGGACCGGCATTCCTGACCTGGCGGTTGCTCTCGGCAACACCCTCCTCCTCCAAATAGGCCGCCGTCCCCGGCACAAGCTTCGCACGCGTCTTCAACTCACTGGGCGCCTCGGTGCTGGAGGATTCCAGCAAGACGATGCCAGACACTTCCATCGGGTACTTTCGCGCGAACATCTGCATGTAGAGACCGCCCAGCGAGTGCCCGACAAGAATATAGGGCGGGTGGATGTCGGCCGCCGCGAGCAGCGCGTGCAGCCTGCTGGCTACCTCGTCGGCGGTAATCGCGGCGCGGGTGTCCTTCAGCTGCGAGCTCTGGCCGAGGCCGACGCGATCGTAGAGCACGACGCGCGCGAAGGCTGCGATCGGGCCGGCGACCGATTTCCAGGTCGTGGTATCATTGCCAAGGCCCGCTTCGAAGACGACCGTGGGGCCGGACTCGCCGATCGTTTCAACGTGCAGCCTGTCGCGGCCGACGGTGACGAGCGCGTCGTGGGCCGGTGCGACGACCGAAGCGAGAAGAACGAAAATGCCCACCAGCAATGGGGCAATCAGGGCCATGTGTCGCTTGCTCAAAGCCGGCTCCAAATCTGGCGAGCGCCTGGTTCGCCGAAAGTTCAGCCAATCAGGAGGTCGACACCAATATAGACGATTTCTCGAGACCAGAGCAGCCGGCTGCCTGCGTGGACAACCTCGATGCGTACCTATCGCGCCAATGTCGCGCGTAGACGCGCGACATCTGCACCACATCCATATCTTCCGAGGATTCAGCGATATCCGGGCGGCCCAAGACGGGCAAATCACACTCGATCGTACAAAATCGTAGAGTGGCGCGCCACGGCCGATGAAGATGGGCACTATTGCTTCGCCGTGGCGCTATGACGACACGGCCGCCCACGCGATCCGGCCGGATAACCAGCGACAGACTGCGATCTTACGCTACGCCTCATGGGCAGCTGTCCTCCTGATTTCGCGGCTGGTCGGGTTACCCTTCGATAGCGGCCCTTTCGACCGGTCGCGGGAACGGCGCGATGGGCCATGAGCGGAATCAGCGAACTTGCCGAAAGCGGACGCATTGTCGATTTGGGGGGGACGTGAGTCTGGCTTTGCGAAAGGGACATAGCGCCCCGGCAGTTGGTGTCACGGTTGCGCGTAGACGCATTCAATCTTGGCCGGAAGGAGGATAGCGAGATGACAGAACGAATTTCGTTGGAGGGAAAGGTCGCGGTTGTGACTGGCGCAGGTCGCGGGCTTGGGCGGGCATACGTCGAACTTCTCGCCGAGCGCGGCGCCCGGGTCGTTGTGAACGACCTGGGGACCGACGTATCGGGGTTCGGGAAGGATTCCACGATCGCGGAACAGGTGGCCGATTTCATTCGATCCCGTGGAGGCGAGGCAATCGCGAATGACAGCGATGTTTCCACCCCTGAAGGTGGCAGTGACCTGATCGCGACGACCATCGAGCATTTCGGGAGAATAGACCTCCTCGTGAATAACGCTGGTATCTGCGGAAGCCAGCTATTCGAGGACGCCACCCTTGACGATTTCGATCACTATTGGCGGGTGCACCTCGGCGGGCCGGTTAACACGGTGAAGGCTGCCTGGCCGTATATGGTCGCACAGCGCTACGGGAAGATCATCCTCACGACGTCAGTCAGCGGCCTGTTTGGAATACGTGGCCAAGCCACCTACGCTGCGGCCAAGTGCGCAGTAGTTGGATTGATGCGCATTCTTGCAATTGAAGGTGTTGAGCACGGGATTCTCGTGAACACCATTTCGCCAGCCGGGTACACGAGGATGCATCCAGCGGCGGTTGCGGATCCCGCTTGGCTGAAGCAGAGCGAAGCCACAATGCCGGTTGAGGCTGTTGCGCCAGCGATCGTCTGGCTGGCAAGCGATAGTTGTTCGGAGACGAACAGGATCTACAACGTGGAAGCTGGAGTAATCCAACGTATCGCTATCGTCATGGGACCTGGCTTCTACAATCCACATCTGACACCCGAGAGCATCGCCGAGAACCACGCAAAGGTCGAATCGATCGAGGGCTTCTTCGAGCCCGGTCCGTTCGAGCCCGGTCAGATACCCGCAACAGCGAAGTCTTGAGGAACGAGGTTACGCGGCTGCGCCACCACGACGGAGGCAGTCCGTCGAGCAATACAAAATAGTCAAGAGAGCCTGAGAGCACTCGCCAAGCGCTACGGGATCACCCAGAAGACTGTCGCGAAGTGGAAGCAGCGCGAGACTGTCGCCGATCGTTCGACAGGCTCCAAGGAAGCCAAGTCGACAGTCCTTTCCATCGAGGAGGAGGCGATCATCGTCGCTTTCCGGCGACATACGCTGCTGCCACTCGACGATTGCCTCTATGCGCTGCAGCCAACCATCCCGCATCTGACGCGGTCATCCCTGCATCGCTGCCTCCAGCGCCACGGCATCAGCCGCGCTACCTACAAACGGCGCCAGAAGCGTGAGACAGGTCCGAACACACCAAAGAGAGTCGATGAGCTGGTGTGTTCGCACTCGTCTCACGGCATCGATTACGGGCTCTTCGGCAGTCTGGCCGTCGTCATCATGCGCGGCCGCGACGTGGTCTCGGCCTGTAGCGCGCCATGCAGCCCACCTCCCCGGATGCCCGATGAACTTCGCGCCGGTAAGCAACTCGCCGAGCTCGAGACGCTCGATCACGAGCAGATCGTCGACGGCTATGCAGCGCGCTCATCTGACGAGTGAAATCATTTCACTTCCGCGGGCCCCAAGACAGCGCGAAAACGCATGATTCGGATACGTCGTTTGTCTTTGTCGCGATAGCTTTCCGTGCTTATTCTCCGGATAACAAGAAGAAATACCGCCATGATCCACGAATATCGAACCTACACGATCTTTCCGCACCTGTTCGCCCGTTACTGTGAGCTGGCCGAAAAGCAAGGAATTCCGATCCGCCGCGATGATTATGGACCCCTGGTCGGATTCTGGGCTTCCGAAGGCGGCACGCTTTGTCAGGTTCACCACATCTGGGAATATCCGGGGTTGGACTCAAGGAATGCAGAGCGTGTTCGCCTGTCCGAGAATCGCGCTTGGATGAATGAATTCATCGCGCATGCCTGGCCGACGATGCAACGGCAGGAAGTACGTTTCATGCAGCCGCGAAGTTCAATCACAAGGCCACAGGGTAGCAACATCTATGAAGTGCGAATCTATCGCTCGGTCGTGGGCCGTTTTGTCGAGATGGCAGAGGCACTAAAGTCCAGGCCTCGCGGGGATGCAGCTACCCTTGTTGGTATATATACCTCCGAAAGTCCCGAACCGAACGAGGTCGTTGAGATTGTTGCTTACAAGGATTATTCTGCGCGTCTAGCCGACGGCACGCAGTCACGCCGCCAAGTCGAATGGTTTACAAAACACGGCGCTGACTTGGTCGATATACGAGCTACTCCCCTTGTTCCACTTCCGATCTCTCCTCTGAAATAGAGGCACAGGTTCACCTCGATAGGCAGGCGAGAGCTGTCGAGAGCTGTCGAAAGCCGTCGAAGGGGGAGACGGCCGAAAGCGGCGGCACGCATCTGTGCCTTCGGATTTTTTTCCTAGCGGACCAGCAGCACTGCGATGGCGCCAGCGAAACCCAGCACCAAGATGCTGGCCGCGGCGGCGGCAACAAGGTCGATCGGTGGGGTGTGGAAGTGAAGGCGCATGGCGACCTCCCGCGCATTGGCGAATAATCAATTCGGCAATCGTCAAAACAGTTCCCTTGGGCAGATCTAGAGCAGTCCTAGCGCGTGGGCCGACTTGGATGGCGGCGGCGAATGGTTTCGGCGGTGCTTGGCCGGGGCCTCGCCGCCAGTGGGGTAAAGATGGGGGTCTGGCGGCGAGACCACGCCGCCCATTCGCGGGCCGCGCATACGTCAACTGTCGCGGCGAGACATGCGTTCCTAACAGACCATTCCCTCAACTACTTTCGGGCGCCGACCAGCTTGCGTTGAACGCCAACGATTACTCAAAGATGAGCGATGCCGGACTTCTGGCGGTGACGAAGGCTTATAACGACGAAATCAATTTCCGAACCGTAGTATGGGCTCTCGTTCCCATCATCGCGGGGTGGTTACTCGTCTACGGCCTTGTCGGGCTGGTCCGTTGGGTAAGAGCTGGATTCAGGCAAGGCTCCGCATGACTCAAAAGACGCGGCTGAGAGGCTTTCCCCTGTTCGACGGCCCGTAATCTCGGCGGGCCGTTTCGTCGCCAGTCGCGCGGATTGGCAAGCTGCGGGTTGCTAGCGACGGGGAACTTTGGGAGGCCGCGGGCAGTTGATCAGCGGTATTCCCCAAACAGCGGAGTTTCCAATGCGCGCGAAGCGTACGGAAGGGACCGCGTCTACCCGCGCCACCAAGGCATCGGTTGAACCCCTGCGGACCGGCTACGGCTTGGTGGTCGACGGTCACATCAAGGCCAGCTTCAAAGCAAGAGACACCGCCCTAGAAGCAGGCAAAAAGCTGAAGGGGCGATTTCCTCACCTTCAAGTCAAGATCTACGACGCCGAAACCAAGCTCAGCGAGGACGTTGAGATCGCCGGCCCTTGACGAGACCCACGACCTCGACGAGCCGTCCCTCCGGCGGGCCGTGCCTATCGCGGCCAAGCTCGCCCCCCGCGCGCAGAAGCCCGCCTAGGACCGCCGGACCGACCCGCGCCGACCAGCATCGCCACCGCGAACAAGGCGAGCGCGCCGACGTCACCTGCGACCGTGAATATCTCCATCGCGACCAGTTGAGCCACATTCCGTGACGGTTATGTGAAAGGCCGAGCCAGCCCGGCCCGTCCATGCGCTGGCGCGACCTCGACCGGAAGACCTATTGGTATCACCGCGCCACCGGCAAGCGGTTGCACGGCGAGCCCGGCTCCGCCGACTTCATTGCCGACTATGCCGCCGCCGAGAAGACCATGCGCGACCGGCATGCCGGCACGTTCAACAGCCTTGTTCGCTCCTACACGACGTCGGTCGAGTTCGAGCACAAGCTCGCGACCTCGACGCAGGGCGAATACAAGCGGATGCTGACGAAGGCGGAGGTCGAGTTCGGCACCCTGCCGATTGCCGCGCTCGATGATCCCCGCGTCCGCAAGGACCTATTGGACTGGCGCGAGAGGCCGGCTGCACCCCGCAGCAAATCGCGACCATCACCGGCCACAGCCTGAAAACCGTCATGCTAATTCTAGAGCGTTACCTCGCCCGGACTCGCGGCCTCGCCGAGCAGGCGATCTTCAACTTTGAGCACAGTCCGAGAACAAAGTTTGCAAACCGTCTGCAAACCAGCACCGCCAAAGCAACGGGCAGGAAAGAAAAACGCGATGCGAAACAATGACATAAATGGCGCGCCCGGAACGATTCGAACGTCCGACCCTCAGATTCGTAGTCTGATGCTCTATCCAGCTGAGCTACGGGCGCGTGTTTCGCAAACAGCGATTGCGGGCATGGCCCGCACGCATCTTCCGGGCGGAGCCGGAAGGGGTGCGAAAGAGCGCTCTGACTAACCGCTCTTGCCGGCGTTGGCAAGGTCCGCGATGGGGAGATTTTACACGGAGATGACTGTTTCCAGTGTCATTCCGGGGCGCGACGAAGTCGCGAGCCCGGAATGACGAAGGGAGAGGCTGGAGCCCCTGGAATGCCCGGGCGACGGAGCAAATATCTCCGAACTCGCAACGAAGTCGGCCTGTGGCCGACCTTTACGCCCTCGCCCGCTCGTTGCGGATCGAGAGGAGTTCCACGGGGCGGTCGGGTATGACGATGCGGAAGGTGGCGCCGATGGTGCCTTCGACGAGGTGAATGTCGCCGCCATGGGCGCGGACGAGCTCGGCGGCGATCGCGAGGCCGAGGCCGCTGCCGCCGGGGCGCCCCGAGGTCTGGAACGCCTCGAACAGGTGCTCCCGGGTCTTTCCGGGCACGCCCGGGCCGGTGTCGGAGACTTCCAGGATCGCAACTGCGCCCTCGCGCTTGCCCGTGATCCGGATCTGCTGGACGCCGCCGTCGCCGGACGAATGGGTTTCCAGCGCCTGGGCGGCATTGCGGACGAGGTTGAGCAGCACGCGGAAGAGCTGGTCGGGATCGGCATCGACCGCGAGGCCGCGCTCGATCGCGGCGACCCAGGCGATCGAGGCGTCATTGCCGAGCCCTGCGGTCTCGCGCACCTCCAGCACCACCGGCTCGATCAGGATCATGCGCCGATCGGGCGCGGCCTCCTGGGCGCGGCCGTAGGACAGCGTCGACTGGCAGAAGGCGATGGCGCGCTCGAGCGAGCGCACGAGCTTTGGCGCAAAGCGCTGCACGCGCGGATCGGGCACGCTGGCGAGCTGGTCGGACAAAAGCTGCGCAGAGGCGAGCAAATTGCGCAGATCGTGGTTGATCTTGGAGACGGCAAGGCCGAGGGCCGCGAGCCGGCTCTTCTGATGCAGCATCGACATCAGGTCGCGCTGCATGTCCGACAGCTCGCGCTCGGCGACCCCGATCTCGTCGCCGCGCTGGCTCGGCACGATAATTCGCGCCGAACTCTCGGGATTTTCGTGGAAGCCGACCAGGCTCGCGGTGAGCCGCCGCATCGGCCGCACGAACAGATAATGAAGCGCGAGATAGACGAGACCCGCGGTCAGGACCGCAATGATCAGCGCGACCACCACGACGTTGCGGGAGAAGCGGTACATCGCCTGCCGCAGCGGCTGCTCGTCGGTGACGATCTCGATGAACTGGGCATTGCCGACGCCGGGTCCGACGATGCGAATCGCCTGATTGCCGGTCTCCAGCATCATCCGGAACGACCCGGTGATCGCCTCCCAGGCCGTCATGTCGCGCAGGTCGATGTCGTGCCCGATGGCGGTTGGCAGATTGTCGCTGGCGAGCAGCCGGCGCTGCTGGCCCATCTTGATCGCGACCGCGCGCGCATTGATGCTCTTCAGGATCTGCCGCGACAGCGAATCGGGGACCATGCCGAGCGGCGCGGCGTCGAGCACGAGAGCGGCGGTATTCGCCGCGGCGACGCGGTCGTTCAGCCGGTTCACCCAGAAGTTGGCGATGGCCGGCACGTAGAGCAGGCTGGCTGCGATCATCACCAGGGGAACGGTCAGCAGCAGCAGCTTGCCGGACAGGCCGAGCCGGCGCGGCTCGCGCGGCCGCAACGCCGGCTGATCCGGCAGATCCATATCCTGGGTCGGCTGGAGGTCTGTGGCCAAGAAATTCGCCCTCGCTGCCTAGTGTGGTGAAGAATGCGGTCCGCCCGGAGCCGGGTCAAATTACGGATCGCTAATCTGCCGCGGCGGGATGTAAGCTCGGAAGCCGCGAGTCGCTACCTCAACGATTAAAAACACCGCCGAAACAGCGATATTCACCCCGCCTGTGCCTTCCTGCGGCGTTGACGAAAAGGGGGCACTCCCTTATAAGCCGCGCCGAATTGTCCGCGATGACCCGGCTTGGCCGGGAGCGGCTCTCTTGGGGCCGGAAAGGGCCCGTTTTGGGCCGCATCTTCCGGACTTTACCTTCAATTCTAGAGGCAAATTGCCCGGTCAGCGGAGAAAAACCCGTGAAGCGGACTTATCAACCCAGCAAACTGGTGCGCAAGCGCCGTCACGGCTTCCGTGCCCGTCTCGCCACCGCCGGCGGCCGCAAGGTTCTCGCCGCCCGCCGCGCCCGCGGCCGCAAGCGTCTGAGCGCCTGAGCCGGACCCTTTTGGGATATCATCATGGATCGGCTGAGGCAGCGGGCGGATTTCCTCGCCGTTGCCAATGGCGCGCGGGTGAACGCCAGCGCGTTCGTCCTGCAAAGCCGCCGCCGCGATGACAGCGGCCCGATCCGGATCGGCTTTACCGTTACCAAAAAGAACGGCACCGCCACCGAGCGCAATCGCATCCGGCGCCGGCTTCGCGAACTGGTGAAGCGGCTCGATCCGGTATCGATGCTCCCCCATCATGACTATGTGTTAGTCGGCCGCAGGGAGGCGCTCACGCGCGACTTCGCGACCATGCTCGACGACCTCCGCGCCGCGTTCCGGAAGCCCGCGCGGCAGGCGCCGAAGGGACGCGGCCCAAGAACCGACCGCCCAAGGCCCGGCCCCTCTCCTGCGACCAGCCGCAAACCGGATTGATGACGAGACCCAAGAGATGACCGACAACCGCAACACCATTCTCGCCGTCATTCTGTCCGGCCTGGTGCTGATCGCCTGGCAGTATTTCTACAACGTGCCGCAGATGGAGAAGCAGCGCGCCCAGCAGCAGGTGCAGGCCGAGCTCCAGAAGGGCACGCCGCAGCCGACGTCCTCCCCGGCGCCGGGCGCCACGCCGCAGTCCGGCAGCGCGCCAGCGCCCTCCACCACGCCGGCCGCGAACCAGCAAGCCCAGCCGGTCGTTGCCCGCGACACCGCAATTGCCGCGACCCCGCGCGTGAAGATCGACACGCCGCGGCTTGCCGGCAGCATCTCGCTGAAGGGCGGCCGCATCGACGACCTTGCGCTGGTTCAGTACCGCGAAACAGTCAATCCGAACTCGCCGCCGATCATCCTCTATTCGCCCTCGGGCTCGGCGGAGCCTTATTACGCCGAGTTCGGTTGGGTGCCGGCGACGGGCGTGACGGCCAAGCTGCCGGACTCCCAGACCGTCTGGCAGCAGGACGGCAGCGGGAGCCTGACGCCGTCGACGCCGGTGGTGCTGAAATGGGACAATGGCGAAGGCCTCAGCTTCCGCCGCACCATCGCGGTCGACGACCACTATCTCTTCACGGTCAAGGATGAGGTGAGCAATGTCGGCAACGCGCCGGTCACGCTCTACCCGTTCGCGCTGATCTCGCGCCACGGCACGCCGCAGGTCTCGGGCTACTACATCCTGCATGAAGGCCTGATCGGCTATCTCGGCGATCACGGCTTGCAGGAATATGCCTACAAGAAGATCGACGAAGCCAAGCAGGTGAACTTCAAGGCCACCAACGGCTGGCTCGGCATCACCGACAAATACTGGGCCTCGGCGCTGCTGCCCGACACCAGTGCCCAGCTGCAGGCGCGGTTCTCGTCGAACCTCTCCGGCAATGTGCATACCTACCAGACCGACTACCTGCTCGATCCCGTCACCGTTGCGATCGGCGGCTCCGCGACGGCGAACGCGCGGTTGTTCGCCGGTGCCAAGGAAGCCGGCGTTGTCGGTGTCTTTCCGTTTGCGGGCCTCGGCGGCTACAACAAGGAGCTCGGCCTCAACCACTTCGATCTCTTGATCGACTGGGGCTGGTTCTACTTCATCACCAAGCCGATGTTCCTCGGCCTCGACTTCTTCTACCGCTTCTTCGGCAATTTCGGCATCTCGATCCTGCTCGTGACCGTGATCGTGAAGCTCTTGTTCTTCCCGCTGGCGAACAAGTCCTACGCCTCGATGGCGAAGATGAAGTCGATCCAGCCGCAGCTTCAGGCGCTGAAAGAGCGCTTTCCCGACGACAAGGTGAAGCAGCAGCAGGAGATGATGGAGATCTACCGCAAGGAGAAGATCAATCCGGTCGCCGGCTGTCTTCCCGTGGTGATCCAGATCCCGGTGTTCTTCTCGCTCTACAAGGTGCTGTTCGTCACCATCGAGATGCGGCACGCGCCGTTCTACGGCTGGATCAAGGACCTCTCGGCGCCCGATCCGACCAACCTCTTCACCCTGTTCGGGCTGATCCCGTTCGATCCGACCACGATCCCGGTGTTCGGCCACTATCTCGCGCTCGGCATCTGGCCGATCATCATGGGCATCACGATGTGGTTCCAGATGAAGCTGAACCCGACGCCGCCGGATCCGACGCAGCAGATCATCTTCAACTGGATGCCGCTGATCTTCACCTTCATGCTGGCGGGCTTCCCGGCAGGCCTTGTGATCTACTGGGCCTGGAACAACACGCTCTCGGTGATCCAGCAGAGCTTCATCATGCGCCGCAACGGCGTGAAGGTGGAGTTGTTCGACAATCTCAAGGCGACGTTCGCGAGGAAGGCGACGTAACCGCAGTGCCACAAGCTCGTCATTCCGGGATGGTGCGAAGCACCAGACCCGGAATCTCGAGATTCCGGGTTCGATGCTTCGCATCGCCCCGGAATGACGGCGAAACAAAGAGCTTCGCATGAATGACGACAAGGATGCGAAGCTGATCGAAGCCGGGCGAAAGCTGTTCGCCCGCGACTGGCAGTTCATCTGGGCCTCGCCCTCGATT
>NZ_LUUB01000039.1:57914-72775 GCF_001641635.1 Bradyrhizobium centrolobii
CGAGGTCGCCTTCGCCGGGCGTTCCAATGTCGGCAAGTCGAGCCTGATCAACGCGCTGACTGGCCGCAACAATCTTGCACGCACATCACACACGCCGGGGCGTACGCAGGAGCTGATCTTCTTCGAAGTCCCGGGAAAGTCCGACCTGCGGCTCGTCGACATGCCCGGCTATGGCTACGCCAAGGCGCCCAAGACGCAAGTTGCGTCCTGGACCGACCTGATCCACAAATTCCTGCTGGGCCGCGCTTCGCTGGCGCGTGTTTACGTGCTGATCGATGCGCGGCACGGACTCAAGGACGTCGATCTCGAAATTCTGAAGACGCTCGACCGCTCGGCCGTCAGCTATCAGATCGTGCTGACCAAGGCCGACCAGGTGAAGGCGTCCGAGCTTCAATCGCGCATCGCCGAGACCGAGGCCGCGCTCACCAAGCACCCGGCCGCCTTCCCCAACGTGCTCGCGACCTCCTCGCGCTCATCGGCCGGCATGGCAGAGCTGCGTGCCGCGATGGCGCGTCTCCTGGAAGAGCGGAGATCGTAATGCCTGCGTTCCGTCTGCTGATCGGGCCTGCCGGTCTGATGGGCGCCGCCGGCGTGGCGNCCGCCTCCGCCCACGGCACCGAGGCGAGCCGGCTCGCAACCGCCAGCGCGATGCTTCTGTTTCATGCAACTGCCATATTGGCCTTGGTCGCATTGCTCGCGCGCGGTCTTCTTCACGGCGGAATTGGCCTTATCGCCGCGTTCGGCTTGGCGATAGCGGCGACCCTGTTCGCGGGCGATCTGACCTTGCGCCAATACGCCGGCCATTCGCTGTTTCCCTATGCTGCGCCGACCGGCGGAACGCTGATGATCGTGAGCTGGCTGGCGGTGAGCGTGGCGGCGGTGTGGCCGCGGAAATAGTGCCCTCTTCCTTTTCCGCTTGTGGGAGAAGGTGGCGCGCGCAGCGCGCCGGATGAGGGGTTCTATCCGCGCTCACTCCGCTGAAGGGTCATTCGCGGATAGAGACCCCTCACCCGCCTCGCTTCGCGAGGCACCCTCTCCCACAAGGGGAGAGGGGAAGAACACTTGCTTTGCGCCCGCCCCGCCAATCGGATAGAACGCGGCCCGACAGTCCCGCCAGCGAGATCCGCCCCATGACCGACATCTCCCCGCTCGACCAGGCCCGCATCCTGTCCGAAGCGCTGCCGCATATGCAGCAGTATGACGAAGAAACCATCGTCATCAAATATGGCGGCCACGCCATGGGCGACGAGGAGACCGCGAAGAACTTTGCCCGCGACATCGTGCTCTTGGAGCAGACTGCGATCAATCCGGTGGTGGTGCATGGTGGCGGGCCGCAGATCGCGACCATGCTCAAGCGCCTCGGCATCGTCTCGGAATTCGCGGCCGGCCTGCGCATCACCGACGCTGCGACCATCGAGATCGTCGAGATGGTGCTCGCCGGCTCCATCAACAAGCAGCTCGTCGGCTACATCAATGAAGCCGGCGGCAAGGCCGTCGGCCTTTGCGGCAAGGACGGCAACATGGTCCGCGCCACCAAGGCGACGCGCACCATGGTCGATCCGGACTCGCACATCGAGAAGGTGGTCGATCTCGGCTTCGTCGGCGAGCCGGAGAAGGTCGATCTCACGCTGCTCAACCAGCTCATCGGCTATGAGCTGATCCCGGTGCTGGCGCCGCTCGCGACCTCCAAGGAAGGGCAGACGTTCAACGTCAACGCCGACACCTTTGCCGGCGCGGTGGCCGGCGCGCTCAAGGCAAAGCGCCTGTTGCTGCTCACCGACGTGCCGGGCGTGCTCGACAAGTCGAAGAAGCTGATCCCGCAGCTTTCGGTGAAGGACGCGCGGAAGCTGATC
The DNA here is from genome assembly GCF_001641635.1 of Bradyrhizobium centrolobii. Lineage (GTDB taxonomy): Bacteria > Pseudomonadota > Alphaproteobacteria > Rhizobiales > Xanthobacteraceae > Bradyrhizobium > Bradyrhizobium centrolobii. The sequence continues at coordinate 59,768 of NZ_LUUB01000039.1, forward strand.
GCCGACGGCACCATCTCCGGCGGCATGATCCCGAAGGTCGAGACCTGCATCTACGCACTCGAACAAGGCGTGCAGGGCGTCGTCATCATCGACGGCAAGATGCAGCACGCCGTGCTGCTCGAGCTCTTCACCAATCAGGGCACGGGAACGCTGATCCACAAGTGATGAGCGAGACGCCGCGAAGAAAGAACGTCATGGCCGGGCCTGTCCCGGCCATCCACGATCTTTCTCGCGGCACCGGCGTGGATGCCCGGGACCTGTCTGCCGAGACGCGCTCCGCGCTTTTGCCCGGGCATGACGAGCGGTGGACATTGCGACGCCGCCGCTCGGCTTTCACACGCTTGCTGATGACGCTGCCGGCCGCGGCCGTTTCATTCGTTTTCTCCTCCGCGCCGGCCATCGCGGATCTCAAGATCTGCAACCGCATGTCCTATGTCGTGGAGGCCGCCATCGGCATCGACGACAAGGCGGCGACCGCGACGCGCGGCTGGTTCCGGATCGATCCCGCCACCTGCCGCGTCGTGGTGCAGGGCACGCTCACCGCCGACCGCATCCTGCTCAACGCCCGCGCGCTCGGCGTTTACGGCGCCTCCCCCATCCCGCAGAACGGCAGCGACATGCTCTGCGTGGCGCAGGACAATTTCGTCATCGCCGCCGCGCGGCAATGCCGCAGCGGCCAGACCCAGGCCGCCTTCACCCAGATCACGCCGACGCGGGGCGATGACGGCAACTTCGTCGCCTATCTCGCCGAGGATTCCGAATATGACGACGAGCAGGCGCGGCTCGCCGGCATCCAGCGGCTCCTGGTGATCGCAGGCTATGACGCAGCTCCCATCGACGGTGTCGACGGGCCGAAGACGCAAGGCGCGCTTGCCGCGTTCCTGAAGAGCCGCGGGCTGTCGTCCGACGTCGTGCAGTCGCAAAGTTTCTTCAAGACCATGGTCGATGCGGTGCAGACGCCCTCTGCGAGCGGCCTGACCTGGTGCAACGACACGCCGCACAAGGTGATGGCGGCGGTTGCCACCGACGACGGCAAGTCGGTGACGAGCCGCGGCTGGTACCGCATCGATCCCAAGACGTGCCTGCACCCCGACGTGACCGGCCAGCCGAAACAGATCTTCAGCTTCGCGGAAGCCGTCGATGCCGACAACCGCACCATCAAGCTGAAGGACAGGCCGCTCAACTGGGGCGGCGACCGGCCGCTCTGCACGCGCGAAAGCAAGTTCGAGACCAACGAGCAGAACGACTGTCCCGCGCGCGGCTTTGCCGCAACCGGCTTTGCCGCAGTCGATATGAGCAGCGGCGGCAAGACGCTGCGCTTTGCGATGCCGTGAGACTGGTGCCGTGATCAGAACGTCCGCGCCACAATCACTACTGTCGTCCCGGCGAAGGCCGGGACCCATAACCACAGGAAGTGGTTGTGGCGAGAGGTAGTGGTTGTCAGTCTTCGCCAAACCACTGCCTGTGGTTATGGGTCCCGGATCAGCGCTCACTTCGTTCGCTTGTCCGGGACGACGGCGGAAAGTGGGGCGGCGATGACACATGACGGATAGAGATTTGCGATGAACTCCCCCCGCACCTTCACCCACGTCGATACCTGGGTGTTCGACCTCGACAACACGCTCTATCCGCATCACGTCAACCTGTGGCAGCAGGTCGATGCGCGGATCGGGGAGTTCGTGTGCAACTGGCTGAACGTGACGCCCGAGGAAGCGCGAAAAATCCAGAAGGACTATTACCTGCGCTTCGGCACGACCATGCGCGGCATGATGAGCCTGCACGGTGTACGCGCCGATGACTACCTCGCCTACGTCCACAAGATCGACCATTCGCCGCTGGAGCCGAACCCGGCGCTCGGCGAAGCCATCGCGAAGCTGCCCGGACGCAAGCTGATCCTGACCAACGGCTCGGTCGACCATGTCGATGCGGTGTTGGCGCGGCTCGGCCTGGCCACGCATTTCGACGGGGTGTTCGACATCATCGCGGCCGGGTTCGAGCCCAAGCCGGCGCCGCAGACCTACCGGAAATTCCTCGCCGACCATGCGGTCGATCCGACCCGCGCGGCGATGTTCGAGGACCTCGCGCGCAACCTCACCGTCCCGCACGCGCTCGGCATGACCACGGTGCTGGTGGTGCCCGACGGCACGCAGGAGGTGGTGCGCGAGGACTGGGAATTGGAGGGGCGGGATGCAGCCCATGTCGACCACGTCACGGATGATCTGACGGGGTTTTTGGGCGAGCTGTCGCCCAAATAACAACTGTCGTCCCGGCGAAGGCCGGGGCCCATAACCACAGGGCGTGGTTGTGGCGCGAGATTGATAACTCCGAGTCTTCGTCAAACTGCACCCTGTGGATATGGATCCTGGCCTTCGCCGGGACGACACTGAGTATGCCTTGACTCCGTCCCCCCAAATTCCGAAAAAGCCTCCCAATCCGTTACAAATCCTGACCTCCGAGAGGAAATCCGATGTCCCTCCAAGCCCTCGAATCCACCATCAACGGCGCCTTCGACGCGCGCGACGGCATCTCGACCTCGACCAAGGGCGAGGTGCGCGAGGCCGTCGATCAGGCGCTGGAGATTATGGACAAGGGCGAGGCGCGCGTTGCCGAGCGCGGCGCCGACGGCAAGTGGAAGGTCAATCAATGGCTGAAGAAGGCCGTGCTGCTCTCCTTCCGCCTCAACGACATGGGCGTCATTCCCGGCGGCCCCGGCAAGGCGACCTGGTGGGACAAGGTGCCCTCCAAGTTCGAAGGCTGGGGCGAGAACCGTTTTCGCGATGCCGGTTTTCGCGCGGTCCCCGGCGCGGTGGTGCGCCGCTCGGCCTTCATCGCCAAGAACGTCGTGCTGATGCCCTCCTTCGTCAATCTCGGCGCCTATGTCGATGAGAGCACCATGGTCGACACCTGGGCCACGGTCGGCTCCTGCGCGCAGATCGGCAAGCGCGTGCACATCTCCGGCGGCGCCGGCATCGGCGGCGTGCTCGAGCCGCTCCAGGCCGAGCCGGTGATCGTGGAGGACGACTGCTTCATCGGCGCACGCAGCGAGGTCGCCGAAGGCGTGATCGTGCGCAAGGGCGCGGTGCTGGCGATGGGCGTGTTCCTGGGCGCCTCGACCAAGATCGTCGACCGCGAGACCGGTGAAGTCTTCATCGGCGAAGTACCGGAATATTCGGTGGTGGTGCCCGGCGCCCTGCCCGGCAAGCCCATGAAGAATGGCCAGCCCGGCCCGAGCACGGCTTGCGCCGTCATCGTCAAGCGCGTCGACGAGCGCACGCGCTCGAAGACCAGCATCAACGAATTGCTGCGGGATTAACCGTCTCTCTCCCTCCCTCTCCCCGCCCTTCGCGGGGAGAGGGTTGGGGTGAGGGGCGGCTTCCGCAAAGACGGTGGGTGTTGCCCTCGCGGAAGCTCCCCCCTCACCCGGATTGCTTCGCGACCGACCTCTCCCCGCAAGCGGGGCGAGGTAACCCGCGGCGCCAGCCCGCCCCACCGAACCCACCCTCCCTCCATCGCGACCAATCATCGGGCAGCCTCGACCGCCCGGAGCCCTTCGCATGGACTGGACCTGGTATCTCTTCCGCTTCGACGGCCGCATCAACCGCGCCTTGCTGCGGCAGGCGCTGCTGATCGTGATGCTGCTGGCCAGCCTGCTCGGAATGATCGGTCAGGCGATCCGCGTTGGTAACGGCCAAGAATCCTTCACCACCTGCCTTACCTTCTCCTTCAACTTCGCGCTCGACGACCTGTTCAATGTGGTCGATCCCCGGGCCTATCGTCTGCTGGCATCCGCCGACCGCCCGACCTTGATCATCAAGGCGCTCGGCACCTCGCTGTTCTTCTGGATTTACCTGGCGACGGCGACCAAACGGCTGCACGATCGCAACAGGAGCGGCTGGTGGATCGTTCCGTTCTTCATCATACCCAGCCTGTTCGACCAGTTCTCAGACCTGCTGCCTGAGTCCGACTGGGTCCTTCCGTTCGCCTGGGCAATCCATATTCCGTGGCTGTGGGGCCTCGCCGAAATGTTCGGTTTGCGCGGCAGCTTGGGCAGCAACCGGTTCGGTCCCGATCCGCTGGCCGATATCGAAGACGGCTCTGCATTCGCTCCGAACCCAACAAGAAACTGGGACCAGCAGAGCGAGCTCGAATTTGTCCCGCACAGCGCTAGCCCACCCGACGGCATGCATGTTAAGCGGGGAACATGACCGATGCCCTCTCCATTGCCCGCGATCTCATCCGCTGCCCCTCGGTAACCCCGGCCGATGCCGGTGCTCTGGGAGTGCTTGAAAAGGCGCTCACCGCAGCCGGCTTCACCTGCCACCGCGTGACGTTCTCCGAGCCCGGCACTGCCGATGTCGACAATCTCTATGCGCGGATCGGCACCGACGGCCCACACATCACCTTTGCCGGTCACACCGACGTGGTGCCGCCCGGCGACGAGAGCGCCTGGAGCGTCGGCGCGTTCTCCGGCGAGGTCCGGGACGGTTTTCTGCACGGTCGCGGCGCGGTCGACATGAAGGGCGGCATCGCCTGCAGCGTCGCCGCGGTGCTGGAGCATCTCGCCGCCAATGGCGGCAAGCCACGGCCTGATGGCAAGGGCTCGATCTCGTTCCTGATCACCGGCGACGAGGAAGACGTCTCCATCAACGGCACGATCAAGCTACTCAAATGGGCCGCGGAGCGCGGCGAGAAGTTCGATCATTGCGTGCTTGGCGAGCCTTCGAACGTCGAGGTGCTCGGCGACACCATCAAGGTCGGCCGCCGCGGCTCGCAATCCGGCACGCTTTACGTCGACGGCGTGCAGGGCCATGTCGCCTATCCGCACCGCGCGGCCAATCCGGTGCCGGATATCTCGCGGCTGATCGTGGCGATCTCCGACGAGCCGCTCGATCACGGCAGCGCGCAGTTCCAGGCCTCCAATCTCGAATTCACCTCGGTCGACGTCGGCAACAGCGCCTACAACGTCATCCCCGGCCAGGCCCGCGCAAAATTCAACATCCGCTACAACGATAACCACACGCAGGCGAGCCTGCGCGAGCTGGTCGAGGCGCGGCTGGCAAAGGCCAGCGGCAACCGCATCCGCGCCCGCATCGTCTGGGAGCCTTCGAACTCGAACGTGTTCGTGACCAAGCCTGGCCCGTTCACCGACCTCGCGGTCTCCGCGATCGAGGAAGTGACGGGGCACAAGCCGGAGTTGTCGACGAGCGGCGGCACCTCGGATGCGCGCTTCATCTCGAGCTATTGCCCGGTGATCGAGTTCGGCCTGGTCGGCCAGACCATGCACCACGTCAACGAGCGCGTGCCGGTGGTGGATCTGGAGAATTTGACGAAGGTGTATCGGGGGATTTTGACACGGTATTTTGCGTAGACGCTACCGCTGCTGCTGTCTCCTCCTTCATCGCCACCCACTCTGCCTTCATCGCCCGCCTTGTGCGCATTGCGCACTGGAGCGGGCGATCCAGTATTCCAGAGGCAGTGACGAATACGGAGAGGCCGCGGCGTACTGGACGCCCCGCTTTCGCGGGGCATGACAGCAGTGGCGGGGCATGACGGCAGTGAGTGTGGCGAGAGCGCGCGCCCTCACGCACCTCAATAATCCACCCGCACCAGATACAGCCCCTCCGGCGGCGCGACGATCCCGCAGGCGGCGCGGTTGCGGGCGGCGAGGGCGGCGGAGAGATCGTCGGCGGTCCAGCGGCCTTCGCCGACCCAGACGAGCGAACCCACCATCGAGCGGACCTGGCTGTGCAGGAACGAGCGCGCCGAGGTCAGGATCGTCACCTCGCGGCCGTCGCGCAGCACGTCGAGTTGATCGAGCGTCTTCTCCGCCGACTTGGCCTGGCATTCGGTGTCGCGGAAGGTCGTGAAATCGTGCTTGCCGATGAGGCGCTGGGCGGCCGCATGCATCGCATCGGTGTCGAGCCTGCGCGGCACGCGCCAGGCATGGCCGACGTCGAGCGCGAGATTGGCGCGGGTGTTGACGATGCGGTAGCGGTAGTGGCGCTTGATGGCCGAGAAGCGCGCCTCGAAGCTTTCCGGCACGATCTCGGCATCGAGCACGGCGACCGGATGCGGACGCAGATGCGCGTTCAGGCCGTCGCGAAAGCGATCCGGCGCGAACTGCTTCTCGATGTCGACATGCGCGACCTGGCCGAGCGCGTGCACGCCGGCATCGGTGCGGCCGGCACCATGCACCCGCACATCCGCGCCGGTCATCGCCTTGACAGCCGTCTCCAGCGCGCCCTGCACCGAGGGCAGCGTCTCCTGCACCTGCCAGCCGCAGAACGGCGCGCCGTCATATTCGATGGTGAGCTTGTAGCGGGGCATCCTGTCCAACTTCACTGTCATCGTCCGCCTTGTGCGGGCGATCCAGTACTCCGCAGCCTATCCGTTCAACCGAGAGGTCTCGGCGTACTGGATACCCCGCCTGCGCGGGGTATGACAGTGTCAGGTGAATGTCGCGCCCGCCTTCAGCGGCACGCCGCGCAAGAAGTCCGCCGCCTGCATCCGTGCCTTGCCCTCGCGCTGGAGCTCGATGATGCGGATGGCGCCCTCGCCGCAGGCGATGGTGAGCTGGTCGTCGAGAACGTCACCCGGCGCGCCCGAGCCCTTCGCCAGCTCGCAGCGCAGGATTTTCACGCGCGCGTTTTCACTCACCCCGGCGAGTTCGCTCCATGCGCCGGGAAACGGCGACAGGCCATGGATATGACGCAGCACCGCGCGCGCCGGCTTGCTCCAGTCGATCCGCGCCTCGGCCTTGTCGATCTTGGCGGCATAGGTGACGCCGCCCTCACTCTGCTTTGTGAGCTGGAGCCCGCCGCGTTCGAGCGCGGCCATGGCGCGCACCATCAGATCGGCGCCGAGCCGGGAGAGGCGATCGTGCAGGTCGGCAGCGGTCATGTTGTCGGCGATTGCAAGACGCTCGGCCATGGCGACGTCGCCGGTATCCAGCCCGACATCCATCTTCATCACCATCACGCCGCCCTCGGCATCGCCTTCCATGATTGCGCGGTTGATGGGAGCAGCGCCGCGCCAGCGCGGCAACAGCGAGGCGTGCAGATTGTAGCAGCCGAGCTTTGGTGCATCGAGAATGGCCTGCGGCAGGATCATGCCGTAGGCGACGACGACGGCAGCATCGGCGTCAAACGCGCGAAACTCGTCCAGCGCGTCCTGTGTCTTCAGCGTCTTGGGCGTCAGCACGGGAACGCCGAGTTTTCGCGCGGCTTCTTCCACCGGCGTCGGCTGCAATTGCAGCCCGCGCCGCCCGCCCGGCTTTGGCGCGCGGGTGTAGACGGCCGCGATCTCGTGGCCGTGCGCGACGAGCTCGAGCAGCGTCGGCACGGAGAAATCGGGCGTGCCCATGAAGATGAGGCGGAGGGACATCAACAGAACTCACTGCGTTCCCTCCCCCCTTGCGGGGGAGGGCTAGGGAGGGGGGGTGCCACACGGCACGCGCTCTCGGCTTGAGCGCAGGTGCCTTGCTGCTGGCGCTCGTAAATCACAAGCACCTTTTCCTGGGCTACCCCCTCCCATAGCCGAAGCTTCGCTTCGGCGTCGATCTAAAAAAGGACGGCCGCCGGAGGCGGCCTACGCCTCCCCCGCAAGGGGGGAGGGAGCGCAGGGAGCGCGAGGCAGCACGACAAACTCACTCTCCCGTGCGCTTGGCGGCTTTCTCGAATTTCTTGAACACGCGGTCGCGCTTGAGTTTTGACAGATAGTCGACGAACAGCACTCCGTTAAGATGGTCGATCTCGTGCTGGATGCAGGTGGCGTAGAGGCCTTCGGCGTCCTCTTCGTGCACCTTGCCGTCGAGATCGGTGAAGCGCACGCGCACCTTCGCAGGCCGCTCGACCTCCTCGTAATATTCGGGGATCGAGAGGCAGCCTTCCTCGTAGACCGACAGCTCCTCGGACGAGGCGATGATCTCGGGATTGATGAAGACGCGCGGCTCGTGCTTGGTCTCGCCGTTCTCGTCGCGCTTGGCGAGGTCCATGGTGATCAGGCGCAAGGGCTGCGCGACCTGGATCGCCGCCAAGCCAATGCCCGGCGCGTCGTACATGGTCTCGAACATGTCGTCGGCAAGCTTGCGGATCTCCGGCGTGACCTTCTCGATCGGCTTGGAGACCAGGCGCAACTGCTTGTCGGGCAGGATGATGATTTCTCTGAGGGCCATGGCGGCGATTTAAGCCCCGCGCCCGATGCGGTCAATGCGGGCCCGGAACCCCGTTAACTCTCCGCTAACCATAAAGCTTAGGGCTTCGTTAACCATAAAAATTAGGGAGCTGTTAACTATAACCGTTCCCTCTTCGTTCGCGTCCTCATGCGAATCGGCTAGAAGGGCTGCCATGAACGAGATCATTTTCATGGCGGGCGACTGGCCGGTGCGCACCATCGATGCGCTGATCGGCTTCGGCGCGCTGGTCCTCATCCTGCTGGTGGTGATTGCCGTCGTGATCGCGCGGTCCGGGCGGCGCGGCGCGGAACTCGCCATGGCGCACGCGATCCGCGCCGATGAGCTCGAGGAGCGGCTGAGCGAGGTGCTGCGGGCCCAGAGCGAGGCCTCGGGCCGGGTCGATGCCATGACCCAGGCGCTTGCAGGCCGTCAGGCCGAGATGGCGCGCGCGGTCAACGAGCGGCTGGATTCGGTGACCCATCGCGTCGGCCAGTCGATGGAGCACTCGACCCGCAACACCATGGAGAGCCTGCGCGCGCTGCACGAGCGGCTCGGCATCATCGACAGCGCGCACAAGAACCTCACCGATCTCACCACGCAGGTGACGACCTTGCGCGACGTGCTCGCCAACAAGCAGTCGCGCGGCGCCTTCGGCCAGGCGCGAATGGAGGCGATCGTTCAGGATGGATTGCCGAAGGGCTCCTACGAGTTCCAGTTCACGCTCTCGACCGGAAAACGGCCGGACTGCGTAGTGTTCCTGCCCGATCAGCGGCCGCTCTGCATCGATGCGAAATTCCCGCTGGAGGCGATGACCGCGCTGCACGATGCGCGCACCGACGAGGAGCGGCGAATTGCCACGCAGCGGCTGCGCGGCGACGTGATGAAGCATGTCAGCGACATCGCCGAAAAATATCTCGTCACCGGCGAGACCCAGGAGATGGCACTGATGTTCGTGCCGTCGGAATCGGTCTATGCCGAGATCCATGACGGTTTCGACGACGTGATCCAGAAGGCCTATCGCGCCCGCGTCGTGCTGGTATCGCCTTCGCTGCTGATGCTGGCGATCCAGGTGATGCAACAGATCATGAAGGACGCGCGCATGCGCGATGCCGCCGACCAGATCCGCACCGAGGTGATCAAGCTCGGCGACGACCTGGGGCGCCTGCGCGACCGCGTGCTGAAGCTGCAGAAGCATTTTGCCGACGTGAACGAGGACGTCCGTCAGGTCCTGATCTCCGCCGACAAGATCGAAAAGCGCGCCGGCCGCATCGAGGAGCTCGATTTCAGCAAGACCGACACGCCGGAAGGCCCGCGGCTGGTGGCAAACACGCCGGAGCTGTTCCCGCGCAAGCTCCAGGCGGGAGAGTGAGATTTGAGGCACACTGTCATGCCCCGCGAAGGCGGGGCATCCGGTACTCCGCAACGGTCGTGATTGCACCGAGACGCTGGTGAGTACTGCTTCGTCCGCCTTCGCGGACGATGACGCAAAGAAGGTGGCGAATGGGAGAGCGCGTCTACTACGTATACATCCTCGCCAGCAAAATCGGAGGCACGCTGTATATCGGCGTTACAAATGATCTCATCCGTCGCGTGGCGGAGCACAAATCAGAGATCATCGAGAGCTTCACGGAAAAATATGACGTCGCAAGACTCGTCTATTTCGAACAATTCAATGATCCCGAGAATGCTATCAAGCGAGAGAAGCGACTGAAGAAATGGAACAGGGCCTGGAAGATCCGATTGATTGGGCAGCACAATCCGAATTGGGATGACCTCTATCCCGGGATAGCTGGACCACAATAACGCCGTCATGCCCCGCGAAGGCGGGGCATCCAGTACGCCCCGGCGGTCGTGATTGAGCCGAGATGCTGGTGGGATACTGGATCGTCCGCCTTCGCGGACGATGACACTGAGAGGGTGGTTGAGAGCTTCCGCCTCGCCGACCGCGGCGAGAGTCTTTTCGACCAGAATCTGCTAACAAGCCGGCATGACCGCACCCGACGCGACTTCCGGAACTGCCCCGGCGACCGCCGGCGCTCCTCCCGCCGCCTCCTGGCGCGACAGTCTTGCCGTGTACCTGCAACCGCGGGTGCTGATCGTGCTGTTTCTCGGCTTCTCCTCGGGCCTACCGCTGGCGCTGTCGGGATCGACGCTTCTGGTGTGGATGCGGGAGTCCGGGGTCGATCTCGGCACCATCGGACTGTTTGCGCTGGTCGGCACCCCCTATACGCTGAAGTTCCTGTGGGCGCCGCTGGTGGATGCGCTGCATGTGCCGCTGTTCACCCGCGCCTTCGGCCGCCGCCGCGGCTGGCTGCTGTTCTCGCAACTGCTGCTGATCATCTCGATCCTGTTGCTGGCACTGACCGATCCGGCGCGTTCGCCGTTCTTCGTCGCGCTCGGCGCGCTGCTGGTCGCGACGACATCGTCGACGCAGGACATCGTGGTCGATGCCTTCCGCGTCGAGAGCCTGCCCGAAAGCGAGCAGGCTGCCGGCATGGCGTCCTACGTCGCGGCCTATCGCATCGGCATGCTGGTCTCGACCGCGGGCGCGCTGTTCATCGTCTCCGGCTTCGAAAACACCGGCATTCCGAAGCCGTCCGCCTGGATGTGGGGCTATGTGGTGATGGCGGCAATGGTGCTGATCGGCACGGTCACGGCGCTCGCCGCGACCGAGCCGCCGCAATCCGTGCGAGCCGAAGCGGCGACGCAAGCCGAGACGGCATTCGCGCGCGTGCTGCACGCCGCGATCGGCGCCTTCTCGGAGTTCCTGTCGCGGAAAGACGCGCTCGCCGCGCTCGCCTTCGTGGTGCTGTTCAAGTTCACCGACGCGTTCTCGGGCACCATGACGGCACCGTTCGTGATCGACCTCGGCTTTTCCCGCAACGATTATGCGGCGATCGTGAAGGGCGTCGGCCTCGCCGCAACCTTGATCGGCGGCTTTGCCGGCGGCTTCGTCGCGCGGCGCTATTCGCTGGCGACGAGCCTGTGGATCGGAGGCGTGGTGCAGGCGATCGCGAACCTGTCGTTCTCCTGGCTCGCGCTGGTCGGCACCAACCAGTGGGCCCTGGCCTTCGCTATCACCTGCGAGAATTTCACCAGCGCCATCGGCACCGTGATCTTCGTCGCCTACCTCTCCGCGCTGTGCCAGAACCCGCTGCACACGGCGACGCAATACGCACTTCTCACCGCGCTCGCGGCCGTGGGACGCACCTATCTCTCGTCAGGCGCGGGATTCGTCGCGAAGCTGACGGGCTGGCCGCTGTTCTTCATGATCTGCGTCGTGGTCGCGGTGCCCAGCCTGATCCTGCTCGCGTATTTGCAGAAGCGCGGGCATTTCGAGACGCTGGGTCCGGTACGCGTTTGATCACCGCTCGCTGTCATGCCCTACGAAAGCGGGGCATCCAGTATTCCAGAGACAGTTGCGATTGATCGAGAGGCCGCGGCGTACTGGGTCGCCCGGTCAAGCCGGGCGACGACCCCGGATTGTTCGCGTGGCCGCCTACTGCTTCTTGATCAGGCTCCACTTCGTGATCACGGCCTCGCTCATCTGGCCGGCATCGCTGGCGCACGCGATCTCGTCGACCTTGACCGAGATCTCCTTGCCGACGAACGATTTCAACTGCGTGGCCTGCGCGTCGCTGGAGGTGACGAGCTGGAAGGTCTCAGGTCCGGTCTCGAGATTGCACAGCCCGTTCGGCGGCGGCAGGCGGCGCGGCTCGGACGTGATCAGGTAGGTCGCAACCCTCTTGCCGCCATTCTTGAGGTCACGCACGCGCATCGCATTCAATTCGCCCGAGAGCACGTCGCCGGTATTGATCGGCTTGCCAGGCTTCGGCGGCGGGGCCTCGTCGCCCTGCTGCGCGGAGAAGGCCGGTGTGACCAGCGTCATCATCGTCGCGACCAAGGCCAGCCGTTTGGCGAATCGTTTCGTCATGTCGTCCGTTCCGTAACTTCTGTAGGATTGCTAGAACAGGGTGCGCTGCCGCATCGCGGCCGATAGCGTACCTTCATCGAGGTAATCAAGTTCGCCGCCGACCGGAACGCCATGGGCGAGCCGGGTCACCTTGACGTTGGCGTCCTGGAGCAGGTCGGTGATGTAATGCGCGGTGGTCTGGCCGTCGACCGTCGCGTTCAGGGCAAGGATGATTTCGTGCACCTGCGCATCATGCGCGCGCGCGACCAGCGCATCAATGGTGAGATCCTGCGGGCCGACGCCGTCGAGCGGCGACAATGTCGCGCCAAGCACATGATAGCGCCCCTGCGTCGCATTGGCCCGCTCCAGCGCCCAGAGATCGGCGACGTCGGCAACGACGACGATGATCGAGGGATCGCGCCGCGGATCGGTGCAGACCGTGCAGGGATTCTGCGTGTCGATGTTGCCGCAGGTCTTGCAGACCTGCACCTTGTCGAGCGCGACCTGCAAGGCCGACGACAGCGGCATCATCAGCGCCTCGCGCTTCTTGATCAGATGCAGTGCCGCGCGCCGCGCCGAGCGCGGACCGAGGCCCGGCAGCCGTGCGAGGAGCTGGACCAGCCGCTCAATCTCAGGACCCGCAACTGCGCCCATCTGCTCTAAGCCATCTTAAGATATTATCGGATCGTTGCGGCAACGATGGTGGCAAACCTCTCCCATAGGGAGAGGTCGCGCCGAAGGCGCGGGTGAGGGGTTTCGCACTCTCGTGGGACCTCAGCCCCCTCACCCGATTTGCTGCGCAAATCGACCTCTCCCCGATGGGGAGAGGTGGGTCGAGAACGCGGACAGATCGATTCAACGAGATAATCCTGTCACTGGCCGAACAGGCCCGGCGGCAGGCCGAGCCCGCCGGTCAAGGCCT
>NZ_LUUB01000039.1:72793-73566 GCF_001641635.1 Bradyrhizobium centrolobii
GGGCGTCACTGAGCGCGGTGACGAGCAAGTCCTCGAGCACCTCGCGCTCCTCGGGCTTCATCAGCGAGGGATCGATCCTGACGCCCTTCACGTCCATCTTCGCGGTCATGCGGACCGCGACCAGGCCGCCGCCGGAGATGCCCTCGACCTCGACATTGCCGAGCTCCTCCTGCATTGCCTGCATCTTGGATTGCAGCTGCGCCGCCTGCTTCATCATGCCGAGAAAATCAGCCATCGGTGCGTGTCCTTGGAAAGCCTGGCTCAGAGATCGTCGCTGTCGGAACCGTCGACCGGATCATCACTGCCATAATCCGAGTTAATATTGGATTCCGGCGCCTCGGGGGCAAGCCTGCGGACCTCGACGACCTTTGCACCGGGAAAACGCGACAGCACCTCCTGCACGCGCGGATCGGCCTCCGCGGTACGCGCATGCTCCTGCTTGGCGGCCTGGTTCACCGAACGCAGCGTCGGCTGGCCCGGCTCGTTGGAGACGATCACGGTCCAGCGGCGGCCGGTCCAGAACTCGAACTTGCGCGCGAGCTCGGTGATCGTGGTTTTGGAGGCGTTGGGCTCGAGCGCGACCTCCAGCCGGCCCTCCTCGAAACGGACGAGGCGCATGTCGCCTTCGAGCGCCGCCTTGGTCATGAGGTCGCGCTTCTGGCCGGCGAGCGCGACGAGCTGGGTGAAGCTCGTGATGCGCAGCGCCGGCGCGGCGCCTTGCGGATCGGGCGCGGGGGCGGCCATCTGCAGGCGGGCGCCACCGCCGAACGATG
>NZ_LUUB01000039.1:73596-96076 GCF_001641635.1 Bradyrhizobium centrolobii
GCGCAGTGCTTCCGCCGCTCGCAGCCTGTGCGCCGCCGCCGTTCTGTTCCAGCATGCGGATCGCTTCGTCCGGCGTGGGCAGGTCCGCGACATAGGCGATGCGTACCAGCACCATCTCAGCGGCCGCGGCAGGCCGCGTCGCAGCCTGCACCTCGGTGATGCCCTTGAGCAGCATCTGCCACATCCGCGACAGCACCCGCATGGAGATCTTCGAGGCGAAGTCACGCGCGCGCAGCCGCTCGGTCTCGCCATAGGCGACGTTGTCGGCGGTCGCCGGTACGATTTTCACGCGGGTAACGAAGTTGACGAACTCGGCGAGGTCCGACAGCACGACGATCGGATCGGCGCCGGTGTCGTACTGGTCGCGGAACTCCTTGAAGGCGGCGGCGATGTCGCCGCGCACCAGTGAATCGAAAAGATCGATCACACGGGTGCGGTCGGCAAGCCCCAGCATCTGCCGGACGGCATCTGCCTTCACCTGGCCCGCCGCATGCGCGATCGCCTGGTCGAGCAGCGACAGTGAGTCGCGCACGGAACCTTCCGCGGCGCGCGCGATGATGCCGAGCGCCTCCGGCTCGATCTCGACACTCTCCTTGGCCGCGATATTGGCGAGGTGCTTCATCAGCACGTCGGCCTCGACCCGGCGCAGGTCGAAGCGCTGGCAGCGCGACAGCACGGTCACCGGAACCTTGCGGATCTCGGTGGTCGCGAACACGAACTTGGCGTGCTCCGGCGGCTCCTCCAGCGTCTTCAGGAACGCATTGAAGGCCGCGGTCGACAGCATGTGGACTTCGTCGATGATGTAGACCTTGTAGCGGGCGCTGGCCGGCGCGTAGCGCACGCTGTCGTTGATCTGGCGGACGTCGTCGACGCCGGTATGCGAGGCGGCGTCCATCTCCAGCACGTCCATGTGCCGGCTTTCCATGATCGCCTGGCAGTGCACGCCCAGCGTCGGCATGTGGATGGTCGGGCCCTTCACCGAGCCGTCCGGCATCTCGTAGTTGAGCGCTCGGGCGAGGATGCGCGCGGTGGTGGTCTTGCCGACGCCGCGGACGCCGGTGAGGATCCAGGCCTGCGGAATGCGCCCGGTCTCGAACGCGTTGGAGACGGTGCGGACCACGGCCTCCTGGCCGATCAGGTCGTCGAAGCTGGAGGGACGGTATTTGCGCGCCAGCACCCGGTACGGCGTGCCCGGCTGGGCGCCGGGCTCAAAACCAGCCTGGCTAGCGCTATCAGGGTTGGTGGGGGCGCCAGCGTCGGTCATCGGTCGATCCGCAATGAAATGTCTCTCGGCCGGCTTTTGCGGAAAGGAGCGCGCTGGCGGGGATCCCGCCGGCGCAATTCGCTCGAAAAAACAGGTAGGAGACTGACGAGCGACCCGATCCGGACCTCGTTAGGGCTGCTTCCTTCCGGACCTGACCCGGTTGGCGAGTGGCTCGTCCACCGCCAATCTCCCGATCCCTATTTGGGGCCAAAAGGACCGGAAAGCAAGCGGGTATCGCCTTGAACGGTTTGACCTTGCCCAGCATCCGGGCAATTCCGGGTCTGCCCAGCCGATAGGCTGTGCTTTCGCGGCAGGGGCTGCCTTGGTAAGAACGCTGCCGGAATTCCATCCAACCAGAAAAGCGATTGATCCCAATGGTTACACGTCGTGATGTTGCATCGATTGTCGGGCTTGGCGCCGTTGGCGCGCTGACCGCGAGCGCGCTGGCGTCCCCGGCCGTGGCCCAGGCGGCCGATCCGAACGAATCGACTTTTGCCCGCATCCGCCGCACCAAGAAGATGCGGATCGGCGCGGTCGGCGGCGGCGCGCCCTATTACATGAAGGACCTCGCCACCGGCCAGTGGAAGGGCTTTTACATCGACATCGCGAAAGCACTCGCCGACGACATGGAGGCCGAGCTCGAGATCACCGAGACCACCTGGGGCAATTCGGTGCTCGACCTCCAGTCCAACAAGATCGACATCTTCTTCGGCCTCAACCCGACCCCGAAGCGCGCGCTGGTGGTCGACTTCTCGGTGCCGGTCTTCAACAACGCCTTCGGCATTCTTTGCAAGAAGGACTTCAAGCCAAAGACCTGGGCCGAGCTGAACTCGCCCGACATCAAGATCGCCGTCGACCAGGGCTCCTCGCATGACCAGGTCGTCAGCCGGCTGACGCCGAAGGCGCAGATCTCGCGGCTGAAGACCGCCGACGATGCCACCGCCGCACTGCAGACCGGCCGCGTCGACGCGCAGTGCCTGATCACCATGCTGTCGCTGACCGTGCTCAAGAAGAACCCTTCGCTCGGCCAGTTCGTGCTGCCGACCCCGGTCTTCGCCACCACGTCGAATGCCGGCTTCCGCCGCGAGAACGACAAGACTTGGCGCGACTACGTCAACACCTGGATCGACTTCAACAAGGGCCTCGGCTTCATCCGCAACGCCATTCTGACCAACATGGAGCTGGTGGGCGTGACTGAGGCGGACATTCCGCCGGGCGTTTCGCTGTAGGGCATCGTAAAATTGGGTAGCCTCGATCCGCACGCTCTGTTCGACTCCCTCTCCCGCTTGCGCGGGGAGGGCTGGGGTGGGGGTGTCTCCGCAATCGACACTCCCAAGATGGATAGAGCCCCCACCCGGCGCTTCGCGCCGACCTCCCCCGCAAGCGGGAGAGGTGCAGTGAGATCGTGGCTCTGCCAATCCAAACTTCTTCGCGGCTGAGGTCCGAAAGAATATGTATCAGTGGGACTTCGGCATCCTCTGGAGCTATCGCTGGCTCTTTCTCAATGGGCTCGGCGTCACCGTCGGCTTCACCGTGGTCATCGTCGTCTGCGGACTGCTGTTCGGCCTGCTTGGCGCCTTCGGCAGTCTGTCCCGCTTTGCCGGGGTGCGCCTCGTCGCGCTCGCCTTCATCGAGGCGTTCCGCTGCACGCCGATCCTGGTGCAGCTGATCTGGTTCTATTACGCGCTGCCGATCCTGGCCGGCGTCGAGATGACGCCGATCACAGCCTCGGCGCTCGCGCTCTCTCTCTATGGCGGCTCGTTCTATTCGGAGATCATCCGCGGCGGCATCGTCTCGATCGACAGCGGCCAGTCCGAAGCGGGCGCGGCGCTCGGCATGACGCCGGGCCAGACCATGCGGCGCATCGTGCTGCCGCAGGCGATCAAGCGCATGATCCCGGCGCTGATGAACCAGTCGATCATCCAGTTCAAGAATACCTCGCTGGTGTCGGTGCTCGCGGTGCCCGACCTCGTCTATCAGAGCCAGGTCGCCGCCCACGACAGCTACCGGCCGCTGGAGACCTACACCGCGGTCGCGGTCGCCTATGCGGCGATCCTGATCCCCCTGACCATCATCGTCCGGCGCGGCGAGAAGCGACTGGCGGTCAGCGAATGAGCGAGACCTCCAAGATCGATATCCGCGGCTTGCGCAAGAGTTTTGGCAGCAACGAGGTTCTGAAGAACATCAGCCTCGACGTCGGCAAGGGAGGCGTCGTGGCGCTGATCGGCCCGTCCGGCTCGGGCAAGTCGACGCTGCTCCGCTGCATCAATCTTCTTGTGGTGCCGGATGGCGGCAGCGTCCGCGTCGGCGACACGCACTTCCAGTTCGGCCAGGGCACCAAGCCGCCGGATGTGAAGACACTGGCCAAATTCCGCGCCACCACCGGCATGGTGTTCCAGCATTTCAACCTGTTCCCGCACATGACGACGCTCCAGAACGTGATGGAGGGACCGGTCACGGTGCGGCGCATGGCCAAGGCGGACGCCGAGAAGCTGGCGCGTGCGCAATTGGCAAAAGTCGGGCTCGCGGAGAAGGCCGACCAATATCCGGCGACGCTTTCCGGCGGACAGAAGCAGCGCGTTGCGATTGCGCGCGCGCTCGCCATGGAGCCGGACGTGATGCTGTTTGATGAAGCGACCTCCGCGCTCGATCCCGAGCTCGTCGGCGAGGTGCTGAACGTCATGCAACGGCTGGCGTCCGAAGGCATGACCATGGTGATCGTGACCCACGAGATTGCCTTTGCGCGCGAGGTCGCCGACCGCGTCGTGTTCATGCGCGACGGCATCGTCGTCGAGGAAGGCCCATCGCGGCAGGTGATCGACACGCCGCGCGAGGCCGCGACGCGCGCGTTCCTCAGCCATTTCCACCGCACCGGCGCGCTGCCGCTGGCCAACGCGACACCGTGATGCCTGATATCAACCGCGTCTACCTCGTCACCGGCGCCGCCAGCGGCATCGGCCGCGCCACCGCAAGACTGCTCGCTGCCCCCGGCGCCGCGCTCTTGCTGCACACGCGCGCGAACGCAGCCGGCCTTGATGCCACCGCGGCGGCAGCCGAAGCGCAAGGCGCAGTGGTGGCAAAATGCCTTGGAGACCTTGCCGAGGAGGCCGCAGCCACCGATGCCATCGCTGCCGCGCAACGCGCCTTCGGCCGGCTCGATGCATTGATCCTGGTTGGCGGCCATGCCCGTCGTGGCAGCGCGATCGGCACGCCGCCGGAGCAGTTTCGCCGGGCGATGGATGAATCCGCGCTCGCCTTCACGCGGGTGGTCGACGCCGCGCTGCCGCTGTTGCGTGCCGGACGTGATGCGCGGATCGTCGCGGTGTCATCGTTCGTTGCGCATGCGATCCGGCCCGACTTCGCGCCCTTCGCGGCAACAGCCGCAAGCCGCTCCGCGCTGGAAGCACTGGTGCGCCTCACCGCGGTCGAGCTTGCCAGGGATGGCATCACCGTCAATGCGGTTTCGCCCGGCCTCATCATCAAGGACAAGCCGAGCGAGAGCCGGCTTTCGCCCGAACAGATCGCCGCGACGGAGGCGCTGATCCCGATGCGCCGTCGTGGACGCCCGGAGGAAGTGGCCGAGATCATCGCCTTCCTGGCCTCGCCGAAGGCGTCCTACGTCACCGGCCAGGTCTGGCACGTCAATGGAGGCCTGACATGACCGAAGCGACCGTCGAACGTATCAGGCTGTTCCTGATCGAGAGCCCGATTAAAATGGCGCGCCTGCAGGGCGTTGGCAACGTCAAGGGCACCGTTAAGCGCGTGCTGATCGAGCTGACCGCGAGCGACGGCGTGATCGGCTGGGGCGAAGCGGCGCCGTGGGAGGTGTTCACTGGCACGCCCGAGGCCGCGTTTTCCGCACTCGACATCTATTTGCGGCCGATCGTGCTCGGCAAGCCGGTGCGTCGCATTCGCGCGCTGATGGCGGAACTCGACCGCGCGCTGGTGGGCCACGCCGAGGCGAAGGTCGCGATCGAGATGGCGCTGCTTGACATCGTCGGCAAGTCGGCGGGTCTTTCGGTTGCCGACCTGCTCGGCGGCCGCGTGCGCGACACGATTCCCCTTTCCTTCTCGATCGCCGATCCGGATTTCGTCGCCGATCTCGAGCGCATGCGAAAGATGGTCCCGGACGGCAACGTCATCTACAAGGTCAAGACCGGAGTGAAGCCGCATTGCGAGGACCTCGATCATCTCGAGGCGATCCGGAAAGAATTCGGCGACACCGTCGACCTGCGCGTCGACTACAACCAGGCGCTGGCGCCGTTCGGCGCCATCAAGATCCTGCGCGACGTCGAGCAGTTTGCGCCGACCTTCATCGAGCAGCCGGTGCCGCGCAAATATCTCGATGTGATGGCACAGCTCACCGCGGCGCTGGAAACGCCGGTGCTCGCCGACGAAAGCTGTTTCGATCGCCGCGACATGATGGAGGTGGTCCGCCGCGAGGCCGCCGATGCGGTGTCGATCAAGCTGATGAAGGCCGGTGGCCTGTTCGAGGCGCAAGCCATCATGTCGATCGCCGACATCGCCGGCCTGCCCGGCTATGGCGGCACGCTGTGGGAAGGCGGCATCGGGCTTGCCGCCGGCACGCAACTCATAGCGGCCACGCCCGGCATCTCGCTCGGCTGCGAGTTCTACATGCCGCATCACGTGCTGACCGAGGATGTGCTGGAAGAGCGGGTTGCGAACCGCGCCGGCCATGTCGTCGTGCCGGATGGCCCGGGTCTCGGCATCCGCGTCAGCGAAGCCTCAGTCCGCGCCAACGCGCGCGTGCTCGCGGAGGCGTGACGCGTGCCAGCATGGCTGCTGGCGCTGCCACAACCTCGATCGTCGTCCCGGGCAAGCGTAAGCGCAGACCCGGGACCCATAACTCCAGGGAACAGTTGCGGCGCGAAGCTAGTGGTTACTAGTCTTCGCAAAACACCATTCTGTGGTTGGGTCCCGGATCAGCGCTCCGCTTCGCTACGCTTGTCCGGGACGACGATCGCGTATGCGGCTTCCGCGGACCACCATCCTTCCCCTATCGGAATCGGTATCGTATGGTCGGACCAAACCCTCGGGAATTCCGTCCCGCTCAGCCCGATCCATCGGGCCTTTGGAAACCCTTCATGCCCGAACCCGCCTGGTCGCTGCACTCCCGCCTGAAAGAGGACACGATCGACATCGGCGACCTGCCGCTGTCGAAGGTGCTCGTCATCAAGGACGCCCATTATCCCTGGCTGCTGCTGGTGCCGCGACGCGCCGATGCGGTCGAGATCATCGATCTCGACGAAGTGCAGCAGGCGCAGCTGATGACGGAGATCTCCCGCGTCTCGCGCGCGCTGAAGGAGATCACCAAATGCGACAAGCTCAATGTCGCAGCACTCGGCAATCTCGTGCCGCAGCTTCACGTTCACATCATCGCGCGCCGAACCAGCGACGCTGCATGGCCGCGGCCGGTCTGGGGCGTGATGCCGCCCTTGGCGCATGACGCCGCAGAGGTGCAGAATTTCATCAGCGCGCTTCGCCGCAAGATCTGGTTGGGTTGAAAGAACAAGAAATGTCAGCATTCGACTCGTTTCCGCTGGGGCAACCGGCCTTCGTCACCAACGTCCTCGATCGCGCCGCGCATCTGCGCCGCGATGATGAAAAGCTGTTCGCGATGGAGCAGAAGCCGTCCTCGCGCGCCTATGTCGTCTACCGCGACTCGCTGCTGGTGAAGCGCGAGGGCGAAAAGGTGCGCGCACTGCTGTCGATCGACGAGGCCCTCAAATGCGGCGCCAATCCCGGCACGATCTTCTTGGGGCTGCGCGATGGCGCCGCGGTGTTCGGCATGGGCCTGTCGCAGGCCGCCGCCGAGAAGCTGATCGGCCGCGACGACTACACCGTCACCGAGCTGCGCGGCATGGCGATGCAGGGCGCGATCCCGCCGCAGGAGCTCTCGGCGGTCGCGATGGCGAAGTCGATGGTGGGCTGGCACCAACGCCACGGCTATTGTGCCAATTGCGGCACGCGCAGCGCGATGAAGGAAGGCGGCTGGAAGCGCGAATGCCCGAGCTGCAAGGCGGAGCATTTCCCGCGCACTGATCCGGTGGTGATCATGCTGGTCGCCTCCGGCGACAAGTGCCTGCTCGGCCGCCAGAAGCAGTTTCCGCCGGGCATGTATTCCTGCCTCGCCGGCTTCGTCGAGGCCGCCGAGACCATCGAGGACGCGGTGCGCCGCGAGATCCTCGAAGAGTCCGGCATTTGCTGCACCGACGTGCAGTATTACATGACCCAGCCCTGGCCCTATCCGTCATCGCTGATGATCGGTTGCAGCGCACGGGCGCTGAACGAGGACATCGTCGTTGATCGCTCGGAGCTCGAGGACGCGCGCTGGTTCACGCGCGACGAAGCAGCCCTGATGCTGACGCGGACGCATCCGGAGGGACTCGCCGGCCCGCATCCCTTCGCCATCGCCCATCATCTGCTCGGCCGCTGGGTCCACGACAAGAGCGGCGCGTAAGCTGAGACCGCCGATGGCTGCACCAGGGATCGCGCCGCGCATCCTCTGCATCGGCATTCCCGTGCGCGACCTGACCTTTCGTGTCGAGGCCGTGCCCGCGCGCGGCAGCAAGGCCAATGCCAGCCATCTGGAAGAGATCTGCGGCGGCAATGCGCTCAATGCCGCGATTGCCATCGCGCGGCTTGGCGGCCGCGTCTCCTTCGCGGGACCAATGGGCGACGCGCGGGAGGCGTCGAGCGGCTTCATCCTCGAACGGATGACGCAGGAAAGCATCGATATCAGACACATCGTGCGCATGCCGGGCCTGACGACGCCGGTCTCGGCAATCATGATCGAGGCCTCCGGCGAGCTGACGCTCGTCATCTATCGCGACCCGGCCCTGTGGACGGTCAAGCTGCCGGACGGCGATGAACTCTTCGCCGACTGCCAGGCGGTCCTCGTCGAAAGCCGCTGTGCCACGTTCTGCGGCGACCTCTGCGCCGAGGCGCGCCGCCGCGGTATTCCCGTCATCGTCGGCGTCGACCGCGCGATGGCGCGGACCGACGGCCTGCTCACCGCCGCCTCGCATCTCCTGTTCGCCAGCGAGCAGGTGCAGGAGAGCGCGGGCGTTGCCGACGACGGGGAAGCACTGAGGACCTTGGCGAAGCTGACGCCGGCGTTCCTGGCCGCCACTCGTGGCCCGCGCGGCACGCTCTGGCTGAACGAGGCGGGCGAGCTGGAGGAGACAGCGGCCTTTCCAATCGAGGCCGTGGATACGCTCGGCGCCGGCGATGTCTTCCATGGCGCCTTCACGCTCCGCCTCGCCGAGGGAGAGGACGTGCGGGAGGCGCTGCGATTCGCCGCGGCGGCGGCCGCACTGAAATGCACCCGCCACGGGGGTGGCGAAGCTTCCCCGCAACGCATTGAAGTTGAAGAGTTTTTGCGCATGAGGCGAGAGCCCGATACCTGCCGCTCGCCAAGAATATAGGCTTGCTATAGAAGGATTTTCTCTATATCAGGGAAATCAGCCCATGAAATGGAACAAAGTTCTTCAAATGACTGACATCGCCGTCCAGATCCCTGAGACCAGCCGCCGCCTCGACGCCATCGACCGCAAAATCCTGATGGTGCTCCAGGAAGACGCCTCCCTGTCAGTTGCCGAGATCGGCGACCGGGTCGGACTGTCCTCTACGCCCTGCTGGAAGCGCATCCAGCGCCTGGAGGCCGACGGCGTGATCCTGAAACGGGTGGCGCTGGTCGACCAGAACAAGATCGGGCTCGGCATCTCCGTGTTCGTGTCGGTGGAGAGCTCGGACCATTCGGACGCCTGGCTGAAAAAGTTCGCCGAGGCCGTCAGTGCCATGCCCGAGGTGATGGAGTTCTACCGGATGGCCGGCGACGTCGACTACATGCTGCGCGTCGTGGTCGCGGACATGCAGAGCTATGACGTCTTCTACAAGAAGCTGATCAGCGCCGTGCCGCTGAAGAACGTCACCTCGCGCTTCGCGATGGAGAAGATCAAGTCGGTCACGGCGCTGCCGATCCCGGCGGTGGTGGCGGCTTAGGGCTCTTCGACGAAGGCGAGCATTTCACCCTGCCGACGCTGTCATCGTCCGCGAAGGCGGACGATCCAGTATTCCAGAGACGCCAGTCGTATACGGATAGGCCGCGGCGTACTGGATGCCCCGCCTTCGCGGGGCATGACAGCGGTGTGCGTGGCGACTGACTTACAGCGGCCCAGTGAGAGCCGCCTCAAATCTTCTGATTGTACTCGCCGACCTCGGGATGCGTGCGCAGCACGCTGTCCACCATCTCGAACATGTCGCGCATGCGCTGCTCGGAGACCGGGCTCTCGACGACGACCACGAGCTCGGGCTTGTTGGAGGAGGCGCGCACCAGGCCCCAGCTTCCGTCCTCGACGGTGACGCGAACGCCGTTGACGGTGACGAGATCACGGATCGCCTGGCCGCCGATCTTCTCGCCCTTCTTCTGCAACGCCTCGAAATGCTTCACCACGGCATCGACGACGCCGTATTTGGCCTCGTCCGCGCAATGCGGCGACATGGTCGGCGACGACCAGGTTTTCGGCAGCGCGTTCTTGAGGTCCGCCATCGACTTGTCCGGCGCACGGTCGAGCATGTCGCAGATCGCGATCGCCGAGACCATGCCGTCGTCATAGCCGCGGCCGAACGGCTTGTTGAAGAAGAAGTGGCCCGACTTCTCGAAGCCGGCGAGCGCGCCCATCTCGTTGGTGCGGCGCTTCATGTAGGAATGGCCGGTCTTCCAATAGGCGGTCTTCGCGCCCTGCTTTTGCAGCACCGGATCGGTGATGAACAGACCGGTCGACTTCACGTCGACGACGAACTGCGCATCCTTGTGGATCGCCGACATGTCGCGCGCCAGCATCACGCCGACCTTGTCGGCAAAGATCTCCTCGCCGGTGTTGTCGACGACGCCGCAGCGGTCGCCATCGCCGTCGAAGCCGAGGCCGACATCCGCCTTGTGATGCAGCACCGCATCGCGGATGGCGTGCAGCATCTCGAGATCTTCCGGATTCGGATTGTATTTCGGGAAGGTGTGATCGAGCTCGGTGTCGAGCGGGATCACCTCGCAGCCGATCGCCTCCAGCACCTGCGGCGCGAAGGCGCCAGCGGTGCCGTTGCCGCAGGCCGCGACCACCTTGAGCCTGCGCTTCAGCTTCGGGCGGTTGGTGAGATCGGCGATGTAGCGCGCCGGGTAATTCTCGTGGAACTGGTAGGAGCCGCCGGCCTTGTTCTTGAATTCGGCGTTGAGCACGATCTCCTTCAGCCGCGTCATCTCGTCGGGGCCGAAGGTCAGCGGGCGATTGGCGCCCATCTTGACGCCGGTCCAGCCATTGTCGTTGTGGGAGGCCGTGACCATCGCGACGCAGGGCACGTCGAGGTCGAACTGCGCGAAATAGGCCATCGGCGTCACCGCCAGCCCGATGTCGTGCACCTTGCAGCCGGCCGCCATCAGGCCCGAGATCAGCGCATATTTGATCGAGGCCGAATAGCCGCGGAAATCGTGACCGGTGACGATCTCCTGGCTGACGCCGAGCTCGGCGATCAGCGCGCCCAGGCCCATGCCGAGCGCCTGCACCCCCATCAGGTTGATTTCCTTGTTGAACAGCCAGCGGGCGTCATATTCGCGGAAGCCCGTGGCCTTCACCATCGGCTCGGATTCGAAGGCATAGGTGTTCGGCAGCAGGACGGACTTCGGCTTGGGAAACATTGAGACGGTCTCGTGAAAGGGCAGGTTTGATGCAGCCTTAGCGAATGCCGGGCCGCAGCGAAAGGCGGGATTGGCAGCTTATGGCTTACAATTGCGGCAGTTTGGTAACGGGGAAACGTTACCCGCGGCAGGCCTCTGCCCTGGGCGCTATTGAATTGGTCCGGCCGTAACCGGTCTGGACCTACTGCTCCAGCACCATCTGGCCGTTGGCGTATTCGAAACGCTTCAGCCTGGAGAGGAAGGAGAGGCCGAGCAGGTTCTCCGACAGCGCCTCGTCGGGAAGCACCATGGCGTCGACGTCGCGCACGATGAGGCCACCGACCTCGAGCATGGCGATGCGGGTGCGCGCAGCCTTGATGGTGCCGTTGGCGGTGCTGACGGTTGCGTTGTACTCGCCGCGCGAGGGACGCAGGCCGAAACGGGCGGCCGAGGTCTCGTTCAGCGCCACCACGGAAGCACCGGTGTCGACCATGAAGCCGATGCGCTGCCCGTCGATCCGACCTTCGGTCTGGAAATGGCCGCGCGCGTCGCGGGGGATGCTGAGGCTGCGATTGCCGACCGGCGCTGCGGTTGCGACTGCGACCGTCGTGCGCGGCGCCGATGTCGCCGAGGCCGAGCTCATCTTGTCCGCCATCTGCGCCATGAACGTGCCCAGCCCGATCATGATGGCCGCGAAGATCATTATGTTACGCATCACACCACTCGGAGCCGAAAACTCGATTTCACCACGCAACGTCCACGTCCGCGAGCGAGGGTGCGGCCGGAACGGTGCCATTTTGGCGAAAAGGATGAGCGAACGGTTAATGCGGCGCTTTGAATCTCACGTGCCGCGCGGCTTCGCCCGCCGGGTCGGCAGCGCGCTCGCCGGATCGTCCGGCCAGGGATGGCGCGGGTAGCGGCCGCGCAGATCCGAGCGCACGGCGCTGTAGCTGCCGCGCCAGAAGCCGGGAAGGTCGCGCGTCACCTGCACCGGACGCTGCGCCGGCGACAGCAACTCCAGCACCAGCGGCACCTTGCCGGCGGCGATCGACGGATGGTTGTTGAGTCCAAACAGCTCCTGAAGCCGCACCGCGATGGTCGGCCCCTGCTCGGCTTCATAGTCGATCGCGAGCATGGTGCCGGTCGGCGCCTCGAAATGGGTCGGTGCCTCGCGCTCGAGTCGCGCGCGCAACTCCCAGGGCAGCAGTGCCATCAGCGCATCGGAGAGATCGCCGGCGGAGACATCCTTCAGCGCGGTCTTGTCGTAGAGCGCAGGCACCAGCCAGTCGTCGCGTCGCGCAATCAGCCCGTCGTCCGAGACGTCGGGCCAGCTCTCGCCCTCGGCCTTGCGCAGAAACATCACGCGGTCGCGCCATTGCTTGGCCTGTTTCGACCAGGGCAGCCGGTCGAGGCCGGCGGCGATCAGTCCGTCGGCGAGGATGCGCGCGGTCGCTTCCGATGGCGAGAGCGCAAGCGGCGCCTCCGACAATGTGATCGCATGCAGCGCGCGCTTGCGTCGCGCCCGCAACGCCATCGCGTTGCGATCGAAGGAAATCTCGTCGGTCAGCTCAATATGCTCGGCGAAATGCCGCTCGATGTCGTCCTGTGTGATCGGCGCCGCGAGCAGGATGCGCCCGCTCGCCGCCGTTCCCGTCATTTCCCCGACTGCGATGTAGGGCGCTCGGGCGAGCGAGGAGGTTTGCTCGACCGCGGCGCCGCGGCCATTGGCAAGCACGAAGCTGCCATTGCCGCGATTGCGCGCGACGCGGTCGGGGAAGGCATAGGCGAGCATCAGGCCGGTCGAGAGATCGCCCTGCTCCTGCGCTGCCTTCTCCGAAGAAGCCACCTGCGAAGCCCAGCGCCGCGCCAGATCGCGGGCACTCGTCGCGCGCGGCGAACGGTCACGACGGAACTGATCGAGCCTGTGCTCGAGATCGACGCTGTCGCCGCCGAGCCCGCGCTCGGTGAGGATAACGGCGATCTCGGCAGCCGCCTCGCCGGCGCCCACGCGATGCGAATCCACGATCATGCGTGCGAGCCGCGGCGGCAGCGCCAGTGCGCGCAGGCTTTTGCCCTCCGCGGTGATACGGCCATCGCCATCGAGTGCGTTGAGCTCGCTGAGCAGGCTCTTGGCTTCCTTCCAGGCCGGCTGAGGTGGCGGATCGAGGAACGACAGCGCCGCGGGATCGGCAACGCCCCATTGCGCGAGATCAAGCACCAGCGACGACAGATCGGCGCTGAGGATTTCCGGCTGGGTGTAGGGCGCAAGCGACGCCGTCTGCGGCTCGTCCCAGAGCCGGTAACACACGCCGGGCTCGGTACGGCCGGCGCGGCCGCGACGCTGGTCCACCGCCGCGCGCGAGGCGCGCACGGTCTCGAGCCGGGTCAGGCCGATATCCGGCTCGTAGCGCGGCACACGGGCAAGGCCTGAATCGACGACGATACGCACGCCTTCGATGGTCAGCGAGGTCTCGGCGATCGAGGTTGCCAGCACCACCTTGCGCGTCCCCTTGGGTGCCGGCGCGATGGCGCGATCCTGCACGGCGGCGTCGAGCGCACCGAACAGCGGCACGATCTCGGTGCCGGCATCCTGCACACGCTCGGAGAGGAGATTCTCGGTGCGGCGGATTTCGGCCGCGCCCGGCAGGAACGCCAGCACCGAGCCGCTATCTGCGCGCAGCGCGGACGCGATCGCATCCGCCATCTGCCGCTCCATCGGCGCATCCGCCTTGCGGCCCAGATAGCGCGTCTCGACCGGATAGGCGCGGCCCTCGCTTTCGACGACGGGCGCTTCCCCGAGGAGCTTTGCGACACGCGCACCGTCAAGCGTTGCCGACATCACGAGGATGCGCAGATCCTCGCGCAGCCCCAGTTGCGCGTCGCGTGCCAGCGCGAGGCCGAGATCGGCGTCGAGCGAGCGCTCGTGGAATTCGTCGAACAGGATGGCGGCAACGCCCGAGAGCTCGGGGTCGTCGAGGATCTGGCGCGTGAAGATGCCTTCGGTCACCACCTCGATGCGCGTCGCGCGCGACACTTTTGAGCCAAAGCGAACGCGATAGCCGACGGTCTCGCCGGCACGCTGGCCGAGCGATTTGGCCATGCGATCGGCGCTGGCCCGTGCAGCGATGCGCCGCGGCTCGAGCACGATGATTTTCTTGTCCCTGGCCCAGGGCGCGTCCAGGAGCGCGAGCGGCACGCGCGTGGTCTTGCCGGCGCCGGGCGGTGCCACCAGCACGGCGGCGTTGTACTGATCCAGCGTGCGCGACAGATCGTCGAGCACGGCATCGATCGGAAGGGGCGTGTCGAAACTGCGGGGCAAAGTCTATCCATTCGTCATGCCCGGCCTCGCCGTCTTCGCTGAAGCTTCGCCGGCCTGATACCGAAAGCCCGGCGAAGCCTTGGCGGAGCCGGGTGCCGGGCATCCACGTCGTCAGACTAACCTAGAAAACAGACGTGAATGGCCGGGACAAGCCCGGCCATGACGGTTTCGGTAGACAAGAATGTGTTGCTGTCAGCCCTCCACCGGCGGCCGCCCGACGCTCTCGTAGACGAAGCCGGCGGCGGCCATGTCCTCGGGGCGGTAGACGTTGCGCAGGTCGACGACGATGGGCTGCGCCATGGTCGCCTTCAGCCTGCCGAGATCGAGCGCACGGAACTGCACCCATTCGGTGACGATGACGAGCGCATCGGCGCCCTGCGCGCAGGAATACGCATCCTCGCAATAGGTGATGCTGGGCAGCTCGTGCTTGGCCTGCTCCATGCCGACCGGATCGAAGGCGCGCACGTTCGCGCCCATGTCGAGCAGACCGGTCACGAGCGGGATCGACGGCGCATCGCGCATGTCGTCGGTGTCCGGCTTGAAGGTGAGGCCGAGCACGGCGATGGTCTTGCCGCGCAGCGCGCCGCCGAGCGCGTGGCTGACCTTGCGCGCCATCGCGCGCTTGCGGTTCTCGTTGACCGCGAGCACGGATTCGACGATGCGCAGCTGCACGTCGTAATCCTGCGCGATCTTGATCAGCGCCTTGGTGTCCTTCGGAAAGCAGGAGCCGCCGAAGCCCGGGCCCGCATGCAGGAACTTGGTGCCGATGCGGTTGTCCAGGCCAATGCCACGGGCCACCTCCTGCACGTCGGCGCCGACCTTCTCCGAGAGATCGGCGATCTCGTTGATGAACGTAATCTTGGTCGCGAGGAACGCATTCGCGGCGTATTTGATCATCTCCGCGGTGCGGCGCGCCGTGAACATCAGCGGCGCCTGGTTCAGCGACAGCGGCCGGTAGATGTCGCCCAGCACCTTGCGGCCGCGCTCGTCGGACGTGCCGACGACGACGCGATCCGGGAACTTGAAGTCGCGGATCGCCGCGCCCTCGCGCAGGAATTCGGGGTTGGAGGCGACCACGACGTCGGCGTTGGGATTGGTTTCCCGGATGATGCGCTCGACCTCGTCGCCGGTGCCGACCGGAACGGTCGATTTCGTCACCACGACGGTGAAGCCGGAGAGCGACTGCGCGATCTCACGCGCGGCGGCGTAGACGTAGGACAGGTCGGCATGACCATCGCCGCGGCGCGAGGGCGTACCGACCGCGATGAACACGGCGTCGGCCTCCGCCACCGGCTTGGACAGGTCGGTGGTGAAGCTCAGACGCTTGGCCTTCACATTGGCTGCGACCAGTTCGTCGAGCCCCGGTTCGTAGATCGGGATCTCGCCGCGGTGAAGTGCTGCGATCTTCCTTTCATCCTTGTCGACGCAAGTGACGTCGTGGCCGAAATCCGCAAAGCAGGCCCCGGACACCAACCCCACGTAACCCGTGCCGATCATCGCGATTCGCATAGAAGCCCCTGTCTCTGGTTAACGGAACCCCAACTGGGGCGGTTTAGCATTTTCCCCATAGGAGAGAACAGCCCGCGTTCAGAAACCGGCACGCGATTTGTACCGGTAAAGAAGTCGGAAACCGCCAAGGCCCCACACTGCCTCGGGCCCGGACAGGTCCGGGCCGCACATGCCTCAAAAAGGAACACCATGGCACCAATCGGCACAATGGCGGCGAACGGGAGCTCCAGGCGTCCGGACGGACCGCGCGTGGATTGGGTCGACTACGCCAAGGGCATCTGCATCGTCATGGTGGTGATGATGCATTCGGTGCTGGGGGTCGAACTCGCCGCCGGCAAGACCGGCTTCATGCATGTGCTGGTGGCCTTCGCAAAGCCGTTCCGAATGCCGGACTTCTTCCTGATTTCGGGCCTGTTCCTTCCACTGGTGATCGGCCGGGACTGGCGAACCTATCTCGACCGCAAGGTGGTGCATTTCGCTTATTTTTATGTCGTCTGGGTGACAATCCAGTTCGCCTTCAAGGCGCCGGCCTTCGCGGCGGAATCGAGCTGGCGCGACGTCGGTCTGCTTTACCTCGAATCGTTCATCGAACCATTCGGCACCCTCTGGTTCATTTATCTGCTGCCGATCTTCTTCGTCGTCACAAAACTGACGCGGCGGATCCCGCCCCCCGCGATCTGGCTCGTTGCGGCATCGCTGGAAACGGCGCGGATCGCGACCGGCTGGACCGTGATCGACGAGTTCTGCGCGCGCTTCGTGTATTTCTATTCGGGCTATCTGTTCGCCGATTACGTCTTCGCGCTGTCCGACCGCGCGCGGCAACATCCGGCTCTCGCGCTCGCCGCGCTCGCGGCATGGGCGGTCATCAACGCAGGCCTCGTCGCTCTCGGTGCGAGCGAATGGCAGATCGTGTCGCTGATGCTCGGCTTCGCCGGCGCCTGCGCCATCATCACGATCGGCACGCTGCTCGCGCGCGTCCACTGGCTGAACTTGTTC
Organism: Bradyrhizobium centrolobii; assembly: GCF_001641635.1. Lineage (GTDB taxonomy): Bacteria > Pseudomonadota > Alphaproteobacteria > Rhizobiales > Xanthobacteraceae > Bradyrhizobium > Bradyrhizobium centrolobii. The sequence continues at coordinate 90,376 of NZ_LUUB01000039.1, forward strand.
CGCTTCTGCGGCGAGCATTCGATCGTGATCTATCTCGCCTTCTTCCTGCCGATGGCAGCGACCCGAACGCTGCTGTTGCGCACGGGCGTCATTCCCGACATCGGCATGGTGTCTCTGATCGTCACCATCGCCGGCGTGATCGGATCGCTCGTGATCTGGCAGGCCGCACTGCGGCTCCATGCCAACTTCCTGTTCGAGCGGCCCAATGCCTTCTGGATCGCGCCGAGGAAGGCAGCGCCGGTGTTGCAGGCAGCGGAGTAGGCAGGACGCCGTCATCGCCCGGCATGATGTGCGGACCGGGCGGCCCAGTATTCCAGAGACAGCAGTTATCGACCGATAGGCCGCGGCGTACTGGATTCCCCGCTTTCGCGGGGAATGACAGTGGGGATAGTGGCGCTAGCAGCCCAAAATTCCCACCTCCAAGGCTGTCAAATGCCGCAAAAATCCATACATTGCGGCCATGCCCAAAACCTCCCCGAAGACCACCGCCAAAGCTGACACCAAGGCTGCCGCGCCCAAGGCGGCCGCCGAGACCAAGCCCGCGGCTGCCAAAGCTGCTGCCAAGCCAGTGGCAGCCAAGGCGCCCGGAAAGGGCGATCATGTGTTCCTGGTCGACGGTTCCTCCTACATCTTCCGCGCCTACCACGCGCTGCCGCCGCTGAACCGCAAGTCCGACGGCTTGCAGGTCAATGCCGTGCTCGGCTTCTGCAACATGTTGTGGAAGCTGCTCCGCGACATGCCGGAGGACAACCGGCCGACCCATCTGGCGATTGTGTTCGACAAGTCGGAGGTCACCTTCCGCAACACGATCTATCCCGAATACAAGGCGCACCGTCCGCCGGCGCCGGACGATCTGATCCCGCAATTCGCGCTGATCCGCGAGGCCGTGCGCGCCTTCGACCTGCCCTGCCTGGAACAGGCCGGCTTCGAGGCCGACGACCTGATCGCGACCTATGTGCGCGAGGCCTGCGAGCGCGGCGCGAACGCGACCATCGTGTCCTCGGACAAGGACCTGATGCAGCTCGTGACCGATTGCGTGACCATGTACGACACCATGAAGGATCGCCGCATCGGCATCGCCGAGGTGATCGAGAAATTCGGCGTGCCGCCTGAGAAGGTGGTCGAGGTGCAGGCGCTGGCCGGCGACTCCACCGACAACGTGCCCGGCGTTCCCGGCATTGGCATCAAGACCGCCGCGCAACTGATCATCGAATATGGCGACCTCGAGCAACTGCTGTTCCGCGCCGGCGAGATCAAGCAGCCCAAGCGCCGCGAAGCGCTGCTCGAGAACGCGGAGAAGGCTCGGATCTCGCGCCAGCTCGTGCTGCTCGACGACAAGGTGAAGCTGGACGTGCCGCTCGACGACCTTGCCGTCCACGAGCCCGACGCGCGCAAGCTGATCGCCTTCCTGAAGGCGATGGAGTTTTCCACGCTGACGCGCCGCGTCGCCGAATACGCCCAGATCGATCCCGCCGATGTGGAGGCCGATCCCGGCTATGCGAGCGGCGCCAGCGTGTTCTCGCCGCTGCCGCCCTCGGACGTTGTGCCGGCGCCGGGACCTGGCACATCCGCGCAAGCTGCACCGGGCGCCAAGGAGCGCAACAAAGCCGCCGGCAAGGAAGACAAGGCCGCGAGCCCCAAGGGCACGCCGATCTCGCTGGCCGAGGCTCGCGCGGACGCCGCGCGCAAGACCAGGATCGATCGCGCGAAATATCAGGTGGTCGGGACGCTCGACCAGCTCGAGGCGCTGATCGCTCACATCCACGATACCGGCCATGTCGCGATCGAGGTGAAGGCGAGCTCGGAAGATCCGATGCAGGCGGACATCTGCGGCATCGCGCTGGCGCTCGGCGCGGACGATGCGGCCTACGTTCCGCTCGCCCACAAGCAGCCCGGCGGTGGCGCCGGGCTGTTCGATGCGGGCTTGGCGCCCGGCCAGGTGAAATTCGAGGCGGCCATCGAGGCGCTGCGGCCGGTGCTGGAATCGCATGGCATTCTGAAGATCGGCTTCAACGTCAAGTTCATCGCGGTGATGCTGGCACAGGCAGGCATCACGCTGCGCAACCATGACGATGCGGAATTGATCTCCTACGTGCTCGACGCGGGCCGCGGCTCGCATGCGCTGGAATCGCTCGCCGAGCGCTGGCTCGGGCACGCGATGCTGGCTGAGAACGGGCTCGTTGGCGGCGGCAAGAACAAGCTCACCTTCGATCAGGTCGCGATCGACAAGGCAACGGAGCATTCCGCGGAGCGCGCCGACGTCACCTTGCGACTCTGGCGGGTGCTGAAGCCGCGCCTGATCGCCGAGCACATGACCGCCGTCTATGAGTTGCTGGAGCGCCCGCTGGTCTCGGTGCTCGCGCGCATGGAGCGGCGCGGCATCTCGATCGACCGCCAGGTGCTGTCGCGGCTGTCGGGCGAGTTCGCCCAGACCGCGGCACGGGTCGAAGCCGAATTGCAAGAGCTTGCGGGCGAGCCGATCAATGTCGGCAGCCCCAAGCAGATCGGCGACATCCTGTTCGGCAAGATGGGACTGCCCGGCGGCAGCAAGACCAAGACCGGCGCGTGGTCGACCACCGCACAGGTGCTCGACGATCTCGCCGAGCAGGGCTATGACTTCCCGAAGAAGATCTTGGAGTGGCGCCAGGTCTCCAAGCTGAAATCGACCTACACGGACGCGCTGCCGACTTACGTCAATCCGCAGACCCATCGCGTGCATACGACCTACGCGCTGGCCGCGACCACGACGGGCCGGCTGTCGTCGAACGAGCCCAACCTGCAGAACATTCCGGTGCGCACCGAGGACGGCAGAAAGATCCGCCGCGCCTTCATCGCGACGCCCGGGCACAAGCTCGTCTCCGCCGACTATTCGCAGATCGAGCTGCGGCTGCTTGCCGAGATCGCCGACATCCCTGTGTTGAAGCAGGCATTCCGCGACGGCCTCGACATTCACGCGATGACGGCGTCCGAGATGTTCGGCGTGCCGATCAAGGGCATGCCGAGCGAGATCCGCCGCCGCGCCAAGGCGATCAATTTCGGCATCATCTACGGCATCTCGGCGTTCGGCCTCGCCAACCAGCTCGGCATCGCCCGCGAGGAAGCCTCCGCCTACATCAAGAAGTATTTTGAGCGCTTCCCCGGCATCCGCGCCTATATGGACGAGACCAAGGAATTCTGCCGGCAGAATGGCTACGTCACCACGCTGTTCGGCCGCAAGTGCCACTATCCCGACATCAGGGCCTCGAACGCCTCGGTCCGCGCCTTCAACGAACGCGCCGCGATCAACGCGCGGCTTCAGGGCACCGCGGCCGACATCATCCGCCGCGCCATGACCCGCGTAGAGGACGCGCTGGCCGAGAAGAAGCTGTCGGCGCAGATGCTGCTCCAGGTGCACGACGAGCTGATCTTCGAGGTGCCGGACGATGTGGTGGCGGCGACCTTGCCGGTGGTACAGCACGTCATGCAGGACGCGCCATTCCCGGCGGTCGTGCTGTCGGTGCCATTGCATGTGGACGCGCGCGCCGCGAATAATTGGGAAGAGGCACATTAGAGGCAGCGTGCCAGTTCAGATGCCGAGTGCGCTCTGGTAGGCGAAAAGCGCCGGCGCGCCGCCTGTGTGCAGGAAGACGACATCCTGATCTTTGCGCCAGCGCCCCTGGCGGATCAGGGCGATCAAGCCAGCGAGCCCCTTGCCGGAATAGACCGGATCAAGTGGAAGAGCCTCGAGCTGGCCTGCAAGCCGGATCGCTTCGATGGTAGCTTCGTGCGGCACCCCGTAGGCAGGTCCCGCATGCCCGGCGACGACTTCCACGCTTGCTTCGTCGAACGACACATCGAGCAGATCGGACGCTTCTCGCGCAAACGCCGTGACATCAGTTCGCACCCGTGCGGGCTCGGCGTCAATATCAATCCCGACAATCCGCGTGCTCGGCATTGCCACGGCCGCACCGACCACGAGACCAGCCTGCGTGCCGGCGCTTCCGGTGCAGTGCACGATAGCGGCTGGTGAGAAGCCCAGTTGCGCTGCCTGCGGTTCGATCTCGGAAATCGTCGTGGCATAAGCAACTGCGCCGAGGGCATTCGACACCCCGTATGGCACAAAATACGGCTTGCGCCCGTTCGCCTGGAGATCGCCGACGAGCGTGCGAATGGCTGCATTGCGGTCTCCGGTCCACGGCACATCGTGCAGATGCGCGCCGAACAACCGATTGAGGAATGCGTTGCCCGACGTCTTGTATTCCGGCGTCGGTGCTTCGAGCCGGCCATGGTAGACCGCAAGATGACATGCAAGGCCAAGCTTTGCGGCCACCGCAGCAACCTGCCGCTGGCTGTTCGATTGCACGACTCCGCCCGAGACGATCGTATCAGCGCCGCTCGAAAGCGCTTCGTGCAGGACGTAGTCGAGCTTGCGCAGCTTGTTGCCGCCAAAACCGAGCCCGGTCGCGTCTTCGCGCTTGACCCACAGCCGCGGTCCGCCGAGATGGGCCGTCAGTCGCTTCATCGGCTCGAGCGGCGTTGGCAGATCAGCCAAGCCTAAGCGGGGAAAGACAGCGAGGCGGTCGGACAAGGGCCTGCGATCAATTTGCATCGTTCTGTCCGCCTGACTCACGTGTCAAATTTCAACAATTGCCCGGCGGCCGCTATTATAGCTCCCGTCGACGATTGCTGCATCACATTCAGGCGAACGGGCTATCGATACACGCCGCAGCTCATTGCACTCGGAGCAATTTGCGGAATGACATCGCGGGTCGACGCACGTTAGAAACGTGCGCATCCCTTCCGCGAGTCCCCCCATGCCTCACATTGCAACGCTGCTCGGTTTCGCCCTGGTATCGCTCGGCGTGGTGCTGACGCCGGGGCCGAACATGATCTACCTGATCTCGCGCTCGCTCACGCAAGGCCCCTCGGCCGGCATCGTCTCGCTCGGCGGCGTGGCGCTCGGCTTCGTCTTCTACATGCTGTGCGCGGCGTTCGGCATCACGGCGCTGCTGCTCGCCATTCCCTTCGCCTATGACGCGCTGCGCTTCGCCGGCGCCTTCTATCTGCTGTGGCTCGCCTGGCAGGCGGTGAAGCCGGGCGGCCGTTCGCCATTCCAGGTCAGGAAGCTCGCCATCGACAGCCCGCGCAAACTGTTCGCGATGGGCTTCGTCACCAACCTGCTCAATCCGAAGATCGCGATGCTCTACCTTGCGCTGCTGCCGCAGTTCATCGATCCGACCGCCGGCAGCGTGCTGGTGCAATCGGTGGTGCTGGGCGCGATCCAGATCGCGATCAGCGTCAGCGTCAACGCGATGATCGCGCTTGCCGCCGGATCGATCGCGCTGTTCCTGTCGAGCCGCCCGAGCTGGATGCTGGTGCAGCGCTGGCTGATGGGCACGGTGCTGGCAGGGCTTGCGGTTAGGATGGCTGTCGAGGCGAAGAGGGTGTGATTGTCACCCTCTCCCCTTGTGGGAGAGGGTGGATCGCCGGCGCGGGACGCGACGGCGAGACGGGTGAGGGGTCTCTTTCCACAGGTGAGGTCGCGGAGAGAGACCCCTCACCCGCCGAGCTTCGCTCGGCACCCTCTCCCACAGGGGAGAGGGTTTAACACCCTCAATCCAGCTTTGCCTCCATGCCGCGCTTTACCGCCGGGCGCGCCATCAGCGCCTCGTACCAGCGCTTGACGTTGGGGAAATCCGACAGCTCCACTTTGTGGCGGGGG
>NZ_LUUB01000039.1:96122-120994 GCF_001641635.1 Bradyrhizobium centrolobii
CCACGAAATCGCGGCCCTCGAGCCGGCGATCCAGCACGCCATAGAGCCGGCGCGTCTCCGCCATGAAGCGCTTCAGGCCGTAGGCGCGGTCCTGCTCATTCTCGAGCGCGATGAAGTGGTGCACCTGGCCGGGCATCGGACCGAAGCCGCCCATCTGCCACATCAGCCATTCGTAGACCGGGATGCGTCCGGCCAGCGATTTCGGCAGGAATTTTCCGGTCTTCTCGCCGAGATAGAGCAGGATCGCGCCGGACTCGAACACGCTGACGGGCTTGCCGTCGGGCCCTTCGGGGTCGACGATCGCCGGGATCTTGTTGTTCGGGCTGAGCTTGAGGAACTCCGGCGCCATCTGCTCGCCCTTGGTGATGTTCACCGGGATCACCTTGTAGGGCAGCCCCATTTCCTCCAGCGCGACCGAGATTTTGCGGCCGTTCGGAGTGTTCCAGGTGTGGAGCTCGATGGTCATTCCCTGTTTCCTTCCCCAAGAGATGGCCCTCAACTACTCCAGAAGGTTGCACCCCTACAACCGGCGGTGCGGGAATGGCGGACCGGCCGCCCGCGCGGCCGCTCCCCTGTTGACGGGCGATTTGACAGGCACCGCGCCCTCTGGAATGTCGCCGCCGTGGCGGATAAATTCCGCCTCCTCCAAAAAGCTCCCGAGGGACCGTCGTGTCGAAATCTGCCTCCCGCGCCCGCCTGTTCGAAATCATCCGCCGGCGCTCCTTCGGCCGCGGCGAGGTGACGCTCGCGTCGGGCCGCAAGAGCGATTTCTACTTCAACCTGAAGCCGACGATGCTGGACCCGGAGGGCGCGACCCTGCTCGCCGAGCTGACCTATGAGGCGCTGAAGGACGACCAGCTCGATTTCATCGGCGGGCTCGAGATGGGCGCGGTGCCGCTTGCCGGCGCGCTGGCGCAGATCTCCTGGATCAAGGGCCATCCGATCGCGGCCTTCTTCGTGCGCAAGAAGCCGAAGGAGCACGGCGCTAAGCTCGCGATCGAGGGCCTCGCCAAGGGCGAGACGCTTGAGGGCAAGCGCGTCGTGATCGTCGAGGACGTCACCACCACCGGCGGCTCGGCGATGAAGGCGGTGGAATCGGTGCGCGAGAGCGGTGCCAATGTGGTGCTGGTGCTCACCATGGTCGACCGCGAGGAAGGTGCCACCGATACGTTCGGACACGCCGGCCTGCCGTTCCGCTCGCTCTACAAGGCGTCGGAATTCTTGAAGGCGTGAAGCGGCGAAGCTCTCTCGGTTCGTCCTGTCTGGGCTTGACCGGGCATTCGCTTTTTTTGCCGACCGAAAGATTGTGGTGGCCGGGACACAGGTCCACCGAAAGGCTGCGCGGCCATAAAGAGGTCACCGCCTCGTCTTGAAACCGCCCCCGCGCAACTGCTCATTTACCATCGCGCCTTATGGTGAATCATGTGCTGAGACCTCCCTGGTTGCAGCCGGTTCAGTAGCTTCGGGTGGAGTGAGCATTGCGTACAGAGTTGTCCCATGCGCGGCGACAGCGTCGCGTGCTCCTTGCGGCCTCCATCCTGGCGGCTCCAATCGTCGCGGCACCGGCCCCCGTTTCGGCCCAAGGCCTGTTCGACTTCTTCTTCGGCGGAATGCAGCAGCAGCGACCGCAGCGCGAGGTGCCGCAGGGGAGCTCCTACACCGATCCCTTCACCGGCCAGCAGAACGCGCCCGTCCAGCAGCAATACGTCCCGCCGGCGCGGACGGCGGCGGCCGGCGGCTCGGGCCCGGCCTTCTGCGTACGCACCTGCGACGGAAAATACTTTCCGCTGATGCGCGGCATCGCTTCGCCGGCGCAGATGTGTCAGGCCTTCTGTCCCGCCACCGCCACGAAGGTCTATTTCGGTTCCAGCATCGACGGCGCTTATTCGCAGACGGGTGAGCGTTACGCCGACAGCGAGAATGCGTTCGCCTATCGCAAGGCGCTACGTGCCGACTGCACCTGCAACGGCCGCGAGCCGGTCGGCCTCGCCCCGGTCGATCTCGCGCTGGACGGCTCGCTGAAGGCCGGCGACGTGATCGCAACCTCCGACGGCCTCGTTGCCTATACCGGCATCCGCGTCGGCAACGACCAGGCCGCGGAGTTCACGCCGGTCGCCTCCTATCCGGGCCTCACCGCCCAGGTCCGCGCGCGCCTCGGCGAGATGAAGGTCGCCCCGGTCCGCGCCGAGACGGTGGCCGCGGATGCGCCGGGCGCGGAGATCGTGCGCGAGACGCCGCCTGATGTGACGGTGCCGAAGACGCAGGCGCAGAAACCGGCGAAGCGCGCGGGGCTGGATTAGGTCCCAACCAAGCCGTCATTGCGAGCGAAGCGAAGCAATCCAGAAATGCCCCCGCGGCGACACTCTGGATTGCTTCGCTTTGCTCGCAATGACGGAGGATGTTGCGCTACCGCCCGATAATCACCCCGATCACGTTCGGCGCCGCCAGATATTTCTCCTCGATCGCGGCACGCGCGGCGGCGCGGTTGTCCGGCGTGAGCAGCCCGCGCTTCTCGGCCAGGATCATCCAGCAAAAGCCCCACCAGTCGGTCAGCATGCCCTGATCGTCGACGAGGTCATAGCCCTGCTCGGCCGCGAAGATGCGCGCATTCGCCTCATCCAGCGTGTCGAGGAACAGGTGGTCCTCGGCGGAGAACAGATCGTCGCTGATGTCGTCGATGGTGTAGCCCCAGATCGACTGGCAGACCGCGTTGAACTCGCGGTCGAACTGGTCGTCATCGACCGCATAGCGCCGCGCCGCCTGATGCAGCCGCGACAGCGAGCGCGCAAAATCGGCGATCCGGGTGAGGGCAAACTGATCGAAGGCAATGGTGGACATGTAGTCCTCGCGAAGTCGGACAGACGCTAGATATTGTGTCGGCAACGCGCCGAATCACAATGATATATCAAAGACTTGCTAAAGTGTTCTTAATTTGTTCTGAGCACAGGACAGAATGAGGCGACAGCAAATGATTCAGAGGATCATCGAGCTTAGTCGTCGGACAGGCTTCGTTACCTTCGAACAGCTCAACGAATTGCTACCCTCAGCCACCACTGAGCCGGAGGATATCGAAGCTGTCATGCAGGCTTTGAGCGACGAAGGAATAAATCTCATCGATGACGATCAAACCTGAATCCGAAAGCCGTGCCCGACAATGCCGCCGGAAACCATTGCGCGCGAAAAACGGCTCAAGTTCTGGGAACGCGATTGGAAGATCAAGCTGATCGAAGAAAACAATCCCGACTGGAACGACCGGTCGGGCCTCCTCTAACAGTCGGGGTAATGGGTCCTGGCTTTCGCCAGGACGACGTTGTGGCGGAAGCCTTCGCCGGGACGACGATGTGGTGGGAGCCTTCGCCGGAGCAACACCTTGTTTGTGGCGGCCGTTCGTTGCGGCGAGCCCTCGCCCCTCAATTCGCCGCCGACATCAGCTTGTCGCCGCACGCGCTCGCATAGAACTTGCCGCCGCATTGGTGCTTGATGGCGGCACAGCGCACTGCGGGAGTGGCGGTTTGCTGCAGCGAGACGGCGCAGGTCAGGCCGTCGGCGCTGCGGCCCGATTTGCCGGCGGCGAAGGCGGCGCTGGATGCGGTGATGCAGACGACGAGCAAAGCTGCGGCGGCGATTTCAATCAGCAGTCTCATGGGGCGTCTCCTCCACACTGATGGCTGAATCTGCCCGCAATCTCGCATCGAATCCACGTTTCTCCGTGCGCGCCCGGGTTCCCAAATCGGCCCATTCCTTGCATAAAATTACGCCAGCGCAGTGCACGGCCGCGCCGGCAGTGGTTCCGGTCCGGGGGCAGGACGCGTAAGCTTGAGTTCAGTAGTCTCGCGACCAGGAAGTGACGGCTTTGCAAGATTCATCGTTCCAGCCCAATTTTCCCGCACCCGGCCAGCCCATCGACGAACTGGCGCTGACCGAGATCAAGGGTGCGATCCTGGCGAAGCTCCGCCTTGCCATCGGCAAGGACGCCGGCATGGCGACCAAGCACGACTGGTACCAGGCCGCCGCGCTCGCGCTGCGCGACCGCATCGTGCATCGCTGGCTCACCGCGGAGAAGCGCAGCTACGACGCGGGGCGCAAGCGCGTCTACTACCTCTCGCTCGAATTCCTGATCGGCCGCCTCTTCACCGACGCGCTGAACAACATGGGGCTGCTCAATATCTTCGAGGTTGCGCTTGGCGATCTCGGCGTCTCGCTCCCTGACTTGCGCAAATGCGAGCCGGATGCGGCGCTCGGCAATGGCGGCCTCGGCCGGCTCGCCGCCTGCTTCATGGAAAGCATGGCGACGCTGTCGATCCCCGCGATCGGCTACGGCATCCGCTACGATTACGGCCTGTTCCGCCAGATCATCAATCAGGGCTGGCAGCAGGAATATCCGGACGAATGGCTGAGCTTCGGCAATCCCTGGGAATTGCAGCGGCCGGAGGTGATCTATCACGTCCATTTCGGCGGCGGCGTCGAGCATATCGACGACAAGGGCCGTGACCGCGCGATCTGGCACCCGGCCGAGACGGTGCAGGCGATCGCCTATGACACGCCGATCGTCGGCTGGCGCGGCCAGCACGTCAACGCGCTCCGCCTCTGGTCGGCACGCTCGCCCGATCCGTTGAAGCTCGACGTGTTCAACTCCGGCGACTATGTCAGCGCGAGCTCCGAGCAGGCGCGCGCGGAGGCGATCTGCAAATTCCTTTATCCGAACGACGAAAGCCCTGCGGGCCGCGAGCTGCGGCTGCGCCAGGAATATTTCTTCGTCTCGGCCTCGCTGCAGGATCTCGTCAAGCGGCACCTGTCGTCCGATGGCCAGTTGCGCAGCCTGTCGGCGAAGGTCGCGGTGCAGCTCAACGACACGCATCCGAGCCTCGCGGTCACCGAGCTGATGCGGATCCTGGTCGACCTGCACAATTTCCGCTGGGACGAGGCCTGGAAGATCACGGTCGCAACCCTCTCCTACACCAATCACACTCTGCTGCCCGAGGCACTGGAGACCTGGCCGGTCGAGCTGTTCGAGCGCTTGTTGCCGCGGCACCTCGAGATCATCTACCGGATCAACGTCCAGCATCTGGCGCTTGCCGAAGCGCGCTGCCCCGGCGATATCGATTTCCGTGCCTCGGTCTCGCTGATCGACGAGAAGAGCGGCCGCCGCGTGCGCATGGGCCAGCTTGCCTTCGTCGGCTCACACCGCATCAATGGCGTCTCGGCGATGCATTCGGACCTGATGCGCGAGACCGTGTTCCACGATCTCAACCATCTCTATCCCGGCCGCATCACCAACAAGACCAACGGCATCACCTTCCGCCGCTGGCTGATGCTGGCGAACCCGAAGCTGACCGACCTGTTGCGCGAGACCTGCGGCGAGGCCGTGCTCGACGATCCGACGCAGCTCAGCCTGATCGAGGCGCGCGCCAGCGACGTCGAGTTTCAACGGAAATTCCGCGCGGTCAAACACCACAACAAGACGGCACTTGCGCGCCTGATCGGCGAGCGGCTCGGCATCCAGGTCGATCCGAGTGCGCTGTTCGACGTGCAGATCAAGCGTATCCACGAATACAAGCGCCAGCTCCTCAACATCATCGAAACGGTCGCGCTGTACCAGGCGATGAAGGACGATCCCAACGGCAACTGGGTGCCGCGGGTGAAAATCTTCGCCGGCAAGGCGGCGGCGAGCTACCGCTACGCCAAGCTGATCATCAAGCTGATCAACGACGTCGCCGAAATCGTCAACAACGATCCCGCAATCGGTGGCAGGCTGAAGGTCGCCTTCCTGCCCGACTACAATGTCAGCCTTGCGGAAGTGATCATTCCCGCGGCCGACCTCTCCGAGCAGATCTCGACCGCCGGCATGGAGGCCTCCGGCACCGGCAACATGAAGCTGGCGCTGAACGGCGCCATCACCATCGGCACGCTCGACGGCGCGAACATCGAAATCCGCGACCATGTCGGCGCGGAGAACATCGCGATCTTCGGCATGGAAGCCGGCGACGTGATGATCCGCCGCAAGCAGGGGCTGGATGCCGCCGACGTGATCCGGAGGTCGCCAAAGCTTTTGCGCGCGATCAATTCGATCGCGACCGGCGAGTTCTCGCCCGGCGATCCCGGACGTTTCGAATCCATCGCACATGCTCTGCGCCATCTCGACCATTACATGGTCAGCGCCGACTTCGATTCCTATTACGAGGCGCAGCGCAGCATCGACGCGCGCTGGCAGGTGGTGCCGGCCTGGACGCGCGCCAGCATCCTCAACGTCGCGCGCATGGCGTGGTTCTCCTCCGACCGCACCATCCGCGAATACGCCGAGGAGATCTGGAACGTGCCGGTGCATCCAACCACGCCGTTGCTGCCGGACCTGCGCGACGTCGCGGGCTGATTTTTCCGCTGGACGGAATCCGTTACCTCAGAGGTCATTGCACTGTCTCCCGAAGATGATGATATGACCGTCATCATCTCCAAGGAAACGGTGCGGGCAGTGGCCCACCGTTGCCTCAACGTCGTCATTGCGAGCGAAGCGAAGCAATCCAGAATCTCGCCGCGGCTGCAGCCTGGATTGCTTCGTCGCTTTCGCTCCTCGCAATGACGACTGACTGCCCGCACTGAGGACCAATAATGCACGCCAAGCTCCCGCACCCCTTCGACGAGGCAACGCGCGTCACTGCCGGCGACAGCAGATGGCAGGGCCATACCAGCGACGACTACTGGGCCTTTGTCGGCCCGTTCGGCGGGGCGACCGCCGCAACGATCCTGCGGGCGCTGATCGACCATCCGCAAGCCGCCGGCGATCCCCTGGCGGTCACGGTCAACTACTGCGCGCCGATCGCGAAGGGGCCGTTCGACCTCGACGTGCGGCTGGTGAAGGCCAACCGCTCCAGCCAGCACTGGAGCGTCGAGCTGTCGCAGGGCGGCGGCGAGGTCGCAACGCTGGCCACCGCCGTGTTCGCCGAGCGCCGGCCATCCTGGTCGCATGAGGTCGCGAGACGCCCCGACGCCAAGCCGTTCGAGCAGACGCTACCCTTTCCCAAGATCGCAGCGTCCTGGGCCAACCAGTATGAATTCCGGTTCGTCGACGGCGAGATGCGGATCGGCCCGCCACAGGCCGAACTCGCTAGCACCTATTCCAAGGTCTGGATCGGCGATCGCACGCCGCGCAAGCTGGACATGCTGTCGCTGATGTCGATGTCGGACGCATTTTTCGGCCGCATCTTCCACGCGCGGCGCGAGCTTGTGCCGTTCGGCACGGTGTCGCTGACGACCTATTTCCACACCGATGCGGCAGAGCTCGCGGCCGAGGACATCACCCGCGTGCTCGCCACCGCTGATGCAAAGATCTTCCACAAAAGCTACGGCGATCAGAACGGCGAGCTATGGTCCCCGAACGGCCGCCTGCTCGCGACCACGACGCAAATCGCGTATTTCAAGGCGTAGCTTTCGTCTGCTGACGCGCCAGCCGCGAACGCTGTAACTGACGGAGCGCCAGTATCTTACCTCAATGTCGTCCCGGCGAAGGCCGGGACCCATACCCCAGGGAGAAGTTGTGGCGCGAGATGCTGGTTGGCAGTCTTCGCCAAACTCGATCCTGTGGTTGGGTCCCGGCCTTCGCCGGGACGACACCTGATGTGTGTCTAGCGCTAGCGCACACAACAAAAAGGGCGGCCTCGCGGCCGCCCTTTTCAATTCCAACCGCGAAGGCCTTACTCCGCCGCGAGCTTCACGTCCGGAGCTGCCGCACGCACCTCGGCGTCGACCTGGGCTTCGAACTTCGCAAAGTTCTTCTGGAACATGCCGATCAGCGCGCGGGCGGTCTTGTCGAACTCGTCCTTGTCCTTCCAGGTGTTGACCGGGTTGAGGATCTCGCTCGGCACGCCCGGAAGCGCGGTCGGGACCGCGAAGCCGAAATACTTGTCGGTGCGGAATTCGACGTTGCGCAAGCTTCCGTCGAGCGCCGCGGTGAGCAGCGCGCGCGTCACCTTGATCGGCATGCGCGAGCCGACGCCGTACTTGCCGCCGGTCCAACCGGTGTTGACCAGCCAGCAATCGACATTGTGCTGGGCGATCAGGTCGCGCAGCATGTTGCCGTAGACAGACGGGTCGAGCGGCAGGAAGGGCGAGCCGAAGCAGGTCGAGAATTCCGGCTGCGGCTCGTTGCCGAGGCCACGCTCGGTGCCCGCGACCTTGGCAGTGTAGCCGGAGAGGAAGTGATACATCGCCTGCGCCGGCGAGAGCTTTGCGATCGGCGGCAGCACGCCGAAGGCGTCGGCGGCGAGCATCACCACGTTCTTCGGCTGCGGCGCGCGGCCGGTGCGCGAAGCATTCGGGATGAAGTCGAGCGGATAGGCCGAGCGCGTGTTCTCGGTCTTGGAGCCGTCGTCGAAATCCACCACGCGGGTATCTTCGTCGAGTACGCAGTTCTCGAGCACCGCGCCGAAGCGCGTCGAGGCGGCAAAGATCTGGGGCTCGGCTTCCTTGGACAGCTTGATGCACTTGGCGTAGCAGCCGCCTTCGAAGTTGAACACGCCGTTCGGGCCCCAACCGTGCTCGTCATCGCCGATCAGCGTGCGGTTGGGATCGGCCGAGAGCGTGGTCTTGCCGGTGCCGGAGAGGCCGAAGAAGATCGCGGCATCGCCGCCTGCGCCGACATTGGCCGAGCAGTGCATCGGCATCACGCCGCGCTCGGGCAGGTAATAGTTCAGCGTGGTGAAGACCGACTTCTTCATCTCGCCGGCGTAGTACGAGCCGCCGATCAGCACGATCTTGCGCGCGAAGTCGATCGCGACGACGTTCTCCGAGCGCACGCCGTGACGTTTCGGATCGGCGCGGAAGCTCGGCATGTCTATGATGGTAAGTTCCGGCACGAAGCTCGACAGCTCAACCGCCTCGGGGCGGATCAGCAGCGTGCGGATGAACAGCGAATGCCAAGCGAGCTCGGTGAATACGCGCGTCTTGATCCGATAGGCCGGATCGGCGCCGCCGTAGAGGTCCTGCGCAAACAGCGACTTGCCTTCGGCGTGCTTGAGGAAGTCCTGATAGAGTGCCTCGAACTGCTCCGCGGTGATCGATTGATTGCCGGCCCACCACATCTTCTTGTCGGTGGTGTCGTCACGCACCGTGAACTTGTCTTTCGGGCTGCGGCCGGTGAATTCGCCTGTGTCGGCGCACAGCGCGCCGTCGGCAGACAGCATCGCCTCGCCCGCGGAGAGCGAGTATTGATAGAGCTGTGGTGCGCCGAGGTTCCAATGAACCTGTTTGAGATTCTTTAAGCCGAATTTGTCGGCGCCGAAGGCACCGTTGCGCACGCCCGTCTCTTGCACGAAAAATCCTCCTAGATCCCGCGTCACTCAGCGCGACGAAGTTTTGGCGCCATCGCGGTCACCGTGAATAATAGCCCATCCAGCCTCGGCTGCACGACCTAATAATGATGAACGCTGGCGTTGCCAAGCTGATCCCGCAGGATTTGGTTTATTCAAAGACCGCGCCCATGGGTCGCGCGTCCATCGCAGTGCAGAAGTGCGACAAACAATCGATGATCGCGCAACCAAATCAGCCAAAGCAAAACTGCTGCGGCGCACAATCGCAATATTCTACCGCTGGGAACCCTCGCCGATCAGCACGAACGGCGCCCAGATCGCGGGATAGGCATTGCGCGGTGACGAAGCGTCATCGAGATAGGCCAGCATCGCGCGCCGCAAGGCTTCGGCACGGCCAATTTCTGGTTCGTTCTTGAGCAGCTCGAAAGTCGACGTGGTCAAGCGGGTGGCAGCCTCTGAATCCACGGCCCAGTGCGAGACCAGCAGCGCGCGGGCACCGGCGTAGAAGAACGAGCGCGCCAATCCCGACAGCGCCTCGGCGCCGGGCTTGTCACCGGCAATCGTGTTGCACGCCGACAGCACCACCCAATCCGCATTGAGCTTGAGCTGCGCGACTTCGCTCGCAGTGAGGAGACCGTCGTCGAGTTCGGAGGGCTGATCGGGAATTGAGAGCGCGAGTGATGGCTCGCCCAGTCCCTTGACGTCGCCGGCGACGAGGCCGTGGGTTGCAAAATAGACGATGCTGTATTGAGCAAGCGCTGCACGCTTGAGCGTCGTCTCACTCGCATCGCGTCCGAGATGGATATCGGCCTCGGCCGCGCCGACATCCTTCGCCACCGCGTTGAGCTCGTCCGCGGTATCTGGCAGTGGCGGCAGCGCCTGCGAAAGCCTGGCGCGATCGACGCCGGCGCCGCGCCAGAAGTCGGTATAGGCGACGGCAGCCAGGCTGCGCGCGGCAACCTTCGCGCTCGTCGCGCGCCGGTCGGCAGGCATTGCCTCGGAAGGGTTGAACACCGGATCGCCAAAGCCCGTCATCGGCTTGGCGCCCTGGTCCTTGCGGACAAAGGCGCGCAGCGATTTCAGGCTGACCACCGAGGGCAGCATAGCCACCGCCTGACGCCGCAACAGCCAGGCGGCGCTGCGGTAGCCTTCGAGCGTGTCAGGGATGGCAGCTTGCGGCTTCTTCGTGACCAGCAGATGAAACGGCAGCGCAGTCAGCGCCCCCGACGGCACCAACAGCAGGCTGCGCTTCTCCTTCGTCAGCGCCTCGACCGGACCGAGCAGCGCGACATAGAGCTCGTCGGCGAGCGCAAGATCGAACAATCCCGACTTGCCCGACGCATCGCGCGCCTTGCCGACATCGAGCCCTCGGCGGAAGGCGGACAGTTTCTGCGCCAGATCGTTTGCGCCGAGCGGAATTTCCTTCCAGTCGACGCTCTCGCGCGTGATCGCGACGACATAGCTGCGCTTGTCGACCACGGAATAGAGCACCATTGCCTCGTCGGCCGACAACAGCGCCTGGATGTCCTTCGCCGTCAGCGGCAGCGGATTGGAGAGCGAGGCGTAGTCGGGGAATTCGACGGCAAGCGTCTTCTGCAAGCCGGCGCGATCGCTCGCGATCGCCACGAGCCGCGCGGCTGCGCCGCTCGACCGTGACGTCGCGCTGGGCGGATGGCTTCGACACCGCGGCAATGATCGCCTTGTCGAGCATCTCGGCCTCGGCCGCGAGGTCCTGATCCCGGCGCACGAGTTCGGCGAGCCGATCGCTGCCGGCAGCAAGGCGCACCGCGAGCTTGTTCACGGCGGAAGCGGCGGAGGATTGCGTGGCGCGCTGGATCGCGGCGAGCGCGTCGTCCAGGGCCTTGCCGTCGGGCAGCAGAGATTGCTGACGCGCGGCGAACAGGACCGGCAGCACGACGCGCAACTGCGCGCGATCGTTGCCGAGCGTCCTTTCCGCGAGCGGCAATGCGTCGGCGGTCTTCCCGGACTCGTACAGGAAATAGGCGAGGTTGCTCGTCGAGGTCACAATGTCAGAGTGGTCGGCGCCGAGCGCATGCTCGCGGATCGCCAGCGCACGGCGATAGAGCGGCTCGGCGTCGGCGTAGCGCTGTTGGTGCTCGTAGAGACCGGCGAGATTATTGAGGGAGCGCGCGACGTCGAGATGATCCGGCCCCAGCACCTTTTCGCGGATCGCAAGCGAGCGCTTGATCGGCGCTTCGGCGTCAGCGTCGCGGTTGAGATCGCGGTCGAGCTGGCCGATGTTGTTCAGGATGGTGGCGACCGCTGGATGTTCGGGTCCAGCGACCTTCTGGTAGATGGCAAGCGCCCGCTGGAACAAAGGTTCAGCGTCGGCATAACGCTCCTGCTTGACATAGAGCGTGGCGAGATTGTTGAGGGCCTGGCCGACATCGGGATGCTCGCGCGACAGGGCCTTTTCGCGAACGGCGAGCGCGCTTGAACAGCGGCTCGGCCTCGGCGAAGCGGCCCTGCCGCTGATAAAGCGCGGCGAGATTGGTCAGCTCGGCCGCGACCAATGCGGTTTCGAGGCCGAGGGACTTCTCCATCAGCGCGATGGAGCGCTTGAACAACGGCTCGGCCAGATCGTCGCGGCCCTGGCCGTGACCGAGATTGTTCAAGGCGGCGGCGAGTTCGCGGCCGTTGTTGCTCCTCTCCAGGTCTGCGACCATGGCCTGTGCCAACGGAAGTGCTTCCGAATATCTGCCGGCCTGATTGAGCTCGTTGATCCTGGCACTCTGCGCAGCAAGACCGCCCTTCTGGGCAAGGGCGTTGCGGCGAGCGCAAGCGCCAAACCCGCGACCAGCGTCAAACGGCGACCTTTCATGAATCCTCTCGGCTAGCGACCAATTTACCGTCTTGGGTCGCGGCGATGCGCCGGGGCGTTCAATTTGTCGCAGCTACTCCCCTTTGGCCCGCGCCTCCCGCGCAAGCCTGACCAGCATCTTGCGCAGTGCGGCGCCGCTGATGACGCGCTCGGGGAATTCAAGCCGCAGCACGCTCTGCTCCGCCTGCATGTCGAGGCCTTCGGGATCGCAGCCGGTGCAGCGCCAGTCGCCCGCGGCCGCGTTGAGGAGCCTCGTCGCATAGAGGTCCATGGTGTCGCGGTGATCGGCATTCATGTACGCGACGGCACCTTCTTCCGCCGCCAGCAGATCCTCGGCCCCGGCGAGGTCGGTGAGGAACTGCTCGGGCTTGAGGTCGACGATCCGGCCAAAGCCGGCAACCAGATGAGTTCCCGTGGGATGGATCCGGAAGAACGAAAAATCCTTAAACGAAACAAAGGCTTCCGCCGATGGATGGGCATTGAGATAGCGCCGCTGAAGGAGATCCCGGTCCTCCTCGGCTTGTTCCGCCTGGCCGGACAGCATGATCCGGGCGCCCTCCAAGGGATCGCCGGGCGCGCGCTCGTCCAGCATCAGGGAGACCCTGGCATCGGCAAGGATGTTCCTGGTGTGAACGGCGAGGCGGGAGATCAGCAGGATGGGCGAGCCGTCCGGATGGCTCGCCAGATTGACCAGCGAGCAATAGGGATCGCCGCTGCCGGCCATCAGTGTTGCCAGGGCGCCCTGCCGGGAGCGGCGCAACAGCGATTTGGCGAGCTTTCCGGGGTCGAAATCGGGGGTCGGTTGCATCGGCTTTCTCGGCTCAGGAGGTTGCAAGGGGGACCTTTTTTCGGGTAAACGGGGGTCCGGTTATGGGTCGAAACGCGGCGAATCTGCCGCGTTTCGTGGAACTTGGTCACACTTCAGCCCAGCTTGCATTGCTCGGTGACAAAGTTCGAACCTCAAGTTCGGGACCCATGTATGCGGCGCATCACTGGATTGCTCGCCGTTTCAAGCCACGACCCAAAACGGAAAGCAGAAAGCAGAGGCTCATGCCCACAATCGCTTTGGTCGACGACGACCGCAACATTCTCACATCCGTCTCGATCGCGCTGGAAGCCGAAGGCTACCGCATCATGACTTACACCGACGGTGCCTCCGCGCTCGACGGTTTTCGTACCACTCAACCGGATCTCGCCATCCTCGACATCAAGATGCCGCGCATGGACGGGATGGAGACGTTGCGGCGGCTGCGGCAGAAATCAGACCTGCCGGTGATCTTCCTCACCTCCAAGGATGAAGAGATCGATGAGCTGTTCGGCCTCAAGATGGGCGCCGACGATTTCATACGCAAACCGTTCTCGCAGCGGCTGCTCGTCGAGCGCGTCAAGGCGGTGCTCCGCCGCTCGGCGCCGAAGGATCCGACCGCCGTGCCGAAGGAGAACGACGCCAAGGCGCTCGACCGCGGCCTTCTGCGCATGGATCCCGAGCGTCACACCTGCACCTGGAAGAACGAGCCGGTGACGCTGACGGTGACCGAATTCCTCATCCTTCAGGCGCTCGCGACGCGCCCCGGCGTGGTCAAGAGCCGCAACGCGCTGATGGACGCCGCCTATGACGACCAGGTCTATGTCGACGACCGCACCATCGACAGCCACATCAAGCGGCTGCGCAAGAAGTTCAAGGTGGTCGACACCGAGTTCGAGATGATCGAGACGCTTTACGGCGTCGGCTACCGCTTCAAGGAAGCCTGAGGCGCACGCGCCTTCACGAAAGCTACAGGGCCCGGTCGGTTCTGTTCCATCGGAACCGATATGGCTCTAGGATGCGGGGACCATCGCACGAGCTGTCCTAACGCGGGCGTAAGCATTGCTTGATCGAACGCAGCCTGATTCGAGCCTGAACGCCGAGGACGCCACCCGCGGCGTTCCGGCTCATTCGGACAAGGGCAAGCCGGCGGCGCCGGGCTGGCGGCCGCTGAACTGGCTCAAGCGCGCCGGACAGTTCTTCTTTGCGCTGTCCTTCTCGAGCCTGACCCGCCGCATCGTCTCGCTCAACCTCGCGGGCCTCGTCGCGCTGGTGGCGAGCATCCTGTATCTGTCGCAATTCCGCGCCGGCCTGATCGACGCGCGCGCACAGAGCCTGCTGGTGCAGGCCGAGATCATCGCCGGCGCGATCGCGGCATCGGCCACCGTGCAGACCAATGCCATCACCATCGATCCCGACCGGCTGCTCGACCTCAAACCGGGCGAGACCTATGGCGGGTCGGACGAATATTCGCCGCTGGATTTCCCGATCAATCCGGAGCGCGTGGCGCCGGTGCTGCGGACGCTGATCTCGCCGACCAAGACGCGCGCCCGCATCTACGATCCGAACGGCAGCCTGCTGCTCGACAGCCGCAACCTCGAGAACGTGCTTCGCTACGACCTGCCGCCACCCTCCGCCGAGAAGCCGAACATCGTCGAGCGCGGCATGACCGCGGTGCGCACCTGGCTGAACCGCGGCGACCTGCCGCTCTATCGCGAGCTCGGGCCGGAGAATGGCAATGGCTACTCGGAGGTGGCCGATGCGCTCCAGGGCCAGAAGCGCTCGATGGTGCGGGTCAATTCGCGCGGCGAAGTGATCGTCTCGGTCGCGGTCCCCGTGCTGCGCTCGCGCGCGATCCACGGCGCGCTGATGCTGTCGACGCAAGGCGACGACATCGACCAGATGGTGACAGCCGAGCGCCTCGCGATTCTGAAAGTCGGCGGCGTTGCGGCCGCGGTCATGATCATGCTGTCGCTCCTGCTCGCGAGCACGATCGCAGGTCCCGTGCGCCGGCTCGCAGACAGCGCCGAGCGCGTCCGGCGCCGCATCAAGACCCGCGTCGAAATCCCCGACTTCACCCGCCGCCGCGACGAGATCGGACACCTCTCCGGCGCGCTCCGCGACATGACCAGCGCCCTCTACAGCCGCATCGAGGCGATCGAGATGTTCGCCGCCGATGTCGCGCATGAGCTGAAGAATCCGCTGACCTCGCTGCGCTCCGCGGTCGAGACACTGCCGCTGGCACGCAACGAGAACAGCCGCGCACGCCTGCTCGAGGTGATCGAGCATGACGTCAAGCGGCTGGACCGGCTGATCTCGGACATCTCGGATGCGAGCCGGCTCGATGCCGAGCTGCAGCGCCAGGATGCCATTCCAGTCGACCTCAAGCGGCTCCTCACCACGCTCACCTCGGTCGCCAACGAGACCAAGCTCGGCCACGACGTCGCGGTCGAGGCGCGCTTCGAGGGCCGTGGCCCGACCGACAGCTTTTCCGTGCCCGGCCATGATTCACGACTTGGACAGGTGGTCTCCAACCTGCTCTCCAACGCGCAGTCCTTCTCCGAGCGCGGCAGCAAGGTGCGCCTGACCTGCCGCCGCGTGCGCGCGGAGATCGAGATCGTGGTCGACGACGACGGCCCCGGCATCCGCGAGGATGCGCTGGAGCGCATCTTCGAGCGCTTCTACACCGACCGGCCGCATCAGGGCTTTGGCCAGAACTCGGGCCTCGGACTTTCGATCTCCAAGCAGATCGTCGATGCGCATGGCGGGCGCATCTGGGCGGAGAATCGCGCAGGCCCGCCGGACGCCGACGGCACCCCGACGGTTGCCGGCGCGCGCTTCGTGGTGAGGCTGCCGGCGCTATGAGCGAAGGCGGCCAGAGCGTTCACGCCTCCGCGGTCAAGGTCGGAAATCTGGCGGTGCTGATCTGCGGGCCATCGGGCGCCGGCAAGTCGCGGCTTGCCTTTGAGTTGATCATGGCCGGCCGCGCCGGGGTGGTGGAGAAGGCCGTTCTGGTCGGCGATGACCGTGTCCATCTGGCGACAGTCGGCAACGAAATTGTAGTCCGCCCTGCCCGCATGTTGGCCGGCCTGATCGAGATCCGCGGCCTCGGAATTCGCCAGTGCGACTTCGTGGAGCATGCGACGGTCGGCCTCGTGGTCGATCTCGCCGCTCCTGACGCCGAACGCCTGCCGCCGCCCGAAGCGCTGAAAACACGCATTTTGGGTGTCGAATTACCGCGAATCCCGGTCGCGAGCGACTATTCGCCGCTGCCTTTGGTTGTCGCGGCCTTGACCACTACCAAGAGTTCATCTTCCGTTAACCCTTCAGGCGATTGTTTGAAGGGAAATGGTAACCATATGAACCCCACTATCGCGACCGAATAGACCGGCGCACCTCCCCTCATCCATCCGTCTAGATTCAGGGAGATACGTAACATCCCCTCTTGCGCGGGGGCTCTGGATGGTCAAAGTGGCGCGTTCGTGCGGTGCACCAAGAGCGCCCGCGAGGAGTTTTCCGATGATTGGTCTAGTACTTGTGACCCACGGGCGCCTTGCCGACGAATTCAAGGCGGCGCTTGAACATGTCATGGGCCCACAAAAGCAAATCGAAGCGATCACGATCGGCGCCGAGGATGATTCCGATCTCTGTCGAAGCGACATCATCGAAGCGGTTAACCGCGTCGATTCCGGCGACGGCGTTGCGATCCTCACCGACATGTTCGGCGGCACGCCGTCCAACCTTGCGATTTCCTGCATGAGCCGGCCCAAGGTCGAGGTGCTCGCGGGCATCAACCTTCCCATGCTGGTGAAGCTCGCGAAGGTTCGCGAGGAGCGTTCGCTGCCCGACGCGATCGCGATGGCCCAGGAGGCGGGCCGCAAATACGTCACCATCGCCAGCCGCGTGCTCGCCGGCAAATGAGCGACGACGCGCCGCTCGGAAACCAGACCGGGACAGGCGTGCCCGCAGGAGCGATTTCCAAAGAGCTCTTGATCATCAACAAGCGCGGGCTGCACGCCCGCGCCTCGGCGAAATTCGTCCAGACCGTCGAGCGCTTCAACGCGCAAGTCTGGGTGACGCGCGGCGGCGAGACCGTCGGCGGCACCTCGATCATGGGCCTGATGATGCTGGCCGCCGGCCCCGGCACCACCATCACGGTGGCGGCCGCAGGCAGCGATGCCGAAGCCGCGCTCGCGGCAATCACCGAGCTCGTCGAGAGCAAGTTCAACGAGGAAGGGACGTAAGGCTCCTCTCGCCAAGCGCCTTGCTGCGCCGCCTCGCCCCGCTCTTGCGGGGAGAGGTGGAAGCGTCACTTCTCCGGCGGCGCGATGTAGACGTTCCAGGTCATCGCCGGCCCGGCCTTGCCGTGGGTGAAGCGCCGCGTCGTCATCACCATGCGCTCGGCATTCGGCGCGGTCTCCGACACCCATTTCTCGAACGCCGGCAGGCGGCCGTCGGTCGGATCGAACACGCCGATGAAACCATACTTCTTGACGTCCTCGGGCGAAGTCAGCCCGGAGCTCCAGGCTTCGTTCGGCGTGAACGGGCTCGGATGATCGGGGCTGTAGAACACCATCGGCTGGATGGTTTCCATCGTGCCGGCGACGACCGCCCAGCGCGAGGCGAAGCGGCTGTGCCAGGCCTGCGTCAGTTCGCGCGCGAGCTCCGAGCGCGCGCCATAGGTCGCCGTATTGCCCGCATTGGCCGCCATCTCGCGCGCGGCGATCCACGGTGAGGCAGCGAGCGTTGCGACGCTGAGCACGAGCCAGATCGCGGCGATGTTGAACAGGCTCGCGCTCTGCACCCGCAGCGCAGGAATGGCGACCAGCGCCAGCGGCACCAGGAAGAACAGCGAGATGCCCCAATCGGTCTTCATGTAGATGCTGAAGACGAGCGCACCGAGCGGCGGGCCGATCGCAACGATGATCTGGATGATCCAGACATTCAGCGCCTGCGAACGGTTGACGCCGGGATTGGTGCCGCGCGCCCAGGCGCGCGTGACGATGCGCAAGGGCGCACGCAGGAACAGCGTGAACCATGGCGGCACCAGCGCCATCGCAAGCGCGGCGAGCGCGACCGGCAATGCCAGCAGCGCGACATTGTGCAGGACGTAGCCGAGTACGAGCTGGTGCACGAGGCCGCTATCCTCGAGACTGTACGTATCGCCCGCGTAGGTCAGCGGCACGAAATGCACATCGGCAAGCCAGACGATGTGCGGGATCATCGCGACGACGAGCGTTACGATCGCGACCCACGGCGCCGGCGACAACAGGAACTTCAGCCGCTCGGGATGGATCAGCGCGGCGAGCCCGATGGCGCCGATCATGGTCAGCACCCAGTACTTGGTCATCAGCGCCAGCGCGCCGGCAAGCCCGAGCCAGATGCCGGAGTGCCAGGTCCCTTTCTCGAAGGCGTTGAGATAAGCGAGCACGAGGAGCGGCAGAGTGACGAGCTGCAGCAGGTCGGGATTGTACTTGAAGCCCTTGAAAT
This sequence comes from Bradyrhizobium centrolobii, assembly GCF_001641635.1. Lineage (GTDB taxonomy): Bacteria > Pseudomonadota > Alphaproteobacteria > Rhizobiales > Xanthobacteraceae > Bradyrhizobium > Bradyrhizobium centrolobii. The sequence continues at coordinate 114,562 of NZ_LUUB01000039.1, forward strand.
TGAAGATCGGGTAGAGCGCGACCATCACCACGACCAGGAACGCGCGCCTTGCATCCACCACGCGCAGCGCGACGAGCCAGCAGATCACCATGCCGACGCTGACGGTCGCCATCGCGAGCGCATAGGTCGCCCAGTCCGTCGCCGGGAACGCCTTGAACCAGAGGCCCGCGATCCAGCCCGACAGCGGCGGATGCTTGCCGTAGCCGAGCAGGAATTTCTGGCCCCAGGCGTAGGCTTCTGCGACGTCCATGTGAACGTCCTGCGCCGCCTTGAGATTGATCAGGATGAAGGTCCAGAGCACCGCATGCAGGATGGCAAGCTGGATCACCAGCGACAGGCGGGCCTCCGGCCGGGTCGCGCAGGCGACCAGCCACGCCCGGAAGCGGTTGTAACTCACGCGGGTCTTCGCGCGCGGTCTGGCGGAGGGAAGAGAGGTCGTCGACATCAGCCGTTGCGTAGCGCGTTTTTGACCCTGGTGGAATCAGCTTGGCGTGAAGAAAGGCCCTGAAAATACAGCAATATGGTTGCCGCACGGGGATGTGAGTGGTATCCCGCGCCCATGACGACCGTCCCCATTTCCAACATCCGCAATTTCTCCATCGTCGCCCATATCGACCATGGCAAATCGACGCTGGCCGACCGCTTGATCCAGATGACCGGCGGCCTGTCCGACCGCGAAATGGCAGGCAAGGAGCAGGTGCTCGATTCCATGGATATCGAGCGCGAGCGCGGCATCACCATCAAGGCGCAGACCGTTCGGCTGCAGTACCGCGCCAAGGACGGCAAGGATTACATCTTCAACCTGATGGACACGCCCGGCCACGTCGACTTCGCCTACGAGGTCTCGCGGTCGCTGGCGGCCTGCGAGGGTTCCGTGCTGGTGGTCGACGCCAGCCAGGGCGTGGAAGCGCAGACGCTCGCCAACGTCTACCAGGCGCTCGACAACAATCACGAGATCGTTCCGGTCCTGAACAAGGTCGACCTGCCGGCCGCCGAGCCGGAGAAGGTCAAGCAGCAGATCGAGGACGTCATCGGCATCGACGCCTCGGATGCCGTGATGATCTCGGCGAAGACCGGCCTCGGCGTGCCCGACGTGCTGGAAGCCATCGTCACCCGCCTGCCGCCGCCGAAGGGCGATCGCGACGCGACGCTGAAGGCGCTGCTGGTCGACAGCTGGTACGACGTCTATCTCGGCGTGGTCGTTCTGATCCGCGTCGTCGACGGCGTCATGAAGAAAGGCCAGCGCGTCCGCATGATGGGTACAGGCGCGGCCTACGACGTCGAGCGCGTCGGCTTCTTCACGCCGAAGATGCAGCAGGTCGAGGAGCTCGGCCCCGGCGAGATCGGCTTCATCACCGCCGCGATCAAGGAAGTCGCCGACACCCGCGTCGGAGACACCATCACCGACGACAAGAAGCCGGTTGCGGAAATGCTGCCGGGCTTCAAGCCGGCGATCCCGGTGGTGTTCTGCGGCCTGTTCCCGGTCGACGCCGATGATTTCGAAACCTTGCGCGCCGCGATGGGCAAGCTGCGCCTCAACGACGCCAGCTTCTCCTTCGAGATGGAGACCTCAGCCGCGCTGGGCTTCGGCTTCCGCTGCGGCTTCCTCGGGCTGTTGCACCTCGAGATCATCCAGGAGCGGCTGTCGCGCGAATTCGATCTCAACCTGATCGCGACCGCGCCGAGCGTCATCTACAAGATGAGGCTGACCGACGGCACCGAGATCGAGATCCACAATCCCGTCGACATGCCCGACGTGGTCAAGATCGCGGAGATCGACGAGCCCTGGATCGAAGCCACGATCCTCACCCCGGACGAATATCTCGGCAGCGTGCTGAAGCTGTGCCAGGACCGCCGCGGCTCGCAGAAGGAGCTCACTTACGTCGGCTCCCGCGCGATGGTGAAATACGATTTGCCGCTCAACGAGGTCGTGTTCGATTTCTATGACCGCCTGAAGTCGGTCTCCAAGGGCTACGCCTCATTCGACTATCATCTCACCGACTACAAGCCGGCCGACCTCGTCAAGATGCAGATCCTGGTCAATGCCGAGCCGGTCGATGCGCTCTCCATGCTGGTGCATCGCACCCGCGCCGAGGGCCGCGGCCGCGCCATGGTCGAGAAGATGAAGGAGCTGATCCCGCCGCACATGTTCCAGATCCCGATCCAGGCGGCGATCGGCGGCAAGGTGATCGCACGCGAGACGGTGCGCGCGCTGCGCAAGGACGTCACCGCAAAGTGCTACGGCGGCGACATCACGCGTAAGCGCAAGCTTCTGGAGAAGCAGAAGGAAGGCAAGAAGAAGATGCGGCAGTTCGGCAAGGTCGACATCCCGCAGGAAGCTTTCATTGCTGCGCTGAAGGTGGATAGCTGAGGTCCACGCTCAAGCCACCTGAAGCGTGACCAGATCAGGGTCCGGTCCGAGCCTTTCGCGACCGGACAATAAAATCTCGAAAACAACCCCATGCAAAGTAGCCGGCGGCTTGTCGGCATTGCCCTTTTTCGATTTTACGAAGTCCATTTGACTCGTCGGGCAAAACACCGGCAGGATGTCATCATCGCAGCTGACGTGATCGGTAGGCCTTGCCTCCCCATAGTAAGGGGTCGCAACCCGATCCTTCCCACGAAAGGTGAGCCGCGCCTGCTTCATTTGGCTTCCGCCAGCTTGCTGCCAGAAGCGTAAGCGGGGACCGCCCGCTACAAGCCCTGCGGACACACGATGACCCGCACCTTCAGGCGCCCAACGCTGGCCTCTAAATCATTTTCCAAGGTCCGCGGATTATCGCATCGCCTCTCAGGATCGTAGACTAGGCAGATCAGCGTATCGACGGTCGGCATCTGCGCATACCGCGCTACGTCGATGACGAGCTGATTGGCGGCCTCTTTCTGACCCAGGTTAGGACGCGTCATCTTCGCCTCAACAACGATCCGCTCGCGCGGTAAATAGAAGTCGACACGCGATGCATTCCCGGCGTAGCTCGGCGTGTATTCCTCGGGCCGCACATCATCAAAATGCAAATTAAGAATGGCATGCAGGATATCTTGCACATCGTACTCGTCATCGACTTCGAAGGGCGGTCTACCTCTCTGGCGATTTTGAAGGCGACCCACGAAAAGCGGAAATCTTCGGCATAATGCGACGATCCTCTCCTCGGGACCGATCTCGTCTGACGCCAGCGCTGCCCGCTCGGCCGCCCGGTTAGCCAATACGACAAGAGCCGCGGCTTCTGCCGCATCGCCAATTGGGATGGGTTGCGTCAGCGACCTAGACATCAACGCTTGTTCAATTTGTGCATCCTCGCCGGCGGTCGGGCCGCCGAAGGTAAGATAGATCGCGGCGGCAAGCGTGAGATCAGCAGTTCCCAATGCCTGCACATCCAGAGCGACCGCGGGTTGCTTGCGCCCAGCGGCATCGTCAACGGCAATCAGGGCGGCATGCGCCGCAAGACGCGACAAGGGCGTGCGAAACTGTCCTTGTGTTAGCCCTCGCATGATGGTGCCTGCCAGCCATTCGCGGTGCTCAGTCGGCACAGAGGGTAGCAGCACGCCAGCGGCCACCCCAAGAATTTCGATCGGATTGAAGATGAAGGATTGCCGGTCGGCGGGATAGATTTCACGTCCGCGCAGATGCTCGATAGCTTCGTTCCACAGCGCCAATGTGTCCGCGTCAGCGCGATCCAGTACATAGCCGAACGCAGCGATCTCAGGAGTCCGGCGCAGAAGCGCAGCGCTCGTCTGGCGCAGCGGCTGCGACATCAGCGGGATGGCGGGCATCCCCGCTCGCGCGAAAATCCGGCTGGCAAGACCTGTCGCGGGCTCAGGCCAGCACGATGGCGCGTGCAAGACCGCGCTCGCGGCGTTGATCAGGGAGGCACTGGCGCTTAGGACCAGCTGGCTCATAAGAACCACCGGCTCCATTTAAGTTTCACAGAAAGAGCGGTCGTCGAGAAGTTGGGAACATCCTTAAGCCGCCCGAGAAGCTCGGCGATGCGTTCCGAGTAGAAAATCGTCACAGGCGTACCTGCGGGCAGCGTTGACCGCCAGGACAGGCTCGTGAATTTCAAGACCTGTTCGGCCAGATAGTCGACATCCTTGAATGTCGAATCTTCATGCAACGAAATGAGCAAGGGCGCGGGCAGTGGAGAATTCTGGCGTTTGATCAGTTTCCCCGAGTTCGCGGCAAGGAGTCGCGTGGACCGCCCGATCCGCGCGATCGTGCCGCGCACTGGGGCAAACATTCCCTTCATAATGTCGCTGTCTCGCTTGATGGGCTCCCCTTTCTCCCCGCGGTCGATGATAAAGAATGGATGGTCGTGGGACACGGTAACGAACGCCATCTGGATATCTTGCTCGGCACCGATCTCCCGCGTGCAAGCGAACACGATCTTCGCAACGTCGACACGCTTCAGGGGCCGATGTGCATGGAAGATGACGCGGACCGTATCGCCGGGCCGCCAGTTGTTTCGCGCCTTCAGCTCTTTGAGAATTCCCAACATAGACTCGCGGACCATGTCGGGATAGCCCGCGTAATTGCACTCCTTCGACACATTGCCAAGGAGGTACGTGCCATCGCCACTGAAAACCGTGGTGATGCCTACAAATCTCTGGCGGTCTTCGAAGCGGCTGCCGGAAAGCTCAGCAAATCCCATCCCGACCACCAGCTCGTCGCTGATCGCCTTATCCTGATTGACCGTCCATGGGGTGCCGTTGAGCTTAGCGTAGACCGAAACCGAGAAATTCTGCAGCGTGTATTGCAGCTGCCCCGGCGGCTGCCCTACCGTCCACATGCGCACCTCTTGGGTCGGAATGCCAAGCGTGAGGAGAAGCGCCTTCGTCCGAATGTACGGGTTCTGCAAACCCTTTAAATGCGCATGCTCATCAAACAAAACAATAATGCTGCCCTGAACTTCCTCGCCCGACGAGAGGCGCGCCTCAATCGCTTGGCGATAGGTCGCTTCCGCTGTCGCCTTATCGGCGATGGAAACCGCGACCGGGCACATCACGAAGTCGACCTGCACCAAGCCGAAGAGATCACGGAAACCTTTTGGAAAGCCTCGATAGCTTGCCCCGAGACCGTCGCGAAACGCACGGAGAAGCGCCTCGACCTTGCCTTGCGTTGATGCAGGAAACACGACGAGAAGGCGCGGTGACTTGTTGGTGAACGTCGCCCGATCATACGGGCCGAATTGCGAGAGGCCGGGCCAAGCATAAGCAGCGCTCTTGGCGCCGGTCCGGTCGAACACGTAATCGACGGGCGGCGTTACGTATACACTCCGCGTCGTGTCATCGTTCTTGAACACGATGCGGTCGGTGATCTTTGCCTCAACACCTTGGGCGATCGGGAGCGGCGTTTTTGCGAGATGCGCTCCCATCTTGCCCACCACCCCGTCAAAGTCGGGGCCGAGCCGATAGGCCGTCTGCTCGTCATCGAGCGCGTTCACCAAGGCCTTGTAGCGCCCAGCTCCCAACAGGCCAGTCAGGCAACGCGCGACGTTCTCGCGCGACCCTTCAAGCTTGATCGAATCCACTGGGACGACATCGGTGTCTGTCGCCTCCGAGAGGTGCACTTGAGTGCCGGCGAGACGCCCAATTCGGCCGGCCAAACGGCGTTGCCCCTTCTCGGGATTGCGCCGCACGACGTACATCCCGGCCAAGTCGATATTGGCCGCGTGAAGATCCGACAACGGCACGTCGATGTCGTAGTGCATCCCGACATTGACGAAGACGCCAAGCCCTGCAACACCATCATTCGGTTCATACACTTTGGCGTTCAAGACAAAGCGGGGCGTGACCTTGAACCCGCTCAGCAACGGATGCAAAATTTTGGCTGACTGGGCCGCCGGCGCGATCAGTTCCGCCTTCTGGGCGAGGAAAGTGAACGGCCGGACACGGATCGGCGTGTACTGCGATACGGCGTCGCCGATGACGTCATCGATACGCGCACGCAGCAGCCATGGATGGGAGCGGACGCGCAACGGTTTGACCTCCCCGTCCACATTCGGCCCACCACTCCGCAGCCGCAAATGATAAAGCTTGCCTCCGACCCAATGGATGAACCAAAATCCGTCGAGTCGCTCGCGTTCGGCTTTGACCTCGCTGGGATTCGGAAATTCGCGAACGATCACATCGATCGCCTCGGGCAGTTCGACCTTGAAGCCGTTGGTAAAGAGGTTGCGCGGCTGCGGCATGAAGCGAATCGCGAGTGGTGGATGTCGTACCCATCTATCAACGTTTGGTAGCAGACAAAAGGCCCCACCAAGCGACATCGCAAGTCGTTGATATATCTGAAAATTAGCCGATCGAACCCCTTAGACGATTCTAGTTCGCCCAGGGCGCGGACGAGCGCAATGCAGCAGTCCATCGCACGCGCGCTGCGCAAGGACGTCACCGCAAAGTGCTACGGCGGCGACATCACGCGTAAGCGCAAGCTTCTGGA
>NZ_LUUB01000039.1:121443-133850 GCF_001641635.1 Bradyrhizobium centrolobii
TGTCGGCATTGCCCTTTTTCGATTTTACGAAGTCCATTTGACTCGTCGGGCAAAACACCGGCAGGATGTCAGGATCGCAGCGCGTGGGGTCGGCGCATCGAACAGGCGCAGTTCGGCAGGGTCGACAGTCCGCAGGAGGCTCTCATTGCCGCGTTGAAGGCGGATAGCTGAGGCCCACACACTTCGTCATTCCACATTGCGCAATTGCGCAATGGGGGCGCGCCACTCGGCGCGAGCCCGGAATCCATTTCTCCGCCTTGCCTGCTGCACGATGGATTCCGGGCTCGCGCTTCCGCCTTCGCTCTTCGAGCTACGGCGGACAAGTCGCGCGCCCCGGAATGACGAACCTCTCGCCGCATTGATCCCAGCCGAGCCAATTGAACCCGAGCCGAGATCGACGACACTATTCCTCCGTGTCGAGCGACCGCGCCAATCTCGGCGTGGCCCGGAGGAACGGTTCGCCATGCGGAAGCGAAACTGGCGTTTGATCGCCGTGGGCGGGGTGCTCCTGATCATCGCCCTGCTATTCTTTCTCGCGATGCGCGACATGACGCCGTGGTCCAATGATGCGGTCGCCCTGATGCGAACGGTCGGGGAGGTTTCCGGCACCGTCGGCGGCATCAGCATCATCATGATCGTTTTCGGTCTGATCGGCCGGAAAGAGCCGGCCTGACCAGCCGTGTACCGATAAACCCGTTGGCGTGACGCGACGAAGGCTCCGTCCGCTTTCCCCGTTCGCGATCGAGCTCGCGCGGCGGCGCAATATGTCGCGAAGGGCCAATAGCGGAAGTCGTCAGCGCCTCCAAAGCAAGTCCCATAGTGGAGTCCCAACGACGGGTAAGGTCGCGTTTTAGTCTTTTCACTGGGGAGCGGCGTAAACCCACTCATGTTCCGCAGGTCAACTCGTCGAGTAATGCCTTTGTGGCTCTCAAATCGGCGGTCTCGAATCCCTCAGTGAACCAGCTAAAGAGCGCTGCGAGCAGCGCGCGGGCGTCATCAGTCCGCCCCCGATCACACCACAGGCGCGCCAAGCTGAGGGCGGCACGGAGTTCGAGCGACTTGGCGCCCTGTGCGCGGGTTATTGCCATAGCTCGCGCAAGGCAGCCTTCGATCTCACTGGCGGATCTGCCTTGGATCCGCAGAAGCTCCCCCTCGATGCGTGCGAGTTCCCCCTCCCACATGTGTTCGCTATTTTTCGCAATGAGGTCCTTCGCCTCAGCTATGATACGTAGCCCTGGTTCGGCCTGGCCGACTTGCGCATAGGCCGTGGCGAGCATGCAGAGATACCGGGCTTGATACCAACTGACGCCTAGAGCCGCGCGGCTCTCGGCACTTTGACACATGAGAGCGATGCCTGCCTCCGTGGCGCCCTGCTGTACCATGGCCCAGCCGCGAAGAATCAGACCATTCACGCGCCAATAGCCCAGGCTGTGCCGATCGGCCAGCTCAATGATCGCGTCGGCATGGGCTTGTACGCCCGGGACGTCGCCGAGCAGTTCGTCCAAACCGGCGCCGGCGAAATTGTGGACATGCGCTGTGAGGTTCGCCTGGTCCAACTCCGCGGCGCAGTGGAACGCCGCGGTGCTTGAACGATGCGCCTGCTCGGGAAAGCCCAGGATCCAGAGGACAGGCGCAAGATAGGTGAGGGCCGAAACTTTCGGGTCGTGAACGTAGTGCACTGGCTGCGATCGATGCTGACGCACGTCGTAGAGGCGCAGGATCGCTTCGAACTCGGACCGAGCCTCGGCAAACGCTCCGAAGTGCATGGCTGTGATCCCCGCCAAGCGGTGGCTGGCAAGGCGAACCAGAGAGCTTGGAAGGCGCTCGGATATCTGCTGAGCCTCGTTGGTTAGTCGCCGCATCATGGAATAATCGCCGCGCACAAAGTAATAGACGAACTCACCGCTGAGGGTCGCGACGAGCGGCTCGGCCTCGCCGAGACGTTCGCAAAGCGCGCGTGCACGACTGTAGGCGGCGCCCGTCTGCGGTGCAGAATAACCGTGTACGGCGATCATGGGAGTACCGATCGCGATCTGAAAAGCGAGCTCCTGCCGATCCCGCTCGAAATTTTCCGGTAGCGTGTTCAGCGCCTCTAACCCTCGGGTGAGATGCCGGATTGCTTCCAGATTGGCCGAGCGTTGGGCAGCGCGTTCGCCGGCCTTCAGCCAATAGCCGACGGCACGTTCAATTTGGCGGGCCTCCGTAAAGTGGTGCGCCAGCAGTTCTGGCTCGCGTGCCACGCGGTCCGGGAATCGCCCCTCGACGGCTTCGGCGATGCGCGCATGCAATCGCTGTCGATCGCTGCGCAGAAGCGTACTGTACGCGGCATCCTGCACCAAAGCGTGCTTGAAGCTGTAGACAGCCTCAGGTGGCGCGCCGCGCTGGAACACCAGTTCAGAACGGACAAGCCGCGCCAATCTCTCTTTTATCTCGCTCTCGCCTGGACCGGCGACGGCGGCGAGGAGTTCGTATGAAAACTCACGGCCGATCGCAGCCCCGATTTGCGCCATCTTCTTGGGACCCAGCCCAAGTCGGTCGAGCCGGGCCATCAACGAGGCCTGTAGGGTTGCGGGCACGACAAGCGCCGATCCCGAGGTGGTGGCGCTCTCGTCTTTGCCGCTCTCTCGATTCGCTTGGGCTTCTACGACAGCCTTCGTCAACTCCTCGATGAAGAGCGGCACGCCATCGGTGCGCTTGACGATCTCTTCCATGGTATGCTCCGGGAGTGCCCTGCTGCCCGCGACGCGCTGCACCAGCGTCGCACCCTGAAGCCGGTCGAGGCGGCTGAGGGTAAGCATCGTCACATGCGGTTGGCCGGTCCATGGCGACTTAAACTCCGGCCGGAATGTAATCAGCAACAGCACAGGCAGGCCTGCTACCCGATCGACCACGCGATCGAGGAGCTCGCGTGAGCTGGGGTCGATCCAATGGACGTCCTCGTAGATCAAGAATACCGGCTGGCTCTGCGCGAGGACGACGAGCTGGTGGAGCAACAGCTCGAATGTTTCCTCCTTCTTGCGCTGCGGATTTAGCTGGCTCGGAGGGTACAGATCGCCAGCGGGAACATTTAGCAACTCGGCGACGAGGGGGAGACCCGCAATCGGCGACCATGTCGGCGCGAGCAGCGCCTGGATTTTGTGAAGCTTCAACTCCGGTGCATCGCCCCGTTCGAAACCTGCGGCTCGTTCGAGTTGCGCAATCGTCGGGTGCAGCGCGCTGTCCTGGTGATGTGCCGAGCAGAAGTAGCGCAGCCGGATGTGGGGCTCCTCCCGCAGTCGCTCCTGGAGGGCAGCAGTCAGGCGCGACTTGCCTATGCCCGGCTCGCCCGAGAGCAGGATCACCTGTCCGGCACCTGACTTTGCCCGGATCCAGCGCCGAGCCAGCAGTTCGATTTCGTCCTCGCGCCCAACAATTGGGGTGAGAGTGGTAGCCGAATGTAGTGCTTCGAACCGGCTTTCGATCGTGCTCTCGCCCCGCACGCGCCACGCACGCACGGGCCCAACAAAGCCCTTTAGCTGGACCGTACCGAGGTCCTTGTACTCGAAGATGCCGCTCGTCATCTGCTGCGTATTCGCATCGATCACCACGCTGTCCGGCTTCGCCAAGGTTTGCAGTCGCGCGGCGAGATTCGGCGTCTCGCCCACCACACCGCGCTCTTGAGACTCGCCGGCACCGATCAGATCGCCTACGACGACGAGACCTGTGGCAATACCGACACGGATCGGCAGTCTGCCGCCGGGCGCAGCCGGCACTGGCCGCGCGGTCGTCACAATCTGTAGACCGGCGCGAACCGCTCGCTCGGCGTCGTCCTCATGCGCTTGCGGGTAGCCGAAGTAGGCCAAAACCCCGTCGCCCATGTACTTGGCCACGAATCCATCAAAACGCCCGACCACCCTCGCAACGTCTTTGTGGTACTTGCTGAACACCTCGCGCAGGTCTTCCGGGTCCAGCCGAGACGAAATTGCGGTCGAGCCGACGAGGTCACAGAACATTACGGTGAGACGCCGACGTTCCGCACCGGGTAGCGCCGGCCGGATAGGCGCATCTCCGGCTGATGATCGTTCCGGAGCAGCGGCACTGGTCAAAGGAGCGCCGCAGTAACTGCAGTAACTATTGCCAATCGGATTCCCACGACCGCAGGCGCCACAACACGGCGGCAGCGGCGCGCCACAGTTCCCGCAGAATCGGTGGCCATCCTGATTGTCACTTCCGCAGCTCGGGCACTCCATGCTCGCCCTCCAGCTCGGAACAGGATCGCAGTCTAGACGAACGTCCGGATGAGGGTCCAGCTTCTCCACGAGGGGCAAAATACCTGCCGGTGATTGCGTTTTCACACAGCCAGGGTCAAAAGCAGCGGTGGATGCCAGTATGGACCGACGTCCGGTTTGCCAACGACAGCCGATATGACAACGGGTTAAGCGCCCTTCGGCTTAGGGGCCAGAACCGGAAATTGCAGCAAGCTATGGAAGTCACCCTCTCCCACGAGGGGAGAGGGTGCACTGTCAGCGCGGCGGGAGGTGCCGGCGCGGCGCGAGATGCCGCATCAGAACATCAGATTGTCCTTCACCAGCACCCAGCGGCCGCCCTTGACCTGCTGCACCTGGGTGATGGTGTTGGCGAGGTGGTCGGTCTTGGAGAACTTCGTGGGCGGCGAGTTGAAGATGTCGAGGAATTTTTCGCCCGACTCCAGCGAATCCAGCACCTTCTGACCCGTGAGATCCTTGCCCGCCTTCTGCGCATAGAAGGCGAACGTCATCACCGCGTTGTAGCCGATGATCGCCTGCGTGTTGGCGTCGGTGTTGAACATCTTCTTGTAGTTGACGAGCCAGTCATGGACCTTGCCCTTGGCCGTGTCCTCGTACGGGATCTCGAAGCCGCTTGCGGCATAGAGCCCTTCGACGGCGTCCTTGCCGAGGGTGGGCACTTCCAGCACGTTGGTCGGCGTGGCGCCGAGGAAGGTAACGTCCCAGCCGAGCTTCTTGGCTTCCGTCATCGCGCCGATGGTCTCGCGGATCACGGTGCCGAGCACGACGAGATCGCAGCCGTCGGACTTCATCTTCGCGACCTGCGCGCTGAAGTCGGAGGCGCCGCGCTTGTAGCTCGTCACTGACGCCGGCTGCACCTTCATGGCCGTCAGCTGCTGGTTGAAGCCGTCGAGCACGTTCTTCCCGTACTCGTCATCCTGATGCATGATGCAGGGCTTCTTGAAGCTCTTCCATTCCATCATGTATTTGAGCGCGGCGCGCGTGCTCTCGACGTAAGGCAGCAGGTTGTTGAACTTCAGCCGCTCCTGCGGCTTGGCCGGATCGAACTTGAAGGTGAACTCGGCCGCCGTCAGCGGAAACAGCTGAAGCACGCCGGCATCGAACAGCGTGTCCTGCGCCGCCAGCACCGTCGGCGAGCCCATCGGGCCGATCATCGCAAAGATCTTGTCGCGCTCGACCATCTTCTGCGTGGCGAGCACTGCCTTCTTCGGATCGTAGCCGTTGTCTTCCAGGATCATCTTGATCTTGCGGCCACTGATGCCGCCGGCCGCGTTGATCTCCTCGACCGCCATCTTCATGCCGTTGGAGACCGGCACGCCCCAGACCTTGATCGGTCCCGACAGATCCTGATGGGTGCCGATGACGATCTCGGATCCCGAGATGCCCTCATTGGTGACCTTGGTTTGCGCGGCGGCCGGCAGACAGGTGAGCGCCACCGCGCCTACCGCAAGGCCGAACGTCCATAACGATCTCGACATTGACGTCTCCTCTCCCTTAAGGCCCGTGTTGCGCGAAGGCGGGGGCCACCGCTGCTTCGCTTCTTTTCTGCGCATGCCCCTTGTCGGAAAACCGGCTTCCACTTTTCCGGGGACACGCGTCTTCACGCCACCGCGCGTTCGCGATACATCGCGTCGATCTCGGCGGCGTAGCGCTTGTTCACGAAGCTGCGCTTCAGCTTCATGGTCGGCGTCAGCTCCTCGTCCTCCGGCGTGAGCTGACGCTCGATCAGGTAGAATTTCTTGATGGTCTCGACGCGGGCGAAATTCGCGTTGACCTGCTCGATCTCGCGCCGGATCAGGTCCTGGATCTCCATCGCCCGGCACAGGCTCGCGTAATTGGTGAAGGGAATGTCGTGGTCCTGGGCGAACTTCTCGACATTCTCCTGGTCGATCATGACGAGGCAGGTGAGATACGGCCGCTTGTCGCCGATCACCACGGCGTCGGAGATATAGGGCGAGAATTTTAGCTGGTTCTCGATCTCCGACGGCGTGATGTTCTTGCCGCCGGCGGTGATGATGATGTCCTTCATCCGGTCGGTGATCCTGACGAAGCCTTCGTTGTCGATGGTGCCGACGTCGCCGGTGTGCAGCCAGCCGCGCGGATCGATCGTCTCCGCGGTCTTCTCCGGCTGATTCAGGTAGCCCATGAACAGGAAGTCGCCCCTGATCAGGATCTCGCCATCGGGCGAGAGCGAGACCTCGCCCCAGGACACCGCCTTGCCGACCGAGCCGAGCTCGATGCGCTCCGCCGGCATCATGGTCGCAACCCCGCAATTCTCGGTCTGGCCGTAGACCTCGTGCATGTCGATGCCGAGCGCGAGATACCAGCGGATCAAATCCGGCGCGATCGGCGCCGCGCCCGTGAACGCGATGTGACAACGATCGAGCCCGATCATGCGGCGGATGTTGCGGAACACCAGTTGATAGGCGAGGCGGTTGGCGATGCGAAGCGAAAGCGGCGGCGTCTTTCCCTCGAGCCGGCAATCGGTCATGCGGTAGCCGATGTCGATGGCGCGGCGATAGACCCATTGCTGGAACGGCGTCGCGTCCTTCAGCGCGATGGTGATGGCGGAGTAGAATTTCTCCCAGATGCGCGGCACCGCCAGGAAGACGGTCGGCTGCACTTCGCGCAGATTGTCCGGCACCGTCTCCGGGCTTTCGGCGAAGTTCATCACCGAGCCGAGCGCGACCGAGATGTAGTAGCCGCCGACCCGCTCGGCGACGTGGCAGAGCGGCAGGAAGATCAGCCGGTCGTCGTTTTCCTTAGCCGGAATGAAGTCGTTGGCGTACCGCATCTGATGCGTCACGCTGCGGTTGGCATGCATCGCGCCCTTGGGCGGGCCGGTCGTGCCCGAGGTGTAGACGAGAACCGCAAGATCGCCCGCGCCGCGGCTGTCGATCATCTCCTGCCAGAGCGTCTCGCGGCCGACCATGTGATTGCGGCCGAGCGCGCGAAACTCATCGAGCGACATCACCATGTCGTCGTTAAAGCCGCTGAGGCCTTCCATGTCGAACACGATGATCTTCTGCAAGGAGGGGCAGCGCGCGCGGCAGGCGAGAATCTTGTCGAGCTGCTCCTCGTCCTCGGCGAAGATCACCTTTGTAGCGGAGTCGTTGACGAGATATTCGACCTGAGCCGACGCGTCGGTCGGATAGATGCCGGAGGAGACGCCGCCGGCGCACAATATGCCCATGTCGGCGTAGACCCATTCGGGTACGGCGTTGGCGACGATGGAGGCGACGTCGCCGGGCATGAAGCCGGATGCGCGAAGCGCGTAGGCGATCTCCTTGGAAATCGCGAGCCACTCGCGCCAGCTCGTCGGCTGCCAGATGCCGAACTTCTTCTCGCGAATTGCAGGCCGGTCGCCGCGCGTTTCAGCGGCGCGCAGAAAGCTCCTCGCGATCGTGTCAGCGACCGTCAGCACCGCCGGTCGGGCCATGCCATTTCCCTCCTTGTCGCTCCCCCTCCGCTGGCCTGCCTTGCCGGCGGTCTGTGTTTACCGAAGGGCAATCCCATTTAACGCCACGTTTTCTTCTTTTTCCAGCGCCGTTCGCCCCGCGCGCCCTGCTCTTTGGCGCCAAGGTAAAATTCCTGAATGTCCTGTGAATGCATCAAGCGGTCGCAGGTGTCGTTCATCACGACGCGGCCGATCTCCAGCACATAACCATAATGCGCCGTCTCCAGCGCCACCTTGGCATTCTGCTCGACCAGCAGGATCGACATGCCCTGCTCCTCGTTGACACGGCGGATGATCGTGAAAATCTCCTTCACGAGGATCGGCGACAGCCCGAGCGAGGGCTCGTCGAGAAGCAGCAGCGTCGGCCGGTTCATCAGGGCGCGCCCGATCGCCAGCATCTGCTGCTCGCCGCCGGAGAGCTGGCCGGCCGGCTGATCGATGCGTTCCTTCAATCGCGGGAAATAGCCATAGACCCGCTCCATATCCTCTGCGACGCCGTCGCGATCCCTGCGCGGATAGGCGCCCATCATCAGGTTCTCGCGCACGGAGAGGAACGGGAACACCTCGCGCCCCTCCGGCACATGGCTGAGGCCAAACCGCACGATCTTGTCGGCCTCCATGCGCTGGATCGGCTTGCCCAGGAACTCGATGGTGCCCTTCTGCGGATCGAGAATGCCCGAGATGGTCTTCAGCACCGTGGTCTTGCCGGCGCCGTTGGCACCCAGCAGCGCGACGATGCGGCCGCGCGGCACCTCCAGCGAGATGCCGCGGATCGCCATGATCGGTCCATAATAGCTCTCGACGTTGGAGAGCTTCAGAATAATGTCGGGCGTCATGGTCGCATCCATCGCGTCAGGCTCCCAGATACGCGGCGACGACGTCGGGATGCTGCTGCACCTCGGCGGGAGAGCCCATTGCCAGCACCCGGCCGTAATTCAGCGCGATCACGCGGTCTGAGACGCGGTTGACCAGCGTCATGTCATGCTCGACCATCAGCACGGTGATGCCGAGCTCGCTCCTCATGTCGCGGATCCAGAACGACATGTCGTCGGTCTCCTCCACGTTCAGCCCCGAAGATGGTTCGTCCAGCAGGATCAGCTTCGGCTCCGAGCACAGCGCGCGCGCGAGCTCGATCACCTTGCGCACGCCGTAGGGAAGGCCTGAGATCAGCTTGTCGCGATAGGGTTCGAGATCGAGGAACTCGATGACCTGCTCGACGCGGCGGCGGTGCAACTTCTCGTTGGCGCGGACATTGGGAAGGAAAAGGAGTTCCTGCCAGAGCTGCGTGGTCGAATGCCGGTGGCGCCCGACCAGAAGGTTGGAGAGAACGGTAGCGTTCTCGAACAGCTCGATGTTCTGGAAGGTGCGGGCAATGCCGAGCTTGGCGATGTCGTAGGGCGGCTGCTCGGTGATGTCCTGGTCCTCGAAGAAGATGCGGCCCGAGGTTGGCCGGTAGATCCGCGAGATCAGATTGAAGATCGAGCTCTTGCCGGCGCCGTTCGGCCCGATGATCGAGAGGATTTCCCCCTTCTCGACCGCGAACGACACCGCATCGACCGCTTTCAGGCCGCCGAAGTGCAGCGAGAGGTTCTCGGCGCGGAAATAGCTCATCGGTTCCGCTCCGACTTCACGTAGATCTTCTGCCGCTTGAAGGTGGCGCGCTTGTAGAGCGGGAAGAGCTGGAAGAAGAGTTTGATCTTGAGCCAGCGGCCGTAGAGCCCGAGCGGCTCGAACAGCACGAACAGCACGATGATGATGCCGTAAATCGCGCCCTTCAATCCGTTCAGCGAGGCGAAGGCCGCGACCTTCGACTGGATGTTTCCGGCAGCCTCCGTACCCGCCCCGAATGTCGCGGCAACGCCGGCGATGATGCCGGGCATGTCGTCCTTCAGGTACGTCAGGAACGGATCGATCATTACGATGAAGATCGCCCCTAACACCGCGCCGTGCAGGCTGAAGGTGCCGCCGATCAGGATCACGATGATGAACTCGATCGAGAGCTGAAGCGTGAACATCTCCGGCGAGATGAAGGAGAGCTTGTGCGCGAACAGCACGCCGGCAAAGCCGGTGATCGCCGCCGAGATCGCAAAGGATTTCACCTTGTAGAGTGCGACATTGACGCCCATGCTGCGCGCCGCCGTCTCGCTGTCGCGGATCGCGACGAAGGCGCGGCCCGTCGGCGAGCGCAACAGGTTGAGCGTGCCGACGATGGTCAGCACCAATACGGCAAGGCAGAGGAAATAGAAGGTCGGGCTGTCGCGCGGCACCGCGACGCCAAGCAGTGACAGCGTCTTGATGCGCATGCCCTCGTTGCCGTTGGTGACGCTCTCCCAGCGCGCGAGAATCTCCTCGACGATGAAGGCGAAGGAGATGGTGGCGATGACGAGATAGATGCCCTGGAGCCGCAGCGCCGGAAAGCCGACCATCGCGCCGACGATTCCTGTCAAAAGGCCCGCGGCGAGGAAATAGACCGGGAACGGCACGTTGTATTTCTGCAGGTACGCCGCGGTGTAAGCCCCGATCGCAAGGAACGCCGCATGGCCGAGCGAGGCCTGCCCAGTGAAGCCGGTCAGAATGAGAAGCGCCACGCCGACGGTCGCATAGATGCAGACGAAGACGAGCTGGCTCATCAAATAGCTGGAGAGCACGTAGGGCGCGATGAGCAGCAGCGCAATCAGGAGTCCGTACGAGACCACGTAGCCCGAGTGCGGAAACAGCTTGATGTCGTCCTCATAGTCGGTCTTGAACAGGAAGCGCATGGCGTTCAGACCTTCTTGCGGACGTGAAGGCCGAACAGGCCTTCGGGCTTGAGCAGCAGCACGGCGAGCAGCACGATGTAGGGCGCTACGTCCTTCCAGCCCTCCGGCAGATAGAAGCCGGCCATGCTCTCGATCACACCGATCAGCACACCGCCGACGACTGCGCCGGGGATCGAGCCGAAGCCGCCGAGCACGGCGGCGGGAAACGCCTTGAGGCCGAGCACGAGGCCGACATTGGAGTGGATGAAGGTGATCGGCGCCAGCAGCACGCCGGCGCAGGTCGCAACGGCCGCGCTGATCGCCCAGACGATCGAGACGACGCGCTTGACCGGGATGCCCATGTAGTAGGCGGCCAGCATGTTCTCGGAACTGGCGCGCATCGCGGTGCCGAGCGTGGTCTTGTTGAAGAAGAGATAGAGCAGCGCGCAGAGGATGATCGTGGCGGCGATCACCGAAAGCTTGTCATAGGCGAGCACCAGCGAGCCGATGCGCAGCACGCCCTGGCTGAACGGAGTGTCGATCTTGAAATCGTCGGTGCCCCAGATCATGCCCGCGACCGAGCGCAGGAAATAGCCGAGCCCGATGGTGGCCATGATGATGGAGAATTGCGGATAGCCGAGGATCGGCCGCACCACCACGCGTTCGGCCAGCATCCCGAACAGCGCCATCGCTGCCACCGCACCGGCAAAGCCGATCCAGTAATTCAGGCCCATCATGCCGATGAAGGTGAAGGCGAAGAAGCCGCCCAGCATCATCAGATCGCCCTGGGCGAAATTGACGACCTCGGTGGCCTTATAGACGAGCACGAAGCCGAGCGCGATCAGGCCGTAGACGCAGCCGAGCGCAACGCCGCTGACCAGCTGCTGAACGAAGTCCAGCATCTCCGTGCATCCTCCCGATGCAACCAGCAGTTCTTCGCGACCGCCTTGCCACATCTTGCGTCCAGCCGCTACGCGGTCGTTTCGCCGCGTTAGCGCCATTTGTCCCGAGACCAATTCAGCCTGAACCGTCCGGCGCTGTCAACAAACGGTGACTTGCCTATAGTCGACCCCGGATGGCGGAATTTGCGGCCGTAGATTCACGGTGCCGAAACATCTTCGGGCCATGGTCGCGGGCAGTGCAAAACCGGATGGTGTGGCCGTCATGAAGCCGGACAGCTCGGCACTGGAAGTCCGAGGGTTAACGAAGCGTTTTGACCGTTTGGCGGTCGATAGCCTCGATCTCACCATCCATTCCGGTGAATTCTACGCGTTGGTCGGCCCTAACGGGGCCGGCAAGACCACCACCTTGCGCATGGTTGCCGGCCTGTTGCGTCCCGATGCCGGCGCGGTGTCGATCTTCGGCATCGATGCGCTCGAAAATCCCGTCGCTGCCAAGCAGGTGATGGCGTGGGTGTCCGACGAACCCATGATCTATGACAAGCTGACGCCGCTCGAATATCTCGAATTCGTCGCCGGCCTCTGGGGCATCGCCCCGTCGGTCTCGGAACCGGTCGCGCAGGAGCTTTTGAGCTCGCTCGGCCTCGAGCCGCACCGGCACGAACGCTGCGAGGGCTTTTCCAAGGGCATGCGCCAGAAGGTGGCGCTTGCCGGCGCGCTGGTGCACGATCCCCGCCTCATCATCCTCGATGAGCCGCTGACGGGGCTGGATGCCGTCTCCGCGCGCCATGTGAAGGGGCTCCTGAGCGAGCGCGTCCGCGCCGGCTGCACCGTCATCATGACCACGCACATCCTCGAGGTCGCCGAGCGCATGGCCGACCGCATCGGCGTGATCGCGTCGGGCCGCCTGGTCGCCGAAGGCACGCTTGCCGACCTGCGCCGGCAGAACGGTCATGCCGACACCAGCCTGGAGGATCTCTTCATCGCGCTGGTGACGCTCCAGGCCGCGGCATGAGCTCGGCGACGGCCCTCTCCTGGTTCGCCCGCC
>NZ_LUUB01000039.1:133860-137149 GCF_001641635.1 Bradyrhizobium centrolobii
CGAGCTCCGGCTCGCCTGGCGCGAATGGCTCGCGATGATGACGGGCGGGCGCAAGCGGAGGCGTGCTGCCGTCATCGGCCTGATCGCCTTCGCTGCGCTGCTGCACGTGCCGGCCTGGGCGGTGATCGGCCGCTTCGCCAACCTGCAACTGCCGCTCGACAAGTCGTCGCTGATCGTGATCACGGCGACGATCGCGCTGGCCTGGACGTTGATGCTGTCACAGGCGATCGAATCGGTGACGCGGGTGTTTTATGCCCGCGCCGATCTCGACCTCATCATGTCCTCGCCCGCGACGCTGACCAACCTGTTCTCGGTGCGCATCGCCGCGATCGCGCTGGCGATCACGGTGATGGCGCTGCTGTTCTCGACGCCCTTCATCGACGTGCTGGTGATCGGCGGCGGCGCGCGGTGGCTCGCCGCGTTCGGCGTGGTCATCGCCATGGGCCTGTCGGCCGCGGCGATCGCGATCGCCATCACCATCCTGCTGTTCCGGCTGATCGGACCGGCGCGGACGCGCTTCGTCGCCCAGATCCTGGCCGCGATCATTGGCGCCGGCTTCGTGATCGCGCTCCAGATCGCCGCGATCATTTCCTATGGCACGCTGTCGCGCTTCACGATACTGACCTCCGATGCCGCGGCCGCCTACGCGCCCGATGCCGACAGCATTTTGTGGTGGCCGGCGCGAGCGACCATGGGCGACAGCGAGGCGCTGCTGCTTCTGCTCGCTCTCGGGCTGGTGCTGCTCGGAAGCGTCATGGCGCTGTTCTCGGGCCGCTTCGCCGATACCGCGATCGACGCTGCCGGTTACGGCACGGCCGGCCGCCGACGCGCCAAGGAGCGTCCCTTCCGCGCCGGATCGCGCCAGCAGGCGCTGCGGCGCAAGGAATTCTTGCTGCTCTGGCGCGACCCCTGGCTGATCTCGCAGACCTTGATGCAGTTGCTCTACTTGGTGCCACCGGCGCTGCTGCTCTGGCGCAGCTTCGCCGACAGCTCTGCGGCGCTGACGCTGATCACGCCTGTCATCGTGATGGCGGCGGGACAGCTCGCGGGTGGGCTCGCCTGGCTGACCATTTCGGGCGAGGACGCCGCTGACCTCGTCGCCACCGCGCCGCTGACGCCGTCCAGCGTCATCCGCGCCAAGATCGAGGTTGTGCTGATCGCGATCGCCGTCATCTTCACCCCGCTGATCGCTGCCCTCGCCTTCGCATCACTGTTCCAGGCTGCGATCACCGCTGGCGCCATCATCGTCAGCGCGGCCTCCGCCACCGCAATCCAGCTCTGGTTCCGGGTGCAGGCCCGGCGCAGCCAGTTCCGCCGCCGCCAGACCTCCTCGCGGCTTGCGACCTTTGCGGAAGCCTTCTCTTCGATCGGCTGGGCCGCCACCGCCGCACTCCTGCTCGCCTTGCCTATCGCCGGCCTTGTCAGCGGCCTCATAACCGCGGGCCTCGTCGCCATCACCTGGAAGTTCAGCCCGCGGCGGGCGTGAAGCTGCGACACTGACGCGCTGTTGATCGCGCGCTGTTGGCGACGCGCCGCCTTGCACGTTAGACTTCCCGGCGTCATCGGGGACGGATTCATGTGGCGACTTGCTTCGGCGGCTCTCGCGCTGTTTGGCGCGCTCCTCACACCTGCTCTCGCCCAACAGCAGCCCCAGCGCAGCGAGTGCCTGGCGATGGCCAACGCGGCGCCGCGCGCCATGCCGGTCGCGTTCCGGCAGGCGGCGAATGCGGCCGAGGTCGAGATCACCTATGCCGGCCATTCCACCTACTTCATCGACACGCCCGACGGCTTGCGCATCGCGACCGATTACAGCGGCGCCTATCAGGTCGGCCGGCTGCCGGATGTCGTCACCATGAACCGGGCCCACAGCACCCACTACACTCTGTTTCCCGACTGGCGCATTCCGCATGTGCTGCATGGCTGGGGCGAGGACGGCAAGCCGGCGCTGGTGTCGGAGCGCATCGGCGACACCTTTATTCGCAACGTCACGACCGACATCCGCCGCTACTTCGGCGACGATGCCGGCGCCGACATGATCCGCGACGGCAACTCGATCTTCATCTTCGAGGTCGCAGGCCTCTGCATCGGCCATCTCGGCCATCTGCACCACAAGCTCGACGACAGCCATTTTGCCCAGATCGGGCGGCTCGACATCGTGATGGTGCCGATCGACGGCACCTATACCATGTCACTCGAGGGCATCTCCGAGATCACCAAGCGGCTGCGCGCCTCCGTGGTGCTGCCGATGCACCGCTTCGCAACCCCGCTCGACGACTTCATGCGCCGCATCGGCAAGGACTTCGAGATCGACCGGCGGCTCGAACGCTCCTTCCGGATGTCGCGGGATGCGCTGCCGGGCACGCCGACGGTGATCATCCTCGACGGGGTCTGACGCGCAATTTTCTCCAAGTCGCCTGCCGTCCGTTCGTGCTGATCTGCCAGCAACAGGAGATCATCATGAGCGACTTTGCGAGATTTCTGCATGCGGACGGACCGTATCCCGAGTACGCTGCGGCGCTTCAGCTTTACGGACGGTTCGTCGGCGACTGGGACGCCGAGATCACCGCGCATGGGACCGACGAGGCCAGGCACGTCGCGCCCGGAGAAATCCATTTCGGCTGGGTGCTCGAAGGCCGCGCGGTCCAGGACGTCTGGATGATCCCGCGCCCGGCGGGCGCGCCGGCCTTTCCGATCGCTGGCAACTGGTACGGCACGACGCTGCGGGTCTACGATCCGACCATTTCCGCGTGGCGGATTTCCTGGTTCGATCCCGGCCGCAGCGTGTTCCGCCAGCAGATCGGCCGTCCGCGAGGGCCTGATATCGTGCAGGAAGGCACCACCGAATCCGGCGACCTGACGCGCTGGAGTTTTACCGAGATCACAGACAATTCGTTCCACTGGCTCGGCGAGGCCAAGGCCGCGGCAGCGCCGGACTGGCGACTGGTCGTCGACGTCAGGGCGCAGCGACGCAAGGGCTAGATGTGAGCTTTCAGGAGGTTGTCCATTCGGCCCTGACCGAGGAAGCTGAGGTTGCTGAAGCTTCAGATTCCGAGGGGAGAACCGAATGGACACCCATAAGAATGCGCCTCTGACGCCGAAAGGTCGAGAGGCCATGGTGCGGAGTGTGGTCGAAGGTGGCCTTACGAAGGCCGCAGCCGCGCTCCAGTTCAACGTGACAGCGAAAACGGTTGCCAAATGGGTCAAGCGCTTCCGCGAGGAAGGCGTGGACGGGTTGCGTGATCGCTCCTCACGGCCCCTTTCATCGCCGAGCCAAACCCTGCCTGCCACA
>NZ_LUUB01000040.1 GCF_001641635.1 Bradyrhizobium centrolobii
GGGCGTGCGCCGTTGTGGCGTGAAGAAGAAGGGAGTGTTCGAAAGAATGGAGCCTACTGGTTTGGCTCTTACTTGCCCGACTTACCGGTGTCGGAAACGACTGAGACCTCGAAAGAGGAACGGGACCAGAGCATGTCGGGAAACGTCTCGAAATCGGGCGCCGCAGCCCGGTGGAGAGCACAGAGTAAGGTGTGCACGGTGAAAGCTGTATTGCCTGAATCCCAGTTTCCAGTCGCTAAAGGGTTGGCGGTAGCGAACGCGGCTGACACGCTACGCCACGCGGGGCAAAACGCACCGGCCAGTGCGATCTGCCACCAGTCCGCGTGGGACGACCTCCATCGGAGGGTCAAGGAAGCAAATGGGACACCTAAACACACCGCAACTCCCCACACACGCAACTACGGGATCGCCTGCAGCAGGTTCGTTCGCGAGCCTGTATGGCGACGGAGCCGTCGTAGTACCCAAATGCCTGGCGTAACGGCCGGGACAGCCGCCGCAAGGCGGACGATCATGCGTATAAGGCCGGGTGACCGGATCGAAAGCGCCTCCGATCGGGGGAAGGACGATGCCGCTAAAAACGGCATTTGCAGTATGCGTAGAAGAGATTCTTCGACGGAGAGGTTCTGCTGATGCAGGCCGCTACCATCCAGAGGAGAATTGAATCACTTCCGACCTTGTCGCGGTCGGGCAAGCGGATCAATGGCCTTCACCGCCTGATGAGATCTCCATTTCTCTTTGAGCGGGCCTACGAAAAGGTCTCCCAAAATAAGGGAGCCTTGACGCCTGGTGTTGACGGCAAGACCTTCGACGGCATGTCGCTGGCGAAGCTCGCCGACCTCGCCCGTCGCGTGGCAGAGGGCACATATCGCTTCCGACCTGTCCGACGGGTTTATATCCCGAAGGGCAACGGCAAGACACGACCGCTGGGAATTCCCACGGTGGAAGACCGACTCGTTCAGGAGGCGGTCAGGACCATCCTCGAAGCAATCTATGAACCTGTGTTCCTCGGTGAGTCGCATGGGTTCCGCCCGAGGCGGTCCTGTCACACCGCTTTAAATCTCGTCAAGAAGACTTGGACGGGTTGCAAGTGGCTGATCGAAGTGGATGTGCGTGGGTTCTTTGACAACATCGACCATGACGTCCTGCTCAGGCTTCTCAAGAAGCGGATCGATGATGACAGATTCATCGGTCTGATCGAAGGAATGCTGAAAGCGGGTTACATGGAAGATTGGGTCTATGGACGCACATACAGCGGTACACCACAGGGCGGAGTCGTATCGCCCTTGCTCGCCAACATCTATCTGCACGAGCTGGATCAGCACATGCAGACAATGAGGGCGGGATTCGATAGAGGCCGCGACCGACGCGCATTCCCGCCCTATGCGGCGTTGCAAAGGCGCGTCCTGGGCCTCCGCCGGAAGATTGAGCGGCTGCGCGCCAACGGCGCGGAGCTGGCCGAGATCAATGCCGCATTGGCAGAGATCAAAGCCATCAATAAGGAGAGACGGAAACTACCTTCCGTCGATCCCATGGATCCCAATTTCAAAAGGCTCCGCTACTGTCGATACGCCGACGACTTCCTGATCGGCATCATCGGCAGCAAGGAGGAGGCTCGTGAGACCATGGCCTCTGTTGAGCGATTCTTGACAGAGACGCTGAAGCTCGCGATCTCGCCTGAGAAGAGTGGGATTCAGGCCGCTTCAAAGGGAGTGACCTTCCTCGGCTACCGCATCGCGGCGTACACGTCCTACGGGGGTGGACGAAAGTCCAACCGCAAGGGACCGGCAGCACGGACATGGCGCGTTACGCGTCGGCCGACTACCGGCAACATCAGTCTGCGTGTGCCACGCAAGCGGATAACCGAGTTCTGCAAACGGCATGGGTATGGCGACCTCGCCAGGAAGACCGGCCGTGCTCGTGAGCAGTTCTTGGTCACCAGCGACACCGCGACCGTGCTCGCCTATAACTCGGAGTTCCGTGGTTTTGCCAACTATTACTCGTTTGCCGATGACAACAAACGTGCCTTGGGAGTGCTGGAGCTCGTTGTGTTCCGCAGCCTCATCAAGACGCTGGCGTTGCGCCATCGAACGACGAGGGCACAAATCATGGCCCGTCTGTGGAAAGGGTCGGATTACGAGGTGTCCTCTGTAGTCCGAGGCAAGCTTCGCACGATCAAACTGTGGAGACTGAAGCACCTCACGCGAACCTTTTGGATAAGTCAAGGAATTGACGATCTCACAAGAGGCGCGTGGTGGGTCATAAACTCGAATGACCTAATCGACCGGCTGCATGCTCGCCGATGCGAAGCATGTGGCGGCGCGACAGGACCATTCGAGATGCATCACCTCCGCCGCGTTCGAGACCTGCAGAGTGGGTCGCTGATAGTCTGGAAACGGTCCGGCTGGCGGCGCAAGACGATCGTCCTGTGCCCGTCGTGCCGGGTGGCCGTTTCCAATCGAGAGTATACGCATATGGAAAGCCGTGTGCATCGCAAAGGTGCCCGCACGGTTTGGGGGGAGGCGTAGGGACATCCTCCGCGGAGGTGTTCCACGCCTACCCTACCGAGACACCCGCAGGGTGGCTCGGTGAGGAGCGAAGCGACGAGTAGAGCGCGGGCCGAAGGCATCGCCCGTATGCCATCAGCACGTATCGCACTCCACCGCGAACTCTTGCCGCGTGAGCGAGGGTCCTTCAGTAGCAAACCCGAAAGTCTTAGCGTCATGATCGTGTTGCAGCGCTTCGAATGCAAACGAATGTCCGTCACGGTGCGCCCGCCCGTTCAACAAACAGAGGAGCCTCCCGCCAAGGAAGTGCACGCCTGCCGTCAACTGCGGCATGTTCACCCTGCTCGTTGTCCAGCAATGGTGTGACCGCCGCGACGTAGGCCGTAGTTTCGGATGGAAGCGGCTTTCATGTTACGAGGTGCTGTTCATGTCGCCACGGACCTGCATGGTAGGCCGCAAGAAGGCCTGCCGATCCGAAGCGGTCATGCATCTCCTTTAGGTACGCGGCGCCCCGCCATAATGTTGTTCTGTGGATCGAAGGGATCGAGCCCGAGCCCATAATGAGCGCTGAGCGCCACCCAGGTGCCCGGCATGAGCTGCATCAAACCCATAGCACCACGAGACGACATCGCGCGCTCGTCTCCACCACTCTCGACCTGCATCACCGCACGGATCCAGCGCGCCGGAACGGCAAAACGATGGGACGCAGCGTCGATGAATTTGGCGAAGCGATCGACGTTCTCTGAGCGCCTCGCAGTCTGCCACGTGCGCTGTGCTCAAACACCGTCGAGCCTGTGATCTGGCAAAGGAATGGCGCGATGGACGCGATAACACGCGTTCGTTCGACGCGAGCGGAGCCACGCGATCGACTGCTCTGTTGCGCCGATGCAGCGCTTTCGAAGCAGGCCGCACGAACGTTTTCCAACCATTGGACCAGGCCGGTAAGGAAAGATGGGGGTCGGTTTGGGGAAACTGTGATCAACCCAAGGAGTGAGCATGTCGTGCATGATCACTTCTCGTCGGTCCAGACGGGTATCGCTCTGCCGATGACAGAGGACGCAGGTAGTGGTCCAAAATAACGACCGTCGAGGGAGTCGGCGGATTGCCAGTTCATGACAAAGACGTCGCCATCCGCGATGGTGCGGCATCCATGCCATACTGGAAGTGGACGACCGTGCCCGTCGCGTTCGCGAGCTTCGCCGACGTCGATGCCGTCAACAGCGATCGTTAAGCCATTCCTGCAGACCGTTTGTCCGGGGAGCGCCAAAACACGCTTAAGCATGGGCACGCCGGCTGGCAGGTAGCCATTAAGATCAAGGAACGCAGCCAGAAGATCGGGGGGTTGTACTGCGACAAGCTCGGTGACGTTCAATCGGTTTACAGGCTGAACGCGGTAAAGACCGATCGGAACGCTGTTTGACGCGTTCCATATGTAGCGTGGCGTCGCCCCTCCGACTGTCGAGAGGAGGAGGGTCGTCATCACGAATGTCGTGAGAAGTACGATGCACCGAACATTCATGACGTCACCCTCCGCCGATGGAGCCAGGCCTGGTGACGGGACCGCGTGTATGGCCGCGGCATTTCGTTGACCGACAACCGGTTATGAACATGGTGCCAATAGTCGTGTGCGGCGTCGGCTGGATCGACACCGAGAGCTTCGACGACATCGATCAGTTGCAGAACCCGTTCGACCTTCGGCCAGCCGGATAGTCGCAACAGACTTTCACCGCCCGGCGTGATCCAGGGTACCGTCGAATAGCGTTGCCCCGGCGCAACAGCGCGCAGGATATCGATCCGGGATAGAACGGCCCCGAAGTCGTTGGACGTCCAACGGACGAAAGCAAAGATGCTGCCGGGAAGGAATGATAGGACACGCCGGTTGCGGTTAAGAACCTTCTCCGAAACGTGTCGACCAAATCGAATGCGGTTTTCGATACGCTTTTCGAGCCACAAGAGCTCAACAGTCGTGAGAGCGCTCGCGTCGACCTTGTCCGTTCGAGAATTGTCGGGAATGTGAGGGTGTGTTCTCATGGATCAGCGCCGCTCTTTTCCTGCGTAAGGAATGGGAGCGTGCCGCTTTGCCGGCAGCACTGTGCCGGCGCCGGGATCGCTGGTTGAGGTTTTGGTGCCGAGGTCGGCCCATGCGTTCAGATCGGCAATCGCATAGACAACGCGCGCGCCGATTTTGCGATAGGCGGGTCCTGTGCCGTATATGCGGTGCTTTTCCAGCGTACGTGGTGAGAGGCCGAGGAATCGGGCTGCCTCGGAAGTCCGCAAGTACCGTGGCGGCAAGCCAGCGTTTGGATCAGGCATTTGAGGGTCTCCGCGGTCGTCAGGTACGCCGGCGACATCGTCGGCGCGTCGGCGGACACCATGGCGGAAGAAAACCTCGAAGAGGGATGGCGAAGATTGGGGGGTGCATTTTCGCCCCCCTGACGAGCGGATTATTTTTTTCGAGAGGGCGGTCTTAGCAAAGCGCGGTAGCCGCCCTGCACCAAAGCGAATCCAGTTTTGACCAAGCGTTTGATCTGATCCCGCACCTCGTGCGTGCCCCAATCTGCCTTCGGAACGCCGTGAGCTGGCATTATGACTTCAGCGATTTCCCAATAGGTAGCGCCGTCGGACCGAGCGTCCGACGCACGCAAGGCACGCACAATTCGCCGCCGGCGATGCGCTGAGATCGCGTGCGGAGGCGCGCCCTGTGGCCGGCCATTGAGCCCTCGCCACAAGCGCATGCCGGCACTCGCCCGAAATTCGAAGTCGCGGTCGAGCGGCAATTCGACAGTATAGGCGGCGGAGACGATTGGCGCTTCCTTGAACCAAACCCGATGCTCTACGCCGCGCAGATGCAACACGGCGTGCCAACCATCCGGACCTTGGCGAAATTGGCTCTCGTTCAGCTGGTTGAGATCAAGCCTTACTGGCGTAGGCGAGCCGACAAGCAGTGCCGGGCGGACCGGCACAATCGTCGGCACGGCCTCAGGCGCCCAGAAGACCGTCTGTTCAAGGAAGGATCGTTCGGGATCAGCTGCGAAAAACCAACCCCCAATGCTGCCGGAATCGGCTGTTCAAATCTCGATCTGATGGTGAAATCGTCTCATACTCTCGTTCGAACGAAGCGTTGCGGCGCAGGCACTCCCACGCCAACCCGGTCATTTCGGCTTGTTCGATGTGGTCGTAGTAAGTGTCGTCCAACGATCTCCAGTTGAACTTTGGCATGCACTTGTCCCCAAACTGAGCTGCCGCGCTGGCGGCGGCATCATTCTGAGAACCTGTGGTTGTAGCTAGTCCCTGATTGTGCATCGCGTGATGCGGTGGAGCGATCTCAGTGATCTGCGGGAAAATTATTCCAAAAGTGTTGTTCAGAGATTGGGATTTGATGCTCCGCCACGTAGCAAGTGGCGATATCCATGCTCTGTCATCCATTTTGCACGGGTCAGGTGGCTATCGAACGCGCGTCTTGCGCGATCATGCTCGACCTCTGGATTGATATGCAGCACGATTTGCGCCACTTCGCGCCAGTCCGCCCCCTCCTTATCCGCATCGAGCATACGCAAATAAGTAATGATGTGCTCTTCGTCGTAGACGGTGAGGACGGAATCCGTCGGTGCAAGATCGGCAACGTCTGGATCTCGCGGTGGTTTTTTCATGGGCGCGTCACAAAACGAATGATTCTTAGTTTCTGCCAACCACAACGATCGATCGGACTTACTTTAGCCCCTTTTTGGGACGTGTCAGCAGGATTTCGCTAACATTTCGCTCGCGCGAGATCCGCTTGCTTCTAAGTTCGCCTTCGCACTCGCTTGCGAGCGACGTCCGGGTTATGGACGAGCATCACTCCTTCGCCGCGCTCCGATGCCAGAAAAATGATTCCAGACGCCTCAAGGGCAGCGCGAACCCGGTCGCGCGTGTCCTCTCGCACCTGAAGTCCGTTTTCGGATTCAAAGCGCTTCAGTGCCGTTAGGGCGACCAAGGCCTTGTCAGCGAGCGTCTCCTGGGTCCAACCGAGAAGCGCGCGTGCGGCCCGCACTTGGCGGGATGTGATCATGCATGATCACATCCACAGCAAGCCGACCGAACGCTACGAAAACGACTATAATAGTCGTCTTTGCTCGATGTCCAGCCTCATTTGGCTCAGCAATGGCTGACGCCAAGGTCGTCTTGGCCCGGAGCGGTGAGTAGGCTCTTGTGGATTCGGCGGGGTTTTACGCCGGCTGAGTAGATTTTATCGGAAGCCCCGCCCGAGAAACTCGGGCGGGGTGTCGGTGAGAGCGAACCTTACTCGCCGTTCTTCCGCGGCCGCGACCACAGCAGGGTGTAGCCTTCGCCACCTTCGTCGTCGAACAGGTTGGCGTAGATGGGCGCCGTGAAGGAGGGGTCGTCGAGCTTGAGCGAGAGATAGTCGCGACCTTCCTCGGAGCGCTTCGACCAGGCGGCGCCGATCTCGACTTCGCGGCCAACGAACACGCGGTGGCTCGGAGCTTTGTCGTTGGAAGGGTTGGATTCCGCGACGATGCGCACGCCTTTGGCCTTCAGGCTGAGGGTGGCGATTTCGCCGTGGTAGTCATTTCCGACCTTCTTGAACGAACCGATGGTAGCCATGTCTCTTCTCCTGTTTGTGTTTCGAGCCCGCGACCACCGCGGCCTCGATGGCGATCTGCAGGCCGAAGACGATCGGCGACGCACCCGAAGGGCCGCAGCGCAGCGGAGGATGCCGTCGCATCGACTTTCTTGCCTCGCGAGGAATGGGCGAAGCCCAGGGGAAGAAAGTCGATGCGACGGCGTTGCGGCTCAGACGATCGAGGCGCAGCCGGTCTTCGGCCAGATCGAGCCATCACAGAGGCCAGTTGCGTCGCGTGCTGAGCCACAAGCTTGGGAGAAGATGGCTGGCCTCGGTTCGACTAGACAAGAAGTCGGTACAGTTCGGCGTAGGAAAAGAAACGAAAAGAGGCGAAAGCGGTAATCATCAGCATAAAGCCAGGCGCAAACGACGGCTTCAGAATTGCATCGATGTACACCGACCGCAATCAACGCTCCCTCATCGAAGTGCAAGAAGGTCGCCACTATCTCTCTCAGACTCGCTGATCGATTTTTCGGCGCACAGATTTATCCAATCTGTTGGAGAACCGAATGGCGCAAGATCATTGCTGATGCGCTGTGGCTGTGAGAACCGGTTGAGGATCGCTCACGACTGCCGCGTTCGAATCGAACTGGCGGGGCGCGGTTAAGACGGTCAATCGCGTCCATGCTGTGCCACCGATAAAGATCGCGCCGAGGCAAGCGAAGAACTGCTGCCAAGCAGGCGAAGGTACTCCGAGGTGCGCCATCGCTAGAGCGAGATGATAGCCAGCGAGTGTAGCCGGCAAAGCAAAGACGGCCGCAATGACGGCGCGCAAGATCAGCGATTGTGTCATTGCGAATGCGACTTGGGCGATTGCCAGCGTTATGCCGCCAGCAGCGATGGCAACAATCGGCGTGCCGAGCACACCGGCGCCGCTATGGTAGGCCCAAAAGCCAGCGTTAAGCCCCACGAAGAACGGCAGAATATAAACCGCCAGCGTGAACATCAGCCAGCAGATGACGCCGAGGCCAACGGTATTGAGGAGGAGTCCGAGCGCGAGCATGGTGGTGGCTCCATGTTGACAAAGAGGTGACGATTGCACCTTCCACCACCACCGCGGCGCAGTTCTGGATATGCAATCGAAACGAGGCGGAGTTACGGCGATGCAACTCCGTCTTGGTGGCGTGGAATATGGCAGGTCGGCGCCTATGAGGCGCCGAATTTCCAGACAGCGATGCCGAGTCGCTTCGCCTTGTCGGCGAGGTTGTCCTGGATTCCCGTGCCCGGGAAATGCATGACGCCGATCGGCAGCAGTTCGAGCATGGCGTCGTTGCGCTTGAACGGTGCTGCCTTGGCATGCTTGGTCCAGTCCGGCTTGAAGGCCATCTGTGGCACCTTCCGGGTGGTCGCCCATTTCGACGCGATCAGCTCCGCGCCCCTTGGCGAGCCGCCATGGATCAGGACCATGTCGGGATGCTTGGCGTGGACCTTATCGAGGCGATCCCAGATCAAGTGGTGGTCGTTGAAGTCGAGACCACCCGTGAGTACGACTTTCGGACCTGCTGGCAACATGATCTCGGTCTCGGCACGGCGCTTGGCGGCGATGAAGTCCCGCGAGTCGATCATTGCTGCGGTGAGCGTACGGTGATTGACGAGCGATCCCGATCGAGGACGCCAGGATGAACCGGTGTGGAGTTCAAAGCGCTCGATGGCCTGGTCACGGAAGAGTTCAAGGCAGTTGCGACGTTCGATCAAGGTGATGCCTTCGGCCGTCAGGCGCTCGAGTTCGACTGATCGCACTTCCGAGCCGTTCTGCTCGCGCTGGCTTTTGCGCTGAGCCTGTTCGTTGTCGTCGAGCTGACGGCCGATGCGGTCTGCGGCGCGGTGGAAGAGATTGACCGTCGACCAGAGCAGGTCCGGAAGGTCCGGTTCGAGCCGGGTGTCGTTCAGCGTGGCGACCAGGGCGTCGAAGATGTCGGCAACAGCGCCCGCGATCATCTTACCTTCCGGCAGCGGTCTCGGATCCGGCTGGTCGTCGAATGGACGGTAGCCAAAGAGCTGCAATTCATTGAGGACGAGGTCGGTGGCAGATGACGCGTGCGGCGGTTCGATGTCGTCATGATCGATCATGGGATGTGGTCCTTTGCCAGATCGGCCGCGTCCATCGCGGCCTTCGTGGCGATCACTTGAGACGGCGGGCGGGACGGACCTGCACCCGGAGCAACGCGGAGGGCCGCAGCGCCAGCGAAGGATGGCTGTGGGGCGGCTATTTTGTTTCGCGATGCAAAGGCCCGAGAGGGCCGGCGGAAAATAGTCGCCCCTCAGCCATTGCCGGGCCGAGCCGCCTGCCGTCCGATCGCCCTCTAGAAGGCCGTGGTCGCGCCTCTCTGGCATTGGGCCGCAGCGACCGAGGCTGTCGACATGGATAGAAACCAAACGCGCCTATGCGACGGTGGCTGACAAGAGAAGAAAGCGGGAGACGTCCTCTGGCGCGAGCTGCAGCCGCAAGGCCGCTCGTAGGGCATCGAGACCGAAGATGTGCAGATCCTCGTTGAAATCGCCCAGCCGAGGTGACAAGGGGATTGCTTCGATGCCGGCCGCATGTGCGCGGTTCGACAGAATGGTTTGCACCATGTCGCCTGCGGCGTCAGCATCCCGCGCGATATAGAGCCGACGCAAGCCCGAAGACAGCACCAAGGCTGCGAGGTGATTGGCCGACAGCGCTGCGGCCATGGGCAATGTTGGAAGCGCGTAACGCAGCGACAGCATAGTTTCGATGCCCTCGCCGGCTACGAGCACGTCGTCGTCCGGCGTACCGAAGCGAACCGCGTTGCCGAGCAAGTCGCCCATGGCTCGTCGTGGCGTGTCGATCGGTGCCTTGCCGAGCCGAATACGATCAAAGCCATCCGGATCAAGCCAGGTGCGGTGCACGCCAGCGATCCTGCCAGCGAGGTCGGTGACGC
Source organism: Bradyrhizobium centrolobii (assembly GCF_001641635.1). Lineage (GTDB taxonomy): Bacteria > Pseudomonadota > Alphaproteobacteria > Rhizobiales > Xanthobacteraceae > Bradyrhizobium > Bradyrhizobium centrolobii. The sequence continues at coordinate 10,029 of NZ_LUUB01000040.1, forward strand.
CGGCGATCATCGCCGGCCAGGTCTCAGTCGGCAGATGCTCATCAGGGCGATAGTAGCATCGCGGATGGAAGCGGAGGCTACCACCATGATGCACGCGGGCGATTCCGCGACCTCGCAGATAGGTCTCCACCATGGTACCTTCGATCGGACCCGAGATCGCAAACAGCCGCCTTGCGGCCTCTTGTGATCCCAGTGGGACCGCGGAGCGCACTGGTGGTCGTTGTGGTACGAGTTCGGATTCACTGCGGGGCAGATTTAGAAACCGCCTAGCCTCCTCCGCAACTTCGCGGAAGTCACGGAGCCCAAGGCTATACCGAATGATGTCCAGGAGATCGCCATGCTGGCCGGTCGCGGCATCGGTAAACTTGCCGGCGGGGCCCTTCGCGGAATCTTGGAGCCGCACGAACATCGAGCGGCCCGGCGTATTGTAGACGTCCCCAACCAGCCAATACCGCCCCTCGCGCCTGCCGTTGGAGAGATATTGACGGCACACCGCCTCGGCCTCGCGCGCGAGGCGATGCGCCAGTTCGGAGGCGTCGCGGCGCATCACGCGGCCTCCCGTTCGGCGAAGCGCTCGATTGGATAGTGCTCAAGCAGCTTCGCCAGGACTTCGATGCCGCCTTCGTCAGTGGGCACGAACATGCGCAGCTTCCAGGAGATGATCTCGCTGAAGAGGCCGTACGTCCTGAGGCGATCGCGCATCGTGTCGTTGAATCCAGACAGCTCTATGCGGTGGCTGCCCATGACACGGACTCTGCGAAGCTGGAGGCCTTCGGCGAGCTCAAGAACAGTTCGCCCCGCCATCAGGGCGGCAAAGGCCGCGTCCGGCGCCAGCTTGGGCGCGTCGACCGCAAGGACGTTCGCCACCCAGGTGGCCGAAACCTTGCGACCAATGACTCTTTCGCCGGTATCGGTTTGAAGCCTGTAGACCCGCGTCGACTCGTCCGGCAGCCGCTTCCAGATCGGCAGCAGCAAGCCGGCGACGACATGGATCGTGCTTTCCGAGAATTCGGGCACGTCATGGAGTTCGGCCTGCCAGGCCGCGCCGAAACGGGCGCGATCGGCTTCGGCCCAATGGCTTTCCGTCATTGCGCTTAGGGGAACGCAGTGCTGCTCCATCGGCCGGATCAAGCGCACGCGCCGTTCGATCTCACCGTCATCGAGCACGAAGCTTGGCGCCGGCACCTGAACGGCGGCCCGGCCCGAGCGCTCGTTGACCAGCGGGACGGTGCACGAATCCGAGAGCCGATCGAACGCCTCCATTAGCGTCACGGGACGATTGCGCCGTCGTTCGGTGATGGTCAGCAGCCGCGTCTCTGCGCCGGTCCCAGGATGGGTGTAGATGACGCGCCGGTCGGCAACGACGAAGCTCTCGGCGAGCAGCGTCTCCAGGCCGGCGTCGTAGGTGCCGGACGCGATCGCGCCATCGATGCGAGCGGAGAGCAATTGCTCGAACGCGGCGAACAACACGTTTTGCAGGTCGATGGTCAACGCCAGCAGCCTGTTCAAGAATGTCGTGATCGGCGGCAGTTCGTCCTTGATGCCGTTGGCATCCATCAGCTTGAGACCGGTCGCGTCCTCGAAGGCCTGAAGCGAGCAGGCTTCAAGCTTGCCGCGGACGAGAAGCAGGTACAGTTGGCGAAGCGCGTCACGGCCGTAATGGCTCTCGAGGTTGTCCTCGGGACGGAACAGGCCCTGCCCTCCGGTCTGGCGCTGACCTCGGGTGATGGCGCCAAGCGTGTCGAGCCGGCGCGCGATGGTGGAGAGGAAGCGCTTCTCCGCCTTCACGTCCGTCGCAATGGGGCGGAACAGCGGCGGTTGCGCCTGGTTGGTTCGGTTCGTGCGACCCAGGCCTTGGATGGCGGCATCCGCCTTCCAACCGGGTTCGAGCAGGTAGTGAACACGCAGCCTGCGATTCCGCGCGGACAGTTCGGCGTGGTAGCTTCTCCCCGTGCCTCCGGCGTCGCTGAAGATGAGGATGCGCTTGGCGTCGTCCATGAAGGCCGCGGTCTCGGCGAGATTGGCCGAGGCCGCGCGGTTCTCGACTATCAGCCGATCCCGTTTACGAACGACGCGGCGAGAGCGTCCCGTCACCTCGGCGACCATGTCCGTGCCGAACCGCTGGACAACCTGATCGAGCGCGCCCGGCACGGGCGGGAGCGAGGCGAGCTTTTCGATCAGGCGGTCACGGCGCCTGACGGCTTCCCTGCTCTCGACCGGCTGACCGTCGCGATAGACGGGCCGGGAAGAAAGGTTGCCCTCGCTGTCGGTGAAGGGCTCATAGAGCTGGACCGGGAAGGAATGGGCGAGATAATCGAGGACATATTCCCGCGGGGTGATGTCGACCTGGACGTCCGCCCACTCTTCGGTTGGGATCTCTGCGAGCCGACGCTCCATCAGCGCCTCGCCGGTCGAGACGATCTGGATGACGGCCGTATGGCCGGCATCGAGATCGCGCTCGATCGAGCGGATCAGCGAAGGTGTCTTCATCGAGGTCAAGAGATGGCCGAAAAAGCGCTGCTTGGCGCTTTCGAAGGCGGATCGCGCGGCGGATTTCGCCTGCGCGTTCAGCGTGCCGGTCTCACCGGTGATGTTGGCGGCGCGCATAGCCGCGTCGAGATTATTATGGATGATGCTGAATGCGCCGGCATAGGCATCGTAGGTGCGGACCTGCTCGGGTGTCAGCTTGTGCTCAACAAGCTCGTATTCGACACCCTCGTAGGACAGCGAGCGCGCCGCATAGAGGCCGAGCGCCTTGAGGTCGCGCGCCAGCACCTCCATGGCGGCGACACCGCCCTCCTCGATCGCCTCGACGAATTCCGCCCGGGTGGCGAATGGGAAGTCGTCGCCGCCCCACAATCCCAACCTTTGCGCGTAGGCTAGGTTGTGCACCGTCGTGGCACCGGTCGCGGAAACGTATACGACGCGGGCATTCGGCAAAGCATGCTGGAGCCGTAGGCCCGCGCGCCCCTGCTGAGAGGCTGCCTGGTCACCCCGCTCGCCCTTGCCGCCAACCGCGTTCTGCATGGCGTGGCTCTCGTCGAAGACGATCACTCCGTCGAAGTCGGAGCCCAACCATTCGACGATCTGCCGGACGCGCGAAAGCCTTTCTCCGCGCTCATCGGTGCGCAGCGTAGCGTAGGTGGTGAATAGGACGCCTTCCTCAAGCCGGATTGCCGTGCCCTGCCGGAAACGGGAGAGCGGCGTCACGAGCAGCCGCTCCATCCCGAGCGCGGACCAATCGCGCTGCGCATCCTCGATCAACTTGTCGGACTTGCTGATCCAGACCGCACGACGGCGGCCTTTGAGCCAGTTGTCGAGCAGGATGCCTGCGACCTGCCGTCCCTTGCCCGCGCCGGTGCCGTCGCCCAGGAACCAGCCGCGGCGAAAGCGAACGACATTCTCAGCGTCATCACGCGCGGCCGCCACTACGTCAAAAGTCGCGTCGACCGTCCAGGAACCCGCGAGAAACTCCGAATGCGCTTCGCCGGCGTAGATGACGCTCTCGAGCTGCGCGTCCGAGAGGATGCCATCCGCCATGACCCTGGCCGGCAAATGCGGCCGGTAGGAAGGTTTTGGTAGCGCGACCGAGGCCATGGCAGCCGACTGCACGAGCTTCGTCGGATGGGCCTGCGCGCCGGGAATGTGGATCGACTGCAATGCGTAGGATTCGTAGAGCGCATCGGTGATCTTGCTGGCATCGGTGGGTGTCCAGTCGACGGACTCATAGGCGACTTCCGTCGCCACGAGGTCAGATGCTCCCGCCGCGGTCGCCGGCTGACGCTGGCCGACGTAGGCGCGGACGGTTCGGGGCGTTGGGGGGCTGGCAATCGCTGGCACCGCCGCAATCGGCGCGCCAGCAATTGGACGACGTGCTGGCACGTAGCGCGTGACCCAGTCGAGCAAAGTCGGCAGGTCTCGCGCGATGCCAGCGGATGCTGGCAAGGAGGCGACGTCGTCCGCCGGCACGCGATCGATAACGGTCAGGCGGGTGTCGGTGGTGGTGCCGTGCTTGGCATAGAGGGCGCCATCAATCGCCGCGGAGAATACGACCCGGCGCTGTTCCTGAAGCCGCTTGAAGGAGTCGGTCCAGGCGGCATTGTCGGGGGCTACGTTCGCGCTGGTGATGGCGACCAGACGCCCGCCTTCTGGAAGACGGGCCAACGCCGAGGCGACGTGTCGCAATGCCGCATCCGCCATTGCGCGATCGACATGGACCGCGGCCGAGAACGGCGGGTTCATCAGGACGACGCTCGGCACGATGCGCGCATCGAGGTGGTCGTTGATGTGTGCGGCGTCAAATCGCGTAGTGGAAACGGCAGGAAATATCTGTCCGAGAATGCTGGCGCGGCTCTCGGCGACCTCATTGAGAACGAGCGAGGCGCCTGCCAGTTCTGCGAGGACGGCGAGATGGCCGGTGCCGGCTGACGGCTCCAGCACGACATCGGCTGGCGTCATCGCGGCGGCAAGGCTCGCGACATACGCCAGTCCGATCGGCGTCGAGAACTGCTGAAGGGATTGGCTTTCCTCGGACCGGCGCGTCTGGGTCGGAAGGAGACTTGCGATCCGCATCAGCATCGACAGCATGGCCGCCGGCGACGCCGCCTTGGCGCGCATGGCGGCGCCATGCCGCCTTAGGAACAGCACGGTCGCCGCCTCGCAGGCGTCATAGGCGGCCTTCCAGTCCCACACCCCGGTCCCATCGGAGCTGCCGAACGCCGCCTGCATGGCGTTGCGCAGAACGGTGGCATCGATGCGGCGTCCCTGTTCGAGTTCGGTCAAAAGCTGTCGTGCAGCGCTAACGATCGCGGATGCGACGGCTGCGGTGGCACGCATCGAGGGCGGCGCGGCGCTGGCGCCGCCGACGAGAGATTCGGTCATGAGGGATGTCTTTCGGAGAGCGGGAAAGGGCCGAACCGCCCGGCGCTCTCCTGACACCGCCGCGGCTCAAACCCTTCCCGGCCCACCTCTCCCTCTGGACCTCACCCAGAAAGAAAGGGTCCGGCGGCCGGCGCCGGACCCTTTGAGCGAACTATCCGAACCGGCGATCACGTGTTGGAATCGTGCTCATCATTGAGCGGAACGAATGTGATGTCCTCGTCGACGGCGTAATTCTTGGCGAGGTTGATCGCCCAGCATCGCGCTTCCAACAGCTCGCCGAAGTAGGGCTCCCACTTATCGCCGACGCGCGCGCAGCCGTCCGCGACAAGACGGGGTAGATCGGGATGATCGGCGATCTCTTGCCGCGCCTGTTGGAGTGTATCCTCGACAGTGAGAACGAGGAGCGGATGCCAGCCCGCGGGATACCGGCAGTCGAGCATCAATCGCTGCGCCTCATCCGTCGAAAGCCGTCCGGCGGCATAATGCCAGGCTCGTGTCCATCGGCTAAACTTGGCGCCGCAGCGATAGCGGTGACGGCGTGTCCACGACGTAACGGCGGCTGTGCGGCGGCGGATGACGTCAAACATGGCACACCCCGCGGATCCAATGCGCGAGCTCGTCGGGCCTGTTGAGCAAGTCCAGCGATGCGAAATTGTTCGGGCCGCCGACATAGTCCTTCCGGCCCTTGCAGTTCCGAAACAGAACGCCGCTGTGGTGGCCCATCGCCGATTGCGAGACCTGCACGTAGAGGCGATCGCCGTGGAGGGTGATTTCACCGGACACGGCAATGCCGGCCTGGTTGGAGCGGAGGTCGTAGGAACCGGGCTCAAGACCCAGCGCGGTCGCAATACGACGGAGCTGGGATTTCGCACGGCTGTGGAAGAGGCGCTTAGCCTCAGCGTCATAGGCGACGGACTTTCGAAAATCGAACTCCTTGGACGTCCTGGACATATGGGAGACCCCGAGAGCGGGCGAACCATCCCGGCGGCTCGCTCTCGCCGCACGCCAGGCTCGCTCACCTCGGACCCGCCTCTTCCTCTCATGCCGCGGCCCTGACGGCGCGCCACCACGCGATGCGCTCCTCGCGTGTCGCGTTGGCGAGCCGCAGCAAGAGATCGCCATGGCAAGCCCGCGGCGCGCAGAAGCACACGAGATCGCATCTGCGCAGTTCATCGAGCGCACGCAGCAGATGGTGCTGGTCCGCCAGCCATCGCTCGTACCTGGCGATGACGGCTGCGCGGTCGCCATCGCGGCCGATCCGGAACGGATTGCCCCATTTGCTGCCGCGTCCGATGTAGACGGCGCCTGCCGGAATGCCCGCGTGATGCTTGTTGAGAACCCCGCACATTTTCCGTTGTCTCCCGACCTTCGCGTTGCGTCGGACTGGCAGCGGGGCGCGGTCGAGCATCGGCTGTCACGCGAGGCTCTTCCGCCGCAGCGGAAACGGCTTGCCCGTTGACAGCCGATGTGCCGCGCCCAGACAGGACACAACGCAACATTGGTTGGGAGCGCCGACGGGTGCAGGGTTCTCAACAAGCATCGCGCGTGCGGTAGCCGGCGCGTCGGAGAAGGTGATGAAGTGCTGCTCGTCCGGACGTCCTGGTAGCAAACGTCGCTTTGCCCGCCGGGCCAAGGTCAGATATCGCTTCCGGGCGCGACCTGCTCGATGAACTCCTCGAGAAGATCGTTGGTGGACTTGCCAAGGATGGTGTCGGCCGAGATCACGACGACGGCGCCGCCGAAGCCGTCGACACGCATGCGCGAGCATGTGAAGGAGGATACCGCCGACACATATCTGAGCGTCGTCGAACGCCGGACGATATCCTGAATGATGAACTCCCAGGAGGTCTCGCTGAGATCGAGATCCAGGTGTGCCTCCTGAAGCTCTTCATCCTTCAAGCTTGCCAGCAGCTTCGTGACGAAGCTGTTGGCGGTGTTGTCCACATCGAGTTGAGACGCGGCGAGCGCGGCCTCGAGCGCCGCGCGCGCGACGATGAACGTGTCGGCTGGTTGCGACTCGGCAAAGAAATACCAACCGTCTCCGGCGCGCTCGGCTTCGAAGACGTGGGACAGAAGCAGGCGTTCGAGCGGGGTCATGTCCGCTTCGGGAAGCGTCTGTGAATGACGGTGGGAGTAAAGTAGTCAGCCATTTTCGTTCTCCTGAACATGCGATGGCCCGACGCTCCTTGCGCGGAGCGCCGGGCCGAGTGGGATTTGGATGGGGAAGGCTCTCGACGGACGAGGTCTCAGAGCCGCCAGGTCGCAACGATTTCTTGTTCCTGGCGGTGATAATCGAGCATCTCGCGGTAGAACCGTTTGCGCGCTATGCGACACCGGGGGTCGCGAAGCGCTTGCCGACTGAGCTTGCGCGCTGCCGCGCGAACCACCGCACGCCAACTATCATGCACGGTGATATTCAGGCGCAAATACGTGCCGTACATAGTCAAGCTCCTTCTGCGGTCGAAGAAGCCGGCGGCTCGAGCTCGCACGAAATGCGCCGCGTGCGGCTCATCCAGGGTTCGGGACGGATACACCTCACCCAATCAGCGAAGGACGGGATGAAGCCGAGATCCTCGATAACGTGCTGCTCGCCGATCCAACGTGTCGGGATAACGCGACCGGACGACAAGGTGATGGTCGGACCAAAGATGGTCTCGGCCATGAAGATGCCCTCGGCGTGATGGCGGAGCGCGCGGTGCCGGAAATCCGCCGTGATCTGCTTGCTGGCATCGAACCAGTTATGGATCGCCAGATAATCGTCGAGTGCCCCGCCCCACTTCTTTACCGAGGAGAGCGAATGATGATAGGGATGCGCCATTGCCTCCTCCTTCAGAACACATGCTGCGTCAATTCGGAGGTTTCGATGCGCTCATTGAAGTTGAGCGTGATCGATCGCTCGACGACGTCGAAGAGGAAATCACCGTACGCGCCCTGGTTATTCTCCCATCCGGAATAGGTCTGCTCGAGGAGATCGTGGACGAGCTTCTCGATCGCGTCCTTCACGGCGAGGGTTTGGCGCGTGATGATCTGGTTTCCCCATTCGACCCGCGCAATCTCGACATGGATGCTCTGGAGGTCCGTGTCGGCGCCCTCTCCGTCCGCGACAGCGCCGTCGATTTGCCCCTCGTCGGCATGGCCATTGAATGTGACCTCCACGGTGTCGATGCCCGCGGTGGCGAGCGCATCGAACAAGGCTGTCTTGTTCTCGGATAGAGTGGATTTGCATAGTCTGATGAATTCCTGGTCTCGCAAGAGCCAGCAAGCTGAATCGAAACCCGTGCCGGGTGTTGAAGTATCGTCGGTCATGATGCTGCTCCCAAGACGATGAAGCCCGGCGCAAGCGCCAGGCCGAAAATGAGGGGGACGTGGTGAAGAACTACGGGGCGGCAGAAGCCGCCCCGCAGCGATGGACTATTCCGCCGCGACTGCGTGCGGCTGCTCACTCTCGTCGACCGATTCCTCGTCACCGCCGGTGAGGAATTCAGGAAGCGGCTCGGACGGAGCGTCGGAGCTGTCCGAAGGCGAAGCCACGGCGGCGACGCGCAGCGGTTCGGGGAGCCAGCTGGCACCCTCGAGCAGGCGCTCGGCTTCCTTCGCCATCTCCGACTTCTTGAGGTGGTCGATGAGCTGAGCCGAAGATTCGCCCCTTGCCTCGCGGACTGCATCGAGGATGCGGCCCTTGGTGACACGGCCGAGATAATTGTCGACTGTCGGACGCCAGCCGGCTTCCACCATGTCCAGACCAACCGCACGGGCGAGCCTATCAGCCTGGTCGAGACGGCGCTGCAGCCCATGGCTGGTAATGCCGGGCCCGCCATGGCGATCGACCTTCTCGAACAGGGCGTTCACGCCGAAGGAAACACAATGGGCGAGCAGGGCCAGCCGGCTGGCATCGTCGAGCGCAGCCAGCCAATCCCACAGCGCAGCCTCATCGGCCGGCATGTCGGCTCTCCAGCCTTCGTGCCGCGCGGCGACGGACTTGGCCGACGCGCTTTCCTTCAAATCGGGCGCCTGGATCGAAAGCTGCACGTGGCGCACGCCCGCCTCGATGCAGCATGGACCGTAGGTGCAAAGGAAGGCGTCGAGGCAGAGTTTGTGCAAGAGCGCCGTCATTGCGACGTCGGGTTGGGCCGCTACCGCGTCCTGCAGCGCCAGCGTCCGATGCGCGGTGAGCTCCATGACGAGCCGGTCGGGCAAGGGACGGATGGCATCATCCTCTTCCTGATCCGGCGCCGCCTGCCCGGCCATTGTGATCACGCTGCCGTGGACCGCCGGTGCGCTTTGGTCGCCATCATCGGCGCCAGACGTTGCCGCAGCCCCTTCAGGACTGGGCTCAGCGGTTGCCGCAGCAAACGCCGCTTCGTCCTCGCGGCGGACATAGCCGCGCGCGACCTGCAACGTTCCATCCGTATCGATGCTGACGAAGGCGCCGGCGTGCGGGATCGCGGCCGCGTCGAACACATGCGGCCGGTCCTCGAAGGCCGCGAGGGCCTCTTCGAGCTCGCCGAGGCGCGTGTCCGCCTCATCCGGCATTTCGTCGGCATCCTCGTATTTCTCCTGGAGCGCCGTATACTCGGCCTGGAGCGCATCGAGGCTTACCTGTTCCTCAATGGTAAGATCGGCCGGTTGGCCTTCGAGCCGACGCAGCCCGTGATCGTAACCGTAGGGGAAGCTCGGGGCGACTTCGATCCACTTCCACGCTTCGGCCGCGATCGTCTCGGCTTCGGTGCGGAGCTTCTCGGCGACAAGACGGTCGAGCAGCGCGATGTCCTCGAGCCAGCCGCCGCCGTCTTCCTCGAAGAGATCGTGCAGCACGTTGCCGCCGGCCGCCTCATAGGCAGCGAGACCGACGAAACGGGCGCGCTTATCGGAGGCCTTCACCGCACGCTCGGTCAGAAGGCGCCTGATCTGATACGGCTCGTCATAGCCCGACTTGTTGACGTTCTCCCAGACCTGTTCCTGCCGGACGTGATCGGCGGTGACGGAGAACGCCATTAACTGCTCGAGCGACATGCCGTCGTCGGCATAAACGTCGAGCAGCTTCGGGGAGACGGCCGCGAGCCTAAGCCGCTGTTTCACCACTTTGACGGAGACAAAGAAGATAGCCGCGATATCTTCCTCGGAACGGCCTTGTTCGCGCAGCGTCTGGAATGCGCGGAACTGATCGAGGGGATGAAGCGCGACGCGATGCACGTTCTCGGCAAGCGAGTCCTCTTCCGCGGAAATGCTGCCACCGACTTCGCTGACAATGCAGGGAACCGGCGCAGTCTTCGCCAGGCGCTTCTGCTTCACCAGGAGTTCGAGCGCGCGATAACGGCGGCCCCCGGCGGGCACCTCGAACATGCCGGTTTCCTGTCCGTCGGCATCGACGATGGGCAGCACGTAGAGACTCTGCAACAGTTTTTCGCGGTGGGCGATGTCCTCGGCGAGATCCTCGATCGAGATGCCTGCCTTGATCCGCCGCACATTCGATTGAGAGAGCACGAGCTTGTTGAAAGGAATGTCGCGCGACGGCGACAGCTTGATCTTCTGAACGGCCTTTGCCATGTCAGTTTCTCCGGAACGAGCGGCCAAGACCCTCTCTCGGCCTCCAACCCGTTCAAGGAGCGAAGCGCCGCCCTCTTGCTCTAAGAGGGCAGCGCCACGGAGAAAACCAAACGGAGAAACGCGAGGAGGAAGCAAAGCCGGAGACACGGGTAGTTGGAATCCCCGGCTTCGCGGCAGTTAGGCGACGCGATCCAAGAGCTTCTTCGCCTTCGCCTCCATGTCGAGGCGAGCGTCCTGGTGAGACTTGTCGCGAGCAACGGCAGTAATACCCTGCACGAAATCGAAAATGCTCTCAGGCGGCCGACCTTCTTCGATCAGCACCGCATCGATGATCTTGCCTGTCTCGGCCTTCGAGAAGCCGCGGCGACGCAGGAACTCGGTGCGATCATCGTCGCTATGCGCCACGATCCGCTCGCGGGCGGCCTTGATGCCATTGACGAAGGGCATCGGCGAAGAATTGGCGAAGTTCAGCAGCGCCGGGGCCGCCTCGTGAGCAAAGCGGGAGGATGCGTATTTGGAATGACGGATGGTGATCTCCTCGAAATCTTCCACACCCCACAAATTGCGATTTTGGCAGACTGCACGGAGATAGAAGCTCGCCATGCCGAGCGTCTTCGCACCAACTTCCGAGTTCCAGCAATAGAAGCCTCGGAAATAGAGGTCGGGCGAGCCGTCCCGGAGACGACCGGCTTCGATTGGGTTCAGGTCATCGACCAGAAAGAGGAAGACGTCCCTGTCCGATGCATAAAGTGTGGTGGTGTCCTTGGAAATATCGACACGGGGGTTGTAGATCCCGGTTGACCAGTCGAGCACGCCCGGTACCTTCCACCGCGTATCGCCTGTGCCATTGCCGGCGATGCGCTGCACGGCCTCAACCAGCTCATGGTCAAAGATCCGGCCATAGTCCGGGCTGGTGACGGCACGAAGCTCAACGCGGCCATTGTCGGTCTCGAGCGTCTTGATTTGTTCGGCGCGATTGGCGGTCAGACCATATTGCAGGTTGATGCCTGCGAGTGCTGCGGGGAGTTGCCGGAGGTAAGCGGCCGGAGCGCCAACCTGGCTTGCAAGCTGGCCAAAGCTCCAATGAGTCGGCGCGACGGGTTTATCCGAGCCGGGCAGCATCAGGGCCAAGCGCTCGGGATCGCCGCGGCTCGCCTCGACATGAATGAGTGCGCTTTCAAGGACGCGCGTCCGGGTGCGGTCCGTGCGATCACGCACCGTGCGGGCCAGTTCGTTGAGCGACAGATAACGCTGATCTGCGGGACGGGAAAACCACTCCGAGGATACCCGACCGACGCGCTCGCCGCGACTGACGTCCACCCTGTAACCGCCGCTGGCGTCGCGGCGGGCATCAAGAACCTGCATATTCATGGGAGCAATCTCCATGACGGGCGCCGGAAGACTCTCCTCCGGCCATCAACCCGTCACGGCAAATCCGGCCCGCACTCTCACTCTTTAACTGTTGATTTTCCAAGCAGCCCGGCGCCGACAGAGATCACCGACGGCGGCACTTGCTCCGCGTCAGTTGGGGTAATGCGATTTCAAGCGGCAACGATCGTTACCCGAAGGGCGGAGACGCTCCGCGGCTCCGGCCGCAAGCGAACGCTTGCGGGTAGAGCGTGACCGACCGGCAGGGAGGGGCCGCCCGTTGACCGTTCTTACAACCCCAGCTCTCTAAGGATGTGATCCCGGTGCGCGACGTATTGGGCCTGTGTGATGCGAAATGTTTCCAAGAGAGAGCGCGCCAGCGTTGAATCGTGACCGCGAAAATCGAACTCCGCAATACGGAGCTCTTGATCCGAGATATGTTGGGTGCCACGCGCAATGTGCTGTTCGGCTTCCGCCAGATGTCTAAGCTGCATGTTGCGCATGCTCCCTCTCCCCTGCCTCCAGGCGGGAGCTCGATCGGTCTCTCAGCCACCGACGCCTGAAGTGGAATGGCCGGTGATCGAAGGATGATATCATCAATCCGGAAGTGTGCCCAGAGAGACGACGGCGGGACGGCCATCAGCGAAGCTGATAGCCCGGCGCCTGAAGGGAGATGCCGGTGAGATCTGCTGCCTAATGCTTTTGCGAGTTCCGAACAAAGGCGCAATGCGCAGAGGCTTTAGGGATGCGCATTGGCGTCATCCGAACAGGCGGACGGCTTTCCGTTCGCGCGGATGCAGGCACGATAGAGCCACGGCTCGACGTAGCTGCCTTTCCAGATTCCCTGGCCGGCACGTTCGGCGTCACGCTGAGCGCTGCCATATCTGCCTTTCGAGTATTGTGGCCAATCGAGCGCCAGGCCCTTGCGCACAAGCGATTCACCGAGATCGGCGCCGCCGACCGAACAAGTCGCAACCGTGCGGCCATATGGGTCGAGGCTGAGCGGCGAGCAGTTGACCGGACGCCGGGCAATGAATGCGTCAAGGTCATTTGCCGCCTGCGCGCCACAACGATATTGCAAACTGTCCTCGCCGCGGCATAGCTGGCTGCTTTCCGGCGCATCGATACCCCAGAGCCGAATGCGGATTCCATGAATTTCCAGCGTGTCGCCATCAACGACGCTGGCTTGACCAACAAAACCATCGGCCAGCGCGCCGCCGGATAGCAGCAGGAGCACAAATACCAACATTCGGCGCTTGATCATGATCTTGGTGACCTGCGGTTATCGCAAATTGCGCGGATTGAATTTCGGCCAGTTCTCGAGCGGCTTTAGTGAAGGCAGGTTCTCGGGCCGCTCGGGATAGTGAAACTCCGTGCCACGCAGCCAGCGGCCCTCGAAGCGATCCCAAAACAGGATCGCATCCATCTGCCAGGTGAACTCGTACACCCTCCACACGCCGTCGTTTTGAATGACTTCGCCAGTCGCATTGAACGGCAGGCTGTTCAACCGACAGAGCGCGTAGATCTCATCCCAGTGCTCTCGGATGTAACGATCCTCCAGGGCGACGTGGTAAGGCCGGTCAGCTCGAACGCGCGGCCCACCCCCACGCGGATAAAAGCCTTGGCGCGGCATCAGGAATTCGGGAATGCGAGCGATCGCCTTGCCGATCCGGCGCGCCTCATCTGACGATAGCTTGCTCACACCGAAGCTGTAGCGCTGCGCGTCATCACGACAATAGAGCCACGCCAAGGTCACGCCGTTGGCGTCCTTGACCACGTAGCACTCTGAATTCTCCCGGACCAACGTCCAGGGCGGCTTGAAACGGCGGCTTGACTCCATGAGAACAAAATAAGAACATAGGCCGTCGACGGTCAACCTGGAAGAGCGCCATGTCCTCGGTCTCCAAGCCGAACGAACAGGACGATGGGCTGGAGGCCGCCGTCGAGCAGGCGATCGCCGTTTGCGACGGCGATTTGCGCGTGGCTATTCGCGCGCTGATCGTCGCGAACAATTTCTTGGAATCCGAGAACTCGGAGTTGAGGAAGGCCGTATCGCACGCCTACACGCGGGGGCGTTTTCGGACCTACACGGGATAGACGTGATGGCGTGGTGAGGTCGCGAGGAAACATCAGGTGACGAAACCTGGAGCTGCCACGGGCAAGATTTTCGGTTGCGCGATGCTCTATCGCTCGAACAAACCGCAGCCAGGAAGGTATCATGACGGCGGAGCACGCGGAGATCCTGCGTAGCTGTGACCAATGACCAAGAGCGAACGCTGAATGTGCAATTTGTATTCGATCACCACCAACCAGGCGGCGATTGCCGGCCTGTTTAGGCGCATGAACCGGTATGTCGGCAATCTGGCACCTATGCCCGGTGTTTTTCCGGACTATCCGGCACCGGTGATCCGCAATGTCGGCGACGCGGAAGAGATGGTGCTGATGCGCTGGGGCATGCCGCCCCCACCCAGGACGGGCGGGCCGGCGGTCACCAACATCCGCAACACGTCGTCGCCGCATTGGCGCGGCTGGCTGAAGCCGGAGAACCGCTGCCTCGTGCCGGCGAACAGCTTCGCCGAGTACGCCCCCGAGACAAATCCGGAGACGAAGAAGAAAGACGTCGTCTGGTTCGCGCTCGAGGAAAGCCGACCGCTGTTCTGCTTCGCCGGCATCTGGACCGAGTTCAGAGGTGACCGCGGCACCAAGTCGAAGCCGATACCAGGCCCTCACCTCGTCTACGGGTTCCTCACAACATCGCCGAACGCCGTCGTCGAGCCAATCCACTCGAAGGCCATGCCGGTAATTCTGACCACCGAGGAGGAGCGCGACGTTTGGATGCGCGCTCCGTGGGAGGAGGCGAAGGCGCTGCAGCGTCCCCTACCCGACAACGCGCTGAAGATCGTCATGCGCGGCGAAGACAAGGAGGACAAGGCGGCCGCGTGAAGCGCCGCGACGCCTTTGAGAGTCTGGCAACCAAAAGGAAGACTATGTTGTCGCGACGTAGATGATTGCATTGCGGTTCCGAGGAGAATCACCGAGCGTGGCGTTCGAATAGGGGACGATTCGTGCTCGCGACGACGGCCGCATCATATCTTGAGACGCTCAATCCGGAGCAGCGGCGAGCTGTCGAACACGGCGTAACTGCCGATGGTCATGTCGGAACTCCTCTGCTGGTCATCGCCGGCGCCGGGTCCGGCAAGACGAACACGCTTGCTCATCGCGTCGCCCATCTGATCGTCAGCGGCGCGGACCCGCGCCGAATCCTGCTGATGACGTTCTCGCGGCGCGCGGCATCTGAGATGTCGAAGCGGGTCGAGCGGATCGCGCGCAAGGTTCTTGGCGATAAAGCCGCGATCATG
Organism: Bradyrhizobium centrolobii; assembly: GCF_001641635.1. Lineage (GTDB taxonomy): Bacteria > Pseudomonadota > Alphaproteobacteria > Rhizobiales > Xanthobacteraceae > Bradyrhizobium > Bradyrhizobium centrolobii. The sequence goes on from NZ_LUUB01000040.1 coordinate 25,184, forward strand.
AACGAGGCATTGAGCTGGGCCGGCACGTTTCACGGCATCGGGGCTCGGCTCCTTCGCGAGTATGCCGAGCAGATTGGACTAAATCCCGCTTTTACCATTCATGATCGCGAGGACTCGGCCGACCTGATGAATCTCGTCAGGCACGAACGCGGTCTGTCGAAAACCGAGAGCCGCTTCCCTGCCAAGGGCACGTGCCTCTCGATCTACTCGCGCTGCGTCAACGCCGAGACCGAGCTCGAAGAAGTGCTCGGAGCATCTTATCCGTGGTGCGCCGGCTGGGCCGCAGAACTCAAGGAGCTTTTCGCGGCGTATGTCGAGGCCAAGCAGAAGCAGAACGTCCTCGATTACGACGATCTGCTCCTCTATTGGGCGCAGATGATGTCCGAAGCGGGCATCGCCGATGACGTCGGCGGCCGCTTCGATCATGTCCTTGTCGACGAATACCAGGACACGAACCGCCTGCAATCCTCGGTATTGCTCGCCTTGAAGCCCGCCGGGCGCGGCCTCACGGTGGTGGGCGATGACGCGCAATCGATCTATTCGTTCCGTGCCGCCACGGTTCGTAACATTCTCGATTTTCCCGGGCAGTTCAGTCCGAGGGCGGAGGTCGTCACTCTCGACCGCAACTATCGCTCGACCCAGCCGATCCTCTCTGCCGCGAATGGCGTCATCGATCTCGCCAGGGAACGCTTCACCAAGAACCTATGGACCGAGCGCGCCTCGTCCGCAAAACCACGGCTGGTTACCGTGCGCGACGAAGCGGACCAGGCGCGCTACATCGTCGAGCGGATCCTCGAAAACCGCGAGGAAGGGGCCCTCCTCAAGCAACAGGCGGTACTCTTCCGCACCTCCTCGCACAGCGGACCGCTGGAGGTCGAACTCACCCGTCGCAATATCCCGTTCGTGAAATTCGGCGGTCTGAAGTTTCTCGACGCGGCGCACGTCAAGGACGTACTAGCGCTGCTGCGGTTCGTCGAGAACCCGCGTGATCGCGTCGCCGGTTTTCGCGTACTGCATCTGTTGCAGGGTATCGGTCCCGCTTCCGCTCAACGCGTTCTCGATCACATGTCGGATACGGCCGACCCGCTCAATGCGCTTTGTACCCTTCCCTCCCCGCCCCGCACCGGCGATGACTGGACCACCTTCGTCGAGACGATCGGAAACCTCCGGTATTCGGAATGGCCATCGGACCTGGAGCGTGCCCGCCTCTGGTACGAACCACATCTCGACCGCATCCATGAAGACGCCGAGGTTCGCCGCGCCGACCTCGTTCAGCTCGAACAGATCGCCGGCGGATATCCTTCGCGCGAGCGCTTCCTCACCGAGCTCACGTTGGATCCACCGGATGCGACCAGCGACCAGGCGGGCGTCCCTCTGCTGGACGAGGACTACCTGATTCTCTCGACAATCCACTCGGCCAAGGGTCAGGAATGGAAATCGGTGTATGTGCTCAACGTGGTCGACGGCTGCATGCCGTCGGATCTGGGAGCGGGCACCTCCGCCGAAATAGAAGAGGAGCGCCGCCTGCTCTATGTCGCGATGACGAGGGCAAAGGACGATCTCCATCTCGTGGTGCCGCAGCGCTTCTTCGCACACGGTCAGCGCTCGCAAGGCGACCGCCATGTCTACGCATCCAGAACCCGCTTCATTCCCGAGAAGCTGCTTGGCTTGTTCGAACGAACGAGCTGGCCGGCAGTCTCTTCGGGACCCAATATGCGTGGCCCAAGTCAAGGTCCACGAGTCGACATTGGGGCGCGCGTACGCGGAATGTGGCGCTAGACCGCCCGGCGCGTCGTCCGCCCGCGGAAACTGGAGCCGTTGCGAAGTAGGATCGCTGCTTTGTGAGATCACCAGCAACGAAAGGCCGGGCGCAAGGATTCACCCGGTTGGAGAACTCGATGCTTAGGACCATTGAGCGGCGCCCCGCAATCCGGACGCTCGACGGTTGGGCAATCTCCGTGCTGCAGGAAACCGGCGCCATTCACGAGTGCGAGGAGCACGGCTGGATGCAGGACCGCGCCGATCCACACGCCCGCGAGCGCGCCTTCGACATCGCCCGCCAGGATCCGCCCAGCGGCGTCTCTTCGCAGGCTGCCGCGGTCGCGATCGCGGAGGTGCTCGACTCGATGGGGGATAGCTGTCCGGAGTGCCCGCCCGAATAGACCCACAGCACGAATTCGCCGCGCAAGTCATAGTTTCTTCAAGAACATAGCCGAAGCTAATGCGGCGGAAATTGCCGGCCGGATGTACGCCGACAAAGACCGCGAGACCCCGGCCGAAACGCCGGGGTTTTTGCTTCGATCTCCTCGAACCTAGCAGCCGTTCTTCTGTTACCGTATTGTTACGCTTCTTGGAGCGGGACGATGATTGAGCAAAAAAAGATTGCAAAGACGCCACGCGAGCACTTGATGCAGGCGGCCGCGGATGAACTGGCCAGGTTTGTACACAAGGAGATCGCATTTCAAAATGCCGACCGCGACGAGCGTGCGATGAAGCTTCGCCTTCCCATTTCACTCCGAGATCGGGAAACAGGCCATAACCGCGCACGCAAGTAGGACGGGTTGCGTTGAAATGCCCGGTCGAGTTCCGGCCGGACGCGCAAAGCGGATTCGAGTATCATCGGTACATGAGCTCGCAGGATCAGGATCAGAACACCGCCGAAACGCGAGACCGCAAGATCATCCATATCGACATGGATGCCTTCTACGCATCGGTCGAGCAGCGGGATAATCCCGACTTACGCGGCAAACCAGTCGCCGTTGGCGGATCTATGGAGCGCGGCGTCGTCGCCGCTGCGAGCTACGAGGCACGCAAGTTTGGGGTTCGGTCGGCAATGCCGTCAGTGACTGCCAAGCGGCAATGCCCGGACTTGATTTTCGTGAAGCCGCGCTTCGAGGTCTACAAGGAGATCTCCCGACACATCCGGACAATTTTCGCCGAACACACGGAGATTATCGAGCCGCTATCGCTCGACGAGGCCTACCTGGACGTCACTGAAAACATCCAAGGTATCGCGAGCGCGACGGAGATCGCGACCATGATCAGAGCGAAGATCCTGAGCGAGACCGCTCTGACCGCTTCCGCCGGCATCTCCTACAACAAATTCCTGGCGAAACTCGCATCCGACTACCGCAAGCCGAACGGACAGTTCGTCATCACGCCGAAAATGGGTCCGGGATTCGTGCAGGATCTCCCCGTCGGCAAATTCCATGGGATCGGCCCGGCAACAAGCGCCAAGATGAACGGTCTCGGGATCTTCACGGGCATGGATATGCGTAACCAGACGCTCGAATTCATGACCGCCAATTTCGGCAAGGCCGGGACCTATTATTACTGGATTTCGCGGGGCATCGATGAGCGCCCCGTCCGCGCCAATCGTATCCGCAAATCGGTCGGCGCCGAGAACACTTTCTCGCAGGATTTAGCGGGCTACGAAGCTCTGGCGGCGGAATTGCAACCGCTCATCGAGAAGGTTTGGCGTTACTGCGAGACCACCGGCGCGCGGGGCCGGACGGCGACGCTCAAGGTGAAGTTTTCCGATTTCGAATTGATCACCCGCAGCAGGTCCGTCCTCGTCATCGATTCTGCGAGCGATCTCACCAGCCTGGCTCTCGAATTACTGAAGCAGCTGATGCCGCCAAAGAAGGCGATACGACTGCTCGGAATCTCTGTTTCAGGATTTGCCGATCCGGAGCCTGAAGACGAAGATCAATTGCCGCTTATGTTGGATGGATTTGGCACCCGAGAATGACCGCTTTTTCGGGCTAAGGGGTCATTTGTCTTGGTTCCTAGAAACGGCTGCAAATGACACCGAGCGGGCGTCGGGGTTTGCACCTATCGCGTATTGGTGTGCGTCGTTTATACGCGCACCCAGACCAGTCGCGCCGATTGTTGCCGAATTAGGCGTCATAGGGCTCGGTAGCGGGCCAGCCAAAATGGAAAAGGCGTACGTAGTATTGCTCGTATAGAAACGTCAAATCCTGCTCCCACTCATCGATTGCTCTGGAAAGCGCCAGTGGGTCGCGCCGCTTTGCGTTCCTCGCAAGAGAAGCGAGGGTATTCGCTAGCTTCTGTAGCCGGCGTGCGCTTCGCGGCTCACCCCATTCGTCGAAATACGCGACATCGCCAATGGGTGGAAGGTGATGCTCAAACGCGTATTCGAGAATGGATTCCCGGATCGACGGATGAATCGGTTGTGTTTTGCCGACGTGATAGCCGAGAAGACTCAGCATTCCCTGAGACCTCCAATCAGACCCGGTGAGCTTTTCGTTAGTAGGTCCACGAGATGCTGCCGTGCTTGGCCAGGCGAACCACTCATCTTGTTCGGCCAACCGGCGCCAGCTCATGGATATTTCGTCGCGAAGCCTGATAGCCTGGTCCCGAAGCGGGTGGTCGGGCAACGCCAATTTTTTGAAGACATTTTGTAAGCGCGCCAGATCGCGCCCCAATGATGGCTGAATAAAATTCATCGCGTGATCCTCCGCGCGCAGCGGCGATAGATTTTGTCAGCTGGATTCCTAAATGCAGTGACTAAGGTGCCATCCTCACTTTGAACCAGTGTGAGGCCCTTCAACCTGTCGGTAGGAATGCCCTCCGGAGTCATCGGCCCCAAGCGCCGAAGTGTCTCTTTCGAAATCGAAATGGCGTAACAATCGCCACCGCGGCGGATCTCCCTGTCGCCGTAACTCTCCATTGCAAGAAGTTGGGCGGGCGAGATGCCTCGCTGTTGAGCGCGAATGGTCGCGTGACGGGAAAGGATCATGCAGGTGCCTCCTGTGATTTATTGGGCGTACTCCGATCGCTGTAAGATCGCAGGACCGCTCAAAAACTGCACGACCGCCTAAATTCGCAATACCTAGAGTTTACGCGCGAGAATTAATCTAGCTCTTACAATAGCTTATTGTCATATTGTCGGCTAAAATCGGCTAGTTTTCATTTCATCAAATATGCAGGTGCGTAAATGCGTCGGCGTCGAATCCAGAATGCCAGCGAGAAGCTCATCGATTTCCTGGCACGTGAACTGCCACCATCGAGACGAGATGATGCCGAATATTTACGCAGGGCGATCGAGTTGGCAGGAGAACGCTATGATCGCTACGACGAGAGACGGGCGGACTGGGAGAAGTACAGGGATCGCAGGGCTCGGTTGCGCAAGCTGGAAAGGCTTGCAGCGGACCTCGCACTGAACATTTGCTCGCTCGATTTGTTAAGCCGCGACGATTTGGAGAGCAGGATCGGGCGCGAAAAGATCGAATACCTGAATGGGCTTTTACTTCTCCTGAACCAGCACGCCGGTGCGCTTGAAGGCGAGACGCAGGTGCGCGGCAAACCAACCGATCACGCTACAGAAAGGTGGATCCTGACGATGGCCGACATCTTTGAAAATGCATTTTCGAGGCCGCCCCGTATCTCGGGATCTGGCGAAGATCCCTCCGGCAGGCGGGGTAAGTTCTATAGGATGTTGGAGCTTGGACGACCATCGAGATTTCCTCGGCACGGTCGCTTGAGCCCTAAGCATGTCGAAACGCTGCTGAAACTAAGAACAAATTCTATGTCACTCGAAGATATTGGACGGCTTCATCAGCAAATTGCACGTGGTGCAAAGACGCGGCTTACCCGGATGAGAACCTAAGACATGGACTACCGCCGAGCTATTGAAGCCGCCGGCTTAACAGTTTCGGTTCGCGAGGTCCGCTCTCTGTGACAAAGCAGGCTTTGGCGTCAAGAACGAGATGTCTAATCGGAAGCATCCTTTTGGAAATCCCTAACCTCGCGCTCGTCTCAACGCGGCTTCCAGCCGAGCTTTCTCCTTGTCCCATCGGGCTCCTTCGGCCTGCGATCTTTCCTCGAGCGCCTCGAACTGACTTTGAATGTCCGAAGCGATCTTTTCGTGCTTCCGACGGGCCGCATCCAAGGCGCTTTGCGCCGTGTCGACAGCCTTCTGCCGCCGCTCGCGCTGCTTACGCTGAGCGACCTCCTCCTTCGCGCGTTCGCGCTCGCGGCGCTTCTGCTCCTTCTCGAAAGCGAGCGCGGCCTCCCGGTCGGCCGCCTGTTCCTTGGCCGGCTTAGGATGCTTCTGCGCCTTTGGCCTCACCGAGCTGCTGCCTGGCTTCTTCGAAATGTCTTCGCCGGCAAGATTGGTAGGCAGCTCGGCGTGCTCTTTGAAGGGCCCGCTGGAGCCGACGGGACGCTTCAGAACGACGCCCGGCGCAGCCATGGTCGCCGCGATGACGTCGGGATCCTCGCTTTCCTTCGCCGCGCCCTGGTGAAAAAGATTGCTGTCGGCACCCCACGCTTCCAGAGCCGTTTTCATCGACGGCGCCGCTACCGCCAGATCAAAGAAGCCCAGTGAAGTTTGGTACGTCTTCAGCTTCCTCGCCAATTGCGCGCTCTCCTGCGCCGCGGGTTAGACCACAATGTGATCGAAATCCATTGCAAGCCGGCTGTTCGGAAAGGTCTTCCTCGCCTCGGCCAGTATTTCCTCATCGGCATAGCGGCCGGAAATGTGAGTTAGGACGAGCTGCTTGACGTTACTCAAGGCCGCCAAGGCGGCCGCTTCAACCGCGGTGAGATGTCCATAGTCACGTGCGATGCTTGCATCGCGGTCGAGAAACGTGGCCTCGATCACCAAGACGTCGGCGTCGCGAGTGTGTTCGGCCAACCCGTTGGTGGTTTCGGCATCGCCCACGATCACGAGCTTCTTGCGCCCCTCTGGCGGCCCGAGGACTTCTTGCGGATCAACCATCCTGCCGTCCGCGAGCGTCACTGGCCTTCCTTCCGCCAACTCCTTGCGCACTGGGCCGTCCGGCACTCTGAGGGCCGCGAGGCGATCCGGCCGAAGATGACGACGGACCTGGCTTTCGAAGGAGAATCCGAAGCTGTCGGTGTCGCGGTGGCGGACCGGAAAACAGCCGATCGTGAACTCGCCGGCGTCGAGAACCTGACCTTCCGTCAAGGGCACGAGCTCCAGCGGAATAGGCGCTCGTCCTTCGCCCCACAGGCCCGCGAGCATCCGAACGACAACGTCGAGGGTACCCGGACTTCCATGAATCGTCATCACGTCGGCGCTCTGCCGCAGTCGCAGGGTCGAAAATAGACCGGGAATGCCGAGCACGTGGTCGAAATGACCATGGGTCAACAAAAGACGATCGAGGCGTCGAAAACCGGCGCCGTTGCGCAACAACTGACGTTGGGTACCCTCCCCGCAATCCACCAGGATGCGGTGAGTTCCTGCCTCAACAAGAAGGGTTGGATGGTTGCGTTCAGCCGATGGGACGCTTGCCGACGTCCCCAAAAAGGTGAGCGCGAACATCGTCGCCCGGTCTTTCTCGTTTACGTGTGATTGTCGAAAGCGCAAACACGCTCTTTTTTGAATGAGAATGGGCGCAGATTTCGATGAGCGCCCTGGCACAAAAAGTGTTGTCAGGCCGACTTACGCTGTTGCTTGCCAGCTGGCTTCTTCGCAGCGGTCTCCTTCGCGGGCTTCTTGCCGGCGATCGGCATCAGCATCTCTCTCTGGCCCGCTGCCGCCTTCCGCGGCTTCTTAGCCGACTTCTTCGGCGCCTTGGTCTCTGCCGCCCCGCCGCTGCCGATGCTCTGCCGCAACGCCTCCATCAGGTCGACTACATTCTCACCGCGGGGGCGCTCCTTCGGGATGATCGGCTTGCCGCTGCGCTTCTGGTTGATTAGATCGACCAATGCCGATTCGTAGTGGTCCTCGAATTTTTCGGGCTCGAAGTTGCCCGACTTCTGGTTCACGATGTGCTTGGCGAGATCGAGCATGTCCTTGGTAACTTTGACGTCCTGGATCTCGTCGAAATACTCGGCTTCCGAGCGCACTTCGTAGGGGTAGCGCAGCAGCGTGCCGACGAGGCCCTTTTCCATCGGCTCGAGTGCGATGATGTGCTCGCGGTTGGTCAACACGACGCGGCCGATCGCGACCATGTCCAGCTCGCGGATGGTCTCGCGAATCACCGCGAAGGCGTCGTGCCCGACCTTGCCGTCCGGCGTTAGATAGTAGGGACGGATGATGTAGCGCGGGTCGATCTCCTCGCGCTTCACGAACTCGTCGATGTCGATGGTGCGGGTGGATTCCAGCGCGATGTTGTCGAGCTCGTCCTTTGTCACCTCGATGTAGGTGTCAGTGTCGACCTTGTAGCCCTTGACGATGTCCTCGTTGGCGACCTCCTCGCCCGTCTCCGCATCGACGCGTGTGTACTTGATCCGATGACCGGTATTCTTGTTGATCTGGTTGAAGGAGACCTTTTCGGACTCTGAGGTCGCCGGAAAAAGAGCGACGGGACAGGTGACGAGCGACAGACGCAGAAAACCCTTCCAATTGGCGCGCGGGGCCATACGCAAAACTCCGATTCGGGCGGCTTGGATTCAAGACGTTTGGATGCGGCCGGTTCCGACATCCCGCCGCTTCGGACGCCGATTCATCCTTAATGAGACAGGCTAGGCCAGCGGAATTTGCGCTTTGCGCCTTGATTCGCCGGGACGAAAGGGGAACGCGGGGCAGTTTGGTGCCCGCCAGCGACCTTGAGGGTGCCCTTAATCTCTCAGATCACCAGCAGAACGCCTCGGGTCGGCAGGTTTGTGGCCTGCCTCACGGCCGTTGAGTACCATCGGACCTGATCAAGATACCGGTCAGATGACCCTTCAAGCTCGCGATCGGTTTTAAAATCGACCACTGTCCAACCGGCGAAGTCGGGTGCCTCATGCTGGAAGGCAAGGTCGACTACCCCTTCGACAAGGCTTCCGCTGTCGGTTCTAAGCAGGACGGGGACCTCACGGCGTAGTCGTCCACTTCGGGCAGAAGCCGCCGCCGTTCGCAGTATGGGATGGGCAAGCGCCCGCGAAACGGTCGCAACGGCAGCGTCGATTTCCTCCTCCGTTGCGCCGAGAGTCCTGCCCTGGACGACAGCCGTCTTCTTCAGTGCATCAGTACTCGATTCCAGGTCGATCAATGCGAGCAGAGCATGCACAAGGGTGCCAAAGCGCCGTCCGCCAGGCCGATCAACGTCGTCGCGCTCCAAGACGTGCACGTCGACGCTGGGCTCGGTGCGCAATTCGCTTCCTTCGGAGCTGCGAACCAGCGCAGTGACCGTCTGAACCTGCACCGACGGTTCAGAGCCCCTTGCCAACAAAGTTCGGCGTTCTGTCTTCCACGTTTCGTAATTCCGTGTGCTCTCGGCAGCAGTGACACCGCCACTATCAATTTCCAGCAGCCGTTGATGCCGAAGCGGCGCCAATTGTTCGATTTCCAGATCGAGCGACGCCGGGTCCCACCAGGTCACTAGCGCTGCATCCGGCTCGGTCATGTGCAGACCCGGCCTTACTGATCCCGCCACCGGTCGTTTGCCTTTCGGCCCTCGCCCAAGCACGCTTTCCTCGCCAAATGGCGGACAACCAGGGGCGGGCATCGAATTCCGACGCGCGGCATCCGAAGGATAGAGCACCGCGTTGAGCACCTCGAACCAGCCCTCAATCGGCTCGTCTCCACAGGACGGTACCACCAGTAGATCCCGTGCTCGGGTCGCGGCCACGTACGCGACGCGGATGGCTTCGGCACGGTCGCGCTTTATTTCCAGATCGCCTGCCTCCAGGAGCTCGATCGGGTTCGCTCCGCAAAGCTGCTCGAGCCAAAGGGATCGAGACGAGTCAATGTGCCGGCTTGGCCGATCGCGTGTGGCCGAGTATGTTGGATCTCCGAGGATGACGATCGGAAACTCCAATCCCTTGGCCTTGTAGACAGTCATCACCCGCACGCCTTCGGTCCCCTCCTCGACGATCGGGGCTTCGTCAACCTCCCCGCGTTCGGCATCAGCTTCGATGCTCTCGACGAAGGCGCGGAAAGAAGAGGCGCGCCGCTCAGAGTGCCGAGCGGTATCGACCAGCCTCTGACAATTGGCAAGCGCTTGCTCGCCGTTCTGCCAGAGGGCGATGCCGGCTTGGGCTCGGACGGCTTGCAAGAGCATCGTGAGTGTCTCTGCGATTGGCCGGCTATTGCGTCCGACGTGAAGCCGCCGCAGGAGATCCAAGGCATCAGCAACTTCCAAGCTCTTGGGATCAAGAACGGCGCGATCGACGGTGCGCATCGGATTGAGGCGCCGGATCTTGAGTGCCTCGTCCTTACCAATATGTTGTCTGAAGAGGAGAAGGGCCTCGTCACTCAGCGCAAATAGAGGACCGCGTAGCGTCGCAAAGACCTTAAGCTCGTCATCCGGCCACTCAATCGCCGTAATGGCGTTACGAAGCGCGATAACCTCTTCACGATCGTGGAACGAGCGACCACCGACAAGGACGTGAGGTATGCGCCTTCCTTCCAATTCACGCACGTACGGTCGCGTGACATCGGTCCGGAAGCTTTGGAAACGACGGAATAGAATCGCGATATGCCGAGGTCGGATCGGTACCAGGTGACCCGCCTCCTCTTCGACCGTCCATCCGCTCTTATTGATCAACCAGTCGATAAAGGCACCTACGGCGCCGGGCAGCGATTCGTTGATGCAATAGCCGGTGACCTTCCCGTAATCGCTGTATGGTTTCGGAACGGGTAGTGCGACGATCGTCGGGCGATCGGCCACCTCGGGCCTCTGACGTTCTAGAGGCACATAGCCGTCTGCCTCCTCATCGGCAGCAATTGCGGGCGCGAACGCAGCATTGACAAATTTTTGGATCGAGGGCAGCGCGCGAAAGCTCGTCGTGAGGTGAAGCAGCTCGGCACCCACGTCAAGAAGACGCTTTTTGATCTCTCCATACAAAGCCACATCTGCTCGCCGGAAGCGATAGATGGATTGCTTTGGATCCCCGACGAGAAACAACTTGCCAGGCACCGGTCGGGCCGCGCGCCAATCCGTAATTGAGTGATCGTCGGCCGCGAGCAAGAGCAGAATCTCGGCCTGCAAAGGATCCGTGTCCTGAAACTCGTCGACAAAAAAGTGCGTGAAGCGGTTCTGTAGCTCTCGTCTCACCGTCCCGTCGTCTCGGATAAGGTCGCGCGTCTTGACGAGAAGGTCCAGAAAATCGAGAGAACCTGATTTCGCTTTCAAGAGCTCGTATTCCGCAATGGCATCCTGCAAAGCGACGTGGACTAATGGGGCAAGATCGGCATCGCTCGACGCAACGAACGCTTTCAATTTGGACCGCACACCGTCTCGGCGCGCCAAGACTTCGTCACGGGAGAGATGTCCAAAGGTCGTCTTCGCTGCCCCTTTATGGTCCCATCCCCTAAACCTCCTTTTGTTTGTAGCGAGCTCACGCAGCTCGGCTTCGAGTCCATCATAGTCACGCCCGCGGACAGCCTCGAGACGAATCGCCTCTCGCACAAACAATGCGATCTCGTGCAGGTTGCGGGTAAGCCAATCGTTTTCCCACGAGCTTGTGGATGCGAGCTCTCCCAACTCGGCGAGTTCGTCGATTAACTCGTCGATTGAACTGTCGCGGTCAAACGGGTCCCGGCGCCAGGGCTGAGCGAAGTCACGATGTTTGCAAAGCGTGTGCATTGCGGTCCGCAGTTGCTCGTGCGGAGCTTCCCAACCCGATCGCCGGCGCAAGATGCGCTTTGGTCCTTCTGGCGGATCGGCCAATATCTCTTGTAGCCAACGCTCAAAAGCCTCGTTTGCGACTGCTTCGGCAGCCTCTTCGTCGAGCATCTTGAAGAGTGGATCGACGCCGGCCTCGACCGGCCGCTCGCTTAGAAGATCGCCACAGAATGCATGGATGGTACCTATGCGGGCGAGCTCCAATTCTTCTAGCGCCTGGTCTAGGCGATTGCGCTCCAAAGGGATGGCATCCACTCGCGCCTTCTCGATTTCAAGGCGAAGGCGCAGCTTCATTTCGCCAGCCGCCTTTTCTGTAAACGTGACCGCAACCGTTCGGGCCAGCGTGCCTTGTCCGCTACGGATCAGTCCGACGATCCGGCCGACCAGGACAGTAGTCTTTCCGGTGCCCGCCGCTGCTTCGACGAAGAATGTCGTTCCATATTCTGTGAGGATCCGAGCTCGCGCCCTTGCGTCGGAGAGGTCGCTCATTTCCATGCCCTTAACCCCTGGAGCAACTCAAGATCGCCTTGCGGCTTCCGTGCTGAGCGCAATTCCTCGTACGGGCCGCAGACGGCTCGATAGTCGCAGCTCTCGCATTGACCCTCGCTGGGCGCAGCGGGCAAAAACGGTCGTTCGATGGCCTGCCCGATCGCGGTCGCGACCTCAACGGCCGCATTGCGTGCACGCTCGTCGAGCGCAACGACCTGCTCCGAGAATTGGCCGGCGGATGTGCAAAAGTACAAGCGACCCTCGGAGACCTCACCCTCTCCGGCAAACAGCTTCTCCGCGGCAAGAGCGTACAATACCGGCTGCAACGACCTTCCACCTTCGATAACCAAATCGTTCGCCCCGACACACTTTCCTGTTTTGTGATCGATCACCCTAAACAATCCACTGGAATGACGCTCTACGAGGTCTATCGAGCCGCGAAGTTGGATGCCACAATCAAGGCCTACTGCTTCGGGCACTGAGCGACGGTCAGCGTCGCGATCCGGGGCACGCCAGTGCGGTAGCCCGAAAGAAAGTTCGAAGTGCCGCGGGACGAACCCAGAGGTGTCCTCACTCATCCGCCGCAACCACTCTCTCAAATCGGCGCGGATTGCAGCCACTGCGTTTTTCCATACCTGATCAATGGCCGGCGCCAGGTCGTCCTCATGGCGCGAGGCAACCTCTGTAATAACCTCCTCGAGCAACAATCGTGCTCGTTCGAGATTGCCCGGTCTGACCGGGAGGAGGCCCTCGGACGTCAAGCGCGCAAACAGTTCAAATTGGACATCGTGAATGAGTGAACCGCGCTGAAGCGGATCGAGATCGTCAATTGCAATCGGAATATCACGCGGGGCGATGCCGTGGATGGCGTGGATGAAAAAGCTGTACGGACAACGCGAAAAACTCTGAAGGGTGGTCGGGGAGTAGCTCCGAGCGCTGAGGGCGTGCTTTACCATCACCGCACGAACTTCTGTCGACGAACTCAGCAAACCGTCGGAAACGGTCCAACCGCGGCTCCATCGCTGGTAGCGGCTGCGGAGTGCACGAGCGAGATGCGGATTCGCCGTCAATAGATAACGCGCGCCTCCGGCGCCTCCTTCCGGCCGGTTCATGAGATCGTCGATGATTGCGAGATCATGCTCAGCATCGTCAATGGCTGCGCTCGGATCGCGCGGCGCCGGCCACCCCAGACGACTGGCAGCTGCTGTCTCAGCTCGGCGCGCAAGCTCTCCGAAATCGGGAAGGCGGCCTTCTGCTGATCTCACGGCTTCGAGGGCGTAAAATGAAGGGACCCGCGATCGCGCCTGATCGAGATCAATGCGAGGGTAAGAAAAGAATATACGCTGCTCGGCCGCACCGGCGGCCAGCGAGAGCGTAAGGCGCTCCCGGTCAAGACGTGCTTGGTTAGTTACAAGGTCGGCGCTGATCCGCTCGCGGACGGCGTCCAGCAAGATCGGTTCCTCAACGATCTTGCTCGGAAACATCTTCTCAGCAAGGCCAGGAACGAAGACGGCATCAAAACTAAGTCCTCGCGCGGCCTCAATGGGACCAACAAAAAGTCTTCCGTACCGCTGCGAGAGCGGAGGCTCAGCAGCCTCCAAGAGCAGGTTTTGCAAAACTGCAAGAACTTCTCTCAATCCCACCGGGCCGACCGAAGCCATGGGTTCTAGTTCCGCTAACACCGCTAGTACGCGGTGCGGCCGCTTGAGACTGCGAGCGGCCAGCACGCCTAGTCTGTCAAGCCACTCCCGCCAAGGAGCAGCAGTAGGTAGGCTATCAAGCTCATCGATGAGCGGCAGGGCATAGGACGAAAACGCCGCCAGATCGTCTAACTCTCGCGAAATCGCCGCAACCTGCATCTCATCTTGTCGATCGAGATCGACAAGCCTGCGGCGCAGGTCGTTGGCGAGTCCATCGAGCCGGCGCCGCCAGCGGTCGCGTCCTCCGATTACAGCCGAGTCCACAAGCAACTGCTCCCAACGTCGCGGGGCCCGGAGCTGTCCCTCTCGTACGGGCGCGTCGGGAGAACTCGTTTCGGCAACGCGTTCTGCCGGGAATATGGCGGAGTTACCTCCAGGATCCGTCAGGAGACCCGGGACAACTTCGGCGTCAGGCGCGACCCACAAATCGCCCCTCGGTGGAGCCTCGGGTGGCGCGCCATCGGTTACAGCATCAGGCACCTGGCCGAGCGAAAGGTACTCAGCAAATTTTCCGGCCGAAAGGCCTTCAGCGGCACATTCCAGCAAAGCGAAGAAGGCGCGACCGACCGGGTCAGGTCGCAAGGCGCCGCGCGCAAAGTGAACCGGGATTTCCGAGCGGGAGAATGCTTCGGCCAGGTGGGAACGATAGACGTCGGGCGAACGCAACAAGACGGCGATACGATCAAACGAGACGCCGTCGCGGGCGAGCGCCAGAACCCGGCGCGCAATCTCGACGCACTCGCGCCCTTCGCCCGGCGCTGAGAATATCTCAATCTCGTTAGATGCCTCGATTTCGGAAGGTTTCTCGTGTTCGTTGAAAAGATGACGTTGGAGCCGAGCGAGCGCGCCGGCCACTTTGCCGCCCGCCGCACCGCCTGCAAAAAGGTCGAGATTCTCAATTCTGAAACCTAACCGATCGCGAAAGCGTTCAAGGGTATTCGTATCTGCACTAGGTATTGTCGCCAGCATTGCAGGCGCCGCACCGGTAAGCGCCGCCACTAGGGCAAGTTCGGCTTCTGTCGATATCTGCACATCGAGAAACAGGATCGGCAGGCCAACAACCCTATGCCGATCAACTCCCGCAATTGCGTCGGTGGCGACCGCAAGCGTACCGGGCCAATCAGTGAAGCCACCTTCTGCTAGTTCACGCTCGTATTCGCGGAAGATCGGCACCAGATCTGGTGCGACGCCCTCAACGTCATTTGACCGCAATCGCGCGGAGCGCAATTCCGCTATCACAGTTGTCATCGCGCGCGGAAATCCGGGCGTCTCATCGACCGATTGGTAACGACCAAGTTTGCCCTCGATCCTTAGCCGGTGGATTAGTCGGGCAACAATCGCTTCCGTCCCAACTCGGCTTAGGGAGACCAGCTCTCGTGCTGCAAGCAACGGGGCCGCAATTGTAGCAGCCACTTGTGGCAAACTGAGCCTGTGCCATCCGAATGCAGCACCCCTGTCTTGAACAACTTGGCGAGCAAGCTCATTGGCACCGTCCAACGTCGCTCCGACGACAAGGACTTCTTCGCTCTCGAGCCGGCTGGTCAGCCATATCTTGGCTCGTGCGATTCGGCGCCTGCTCGTGACTGAAACAGCAACTGTCGGGTTCATCAACAAAGTGCACCAGCTTTCGGCACGAATTTCATTGGAGCCTACTTATCATGGCCGTTTACGGACAACACTCCGCTTACGGTCAAGAAAAGGATGTGCCCGACCCATTTATTGCAATTAACGCAACTGCTCGATGCGTCGCGTATGCGGGCCGTCTTGCTCATGTCGCTCCTCCACAGCAACCGTATCCGAAGGCTTGGATGCCTTACCATGTGGGGATGTATTCCTGCTAAAGCCTACCAGACGTGAACGAAAGCCCGATCGTTATTAGAGCCCAAGCGCTGCTCGAACCTTTGCCCAATCTGCGTCAGTCCGGCCCGTGTTCTTATTGAAGATGCGCGAAGAGAGGGAAATCGCTGCGGTTGCTTTCACGATCTCATATCGACCAACCGCCTCGATCGAGAAGGCGTCGAGCTGACCATTGGTCTGAAACTGACGGTACACGTCGTCATAGGTACGCTCGCACTCGCGACGCAGCCATTCGAGTCTGAACCACCGCGACACGATCTGTTCGCTGAAGACGATCTGCGCGGCAACGGCAATCGTGGCGAGGTCGGTGTTGCGGTTGAAGATGACGAGCACGTACAGCAGCACGTACACCACGATCTTGATCCGCTCGATCTTCGCCATCTGCGCGATGGTATCGTGACTGTAGAAGCTGTTTTCGAGCACTTGCGCCGCGATCCGGCGGGGAACCGACGTCGCGGCGTTGTTGTAGTACCCCGTCGTCTGTTGCGCCGCGAGCGGTTTGCCGAACGCGTGCGCCAGGAAATCCTGAAAGCGCCGAAATTGAGCTCGCGGCGAGAAGTACAAACGTACCGCAAGCGTCACCCCAAAGAGGGCAATGACGGACAGCGCGAACAGGATTTGCGCGAGCGCGTAGAGCGATGGATGCTCCTGCTGGCTCACGAGCGGCACAGCGAGCGAGAGGACGGCGGAGACGTAGAACAAAACGTCAGCGGCGGCTTCCGCGGCTTCGAGCGGCTGGAAATATCGTTCGCCGATCGGATCGACTTTGTGAGGTGTATCAGCCATAGGCGGGGTACTTGTCTCCAAAAATTTGCTTCCATGCGGTGATTGCGGCCTGGTGATCGCTGTTCGCACCGTGGGTCGCATACCACGCCGTCAGGCTTTTGGCTTTCGCTGCCTCCAATCGCTTCACGGCCTCCGCGCGTGCGGCATCCGTCAGATACGCGTCGGCGTAGTTGACCTCGTACCAGAGGGATGACTTCACCAGATTGATGGCGTTGTCGAAGAACAGATGGATGTTCCACGGCAGGTCGTCGAGGTTCGTGTGGAAGATGTCCAGCGCCAAGACTTCGATGTGGTAGCTCGTCAGGTATCCGCTGTGGATGCGGTTCCAGTGCTTGATCATTTTGATGATGCGCCGGAAGTTCTGCCCGCAATCTGTTGAGCGGGATTCGATCGCGTTGGCGTGCTTCTTTGGACGGCTCGGCATCCAGCCTTCGGTATTCGAATTTGGCACTTCGTAATGTGTGACATTCTGGTTGTTGTCGACGACTCGGCTGACGGGCACGATGTCGACGTTCGGCCACGTGTCGTAATACAGGGTGACCGCCTGCCCATTGCTGCGCACGCCGGTGCGATACTCGGCCAGCGAGTTGCGGACGTTCTGCAGAACGGTGCTCGGTTTCTTATCCTTGATGTGCTTGCCGAAGTGAAGCACCACCATCACATCGAGATCGGCATGACCTTTCAGTGCGGTGAATTTCGGAATCGAGCCGGTTCCAAATGAATCAAGAATCTCGAAGTCGTTCTTGAGCAGTTCGACGATCCGCTCGCGGCGTTTGTTCGCGGTTTCGCGGTAGTCGCCAGAGAGGTTGATCTGCTCGTAAAAGGTATTGAAAGCTGCGTCGACCGTATATGCCATGGGGTGAGCGAACCACACTAATTCCGGAAAACTATAACTGAATTCAACTAAAGCGAGAATTGGCAGATGTCAGGCTCTGCCGGATTCTCCGGACGCCGCGTTGTTGATTCTCAGCGCCCAAACAGCGGGTCACCTCGTTCACCAGCACTGAAATGCGGACAGGCCCGCCCTGCCAGAGCCATCATCCTATTGCTCGGCGCAACCGTGTGGCTGTTGCCGTTGTATTCAAGGTAGACGCTCTGCTGATGTTTCTGGTGCCATGGAGTGACGAGTTGCATGAACAGGCCCACCGCCGTCGATGCGAGAACACCATTTGGCCAGATGACCTGCGGGTTAAACCCGGCGTCACCGTATCGACGTGCTTCCTCCGCAATGCTTTGCTCGTCCAGCAAGCCCATGCACCACATGCAGTGTTCTCCGGGCATTGACAGAACCACTTGTCCAGCGATGACGAACTCTGATCCGACCGCATGGACATCCATGCCGATGTCGATGTACGGAATGAGAAACCGGCGGCAGAATTTTTCGAGCTGATCGCGCTCGGAAAATGAATCCACGCAACCGACAATGGCGTGGCACCGTCGGAAATCCGAAATGGCCGTCTGCCACGGCCTCGAAACCGGATGAATCTCAACCCCTGTGTTAAGCCCGCGGATGATCCGCTGCGCGACTTTGATTTTCGGAACAGCACGTGCTGCATCCCGTCGCGTCGCACCGATAAGACGATTCAGATTGTGATCTTCAACGGTGTCGCCATCGGCGACCACGTAGCGCCTCACTCCGATATGAGAGAATTGTTGCACGATGTGAGACCCGCCACCTCCGACGCCGACGACGCCCACGATCACGGATGACAGTATCGCTTCGCTGTCAGGTCCCAGAAAGCCTTGGCGTGAAAAATCTCTCATGATCGCCAGGGCCACCAACGCAACGGCGCGCCGACTTCGACGAAGTCAGAAATCGCGGTCGGCTGCCGGGTGCTTGGCAGCCAGCAATTGCCGCAGGCCCGATCGATGCTCCATACGACGGCGCCGTGCGGCAGATTCGGCACGACCTTAAAGAAATCGGGCACAAACTTTGCGTTCTCTCGATTGTCCGTTCTGCTGAATGCCGGCATTCCTTCATGCTCATGCAAATGAACATGGAACATCGACGCCTGGGAGCGGTATGCGACTTCGAGCGCTTTGCTGATCGCGGCCGAGCCCATCATCGCGCCGACCGTGTCGTCGCGGACATAGTGGTCATCGTCGACCGGATGATAGTCGGTGACTGACAGCGTTATGCCGCCGGACGGAAGCTCGGCGGGCTTTGCCAAAAAGAAGCCAACCCGTTCGTGGGCGAACCGATGTCGGCGTCGGAGATCGGCGCGTGCGCGATCCAACAGCTTCCTCTCAATCCTGAATGTGATGTTCATCGGAAGACCGTCAGGTGGTTGGCGAGGATCGCACAAAGCGGCAGGTCGAGCGTGACGTAGTTCCAGGAAGGCGCCCACCACGCGTTGCCGAGCAGTTGAAAGCAATTCCAGTTCTGTCCCTTGTTCGCTATCTGTCGCTCGACGAAGAGGCGCGTCGGATAGCCTTGATGTTCACCGAGCCGGAGGAGCGCCTTCATCTTCAACACCGTCCCGTTCGTTTCGATGGGCAGCACGGGGAAGTAGATGTGATCGATGCCGCCTTCCGGCATGACCTCAGCATCCGGGTAGAGCGTTTTCAGATGCGCCAGATGCTGAGGGTCGATGCTCATGACGAGCCACCCTTTTTGACGTGGCTGATGAACTTCTCGCCTTCCTTGACGGTCGTGCGCTCGTTGTCGCCGATCGTGTGGAACGCGCCGTCCTTCTCGATCACGTCGAGATCAAGGGAGGCATCGACACCAAGTGCCTGCTTCAGGTCGGGCAGGGTGTAGCTGCCGCGATGAATGCTCTTCGGCTTGCCGTCAATCGAGACCTCGACAAAGTCCTTGCCGTGGTCATCGGGCTTTTTTTCCGTGTCTTCAATGGCTTGGCTGGTCATGATAGGTTCCTTTCCTCGGGGAATCGGCCCCGATTCCTTCGGATGATGCCATAGGCCTTGTCTCGGTGCAAGAAAAAGTGTTACCTATCAGGTAACGGATTTCAAAGGAGAAGCCGTTGCGCATCGGATTCAGCACCGCCGCGCTCGCTCGAACATTCAGTGAGTTCGATCGGCTCCGGCGCGCATTCGGCGACGAGATGGCGTATAAGCTGGCGAATCGGATGGCTGTCCTGGACGCGGCGGATACGTTGGCCTTGGTCCCATCAATGCCCCCAATCGGATGTCGCCAACTCGATGGCGATGCGCGCTTCGGCGTGATGGTGGCGAAAACTCAGCGCCTCGTTTTTTGCGCAGTTGGTGCGAACGTGCGAAAGCGTGCGGTCGACCTCGCACGCGTGACGGAAATCGAAATTGAAGGTGTACGGTAGCAGTGAAGGACGAATTGCAGCGAAACGCTCGATCGGGGAACCCGATGGCTCACATTCAGCACCGGTATCAGCCAGATTACGTCCAGCCTCCGGGTAAAGTGTTGGAAGAGATTCTTGAGACGCGGGACCTGTCGGCACGGGAATTGGCTCGCCGCTGCGGTCGCTCTCCGAAGCTGTTTGTTGAAATAATCGCGGGCAAGGCGCCGATCGAACCTGCAACGGCAATGCAGCTAGAACGCGTTCTCGGAATGGACGCCTCGATTTGGCTCAATCTAGAAGCAAAGTATCGCTTGCATTTGGCACAGAGTGCTGAGGCGGAGAGCTTCGCAAGTGTCAAGGATTTCGTTCATCGCTTCCCAATCGGAGAACTGGTGCAGCGTGGCTGTGTGAAAGCTACTCAAAACGATACGGATATAGCGCGCGAACTCCTCAGATTCTTCGCCGCTGGAAGCTTCACTGCGTTTAGAGAGCGTTTCGACGAACTTCGAACCGTCTCGTTTAGACATTCGCCCACATTCAAAAGCGATCCTGAGCCACTACTGGCCTGGCTTCGACTCGGCGAGCTTCAGGCGGAGAGCGTTGAGACAGCTCCGTTTGATCGTACAAATTTCATAAATGCTCTTGCGCAAATCAGGTCGTATACCAATCAGGACCCTGAGGAGTTTCTGAGCCCTATGATCTCCAAGTGCGCAGAAGCCGGCGTGGTCTTTCTACTCATTAAACCGTTTTCCCGTTTGCGACTGAGTGGTGTCGCCCGATGGTTGGTCCCGGGAAAGGGAATAATTCAGCAAACGCTACGGCACAAAACTAACGATCATTTCTGGTTCACCTTCTTCCACGAGGCAGCGCATTTGCTCCTCCATAGCAGGAAAGCCTTATTCATCGACGGCGAGAAGCTTCCGGGTGACGACAAAGAAGAAGCGGAAGCCAACCATTGGGCTGCGAGTTTTCTAGTACCACAGCATGAGCTTGAAAAGTTTGTGTCGGCCGGTTCTTTCGATCTTGAGAGCGTTACGACGTTTTCAGAGGAGATAGACGTTGCTCCTGGTATCGTAGTTGGACAATTGCAAAACCGAAAAGCTGTGCCTTGGAACTCTCCACTCAACCACTTGAAAGTTACATTCGAGTGGTCGGAATAGCCCCTTAACGACATCATCCCCTCTTGCTCGGAAGGAAGAGCATCTCAGGCCAAGAGACTGGCCTACGAAGCGTGGACGCATGGGAAGAAAGATTAGCGTCAAATGCCTGTTTAAGGCGTCCAAGCACCGACTCGATATCCTCACTCACACGTCCGTCGTTTGGAGAGTTTCGGGGTGTGAGGGCGTTCAGTGCCCGCAATAGCTCCCAATCACGTAGAATTTCGATCTTCGTTTCCTTTTCCATCACGCCAAAGATTAGTCTATGGATGAGCGTGCCTGTTCCTGTAACCTCGTCCTCAACAGTTATGATCAGCAATGGGCCACAGAGACCATCGACGCGGGCTAAGCGCGCTGGAACATCTTGCGCGTCTTCGAGCGCAACATCGAAGAGGTGGTGACCCACTCCGAGAACCCGAGAAGCGGCGTTCGTGCCACGAAGACTGCGATCGAAGACGAGTCCTTCGTATTTATCCCGGAGCGCGTAGCTGCGCTCCTTCCAGCTATCAGGAGTCCTGATTTCCAGACCGTCGTCGCGTCGGAAAATCCGGCGTCCGTGTCTGCTAACAGTTTGAGTGAAGAACCGTTCAAGATCAGCAAGATCAACCTGTGGCAGATCTTTGCCAACCTGTTGAAAGTCGAACTTCGACACATTGCCAAGAAGTTCACGCACCGTTTCCACCACGTCGCGCCCGCCGAGCGTAGCCGTTGCTCGATCAAACCACGCCCCCAATCGCTCGCCCGAAAGCCCTTCGCTCCCCGAAAACAGCTCATTGAAAAGCGAATTGCCCGCCATGCCTATGACCAACTGCGAGATGTCCTCTTGTTCCTCCATTACTGATGAGAGAGCGGCCTGAATTCGCTCCAGCTTCGCGTTGAGAAGGTCCCAGATACGAGCCTCAACAGTTTGTGGATTTCGCAAAATGTAGACTGAGACCGGCCGCGTCTGGCCGTAGCGAGACAGACGCCCGACCCTCTGATGAAGGCGCATGGGATTCCAGGGCATATCCGCGTGGACCAGCACCGCGCAGCGTTCTTGAAGATCGATGCCTTCGCCGCCGGCCTCTGTCGACACGAGGAACCGCACCTTACCCGAGTTGAAAGCGTCTGCCGCATGCTCGCGAGGTTGGCTGATCGTCTTCGGCTCGCCCGAAGCCTGCTCAAGCCCATCCAGCCTTTCGTCCCCATTGATAAACGCGGCAGAACCGAATCCAAATCGCCGATGAAGCGCGTTCATGATAAGTGCTTGAGTGGCCTTGTATTCCGTAAAGAGCAGGATCGGCTCGTCCGGGCCGAACTCCTCGCCAATCATTCGAAGGAGGCGCTCGATCTTCGTCTCTTGGGTTATCGCGCCGGCGAGCGCGATAAGTTCGTCAAGACGCTGGATTTCGTCTTCCATCAACAAGACAGAGGCAGACCCGGGCAATGCCTCTTCGGCTTCGGCCAAATCATCAAACGTCGCTTGATCGTCGTCTGGTAAAGCGACAGAGGAAGACTCGCTCGAGCGCCTGACGGCGTCTGCCAGCATCGTGCGGCGCTTGCCGAGCGCATTCCGGATCGCTGCGATCGAGCTGGCGGCAAGCTTCTGGAGGGTGATGAGCACGAGCATTCGCGCCGTCTGCGCGCGACCGTCAAGCGTCCCCGCATATGCGCGACCGTCGATCACGAATTCGCTGAGCGTTCGGTAAAACTGGGCCTCTTGCTCACTATATTTGTACTCGCGACTATAGACATCGACCGGCTTGAAGAGCTTGTTGCCTTTAAGGTCGGTGACCGTCGCCTTGTTATTTCGGATCATGACCTTCGGAAGCTGAGAGAGTTGTTCTGTTGTGTTCCGCTCCGCGTCAAAGAGATCGGGTCGCACGAGCTGCATCAGACCGAAGAAGCCGTAATCCTTTCCGCGATGGGGAGTTCCTGTGAAGAAGAGCAGAGAATTGATCTTGCCCCGCGCCTGGAGGTCCGAGACAAGACTGTATGCGAGTGTTTTGCCGGCCTTTTCATCGACACTCAGATGATGGGCTTCATCAACGATGACCAAGTCCCAGGGATCCGCGTCGAGCAGCCTTTGGCGTGCCCCACGACGATCGTCACGCAACGTGTGAAAGGATGCGACGACCATCGAAGCAGTCGCCCAGAAATCGCCGCGCTCCGTGTCCGCCTCCGTGACATAGCGCTGCAGCCGGATGTCGAACATGTCTTTGAGGCGGAACTGCCACTGAGGGACGAGCTTCGCCGGGGCAAGGGTCATCACTCGGCGCACTCGGCCAGAGGCGATCAAGGGCAAGAGAACAAGGCCACATTCAATTGTCTTGCCCAGCCCCACGTCGTCGGCAACCAGCCACCGGAAAGGCCACTCCTGCGTTACTTTGCGACAAACCCATAGTTGGTGAGGAAGCAACTGCACGCGCGAGCGTGAAAATACCCCCCATTGATCGTTGACGGACCGGATAGTAAGCGCCTGCGCTCGGATCACCGCGTCGATGGGATCAGCAGCCGAGCCTTCTCGGAGAGCCGAATGGAGCGACGGTATCTCGGCAAGCTCGTCAGCGAGAACCTGCTCAACGTTCCCGCCGAAGCGAACGATAACAGTGGCGCCCATGTCCACCACTACGCGTCCATTTCCATGTCGCGGATGGTGAACAGAGGCACCCGCTGCCAATTGCCTTGTGTCTGTCATCCGTTAGCTGCCTCGTCCTAAAGCGCGTCCTCGCTGTCCTGCCACTGCTCCAAGAAGGCTGGTAGATCGCGGTCGATCGTTTCGAAGCACTGAACCAACGCCGTCTTGTTTTCCTCTCGGGTGATCAATTGCAGCGGAAGATCGAAATCTCCCTCAAAGCGAGCCCGACTAGCAGCGAGATGTTTTGTTACGAAGTCGTAGATCGTCCGGCTCGCTTCCTTGTCCGCCCGCTCACCAACGTCTGCGCCAAGCTCATTCAGCAGCGCACGAACACGCTGGGATGAAGCCCAGCCATAGGGAGCCATACGGCTCTCATCGCGTAACTCGTACACCTTGTGGCGTAGCATCTCACGGATCATCCAGTTCATGCCAATGCCGAGAGACCGGTTTATGGGCGCGGCATCGATGCAAAGACGCATTGCCGGTGCCCAGTAGCTCGGCTGCAAAGCACCATTTAGGGAAATGACGCCGTGCTCCTCAATGATTCTAGGCAGCTTGAGGGCAATTTCCCGGTATTCATCCAGCCATCGGGCGATCGCATACAGATCAACAAATGAACGTCGCCATGGAAGGTATCGTTGATCGAATTGTTCCGGCGCACTCCAGCGTTCAAGCCGATCAAGCCAGGATCGCACATCATCAGGTGGTCGCGAGTCCGCGAGTTCAACCCACCAGCCTTCTCGGTATCCAGACTCGATAAAGCTTCGATGTTGTCCGTCCTGCGCGCGGCCGAATGATTGGAAGCAAGATAGGGCGAACATGGTGAACCAGGTCGCCCGATCACTCGTTTCCCGAAGCTGGGACGGTGAGAAAGCACCGGGATATGTTCGCTGCGAATACACGGTCCGAAGATTAGTTCCTTCAGAACTCCACCAGGTATGAATCGCTACCAACACCGTTTCAGGCGCTGGTGTGGGGGGCGAGGTAACCGGCATGGGTATAAACGCGTCACGGCCCTGAAGGGCATAAAGCAGATCGTCCTTCTCCTTTTCCATCCAACCTGACAGCAACGGACTGATCCGCAGCTGCGACGCGGGCCAGGGCAGCCAACTGGGCCGATTGCGGCGAATCTCTTCACCCAAGTCCCGGCCTTGGCGCCCCTCAATGATGTAGCGGAGTGCCGCAATCTGGCGGTTAGGGTCATCGGCAGATACTTCCGCTGCCCACGACGCGAGGTCGCGCGCTTGAGGGCCGAAGCCCGATCTTTCTCGGGCAACTCGGAAGAACTCAAGTGCCGGGCCGGTATAACGCTTGTCGAGCAGATGCTTCGCAGGTGCGAATGCGCACAGTCTGCGCTCTTCACCGTCTCCCGCCGAATCTGGATAAGGAAGCTGCGCGAAGCGCCAGGTTCCGTCCTGTGCGAGAAACAATGCATGCCTAGCGGTGTCTAGTATCTCATGGAGTTCTTTGTAGAGTGGGGCTTCCCGAATTGACTGGGGCGTAACGGCGCGACCAAGGGTCTGGGCTAGCTCGGGATTGATTCGCTTTTCTTTGCCGATTTGGCGATGAAGAAGGCTCGAAAAATGAAGCGGACGGGCGGTCCCGAAACCCAGCTTCCTTAGTTGCCCAGCCACTTCGGATGAAATGATCCGATTTTGCAATTCCGTCAGTGTAGGCCAGTCTCGCAGCTTGGCGAGCGTGGCCGAATGCGACAACGCGCCATCAAGGTAATGTTCCACTTCTGATGCCTGCACCAATGAATCGAACGGGGATTGCAAACGCGTCGGCACGACCTTGTGCCGACTGGCGAGACGCGCGTATCCATGCCCGTCCACATGCAAGTGTCGGGCGAGATCGTCGTCAAAGTCCAGCGCAAGGACGTCGAATAACCGGGACCAAAAGATATTTCTCGCTGTTTGCTGGGAAGCATCGAGATCCAGGCGCCTTGCGAACTGAGACCAATCGGCGCCCACGAGATCGTGCAACTCCAAAAGGCGGTCTCCGAGCGTCCGCCCCAGAGTTCGAAACTTCTCCTGCCGCTCCGCAATCGAGCCGGCCAATCCGGTCCGTCCGGGGTCGACTGCGAAGGGACCATTGAGCAACCAGCCGGATCGCAGCTCCTCCTCAAGTGGGGCAAGATTCCAGAGACGCCTCAGGTCGCTAGAGAACGCACTGGGACCTGCGCCGTCTATGCGGAGCAAGAGGCTATACCCGCTGGAAAGATCGACCCGCAGGGCCCGCTCCTTTTTCCGACCAGAAACGGAAACGAGGTAGATCCCGCTCTTATCCAGTAGCGGAGAGCAGACGGAATCGATGCTCTCCGGTACGTCAGCCTCGATCTCGACGCGGCGGATAGTGCGCGCGAAGGCGGGCAGCCAAGTCACGGTAGCCCTGAATGCCGCGATGGCTTCGGCACCTTTATCGGCAGTCGTCATCGAGAACGGAACGTCGATCACCGTAGCCTTTCGGCCGCTGGGGCTCTTTCGATTTTCTCCTGCATCAATACCTTCCGGCCAAGTCGCCGGCAGAAAGCCTCCAACTGTGCGTAATGCGATGAAGCCGCTCGCTATGCCTACGCTGTCCGACAACACGTGGACGCTCTTGAAACCCAGGCCAAACTTACCGGTCAGATCGTCTCCAGGCCGCTTCTCGGAGAAATTCATCAGTAGCATGTTGAGCAAGTCGCGGTCGTGACCGAGACGACGCCCCTCTTCGGTGTCGCGTCCCATGTGGTTAATGGGACGACCCCAATGGACGACACGAAATCCGCTTGAGCCGTTCGAAAACAGCTCCACACGGAAACAAACGTCAGTCGCAGCTCCACCGTGCTGCCGGTAAGCGTCGTCCGCGTTCTGGAAAAGCTCGAAGAGAACCCGGCTAGCCGAGTATCCGAAATCCCCGATCTTGCTGCGAACGGCTGACAGAAGTTCAGCCGCCAACGCGCCATCAGATACCTTTCGCCAAAGCGCCGCCTTGAGCTCCTCAAGCTTCTGTGCCGGCGCCGAAAGATGATGCAGGCGGCTTTCCTCAGCTTGATATTTGCGCAACGCTTGCTGTGAAAGATACTCGGTGGGAAGCTTCAGCTCGGCGAGTATAGTGGGCAATCGGTCGCGCAGCAGACGTTCGGTTTCCTCGATCGTCGATTGATCGATCTTAACCGCCTTGTCCAACATCTCTTGCAACGCCGTCCGTTGGCGTTCCATGCCGAGCCATAGGCAGTCCGCCGCGATCGTCTCGACGAACCGGCGGAAAATTGCGCTGGCTTCACCCTGACTGTATCGAGTCGGATCGACTTGCCTGATTGGCAGCGTGATCAATGACCGCGCCTTGCCGTCGGCGGCGCGGATACCCTCATGAGTCTTGTGCAGGTTCCCAATGAGGATTCCTTTGTCGGAACCGCTTAATGCCGCGTCGAACGAATCGCCCGACATTGCGATAGCTTGTACGCGCTCGCCCAAGACTGGCTCGATAAGGAAACGACGTTGATCGACCTCAGCGGCCAGCGGGTTCGGGTAAAGGATTTCTTTTGGAAAGTGGTAGTCGAGATCGGCCCAAAGGGTATCGACATCGACTGTCGCATCGGTCGCCCACTCGTTTGCGAGGTTCCTAAAAGGCTCACCGCGACCAATCAATCCGAGATAGACGATAATCAGATCGGACGGCACGCGCCCTTTCCAGCTTTCGAGGAACAATCGCTGCTGATCCGCAGACCGGGCTTCCAACGCGACTAGATCGACGTCCCTGATCTGTCCTCGGCGACGGTCGGCTATGAATGGATCAGGAGATTCATTTTCGGCGTTGGTAGCCTCCGGGTGCTGCTGCAGACGCATCCCCAGCACGGATGCGTAGTCTCGCGCCAAGACATGCCTCGGGTCGAGACCGTCACCGTCCTGGACGACCTCACTGCCAATCCGCCAATTCCCAGCATCTGTGAGAACGCGCGTTCCACCGAACACTTCGCGGCGCGCGTCTTCTGGCCACCCTGCGACGACACTGAATCCGTGGCGATAGGCCCTGGCCGCCGCTTCACCTTTTCGCCCTTTTTCCTCTGCCAATGCTGCCAGACAGTCGAGATGAGCTCCCGCCAACTTGGCGTCGGAGGCGCTGAGAGCAGTGAAAGCCGCTACGATCTTTGTGGCGTCGTCGCATCCATCTCCGAGTGACGTCAGAACCGCCGCCAGCAGAGGCCAGCCCGGCAATCCGATGTCACCGCTGGACTTGGCCAAGGTCGTGAAATCCTCGACCGGATAATCGTTTGCCCCTCCGAGGCGCCCAGCGATCCTCGCTTCCTCGATCATCAACGCAAGCGCCGCGAAGGAGAAGTTCCGACCCGGCAGAACCCACTCCCTTAGATGGGCAAACCCGTCATGCTCGCGGATCTCGATTCGCAGTTTTTGGACGGGCACAAATGGGGGTATTTCGCCGTTCTTTAGTAGCAACGTTCGCGCTACTTCGTCGACGGCGGGGGGAAGGGCGAGCACGTCCAGCGGAGTAATGGGCTGTTCGTCCACAAGAAGCCAAGGCGTGACGCGAAGTGCTTCTAGCAGGTGTTCGTCTGGCGGAGACGCAAGCTTGGCGAGGGCCTCGAGTATCTCGTTACGAAAGCGGTGCGGGTTGGCGGAAGAAAGTGCGACTTTGATCTGGCTTTGCGGCGACCATCTCCCGATGAGCCTCTCCTGCCGCTCGCGTGCGCGGCTGTTGTTGGAAAGCTGGATCGTGAGAACATGGCGTCTCAATGCTTCGGGAATCGGCCAGTCGGCCTCACGAAACACATTGTCTGCGTTACCCGTCGTCGCGTCGGAACGAGCATGGATCGGCAAGCGACGCAGCAATGGGTCCGAGAGTTGGGTCAACAAAAACGCATCCCGCTCGATGGGACTGAGCTGAATGCGGGCGACCGCGTCGACATCTCGTTCGAGCAACGCCTCCATCCGCGGTGTATCGAGCGCCGTTATACCGATGTGCTGTCTCAGCCTGGGCATAAGCTCGTCAGCTATCTCGGCCGTGATCAGAAAGGCATTCTCGCTTGCGTTCAGAATTGCCTCGACAGGTCTTTCTATTCCTTTCAGTGTTTCTTCGAGAACATGCAGCGTAGCGCCACCATATCCAGCCTTTTCGTCGCCCGCGCAGAGGCGTCGAAGAGCGGCCCGATCGTCGTTATCCGTCGGCCGCAGTCGTTCAAGCAGCCTGCGTCTAGCGTCTGTTGTTCCAAAGCACGACGCCGCGTTAACGAGCTTTAGAATCGACTCATTCCCGGTGCTGTGGAGCTGAATGATAGAATTAGACGAATCCCGGAGAAACTCCGCCGTCTTTCCGTCCACAACCAGAGGGGCTACGTCTGGCAGGGTTTCCGTCAGCAATGGCAGCAGCGAGTTAGCTTGAGGGGAGCTTGCGAACAGAAGTCCCGCTCGGGACCGGGCGACGAGCGTCTGGAGCGACAGCGCGATGGGATTGTGGCTGCGGATATCCCGCGCGCGCAGAACCTCGATGGAGGCGAATTCGAGATCACCTGCCAACTCGGAGATATTTCGTCCACCCTGAGTGAGTAGCGCTAACGCGGCAGTCGCCGCCTGGTCTGCATGGTCACCGCTGATCAACGGTTCGAGTGCGTTGAGCAGCGACTTGAGGTCTGCGTTGGATAACTGCGGAGGACGTCGAGTTTCGTCGAGCCATTCGCGGCGGACTAGCAAGATATTGGTGGGAGCGGAGGCCAGTGCGCGCAGGACTTGCCGGTTCTCGACGGATGCTGGTAGCGGAAACAACTTACCATGCGGCACTTGGTTAAGGATCGATCTTACGAGTTCGGACGGAGCGAACGCCTGTGTTTCAGTGATCGCCCTGCGTAGGGCCGCGACTAGGTGCGGTCCAATGGAAGAACGCTCCGCTTCGTCGAATATCGTCGCGCCAAGAAAATCGACGAGAAGCCGCGCGAGATCGCGTGATTGAAACGCCCGAGGTGATAGCCCGGCAAACACTGCCTCCAAGTCCTTGGCTGTCCAACGTATGGGCTCTGCGCTAAGCGCCGCGCTTTCGCCGGCGACAAGACACGTACTGCTCGCCTCGGCCCACGAACCAATAGTGCTGAACAACTCCTCTATTCGCCCGGGCGCATCAGCCACTGAAGCCGGCAATGGACGCAGGGCATCTGCCGTTGGAACAATACGCCAGACGACGCCGCCGGATATTTCGAGCACACGTACCAGCGCAACTTCCCGGCAGATGGCTCTCCGGTTGCTACGAAACCACCCGTCGCGCGCGATCGCCGACACGAGTTGCGCAAGCTCCGCTGATGTCACTATCGCGAAATCGAGCGCGTCCTTTAGTAGAGCCGGCAGGAGTGGCAACACGACCGAATCGCGAAGCTCGGCATTCCATGCACGACGCAACGACGCGGCATCTGATGGTTCGTCTTGCTCAGTCGGGGCATCCAGTCCCTCGATCTGACGTCGGCCGCTATCAAGGAAGAAGTAACCATGCAGCAACAGATGGAATCGATCGCCAGCGCTCCCACCTACCGGGATAATGATATCGAATGCGTCCGAGATCGGCAGGAATACCGCCCAGGAAACACGCAGTTGCGCGGTCTCGGCCAGGTGGCTCGCGCGTAGTGGAATGCGCGATAGAGTCGCTGCTCCGTGCGGTTCTCCCTTTTCCGGTACGGGTTCAGGTCTGAGGACGCTGATCGTTTGCGGCCATTGCTGTGAGCGCTTCAACCTCGTGAGGCAGCTATCCGGGATCATCGCCTCGCGCCCGACAAATGACGCCGTTGATCCATGTTCTGCGGCGCCGATTGTGCCTCCGAAGAGGCGAACGCCACCGCTTAAACGGTTCGGTCCAAGGAAACGTCCCCGGGCATCGTCAAGTTCGAGCGCGCAGCGAAGCTCACTGCGTTCTCGAATCTCGATCGTCTTCAGATGGCGAAGCGCGGTTAGCAGAACGCGCAGATCGTCGGGTCTATTAAGCTCCCTGATCGTCGCCGCTAGCGACGGAATGTTTCCGGAGAAGCTAACTCCTGGAGCAGGTTTTATATCTTCCCGACGCAATGGCAGCCAAAGAACAAGGTGACGGTCCGGGAAGTCGGAAGAGACTTCGCGCCTGAGGAGCTCCAGGTCGGCTGGATCGAGACCTTCTCCACGCGGCTCCCATTGCCGACTGACATTGCCGGGGACTTCGACTTCCAGGAACGGATTCACCACCGTGCTAAATGGTCTGTCGCTTTCCCTTTTTGCGTAGACAACGAACGCGTCGCAGAGATGAAAAACCGCCTTTTGACCGAAGCCGAACTTCCCGATCGCTGCGCTGTCAGCGGCCTTGCCGCTCTCGCCGAATGATATGATTCCGCTCTCGTCTTCCTTGCGAAAGAAGCCATCGTTTACGACCAGAAGTCCCGGTCCGCGGAGCAGCGGATGGGCGGCAGTCGACCAGCCCGACAGCCCATCGAGTCTGAAATGTCGGGCTTCCGCATCATCTGCATTCTGAAGCAATTCCTTGAGGATGGGATAGCCGGAGGCGTACCGATCCTGCAGATTGACCTTGATCTGATTGACGATCGAGATCGGGGATATCCGAAAATCAGGCATAAGCTTCGCGCCTACGGCAAATTTCGCTAAACGCAATTAAAGGTTCGTGCTTTCCCCTCCCCCGACGCCCTCATGCCTACGTTGAAAGCGGCACGAACGACGCGGCGGACGGGTTCTCCACAAGGAACGCACCTCAGCAAAAAGTATACAATAAATCAATGACTTCTAGCTTCGAACCCTGCTATTGAAGCCTCAGGCTCATCGAACGAGTATTGTTCGTCGACCGGGGGCAAATCCATGAACGTCGGCACAATGATCAGAGTGCGGTCGTCGACCTGGAAGGTCGTCGGCCACGAACGGCGGGCACACGGCAACGTCGTGTCGTGCCGAGGCATGTCCGGCATCGTGAAGGGCAAGACAGCCCGGTTTGTCGTCGAGCTTGAGGACGACTATGCCGTACTGCACCCAACGAAAATCGCGCTGGAGCACGACAAGTCCGCCGGCTTTCTCGACACCAAGCTCTTTTTGGAGTCTGCATTCAGATCCACGCCGACCACAACCTCGCAACCGTTGACGCTCGGCAAGGCCGCCATCGACGATCTCGCGTTCCAGCATGTGCCGGTCGAGATGGCGCTGGCCCAGGACCGAGTGCGGCTGTTGCTCGCAGACGACGTCGGCCTCGGCAAGACGCTGGAGGCCGGCCTGATCACCTCCGAGCTTATCCTTAGGGGCCGCGCCGAGCGGATTCTCGTCGTCACCACTCGTGCCATGCTGGGACAGTTCCAGAAAGAGTTCTGGACCCGCTTCTCGATCCCGCTGTCGCGCCTCGATAGCGCGGCCATACGGCGGATGCGCAACCAGATTCCCGCGCAATACAACGTGTTCGACCAGTTCGACCGGTCGATCGTATCGATCGACACGCTAAAGCAGGACAGCCAGATCCGCGCGGCGATCGAACAGTCGAATTGGGATCTGATCATCATCGACGAGGCGCACAACGCCGCAAAACGCGCCCGCGGCGGTGGCACGGAGAGCCTCCGCTCGAAGCTTGCGAAGCTCCTGTCGCGCAAAGCCGACTAGCTGTTGCTGCTAACCGCGACGCCGCACGACGGCTCGCGAGAAAGCTTTGCAAGCCTGATTGAAATGCTGGACCCCACACGGGTCCCCGATCCCGAGAAGCTGCATCGCGACGACATCGAGGATCTCGTGATCCGCCGCTTCCGTACCTCTCCCGAGGTGATGGAGGCGCTCAGGTCCGCGATACCGCCGCGTGAACTTAATAGCCGCACCTTCCCCCTGAGCGAGAAGGAGGAGGCCGCCTACGCGACGATCGCCGAACTTAAGCTCGATCTCGACGCCGATGCTCCCGAGAACCGCGTCATCGACCTCTTCCGCACGACCCTTGCGAAGGCGATCTTCTCAAGTCCCGCGGCCTGTCTCGAGACGGTGAAGGGACGAATCGGCCGCATAGAGAGAGGCACAGCAAGGGGGAGCGAAGCCGACAGACAGAAGCTCGCCGAACTGGCGGACCTGCTTGCCTCGATCGAACCCACTGATTTTTGCAAGTACCAGGACTTCTTGCGCCTTTTGAAGGATATCAAATGGATCGGCAAGAATCCGCGCGACCGGCTCGTCGTCTTTTCCGAGCGCATACGGACGCTGGAATGGCTTGAGGAGCGCCTGACCGCAGATCTTGGCCTATCACCTGAAGCTATCGGACGAGTGGACGGCGGAAGCGTCGAAGCGGACGTGACGACGCAGAAGGTGCTCGAGGACTTTGGCCAGGAGAAATCTGCGCTGCGCGTGCTGCTTGCTTCCGACATGGCCTCCGAAGGGTTGAACCTGCACTTCCAGAGCCATCGGTTGATCCATTTCGACCTGCCCTGGTCGCTGCTCCGTTTCCAGCAGCGCAACGGCCGTATCGACCGCTACGGCCAGGATCGAACGCCGCAGATCTATTATTTCGTCGGGGAAAGCCGTCATCCAAAAGTCCGCGATATGTGGGTCCTCGAAAAGCTGGTCGAAAAGGACGAGGCAGCCCAAGAGGGCGTCGGCGATCCGGCCGTCTTTCTCGGAGCCGGCGATGCAGAAGGCGAGGAAGAGATTGTCGCAAGAGCCGTCAGTAACGGCCGCGGTGCGGAAGCATTTGCCGCCGAGATGGATGAGCGCGCCGCGCATGTGGCAAAGGACAAAACCGTCGATGACGAGTTTGACGCGTTATTTGGCGACTACCGGGGCGTCGACATCTCTTCGGCCGGGACTTCGACAACCGCGCCGGACGCGGAAATGCCGCCAAGGCTTTTCCCGGACACCTTCGCCTACACCGAAGCAATGCTGCAAAGGCTGACCGAACCGAACGAGGACGTCTTCGAGACGGCTCCGGATGTGGACCGCGATGCCCGCCTTATCAGCCTGTCGATACCGGACGACATGATGAGCGATGGCGGGCTCGGTTATGCCCGAACAGGCGAAGTCGATGACCGCTACATGCCGGTCGAAGCCGTCGGCCAGGGCAACACGATCGAGCTTTCCGACCGCGCGGACGTCATCAACACGGCGATCGCCCAGGCCAAGACTGAAGAGCAAAGCTGGCCACGCGTCCAGTATCTCTGGGACGGCCATCCCCTCCTCGACTGGTTCGGCGATCGTGCGGGAACGTTCTTTCCTGAAATGGCCGCGCCGCTCTGCAGCCTGCGCGGCCGCCTAGCCGAGCGCGAAGTCGCGGTCATCCTGCACGGCGCGATCCCGAACGAGCTTGGCGCACCGGTGGTTGACTGCTGGGCAGCGGTGACACTGCGAAACGGCCGCGTCGCCGGGGTCGAGCCGATCGGCGAATTTGTCGCCCGCACGGGCCTTTCCCGAAGCATTCCCAACACCGGCAAGCCCGATGAGCAGCTCGCGACCGAGGCGCTCGCGCCTGCCGTGGATGCGTTCCAATCGCACCTCGTTACCCTGCGCAAACAACGGCAAGCCGACATCGACAGGAGCCTCAACACCACGCTTGATCGTCTTGCCTGCCTCGAGGCGCGGTTCCGCGCCCAACTTGAGCTGAAATTCGCGGATGCCCCGGATGACGGCTCTCGGCTGACGATTCAGCAGCGCCGCCAGAAAACGCGCCGCGAGAACCGATCGACCGAGATCGACGCAATGTTCGAGGATTTTGCGGCCTGGCATAAAAGCCGGCGGAGGATGGCGGACGACCCGAATCCATTCGTAGCAATCAAGGCCGTGTTCGTTGGGTGATTGATGGACCTGATCGGTATCGAGAACGAGGCTGAATTCTTCCCGGCAGGCGCTCTTTCGGACTCGCTGCAGGTCGAGTTGCGCGAAATCACCTCGCGCTGGAACAAGGCCACGGATGGCGAGAACCCCGTCGCACGCCTTACGAAATGCTGTGAACCGTTCCTCGCCGAGCTTCGCAGGATTCGCAATGCAACCGATTCCGCCAATCGGACGGACTGGCGCCGGCGATTGAGCCATTCGCTTGTGACGGCGCTCGGATATGATCTCGACCGCAGGAGCCTGCAAACCGCGCTTGAGCGAGAGCCTTTTATCCCCTCATTGGCCAGGGCTTCCGACGTCGAAGGCCGCGACGTCGTCTGGCTGATCGAAGCGCCTCTCGAAAATGCGACGGACGAGAGTGCCGATCCGCTGTCGTTGAGCTTTCAGCCCGAGCAGTTTCTTGAGGACGAACGCGAGTTTGCCGAGACAGAACGTGCGATCGAGGACATCCTCGGCGACGGCATTTTCGAGTTGCGGCAGCCGCCCCGCCTCGTTCTTGTCTGTGGGCTTTCCCAGATCGTTCTTGTCGATCGCCACAAGTGGCCGGCGCGCTCTGTCCTGCGGTTCGATCTGCAGGAGATCTTCTCGCGCCAGGATAAGGACACGCTCGCGACGATGGCGTGTCTGTTGTCGCGCGAGGCGCGGGTGCCGCATCAGGGCATACCGATCGCCGACCGCATCGAGGAAGAGGCCCAGCGCAACGCCAACGCGGTCACGACCTCGCTGAAGCGGACTGTCCGGGACGCTATCGAGATCCTCGGCCAGGAGGTACTCGACGTAACCGAGGGCAAGTATCCGTCTGGTCCGCGCAAAGGCGTCTGGATCGACGGACCCGACCTGTCGCTCGAATGCCTGCGCTACATGTACCGCCTGTTGTTTCTGTTCTACGCCGAGGCCAACCCGCGACTGAACGTTCTGAACCTCAAGGATCCGGTCTACGCCAGCGGCTACAGCATCGAGGCGTTGCGCGAACTGGAATCCGTCCGCCTGCGCACGCCCGCCGAAAAGAACGGCACCTACCTCTCGGAAAGCCTGCAGCGCACGCTCGGCCTGCTGTATAGCGGCAATGGCACCGCCATACGCCTGCCGGCGGTAAAGGTCTCGCTGCTCGACCCTGAGAGCACGCCGATCCTGAATTCAATCAAACTTCGCAACGAGGCCGTACAGAAAGTTATTCGCCTGCTTTCACTGAAGCAGTCGCAGAACGGCACGGCTCGGATTTCCTACGCGAAGCTCGGCATCGGCCAGCTTGGCGCCGTCTACGAAACGCTGATCTCGTTCACCGGCGTGATGGCCAAGCAGGACCTGATTGAGCTTCGCCCACCTACGGGTCGCGGCTCGGTGGATGCCGAAGAGGAAGAGGAAACGTCCGACGAGAGCCAAGAGGATGCGGACGAGGCGGATGGCGAAGACGAGGAGGGCGGCGAACCGGTGTCGCGACGGGACGACATCGATCTGCTGGCAGCGAGCTATTTCGTGCCGCGCAGCCGCGCCGGCGAATTCAAGTCGGAGCAGGTGGTCTTCAACGGGCCAGAAGCCCGGGTCTATCCGAAAGGCAGCTTCATCTATCGCCTCGCCGGCCGCGACCGCGAGAAATCAGCCTCCTACTATACGCCCGAAGCGCTCGCGCGGCTCTTGGTGAAGCACGCGCTGCAGGAACGCTGCAAGGACCTCGCGGCCGACGAAGTTCTTGAACTTAAGATCCTCGAGCCGGCGATGGGGTCGGCCGCGTTCCTGGTTGAAACCACCAACCAGCTCGCCGACATCTATCTCGAACGCAAGCAGAAGGAGACCGGCAGGACTATCCCGCAGGATCAGCTCGCGCTCGAGAAGCAAAAGGTCCGCGCCTTCGTCTCAGACCGCAACTGCTTCGGCGTGGACCTCAATCCGGTGGCAACCGAGCTCGGCGCGATTTCGCTCTGGCTCAACGGCCTGCACGCCAGCGAGTTCTCGCCCTGGTTCCGCGACCAGCTCCACGCCGGCAACTCGCTGATCGGCGCGAGGCGCGCGTCTTATGCCCCTTCCCTGATGTCGGCGAAGAAGAAGGACAATCTCTGGTACAGTCACAAACCAAAGGAGATCGGCTGGCGCGGCGGCCTGCCCGAAGGCCACATCTGGCAGTTCCTGCTGCCGGCCGAGGACATGTCGCGGTTCGACACCGACAAGTCGATCGGCGAGTTTGCAGCCGACGCGCAGAAGAAGATCAAGGCCTGGCGCAAGAACGGCTTCTTCGCCAAACTCGAGGCGTATGAAATCAAGCTGCTGCAGAAACTCAGCCGCATCGCCGAGGACTTGTTCGACATCGTGGCCGACGATCTCGCAAGGAGCCGCGCCTCGACCAATGACGCGATAACGCTCTGGCCAGACAAGGAGATGCCTGGTGCGCGCGGGCTGGACTTTCACGAGAAGGACCGCCGCCTTCAAAAGCTGATCGGCGCAGATCGCGCATCCAACACGCTGCCTTTCAAGCGGCTGAAGACAGCGATGGATGCATGGTGCGCACTGTGGCTCTGGCCGCTGAACAAGGCGCACCTTCTGCCGTCGCGTCAGGAATTCTTGCACGGCATGACGCTGATCCTCGAAGGCGGCTTTTTGCCAGACGGGTCGATCGCGGCTCCAAGCATCGAGCAAATTGGCCTGCCCGAGCGCGACTTGTTCGATCAGCTCCAGGCCGATGAGAAAACAGGCTCGAAGCCAACAACGCCGAAGAAGAAGCAGTCGGGCCTTTTCCATGAAACGGACGTGGACGCGCTCATCCAGGAGATCGAGTGGCTTGCCGTCGCGAGTGAGGTTGCCGAGCGTGAGCGGTTCACTCATTACGATCTGATTTTCGCCGACGTGCTCAGGGCACGCGGAGGTTTCGATGTGATCGTGGGTAATCCACCCTGGGCGAAACCTTCGTGGACCGAGGCCGACGTGATCGGGGATATCGATCCCGGCTTCATCATGCGCAAACTATCGGCGGTGGAGGTACGGCAGGCTCGCGCGAAGGTGCTGACGAAGGAGGCAGACCGCAAGACGTTCCTAAATGCCTATGCTTCTGCAAAAGGGGCGATGACGGTCACGGGATCGGCCGCGATGAACCCATTTGCGGGAGGCGGACAGAACAACCTCTACCGCTGTTTCATCGATTTGAGTTTCCGACTGCTCGCCCCAGCAGGCAATGCGGCGTTGATTCATCAGGATGGGCATCTGACGGACCCAAAAGCTGGAGCGTTTCGGCGCGAATGGTATGGACGGATTACCAAGCACTTCGACCACAGCAATAAAATGACGGCGAAAAACTTCGCAGAGGTTGTCGATCATGTTCGGTTCAGCTTGAATATCTATCGGGGCATCACTTCCGAGATTTCGTTCGATAATGTCACATTTGCATTCCTGGCGGCTCAGGTAGATGAGAGCTATCGC
The DNA here is from genome assembly GCF_001641635.1 of Bradyrhizobium centrolobii. Taxonomy (GTDB): domain Bacteria; phylum Pseudomonadota; class Alphaproteobacteria; order Rhizobiales; family Xanthobacteraceae; genus Bradyrhizobium; species Bradyrhizobium centrolobii. Next base: position 62,821 of record NZ_LUUB01000040.1, read on the forward strand.
CATGATGGCAGCGGCCCGCTTCCGGCCATTAAAGACTCCGACCGAAAATGGGACACACGCGGGCATCGCGATCGGATCGTGAAGATCAACGCCGATGCGCTGGCGGCTATCCATGCGCTAACAGAAAGCGGCACCACCGCAGTAGAGGAGGCCCGATTTTTACCGCCCTACTCTGCCAAAATGGTGGACGTATTTCGCGCATTGGCACAGGCGCCATCCCTTGCAGAGGCAATTGAGCCAATCACCCAAACCACCTCAGCGCCCAACGGAACCATCGAAATCGAGATCCCAGGTTGGCAAATCTCAAAAATCTGGCACGAGAGCGAAGCGCAATGGAAGCTCAAAACAATTCGACGCGAGACCCGCTTTCAAAGCGATCCGAGCGAGATGGTGATCTCGGGCCCGATGTTTCATGTAGGCAATCCATTCTCCAAGACTCCGAAGGCCGTCTGTCGGACCAACGCCGACTATCAGGTTGTGGAGCTGACTACGGTGCCGGAGGATTATATGCCCCGCACCAACTACGCCCCGGCTGTCGAGATGAGAGACTATAATCGTCAACTTCCCCGCTGCCGCTGGGACCCGACGAAAAGCCATGTGGATTTCTACCGCGTCGCCTTCCGGCGAAGAATCAACCTCAACAGCGAGCGGAGTCTCATTTCCACTTTGCTTCCCCGTCAATTTGCGCACATTGACGCGCTGCAAAGTGTCTCCTTCTTTAAAACTGCCGACCTATTGTCCGTGAACGCTTTCCTGACATCGTTGCCTTATGACTATCTCATCAAATCGGCAGCTAAGAGCGACATATACGAGGCTGATTTTTCAAAACTCCCGTTCGTTGACCCCGGTGACACGGCCAAAAATCGCGGCCTCCGTCTTGTATGCTTGACCACGCTCTATGCCGACCTTTGGAATGAGCAAGCCCATATCCTGAACCCGCTCCCTTGGCATTCTTCGGATCCGCGCCTCGCCTCAGAGGGCCCGGCGGAAGGCCCAGTTAAGTGGTGTCGCACGGCAGCGCTCCGTAGCGATTTTGCTCGCCGCATGGCGCTGGTTGAGATTGACGTGCTGGTGGCCCAGGCATTTGGCCTAACGCTCGACCAGCTGATCGACATCTATCGCATCTACTTCCCAGTTCTGCAGGAGAACGAGGCCGGCACCTGGTATGACCGCAACGGCCGGATTGTGTGGACCTGCTCCAAGGGCCTGCCCGGAATAGGTTTCCTGGACGAAGGCAAGGCCCCGAGCAGCAAGAGATGGGGTGAAATCCTCGAGTCTGGCAAAATCCAACTGGAATGCGAGGCTACCATTGACTTCATGCCTGGTGGCCCGCGCAAGGTCATTCGTACTTTCGAAGGGCCATTTGACACCTGCAATCGCGTCGAAGACTACAAGCGCGCTTGGGCCTATTTCGAGAAACATCGAGAAAGCAAGGCCGCGGCATGAATCCGATTATTCTTGGCCGCCAGGTCGAACAGAGCCTGAAGGATCTGGTTCGAGCGACTCTCAACACCACGAGCCTCGCCTTCGATGGCACGGTCGAGCGTTTCCTTTCCGAACCGGCCAACTACATCAAGGGGCCGTGGATCTCGGTCGCGATGCCCTTCAGACAGTCGGTCGCGCCGGGCAAGCCGTTCGAACAGCCCTTCCCGAGGCTGCCGCTGCGCTTTGCACCCTACCGGCACCAGTTGACGGCCTTCGAACGCCTTGGCGGCGAGAAGCCGCGTTCGACGCTCATCGCGACCGGCACCGGCTCCGGCAAGACGGAATCCTACCTCTGGCCAATTCTCGAGCACTGTCGGATCAACCTTGGCAAGCCAGGAATCAAAGCGATCCTGATCTATCCGATGAACGCGCTCGCGACCGACCAGGCCCGGCGCATTGCGCGTGCGATAAACGACATCTCGTCGCTGAACGGCATACGCGCCGGTATCTATGCAGACGCCGAACCCGCCTCGCCGACAGAGGCGATGACCGAGCAAGAGGTGATCACGCGGCGTGCGGCTATGCGAAGCAGGCCGCCGGACATCCTTCTGACCAATTACAAGATGCTTGACTACCTGTTGCTGCGCGGCAGCGACCAGCCGCTCTGGGCAGCGAACGTACCGGAAACGCTGCGTTTCCTCGTGGTCGACGAACTGCACACCTTCGACGGCGCGCAGGGCGCCGACCTCGCGCTGTTGATCCGCCGGCTCAAGCACCGTCTCGGCACACCGCCCGGCCATCTGGTCTGCGCCGGGTCGTCCGCGACGCTGGGCTCGGGCTCTGATGCCGCGGAGGACCTGCGCGCCTATGCCGGTACGATTTTCGGCGAGACTTTCGATGAAGGGGCCGTCATCCGGGAAGAGCGCCAGACCCCCGACGAGGTTTTTCCCGAGCCTGAATATTTCGACTGGCCCGATGATGCCGGGGTCGGGGCTGCCCTCGAAAGTTCTATGGGACTGAGCCAGGCTGAAACGGCTCGACTCCTCGCGCGCAGTCTTTTTCCGGCGCCGGACGACGACGATCTCTATGAAATCCGTGAGGGTGACCCTGCATCCATTCAATGGCGCTTGCTCCTCGGAAAGCTGCTGCGCGAACACATCGCAGCTCAGAGAGTCCTGCGCATCATTGCCGACGCGCAGATGCCGCTCGACCTCGCTGCCATTGCCGAGCAGCTCGGCAAGGTCAAGGCGCTCTCAAAGGGAACACCTGATGCACGCATACGACTGGCCGAACTGATCGTGTCGCTGGTGGCGTGGGCGCGCTCCGGCACCGAGGCCGCGCCGCAGCCGCTGTTTAGTGTCCGCATCCAGACCTGGGTGCGGGAAATGGCCGGCATGGTGGCAACCCTGCCGCACTGGCGGAATGGCGACGGCCGCTCGCCGATCGAAGTCTCCCATGCACGCGACCATGACGAGGGCGCGTTAAAGCGCATGCTGCCGCTCGCCAACTGCTCGCGATGCGGCACCACGGCCCATATCGGCCGGCTGCCTCCCGCCGGAAAAAGCCTCGGCGCCCCGCTCAACGATCTCTACGAGGAATACTTCGACGACCGCTCGACAAGGCTGCGGCTGATCTACCACGAGAGCGTCAGCCGCAAAGCCGGCACCTCGGGTCGCGGCGGCGTCGTCACCGGATTTCTCGACTGCGAGAGCCTCGAATTCACTCCAGCCGATCACGGCAAGGATCTGGAGTCGGGTACCCGCAGCCCCGTGTGGCTGTACGATCCGACCGGCGACGGCTCGGTCGATCGCACCTGCCCCGCGTGCGGCTATGGTCATGGCCTGCTGCTGTTCGGCCTGCGCGCGTCGCGAATGACGGCAGCGCTCGGCAACACGCTTTATGCTTCAAGACACAACGAAGAAGACCGGCTCGCCAAGCCGCGTCTCCTAATGTTCTCCGACTCGGTGCAGGACGCCGCGCAGCGCGCGGCGGTGACAGAGATCCGTAACACCGTCTCGGTGGTCCGCAAATCCCTGTTCAAGGCACTGGGGAGGAGCGAAACGCGCGGCCTGACGCTCGCCGACATCGTCAAGAAGCTGCCGGCCGAGCTTCGCGTCGAGCTCGGCGAAGAAGCCTTCGTGGCAACCTTCATCCCCCGCGAACAGACTTGGCGGGATCCCTACCGACAGCTGCGGCGAAGCGATCATCTACCAGCCGGGGAACGTTTCCCCGCTCATGTCGAGTGGATGCTGGGCTGGGAATACTTCGAGGACCTGACCTATCTGTCGCACATGTCCTCGTCGCTCGAGACCTGCGGTATCGTCGTGGCGGATGTCTCACCCGACCTCACCGACGCGGTTGCCGATGTCCTCCCCGGCAGGATTGCCAACGCCGTTTCGGGGCCTTTCAGAATGACGCGGGGGGTTGCCGCCCACTTCATCTCGGGCCTCCTGCAACAGATGCGGCGGCGTGGCGCCGTCGGCCACGAGTACATTGTCAAGGGAATGGAATCTGCGCCGCGGAATATCGGCGGACCGAACTATTTTGCAGCTGCAAGATCACTCGGGATCAAGGATGTGCTGCCCGTTCCCAACCATCGCAGAGGACCTGCGCCCGTGCCCGTCACGCTGCTCCGTTCGTGCCCCGGGTACCAGCCATTGCTGCAGGACCATTCCACCAACTGGTATCGCGACTGGGCCGACAAGTTTTTCCCCCCAATCTCGCTTGCGCTGGTGTCGCAGTACGACGTCATTTTCAAGGCGACCATGGACTGCCTCGAGGCCGCGAGCATCGTCCGCCGGATCGACAGGGCCGCCCCCTCGTCCGATCATGGTTATGTGATCGAACCCGAAGTCGTCACCGTCTCCGATCGTGTGGCTCGTCTGCGGTGCAACGTCTGTCGTCGCCAGGAAATTGCGCTCGAAGACAATTCCGCCGCCATTGGATCGCCCTGCACGCGCATCGCCTGCCACGGCACGCTCGAAAGAGACGATCGAATCGTTCCGGCGTCCGCGATCGCATTGCTCGGCACTGACCGAAATCATCGCGTGATCGGCTGCGAGCACACCGGCATCCTGGAGGTCGACGAGCGCCGCGAAATCGAGCGGGGCTTCATCGACGAGGAGACGGCCTGGGCGCCCAATCTGATCTCGGCCACGCCGACGCTCGAGATGGGCATCGACATCGGCGACCTGTCGACACTCGTTCTCTGCTCGGTGCCGCCCGAAGAGGCCAACTACATCCAGCGGATCGGCCGTTCCGGCCGGCGAGACGGAAATTCGCTGAACTTCACCATCGCGACCGCTCGTCAACACGATCTGCAGTTCTGGGAGGATCCTCAGGCAATGCTGTCGGGCAAGGTGCGCGCGCCAGGTGTCTACATCGGCGCACTGTCGGTACTGCTGCGCCAGGCGGCCGCATTCTCGCTCGATTGCTTCGTGGCAACCGGCGAGCAGACCAGCGACTACGGCAATGTGCGCGCCGTATTACGTCAGCTCGAGCAGAGCCGTGGCGACGGCTTCCCGCTCGACTGGTTCGCCTTTCTCGAACGACAGGGCAAAGCTGTCGCCGAAGACTTTCTTGCCATGTTGCCGCGCGACGTCGCAGTCCGGACCGACGTTTCGCGCCGCATTGGTGACTACCTCGCCGGGAAGGATAACCAGTCCCTGATATGGCAGATCAGCACGATCTTCGACCAAGCCAGAGCCGAACGTGATGAGTTCATTGCGCGCCGGAACGAACTCGATGCCGAAGCGAAGCGGGTCAAACGGCGCGCGCACGAAATGACCGAAGAACGGCTCAACGAGCGTCTCGCGGACATCCGGCGTGACAAAGGGCAGATCAACCATGCCATCCGCCAGAGCATCGATGACGTATCAGTGTTGCGTTACCTGACGGACAAGGGCGTGTTACCGAATTATGCTTTTCCCGAGGAAGGCGTCAAACTGAAGTCGATCCTGTCGCGGCAATCGGAGGATGGGCGGCGGATTGAAAACGGTGACAACCTCGAGACGCGCGAATACGTGCGACCTGCAAGCAATGCGCTTACGGAACTAGCGCTCGGCCAGACATTCTACGCTAGCGGCCGCGAGGTCGAGATCGACCGCCTCGAACTCAACAGGCACGACCAGCTTGGATTCCGTTTCTGCCAGAATTGCTCGCATGTGGAGATGGCGGCGACGGCCGAGGCATCCGCGAACTGTCCACGCTGCGCCGATCACATGTGGGGAGATCGCGGCTCGACTCATAATGCCGTCGAGCTGAAGACGGTCATTGCGCTCACGAGCGAGCAGCAGGCCGCGATTCGTGATTCCGACGAGCGGCAGCAAAGGCGCTACGATCGCGGCCTTGTTCCTTTCTTTGGATCCGCCGATATCGAGACGTCATGGTACGGTCAGGACGAAAACGGAGGAGCCCCCTTCGGTTTCGAATTCATCGCACGTTGCGGCTTCCGTGACTTCAACTTCGGGCCACGGACCTCCGCTCCTGTCGGACCTCGAATAGCCGGCGAGAATCGCAAGTCGCGCAAGTTCAGAATTTGCTGCGAGTGCGGGACCGTTCAACGGGCGCCCCGCGGTGAAGGCGACCAGGGCGAGCACACGGCCCGGTGCAGGGCGAAGCGCGACTTCGGCGAGGCGCCGGCACGAGCGGAATGGGAATCCGAAGTCTTCCTGATGCGAAGATTCGAGACTGAATCCATCCGGATGATCGTGCCCGTCATGGGAGAGGCTTCGCATGACGATATCAAGAGTTTCGTTGCCGCGATCAACCTCGGCATGCGCTCGCATTTTGCCGGCAAGGTTGACCACATCCGAAGCACGGTGGTCGAGGCGCAGCTCGATGGCCTCGCGGTCGTACGCAGCCTTTTTCTGTATGATGCGGTCCCGGGGGGCTCGGGTTATCTACGGCAACTCGCCGAGCATCCTGACTCGATGCGCGCCGTGATCGAGACTGCGGCGCAAGCGCTACGAACCTGCCCTTGCGTTGCGCTCGAAGGCAAGACCGGCTGCTTCCGGTGCGTCAAGTCCTATCGGTCCCAGTTTGGCCCCGGCGAACCGGATCGCGACACCGCGTTGCAGATGATGGATCACATCCTGGCGAACTGGGGCAACCTGACGCGAACGGAAACTGGCATTGATGCCCGGGTGCGAAATTTTGCTGTCGAAAGTAAGCTCGAGTCCCGCTTCATCCAGAAGCTGGTTGAGCGTTTCGGCGAGGGCAGCGTCAAGCCCCACGTGCTCGAAGGTGGTCGCAAGGGCCACGTCCTCAGCGCCAGTGACGGCGAAAAGAGCCATTTGTGGAACTTCGAGACGCAGGTCCAGATCGACAGACGTTTCCATGACGTGCCGCGCAAGCGTATCGACTTCCTCTTCACCCCGGTCGGCGGATCAAGCGCGAAGCCGATCGTGGTTGAAATGGATGGATTGAAGTACCACGCGGCATCAGTCGTCGAAGATCTGACCACCCGGCTCCTCCTCATACGGTCGGGTCATACACGGGCGTGGACTCTGAGTTGGCACGATCTCGAAAATGGCGCGGCGCCCCCCAACCCCTTCATGGAGTCGCGACTGGGCGCTCAGCACGCGGGCATTCTCGCGAACGTGCTGGCGAGGCCAGAGATGGCTGATCTGCAAACGAACGTATGTATACTGCAGAGCGGGACTTCCCTGGAGGGCCTCTTCCACCTCCTCTCGCACCCGGAAGCCGGCTACGGAGCCGCGGCTTCCTTGCTCGTCCGGACGATCGTGGGACGCGGCCGTGACATTGCCGGCCTGCCCCGGATCTCGGCGCTGACCCATGACGGCCGTCTCTTCCTCGAAGAGTCGGAGCTGTACGGCCACGTCGTTGATCGCAACCTGGACGTCTATCTTTCGGTCAACAAGGTGTCGCCCGGCAACTGGCGCGACGACGTCCAAGACTGCCGGGTATTGCTGCGCGGCACGCTGCCCGATGTTGCAGACGACAAGACCGTCGCACCCGGATACTCCGAGGCGTGGCGCGGTCTGTGGAGGATAATCAACCTTCTACAGGACCTGCCTGGTTTCCACGTCGAATTCGAGGGCCTCGATACGATAGAGGCGCCGGACATCGCAACCGCGAAAACCGCTCCGATCGATGGTGCGTGGCTCGAGATACTGGCGCTTGCGGGCGAAGGCTTCAGGCCGCTGGTCGAAGCACTCCAGGCAGCCGATGTGGCCGTGCCCGACCGGCAGGGCTTCGACGTCACCCATGACGGGGAGGTGGTTGGTATGATCGAACTCGGATGGACCAACGCCCGCGTTGCAATTTGCGAGGAAGCCTTCGACACAAAGGAGTGGGACCTCCTCGTGTTCAAGCCCGAAAGCGGTCAGTCGGTGACGCAGGTCGTGACTACGGTGTTGCGCAAGATTGAAGGAGGAGCCGCATGAGCGCCGCAACATACAGGGTCTCTTACGACCTCGGTTGCCTGCGGTCGCTGAAGAAACTTCCTGATCGCGTATCGGCCAAATTCCTCGACATGATGACGCGCTTCATGAGTGACCCAACGGCCCACGGCTTAAATTTTGAGAGCGTGAGGGGCACCAGCGACCGCGGAGTCAAATCGGTTCGTATCGACCAAGGCTATCGCGCGATCGCGTTCATCACCGGGCAGGACGTCATGTTCCTGCATGTGAATAACCACGACGAAGCTTACCGCTGGGCCGAGAGACGCGACGTCCGCGTCGACCCGGCCACGAACAGGATCCGGGTGGTTGAATCCGTCGAGGTCAAGGAAGCAGTTTCGGCAAGCGCAGAACTACCAGCCGCGGCGGCTCCAGATCTTTTCAATGTAATCCCTGACGAACGCCTTCTGGCGCTCGGCATCCTCGCCGAAGAACTTCCGAAGGTTCGACAGTTGGGCGACCAGGACGCGCTCGACGGGAGCCAGGATGCGTTTGACGCAACCAGCTACGACATTCTGATTGCGCTCGCCGCTGGTTACCCGGACGATGAAATCAGGGCCATCGTCGGCATCAAGGGCCCGGACGAGGATACAGAGAAGAAGACCCCAACGACTTTTGCCAACGTCATCGCATCGGACGAAAGCCGGCAGCATATCTTCATCCCCGAAACCGAAGAAGAACTGCGTCGCGTCTTCGAAGGCGACCTGGAAGGCTGGCGGATCTTCCTCCATCCCGACCAGCGCAAGGTCGCCTATCGCGATTACAGCGGCCCGACCCTTGTGCGCGGCGGGGCCGGCACTGGCAAGACCGTTGTCGCAATGCATCATGCCAGGTATCTCGCCGACCAGATCAAGAAGGACCCCACTCGCTCATCAGAGAGAGTGCTGTTCACGACATTCACGACGAATCTGGCGCTCGATATCCAGTCGAACCTACAGGCGCTTTGTCCTGAACATCTTGAAGGCTCACCTCCGAGAATCGAGGTGATCAACCTCGATCGCTGGGTTAGTCAGTTCCTGAAACGCAAGAAATTCCCGCGCGAGATCGTCTACTTCGGCGACAACAAGGACCGTCTCGACGGGATCTGGCGGGAGGTGCTCGACAGACACAGCCTGCCCGAGCTTTCGGAGGAGTTCATCCGTGCCGAATGGGAGCAGGTAGTCCAGGCCAAGGGCGTGATGACCGAGGGCGCCTACTTCAAGGTCGCGCGCACCGGCCGGGGCACCGCGCTCGACCGAAAGACCCGCGCCAGCCTCTGGAAGATCTTCTCCGACTATCGGGCAAGCATGATCGATGAAGGCCTGGCGGAGCCCGACGACGCTTACCGCGAGGCGATCGAAATCCTCAAGGCCGAGGCCCCAAGCCTTCCCTACGGCGCCGTGGTGGTCGACGAGGCGCAGGACATGGGCGAGCAGGCGTTCCGCCTCATTCGCGCAATTGTGCCCGAAAAGACTAGCGGCGACCGCAACTCGATCTTCATAGTTGGAGATGCGCACCAGCGCATCTATGGCCGCCGCGCAACCATGACCGCCTGCGGAATAAACGTGCGCGGCCGCTCGCGGCAGTTGCGACTGAATTACCGGACCAGCGATGAGATCCGCAAATGGGCGGTCTCTGTCCTTGAAGGGGTCTCTGTCGACGATCTCGATGAGGGAGCCGATAGCCTGAAGGGGTATACCAGTGTATTCCGCGGCCCGGCGCCGGAGCTCGCGAGCTTCTCCAGCGAGGAGAAAGAGGTCGGCGCACTGATCGAATGGATCCGCGCCGTCAAGGCACAAGGAACGTTGTTGGGCGACATTGGCGTACTTCTGCGCACAATCGGCCAGATCGATAGCATCGCCCGAAAGCTTGACGACGCCGGCATCGAAAGCATCAGGCTCCGACCGAATATGGCCGACGATCGCTGGCAACCGGGCGTGCGGCTGTCGACCATGCACCGCGGCAAGGGGCTGGAATTTCAGGCCGTGGCGATCCCGTTGCTGTCGAAGTCGATTTTTCCCCCACCATGGATGCTGAAAGGGGCTGCTGACGATGTTGATCGCCGCAACATCCTGCAACAGGAAAAATCCCTTCTCCATGTCGCCGCCACTCGCGCCAAGAAGCTATTGCGGGTTTCGTGGAGCGGCGAGCCCTCCCCGCTCATTGTCACGCCGAAGAAGGAATGAGGACCGGCGCTGCTCGACGCTGAGCCCGCGGGCAGGCGATCGAACACCATCGTTGGTGGCGGCGACTCAGTGGCGATTTTCGACAATCAGAAAGCCGCTCAAACGAGCGGCTTTCTGATTTTATGCTGCTATAACAGCATCTTATTTGGTTGCGGAGCAAGATCTTTAACTTGCAACCTTCAGGTGCTGAGCTGATGAGCCTCTGCCTGAAATAGCAATTCCTCAATGATTTCAGATAGTATCAGCCGTTTTGTGCCCCGATTGTGCCCCGGAAGGGTTGGGAGCACTTGGAAAAGGATAGGAAGCATTGGGAGCGTCTGGTACTCGCGAACCGACCCCGGAATGGCGCTCGGCTCATTCGAGGCTTGCCAGTTCGCGTAGCAACGCTTTCGTGTCCGGCCGTCGAAAGTATCGAACCTTGTTGCCGTAGTTGGCCGGGACTTCCCAGATTCCGTGCGCGTGCACCTCGTTGGCCCCCCATTTGGAGCGCAAAACGCCCGCCGCGCCGGATCGAGCAAAATGCACCAACTGGCCCCGATAAAAGTAAGCCACGATGTCATCGGCACGAGCGTCGCCGGGTTTGATTTCCTCTAGGAATCGCTTGGCAATCCATTTCGAAACAAGGGCCGAATTGATCAATGCTAGCTGGTCCTCGGCGTGGGCGCTGACCATCTCCTGGTATGCCGGATTGTCCCAAACCCCGAGCGCGTAGGCGAAGCAATTGAAACGCCTGATTTGCGTGCGTCCCTCTTCAAGCAGCACGATGGAATGGCCGAATTCGCTATTCAACTCTTCCAGCCGCTCGACATAAACGCCAGGAAGCTGAATCGCCTGCGCGTCAGAAAGCGCACTACGCAATTTTCTGCTGCCAGGCATCCGCACCGAAGAAGGTCATTGGTTTGCGGTCGAGCGTGCTGCCGATATCCGCAAAAGTCCAGGGCCTTGGATCAGACCCAAACAGACTCCTGACAATCAACGGGTGATCTTGCCGACGATAAAGCGTATGAATCCGATCTTCTAATACTGACCTTTATTGTTCTGACGAATGAAGTGCCCTCCCTTCTCGGACAAGTTCATCCTGGCTGACGACGCTCGGCTTGCGGCGCAGATTTCTTGCGCAGTGTCGAAGCCCGGAGCGTACCTGGCCGTCTGCGACGGGCCACGCATGCAACGTCCCGACCACAAGCTCGAAGTTCTGCGTCGGTACAACGCGGTCGGCAGAACAAGAGCAAATACTGTCTTTATGGCAGGGCTGCCGGACGCCGGGTTTCAGGCGATGGACCAATCGCTGTCGGCGCGAAAAAACATGACGCGCCATTGCATTTCCTCTTTCAGCGACATTCCATCTTCCAACCGGCTCCCGACGCTCGTCTGGGGCAACGACCGGATTGGCGCGGGGCTGCTCAAGGCGCTGCGCGCGGGCCAGATGATTACCTTTGAAGACCGACCCTCTCCATACGAGTGGGTCGCCTCGCAGAACAAGCACATCGTCGTATGCGAGGAAGGCGAAGACCTTTCGCAGGTCATCGCGGCGAATTACGCGTTTGCGCTGGATGCTGGGCTGTTCCTCATCCCGGAAGTGGATAAGGATCAGGCCGAAGATCTGCTTGAGGGATTCTACAGGCTCTATGACCGCGACTCCGACCTTTCGCCCGCCGATGCCCAGAAGAAGCTTACCCAGGAACTGCTGAATCTGTGCGGCTCGATACCCGTTCCGGACGGCGGCACGGTCACGTTTATTGGCAAGCTGCCCTTTGGCTTCGCCTATCCGGAATATCCATCGACGCATCTTTTTGAATATCCCGATCTCGGGTGCGCGGTCGTCAACGGCTTCGCGGCGGAGCAGCCGCGCACGCCTGGGACAGGCGTCGTTGTTCTCGTCGACCCCAGCACGACCGCGGCGCCGGAGATCCAGGCGGCGGTTGACTTGCTCGAACCACGCCGAGCCTTCATTCGCGTCTATCAGGATCGCGCCGCGAATGTTCGGGACGTTTCCGCGATGATGGAGCATTTCCCCTACGACCTCCTGATTATCGCAACGCATTGCGGAGACAGCGACGGATACCGATGGACATATGATTTCACGGACTCGGAAGGACACCACCGAACCTTCGTGGTCGATATCGCGGTCGGCTTCGCAAGCACGGACGATCCAAATATCGTGAAGGTCGGGCAGTACATGCGATACATATCGCTGGATGGCGTCGACTGGACAGATCGTGCCGCCAAAGCGAAGCTGTATGTCGGGAAGGCGCTTCACGTCTTCAACAACCGGCTTGCCGACGAGCAAAATAAACTAGAGCCGACTAAGAAGGAGAACGTCGATCGTGTCGTCGGATCGGCGGCATTGAAAATGCACGGGAGCAACCTGCTGTTTGCACAACACACGATGGCAGGCGTAGGCACTCCTATCGTCATAAACAACGCGTGCCTGTCGTGGCATCGGCTCGCCGGCAATATGACATATGCGGGCGCACGCGCTTACGTCGGCACGCTATTTCCGGTCACCTCCTCGGAAGCAGCCGAAGTCATTACAAAGGTTCTTGACGGGCATTGGGAAAAGCTCCTTCCCGTCGCTCTCTGGTCGGCCCAGCGTGATGTCTACGGATCAAACTTGCGCAGGCCCTATGTCGTGGCAGGCGTCTTTCCCCAGCGCCTGCGCATTGAAACGAGGGACTATCCAGCCCGCATCGCCGAGCAGCTCTCCACTAGCCTGCGCGGCTATCGGCAAATGCTTGCCGAAACAGACAAGGCACAAACGAAACGTGTTAACGCGGTTGAGGACATTATCAAATATCTTCAGGGAGAGCTTGATCACTTCAAGAGTATGGAAGCCTGATAGGCCTCCAACTCATATCTCCTCGAATTGTTATCGAGCAAGGCACTTTCGCCTGTGACGCTTTGGAATCCGATCAGCACAGCGACGGCTTGGTTGGGAACAGATTTGAATCGTTGACCTAGGTTATGAGCCTTGCGAGCTACCAGGCTGCTCCACCCCGCGGCCCGAAAGAAGGTCAGCAGGTGCGCCAAACAGCGATCTTACTCAAGAATATAATATCGATGATTTACAGACGCTTAGGCTAGAAGCAACGCAGCCGCGATCATGTCCATCGCCTCCTTGTGGTCGTCCGATTTGAACAAGCGGCCGTAGAGGTCCATCGTCACCTGCAAGCTGCTATGGCCTTCGAAGGTCCGCACCGTCTTCGGCTTCCGGTCTGTCCGATTTGCACGCTACAGCGCGCTGGAGTTTGCCGCGGCAGCAGAGACCCTTTTGCTTGGCACCGTAGGCGGTATAGATCAACGCATCCCGGACAATTGGGCTACGCGCATGTCGAAACAAGTCAGCAGGAACTTCGTCAGCTACCACAAGAGCAGCGCCTTCTCGGTAAGCGCGCGTCGACACCAAGGTCGCGCCATGAAAATGGCCATCTCGCTCAGCGGGGTTTGATCCGATTGTGGCGGAGATCATCGAAGCAAATGCGGGAACCATGGTTGACAACGATAACAGGAAGCGGCGCCGACTCGTCGAATTCAAGGACGGTTGCCGCTATGGCAAATTCGGAAAGACCAAGGCTTATGAGCTCATCGCCCACGAGCGGATCAGAGCCTACAAGATGGGCGGCAAGACCATGATCGACCTTCAGAGCGTGGACGAATATCACGCTTCGCTACCAAGAGTCGAAACGAGAGCAAGCCAGGCCGCCGATCTGCGCAGTGAGACGGCGAAGACACAGTCGCGCAGGTTGTAGAGGCAATTAGCCAAATGCTGCATTAAACGCACGCGTTCGGCGCAATAGGCGGCACGGCCATCGATGCCGTAGGTCTTGTTCTTGCCGTCTTTGTCAAGCTGGCGCAGCCAGGGCGCCAGCGCTTTTGTCCATGTAGTGCACGAGATCGACTTCCACCATTGCTGTGTAACGCGCCCTCCTTGTTGAGCAGGGTCGCCGTGGTCGAGCGGAAGCCGGGCGCGCATTGGTCGCCGCCGGCGGCCAATATCGTAGCCGATGATCCGCAGCGCCTTGTCCGACATTGGCGCGCCACCGTCATTGGACGGATGAGCGCTTTCGGCGTCCTGTCTGGCGCCAAGCGAACCGGTCGACCGCCGAAACCGTCCAGCGCGAGGTAAGTGTCTCGCTCAGCGTCGCGGGGCACAATAGACGAAGTACGCTTGGGAGGAGCCTCTCTTGCCCTGGTGATATCAAATTAGTTCGATCCGACGGGAGTCATGGCCGGGTTCGATTCCGGTTGAGAAGATTGAGAAGGCATAGGTCGCGCGTGCTGCCGAGGCGCCTGCTGCTTTATTTTTTGCGAGCTAATGCCGCGCGTCATCTTGCTGGTATTTCTGCTGGTATCGGCGCCAATTGATGGATAAAATGATTTTAAGCTCAGTTGGTTACGGAAATAGGCGACTGCCGGCCAGGGGCACCAGACCGAAAACATAAGCAATAACAATAGCTTACATCCTTAGTTCGATTCCTGATTTTTTGGAAAAATTTTCGCGGCGCATTGAAAACACACGTAAAAGTTCGCGGAAGCAAAGCGTACCAAATTCCGTGTAACTCACTGCAGCCGTCCGTTTTGTGGTATCGGGCGAACAAACGTTCACGACGAATTTCGCTATTCCCGAACGATGGAATTGAGCAGATGGCCCGCAAGAACGGTGGCGCGAGCGCCAACCCGAACACGTCATGCCCGGCGTATTGTTACCCGCGTTGTAAATCGCGAGATCCAGATCATCGCCAGCGGCGCCGAATAGCCTTCTGGTGTCGCTCTCGCTGGTCGCATCGGTGACGACTGGGAGCACCTGTCCCCCGTTTCGCGCGATCTCTTGCGCAAGCAAATCGATCGATGGCCTGTGTTCGCCCGGCGATGATCACTCTCAGGCCGTCAGCCGCAAATCGCTTGCATAGTTGGGCGCCCAGCTCGCGCTCTGGCCCCATTCCGATCACAACCGCTGTTTTCATCATCGCCTCTGCTCATGCATTGTCCGCTTCCAAACCAAGCAGCGACTGTACGGCTTAGACAGACAACCGAGCGTTTTGGGAAGAATACGTAGTGACGAAATCGCGCTGGTAACGGCTTCGGAGCAGCTTCAGGCGGCCGCTCCGTCCTTTTGCAGAATTGTTCTCTTTTTAAGAGCGCCTGACTGCCAACAGGTTGAAGCATTCATGCCATTCGACATATTTCTACGCCATTCGCAGGCCGGAGAAACGAAAATCTGCGCCGTGGAATAAAGAGCCAATATCGATTGATCGCGCCCTGCAGGAGTCGAGCTCGAGGTCTCAACGCGCTTCCTCACTAATGGCGTATGGAACGTGGGCAGCGTTATGACGCAAGCGACTTAATCACCGCAGCGCATTTGCAACGTTGCGCTTGTCCGCCTGAGATAACCGCCGCGCGTACATACGCCGTGAATAAGGGATCGTCTGCGCGCCTGGCCGCTGCCCTCCGAAGGCAGGTGTCAAGCCGGCTGGTGCGAAAAGTGATGAAGAAAGCGTACTGTACTGCAATGGCTTGCGAGGACTGCGCGTTGAGGTTAACTCATACGCGAAATCCGCGTAAGCACTACGTAAGCAAGAAGCACCCGTAGCTCAGCTGGATAGAGCGTCGCCCTCCGAAGGCGAAGGCCACACGTTCGAATCGTGTCGGGCGCGCCATTTCAATACGGGTTTGGTCCGCTCGACCGCGCCCCCTCGCGAGCACACTCTCAAGGCCAAGATTTGCGCCGGGCAAGCCCGGTTCAACTATTGTTGGCCGGCGGGCCGGCGGCAGCGACCACGTTGCGTCAGCGGCTTTAGTCCAGCCCCAGCGGCGCGCCAAACTCGTTGTCATCCATGCGCGCAAAGTCGTGCCGGGGATACACGTCCCTTGCGCGGGCGAAGAAGAATTCATCGAACGCCTTCGCAGCCTCGGACCGCAGTGGATTTACGGTGGGGGCAAAGGCGATCTTTGTGAAGAACGACTCCACGCCCGGAATGGCGACGAATTCGAAATGATCCGGGAATGCCCGCGCCCAGAATGAGACGAGGTGATACCAGGTGAAGGCGACGTCCGCGTAACCACGAGCGACCATCTCGGGCAGATCGCGATGCATGATGCCGAGGCGACCAGGAAAATTCGTCTCCGCTGCGACGAGAGCGTTGGCCGCGGGCTTCCCAAGCTGCGTTTCGACGGCAGCAAGGCACTGCGCACGGACGTCGCCTGAATCGGGCAGCGCGATCCGCGCACCGGTGCGGACCATGTCGGCGAGCCCATGAATGCCAAGCGGATTTCCCTTGCGCACGAGCAGCGCGACGCCGCGATTTCTGCAGAAGAAACGGGCCCGGGATTCGATCACGCCCATCCGGCGCAACTGTCGCAGGGGCTCCGGGTAGCCCATCACGATGTCGGGGTAGAAGCCGGAGCTGCGGCTTGTGTCGAGCGTGAGATTGCCGAGGGCTACTCCGCCAGTGCGTATCATCTGAACGAGAATGGGCTGCGGCAGGGTTGTGAGGATGATGTTCGTCAGGTCGAGATTGGCGTATTGCGGCTGCGACTTGGCCCATGATGGAAACGCACCGACGATCTCGTCGCTCGACAACACCATCAGGTGATTGCCCTCAGTGAAGATCACGAGGCTCGGCGGCGTTCCGAGCCGACCGATCACGTCGAGCACGGTGTCCGTGTGGCCGGCGAACGATCGAATGCCCGCTTGCGGTTTTGCCACCAGCGGCCAGACCAGCGGCTCGGGCGCCGCGTTCTGCGCGACGGCACCCGCGGATCGCGCGTTGCAGGTGTTCAGGCCGATTGCACCCAGTGTGGTGCCGAGGAACGTACGACGGTTCATCATGTCGGGCTCCCTTCCAAGAACGGTGATCGTTTCAGCGCCGCGGGGTGCGCGGCTTTCCGAAGCATCTTCGCCTGCAACGGTTAGGGGAATTCCCAAAGAAGCTTAAACATGTTAGGCAATTTCCTTATGCCAAGGCTCGTGCAATGGGAGCAACAAATCGGCCGGCGACTCCGGCTGCGTGATCTGTTCGTGTTCTTCACAGTGGTCGAATATGGCAGCATGGCCAAGGCTGCCGACAAGCTCGGCGTATCGACCCCCCTCGATTTCGGAAGTAATCGCCTCGCTGGAACACGCGCTCGGAGTGCGGCTGCTTGACCGGACCCCAAAGGGGATCACGATGACCCCCTATGCCGAGGCCCTAATGGTGCGAGGCCGGGCTGCGTTCGATGAACTGCGGCAGGGGATCAGGGATATCGAGTTCATCGGCGATCCTAGCACAGGCGAGCTGACAATCGGATGCCCGGAGTCGATTGCGGCGGGATTCCTGATCCCGGTGCTCGAGCGATTTTCGAAGGACCATCCACGCGTGAGGGTGCATGTGGTGCCGGTTCGCACGCCGACGGTGGAATTTCCGGAGCTCCTCGAACGCAAGATCGATCTGGCCTTCGCCCGCCTAGCGACGAATCCTGTGCAGGGCCGCCTCAGCGAAGAGCTGGACGCGGAAGTGCTGTTCAACGATCGATACTACGTCGTCGTCGGCGAGAACAGCAGGTGGGCGCGGCGCAAGGTCGGACTTGCGGACCTGGTGGATGCGCCCTGGATCATGACGCCGCTCGATGCGTTGGGTGATACGTTCGTAGGCGGCTCGTTCACAAGGCGCGGACTGAAGGCGCCGAACCCGATGATCACGACATTCTCGATCCATCTACGCAACCATCTCGTCGGGAGCGGTGAGTTCATTACCGCCTTGCCCGGCTCGGTGTTTCGGGTCTACCGCAGGCTCCACGGCCTCAAGGAGCTGCCGATCGACCTGTCGGTTCGTCCGCCGGTGGCGATCGTCACGCTCCGGAACCGGACCCTCACTCCCACGGTGCAGTCATTCATCCGGCGCGCACGTGACATCGCGCGGTCCTTCGTGCCGGGAGCGCCTACGCAAAACACGAAGCGGCGCCGCCTCGAATAGGCTCTCCCCTCACTTTCGTCGAGATATCGCTTTCACTCCGGTGCCGGCCGTTGCCGCTTCGCCGAAACCTCCCTAGAGCTAGGACGGTAGGATCGGACAAGATCGTACCGTTGCCGCTCGGAGCGCATGATAGGCCGCTCCGTCATAGCGCCACGGCGAAGCAATAGTGCCCATCTTCAACCGCCGTGGCGCGCCATCGTACGATTTTTTGCGGCATGGTGCCGATTGGCGCGCAAGCGCCGCATTGCGCCGTCGATTGCCGTAGGTGGAATTTGCTGCCGGCCGCCTCCGCATGGCACGCACGTCGGAGTGTCGCCCGTTAGGGAAGGCCGACGAAGTCGTAATTGCCCAATCCTTGCAAAACGAGGAACACCGCGGAACTATCTCCGTCATTCGTGACTCGGTGCGGTCGGCCTGGACGTACGACGAAAGTTTGGCCCACGCCAAGACACACCTGCTCGTTCGGATCGCTCGTGGTGACGCGGATTTTGCCACTGATCACATAAAAGGTGTCTTGAACTTCGTTGTGATAATGCCAGGGCACTTCTTGCGTTGGGCCGATCTGCAGTTCGGCGATCCGGAAACCAGGCCTCGCCGCGTAATATAAGCGGCGTTCGACTTCATAGATTCGGCTCGCATCTTTCACTGCATGCTGCATGTCACTTTCCCTTCACGGCCCCAATAACAACGTGAATTGAGTTCATTCCACTGGCTTGATACGTGCGTCGCGAATGACCTTTGACCAGCGGGCTACTTCCGATTTGATCTGTGCGGCAAAGCTTGCTGGCGTATTGACGACTGGTTCGAGGCCCAATGACGTCAGCCGGTCCCGAATTTCAGGCAATGCGACGATGTCTGCTATTTCGCGATACCAGCGATCAACGATATCCTGCGGTGTGCCAGCGGGAAATAGAATGCCTTGCATGAAGGTTGACTCTTGATCTCCGAATCCGGCCTCGGCCATGGTCGGAACCTCCGGAAGGAGTTTCGATCTCGAGTTGCTAGTGATCGCTAATCCGCGCAGCTTGCCTTCTTTGATGAAAGTGACCGCTGCCGGCAGAGAAATGAACGCAATCGGGACGTGCCCGCCAATCGCCGACATCATCGCAGCGGAGGCGCCGTTGAACGGGACGTGTACGAGATCGAGACCGGCTGCAAGCTTGAACATTTCGCCGGCAAGATGTGATGACTGCCCGGTACCTGCCGAAGCATAGCTGTATTTTCCTGGATTTGCCCGGACGAGAGCGACGAATTCTTTGAGGCTGTTCGCCGGGAAGGACGGATGCACGAGCGGAACATGTGGCGCCGCCGCGATGACGGTGACGGGAGCAAAATCCTTCACGGGGTCGTATTGAAGTTTGGCGTAGAGACCCGGGTTTGACCAGAAGCTTGAGGTGACGACGACGAGGCTGTAGCCGTCAGCGGGTGCCCGTGCTGCCGTAGCGGTGCCGACGTTGCCTGCGCCGGCGGGAATGTTTTCGACATAGAGCGTTTGCCCCCAATGCTCGGATATTTTGGCTGCGATTATGCGGGCGACAGCATCGTTCGGACCTCCTGGCGCGTACGGCACAATGATGCGAACGGGGCGAGCCGGATAGGATTGCGACCATACCGGTCCCGATAATGTTTCGATGAAAGCGGCCGCGGACAGGCTCAAAAACTCTCGACGGGCCATCATTTTGCTGGCCTCCTGTTCAGTCGGTTCCTCGGCGTGCGCCTTGAACCGGCGGATTCGTCATTGCTACCCTAGTTGGCTGGCCTATAAAATGAATCCTGTTTTTGCCTCTAGCCGCATAGGCGCTACTTATGGCCGGCGTGACGATGGAATGGGAAAGTCGTCTCGGGCGCCGCCTGCGGGTGCGGGACCTCTACATTCTTTCGACCGTGGTGAAATGCGGCGGCATGGCAAAGGCTGCTCGTGAGCTCGCAATGACCCAACCGGCAGTCTCGGATGCCATCGCCAATCTCGAACATTTGTTGCGTGTTCGTCTGCTAGACCGTAGCCCGCGCGGAATAATGCCGACGCATTACGCTGACGCGCTGCTCAAGCGCGCATCGACCGTATTTGACGAACTCAAGCAGGGCGTCCGAGACATCGAATTTTTGGCTGACCCAACTGGCGGTGATGTCAGGGTTGGATGCGCTGAATCGTTCATGGCTGGGTTGTTGCCGGCAATTATCGAAAAGCTGGCGCAGCGGTATCCGAAGATCACGGTTCATGCGGAATACGCGCAGCACGCAACGACCGAATTCAGAGAACTTCGAGAACGCAACGTTGACTTGGTAATCGGACGGATTTCCGAGCCTTTCCCTCACGACGATCTCAATACAGAGGCTCTTTACGAGGAGCAGTATTATGTCGTTGTGGGTGCTCAGAACCCCTGGGCGCGGCGCCGTAAGGTCTCTTTGGGAGATCTGGCGAATGAACCGTGGATTCACATGCCGCCAAATAACATCATTAGCGAGTTGATCTCTGCCGCATTCGCGAAGCAAAAGGTTCCGGTCCCGCAGGAAAGAGTAGCGTCATTGTCGATGCACTTACGAACACAGTTGGTTGCCAATGCCGGCTTTATCACGATCATGCCCAATTCAATGTTTCAATTTAATGCCCAGCGATGGCGTCTAAAGGCACTCCCGATTGATCTTGGGATCAAACGACGAAACGTCTCAATCGTTACACTCAAATACCGGACGCTGAACTCGGTGGTTCAGGTGTTCATTGAGCATGCGCGTTTGGTCTCCAGGCAACTACGTCAAGAAACCAAGTAGCCACCTCTGCTTCTGGCCCATCACGTCGATCCGGGCATTGATCGAAACGGCCGCTATGGTGACCGGACAACCCGGCGAAATCGGGGGAAACAGCGCCCGTGAGGCGTAGCGCAAGATCGCAGTGCATCGCAGCTTTACCGATTGGAGCGCTAAGCCGGCTGCGGCATCATAGCGCCACGACGAAAGAGTAGTGCCCATCTTCATCGGCCGTGGCGCGCCAAAAACATCGATGCGCGGTCTCGGTTGTCTGCTGACTATCAAAGCGAAGTGATCACGGACCCACCAAGAATCGGATACGCAGACGCAAGACTCGCGGCTCAGATCCCCGCCCGTGAGCTTTGCGCCCCATGACGAGATCGGCAGTCGAAGGGATCAGCTGTACAACGCTATCTGCTTGATAGGTTCAAATCAGGGACCTGCTCAAATCAGAACTTGCGGGGGATATTAGGGCACTTACCGGTCGTCGGATCGGGTGCTCTGGCGTCAAAGATCGGGCTGTTTCGTGCTGTGGCGTAGGGGCGCCACGGTCGATGAAGATGGGCACTACTGCTTCGCCGTCGCGCTATGATGCCACGGCCGGCTAAGCGCTCCAATCGGCAAGGCCGTGACGCCCCGCGATCCTGCGCACGCCTCACGCGCGCTGTTTCTCCCGATCTCGCCCAGTAGTCCGGTCATCCCTCGATAGCGGTTGTTTCGATCAATGCCCTAATCGACGTGATGGGCACAACACGCGACATCGGATACCAAAAGGTCACCCAACCGAGGCCGCACGCCGATGATCCATCCTATGTGCCATTTTCCGCCGGCTAATGGATCAGCGGGCTATTCCAGACGCGGCATAATGACCATTACGAAGAGACGATTTACGGCATCGACGGGATGTTGACCTGGACCGTCAACGGGAAACAGGTCGACGTTGGGCCCGGGCAGGCGTTATGCATTCCGCGCGGCGCCATTCACCGGTTTGAGAATCACGGAGGTCAAGACGTGAGGGCGCTCTGTGTGATTACGCAGCCGCGATAGGCCCGCATATTTCCGCGAGTCTGCTGAGGTGATCAACGGGGCGGCCGGCGGACCGCCGGACCGAGCAAAGATGGCGGAAATCATGCGTCGCCATGGCCTCATGCCGGCTCCGCCTGAGGCGTAGCGACGCCTGCGGCGCTGTAACTGGTGGTCTAACCAATTTCCCAAATGGGCTGCGTCGCAATTGCGATCGCTTCCCCCTGCGCGTGGAAGGCAGCCTTTTCATCGCCGCGGTAAAGAAGCAGATGAGCGGCATGCGTCAGAGCATAAGCCAGTCTGTGCGAGTGGCGGCATGACGGAAGGCCACAGGTCTTGGCATCGCGACCTAGCTCAGATTATCGCAGAAGATCGAAGGCCAGTGCGTCCTCGGCAGTGCTGCCGAACGAGCGTCCAAGGGAGGCAACAGGTGCAGATGCAGCCCATCATTCACGGCTGCGCTCTGGCTGTCGCGACTACTCCTTGCGAGTGCCTCGCCTGATTGGCCGCTCCTGAAGAGGGGCCGAGGCAACTCCACCAGGAAATCGACGAACGCGTACCTTGGGCCGATTGCTCGGAAACAGCACGTGGATGTCGTCGCCCGGAAGAAACCAGTCGAGATCTGAGCAGACCAGGTGGCTCTAAGCAATGTCGTCGGCGCACAGGATCAGTGGAGCCAGCCCACACCGGCGCCAGCGAGCAGTGCACCGGTGCCTGCATGTCCTAAATTCACTTCCGGGCCAAACTGGCGTCTGCTAATGTATCAGCATCACCGGCAACGGCCGTGTCCGTAGGCGTCGGTGGCTGAGAGACTGATTGCGCTCCCGCCTGCATAGCCGGGGGAGTGCGACATGCCGGTCGATCATCCTTACCTCAACCGGATTTTGGCCGAGAGCTCACGGATCAGAGAGCTTGTTGCCCAAACCCATCAGCTCATTGCCACAACAAGAGAGCTGCTGTCCGCGCCCGCGCCGAACTCATTTTTGGGCCGGAAAACCCAGGATCCGTTTCCGAAGGAAAAACGACCTTCTTTGCTCAAACCATTAGCATCCGTCATTCATCCGAAGAGGTGGGTGACAGACAATCTGATGCAGACCGATTCCGCGAACAAGCTGATGAGTGCCGCCGATTAGCGGCCAAGGCCACAAATCCAATTGGATATTGAAGCTTGGCTGCGGCTTGCCGATTGGCTCAAGCTCGCTGAAGAAGCCGAAAAGAGGGGATCGCCCGGGCTGTAGGAAATTGCAGGCACGGGCCCGACGCGAGCCTAAGTGGGCGCGGACAGATTAGGCGGAGCGACGGACACAATTGGGGGGAGCGGAACTTCCATGGAACTTTCTAGCCAATCTGAGGTTTCCCCTAGTTGTTCCACGGGGAGGGTAATCCGCAATGCATTGTCGGGTATTGTTTACCGCGCCGCCCCCTGCCGCGCCCAACACAAATGGACGGCAGGAAATCCCGCAAGTGTCGTCTAGCCATTCTGTCTGATCGAGCCGACGGGCTCCAGACCGATGCTGCAGGACAACCACTGGGGGACGGCAGCACGGAAGCTGCTTCTTCTCTATGCCGCTCTACCGGCCGCGTACATCATCACCGGCCGGCTAGGGCTGTTGCTTGCAATATCG
This sequence comes from Bradyrhizobium centrolobii, assembly GCF_001641635.1. Lineage (GTDB taxonomy): Bacteria > Pseudomonadota > Alphaproteobacteria > Rhizobiales > Xanthobacteraceae > Bradyrhizobium > Bradyrhizobium centrolobii. The sequence continues at coordinate 86,178 of NZ_LUUB01000040.1, forward strand.
CCTGGCTACGCAACCGCCGCTTTCCTGCCCGCCGGCATTGCTGTTGCTGCGGCGTTCATTGCCGGCATCGCGACGTTGCCAGGCACATTTATTGGGTCGTTTCTGCTCAACGTCTGGATCGGCTTCGCCGTTGGCGAGGAGTTTGGCCTCACTGCAATTATCGTCGCCGCGGCGATCGCAGCAGCCTCCACCCTGCAGGCGGCCATTGGCGGTCAAGTGCTCCGGCGCGCGATTGGCTATCCAGCTCCATTGGACAATCCGCGCGACATCGCGATGTTCTTGGTGCTGTCGCCGCTGGTTTGCCTGACAAGCGCAACGATTTCGATCGCCGCGATCCTGATGATCGGCGTCATCGAATCGAACGCCATTGTGATCAACTGGATGACTTGGTGGGTCGGCGACACGCTCGGCGTTCTGGTCGGACTACCCCTGATGCTGGTGCTGGCCGGACAGCCGCAGACACTGTGGCGTCTTCGCTTCTGGTACGTCGCCGTCCCAATGATCTTCTGCTTCGCAATATTCGTTGCCATCTTTATCAGGGTCAGAAGCTGGGAAGAAACGCAGTCCTTGACCGAGTTTCAAGTGCGTTCACAACGGCTCGCCGACTTGGTAAAGGAAGAGCTGGAGGAGCAGACCTTGTTTCTCGAACAGCTGTCCGGCGCCTTCACCAACCGTTCGGTAGCTGTCGATCGCACCGAGTTTCGCGGCCTAGTTCAGGCGCTATTGCGGCGCTTTCCCACCATCCAGGGCGTGGAATGGGCGCCCCGCATCACCGCCGCCGAACGATCGGCCTTTGAGGCCTCCCAGCGGGCGAAGATGCCCGGCTTTGAGATTCGTGATCGCACCACAACAGGAAAAATGCGATCAGCGCCCGAGCGTGGCGAATATTATCCCGTGACTTACATCGAGCCGCTTTCTGGAAACGAAATCGCCGCGGGATTCGATCTCGCCTCCGATCCATCGCGACGGACGGCGATCGCGGCCTCGATCGGCAGCGGCAAGGTCGTTGCAACTGAGCCCATGCGGTTGGTCCAGGAAAGGGCCGAGCAGGCCGGCATTCTGCTGATCCGCGCCGTGCCGGGCGGTCCGACCGGGCCCGGCGTCGTCCTGGTCGTACTACGGATGGGCTCGTTCGTTGGCGCCCTGGCTGCTCCATTGCAATCGACCCTGGCGCTGCGGTTGATCGACGTTAGTAGCCGGCAGGTCCTGTTTGATGGCTTGCTCACATCCGTGCCGGCGTACGAGACGATCCTGGAATTCGGCACGCGCCGATTTCTCGTGCAGACGGCGCCGTCGGCGAGCTATATCGCCGCGCATCCACGTTGGCAGAGCTGGTTTGTACTCGCCGGAGGCGTCCTGGGCACCGGTCTCCTTGGTGCCCTTCTCATGCTCGGAACGGGACACGCATATCGCATCCGCGCCAAGGAACAGGAGCTGGAAGCGATCATCGACCGGACGCCGTTCATGCTGACGCGGTGCAGCCGCGATCTGCGTTACCGCTTCATCAGCCAATCCTACGCAAACATGATCGACCGCCGACCCGAAGATGTGGTCGGCAAACCGATCGTCGAGATCATGGGAGAGGAGGGTTTTGCAGCGATTCTTCCCCACGTGGAAAAGGTTCTGCGTGGAGAGCGGGCTGAATACGAGAGCGAGGTCAACTATCATGGCGTTGGAAAGCGCATGGTGCGCGTCGTGTACACGCCTGACAAAACAGAGCAAGGAATTATAGAAGGCTGGATTGCCTCGATGATTGACGTGACTGAGCACAGGCGCGCCGAAACGCAACGGGATTTGTTGATCGCTGAAGTGAACCATCGAGTGAAAAATACCCTCGCCACCGTCATCTCGATCGCTCGCCAGTCGTTCAAGGGACAGCAGCCCGTCGATGCCTCAATTCGGTCCTTCGACAACCGCATCCGAGCGCTTGCCCAGACACATAGCCGACTGGCGGAGGCGAACTGGTCCGGTGTCGCGCTGAAAGCGATCATCGACGATGAAATCGCTCCGTATCGGACAGACGACAACGTGCATATGGCGGGACCGGACCTGAAGTTAACTCCAAAATGTGCGCTTAACCTCGGCATGGCCTTCCATGAACTTGCGACCAATGCCGCCAAATACGGCGCGTTGTCTGCGAAAGGAGGATCTATCAAGGTTATCTGGGAGATCAGTCCGTTTGACAACGAAGTTCTTTTGAGGTGGATAGAATTTGGCGGTCCCAAGGTAAGCATCCCTCAACGAAGTGGCTTTGGTCGGCTGCTTCTGGAAAAGGCACTGCCGTCGAATCTCAATGGCACCGTCAGGCTGGATTTCCGTGAGGGTGGCCTAGCTTGCCTCATCACCTTCCCGCTGGACACGCAGATAGAGAAAGCGGCTGCAGAGCTCAGTCCCCATGCAGCTAACCGGCTATCGGCTTCCGGGGCGCAGCCGGCACGGAGCTCCAAGCGCCTTCTAGCCGGAGCTCATGTGCTTCTTGTCGAGGATGAGGCCTTGTTGGCGATTGAGCTCGAGGGGCTCTTCAAATCACAGGCTTGCCATGTCATCGGCCCGTTCGGGGATCTCACTGAAGCGACGCAAGTGGCACGGCGGGAAACGATCGACGTCGCGATCCTGGACACCAATTTGAACGGTGAGATGGTCTATCCATTGGCCGAAGACCTACTGACGCGTCGAATTCCGTTCCTCTTCCTCACGGGATACGACGCTTGCAACCTTCCGGAGCAATTCCGCAGCATGCTACGCGTGTCGAAGCCGTTCGATCGTGCCGACCTGATCAAGCGAGTTCAGATGCTGATGGTCGGAACGGCGGATCGCGTCTGCGAGGAGCGGGTCGCGAAAGCAAAATGAAGCACGCATCGGGTTGCAGCGCAGGTGAGGTCGGCTGCAATTTCTGCATCTGACTGGACTTACATCGGCGCCACGGCTCAGGCCTGCTCCAAAGCAAAACCGCCGCTCGCAGCCTCCCTACCCCTCGTCGCAATGAGAAACTGCAGGTCGCTAAAACCCAATGATCCGGCCTTGAGATCCGACAATCCATTTTCGTGGACAATTGGAATGAGACCGAAGACATCGAAATTGCGGTGAGCGCGCAAGTGCCCCAATCAGGTTGTGCCTTTCTTGTTTCGAACCACCGAAATCGATCAACAGCAAACGGCCGTTCGGCTCGAGCACGCGCACGATTTCCCGGATGCAGAGATGTCGCGCCTTATCTGAAAGGTAGTGGAAGTCGGTCGTGCTCAGCACGGCATCGAAGGTCGCTTGGGAGAACGGCAGTGCCCCGCATCAGCGATCCGAAAGTCGATTTCGGCGCCTGCCCTTGTTGCCTTTCTGCGCGCGCGAGAGACCATCGCGCGAGACGCGTCCAGCCCGAACACCTGGCCTGTCGGTCCAACTCGCCGCTTGGCAACAATGGCTAGTGTCCCTGTACCGGAGCCGACATCCAGCACCGCTTCGCCAGCCGGCAGTCCGGTAAGTTCAACCGTCTTCCGGCGATAGAGGCGCTCGGATCCGCGCCAAATGATGTTTAGCAGAAGATCGCAGGCGAAGGCCCATCGGAACAGTTTGTCATTCCGCCGCGCATTAGCTGCGCTGGTCGCTTCATTAGCCGCGGTCATTGCGGCGAGCGCGTTACCGCCGCGAGTAGGTCGGCGGAAGCCTCAAAAGAAGTTGATCTGGAGCGGAATTAGAACGCCTCAAATTGCAGCGACCCGACAGCGGCGGTACGACCATCGTCGGACCCAACTTTCGATGTGGCATTCCGTGAGTCTGCTATCCTTACCGTCGCGTCTCGCAATGCTCGCCATGCTGCTGGCTCTGGTTGTCGTTGGCGCAGCGAGGGCCGAGACGAGCGACGTCGAAACGACGTGGCGGCTGCTGGATTATATCGCGGTGGACTACGCCGGCGCCGTGTCGCACGGCACGGTCTTAAGTCCTTCCGAATATGCCGAGCAGAACGAGTTCGCAGCGACCGTTGCCGCGAAACTCGCGGCGCTGCCATCCAAGCCGGAACGGCAGGCCCTTCTGACCGAAGCTGCCCGTCTACAGCATGCCATCGCCAACAAGGCCGACGCGGAGCAGGTCGCTGGGATCGCGCACGGTCTGGCCGCCGCGCTGCTTGCGGCCTATCCCGTGCCGCTGGCGCCGAACAAGGTTCCGAACTTCGTGCGCGGTGCGGCGCTGTTCGGCCAGAACTGCGCAGCCTGCCATGGCGAAGCCGGCGACGGTCACGGACCCGATGCCGCAAAGCTGGATACTCCTCCCATCGCGTTCACTGACGCGGACCGCGCACGTCAACGTAGCGTATTCGGCCTCTACCAGGTGATCACCCAAGGTCTCGACGGCACCGCGATGCCGAGCTTCGACGGCCTTCCGGCCGATGATCGCTGGGCCCTGGCATTCTACGCCGGTCATTTCGCCTTTCCGGACGCCGCTGCGGCGGAGGGGGAGCGGCTTTGGAAGCAGGACGCTTCGCTTCATGAGCTCTTGCCCGATCTGAAGACTCTCGTCGGTGCGACGCCCGCAGCACTGGCCGGCAAGATCGGGCAAGACAAGGCGGACGCCCTCATGGCCTACTTGCGTCGCCATCCCGACGCGGTGGGACAGCAAAGCGGATCTCTGTCGCTGGTTCGCGGCCACCTGGCCGAAAGTCTCGCGGCCTATCGTACGGGGGACCGGCAGCGCGCCGGCGAGTTGGCTTTATCCGCCTATCTCGATGGCTTCGAGCCGATAGAGCCCACGCTGGCCGCCCGTGATCGTACGCTCATGGAGCGGATCGAGGGTGCGATGGGCGAGTACCGCGCCGCCATCCAAAGCGGAGAGACTGCTGATGCGCTCGCCGATCGCGTGCAGGTCCTGGACGACCTTCTCGACGACGCGGAAGCTGCACTATCTCCTGACGCCGCAAGCGCTCTGTCGACGTTCCTCGGCGCCGCGACGATCCTGCTGCGCGAGGGTCTGGAAGCGCTGCTGATCGTGGTGGCCATGATCGCCTTTCTCCGCAAGGCCGAGCGGATGGAGGTCATGCCCTACGTCCACGCTGGTTGGGTCGGCGCTCTCGTAGCCGGCTTCCTAACTTGGGTCGTCGCGACCTGGGTCATCGGGATCAGCGGTGCGAGCCGAGAATTGACGGAAGGCTTCGGGTCGGTCTTCGCGGCGGTCATTTTGCTCTCGGTCGGCATCTGGATGCACGGCAAGGCGCAGGCCGATCAATGGCAACGCTACATACGGGAAAAGATGGCGAAGGCGTTATCCGGCGGTTCGGCCTGGTTTCTGTTCGGGCTCACCTTCATCGTCGTCTACCGGGAGGTGTTCGAGACCATCCTCTTCTATGCGGCGCTGTGGAGCCAGGGAAGCGGCGGCGCCATACTCGCGGGCGCCTTGAGCGCTTGCGCCGCGCTGGCGGTTATCGCGTGGGCGATACTGCGCTACAGCCGGCGGCTGCCGATCGGCAAGTTCTTCACCTACAGTTCGTGGCTGATGGCAGTCCTCACGGTCGTTCTCGCGGGCAAAGGCATTGCGGCTCTGCAAGAGGCCGGTATCGTCAGCATCGTACCGTTACGCTCGGTGCCACGGATCTCGTTGGTTGGTCTGTTCCCGACCACGCAAACGGTCGCGGCGCAGGTGCTCATGATTGCGGCCCTGGCCCTAGGCTTCGCCCTCAATCGTCGAAAAGTCACATCAAGCAATGGGCGCGAAGTCGGTTAGCGCGGGCCCAGATTCGGACCGCGCGGCTCAACAACTACTTGGAGCGCTGGACATCGAGAATATCCAGTACCGGGCACTCGGGCGCTGTGGTGCCGGTGCACTGGGCGACGGTTTTCGTCAGCAAGCGCTCGAGCTTGCGGAGGTCATTGATCTTGGCGCGGATGTCATCGAGATGGTGTGCGGCAATCTCCCGGACTTCGCGGCAAGAGGCTTTTTCCGGGCCGCCGAGCCGCAGCAAGGCGCGTATCTCGTCCAGCGAAAACCCCAGTTCGCGCGAACGCCGCACGAAGGCGAGAATGCGCCGTTCCATCGGACCGTACATGCGACGCCCGTTCTCAGCGCGCGAGGGTATGGGCAGTACTTTGATTTTTTCATAGTAGCGGATGGTCTCGATGTTGACGCCGGTAAGCTGTGACAGCTTGCCGATAGTCAGCCCGTCCCCTCGCGCAGCCGTGATCGCACCCATGGAAAGTCTCCTTGATCCTGTGGTCGCTACAGGATGTAGCCTCGTTTGCATGACAATCAAGCAAGACGACATCGTCGACGGTTCGGAAACGCGGAACGAGGCTGATGGCTGCAGGCGGCCTGCTAGGCGCGCTCGCCGCCTCGTCGTGCTGCATCCTGCCGGTGGTCCTGTTCAGTCTCGGAATTAGCGGCGCTTGGATCGGCAATTTCACGCAACTTGCGCCGTACCAACCGTACTTTCTCGCGGCGACAGCTGTGTTTCTCGGAACCGGCTATTGGCTTGTCCATCGCGCCTCGAAACGTGCGTGCATCGATGGCGAAGCCTGCGTCCGTCCTTTGCCGAACCGGGTGGTCAAGATCGTGCTCGTCGCGGCAACAGTCCTGGTTGTCGCTGCCCTCGGGTTCGATTTCCTGGCGCCACTGTTTTTCAACGCATGAACGGAAGGTTCCCATGAAGAAGCTGCTGATGCCCACTGCATTCACGCTTTGCCTGTTTGCGTCTTCCGCCGCGTTGGCGGCCGACAAGACGATTACACTTGCAGTGAAGAACATGTATTGCGCGGCGTGCCCTCACACCGTGAAAGCAAGCCTTGAAGCGGTGCCTGGCGTGAGCAAAGTCGCCGTGTCCTACAAGGACAAGACTGCAACCGTGACATTTGACGACGCGAAGACTGGTGTGAACGCGCTGACAGCCGCCACCACCAACGCTGGTTATCCCTCCGCTCCCAAGGGTTAGCGGCGGCGATCGAAACGGCCAGTGCGGATGATCACCAGCGCAGGACTGCGCGGAGGTGACGCATGAATACCTACGATCTCATCGTGATAGGCAGCGGAACCGCGGCTCAGGTGGCCGCAAGCCGCGTCCGCAAAGCCGGACGTTCAGTGGCTGTCATCGACCACCGCCCATTCGGCGGCACCTGCGCCTTACGCGGCTGCGATCCCAAGAAGATGCTGGTCAGCGGGGCCGAAGCTGTCGACTTCGCGCGCCGCATGCGAGATCACGGCGTGTCCGGGGACCTGCACATCGACTGGAAGGACCTGATCGCCTTCAAGCGGACCTTCACCGATCCGGTGCCGAGAAAGCGCGAGGAAAACTTCGAAAGCCAAGGCATCGATGCCTTTCACGGCCTGGCCCGCTTCACCGGCCCGGATCGCGTTGCGGTGGGCGATCACACGCTCCGGGGCCGTCAGGTGTTGATTGCAACGGGCCCGCGGCCGGCCGTTCTCGATTTCGCTGGCGCCAGCCATCTCACCACCAGCGACGTCTTCATGGAGCTTGATCAGCTACCCGGGCGTATCGTGATGGTCGGCGGTGGCTACATTGCCGCGGAGTTCTCGCATATTGCGGCGCGCGCCGGCGCTCGCGTGACGGTGCTGCAGCGGGCGGCGCGGATGCTGCCGGCCTTCGACTCTGAAGTGGTTGGCTGGCTGATGGAGAGGTTTACCGAAATCGGCGTGGATGTCCGCATCGGAAATGCGGTGACTGCGATCGAACGGAGTGGGAATGACTACCGTGTGCGTGCGCTGACGCCGCAAGGCGAGGCGATCGTGACCGCGGATCTCGTGGTCCATGCCGCGGGGCGCAGGCCTGATGTCACCGAGCTCGATTTGTCTGCTGCGAATGTTGCCGTCGCGAACGGAAAGCTTCAACTCAACGATTTCCTGCAGAGCGTCTCGAACCCGATCGTCTATGCAGCGGGAGATGCCGCTGCAAGGGGTCCGCCGCTGACGCCTGTCTCGAGCTACGACGCCAAGGTGGCTGCCGGCAACATTCTGGAAGGCAATCGTTACAAGCCGGACTATCGCGGCGTCCCGAGCGTCGCGTTCACACTGCCTCCGATCGCGGCCGTCGGGCTTTCTGAAAGTGCCGCCCGGGTGCAGGCGTCAAAATTGCGTGTGAAGTCCGCAAGCGTGCCCAACTGGTATACGGCTCGCCGTGTTGCCGAATCCATCTATGGATACAAGACGCTCGTCGATGAAGGCAGCGGGCGCATTCTCGGCGCGCACCTCGTCGGGCCGTATGCCGATGAGGTCATCAACCTGTTTGCGCTTGCGATCCGGCACGATCTCACCGTCGAAGATCTCAAATCGACGATGTTTGCCTATCCAACCGGAGCCTCCGATATCGGCTCCATGCTTTAGGAAACGCTTATGATCCTTCAATCCATCATCACCTGCCCGCACTGCGCCACTGCGACGTCGGAAACCATGCCGACCGATGCCTGCCGGTTCTTTTATGAGTGCCCCGGTTGCGGAACGAAGCTGCGGCCAAAGCCAGGCGATTGCTGCGTGTTCTGCTCCTATGGCTCCGTACCCTGCCCGCCGATCCAGGCCGAGCGCTCAGGCGGCGCTAACGCAGCTCGGTGATGCGGTGGGTAGGTAGATCACGGCGGCGAGGCAGGCTGTGACGTGCGGGCGAATCTCGCTCCAGCACGCCTCATGAATTGCGAAAGGAGCACTTCTATGCGCCCCAATCCCGCATCTGCAAATCTCTCCGAGCGGCTCGTCGCCAGTGTCGCGCAAGGCGGAAGCGCCCGCACGACGCCTGGGCTTTACCGAGAGCTGCTCCGGGTCCTCTCCCGTGGAGAGCCTGTCGCCATCGAAAGACTCGCGGCAGCCGCAGGATATCCCACCGATCAGGTGCAACGCGCTGTCGCTGGCTGGAGTGACACTGAGTACGACCAGGAGGGCCGCATCATTGGCTGGGGATTAACCCTGCGTCCAACTCGGCACAAGTTCAATGTCGATGGCAAGCAGTTGTACACATGGTGTGCGCTGGACACTCTTTTCATGCCTGCCGTGATCGGCCGATCGGCCAGGGTCGAATCTCCCTGCGCGGCCACCGGCATACCGGTCCGGCTTACCGTCGATCCAACTGAGGGCATCATCGCGCTCGACCCATCCACTGCGGTCGTGTCGCTTGTCGCGCCCGAGCAGATGACGTCCGTCCGCACCGCCTTCTGCAATCCTGGCCGCTACTTTGCCACCTCTGATGCAGCGCGCGATTGGCAAAGCAAGCATCCGGGAATGGAATTGCTCAGCGTGGTCGATGCCTACCGCGCGAGCCGGCCGCTCGGCGAGATGCTTCTCGATGGGAGCGAATCGCCACTTTGAACGAGGAGCGTTGTGTCGAGCACAGGGATTTGCGCGTCACCGAAGCCGTGCAGGAATTTATTCAAGCCGCATGGAGGGATGGGCGTCCTCTGAACAAGTTTTGGCCAATACCTTCCTCACCACCCTGACATGGTGCCTCGAGAGAAGGCCGAAATTGGCGCCTTCCGAGATCAACGACACGTTCCGCCATTTGGTGACCCGAGGCATTGGGCGGGCGAACGGCCGCTGAGGCGCACGAAGCCGTCAATGCTTCTCTGTCGATCCCCGAACTTGCTCCCGGCGGCGACGCAAACCGATCCGACATTGCGGCATGGCCATGCGGTTTAGGCGCGAGGCTTGGCTCGCCGGTACAGCTGCCGCAGCGACAGCGCGTGCAGCAGGACCCCACATGGTACCACGAAAGCGGGGGTCAGGACACCCGGATAAGCGCCGGTAGTGCCGATGCTCGGCACATCCGGAACGATCAGTTGGAGAGGCCCGGGCGAGGTGATCGCCCCCATGGTGATCGCGACGGCGAAGTCGGCGAGCCCGAAAATATTCCAGATGATCGCCGCCCTTAGGCCCCGAGCTGTACCGCTCGCCACTGCGATAGCCACCGGCAAGGCGAACAGGCCGGTCAGCACGTCGCCAATTCCCGCCGGCCATCCGAGCAAGCCGGTTAGCGCCCCACGCAGTGCGGCAACGAGAGCCCAGCTGCCGAATACGCGGTAAAGCTGAAGGGCGACAAGCCAAGTCGCCGGCATCGCATCGAGCACCTGCCCCACCCGCTTCGACGACAGCAGCAGCGGGACGCCGATGATCACCGGCACCCAAATCGCCACCGGCAGCACCGGCAGTGAGGTGCCCGTGCGGAACGCGCCATTGATCGCCGCGCTCCAGGCGACGGCGAACCAAAGCGTGTATGGAATCATGATCGCCAGCCAGGTCGTGCGGCGCTGGTCCAGCGTCAGGTCGGTGCCTTCGAGGCCGAGCCACAAACCGAGCGCGATAAACCCATGCACCGTCAACTGGTGCGCCGTGGTCGGAACACCGCTGGCCTGGATAATCGGCTGCCAGTAGATCAGCACCATCCACGCCGCCGTCAGCGGCGCAAGCCATCGCAGAGGACGCCATCCCTGACGCGTGGAGCCGGTATCGGCGTGAACTACTGAGATTGTCATGTTGTCGCCTCCTCGTGGCAACTTTGCTGATCATGGATCGGCCCGAGTCTGTACCAGGTTGGGCGGCGGAGGCTTCAGCCTGAGCCAAGCGCCTTGAGCTGCCTGGTCGGCGGGATCAAGGCGCGCCGCCCCGACTGCACGCGCCGACCTACCCTATGAGCGGCTCCGTGCCAGTGACGATACAGCCGCTCCCGGCGGGGACTACTCGTGATAATTTTGATGGGGTATGAAGCCAAACTTCATAGTCGGACAAAGCGCGCTCCACGGTGTGGAAGCGTTTCTGAAAAGTCGCGAAACGCCGAAGCTGGTGGCGGCCGCCATACAAATTCAAAAGGTGTCATCGACCCCGCGGCTGCAGAAGTGTGGCCTTCGCTTGCAGGCAATAAAGTTCCCGGGGGGCTGGTAACCTTTCTTGGAATCCGACCGAACCTTTACAAGAGCTGTCGGTCTCAGTGCGTGCGGCAGGTGGGCGAACAATTGATCACCGAGCTCAGACGCTGGGGCATTTGTTGCCACGAGGGTTTGCCAAGACGAATGAACATGTATCGCTATATTGCGTTTGCTATGGCAGCAGCGAGTGCCGCAGCGATGCTTTATGTCGGGCTATATCAGAGCCGACTCGTCGGCCGCCTGATTTGTCCGATCTTTGGCGAGGGATGCGAGGGGGTCGCCGACGCTTCGTTTGCTAGGCCATTCGGCATTCCTGACGGCTATATCGGGGCCGTTATCTACACCGTCATCATCGCATTGTTGCTCGCGCCGCCCAATCGCTGGGTCTGGACGGTGTTGCTGGTGCTCTCAGGCGCAGCTACGCTCGCCAATGTCCTCGGTCTCCGCGATATGATGATTTTTGGAGGTTACTGCTTCTATTGCCTGACGACGGCGTTGTTGTCGCCGGTGCTGCTGTGGTCGGTGTGGAAACTGGGGTGATCGCTGGATGACTCAGGGGCATTTCTGACATGGATACCAAGCAGACCATTGGCCTCGGGCGCGACCCCGGCGTAGACGACATCGCCGACCGCCATCGCGTGGATTCGGATTATGTGTTCCACGAATTGACGCGCAGCATCTGCCCCGACTGCCGGCGGGTCATCGATGCCAAAATCCTGCTGCGCGACAACAAGGTCTACATGAGCAAGCGCTGTCCCCGATGCGGGCCCTTCATGTCGCTCGTGTACGGCGATGCCGAGGCTTACGTCTCGTTCGCGCGATACAACAAGCCCGGCACGATTCCGCTGGCGCGCGGCACCCAGATCGAGCGCGGCTGCCCGCATGATTGCGGGCTGTGCCCGGAGCACGAGCAGCACGCCTGTCTCGGCATCATCGAGGTCAATAGCGCCTGCGACATGGAATGCCCGCTTTGCTTTGCCGATGCGGAGCACGGGTTCGCACTGACGCTCGAGGAGGTCGAGCAGATGCTCGACGATTATGTGCGGACCGAAGGCAGGCCAGAGGTCGTGCAGTTTTCCGGCGGGGAGCCGACCATCCATCCTCGCATCATCGATTTCATTCGCGCCGCGCAGGCACGCGATATTCGCTTTGTGATGCTCAACACCAACGGCAAGCGCATCGCCCGCGACGATCGTTTCCTTGAGCAGCTCAATGACGTGCAGCCATCGCTCTATTTTCAATTCGACGGCTTTGAGCGGGAGACGTACCGGACCCTGCGCGGCGAGCCGGATATCCTCGAGGAGAAGCTGCAGGCGCTCGATCGGCTCGCGGACATCGGGCTGAACGTCACGATCGTTCCCGCCATCGAGCGGGGCGTCAACGACCATGAAATCGGCAGGATCGTAGAATTCGCGATCGAGCACCCGGCGATCAGGGGAATCACCTTCCAGCCGGCGTTCCACGCCGGCCGCCATTTGCCGCACGACCCGATGCGCCGCATGACTATTCCAGACATCGTGCGGCTGATTGAGGCGCAAACTGGCGGCAAGTTCGCAGCCTCCGACTTCGTGCCGGTGCCGTGCTGCTTCCCGACCTGCAACGCGGTGACTTACGCCTTTGTCGAAGGCGGCCGGGTCACTCCACTGCCGCGGATCATCAACGTCAACGATTACCTCGACTACGTCACCAATCGCGTCGTGCCGGACTTCAGCCACGAAATCAGGACGGCATTGGAAGGCCTGTGGTCGTCGTCATCGGTAGCGGGATCGGAGGCCTCGCTGCGACAAGTCGCCATTTCATGTCAGGCGTGCGAGCTCCCGGACAATCTGGCCATCGATAATATCGCAAAGAGCATGATTATGATCATGCTACAGGATTTCATGGACCCCTGGACGTTCAACCAGAAGAACCTCATGAAATGCTGCAAGGAGTTTCTGCTGCCGGGCGGCAAGCAGATTCCTTTTTGCGCCTACAACTCGGTGGGCTACCGCGAACAGGCGCGGCGACAACTCAATGCCATGGAACCTGAGCGGCGGCGCGCCAGACGACAAGGCCGGACCTATGAGCCCAAGCCGGTCGTATTCGATTTTAGCGACCAGGCGGCGGTCAAATGAACGCATCGGAGGAGCCGCGAGCGATCGAACCTGGCGGCCTCTCGTCCGCGGCCATCAAGCAGTGCTGCGCCGCTGTCTATGACAGCGACGCTGTGAGGCTGCTGCTCGGCGGCACCCTGCATCCGGGCGGCACCGCACTGACCGAGCGGCTCGGGGTGATGTTGAATTTGGGACCGCGAGCGCGTGTCCTCGACGTTGCCGCCGGCCGAGGAACGAGCGCGTTCACGCTTGCGATGCGGTTCGGCTGCGAAGTGATCGGCCTCGACTATAGCCGGCGAAGTGTAGAGGCGGCAAAACGCGACGCTGCGGCGCGCGGCTTGAGCAGTACGGTCAGCTTCTGCTGCGGGGATACCGAGCGGCTGCCGTTTGCGGATGGTTCGTTCGACGCGGTCGTCTGTGAGTGCGCATTGTGCACTTTTCCGGACAAGCGAACTGCCACTGCGGAATTTGCGCGCGTGCTCCGCGCAGGCGGTCGGGTCGGATTGAGCGACCTAACGCGGCAAGGGCTCCTGCCACCCGAGCTAGAGAGTCTTGCGGCCTGGATCGCCTGCATTGCCGATGCGCAGCCGCTCGCGGAATACGCATCCCTGCTTGCCGCCGCCGGTTTCAAGATCAAGACAACGGAAGAGCACAACGGCGCGCTGATCGACTTCGTGAACCATATCCGCACGCGACTTCTCGTGACGGAAGTCATGCTTGGATTGAACAAGCTGGCGTTGCCGGGGTTCGACATCGCGATGGTCAAGGATTTCACACAGCACGCGCTGGCCGTGATAAAAGCAGGCAAGCTGGGTTACGCGATCGTGACTGCCGCGAAGGAGGGATAGTCAGGCGTGACAGCAAAACCCGTCCATTTTGGTTACAAGCGTTTGCTCCGCCGCGGATCGAGCCACAGAGTTGCCTGGCTGATGTTTCTGCTTGGGTTGGCAATGTCGCTGCAAGCGAGCCCGCTCGCAGCGGACGACACGGCTAAAGGAAGTCGAGGCATCGAGCGCGCTTCGGAGCAACCCATGTACACGAACCGCCTGATCGATTCTCACGATCCCTACCTTCTGCTGCACGCCCATAACCCCGTCGACTGGTACCCGTGGGGTCCCGAGGCGCTTGCCAAGGCAAAGCAGGAGAACAAGCCGATCTTCCTCTCGATCGGATACAGCACCTGCTATTGGTGTCACGTCGCCGAGCGCACGATCTATTCGGATCCGGAGATCGCAAAGTTGATGAACCAGTGGTTCGTCAACATCAAGGTCGATCGTGAGCAGCGGCCGGACGTTGATCAGATTTACATGCTGGCGACCGAGATCCTGACGAGGCGCGGCGCCTGGCCGAATAATTTGTTTTTGACGCCGGATCTCAAGCCATTCTTTGCGGGCAGCTATTTCCCGCCGCGGGACGATCCCGCCGGGGGCGCGGGTTTTCCCACGATCCTCGCCGCGCTTCACGATGCATGGGCCAATCATCTGCAAGACAAGGTGTTGCCGGTCGCTGGGCAGGTCTTTCAAGCGATGCAGCGTGTGCAGGCCGAGATGACGGCGGGCAAAGAGGCGCCGGTGAAACCGGGCGAATGGCTGCGGAACGCGAGCAAGGCGTTGCAATCGCGGATCGACCCGAAGAGCGGCGGCCTCGGTGATCGCAGCGGAACGAAGTTTCCGCAGGCGCCGAGCATGAAGCTTCTACTAACCGACTATCGCGTCAATCATGACAAAGCTTCGCTTGATGCGGTGACAGCAGCGCTGAACGCCATGGCGTTCGGTGGCATCCACGATCATCTCGCAGGAGGATTCTACCGTTATTCCACCGAGCCCACCTGGTCGATCCCGCATTTCGAGAAGATGCTTTATGACAACGCGCAACTGCTGCGGCTGTACGCTGAAGCCTATGCAGCAACGAAGGATCCCGTTTACCGCGCGGTCGCCCTGGACGTCGGACAATATCTCAGGCGCGACATGATGGCCTCCGAGGGCGGCTTCTACACCGCGATCGATTCCGAGGTGAAGGGCGTGGAGGGCGCGGCCTATGTTTGGACAAAGGCCGAAATCGCATCAGTCCTTGGAGAACAGGCAGCGAAGCAGTTCCTCGCGGCCTACGATGTTACGCCGATGACTGCCGCAGGCACGCAGACTGGCGAACCGGCCGCCGATCGGAAGGGACTTGGTGTTTTGCGGATTCGCTTGCCGATCGAAGAGGCGCTGAAGAGCGCTGGCTCTCAGGACGCCGGACAGTTGCTGACCTCGCTGAGTGCCGCGCGGGCGCAACTCCTGGCTCACCGTCAGCAGCGGCAGCAGCCGGCGCGTGATGAAAAAATCCTCACGGACCTTGCCGGCCTGGCGATTGGCGCGCTTGCTTACAGCAGCGACATCTTGCAACAGCCGGAATTTCTGACATCGGCACGCATGGCGGCGGAACGGATCTGGGCCCTGGCCTACGATCCCGCAACGAGAACGCTCAAACATGAGATATTTGCCGGGCATGCGCAGACAGACGGTTATCTCCAGGACTACGCAATGCTGGGCGATGGCTTCATATCGCTCTACGAGGTGACCAAGGAGGACATCTGGCGCGATCGCGCGGCCATGCTGGTCACCGCGCTTCTCCGGCAATTCGCCCACCCGGACGGCGCGCTGTCAACGACGCTGGACGAAAAGAACCTTTTGATCCCCGTGGGCGACAGCGAGGACAGCGACGTCCCGTCGGGCACGTCCGCCGCGCTCGGTCTTCTGCTGCGGCTTCGCGACGCGACGGGTGGCTCTCAGTTTGTTGCCGCGGCGGCGCGGATTGTTCACTATCTGAGCGGGCGGCTCAGCGATCATCCGGAGATCTGGCCCGCCGCAATCACTGTCCTTAACCTTCATCCTTTGACGGACGCTGACCTTGCCGCGGCGCGCGAGGCTGCGGCCCGTTCGGCAGATGATCGTGGGATCGGCCAAGCCTTCCGCGCTCCCGAGACGTCGGACCACGTCCGCGTTTCCGCGGTTGTCAGGGCTGGCGAGAAGGATGACGAGATCGTGGTCACACTTCAGATCGATGACGGATACCATGTCAATGCGAACCCGGCATCGTTCGACTATCTGATACCGACTTCCGTCGCGTTCGCCGGCTTGACCTCGCCGGGCACGAAATATCCCAAGCCGTCCCGCTTCAAGAGCGCCTTCGCGCCCGAAGGGCTTGATGTCTACGAGGGGACGGTACCGCTCGTCGTGACCATTCCAAAGGGCACCATCGCAACGCAAGGCGAACTGAGGGGCGAGGTCGACGTTCAGGCCTGCGACGCCAAAATATGTCTGCCGCCGTCAAAGCTGCCCCTATCCGTTGCCTTGCAGGACAAGTAACACTTGGCACGGTTTCTCACGTCGCCGGGGCCGCCTCCGACAGGTCCATGACTTCGCCGCGCGCCGGGTAGTTGTTCTTCAGAACATAGTCGATGGCGGCGAGGATGTCGGCGAAGTGAGGTCGCGCGAACGGCATGGTCTGCACGCTGCCGAAGTAGAGTGTGCCGTCCGGCCGTATCAAATAGAGCGCCGGCTCGGAGAATCGCGCCGGCTCCTCGACGCCGGTCGACGTCATGCCGCGCCCTGACGAAATGAATAGTCCCCAACGCCGCGCGGCCGTGAGATCGAGGCCATAGCCGATGCGCAGCCGCGTCAGACCCCAGGCCTCCCTGGTCTGCGCTGCCCGCTCTTTCGTATCGGACGACACGGCTACCACCGCAACGCCGCGCTTGTCGAACTCGTCGAGCTTTGATTCCAGTTCCCTGAGCTGGGTCTTGCAGATGGGGCAGTGAAGCCCGCGATAGAACACGAGAAGTGTGAAATGCGCAGGCCTCTCGCGTGCAAGATCAAAGGCGTCGCCGCTGGCGAGGTCGACTCGAAGCGGTGGAACGGCCCGCCTTGGAAACAAGTGCACGAAATCTGTCATGTGTCTCGCTCCTTTTTTCTTTTAGCAGAACTCGGCATCGAGGCCTGTGATCCTCCTGAGCCCTGAAGCGCAGGAAAAAGTACGGCTCACCCGTCACAGACACGCGTTTCAGTGATCTCAGCGCCTAGTCTCGAGCGTACAGCGTTCGAGGCGCCACCCATCGGAACATTCTCCGGCCGAACAGACCCGCGAGCCCAACGAACAGAGCCGCCGTTCCGAAGTTCCACATCAGAATCATGACGGTCGCATCGATGACATGAAACAACGACAGCGCTGTTGCCGTGATCGCGGCAACGGCCAGGCTGCCCATGAAGGTTGCGGCGGTCGGACGGAGCGGAGCGGCGTAGCGCAGCATCACCAGCATCGCGAGCGACAGCGGCAAGCCCGTCAGCACCAGAGTGGCGAAGCAGCGGGCGGCCTCGCCAAAGCTCATGCCCTCAGGGCCAATCGCGACCCATTGAGTCAAGCACTGATAGCCAACATTCGACAGCCACAGCATCAGCGCCGGTACGGGCAACAGGGCCCACAGACGGGACCGGTCGGGGAGGCTGACCAGGAAGGCCGCAATCGCCGCCAGTACGCCCGTCAGAAGTGCGGCCGTCATGCTGACGGCAAAGGCTGGCTCCTGCAGCCGCTGAACCAGGTCGGGACGAACTCCCTGGTTGACGGCCAGCAGCGTCAAGACGACCGCTGCAAGCAGGAGCCAGCACGCCGCCCGCATCACCGGCGGCCGCAGCCGCCGCACCGGCGTGGCGTTTGCCGCAAGGGAAGCAATGAGATCTGGTGTCTTGATCACGGTTCGCTCCGATCGAGCAGCATCTTTCGCAGGCTCTTCAGCGCACGATGAGTGTTCACCTTAAGCGACGTGATGGACATGCCGCTCATTGCTGCCGCCTCCTTTAGTGACAGCTCCTTGAGCTTGAGCAACCGAACGGCCTTCTGCTGTGCAGGAGGGAGATGGCTGACCATCCCCTCGAGCTCTCGCCCATCCGGTCTCTCCTCTAGGTTCGCTGCGGGCTCGCAAAAGGTTTCGTGCTCGGCTGTCAAAGGTACTTCACGGTTTCTGGTGCGGCCCTGACGGCGTAACCGGTCGATGAATCGGCGGTTGGCAATTGCCACCAGCCACGGCGCAAACGGCCGGGTCGGGTCGTAGGTCTGCCGGATGGAGTGGACGGTCAGAAGGACGTCCTGAACAGAGTCTTCGACGTCGCCCGGGTCACGATGCCGGCGCGCCGCAAGCGAGCGCAGATACGGCGTGATCTCCTGCAGCAGCCGACGATAGGCGGCTCGGTCGCCTTCCTGAGCGCGGGCCATGAGGATGGACCAGTCGATATCTCTGGCGGCCGAGGCTGTCTGGTCCGCGCCACCGCTCTCGCCCTTTCCGACGAGCCTCAACGACGGTCCCCGGCTGCCAGGGTCGTGCGTCATCGGCCAAAGCTCCGTTGCCGAGCTGACCGCTCACATACATATGACGACCGAGCACTCGCATCCAGAGCCAACATCAGGCGCCTCCCTGCTCCCAGGGCCGGGGCCACCGTTCAAGCAAATGGTCGAGCGATAACGGTCCGGGGCCAAGGGCGATAACGGCTAACGCCAGGCCCGCCCATGGCAGATGAAAATTCGCCCAACCTTCCGGCACCACGAGCTGAATGACGCCGGTCATAACGAGAAGCCCGAGCGCGCTGAAGCGGGTTGCAAGGCCTATCACCAGCAGAACCGGGAGCACAATCTCGGCGATGCTGTCGAGATACGCGAACGCAGTCGGCAGCGGGAAATCATAGGCCTGGCCGAAAAAGTGCAGCTTGAACTCGTCTTCGAACAGGAATGTCGCAGCCGGCGACAGCGACAGGAAGCCATCCCATTTGGTCAGCCCTGATTTGAGGAAGGGCACGGCGAGTGCAATCCGCAGCACGGGTGGCGCCACGACCAGAGCAATGCGAGCAAGCCATTCTTTGACATTTCGCACCGCATTCTCGACACTTGCGAAGTTCACAGGCGTGGTCATGTTCGCCTCACCTCTGTCGCAAGGCTGTAACCGACCAGGCCGCCTGCGCGCATGAGATCAGAAAGATTGGCCGACAGGTCGAAGCGCGGGTTGGCGATCAGAGCTGCCTCCAGAGCGGCGAGCACCGATCTTCCATCCATGAGCGCCCCGATGAATTCCAGACTTCCCTCGGGAATCGATCGAACTTCAACGTCGGCCATAGGGCGAACGATGAGCACGTCCTCGCCTCCCGCGGCGAGATCCACCGGCGCCGGGACGCCGCCAGCGACATTCATCTGCCAGATCGTGAGCGCCGGGAATTGCGATCGGACGAGCCGAAGCGAAGGATGCAGCGCGAGCCGGATTGCGGGAAGCTGGTCGCTGGAAACGGCGGTGAACGCGCCGGGATCAATCGGTGAGGCCTCGGGCGCGTGATACGCCTCGGTCCAGGCGCGCTCGATGCGTGCAACATCTGCCAGATAGGGCAGCACGGCAGCCGGCTCGAATCGGGGGATGAAATCCGGAAAGCTGGCGCCATAATCCAGCAGGATCGGCGAGTGCGGCGGTTCGATCATGACGTAGGCGCGCGCCATGGCCCGGAAGAACTCGTCGCCAACGATGCGGTGCACAGCCGGGAACGCATCCTTCAGGGTCTCTGTCAGGCCGACCACGACATTGTTTCGATAGACGGCAAACCGTTTTTGACCCGGTTCACCGTCCGGACCGACAAGGCCATCGGGCATCGGCAGCCCGGGGTCGAGCAGGGCCGCGGCGAACCCGCGTTGCCGTTCAGCGAGCGGCTGCATGGCGGACGGCCTCCGGTTTCGTTGCGAGCATGATCGCCTCGGCGCGGTCCGCCTCCCGCTTGAGCGTGGACCAGGCCGGCACGTCGGCGTCCCATTCGATCAGCGTGGGAACCGGACCGATGAGGCGGACAGCGTGGGCGTAGAGATCCCAGACAACTTCGTCGACGGGGCGATTATGTGTATCGATCAGCAGCGCCCGTCCCTTGTCGTCGGTCTCTCTCGTGTAACCGGCCAGATGAATTTCCTGAACGTGGGTCAGCGGATACGCGTCTACATAGCGGAACGGATCCCATTGCTGGTTAGTCGAGGCGACGTAGACATTATTGACATCGAGAAGCAGGCCGCACCCGGTGCGTCGCACGACTTCCGCGATGAAGTCGATCTCCGAATAGGTGCTTTCGGCGAAGGCAAGATAGGTGGACGGATTCTCCAGCAGCATCCGGCGGCCGAGCGCATTCTGGACCTGGTCGATATGCTCGACGACACGGATGAGCGTCTCGGCGGTGTACGGCACCGGCAGCAGATCGTTGAGGAAGCTTGAATCGTGCGATGACCAGGCAAGATGTTCAGAGAACAGTCCTGGCGCATAGCGTCCGATCAGCTGGTTGAGACGTTGAAGATGATCCTCATCGAGCGGCCGATCGGCGCCGATCGAGAGTCCGACCCCGTGGAGCGACAGCGGGTATCGCTCGCGGATGGCCGACAAATAGCGATGCGGCGGGCCTCCCGCGCCCATGTAGTTTTCCGCATGCACCTCGAAGAAACCGATGTCGGGTCGCTGCTCGACAATCGTGCGGTAATGCTCCGCCTTGAGGCCGACACCCCCACGCGCCGGGATTTGCTCTCTCGCGTCAAACGATGGAAGAGGCACGGGTACCTCCAATCAAAAAGAGAGGCGGGCGGGCAACTGCGTCCGCCCGCTCAACGCGACATCAGGCCTTCGGCGTGAGGCTTCCCGGTCCCTTCGGCGTCTGCATGGTTGTGCAGGTGCCCTTGGCTTCGAGCTTGAACGCGTTGCCCTGGTAGTCGGCGGTGCTGGTCCCGGCGCAGGTTGTGCCCGCCCCCGCGTAGCAGTCGTTCTGCCCCTTGAGCGCCACGCCGAAACACTTCTCCATCTTGCCGCCTTCCAGGGCCTTCATCGTCATGGCCTGCTTTTCTTTCATCATTTTTTCCATCTCGGCCTTGTTCTGTGCCGTGGCCGGCGTGGCGGCGAGCGATCCAACAGCGGCGACAAAGGCGCCGGCGACGAGTGCAGATAGCGTGCGATTGGACATTCCTGTTCCTCCGATGGCGGGTTGCGGTGCGAGCGTAGGCAGTCGCCCGTGGCGGGCCGAATTGGTCCGCTAAAGGTCAATTCGCTCGGGAAGCGGAAAGGTTACCTGGGCGAAAGCCCAATCTCGGCGGGATCCGACGCGCTTGCCCTTATGGCCTCAGCCATCCGGCATACAGGGCAGCTTGATAGCTGAAGTAGATGGCAGCCGCGAACATAAGCGCGGCGCCGATGCGCTCGGCCCAAAGCGTGAAGCGGCGTGTGTGGCTGAAGCTCGCGAGACTACCCGCCATTGTCGCGGTGACAACGATCGGAATCCCGCGGGCGAGACCGAAAGTGGCCATCAGCACCGCCCCCATCAGCGGGTCGGCCGTTCCGGCTGCCGCGGCCGCCACGGGGAACAGCAACGGCGTGCAGGCTGGGCAGGTCGATAGTCCGAATGGAAGGCCAAGCAGATAGCTGCCGATGAAGCTGCGGGTCGCCTTTGCCGAAGGCGCGAGCGTGGGGATGACAATATGGACGAGGCGCAGCAGCGCGAGCCCGGCCACGATCAGGATGACGGCAAGCAGGCCATAGGCAACAGCAAGATACCGCGCCAGGACCCGCATCACGGCAAAGCCCGCGAGCCCGAACAAGGCACCGATGACGGCGTCAACGGTGGCGATTCCGAGCACGAAGCCGACGGAGAGTCGCAATCCTACGATACGTCGCTTGTTGACCGCCGCGCCCCGGCCCGCCGCGAGGCCAGCGGCGACCGAAATCAGTGGGAACGAGCTCGGAGCGATCCCGACGATGAGCCCGGCGAGCGCTACCAAGCCAATGGCGAACGGCGTCAGCCCCGTGATGTCCTGCAGTAAGGGCTCAAGGTCAATCATGGACGCCGCTCGACCGGCTTGCCGACGCTGAGGATCGCCTGGAAGAACAGCGACGGCTGGCCCCACAGCGAATTGAAGAAGATCGTCGTCACGCTCACCGCCATCGCCGCCATCGCCCACACCGGATAGACGAGGCCGGTCGCCGCCAGCGGCACGCCGATGCCGTTGAACAGGAAGGCGAGTGAGACATTCTGCAGCATCCTGCGATAGCTGCGGTGGCTGATCTCGCGTGCGGTCACCAGTGCATCGAGCCTGTTCGACAGGACGATGATGTCGGCCGAATCGATGGCGGTGTCGGTACCGCCGCCCATGGCGATGCCGACATCCGCCTGCATCAGCGCCGGCGCGTCGTTAATCCCATCGCCCACCATAGCCACCCGACCCCCGTGCTGGAACTGCCTGATGAGATCCGCTTTCTGGCCGGGCAGGACGCCGGCATGGACCTCGGTGATGCCGAGTTCGGCCGCAACCCGGCGGGCGTTGCGCTCATTGTCGCCTGTGACGAGCACGGTCTTAAGCCCAGCCTGCCGCAGCGCGGCCGTCGCTCCCGCGGCCTCCGGCCGCACGCTGTCGCTGAGCGCGAGCAGTCCGAGTGGCTGCTCATCCCGGGCGACGGCGACAACGGTGTGGCCCGACGCTTCGAGCCCCGCAATCCGGTCGGCCAGGTTGGCAAGCTCAACATTCTCGCTGATGAAGCGCGGGTTGCCGACGAGAACTGTTGTCGCACCGATGCGTGCGCGGCCCCCCTTGCCGGGAAAGGCTTCGAAGTCGCTGACATCCGGCGGCGTGATCCCCTGCTCGAAGGCGGCCGTGACGATCGCATCGGCCAAGGGATGTTCGGATGCTGCCTCTGCTGCGGCGGCAACGCCCAGCAATTCGGTCTCGCTGGCGCCGACAGCCTCGATCGCCACAAGTTGCGGCCGCCCCTCGGTGAGCGTCCCGGTCTTGTCGAGCACAATTTGGTTCACCAGACGATAGCCCTGGAATGCTTCGCCGGTGCGCATGAGAATGCCGCGCTCGGCGGCTTCGCCGGCGCCGCGCACGATCGACAGCGGCGCCGAGATGCCGACCGCGCAGGGATATCCCATGACGAGCACGCTGAGCCCTGCAAACACCGCCCGCTGCAGATCGGGAGTGACGCCCAGCATCCACGGGATTGCGATCCACCCGACCACGGCCAGCAGCGCAGTCAAGAGCACGGCCGGGGTGTAGACGACGAGGATACGATCGACGAGATGCAGCAGTCCCGGCTTGAGCGCCCGGGCATCCTCGACCTCGCGTGCGATCCGCTGCAGGAAGCTTTCCTCGCCGACCGCCGTGACGCGAACCAGCAACGTTCCCATCCCGTTGATCGAACCGCCGATGACGCCATCGCCGACCGCGCGCTCGATCGGCACCGGCTCGCCGGTCACGAGGGCCTGGTCAACCGAGGAGTGACCTCCGATCACCTCTCCGTCGACCGGCACGCGCTCGCCGGGACGAACGCGAACCAGGTCGCCGACCACGACCCCCGCGATCGGAAGCTCCACCTCGCGGCCGTCACGCTGCACCCGCGCGACGTCCGGCTGCAGGTCGAGCAACCGTTTGACGGCCTGCGAGCTGCGCGTCTTGACAATGAGCGACAGCCATTCCGAGAACAGGTGATAGGTGGTGACCATGACCGCGACGGCAAAGAAGGGCGCCGTCGGATAACCCGGCCAATGGAAGATGAGGCCAATGAGGCCGCCCATGAGGCCGGCGAAAGCGCCGGCCTCCAGCAGCACGTGCTGATTGAGAATGCCGCGACGCAAGGCCTGATACGCCATCACGAGGATGTGCCGGGCGATGCCGAAGACGAGGACGATCGCAAGCGCTCCCACCAGCCACGGCGTTGCCGGCGCAAGGCCCAGCGTCTCGCGGGAGACAAGCAGCGCTCCCGCAAGGACGCCCAGTCCGACACCACCCGTCGCGGCGATCCACAGTCCCAGCGCGCGCAACACCAGGAACACCAAACCGATGAGGCCGAGTACGGCCGCAAGCGGAAGCATGGTCGACCAGAGGCCCGTAGGAGTTGCGATCAGCGCGATCGCGACCAGGCTGAAGGAGACGGCGACGAGGAAGCGCCGTCCCTCGCGCACGAGATCGCGCTCCTCGTCCTCAAACGGGCGCAGCTTGCGCGGATCGTGCAGCGTGTAGCCGATGTCCCGCAGCGTCTGTAGCAGCTCCCTCGGATCGGCCCGCGCCGGATCATATTCCACCAGCGCCTGCTCATGGGTCAGGCTGACTGCCACCTTGTCGACGCCTACTTTGCGGCCAAGCGCCTTCTCAATGGTGCTGGTGCAAAGCGAGCAATGGAGCCCGCCGATGCGGGCGCGGATACGCGCCCGATCCGGACGGCTCGCGGGTTCTTCGGTCCATAATGGAAGAGCTTCTGTACTCGCGGAAAGCGCCATGGTCGCCTCCTCAACCCGTTCCGCAGCATACTCGGCTGCAGGTGCTGCCCCGATCGACCCGCGAGCATGCACCCCGTACCAATATACGGAGTCAAGGGACGATCGTTCACGCGCGGCGCGATTTTGCACCGGCCGGGCAGGGTGCGAGAAGCGAGACCGCAAACCCAGAGAAAATTCCGCGCACACGTAACGAAAGATGCCGCGGAACGAACCTCTCCAATATAGCTCGTTTCTCAGAACGGCTTCCTGGAAGCGAGAAATGGCTTGATGCGCAATGCTGGATAAGGTTGGGCGGACTCTCGCGGGTTTCCTGAGCAGGGAGCGGCATGTCCACGGGGCTACGCCGCCCACCTCACCTGATCGCCTTCTCTCCAGCCTCGAACCCGCGGATGTTCTGCTAGTCGAGGGCAATTCCCAGATCAGCACCGCGATCAAGTATTTGACGCAGTCCACCTGGTCGCATGCCGCCCTCTATGTCGGCGTCCATGGCAACGGGCGACTTGCCCGATCAACGCACTGCTTCGTCGAAGCCGATCTCATTGCGGGCGTTCGCAGCGTCGGTGTCGAGGCGTTCACCGGCATGCCCACCCGAATTTGCCGCCCGGTAGGGCTCAACGAGGAAGAGTGTCGCGCCGTCGCCGATTTTGCGATCGCCCGGCTCGGACATCATTACGATCTGAAGAATGTCATTGATCTCGCGCGGTATCTACTGCCGACCCCACCGGTCCCCACGCGATTTCGCCGGCGCATGATCGCATTCGGAAGCGGCGATCCTACGCGTGCCATCTGCTCCACGCTGATCGCGCAGGCCTTCCAGGCCGTGCATTATCCGGTGCTTCCTACCGTGGAGTATCGCGCCGCGGCAACAGAACAATGTCCTGATTGTGTTGACGAGATCATGCACATCCGCCACCACTCTCTTTTTGCGCCGCGCGACTTCGACGTCTCTCCCTACTTTCGCATCGTCAAGCCGACGATCGAAGGCAAATTCGATTTCAGAACACTGAAATGGGCCTGAGCCTTTCGGAAGCGCGTGGGCGACGAGAGCGACCTGGTCTGCGGGCCAGACTCATCGGTGTTTCCCTGCTACGATGGCCTGCCGACCACCGCATAGCCCGCCTTTTGCACGGCCACTACGAGGCGTTCCTCGTCCGTCGCTTGCGGATCGAACATGATGCGCGCCTCCTGGGCATTAAAGGACACGGTTGCCTTCTGCACCCCTGGTTCTGCCGAGACGACCGCAGCGATCGTACGCGCGCAACCGTCACAGTGCATGCCGCCTATCTTGAAAAGAGCTGTCTTCATCCTTGATCCCTTCGCGGTTCGACCCCTGCGCTCAAGTTGATTAGACGGGCAGGCCGACGCCGGTTCCGATGATTCCGCTTCCCCTCTACCTGGTCCGGCCAACGCATCGATGATTGTGCATGCGCGCAGAGCGCCACCGCCCGGGCAGGTCCCGATCAGCTGGTCGAGCGCCGACCGCATCTGCTGAAGCTTCGCGATCCTGCGATCGACCTCCCGGCGCTTGGTCATTGCCTGCGCTCGGATGTCACTGCAATCCGTGGCCGGATCGGC
Organism: Bradyrhizobium centrolobii; assembly: GCF_001641635.1. GTDB lineage: Bacteria > Pseudomonadota > Alphaproteobacteria > Rhizobiales > Xanthobacteraceae > Bradyrhizobium > Bradyrhizobium centrolobii. The sequence goes on from NZ_LUUB01000040.1 coordinate 111,984, forward strand.
CCGTAGCGAGAGGAGCTCCAGGATTTCGCGCAGCGAGAAACCGAGGTCCTGCGCTTGCCGGATGAAACGGATGCGTTCAACGACAGCGCCTTCATAAACGCGATAGCCGCCGCTTCTCGGTCGCAACGGCCGCTCGATCAAGCCCCGGCGTTCGTAGAAGCGGATGGTTTCAATACCGACTCCCGCCTGCTCGGCGGCCCGGCTGATCGTCATTCCCTTGCCCATGGCGCACCTATCTGGAGAGAATGCACTCCGTACCACTGTACGGAGTCAAGTCATTCCAAGCACCGCGGGGGCATCCGCCAGCACCCGCCGGTCCAACGAGCGGAGGCGATAAGCAGTCCTGCACCACTTTCATGAACAGCGGACTGCGCTCGCCCATCCGCTCTCTAGATCTGCTGGCTAACGTTGTGCAGCGTCGCTTGACCGGCTGGCCGACGTCAGCCATGGGTCCCCAGCATCGACAATGCAGGACAGACCGTCAGCGCGCGACAAGAGGATTGTCCACGTGCCAGCCGGCGAAACGAACACTTCCACCAGATGGCCGCTGCTGGACAATCCCTGGGCCATCACGACCTCCCCGAAATTATCCTTGAGCAAGGCGACGAAATCGGGCCGGCTCGCGCACAACTCAACCGCGCCGGCCGGGGTCGTCGTCAACGTGACAATCAAGGCGACCGCCGCAAGGCGGACGTATCGCAACATGGCGCCCTCCTTCAGGAAGGCCACGCACGACCATCGGCGAACCAAGGATCATTCCTGTGGCGAGCTTGTCGATGGTCGCTCAGCGTTCAACGGATACCTGGTGCTCGAGACCGAGAATATCAAGATCAGTGACTTTGTTGGACCGTCCATTGTCCACTGCGCCTAATCTTCCTGGAGAACTCTGTGGCATCGCGGTCTGCTCTCACTGGACCAACTCGCCCTCGAGAACGGATCGTCGCTCCGTCGGGCGGTCGCGACCTGATGAAAGGTCCCTACCCCCTTGAGCTTCTGAAGCTTGCCGGTCCCGCTCACGACCTGCCACACGCCATTAATTTGAAAAAGTCGACGGGCTTCATAACCGCGTCGTCACAGTCACCAACCAATCCGGCATGGCGCGCGTCAGAGCGGCCTCGACGATCTTGTCGAAGCCGGTGAGGACAAAGGCGCCGATGCCAACGAAGGTCGCGCCCATCAGAGGCTTACCAATGCGCGATACGCGCGCGAACCGATCGCGCCGCGCGAAGATGGCCTGTCTCGATCCATAGGCGAGCGCGAGGATCGGCGTTGCCGCTCCGAATCCGAAACTGATCATGGTTGCCGCTGCGGTCGCGACGTTGTCGCCTTGCGCAGCGAGCCCGACCGCTGCGCCGAGCGTGGGACCCGAGCAGGGAGACCAGATGACCCCAAGCACGGCGCCGAGTGCGAACTGGCCGCCTAATCCGGACGGCTGCAGTCGATCGAGCAGCACCTGCCCCCTGCTTGCGACCGGCGCCGCGATGGTCGTGAATTTGTCCTGAAGCGCTGGAACGAGGAGAACCGCTCCCATGCCAGCCAGCACGGCCGCGACCACGAGACGCAATGTGGACGGATCAACTCCGATGCTGAAACCGGCCGATGCGATAGCTATCCCGACGCCGGCGAACGAAGTCGACAGCCCCGCGGCTAGCGCCAACGGTCCCCACGCATGGCGCTCGACAACGCCGAAAAGGACGATCGGCAGAATCGGCAGTACGCAAGGGGACAGCGTCGACAACGCGCCGGCTGCGTAGCCGAGCGCCAAGTTCCCGAGACCGGCCACCATCAGAATGCCTTGGCGATCATCGCGCGAATGAGCGCGGGATCGGTCTCGCCAGTCGAGCGCGCAACCTCCTTCGCGCCATGGAAGACGATCAGCGTACTCTGGTACTGGACACGAAACCGCTTCAACACGTTCTTCGCAGTGTCGAAATCGACTTCGTAGACAATCAGATCCGGCTTTTCCTTCTCGATCTGCTCGACGATCGGCCGCTGCTGCCTGCAGGTCGGACACCAGGATGCGGTGACGTCGACCAGGATGGCCTTTTCCGCGGCCTGGGCGGATTGAAATGCTTTAGCGTCGAACGGCTGTCCGGCCCACGCGACAGGCGACCATGCAAAGAGCGCCGCCCCAATCAGCAAAACTTTGTCGAGTCTTGAAAGCATGATCTGTCCAGCTCCGTCCGATACCCGACAATAGTTCGCTCGGAATCCAGAAAAGTTACCGCGGGGCCTCAAAAATTCCGGCGGCCGAATAGGGCGTCGAATAACGACGAAAGCTGCTGAATCGCCATCGGGGCAACTCTTCGCGGAGCGCTATGAGTTCCGCAGGTATTCAATCAGGCTATCCGCCGCCGGGGACGACCAATCCGCGACGCCCGGCATATATCCAATGATCGTTCCTGAACTTGCGATGAGATAGGTGATCGGCATCGCGTAAAGGGTGAATGGCGCGTTCCTTTCATTGGCGCTGTCCGAATGCGCGACATAGCGATTGGGGTCCAAATAGATTGGAAGGGTTCGCAGCTGGAGCGTCTTGACGAAGCGTTCAACCGTTTCGCGAGCGCCTCTATCCTCTGAAACCGCGGCGACATGCAGGTTTTTCCGCCAAGCGCTTCTGTACTGGCGCTCAAGGACCGGCAATTCTGTTCGGCAGGCGGCGCACCACGAAGCCCAGAAATTCAAAAGGATCGGCTTGCCGCGGAGGGACAAGAGATCAATCGTGCCCCCCTCAAGGCGAAACAGCCTGATCGATGGCAACGGCTGCTGCGGCCAAATAGTCGTAAATTGATATCTGCCGGATTTGAAGGTGGGAATGTCCTGCGCTTGCGGCGCCGCAACGGCATCAGTCACAAGCAATCCAACTGTCCCAATCAGACCTGAGAGAACGATGTCCCGCCGCGACAGGACATTAACGCTCGGGCGGACCGGAGTCGCGCCTAAGGGGTTAGTAGCCACTGGAAGCAGCCCTGATTTCCGTTCGCCTCAACCAATGATCTCTTCGACCTGTAACACTGGCGACAGGCGAGGAACGGCTGGTCGAAACGCAATGAATGGTAAGAGCGGATTTGGCAGCCAGTACATCCATCCGACAAACGGCTCCCACGTTCCGTTCGGGAGCCGCAGATCGAGCCAAACGTATAGGAACTTGTAGATGCAGAGCCCCGGCACCCAATTCGGTCGCAAATGGTTGGTCTTCAGGCATTTTCGGCTGATGTAGAGATTTCCCTCAAACGGCGTGATACCCCAAAAGCCGACCGGTCCTTCGGCAATGACTTCGCCGCTTGATCGATGAGTTATTCGGATGGAGTGCGCAGAGGTGGTTCGCATGTGTCTTTTAGCTCCTCCTGCCGCGGAATGGACGAGTTTTCTACTCTGGTCCGTGCCGTGTGGACGCCATCGCGTTGGCGTGCTGCTTGTAAATTCGCTTCTGAGCCCGGGAAGGTTACTCAACACGGCTGAATGATCATCTAAGTCATGTACTCGTAAAGCGGGGCGCCATACCTCAGCTTCAGGAAACTGCTATTCGCGTTTTCGAGTTCGTGAGATCGTGCATCAGCGCGAGGCCATCGTGGAGAAGGCCATGAGGATTGCTATCGCTTCATTGTTGCTGGCAATGGCGCTCCGATTGGGGGCGGTCGCGGAAACCATGCCTGCTGTTGCCCACACATTCACCGAATTCGTCCCCCCCCCGCCAGCCGTCCCTCCGCAATCACGACTGGGCCAGACGGCGCGCTGTGGTTCACCGAGTCTGGGGGCAAGATCGGGCGGATCACGACCGGGGGGAGCATCACCGAATTCCCGATCAAGGGCGATGGCATTTTGCATTCGATCACAACGGGGCCTGACGGCGCGCTTTGGTTCACCGAGTTCACGTCGAAGAAGATCGGGCGCATTCCGACGACCGCCACCGCCGAAAACCTGCAACTGATCGAGTTCACGGCCCCCGGGTCGTCTGGGCCGCTTGGCATCGCGACCGGGCCAGACGGCGCCTTGTGGTTCACCGAAGAAGCCGGAGGCAAAATCGTGCGGATCACGACCACCGGCGTGGTTACCGAATTCGCGATTCCCGCGGCCAAGGGTGGAGAGATCACGACTGGACCCGACGGTGCACTGTGGTTCACGGAATTTCGTGGTAAAATCGGGCGGATTACGACCACGGGCGCGGTGACCGAATTCAGGATACCCCCGGAGAATAGTAGCCCCGGGGGCATTACAACTGGGCCAGACGGAGCGCTGTGGCTCACCGAACCGGTTAGTGGCAAAATCGTGCGAATTACCACCGATGGCAAGATAACCGAATTCGCTCTTCCGGATCCCAATGCCCAGCCTTGGGGCATCACGACGGGGCCGGACGGCGCCTTGTGGTTTACCGAAGCCAGTTGCATTCGCCGGCCAGGTTCGCGCTGCATCGTCGGCAACAAAATCGGCCGGATCACGACGACCGGTTCTGTCACCGAATTCACGGTCCCCTCGGACGGTAGCGGACCCCACAGCATCACGACCGGGCCAGACGGCGCGCTGTGGTTCACTGAATACTATGGAGGCAGGGTCGGACGCTTGGTGCTTCCTTGATCGTCAACGATCGATTGGGATTTCGTGATCGGTGCCTCCAACTCATGCCCGACCCGAACGTTGCGACTGGCGCGAAACAAAGAGCGGACGCCTTGGTTCGCCCAGCGCTTAAACGGGATTCGGCCTGGCCAAAAGATTCGTCGGTGCCTACGTAACCCGGCTGAGAAAGGGCGAACCGCTCTAAAGCGTGTATTGCAAGGGTCAAAACCGCGTGGGCTGGGAACCGCGGCAAATTCAACGCGCGGAGCCAAGCTGATCACCTTTCCCGCCACAGCGCTCAAAGTGGTATATGGCTCGCTCTGCGCGCAATAGACTCGCTAGTCAGCTAGACGGAGGTAAGGTCATGGCAATGAGCTCGCCGGGTCCTGTCCGGGCTTGTGTCTTCGACGCTTATGGCACGCTGTTCGATTTTGCGTCGGCAGCCCGCGGCTGCCGCGACGTGCTTGGCGACAGTTTTGACAAGCTGACCGCCCTTTGGCGCGAAAAACAGCTGCAATATACCTGGCTTCGCGCCGCACAAGGACGTCATGCCGATTTCTGGCAGGTGACTGGCGATGCCCTGGACTTCTCGTTGGAGACCCTGATGCTCAAACAGCCGGGGCTGCGCGATCGTTTGATGGAGCTCTATTTGACGCTCGACACATTCCCGGAGGTGCCCGACGTTCTTCGGCAGCTGAAGGCCACCGGACTAAAAACTGCGATCCTATCGAACGGGACGCCCGAGATGCTCGATTCGGCTGTAAAGAACGCAGGGATCGATGGCTTGCTCGATCACGTACTGTCGGTCGAAGAGGTTGGCGTCTACAAGCCCGATCCTCGAGTCTATCAGCTCGCAGTCGATCAGCTAGGCGTTCCAGCGTCCCAGATTTCGTTTCAGTCGTCGAACGCCTGGGATGCTTATGCCGCGTCATCATTTGGAATGAGGGTCGTCTGGTGCAATCGGTATCGACAGCGCAAGGAACGGCTGCCAGGCCAACCCGACTTCGAAATCGAGACGCTTGTGGAACTACCAAAAATCATCGGTGCGTCGCAAAACTGAACGCAAGCTGGGGCGACGGATGTCGACATTGAGGCTCATATGCCGTTGCGCCATCTCTGATGGCGTCCCTCGCCGTTCGTTTTTTGTTGCCCTTGTGGTCGGGACGGTGCTGAACCTCATCAACCAGGGCGACGCCCTGCTTGGCGAGACGCCGATCAATTGGCTCAAGATCGTTCTCACCTACTTCGTGCCCTATGCCGTTTGCACCTATGGCGCGGTTTCGTTCCAACTTCGCAAAATACGTCCTTAGATATCGCGCCACGAATATCATGTTTCGCTTTGGCGAACGTTGACGGGAGCTCGTTACTCGCAGCCCGTCGGTAACCTTTTCGGGCGGTCGAGCGAATCATAGACGTCGAAAATCGATGCAGATCGCGATCTGGAGGCGCTGAGGCGGAACAAAGCTCCTCAGCGGTGAGCCATTGAGGTTCCCAAAGCTCATCCGGGCAAGAGTACCGGCAGCGGCAATGCTTGTCGCTGTGATCATCGGTACGGCCGTCGGCCAAGCCATGGCCGAGCCCGGGAGTTGGCGAGCCGAATGGCCCCGCACGGACTTCTCGCGGCACACTGTTCCGTTGCGCGAGATTAAATCTGGCGGCCCGCCCAAGGACGGTATTCCGTCGATCGATACGCCGCGCTTCGAGCGGCTCAAGGACGGCGCTGCAACTGGATGGGCCTCTCGCATCGGCGACGCAGAGCCGGTCATCACACTCGACATCCGCGGCGACGCGCGGGCGTATCCCCTTAGCGTTCTGATCTGGCACGAGATCGCGAACGATACTGTCGGCGGTACGCCCGTGGCCGTCACCTATTGCCCGCTCTGCAATGCCGCCCTCGTTTTCGAACGCACGGTGGAGAATCGCGTGCTCGATTTCGGCACGACGGGCAAGCTCCGAAACTCGGATCTCGTGATGTACGACCGTCAAACCGAGAGTTGGTGGCAGCAATTCGAGGGCGACGCCATCGTGGGCGTGATGAGCGGCAAGCGCCTTCACCTGCTTCCGTCACGCCTGGAATCTTTTGTCCGCTTCCGTCAGCGTTTTCCCAACGGACAGGTGTTGATCCCACACGATCCAGCCGCGCGCCGCTACGGTATTAATCCCTATGTCGGGTATGACGCGAGCGGGCAAATGCCGCTCCTCTACGACGGCTCGCTGCCTGACGGGATCGATCCGATGGAGCGCGTGGTTGCGGTTGAGATCAGGCTGGATCATCACGAAGCCTGGTCACTGTCGCTGCTAAGAGAGCGCGGCACGATCGAAAGCGGCGACATCATTCTCAGATGGGAAGCCGGGCAAACCTCGGCGCTCGACAAAAGGACCATCGCGGGTGGCCGCGATATCGGCAACGTGGTCGTGCAGCGTCGGCACGACGGCCAGCTGTCCGATATTCCCTACGACGTCACGTTTGCGTTTGCATTCCACGCTTTCAGGCCAGGTAGCCCGATTCACAAAAGAACATCGATCGGCCCGGAAAATTGACGGCGAGCCCGGCGGCCGTGCGCTGCTGGGCACGTAACCTTTTTATGGCTGACCGCGAACCTATCACCAGGGGCCATCTGCTTCGCTTCGACGCGATCGTCGAATCCCCTGACCGGTCGTTGTGACAACTCCGGCCGTGAATGACGTTGACGTTTCAATCCACAGGAGAATTGCGATGAATTCGCTTAAGACTTCGCTTGTAACCCTGAGCTCGATCGCCGCGCTTGGCGGGCTTGTCGCGATGGCTTCGCTGCCGACCGTCGCACAGGCTGCGAACCCTTGCGCTCCGAAGGCAACCAAAGCGGCCAATCCGTGCGCGCCGAAGGCACATAAGGCGCATAAGGCCGCGAACCCTTGCGCGCCGGCTGCAAAGAAGATGGCCAATCCCTGCGCACCGAAGAAGTAGCAAGCGTTCGTGGGCTCGGGCGGGGCTATACTCGACCGCGATACCCCGCCGCTCGCTGACCTGCACGATGCCGTGATATGGAGACACCATCCTCCCGGAATCCGATGAGCATCTCGCGAACTCATCTGATGGTCGTCGGATTGCTGCTTTGCCTTTCGAACGGGGTTTCTCCGGCGGCAGAGCGGCTGCCCACCGACTATTGGCACCAGCCGCTCGCGCCGCAGGGCAAAGCGCCGCGCGCATGGACGCCGGAGGAGCGCTCGCTCGCGCCGGAGAGCTGCGGCGGCTGCCACAGCGACAGGCTTGAGGAGTGGCGGACATCCCTGCACGCCAGGGCTTTCTCGCCGGGGCTCGTCGGCCAGCTCCTCACCTACGACGCGGCCGACACCGCGGTCTGTATGCAGTGCCATGCACCGCTGGCTGAACAACGCGAGGCGTTTGAAGCGGCGCGCCGAACGGCCGAGGGCCATTCCGGCATCGGTCACGGACTTGCGGACGCCGGAAATTCCTGCGGCGGCTGCCACCTAAGAGGCCATCGCCGCTTTGGCCCGCCGCAGCGCGACACCGGCGCCGTCGGACAGAGCGATGCCAGCGCTCCGCACGGTGGCGTGATGCGCGTCCCGGAATTCGAGAAATCGGAGTTCTGTGCGGCCTGCCATCAGTTTCCTCAGGAGCAGGCCATCAACGGCAAGCCGCTGGAGAACACGCTGGTCGAATGGGAGCAGAGTCCGGCCGCGCGCAGCGGCACGACATGTCAGTCCTGTCACATGCCAGAGCGCAAGCATCTCTGGCGAGGCATCCACGATCCCGACATGGTGCGCTCCGGGCTCACGCCTGAGTTCGTTGCCAAACCTGAAGCGGCGCAATTTCGCCTGACCAGCACCGGAATCGGCCATGCATTTCCCACCTACGTGACACCCAAGGTCATCATGAAAGGGGTCGCTCTCGATCAATCGGGCAGTCCCGTCCCCAGCTCAGAAGTCCACTACGTCATCTGGCGGGAGGTGGCCTCGGTTGATGGCGATTGGATCGAGCGCTCCGACACCCGCCTGCTCCCGGGGCAGTCAGCGACGCTGGAGATAGCTTGGCCTATGAGTGGCCGGGTGAAGTTCTGGTTGGAAGTGCACCCCGATGATTTCTATCACCAGCACGTCTACGACAACCTGTTGCACGAACTGGCAGCCGATAGCGCGTCGGCCAAGCTGATTGCGGAGGCTAACCGCATCGCCAAAGCGAGCCAATTCAGCCTCTTCGAGAAAGTAGTTCAACGGCCATAGCTCCGGAAGTCACGCTCTCTGAGCTCCGAGACAGTTATAAGCCGGATCAGCGTTGCGTGAGTTCGCGACCGCAAGGCGCTTGACCGGATATCGTTTCAAGCCGCTGTGAGGGCGTAACCACCGCGGCACTTCCTCCGAACTGATTAATAGAAGCGCACAGCGTGCGCTTCGGAAGTTTCGAGATTCTCAACTCGCACTAATCAGACGTTCTTGAACGTCCGGGCTCAGCGAGAGCCCGCGTGCTTTCAAGGATCGGACGAGTCTATGCGTGTGCTGGTTTTGAGGGAGTTGCGAACTCTTGCGACTGATCGACACAGGGAGGGAGAAGCTATGACCAAGATCAGTATCTTCGGTGTGACAGCAGTTCTGGCAATGATCGCAGCGACGCCGGTGTCGGCAGAGTTTGCCCAGCAGGAGCCGGCGGCGTTTGCAGCTATGTATCCGAATGCACGGAATGCGATTGCGTCCGTGTCGGTCGGCCCGACCGCTGCTTTTGCCTACGCGCCGAAGCGACACGCGATCCACTCGCGTCATTCGGGACTGCGGCATCGCTATTGATCCATCGCCCTGGATGGAACCAGCGGATTCAATATCTCTGCTGCCGGTTTTTTGCCGGCAGCAAGTCCCGCGAAGGCTCCGACACGCGGCTGCTCCCTGGGCAGTCCGCGACGCGGGAGCTGGCCGCTGATAACACCTTAGCCAAGCTGATCGCCGACGCTGACGGTATCGCTCAAGCGGGTCATTTCAGCCTGTTCGAAACGGTCCTCTATCGGCCCTCAGGTAGGGATATCGCCACCGATTGCAGGCAGATCATGATAAGGAGATGGGCGACACCCCCTGCGCTTCGCCTGGTAACATGGCCAAGAAAATCCTTGGGTGTATGTCACATTGGCGGCGGCCGTTGTAGATAGGCTCCTCTGGTCGGCCTTAAAAGGCCCCCCGCAGGTAACATCGAGGCGGCACGCAGCGAACTGAGGGTCGGGCCTCCGCGTCCGGGCTGATGTTATAGGCGCCGGTTGGGCGTGCGGCGCCTATGTTCGGCCACCTCGAAAGGCAACAATGCCAAATGAATAAAGCGCACGAACGACGTCTGTTCCTCTCGGCCGCGGCGGCCGGACTGCTCATCGCTTCTGTTGGTGGCAGCTTCGCGGCCTCGCCCTTGAAGCTGGAGTTCGTCACTCACGCCGCCTTCTTCTCGGCGGAAACCAAGCAGCCGAAGACGCTCGACCCTCAGGTCTTCGTCGAGGATGCCTCCGCACCGGAGGCGACCGGTCCGCAGGGCATCAAGCACGTCGCCGGCGAGCGGCCGCCGTTCATCGACCAGGATCCCAAGACGTCGAAGCTGTTCAACGCCGCGCACAAGCCGCTGGGCTTCGATCTCCAGTCGTGGCTCTCCGCCACCGGCACCGTCAACATCGTGGAAAAGGATAGCAAGGTGACGCTTGAGGCGACCTTCAAGAACCTGCAGCCGAACGCGAGCTACAGCCTGTTCGAGAACCACTTCGACACGAAACCGATCAGCTTTACGCCGATGGACGGCGTCGGAAAGACGAACAGCTTCACCGCAAAGGCCGACGGCACCGCCAGCATCACCCTGACGTTGCCGAGCATGCCGACTCATGACAACGCCGTCCTCGTCATCTACAACAGCGGCGGCGGGTCGCACGGTATGGAACGCGGCCGCATCGGGATGGACGCCCATCACCAGATCATCGCGCGGCCGGAGTGATCCTAAAGTGTTCCGCTTGGGGGCGACCGGTCGCGGCCCCCCTTGCGGTCTGGGCCGAAGGAGCGGCTACCGATGACGCCGCGCGCCGAAGCACTCGAGGAGGTTGCGGCGACATCGAAGGCCGACCTCAAGAGCAAACGGCTGGAAGATCTCGTCCGAACGATCTTCGAGGCCGTGCCCGGGCTGAAATTTGAAGGCTCCAACCTCAAGATACGGCCTGCCTGACGTTTTCGGCCGCGGGTGAGCCTTCATCCAAATCCGCGACGGAATGGAACTGTCGGGGTGCGATACCTGCAGCTTACGCTTGAGTGCCCGTCTCTTCATGGTCGCCGTCAGACGCGACTTGCCGATCTGCTTCATTGGCGTCTTTGGAGATGCGTTCCGATTTGAATTCGTCCTTTCGGACAAGGTCGCGCCGTGGAGATTCCCATCTCGCTCAGCTGGATCTCATTTGATTGTCGTGGAGATCATCGAAGCAAATGCAGGAACCATGGTTGATAATGATAACAACAACCGGCGCCGGCTCGTGGAGTTCAAGGAGGGGTGCCGCTATGGCAAATTCGGAAAAACCAAGGCTTACGAGCTGATCGCCACGAAAGGATCAGGGCCTACAAGATGGGAGGCAAGACCATGATCGACCTCGACAGCGTGGATGAATATCACGCTTCGCTGCCGAGGGTCGAAACAAGCGCAAGCTAGGCCGCCGATCTGCGCAGCAAGACGGCAGGCGCACCATTGCGCAGGCTGTCGCGGCGATCGGACCAATGAGCATTAAACGCGGGCGTTCGCGCCAATAGGCCGCACGGTTATAAATGCCGCGGACCTATTCTTGTCGCCCCTTCCAAGCTGGCGCCGCCACCTCGTCGTGCCGCTGGCGCTTTTTTCTCCGTGTCGTGGCCGAGTTGGGCTTCCACTACATCGCCGTCGAATGCACCCTCCACGTTGAGCAGGGTCGACGCGGTTGGGCGGAAGCTGTGCGCGCAGCGGTCGCGCCGTGGCCGGTATCGTAGCCCATGATCCGCGTCGCCTTGTTCAGTGCATTCCCGGAAATTGACACACCATCGTCATAGGCCGTCCAGCAGATCGCGGATCAGCGTCGCGCGATCAGCGCTCCCAGGGTTGGTCTCGCGCCAAGCGCAACCGAGTCCCCCGAAGTCGTCCGGCACGAGGTAAGTGTCTCGCTCGACATCGTGGAGCACATGGATGGGGTTCGCATGGCAAGACCCTGCCTTGACCTCGCGATATTATGTCAGGTCGATCCCGCCGGGGGTCTGGAGCCAGAGCCAGGTTCGATTCCGGTCGAGGCGATTGTGCAGACCGAACCAGCATGCGACGTGCCTGCTGCCGGGGAGCCCACTGTTTAATTTTTGCCAGCTAATACCGCGCGTCAGCTTGTTGGTATTTGTGTTGGTATCGGCAACAACCGAAGGCGAAAATTACTGCAAATTCAAATTGTTATTGGACTAGGCGATTATCGGCCAGGGGCACCAGCCTTCGCTGCTTCGCAGCTACGGCTGGGCGAGCCACGCACGGCGTTATCCGGGCGAAGCAGCGAAGGCTGTCCTGCCGAAGCCTTGGCGGGGGCGGACTGGATCACCGAATCTCGATCCCCTCGTCCCTAGCAATCGTCACATCTCCACTGTATAAGCCGGTAGCTTCTTCACTTACCGAAGAGGCTCACATGAACGACCTGCACACGTGGCTTTCCGAACAGCACCACGGCCTGCGGACCTTCCGGACATTCCAGCAGAAACTCGAGATGCTCGGTCGCGACGACCCCGGGCAGCGCGGTCTCTGCCGTCTCCTGAGCAGCCTTGTCGGCAGCTATGTCGAGGCCTTTGATGAGGCCCCGCTGCCGGTCGAGGTCGCCGATGACACCTATCATCGCCTGCTGACGCTGGTCGCCAGTCTCGACCTAAACGGCGATGCAAGCCGGCGGCTCGCCGACATCAACCGCGTGGCAGAGAGCGAACTCTGGCAGTGACGAGAGGCGGCCGCCTGCTCACGTCCGCGTCCCGGACGCACCGCACTGCGTAAGCGTTGCTGCGCAGAGCCGGGACCCGGAGCGCCGCGGGAATAGTCCCAGCCGCGTCAGCTCCCGCCCCCTTCCTCCACGACACGCTTCAACGTTGCGAGCGCGCCGCGCCAAGTCTACATGCTTCCAGCCGGAGGCCTCATCTCTGCGCAGTCGGGCCCGAGCGTCGCGCGACACGCGTGTAGGTCGTGGTCATCGTGTAGCCTTTGCGCGGACCCGATACCACGTGACGAACGACAAAGCGACCATCCGGCAGGAAGTTGTAAGTCGACTGATAGTTGTCGAGATTGCAGAGATGGACCGCGCTTCCGCTCAGGTCTCCGCCAACGGTCGCAGACAGTGATATGTCGTGGAATAGCCGCGGCGGATTCTCGTTGAAGAAAACCTCGAAGCCTCTGTCACTCTTGCTGAAGATGTACTCGCGTTCTGCCTGCAACTCGGTGCCGTTCAACAGTTTCAGATTTCCCTGCTCGCGATAGGCCAGTCCCCCCTTGTCCGATGGCGTGACGATCGCGACACCCTGCATCGTACCTTGGCCTTCGATAACCCGGTTGAACGACCAAGAACCGGCCAGCTTCTCCGCCACCTCCGAAGCGTCACCCCAACCATCGATCACGGTTTCGTTCATATCTCCAGACCCACGCGTTCACTGGCCGACCCGATTTGCGGCCTCGCAAAACCCCCGGCATGGAGTTCAACGCGCCGAGCCAGTACCTATATCTTACGGCGATCGGTGTTGATGTAGCGAGCAGCTTTGATGGCCAGAAGACGCACGACGGAAACGGACGCCGATGACCTCCCCCGCTTCTTCGTTTGGGTCCGCGGCCTCGAGGGGCCCGAGCCGCAGAGATGGATGGCGATGGATTTCGGCGTCGGCGACTGGAAGCGGCCGCAGGTGCTGGCCTATCTGGAACTGCCTGAGGACGAGCGGCATCTGCCGCTGTCGGTGCTGGCGCGGCGCTATCCGCCGCCGCGGGTGGAGATCTTGTAGAGGCGGATTAGCCGGTTCACGGTCGCGCGGCGATAGCACCGCTGCGAACATCATTGGCAATACTGCTTTCCGCCAAAGGAATAGCATCTGCCGCCTTCGATGCTGGCCGGAGGAGCGGCGGGCCCGCGCGGGCTCGGTTCATGGCGCGAGACGGCCTTTGGCTTCTGCGGCGGCGGATCGGGGCGTCGCCGGCACTCGCCCTGGGCATCCAGCACGTAGTTGTTCTCGCAGACGATCTGGACGCAGCGGTCGCCGTCGACCTTTTGTCCCTTGGCGCAGACCAGGGGACAGATGCGATCCGGCTTGGCGCGCACAGCATCGAGCGCATCGAGGCTCGCGACCTTGATGTCGAATTTGGTGCCGGCATATTTGTTGAAGCTGTCGAGCGCCTTTTGCGACAGCGCAGTCCAGGCGCCGTCGGCGGCCCCGGGGTCGCAGCCGACGCGCTTGAGGTGCGCCTGGAGCAGGCGGGCGACGTCCGCCGGATCCATCGCCGGCATGGCGGCCGGAGCGGGAGCCGGGGCAGCAGCCGTCGGCGGCGTTAGCGCCGCGAGCGCGGCCTGCCGCTCCCGCTCACGCCGTTCCTCCTCGCGCCTTGCCGCCTCGATCTGCTGCTGCGCATCGAGCGCGGCCTGCTTCTTGGCCTGCTCGACCTGAACCGCCGCGGCCTCGGCCTGCCGCTGCGCCTCCGCAACCTGCCGCCTGGCATCGTCGAGCTCCCGCTTGGCCCGTTCGGCGATGCGCTGGCGCTCCTTCTCGAGATCGCGCCGGGCCTGCTGCTTGGCCTGCTCGGTCTGGCGCGCCGCCTGCTCCTCGATCTGCTTCCTGAAGTCCTCGCTCTTCTGCCGGGCCTGGTCCTCGGCCTGCCGCTTCAGCAGCTCCGCCTTCTCGCTCGCCTTCTCCGCCGCATCGAGCTTGTCGAGCGCCGCATGGGCGGACGTAGCGTAGACCCCGCTGCCGTGAACGGCGAGAAACGATGCCCACGCCTCCTTAGTGCCGATCTGCGCCGCGAATTCATAATCCCGCCGGGCTTCTGCATTCGGATCGACCGGCGGCGTCACCTGCGGCACCAGCGCCACCGTATCGCCGCCGAGCGATCCATAGACAAAAGGCTCCTGCCGGCGCCCCGTGCTCTTCAAGACCTCGTCGCGAACCCGGCCGAGCGTCAGGCGGAGATCGAGCCCCGGCGTCGCGAGGTGGTTGAGGAGCGCGGTCGCGAACGGGCTGTGCGCCCCGTCGCCGTCGCCGGCAACCGCACCGGCCTTGGCCGCGAACGCGATCAACGTATCGGGCGTCGCGGGCTCGATCTTGGCAAGGCCTCTGCCCATCGAGCGCGTGGCGGTACTGCGCGTCATCCGCTCCGCAAACGGATTGTCGCGGCAGGCATCGAGGATGACCAGCCGCAACCGCTTCGCCGGGTTGATCGCCTGCAGGATCCGATCCAGCGGGACGGCCTCGTCCTCGACGTCGAAATCGCTCTGCAGCCTCGCATCGGCCGGAATGAGGAAGTTCACCCCGTTCACCTCGATGCCGTGACCGGCGTAATAGACCACGGCCATGTCGGAATCCGCCGCGACCGCCGCGAAGTCACGCACGGCCCGCCGCATCTCGGACACGCCGAGATCCCGGCGCAGCTCCACGACATCGAAACCCATCTGCTTGAAGACGTCGCCGATGGCGGCCGCATCATTGTCGGGATTGGCCAGCCGCGGGACGCTTTGATAGTTGGACACGCCGAGGACCAGCGCCACGCGCTTCTCGGCCAGCGCGTTCGTCGCCGCGACCAGCGTCAGGACAACCGACAGCGCGAGGCGGCAGATCAGCCGACATGAACGCGACACCGGAGTTGATGGGCTCAATCGGACCATGATGCAGGCTTCAATCCAAGCGCGAAATATACACTGCCGCCGAGGAGGTTTCGAGTTTCTCCCTTGGGAAGTCAACCCGCGGCGCTCCCGATTCTCGCAGGCGGCGGGCGAATTCGGCCCGCCCTGCAAAGCCTCACTTCCCCCGTGACGCCGTCGGCGTCAGGCCGAAGCGACGGCGGAAGCAGCGGTTGAAATAGGAGAGGTCGTTGAAACCGCAGGCAAAGGCGATGTCGCTGATGCGGCCCTCGCGTTGCGCGAGGAGGTCGGCGGCGTTGCGCAGGCGCAGCTCGTTGAGGCGTGTGGTGAAGCTCGCGCCGGCTTCGAACAATAGCTCGTTGACGTAGCGTTCGGAGAGGCCGGCGGCAGCGGCGAGCCTCTGCGCGGAAAAGTCCGGTTCGTGGAAGCGCGCCTGCAGGATCGACAGCACGGCGTTGAGCCGCACGGCGCGCAGGCCGCGGCGACGCGCGGCGGCAGCGACGTCGCTGCGGGCCCCTAAGCCGATCGCCGCGAGATCGAGCAGATGGGCGACGATCGCCATGCCGGCCTCTTCGGCGGCAGCGGGATGGAGGAGACAACGACATGCGAACCTCTCTACCCCGCAGCCTCGTGCTCGGCGGCGTCATCGCGGCCAGCCTCGCGATCGGCTATGCGCTCGGCGCGCAGCCGCACATGGACGAGGCCATCGCGATCCTGCAATCGGCCCGTGCCGAGCTCGGCAAGGCCGAACCCAACAAGGGCGGTCACCGCGAAAAGGCAATCGGCCTGATCGACCAGGCGATCGCCGAGGTGCGTGCCGGCATTGCCTTTGCCGCCGGGCACTGATCCGGGAGGACAGACAATGATACGAACCGTTCTTGCCGCAGCATTCGCGCTCGGTGCGATCGCAGGCTCCGCCCGGGCCATGCCGCTGGCGCCGCTCGGCGCAACCGCGAGTGACTATGTCATCGCGGTCGCCGGCGGCTGCGGCGCCGGCTGGCACCGCGGGTCCTACGGCGGCTGCCTGCGAAACTATGCCAACCCCGCGGCGCATGCCTGCCCGCGCGGCTACCATGTCGGCCCCTATGGCGGCTGCCGCGGCAACGGCAGGTAAGGTCTGAACGCGCGGCCTCACCTCGGCTCCGGGGAGAGGCCGCGCAGGATCTTTCCGTCATCTGGACGCCGACCAGCGCGAGACCCCGCCTCCCGTTCCGCACCGACACGGCCAGAGTGGAGCAGCGTGATCCTGCTTGCTACCTCAGCGGGTTTGTGCACAGAATGCACTCTGTTTTCATGACGAAGCCATTGATTGCAGCCGGAGGATGCCGCCCGGCCAGGGCTTGAAGGCACCCCGGTGAGATTGTCGGAGGGGTCCATGCCGCATCACGATGGCGCGCAGAACGCCGATCCTGCACGCACCGACGACGCGCCCGATGAAAAGGCCGACGGTCCGGCGTCCGCTACGCTACCAAAGCGCAAGCTGGTGCTGTTCGCCGACGGCACAGGCAACGCGTTCACTACCCAGGAATCCAGCGTCTGGCGTCTCTACGAGGCGCTCGATCACACCGAGCCCGACCAGATCGCGCATTACATCAAGGGCGTCGGCACCGCCGGCTGGGCGCCGCTCGCCGCGCTCGACGGCGCCACCGGCATGGGCGTGCCCTCCAACGTCCGCAAGCTCTACCGCTTCCTGTGCTGGAACTGGCGGGAGGGCGACGAGATCTACATCTTCGGCTTCAGCCGCGGCGCCTTCACGGCGCGTACGCTGGCGGCCATGATCGCAAGCCAGGGCCTGGTGCCGGCGAAGATCGGCAAGGATGCGGTGTCGCATGCGGAAATGCAGCGCAACGCCATGGCCGCCTGGCGCGAATACCGTCGCACCACCGTGCCCATGTCGAAGAGCCTGCCGACGATCTGGATCACGCGCTGGATCCGCGACTTCCTGCTCATGGTCTATCATTTCGTCTGCAGACATCGCTCCTATGCCGACGTTCGCAAGGCGATGAACGGCCGCGACAACGTCAAGATCGAATTCCTCGGGCTGTTCGACACCGTCGAGGCCTTCGGCGTTCCGATCGAGGAGCTGCGCGTCGCGATCGATTGGGCGATCTGGCCGATCTCGTTCCGCAATCACCGGCTCTCGCCCAAGGTCAAGCACGCCTGCCACGCGCTCGCGCTGGACGACGAGCGCACCACCTTCCATCCGCTGCGGATCGACCAGAGCAATCTGCCGGCCGAGCAGGTCGTCAAGGAAGTGTGGTTCGCGGGCGTCCATTCCGACATCGGCGGCGGCTATCCGGAATGCACGCTGTCCTTCGTGCCGCTGGTCTGGATGGTCGAACAGCTCGGCGGCAAGCTTCGCTTCCAGGACGGCACGATCGAGCATTTCCGCGACTATCAGTCGGCGATCGGTCCGATGCATGATTCACGCAGCGGCGCGGCGGTGCTGTACCGCTACGGGCCGCGCCCGATCCTCGCGGGCGCGGCGAATGGCGGGGCGCCGGTCGTGCACTTCGCCGTCATAGAGCGCATGCTGCTCGGCTGCGACGACTACGCGCCGATCATGCTTCCGGCGGACTCCCTGGTGCTGCTGCCGGACGGAACGAAGCTGCCGCTGCGCTCGGAGGGCGAGAGCAAGGATCTCGACGAACAGCGCACGCGCGAGGCGATGAAGGCCGCCTATTTGAAGAAGGCAACCGGCCCGCGCCGCGCCGAGGAGGCCAGGGCCTTCACGACGATGATCACGCCCGATGCCGCCATGTCGAGCCTCACCCGCGACACCGTGTGGTGGCGGCGCGTCGCCTATTTCTCGCTGCTGTTCATGGTCGGCGTGATCGCCGCCTGGCCGTGGATCGCGCACGCGCTGGTGCAGTGGTCCGAGGACCGCGCGCTGGAGGGCACCGGCACGCTGTCTCTCATCACCAACATCGACTGGGTGATGAGCGCGGTGGTGGCGCCGCTCACCAACCTCTTGAGAGACGTGCTGCCATCCTATGCGGCGCCCTGGCTCAAGATCGCGACCTACTACCCCTTCCTGACCTCGATCGTGGTGATCATCACCTGGTGGATCTGGAACAAGAACGGGGAGCTGCGCGACACCATCCAGGAGCGCGCACGCCTCGCCTGGAACACACAGCGGCGGAGGGCAAGCCGGGAGCACATCGACGAGCCGGGCGTATTGATGCGGTTCGGCCACTGGATGCGGCTGAATGCCGGCCCGGCGCGGCTCGTCATCGCCAAGGGGCTGGTGCCGGCCGTCTTCCTGATCGCGATCTTCGGCTCGGCGGCACTCATTCTGTCGAGCAGCCTGTTCACCGGCCGCCTCGCCCTGGGATCGGTCTGCGCGCCGCCCGCGATGAAGGACTCCTCCGCGCCCCAGACCGGGATCCCCGTGCTGGACGAGCCGACTGACGCACGTGCGCCATTCGACACCAGGGACTTTTGCTGGTGGAGCGGGCTCGCGGTCGAGAAGGGCCGCAAATACCGCGTCTTTCTCGAGATCAGGGAGCCCTGGTTCGACCGCACCATCATGAGCGGCGTGAACGGGTTTGCGACCTACGAGCCACATCACTACGTCGCCCTGCCGGAGCGGCGCCTGTTCGCCGCGGACTGGTTCCAGCCCGTGGTCCGTGTCGGCAGCAAAGGCATCAACGACATGCCGCTCGAGGCCATCAACGTGATGCCCGCCGACGAATTGCCGCGCCGCATGAAGCCGACCCTGCCCGCGGAAGACGATATCAGCAGGAGCCGGAACAGGTACCCTGTGCGGCTCGACGATACAGTCGAGTTCAAGGGCAGGCTCGACGAGCTCGGCAAGTTCGAACCGATCCCGCCAGGCATGCTCACCGAGGCGCAACAGGTCTGGAAGAAGCAGCAACTGGCCGATCGCGTCGTCGCGGAATTCGTGGCGCCCGACTCCGGCGAACTGTTCTTCTACGTCAATGACGCCGTCCAGATCTTCCCGCAGCTGCTTCCGGAATGGATGGTCCCGTCGTGGCTCGATGTCATCCAGGGACCGCGCGATCTCTTCTACCGCAACAACAGCGGCACGGCGAAGATCAAGGTCCAGCGCCTGCCCGCACCGCCGATGCCGCCCGACAAGCCGGCAACGCCGCTGGCGAGCAACTGACACCGGGAGCAGCGCCTCTCGCGTCAGAGCGGTGCTCTGTGTCCGGGAAACGAGGTTTTCCCCGCCCCCATGATTATGGGTGTCGCGGCGTCCGCGTCGCGGTTAAGTTTGCTTGCCCGCGGGGGACACGCGGTGCGGGACGATGATCATGACCGAACCGGGCGAGACGGGTGAGGCCATCACCATCCTCCTCGTCGAGGACGACGCGCCGACCTGCTGGCGGCTCCAGGACGCGCTGGTCAAGACCAGCTACGAGGTGCGCACCGCCGGCACGCTCGGCGAGGCCCGCTCTGCCCTCGGCGAGCCCGCGCCGCGCGTGCTGCTCACCGATCTGCGATTGCCCGACGGTCATGGCGTCGAGCTGATCCGCGAAACGCGGCAGCGTTTTCCGGAGACCGAGATCATGGTGATCTCGGCGCTCGGCGACGAGGAGAGCGTGATCACCGCGATCACCGTCGGCGCCACCGGCTACCTCCTCAAGGACGCCTTCCCGACCGACATCGCGACCACCGTCCGCGAGCTCGTCGCGGGACATTCGCCGATCTCGGCCTCGATCGCGCGCTTCATCGTGCGCAGAACGCAAGGTACCGCGCAAGGTTCAGCCGAGCCGCCGCCAGGCCCCGTGCTCAACACCGCAAAGCTCACCCCGCGCGAGATCGACATCCTCTGGGGCATCGCCAAGGGCTTCAGCTATGCCGAGATCGCGAGCCATCTCGGCCTGTCGCGGCAGACCGTGCCCGGCCACATCAAGAACATCTATCGCAAGCTCGAGGTGCACACGCGCAGCGAAGCGGTGTTCGAGGCGGTGCAGCAGGGTCTGATCAAGCTGTGAGCGAGATCGCGGCGAAGGCACCCACGCGCACGCGGCGCCGGCTGCTGGCCTCGCGTTTCGTGCCCTACCTGCTGCTCCAGATCCTGATCGTGATCGCCTGCATCCTGGTGCTGCGGCTGATGCCGCCCGACGATCCCGACGACTATGCCGTTTTGGAATTCTCGCTACGCGAGAACGGGACGACGCGCCCGGTAACGCTGCCGCATTACACCTCGTCACGCTATTCGCTGCAGGATCCGCCGCTTTACAGCGGCACCTTCACACTCCCGTCCGGCGAGACGCAGGCCTGGTCGGTGTTTCCGCCGTGCTTCAGCAACGCCGCCGAGGTCGCGGTCAATGGCGTCGTGGTCCTCGACAGCAGACGCAACGACACCGCCAACCGGCCCGACCGCAACACGCCGGTCATCGCGGTGATCCCCTCATCGCTGCTGCATGAGGGTTCGAACCAGCTTACCGTGCGGCTGTTCGTATGGGGCCCGCTGAAGGGCTTTCTCGACACTGTCTATATCGGGCCGGACGAGCGTCTGCGTCCCGCCTACAACACGCGGACGCTGCTGTTCGTCACCTTGCCGGTGGTGTTCTCCGCCTGGCAATCGCTGCTCGCCGTGATCCTCGCCATCATGTGGCTGATGCGGCGCCGCGAGCCTGTCTACGGCGTGCTGGCGCTCGGCATGCTGATCGGCGCGCTGCAGGCCTTCGTGCCGGCTCCGGTGCCGCCGGCGCCGTATCCACGGCTTGCCGCGCTCCTGCTCGCGTCCGCACCGATCGAGAGCGCTCTCGTCGTCGTGTTCTCGGTCCTGTTCTTCGGCTGGCGCTGGCCACGCTACGGGATGCTGCTGTTCGTGCCGGGGCTTGCAATCCTGTTCGTCGGATTGATCGCCAGCCAGCCGCTGCCACGCATCGTCTTCCTGTTTCTCGGTGTGCCGACGGTCGGTGTGTGCCTGATGCTGCTGGCCGTCATCGTCACGAGAGCAGTGATCAAGCGGCAGGATGCGGCGAGCTTCACCTTCGGTTGCGCCGTCACCATCGTGCTGACCTGCTGGTTTCACGACATGCTCTCGGTGTTCGAGATCATTCCGGATGACCGCACCTTCGTCACGCGCCTGTCCTATTCGGCGATGCTGGTCGCGATCGGCGCAGGGCTCACGTGGCGCTTCGCCCGCGCGCTGAACCAGGTCGACAGCTTCGCCGGCCAGCTCGTCGCGCGCGTGCGCGAGGCGGAGGAGCGGCTGAAGGCGAGCTTTGCCCGCGAGGAGGAGCGGGCGCGGGCCGCAGCGCTCGCCAACGAGCGAACCCGGCTTGTGCGCGATCTGCACGACGGCCTCGGCGGCCAGCTCGTCAGCATCGTCGCGCTGTCCGAACGTGGCCATGAGGGCGCGACCATCACGGATGCGGCGCGCGCCGCGCTGAAGGACCTTCGCCTCGTCATCGATTCCATGGACGATATCGGCGGCGACCTCATGCTCGCGCTCGGCTCCTGGCGCGAGCGCGCGGCGAGGCAGTGAGGGCGAGGCAGACGGCGCGGGGCCTGCGCAACATGACGAGCCGCGCCACGCGCTGCGGCGCGGCGCTCAATCTGAGGTCGGATCCCTCAGGCACGCGCGTGCGGCTGCAATTGCCGCAACGCTTTCCCGACAGCGACGCGGCGGCTAGCTGAAAAGCCCCCTCCCCGGACGTGTGGGGCGCACGGAGAGAGGGGGCAGGCCGGGATTTTTGCCTGCGGAGGACGGGGGGCTCGTTCGCAGGTCGTCCCTTCGCCCGAAATCTCGCTTCTCCCTCCCCCCGTTCTTACGGGGAGAGGGTTGGGGTGAGGGGCCGCTTCCGAGCAGTCGGTGACTGCTGAATGGGTGGAGAGTCCCCTCACCCGAATTCGAGCTTCGCTCGAATTCGACCTCTCCCCGCGAGCGGGGCGAGGTAAAGAAGGAACCTGCTCAGCGCACGCCGACGCGGTTGACGGGACCGCCGCGGTTCATCGGCGCGCACGCCGACGCCGGGCGCACCGACGCCAGGCGTCGCCACCGCGGCCGCGGCAACCGGCGCGGCCGGTGCAACCACCACCGCCGCGGTCGGCCGCACCACGCAGCCCTTGGGCACGCCGACCGTCTTGCAATAAACCACCGCCTGCGCGGGACTCGTGCCCAGCGTCACCATCGCCGCACCCGCCAGCGCCACGATCGTCAGCCCGGCGCTCAACGCTCCTGCCTTCTTCAACATCTTGCTCTCCTGCTTCCCGTTCGGCGTCCCGGTGCAATTGCCGGGTCTCGCAGCCGACACGCGGCCTCAATGGCAAAAGACGGCGCGCGGATACATGCCATGAAGATGGAGGTGCGGCCGTCGTCGCGGCGCCGGCGCAGCAATTCGATGCCATGAACATGGCATGGACCGGCGACCGGCCAGCGCGCGAAGGTCGCGTCGCTTGATCACAAGCCGGACCACGACGATTCAAAAAAGAGGTGCTTTATGAAGATTTCGGTTCTTGCCGCGCTGCTGCTCGCCGCAACCATCCTGCCCGGGTCGGCGCAATCCGGCCCCACGCCACAGGAGCAGATGGCCTGCCGCGGCGACGCCAGCAAGTTCTGCGCCGAGCATATCGGCAAGCCGCCGCAGATGAACGCCTGCCTGCGCGACAACAAGGCAAAACTCTCCGACGCCTGCCGCAAGGTCGTGGATTCGCACGGGGGCTGACCGGAGCGTTCACCCTCCCCCGCAAGCGACCCTCCAGGGAGGGTGCTCAGAATTGCTAGCTGGTCAGGCCATAGACGTCGATGCGGCCATCATAGGTCGGGCGATAGATTCGCCCGTTCCAGACGATCGGACGATTGAATTTCGGATGCCTGAAGGCGTGCTCGGGGCCCCAGTTCTCGCTGTCCCAGATCACCTGGAGACGCTTGGAGCCGTCCGGGTTGGTGGCGAAGTTCTGCGCGTCGTAGACCAGGAAGCGGCCGAAGCTGAGCATCATGTTGCTGTCCTGATACGGGACCATCGCCACGATGATCCCGTCGGCGCCGTTGTTGGCAGCAAGCGTGATGCTCCAGCCGGGCATGCCGCCCGGCGGACGCGGCGACTGCGGCGAGGCGATCTCGTTACTCCCCGCGAGATAGGTCGACGTTCCGTCCGCTGCGATCGACCAGGCCCGCAAGGCGCTGTTCTCGCCGCCGACGAAATGCATGGTGCCGTGGACGGCGGACTGGAACAGCAACGGTGTCCCGTGCAGGTGCCGCGTCGCACCGCCGGGAAACAGGTTCAGCTGCAAGGTGACGCCGGCGCGGGCGGGACAGCAGGATCGAAATAGGTATAGAGGATCGGCGGCATGCGAAGCTTGGCATAGTTCGCGGCGAAATGCCCGGCGGCGAGATCGCCAACTTGCGTGTCGCCGAGCGCTTCGACATTGCCGGTGTAGAGAATACCATCCTTGCCGGCAGCCAGGACGGCATGTGCCGAGGCGACAAAGACCGGGCCACCCGAACCGAAGTCCTGGTCAGCCCACATCGACTCGTTCATCGCCTGCATGTGATGCGCCACGACCGGTGCGATCTGCGCATCCATCGCATCGGGACCTGACGTGACCGCAATATGTGCCATCTCGCGCGCATGGAGAGGTTTGAGCGCCATTCCCATCCGCTTCGCATGGCCGATCACCGCGGTCAGGGAGACGTTGGACGGCAGGGCCCGGCTCTTCATCATCGTCGATCGCGTGGACCGCCGTGCCGGCGCGGCTGGCGTCGGTCCATGGCGCCCACCAGGACACGACCTCGAAATGCGCATGGTTTCCGGTATGCAAAGCCAGCCGCACGATGCTCTCGCCGAAATCGCCATGTTGCGGCGAGAACGCCCCGTTGCCGGTGATGACGTAGATCGAACCGTCGGGACCGATCGCGGGACCCGCCCCGCTCTGCCACAGCCCGCCGCCAGCGCCAGTGACGGTGGAACACCACGCAGCGGCCAGCCGCCAGGCATGGACGTCAACGGCGAGAAGCCAGCCGCGCGCAGTCGCCGACGTCTCGGCAATCGTGCCGAAGGGAATTAGCACGTGATTGCGCGTCAGGGCCAACGCGCTGCGCTGCTTGCGCTGGGCCGAGACGAATTTCTGCACGGGCAAGCCGGGCGGTGCGTAGACCGCGCCCTCCAGGTTCAATAATGGATGCGCCAGGGAGCCGTCCCTTATTCGCAGCGCAGCCAGGAAGTGTTGGCCTTTCGCGACACTGCCGTCGTCGCTGATCCATGTGCAGGCGTAGAGAATGCCGGCGGCCTCGTCGATGACGGGGGTGGAGAGAATCCCCCAATTGACGTTGGTCATGTGGCCATCGATGGCACTCGTTCCGATGATGGGGCGCCCGAGATTCGTGGCCCAGACCCTTTCGCCGGTCGCGGCGTCGAATGCGTAGACCCAATTGCCCATGCTGGCCTGGAAGATCAGATCATGAGTCTGGCCATTGACCGCTTGTACGCCGCCGACCGCGAGCGGCTGCGCCTCGAGCCTGGGATCGTCGGGAATCGGAATGCTGAAGAGTTTTATGATGCCCTTGGTGCGGACGGCCGTCGCCGTCAGCACCGTCTCGGAATTGTTCGCACCGGTCCTGGCATGGTCATAGCTGCGGGTCGTGACGGAGGCGGCCATGGCTAGCCTCCGAAGGCCAGAACGCTTCCGGCAGCAAGCAAGCAGGCTCCGGCGAACGCCCGCCTGCCTTCGAGACCCGCGTTCCACCAAGTCGGCCCCAGGGCTCCGAGCGCGAAGCCGAGGCCAGCCATCGCCATGCTCGACACGGCGGCAACGCCGGCGGCCCCAGGAGCGCGCGACACAACGTTGTCGATCGCAAGCAGCGGGGGCAGGACATAGACCCAGCCCGGCGCCTGCGTCAGGCGATGCGCGAGCGGCAGACGACAAGGCGCCGCACGACATCAGCGCCACCGCGGCGAAACCATCGGCGATCGGCACGCTGACACCGAGCAAGGTGCCCAGCGCGTCGCAAACGCCGAACATGACGATGAGCGGCAGCACGTGCCGGCGCGGAACGACGAATGAGAGCGCGAGGGCCGCAATGAGACTGTCGGCCGACGTCCACAACAGGTGCAATGACATGGGAGCCCTCTAAAAGGTTTGTGGTGCAAGATAGGTGACGTCGATCGTGAAGGCTGGCCGGTCTCCGGCAGGTGCCGTGCTGCGACGAGAATGCGATGCTCGCCGGTGTCGCCGGCAGGACCCTGTGCCGTGACGTGATTGCCTGTGCACAGCGCCTCGGCCACGATCCGCCCCTGGTCCGTCGGCGATGCTGACCTTCAGTGCGGCCCGCGCCGCCCTCCGCCTTCGAAGTCGGCGGCAACTGTATCGCGGTAAATCCGACATCCCGCAGAGTCCGCGCATGTCGCGTCCGAAAGTCGAGCAGCCAGGGCGTGCCACCTCCGTCGACGGGCGCCGGAACGGTTACGCGTTCCCCGTGCGGCCCGAAGAAGCAACCCCAAGCTAACAGCGCAACGCCCATGACGCGGCCTTCGGCTGGCTGCGTCAATAATGCACGAATGGCTCTCGTCCGGAAGTTGAATTTTGAGGCAGGCACGCCTCACGACGAAAGGAGACGACTGCGCAGCGGCGCCACTCCCGGCGCAGCGCTAGTCGTCGTCGTCAGGCCCGAACAGCCTGATCCGCGGAAAGCCGGCGCGGGGGCGGGTTGCGAGATCGCGTACGTCGGAATCTTCGCGGATGTTGCGCGCGACGTCATCCCAATCGGTTCGATCGCGAGGTCCGCGCGAACCGCGGACGTCGTAACGGTGGCGCTCGGCCCAGCGCTCGCGCCGTTCCGCGCGGCGTCGTTCGGAGGCGGCGCGTTTCACGTCGGACTCCTTCGCCTTTGCATTGGCGTTTTCAGGCGAGGATGCGGGCTCGGTCGATGCCTGCTGCTCGGCGGGCTTGGCGGTCTGCGAAGGCGGCGGCGCCCGCTTGGTCTCCTCGGCCGCAACGTTCTTCTGCTGCAGAGGCGCCGGAGGTTCTGCATTGGCCTCGGTGGTCTGCGCCGCTGGCTTTGCTTCCGCCTGTGTTTCGGATTTTTCTTTGTCCTGCACCTGCACAGGCGCGGCGATCATGGCGCCGAATGCCTGCGAGCCCGTGAGATATTGGATGCGCTCCGATGGCGCGCTCGTCGCGGCCACGGATTCAGCTTGCCGCTCCTTGGCCGAGTCCAGGCCCTGCCTGGGCGCGATCGGATTCATGATATTGCCGGCGACGATGCCGCCGCCGAGACCAATGGCGATGGCCGCAATGATGGTTCCGGCACCGACGAAATAGGCTGTCGAGGCGCGCATTGGTCCACTCCCTCTCTTGGGGCGGGCAACGCGTGGGGATTGTCGGATGTTCCTGATAAGGAGACGCGCGATCCCCGCAGGGAACTTACGCGTCAGATCTGCTGCGCGACCTTTTCCAGCCCGATGATGCGGGCGAGTTTGCGCACTTCTTCCTTCTGGTCGTCGCGCAACTGGAACAGGAGCGGCATCGCGGCTGATTTCAACTGCTGGATCTCATCGCAATTCGGATCGATCGGCACGCCCGGCGCGTTCGGATTGGAGAGCTTGTTCGCCTGGATCTTGCGGGCGACGTTACGCAGCGCGGTCTCGACCGACGGCCAGTAATATTCCTGCGAGGACGACAGCTTCAGGCGATCCTTGATGCCGGCGATCTGCATGTCGGAGAGCAGCGAATAGCTCTTTTGCGGCTGCGGCTTTGCCACCTTCGGCTTGACCGGAGTTTCAGTGGCATGCGCCGGCACGTTCGCGGCGGGCGCCTCGGCAGCCGGTGCCTCGGACGCGCTGGCCTTGGACGTCTCCTTGGACATCGGGAAGTCGGCTGGCGTCGCCGCGGCAAAGGCCTGGCGAAGCGGCTCGGTCAGCGCGGGCATTTGCGCCTGGGTCTGCACCGGATCGATCGCGGCCGAGGCCAGCGCCAGCGTCGGGACCAGCCGGTCGGCCTTGGCGGCGCGGTTGGCAGCAAGCGGCTTGGGCGGTGGGGCCTGGGTGATCATCTCGGCGCTGACGCTGGGTACGCTGTCACGGCCGAGAATCGCGGCGGCGGCGGCGCCGAGGACGAGGAGGCAGGTCAGCGCGACGATGGTGATGGCTTTGGACAAACGTCTCTCCGCGACCGGCTTTCAAGTCCAAGTGATCACTGCCCGAAAACTGGGCGGTAATTAAGGCTTAACCGTGCCCCAGCGGCGGCAATCGCTGGGGCTACGGCGACATCGCCCGGGAATTTCAGGGAAAATCAGGCGGCTGCCGCCAGATCATAGGCGTCCTGGATGTCGGCGACGATCTCGGAGGCCTCCCAGACGGCGCGCGGCTCGACCGATTGCAGCGTCACCGTCCAGTTGCCGCCCCGGCGCGTGCGGGGAACGCTGACGATGTCGAAGCGCACGTTGCGGCACAGCGGATGACGGGCGAGCGCATGGGCCACACGAACGCGGATTTCATCCAGCGAAGCGTGCGTCTTGGTGCTGAGAAAGTCGAAGTCCATCGCCTGTCCCTCTCGGTCCTGATTGGCGGCCTTGAGGGGATTCTTGGCGAGCGATGGTTAATCTGCCGTTAAGTGCGGCGAACCGCAGGAGTGTGGGATTAACTGTGATCTGGGGCGACAACGCGCCTTCTCCCTCTCCCCGTTCTTACGGGGGCCGCGACGAGCTTCGCTCGCGCTGAGAGGGTCGGGGTGAGGGGCTGCCTCCGCAGATTCGGTGAGGGTAGGACTTCCGGAAGCTCCCCCTCGCCCGCCGATGCTTCGCATCGCTCGGCGCGCGTCGGCCTCTCCTCGCGCGCGGGGAGAGGCGCAGACTTCCGCGGCTAACGCCCGCCCGCCCCGCGATATTCCGCAATCGTGCGCGCGACGAGATCATCGACGGCGAGCACATCGGTCACGCCCGATGC
This sequence comes from Bradyrhizobium centrolobii, assembly GCF_001641635.1. GTDB lineage: Bacteria > Pseudomonadota > Alphaproteobacteria > Rhizobiales > Xanthobacteraceae > Bradyrhizobium > Bradyrhizobium centrolobii. Next base: position 140,224 of record NZ_LUUB01000040.1, read on the forward strand.
CGAATGCCCGCCGCTCCAGATGTCGCGCCAGCGTTTTGGCCGGTTTTCGCGCGCGGTGACGTCGATGTCCTTGCCGATATCGATCGCACCGCGCGCCGGCAGATCGTCGGGGTCGAGACCCGCAGCCACGATCGACGGCTTCAGCATGCTGGTCTGAAGCCCGGTGAACGCGGTGGTGAGCAGGATGTCGTCGGCGCTGCTGTCGACCAGCATCTGCTTGTGGCGGTCATCCGCCATGCTCTCGCGCGTGGCGATGAACTTCGTGCCCATATAGGCGAGATCACAGCCGAGAACTTCGGCGGCATGTAACGCGCAGCCGTCGCTGATGCCGCCGGCGAGCACGATGATGCCGTCGAAGAATGCGCGGACCGCGCGGACGAAGGCGAACGGATTGAGCCAGCCGGTCTGGCCGCCGGCGCCCGCAGTGAGCAGCACCAGCCCATCGGCCCCCGCTTCGGCGGCTCGCTCGGCATGGCGGATCGAGGCGACATCCGCCATCACCAGCGCGCCGGCGTCATGCAAGGGCTTCAACACCGGCGCGGGCGAACCGACGGAGGTGATGACGATCTCCGGCCTGTGCCGCAGCAGCACCGCGAGATCCTCTTCCAGCCGTGTATTGGAGCGATGCACGATCAGGTTCGGGCAGGTTGGCGCGGCCTTGCGGCCGGTCTGATCGGCGTGCTGCTGCAACCGCGTTGCGATCTCGCCGAGCCATTGCTCGAGTTGTTCCGTGCTACGGCAATTCACCGTCGGAAAACTGCCGATCACGCCGTTGCGGCAGGCCGCGACCACGAGCTCGACGCCCGACACGAGAAACATCGGCGCCGCGATCAGCGGCAAGCTGAGACGATCGCGGAAGCGTTGCAGCCGATCGGACGTCACGCATGCCTCCTTGCGCGGGCTTTGCCGTTCCATCCCGCATTCGCTGTGCTAGCGTTGCAGCAACATTGGCACGTCAGAAGCCGATGACAAAGCAACGAGGAAACATATGTCCGATCCGCTCCATGCATTTCCCCTTGTTTGCGCGCAGACGCTACGCGCGCTGTCGCGCTATCCCGGCCGCACCGCCTTCGTCTGGCCCGGCGGATCGTTGACCTATCAGGGTGCGATCGACCTGATCGGTCGCATCCAGGGCGTATTCATGCGGATCGGGCTTGCCCCCGGCGCCCGCGTCGCCTTCCTTACCGCCAACCGCGCCGACACCTGGTGCGCCGGCGTCGCCGCGCAATTGTCGCGGCTCGGTATCACCTGGCTGCATCCGTTGGGATCGCTGGAAGACCAGCTGTTCCAGCTCGACGATTCCGACGCCGAGATGCTGGTGGTCGATGCGGCCGCGTTCCGCGATCGCGGCGGCGAGCTCGCCGCCAAGGCGACCCAGCTCAAGGCCGTCTTCACCATGGGGCCGGCGGATTATGGTGTCGACCTCTTGCATGCGATCGAGACGACGGGCCACGCCAGCGCCCTCTGCCTCGCTGGCCCGAATGACATCAGCACGCTGAACTACACCGGCGGAACGACCGGCAAATCCAAGGGCGCGCTACGCTATCACCGCGAAAATGGCGGGGCCGCCGCCGCGATCCTCGCCGACTTCGAGATCCCGGAGGCGGCGCGTTATCTCACGGTCGCGCCGATCAGCCACGTCGCGGGCACCAAGGTGCTGCCGACGCTGATGCGCGGCGGCACCGTGCACATGCTGAAGGGTTTTGATCCCGAGGCCGTGCTGACGACGATCGCGCGCGAGCGCATCAACTTCACGCTGTTCGTGCCGACCATGATCTACGTGCTGCTCGATCATCCGGCATTGAGCAGGACCGACCTCTCCTCCCTCGAGCTGGTGCTCTATGGCGCGTCCGCGATGTCGCCGAGCCGGCTGATGGAAGGCATCGAGCGCATCGGGCCGGTGTTCTCGCAGCTTTATGGACAGACCGAATGCTACCCGGTCTCGGTGCTGCGCAAGGCCGACCATGATCCGAAGACGCCGGAGCTGTTCCTGTCCTGCGGCTTCCCGATCGCAGCATGCGAGGTCAGGATCCTCGACGACAACGACCAGGAAGTAAAGACGGGCGAGGCCGGCGAGATCTGCGTGCGCGCGCCGCACGTGATGGCGGAATACTGGAAGCGGCCGGACATCACCGCCGAGACGCTGAAGAACGGCTGGCTGCACACCGGCGATATCGCGCGCAAGGACGAGCGCGGCTACATGTTCATCCTCGACCGCAAGAAGGACATGATCGTCTCCGGCGGCTTCAACATCTTTCCGCGCGAGGTCGAGGACGTGCTGTCACAACACGCAGATGTCGCGATGGTCGCGGTCGTCGGCATCCCCGACGAGAAATGGGGCGAGGCCGTTACCGCCATCGTCGTACCGCGCGATGGCGCTCAGCCCAACCCGGACGAGCTGATCAACCTCGTCAAGGCCCGAAAAGGTTCGGCGCATGCGCCGAAGCAGATCCAGTTCGTCAAGCAGCTGCCCATGACCGGCGTCGGCAAGGTCGACAAGAAGGTGCTGCGCGCGAGCTTCTGGAGCGGACGGGACCGGATGGTGGGATAATCGTCCTGATTGTGATCGCGGGTTCAGAGCACACGCGCCGCGCGAAAAGCCGGCGCATGTCAACGTCTCCATCCGGGATTTTACGGTGTTCTTGTGGCCGCCAAACCACAACGCGCCACGGAGTTTGCGGATGCGATGCCCGCACAATTGCAGGCGAATCAGCGAATCACCTAGACCGCTAACGGGGCTGGGAAGCGGAGTATCAAATGAGAGTCGCTTCCTTGGAAAGTGCGTTGGCTGCGGTCACGTTGATCACAGCTATCATTGTGCTGCTGTGGGAGATCAAGATCGTCTACAGCATGTGAACTGGCAGGACGCTGGCGTCGAACAAGAGGCCTCCAAACAAGAAGAGGTTCGCGACCAGGGCATCCCTTCCGCGGCGGCGGAAGCCTGCCATTCAAGTGGCTGCGGGAGTGAGCGCTGTGCGCCCCCGTCGCGCTTACCGCTTCTCGATTACGAGACTTTGTACCGCTCGACCGAAATAGCCTTGCCTGTCCGCGAGCCGCGACATCGCGAGCCCGGTGCCGTCTGCACCGATCCAGGATTCCCCGTCGAGCATAATCCATTCGCCGACAGGCTGCCGCGCAAAGCTCACCGTGAGATCGGCATTGATGTAGGTCCAGGCGCGGAAATCGAGCGTCGAGGCAGTACCGTTGGAGAAATCGGCGGCGACCACAGCGCGCATGGCCTGCGAGATCGCTTCGCCCTCAATCAGCGGATGGTCGACGCGAAACCAGATCGCGCCGGCACCGGCCTGGCCGAAGCGGCCGCGCGCGGCGCGCATCGAGACCGATCGCACGAACGGGCTGGTGGCGGCGTGGCCGTCCTCGACGAGCGAGTCCTCCGGCGACGGCAGTTCGACCGGCAGCTCCTTGATGTCGTCAGGCAGCGCCAGCGCCTGCCGCTTGATCTTGAGCACGGTCGCGCCGACCACCTGCGCACCCTCGGCCAGCAGCTTGACCTCGCAGAGCTGTATCTTGCGGCCCTCGCGCAAAACCTCGGTCGCAATCGTGAGCGGGGCCACCGGAACGGGACGCATCAGATCGATGGTGACGCGCGCGATGTCCATCGCGACCTGCGTCGGGATGCGCTCGGCCGCCCAGGTCACGAGCGAAGCCGGCGCCGAGCCGTGCTGCATGCGCCGATCCCAGGGACCTGCGGCGTCGGGGCTCGTAACGACGCTGTTGCCGTCGAGGCGGTAGATGGCGGTCATCGCGCAAATCTCTGTTGGTTGAGACGCTCGGCGTCCCAAATGAGGGTGTCGTCCCGGCGAAGGCCGGGACCCATACCCACAGGGAGCAGTTGTGGCGCGAGATTAGCGCCACGAGTCTTCGCCAAACTGCTCCCTGGGGTTGATGGTGTGGACGGCCCCCTACGGCATCAGTGTGCCAGAATGAGGTTGTTGCAAATCTCAGACAAGGGAGCCGTCCGTGAGCCAGATTATCCGCATTGGGATGGATACGTCGAAGTATATTTTTCAATTGCATGGGGTTGATGCATCGGAATCGGTCGTGCTTCGCAAGCGGCTGAGCCGCAAGGCGATGCTGGCGTTTTTTGCCAAGCTGCCGCCGACGGTGGTGGCGATCGAGGCGTGCGGGGCTGCCCACCACCTGGCGCGAGAGCTTGGCAAGCTGGGGCACACGGCCAAGCTGATCGCGCCGCAATTGGCGAAGCCCTATGTGCCGCGCAACAAGAACGACGGGCGCGATGCGGAGGGTCTGTGCGAGGCGGCGAGCCGGCCGCGGATGCGGTATGTGCCGGTGAAGACGGCAGA
>NZ_LUUB01000041.1 GCF_001641635.1 Bradyrhizobium centrolobii
CGGTAGGGTAGGCGTGGAACACCTCCGCGGAGGATGTCCCTACGCCTCCCCCCAAACCGTGCGGGCACCTTTGCGATGCACACGGCTTTCCATATGCGTATACTCTCGATTGGAAACGGCCACCCGGCACGACGGGCACAGGACGATCGTCTTGCGCCGCCAGCCGGACCGTTTCCAGACTATCAGCGACCCACTCTGCAGGTCTCGAACGCGGCGGAGGTGATGCATCTCGAATGGTCCTGTCGCGCCGCCACATGCTTCGCATCGGCGAGCATGCAGCCGGTCGATTAGGTCATTCGAGTTTATGACCCACCACGCGCCTCTTGTGAGATCGTCAATTCCTTGACTTATCCAAAAGGTTCGCGTGAGGTGCTTCAGTCTCCACAGTTTGATCGTGCGAAGCTTGCCTCGGACTACAGAGGACACCTCGTAATCCGACCCTTTCCACAGACGGGCCATGATTTGTGCCCTCGTCGTTCGATGGCGCAACGCCAGCGTCTTGATGAGGCTGCGGAACACAACGAGCTCCAGCACTCCCAAGGCACGTTTGTTGTCATCGGCAAACGAGTAATAGTTGGCAAAACCACGGAACTCCGAGTTATAGGCGAGCACGGTCGCGGTGTCGCTGGTGACCAAGAACTGCTCACGAGCACGGCCGGTCTTCCTGGCGAGGTCGCCATACCCATGCCGTTTGCAGAACTCGGTTATCCGCTTGCGTGGCACACGCAGACTGATGTTGCCGGTAGTCGGCCGACGCGTAACGCGCCATGTCCGTGCTGCCGGTCCCTTGCGGTTGGACTTTCGTCCACCCCCGTAGGACGTGTACGCCGCGATGCGGTAGCCGAGGAAGGTCACTCCCTTTGAAGCGGCCTGAATCCCACTCTTCTCAGGCGAGATCGCGAGCTTCAGCGTCTCTGTCAAGAATCGCTCAACAGAGGCCATGGTCTCACGAGCCTCCTCCTTGCTGCCGATGATGCCGATCAGGAAGTCGTCGGCGTATCGACAGTAGCGGAGCCTTTTGAAATTGGGATCCATGGGATCGACGGAAGGTAGTTTCCGTCTCTCCTTATTGATGGCTTTGATCTCTGCCAATGCGGCATTGATCTCGGCCAGCTCCGCGCCGTTGGCGCGCAGCCGCTCAATCTTCCGGCGGAGGCCCAGGACGCGCCTTTGCAACGCCGCATAGGGCGGGAATGCGCGTCGGTCGCGGCCTCTATCGAATCCCGCCCTCATTGTCTGCATGTGCTGATCCAGCTCGTGCAGATAGATGTTGGCGAGCAAGGGCGATACGACTCCGCCCTGTGGTGTACCGCTGTATGTGCGTCCATAGACCCAATCTTCCATGTAACCCGCTTTCAGCATTCCTTCGATCAGACCGATGAATCTGTCATCATCGATCCGCTTCTTGAGAAGCCTGAGCAGGACGTCATGGTCGATGTTGTCAAAGAACCCACGCACATCCACTTCGATCAGCCACTTGCAACCCGTCCAAGTCTTCTTGACGAGATTTAAAGCGGTGTGACAGGACCGCCTCGGGCGGAACCCATGCGACTCACCGAGGAACACAGGTTCATAGATTGCTTCGAGGATGGTCCTGACCGCCTCCTGAACGAGTCGGTCTTCCACCGTGGGAATTCCCAGCGGTCGTGTCTTGCCGTTGCCCTTCGGGATATAAACCCGTCGGACAGGTCGGAAGCGATATGTGCCCTCTGCCACGCGACGGGCGAGGTCGGCGAGCTTCGCCAGCGACATGCCGTCGAAGGTCTTGCCGTCAACACCAGGCGTCAAGGCTCCCTTATTTTGGGAGACCTTTTCGTAGGCCCGCTCAAAGAGAAATGGAGATCTCATCAGGCGGTGAAGGCCATTGATCCGCTTGCCCGACCGCGACAAGGTCGGAAGTGATTCAATTCTCCTCTGGATGGTAGCGGCCTGCATCAGCAGAACCTCTCCGTCGAAGAATCTCTTCTACGCATACTGCAAATGCCGTTTTTAGCGGCATCGTCCTTCCCCCGATCGGAGGCGCTTTCGATCCGGTCACCCGGCCTTATACGCATGATCGTCCGCCTTGCGGCGGCTGTCCCGGCCGTTACGCCAGGCATTTGGGTACTACGACGGCTCCGTCGCCATACAGGCTCGCGAACGAACCTGCTGCAGGCGATCCCGTAGTTGCGTGTGTGGGGAGTTGCGGTGTGTTTAGGTGTCCCATTTGCTTCCTTGACCCTCCGATGGAGGTCGTCCCACGCGGACTGGTGGCAGATCGCACTGGCCGGTGCGTTTTGCCCCGCGTGGCGTAGCGTGTCAGCCGCGTTCGCTACCGCCAACCCTTTAGCGACTGGAAACTGGGATTCAGGCAATACAGCTTTCACCGTGCACACCTTACTCTGTGCTCTCCACCGGGCTGCGGCGCCCGATTTCGAGACGTTTCCCGACATGCTCTGGTCCCGTTCCTCTTTCGAGGTCTCAGTCGTTTCCGACACCGGTAAGTCGGGCAAGTAAGAGCCAAACCAGTAGGCTCCATTCTTTCGAACACTCCCTTCTTCTTCACGCCACAACGGCGCACGCCCTTCGGGTAACGATCGCTATCGCAAACGCTCGCTTCGCTCGCAAACGGTTCGGGGCTTCGCAAGTCAACTGCCAAGTCGCGGCGGCTCTTTCGCAATGAATCGGCCACCAGCCGACGTGTTCGGGCAGGCGCTATTGGAGGATCCACCGCAATGGGCCGAACTGCATGTTGTCGCAAATCGCCGCGAGTACCGAGAGTCTCTTGGCTTGGAAGTTGGGCCCTGGGAACCAGCGAACCAGCGACCGAGGAGGGCAAGATAAAGCGAACTGGCGTTCGCAAATTCGCCGACCTTCAGCGATCGAGAAACCTTTGTCTGCACATTGGTTTTTAGCAACGCGACGACTGGCGCTCAAACGACGTTTAGGTGAGGGCGGCTGGCGCCGTTCAAACTTTTCGAACAATCTCAACGCGCCAAGAGATGGCGCTCGCGGAGTTCGATTTGAAGATTTCCGCATTTTATTCGATCTCGTGCGCCTCACTACGATTTTATGCGATCGACCCGTCGTGGCTCTTGCGCGAGGCGCAAGCGATGAGGATCGTCAGTTCATGGCGCAAGATCAAGGCGACGATTTTCATGTGCGGCCTGGACGCGTTGGTAGCCGCGGGGCCCGGATCAATCCACGCGGCAACCTCCGGTCACAGCCGTTTCTGAAGCAGGTACAGGTGGCCGTCAGGAAGGCTGGCGGTGACCCGAACAGGATTGGCCGCGAACCTGGTCCCAGTGGCGGGCGGCAGAGAGGGCTAAGCGGGCGGTTCAATGCGCGGGGACGCGGCGCAAAAGTTGTCCCTTTGTTTCTTCGTGAGGGGCACGATGGTGGTTGGCAGCAGGACTCAAGCGGTCGTTTCCGATCACGTCGCGTCGCCGTCAAGGCGAGGATCATCAAGCTCAATCCCCAGGGGCTGAAGCACAAGCCGCATGGGACTGAGAGGGCCAAGGCGGCGAGCAAGGCGATTGATGCTCATCTCCGCTACCTCGAACGCGATGGGGTCAATCGGGACGGGCAGAGAGGGAAGGCCTATTCGGCCGTTGAGAACGAAGCCGATGGCAAAGCCTTTGTCGAGCGGGGTCGAGACGATAGGCATCAGTTCCGTTTTATTGTGGCGCCCGAAGACTCCAATGAAATGGCCGATCTGAGAAGCTTCACGCGAGACCTGATGCGCCAGGTCGAAAAGGACCTGGAGACGCGCCTCGACTGGATCGCGATCAATCACTACAACACCGGCCATCCCCATACCCACATCATTGTCCGCGGAGTCCTCGATGGAGGCGGTGTCCTCAATATCGCCGGAGATTATATCGCCCACGGCATTCGTCATCGCGCTTCCGAACTGGTGACGCTGGAGCTCGGACACCAGAGCGAGCTCGAACTTCAGGCCAAGTTGGAGACGGAGGTTGAGGCGGAACGGTGGACCCGGCTCGACAAGCTGCTGGCGGCCGAGCAGAGGGAAAGGGGGATAATTGACCTACGACCGGGAGAAGGGACGACCTACGCATTTCGTGAGAACCGCGGGGTCATGATCGGACGGGTGAAGTTCCTGGAACGTTATGGCTTATCGAGCCAGGTTGAGACGGGGCAATGGGTGATCTCAGATCGTGCCGAGGAGACCTTGAAGGAGCTCTCCGATCGAAACGATATCATCAAGACCATGCATCGGGCGCTCGCAAGCCACGGACTGGAAGAAGAGCGCGGGATCGAACAGTACGTCCGCCATGGTGTTCGGCCGGGCGAGAAGATCGCAGGTCGAATCCTCGCCAAGGGGTTGGCCGGCGATGAAATGGACGAGCGGGTCTATTTGGTGATCGACGGGGTCGACGGCCGTGTCCATCACGTTGAATTCCCCGACGGCTCGCATCTGAAGGATATTGGACGGGACGCGATTGTGGAGGTGGTTCCGGCCACCTCCGGACCGCGAACCGCTGATCGCAATATCGCGCTCAACAGCGGCGAGAACGATGGAATTTACCGGCCGAGCCGGCACTTGCAACGGATCCGCCAGCAGTTCGAACGAGAACTCAAGGATCCTGAGTCGTTTGTCCGCTCGCATGTCCGCAGGTTGGAGGCCTTGCGTCGCGCGGGACACGTCGAACGGATCAACGACGACCATTGGAAAATCCCCGGAGATATCCTTGAACGTGGCCAGGCCTACGATCGCACGAGAGGCGGTGATGGGCCGAGGATTAAGATCCTTTCGTCGGAAAAGCTCGAGCGGCAAATTGCAACGGAGGGCGCCACATGGCTCGATCGTGAGCTGACGGCTCGCGAGCCTCAGGCTATCGCTGATAGTGGCTTCGGCCGAGACGTCAAAAGTGCTCTTCAGCGCCGCGCCGAGCGCCTCGTTGAAATGGGCTATGCCACCGTCAGAGAGGGCACCGTCCGAATTCCGCCCCATACCGTCGCAAATCTGGAGCAACGGGAGGTGGATCGCGTCGGTCGCGAAATGGCTTCCGAGCGAGGCTTGACCTTCACGTCCAGTAAAACGGGCGAATATGTCAGTGGCCGCCTCACCGGTGTTGCCTCTCTTGCCAGCGGACGTTTTGCCATGATCGAAGATGGATTGGGTTTCCGGCTTGTGCCTTGGCAACCCATTCTCGAAAACCGCATCGGCCAATTCATGGGCGGCATTCAGCGAGACAGCGGCGGCATCGATTGGGACTTCGGAAGGAAACGTGGGTTGGGACTGTAAATCCCGTTTGAAAAAAGCGAGCGGTCTAACGGATCATAGCCGTCAACGATGAGATCGTCTCGCTCCCAGAACTTGACTGCCCTGTTTGACGCCTAATCGCTGATCGCCCGCGAACGCTTGTCCGATTTCTACGCCAGGACCACATGTTCTACCACCGCAAGCGAATCCGTCTTGCGGCGTGCCGAGGACTCCGCAACCTGCGCGTATGTCCTCGACCAGAATCCTTTGGGGTCAAATTTGCGCTGCTCTCGGCATCGTGCTCGTCACAATGTGGGCGGCAACGCAATGGGTTGCCTGGAAGCTGGGATTTCAGCCGCAGTTAGGGGCGCCCTGGTTTGTACTGATTGGTGGGTTGCCCGTTTATTATCCACCGGCCTTCTTTTGGTGGTGGCTGGTCTACGACGCCTACGCACCGAGGATATTCATGCAGGGCGCCTGCATCGCAGCGTCGGGCGGCATGCTTTCGATGATCGTCGCCTTTGCCATGTCGATTTGGCGGGCGCGCGAGGCGAGGACGGCCGCGACCTACGGCTCGGCGCGTTGGGCTACAGCATCTGAGGTCCGGGCTGCGCAGCTGTTGGGCCCCGACGGCGTAGTGCTCGGCAGATTCGGGCGCCAATACCTTCGCCACAATGGACCGGAGCATGTGCTTTGCTTTGCGCCGACGCGGTCTGGCAAGGGCGTTGGCCTCGTCGTTCCGACCCTTCTGTCGTGGCCCGGCAGTTGTATTGTTCACGATATCAAAGGTGAAAATTGGAAGCTGACCTCGGGTTTCCGTGCGCTCCATAGCCGCGTATTGCTTTTCGATCCGACCAACCCGAGATCTGCCGCTTATAATCCGCTGCTAGAGGTTCGTCGCGGGGAGTGGGAGGTGCGAGACGTCCAGAACATCGCGGACGTGCTCGTCGATCCCGAGGGCGCCTTGGAGAAGCGCAATCACTGGGAGAAGACCAGCCATTCCCTGCTGGTAGGCGCTATCCTTCATGTGCTTTACGCGGAAGAGAATAAGACCCTCGCCGGGGTCGCAAATTTCCTGTCCGACCCCAAGCGGAAAATCGACGCCACATTAGACGCCATGATGACGACGGCGCATCTTGGTAATTCCGGCCCACATCCAGTTATTGCGTCAGCGGCGCGTGAGCTCCTGAACAAGAGCGAGAACGAGCGCTCCGGCGTATTGTCGACGGCAATGTCGTTTCTTGGTCTCTATCGCGATCCAGTCATCGCGCAGGTCACGCGACAGAGTGATTGGCGGATCAGTGACCTTGTCGAGGGCAGGCAACCGGCCTCATTGTATCTGGTCGTGCCGCCATCCGACATCAGCCGGACCAAGCCGCTGATACGCCTGATCCTCAACCAGATCGGGCGGCGCTTAACGGAAGATCTCGATGCCCAAAAGCACCGGCATCGGCTGCTATTGATGCTGGACGAGTTTCCCGCCCTGGGGAGGCTCGATTTCTTCGAATCGGCGCTGGCGTTTATGGCGGGATATGGCCTGAAGAGCTTCCTGATCGCCCAATCCCTTAACCAGATCGAAAAGGCCTACGGTCCGAATAACTCGATCCTCGATAATTGCCACGTCCGCGTTTGCTTCGCGACCAATGACGAACGGACCGCCAGGCGGGTTTCGGATGCGCTCGGAATGGCGACAGAACTTCGCGCCATGAAAAACTACGCCGGTCACAGGCTTAGCCCGTGGTTGGGGCACCTGATGGTGTCAAGACAGGAAACCGCCCGACCTTTGCTTACCTCAGGCGAAGTCATGCAATTGCCACCCGACGACGAATTGGTCCTGATTTCCGGTTGCTCGCCGATCCGGGCGAAGAAGGCGCGGTATTTCGAGGATGAGCGTTTCCGCGAACGCGTGATACTGCCTGCCAAACTTGGCGGCATCGCAGGAGCCGGCGATCGGCGAAACGACTGGAGCGGCCTCGATCCGACTCCGGCGAACGTCAAAGAAGTCGGCACAACGAACGGACTCCGGAACGGCAAATCAGCTGATGATCACGCCAACAGCGGTATTCGGCGGGAACCAGAGCTGCTTCAGCATGAAGAGGTCATACCGGAGCCCGCTCCGGCAAGGCCGGAGTTCCAGTTCGCCGACGACGAACCGGATGACGAGGTCCAGCGTGCAACAACCTTGAGAAGGCAGGCAGCTAACATTGCACGCCAGGCCGCGATGGATCCCGACGACGGTCTGGGCCTCTCTTGAGCGATGCGGACCAAGCATACATTTCGCCTGCCGCCCGAGCTTGCGAGACAACTTGCCGACTATGCCGGTCGTAAGCGCTTGCATCAGGCATTCGTCGTCGAAACGGCGCTTACCTCTTTTCTGTCGCCGGATAATTCCGAAAGAATGGAGGCGGCACTCGGGAAACGGCTGGACCGGCTCACGCGCCAGGTCGAGCGCCTTGAACGTCATGTCACGATCTCCAATGAGGCGCTCGCCCTATTCGTGCGATTCTGGTTGACTGCGACGTCACCTGTACCTGACGCCGCGCTCCCCGGCGCGCAGGCCAAAGGCCGAGAACGCTACGAGGGGTTTGTCGAGGCTCTGGGAAAAAGGCTGGCCAAGGGCCAGAGTCTCGCAAAAGAGATATCGTTGGACGCCGAGCCGCAAGGCAAATAATCGAGCGAGGAAGCTTCGGCGCGATAGCGCTCGCCAATCCTCCATTTTGCCACGCTTGACTACGTCCAGCATCGTTAGCCGTTCGAAAACAAAGCCGGCTGGGCTTTTTTCGCAAGAACGCTGATCCGCTCGGCATCTCTCTATCGGATCGAAGGCTCTCAATAAGTTGGCGCCGAATTTGAGGAAGGCGCGCCATAGAGTTTCGCGCGTCGTCCATGCGTTTGCCGTTACGCCAAGACTGAGTCCTGACAGCGCGACTCCGCATCTTCTTTCTTTTTCTACGCCAGCGTAGGGCAGGCAGATTTGTGCTGTTGAAGCTATGCTCAGCCTGTTCTTTCTGTAATTCCCGTCAGCTTGGTTCACCTCATCAATCGTGTCGCGACGCAGCGGTCTCGATCGTGGGGTCTTGGGGGACTATCAGAAAATGCAACAGGTAGCCGAGGCGCAAGCCGATCGCCTTGAAGTTCGACCGTCGCGCGGGCGAAAAACCTCGGAGCGTCGCAAAGTAACGGTTCGGCTGAGTGAGGGTGTCTGCGGTCGGCTCGATGTTGCAAGCGACCGACCAGGTGCCGGCAAGAGCATGCTTGTTGAAGCTGCTCTTGAGCATTTTTTGAACCCCACGCCATCCGTCGAAGCTTTGCTGCGCGAGCGTCTCGACGGCATACACGCCCGATTCGACCACCTCGAACGCGACATGCGGATAATCGCCGAAACCGTCGCGCTGCACGCTCGCTATCATCTCACCGTTGTCCCGCCGCTTCCGGAGTCACGACAACGCGAAGCAGTTGTTCTCGGCGACGAACGCTTCAAGGTCTTGGCTGAGCAAGTCGATCGACGTGTTCGTCTCGGTCAGCCTCTCATGCAGGAGACCATCAATCGCCTAAACTCCGCGGAACAGGAAGGACCAGGGCCGGCGACGGGCGAGGAATCGGGGTATAATTCGCAGCGAGCCCGCAAGAACCCCAATGCTGCCTCTGGAGGCGTCGACCTCGAGCAGACACCGCCCGCGTCAGCCAAGGCGGCGCGCGGCAATCCGACCTTTCCGAAGGTGACGAGCCGGGCCAACGCGGCCCCCGATGACGAGTTAAACCCGCGCGTCACACAAGAACCCGATCCAACATCAGCAACAGCGAGGTTGGAAGCCGCGCGCGAGACGCCATTGCCAAAATGGCGACTGATCCTCTCGGTCTTCCTTCCCTTTGCTGCTGGCTATTATCTCTCTTTCCTGTTTCGAACTATCAATGCCTCGATTTCGCCATTTCTGGCATCCGATTTTGGGCTCGGTGCGGCCGAAACGGGGTTGCTTGCGTCGGTCTATTTCCTTGTCTTTGCCGGCGCCCAGATCCCTATCGGCGTCCTACTTGATCGATACGGACCACGGCGAGTCCAGAGCGTCTTGCTGGTGATTGCGGTCGGCGGGACCTCACTGTTCGGTAATGCTGATAGTTTTGCTGAGCTTCTCGTCGGCCGCGCCATGATTGGGTTAGGTGTTGCCGCTTCATTGATGGCCGGGCTTAAAGCGATTGTCATGTGGTTTCCGAGAAATCGAGTGGCCTTCGTCAATGGCGGCATGATCATGTTGGGCTCGCTGGGAGCCGTCACGGCTACGGCGCCGACAGATTGGTTGCTGACTTGGTGCGGCTGGCGGAGCCTGTTCGAACTCCTGACCATCGCGACGCTAGCGGTCGCAGGCCTGATCTATTTTGCCGTGCCTGAATCCAACGAGGGTCCCAAACGCTCTGTTCCGTCTGGCAAATCGCTTACACTGCGCTCCATCTTTTCGGATCCGCGTTTTCTGAGAATTGCCCCTCTCTCCGCAACCTGCATCGGATCGTCCTGGGCGATGCATTCGTTGTGGGCTGCATCCTGGCTCGCTGACGTCGAAGGTTTCGACCGACAAGGCGTGATCAATCAGCTCTTCACGATGGCCATTGGAATCAGCCTAGGCGCATTGCTACTGGGAACGCTCGCGGATCGTCTGCGCAAACGCGGTATTTCGACTGAAGCTCTATTGGCAGTGTGTGGCGCACTATTCATGTTGGCCGAACTCGCCCTGATTATGCGCGTGCCACTGCCATCGATCTTGCCCTGGTCCATTGTATCAGTGGTGGGAGCAGCTACCGTACTGAGCTATGCGATCATCGCGGACTACTTTCCCGTAGAAATCGCTGCTCGTGCCAATGGCGCTCTGAACCTACTGCATTTCGGCTGGGCATTCGCGGTTCAATACGGGATCGGACTGATCGTCAACCAATGGGCGCCGCAAGACGGACATTATCCGTTAGACGCCTATCAGACTGCATTTGGCTTCAGTCTCGCGCTTCAGTTCGCTGCTCTGTCGTGGTTCGCAGTACCTTGGCTCCGGAGCTTTGTCAGATTCATCTTTGTTCCAGCGGATGGCCGGGCAGTGCTCGCGCCTGCCGTGGTCGCCGAGGAATCTGTCCTTGAGCCCTCTCAAGGAATCGAATGGTAGAACAGGCGCAAAACCTGCAATCTCAACTTCTGTTTATTGTCCGGAGACGTTGGCCCAAACGCTGAATGCGGCAAATGTTTCCCTTCAGGACCTCTGCGCGACCTTTGACCGGGCGTGGTACGTCCACTTGAACCTGAATCATCACCATTTGTCGCCTTCTCGATGAAGTTGGAGACAACCAACGAACCTCCTCCTTGAAGTTGAGGAAGCAAAGCGAGTTCTGTTGCTTGTAGCCCATTGTGGCTTTTCGTCCCGACGATGCCAGAGGTCCGGCTGCGCCGAGCTACGCCTGCGTGGACGTGTGTTGTGCGAGGCGCATTGGGGCTTTCCGTCCCATCCGACACGCGGACATCGGAGCAAGTCAAGCTCATGACGCCACGCTGCGTGGTTGTTTGCTCAAGCAACAGACGCTAACCCATGGGGGGAAGTGGTTCACGTGGTTCACATGCCGCGGTCCGTGCGACGGAATCGCTGCGCCACGGTAGATCCCAATCTTTCTTTTCGTACGCCACGCTGCGAACAAGGTCAGCCACTTGTTGCGCGAAGCCGTTTTCTGCCTTTTCTAATCATCCCCATCCGAGGCCACCTGAAGTGTGCCTCGGCTCTTGGGGGACGGTGGTGGCAGTCCATTCCTTTCAGTCGGAAGCGATCTCGCGTGGCGCGCGCATGCTGCGCACGGCATTTGGTCCCGCGATTGCGCACTTTCTTGAAGATCCGGCCGTCATTGAGGTGATGCTTAACCCCGATGGCCGGCTGTGGATCGACCGGCTATCGAGCGGCTTGGCAGACACCGGAGAGGTCGTCTCTGCTCCCGACGGGGAGCGCATCGTTCGGTTGGTAGCCCATCACGTCGGCGCTGAGGTTCATGCAGGCAACCCGCGCGTATCAGCCGAGTTGCCCGAGACGGGGGAGCGTTTCGAGGGTCTGTTGCCGCCAGTCGTAACGGCTCCGGCGTTTGCTATCCGCAAGCCCGCCGTCGCCGTGTTCACGCTGGACGACTATGTCGCCAAAGGGATCATGACCTCCGGCCAGGCCGGCGCGTTAAAGGAAGCCGTTGCAGCGCGCCACAACATCCTTGTTGCCGGCGGCACTTCGAGCGGCAAGACGACGCTGACCAATGCGCTGCTGGCCGAGGTTGCCAAGACCTCCGATCGGGTGGTCCTTATCGAGGACACGCGTGAGCTTCAGTGCCAGGCGCCGAATCTCGTGGCGCTGCGCACGAAGGACGGCGTGATCTCGCTGTCGGATTTGGTGCGTTCATCGCTGCGTCTTCGACCCGATCGCATTCCGGTCGGAGAGGTCCGTGGGGCGGAGGCTCTCGACCTGCTCAAGGCCTGGGGCACAGGTCATCCCGGCGGCATCGGCACCATTCACGCGGGCAGCGCGCTTGGAGCCTTGCGCCGGCTCGAGCAACTGATCCAGGAAGCCGTCGTCGCCGTCCCGCGTGCCCTGATTGTGGAGACCATCAACGTCATCGCGGTCCTTTCCGGTCGCGGCGCCGATCGCCGCCTGGCCGAACTCGCCAGCGTCACAGGCCTTGGGCCTTCCGGTGACTACAGCCTCACCACAATAGGGGACAAAACATGAGTGCTATTTCGTCGTTAGAGCGAAGGATCGTTTCGACCGAGGTATTCGTCGCCGCCTGTCTTGCCGCCAGTCCGGCGTTCGCCGCCGGCTCCAATATGCCATGGGAGCAACCGCTCAACCAGATCCTGCAATCGGTTGAAGGGCCGGTCGCCAAGATCATCGCGGTCATCATCATCATCGTCACCGGACTGTCGCTCGCCTTTGGCGACACGTCGGGTGGCTTCCGCAGGTTGATCCAGATCGTATTTGGGCTGTCCATCGCGTTCGCCGCGTCGAGTTTCTTCCTGTCGTTCTTCTCGTTTGGCGGCGGGGCGGTGATCTGATGGATTCGCAGATCCCAGGCTTTGAGGCGCCCGTCCATCGCGCTCTTACTGAGCCAATCCTCATGGGCGGCGCGCCACGCTCCATCGCGATCCTCAACGGTACGCTCGCCGCTGCTCTCGGTATCGGCCTTCGTCTCTGGCTCGCAGGCCTACTGCTTTGGTTTGTCGGCCACATGGCGGCCATTTGGGCGGCCAAACGCGACCCTGACTTCGTCGAAGTCGTTCGCCGACACCTTCGTATTCCCGGCCATCTCAACACCTGAGGTCTTCCATGATGAATCTCGCCGAATACCGCCGTTCCAATACGCGCCTTGCGGATTTCTTGCCGTGGGCAGCCCTTGTCGATGAGGGGATCGTACTCAACAAGGACGGGTCGTTTCAGCGGACGGCAAAATTTCGGGGACCGGACCTCGACAGCGCCGTGCCGGCCGAACTCGTTGCCGTTGCGGGCCGTCTCAACAACGCGCTGCGCCGGCTTGAATCCGGGTGGGCGATCTTTGTCGAGGCGCAACGTCATTCGGCAGGAACTTATCCATCCGACACGTTCCCCGACGTGGCTTCCTCTCTGGTCGATGCTGAACGAAAAGCGCAGTTCGAGGAGGCCGGTACTCACTACGAGTCGAGCTATTTTCTGACCTTTCTCTATCTGCCGCCCGCCGAAGGGACGGCGAAAGCCGAACGGCTGCTCTACGAGGGGAGCAACCGCACCGTCGATGCTGATGCGCGCGAGATTCTGCGTGGATTTGCCGATCGCACCAGCCGCGTGTTGCAACTCGTCGAAGGGTTTATGCCGGAATGCGCCTGGCTCGACGATGAAGAGACCCTCACTTACCTGCATTCGACGGTCTCGACCAAGCGGCACCGGGTCAGGGTTCCCGAAATCCCCATGTACCTCGACGCGCTGCTCGCCGACCAACCACTGACCGGTGGTCTCGAGCCGATGCTCGGATCGGCACATCTGCGAGTTCTGACGGTCGTCGGGTTTCCGACCGCGACGACGCCCGGGATTCTCGATGATCTAAATCGCCTTCCGTTCGCTTACCGCTGGTCGACCCGCGCGATCATGCTCGACAAGACCGATGCAACAAAGCTCCTGACCAGGATCAGGCGGCAATGGTTCGCCAAGCGGAAATCGGTGGCTGCGATCCTGAAGGAGGTGATGACCAACGAGGCGTCTGCGCTGCTCGACACCGATGCCCACAACAAGGCTATGGACGCCGACGCAGCGCTGCAGGAGCTAGGTTCGGACCAGATTGGTGAAGCTTTCGTTACGGCAACCATCCCGGTCTGGGATGGCGATCCTGCCACTGCTGACGAGAAGCTCCGCCTTGTGGAAAAGGTCATTCAAGGGCGTGACTTCACCTGCATGGTCGAGACGGTCAATGCGGTCGAGGCCTGGCTCGGCAGCATTCCGGGACATGTCTACGCCAACGTCCGCCAGCCGCCGATCTCGACTTTAAACCTGGCGCACATGATCCCGCTGTCCGCGGTATGGGCCGGGGAGGCGAGGGACCATCATTTCAAGGCCCCGCCCTTGTTTCTGGCTAAGACAGAAGGATCGACCCCATTTCGCTTCTCACTGCACGTCGGCGATGTCGGCCATACATTGGTGGTCGGACCGACGGGCGCCGGAAAATCGGTGCTACTGGCGCTGATGGCGCTCCAGTTCCGCCGCTATCCGAACGCCCAGATCTTCGCCTTTGACTTTGGTTGCTCCGTACGCGCCGCCACCATCGCCATGGGTGGCGATTGGCATGACATCGGCGGTGTACTCTCGGGCGAATCGACGGAATTCGTGGAGCTTCAGCCGCTCGCCGCAATCGATGATACATCCGAGCGTGCGTGGGCGGCCGACTGGATCGGCGCGATCCTTGGCCGCGAGAGAATCGAAGTCACGCCGGAAGCACGGGAGCATCTTTGGTCGGCATTGACCTCGTTGGCCTCCGCGCCAATTCCGGAACGAACCTTGACGGGTCTTTGTGCGCTTCTTCAGTCGAATGTGCTCAAGCGCGCACTCCAGCCCTACTGCCTCGGTGGGCCGTACGGCCGACTTCTTGATGCAGAGTTCGAGCGTCTTGGCGAAGGCTCCGTTCAGGTGTTTGAGACCGATGGATTGATTGGCACAGCGGTTGCGCCAGCCGTCCTTTCCTATCTGTTCCATCGCATTGAGGGGCGGTTTGACGGCCGGCCAACCCTGCTCGTCATTGATGAAGGGTGGCTGGCGCTTGATGACCGGGAATTTGCTGGTCAACTGCGGGAGTGGCTGAAGACGCTTCGCAAGAAGAACGCCTCGGTCATTTTCGCCACCCAATCGCTCGCGGATATCGACGGTTCGGCGATCGCGCCGGCGATCATCGAGAGCTGTCCGACGCGAATTCTGCTCCCAAACGACCGCGCCATCGAACCACAGATCATGGCGATTTACCGACGCTTTGGGTTGAATGACCGCCAAATCGAGATCCTCGCTCGCGCCACCCCGAAGCGCGACTACTACTGCCAGTCACGTCGCGGCAATCGACTATTCGAGCTCGGCCTTGGCGAGGTCGCGCTCGCCTTTACGGCCACTTCCTCAAAGGCCGACCAGCTCTTGATCGAACAGGTCCTTACCGATCATGGCCGCAACGGCTTCGTGTCCGGCTGGCTGAAGGCTCGCGACATCGGCTGGGCGACCGATCTCATTCCACATCTGCCTGAGTTGGAGGCACCCAAATGAACCGCCTCTGTCGTCTCGCCTCTGCCAGCCTGATCGCGATCACCATTGCCGTCGGCGTTAAGCATGCGTCGGCGCAGTTGATCGTGTTCGATCCTAATAACTACGCGCAGAACGTCCTGACCGCAGCTCGCGCCCTGCAGCAGATCAACAACCAGATTGTCTCTCTGCAAAATCAGGCACAGATGCTGATCAATCAAGCAAGGAATTTGGCGACGTTGCCATTCTCGTCGCTGCTGCAATTGGAGCAGTCGATCCTGCGGACCCAACAGCTTCTAGCACAGGCCCACCGCATCGCCTACGACATCCAGCAGATCGACAGAGCATTCTCGACGACCTACGCGCCCGCATCATCCAGTGTCTCCGACCAGGCGTTGATCGCAAATGCTCAATCGCGTTGGCAGAACGCGATGTCGGGTTTCCAGGACGCCATGCGAACACAGGCCACGGTCGTCGGCAACCTCGATACCAACCGTACGCAGATGTCCGCGCTTGTCACCTCCAGCCAAGGCGCGACCGGTGCCTTGCAGGCAAGTCAGGCCGGCAATCAGCTCCTGGCGCTGGCTGCACAGCAACTCGCGGATCTCACCGCCGTCGTCGCTGCCCACGGGCGCGCGCAAAACCTGGAGTCCGCGCAGCATGCGGCAGCCCAGGACCAGAGCAGGGAGCAATTGCGCCGCTTCCTGGCGCCAGGCGCCGGCTACCAACCCACAACCGTGCAGATGTTTCACTGATGAACATGCAGAAGCTCAGCCACATTCCGTACCTAATGGCCTTAGCGCTTGTCGCGCTCGCCATCGCAGCCTGCACCATCCCGCTTCGCGGTGGCGAGCAGCAGGCAAAGATAGCGGAGCCCAGCAGCACGTCCTCTGATCCCCTGGCAGCAAAGCTCGCGGAGTGCCGCTCTGTGACCTATGAGCAGAAGGACGCTCTCACCGAGTGCCGGAAGGCTTGGGCGGAGAAACGTCGCCAATTCCTCGGACAGGACGCTCGGCCCCTCTCCGATAGTCGGATGCCCCAGGCAGGATCATCGTTGTTTGTAGCGCCGAAGGACGAGAGCCGCCTGCCATCTGGCTTCCCTTCGATTCAACAGAACGGGAAGGAGTGAATTATGGGCGGCACTGGGATTATTGACCAGTTCCTGGAGACATTCACCCGTTACATCGATTCCGGTTTCGGGCTGCTCGGAGGTGAGGTCGGATACCTTGCCAGCACACTGGCCGCAATCGATGTCACATTGGCGGGCCTGTTCTGGGCCTGGGGAGCCGACGAGGACATTCTGGCCCGCCTCGTCAGGAAGACGCTTTTTGTTGGGGTCTTCGCATTTCTCATCAGCAACTGGAATAGCCTGGCCCGCATCATCTTCGAGAGCTTTGCTGGCTTGGGTCTGAAAGCCTCTGGCACTGGTCTAACTTCGGCAGACTTCCTTAGACCCGGGAAGATCGCCCAGGTCGGGCTCGATGCCGGACGACCGCTCCTCGAGTCGATTTGGAGCATGATGGGCTATGTCGGCATTGTCGAGAATTTTGCGCAGATCGCCATTTTGCTGTTTGCCTGGATCGTGGTGCTGCTGGCCTTCTTTATTCTGGCCATTCAACTCTTCATCACCCTGATCGAGTTCAAGCTGACGACCCTCGCCGGCTTCGTGCTGATCCCATTCGGTCTGTTCGGCAAGACCGCCTTTGCCGCCGAACGCCTGCTGGGCAACGTCATCTCCTCCGGCATCAAAGTGCTGGTGCTGGCCGTCATCGTCGGCATCGGGTCCACATTGTTTGCACAATTTACGGCAGGTTTTGGCGGCAACCAACCCACCATCGATCAAGCCATGGCGCTTGTGTTGGGAGCGCTTTCCCTTCTCGGCCTCGGTATCTTTGGACCGGGAATCGCCAACGGTATCGTCTCCGGCGGACCGCAACTCGGCGGGGGTGCTGCGGTTGGGACTGGTCTTGCCGCGGGCGGCGCTGTTGTTGCAGGCGCAGGTCTCGCAGCCGGTGGCGCTGGCCTCGCGGGTGGTGCGCTCTTGGGCGGAGCCCGAGGAGCGGCCACGGTCGCGAGTGGAGCAACAAGTGCTTATCGTGCTGGTGGCTTGAGTGGCGTCGCCAGCGCGGGCGGTTCAGCCATCGTCAGCCCGTTGCGCCGCATGGCGGCCAGAGTTTCAGGCGGTTCACCACCAGCGGAGGCGGCTCCGGCATGGGCGCGTCGCATGAAGCGCGCACAGAGCGTCAACCAGGGTGTGTCCGCCGCTACCCAAGCCGTCCGCAGTGGTGATGGTGCAGGTAGCGGATCCTCGATCGATCTGTCCGAGGGAGGGCACTGATGTTCAAACGACCCTCCGAGCATTACGGCCGTACGCCGGAAGCCGTGACGCCCTACCAGAGAGCAGCGCAGGTCTGGGACGAGCGCATTGGCTCGGCTCGTGTCCAGGCCCGGAACTGGCGGCTGATAGCGTTCGGATCCCTATTGTTGTCGGGCGGGCTTGCCGCGGCTCTCGTTTGGCAGTCTATCCAAGGCACGATCACACCCTGGGTCGTGGAGGTGGACCATCTCGGTCAGGCCCAGGCCGTCGCGCCAGCGAGTCCCTTCTATCAGCCGGCCGATCCGCAAATCGCGTTCCACCTCGCGCGCTTCATCGAAGATGTGCGAGGTCTGCCGAGCGACGCCATCGTGCTGCGGCAGGATTGGCTCCGGGCCTACGACTTCGTAACCGATCGTGGCGCCGCGGCTCTGAATGACTACGCGCGCACCAACGACCCCTTTGCCAAGCTGGGCAATAATCAGGTAGCGGTCGAGATCTCCAGCGTCATACGCGCCTCGCCGAATAGCTTTCGAGTCGCTTGGACCGAACGCCGTTACGACAACGGTCAGCTTGCTGCGACCGAGCGCTGGACGGCGATCATCTCCATCGTCATCGAAATCCCACGTGATGCTGACCGGCTGCGCAAAAATCCGCTTGGTATTTACGTCAACTCCATCAACTGGTCGAAGGAGCTCGGCTAGTGAGAAACCTTGCACTCTGGTCGCCTACATCAAGCTTCAATCGCAAGCCTGTGCATCTCGCCCTTCTGCTGACGGTCGCCCTTTCCGGCTGCACAACCTTCAAGCCACCACAGATCAGTTATGATGACGATGTGCCGCCGTCCCCCGATCTACCGATGCCGTTGGATGAGCACGCGAAACCCTTGAATGTCCCTCCAACGTGGATGCCGGCCCGTGGCGGCAACAAGGGTGAAGCGGAAGCCAAGGATCCCAGCGATCGCATCGAGATTGCCAACGAGGTCGCGCGCGTCCAGCCGCGGCGCGCGGGATATTTCAATGCCGTCCAGGTTTTTCCCTTTAGTCCCGGCGCGCTTTACCAGATCTATACGTCGCCAGGGCAAGTCACGGATATCGCGCTTGAACCGGGCGAGCAACTGACCGGCTCCGGACCGTTAGCTGCCGGCGACACCGTTCGCTGGATTGTGGGCGACACCGAGAGCGGCAACGGCGACACCAGGCGCGTCCACATCATGGTGAAACCGACACGACCTGCCATCGAAACCAACCTCGTCATCAATACCGATCGGCGGACCTACCTGATCGAACTTCGCTCCCGTGAAAAGCTCTATATGCCGTCGGTCGCCTGGTTCTACCCCGAAGACCGAAGTGGTCGCTCGAAAGCTCTGCCTCTAACACCGTTCATCCCGGAGATGAGTGAGCGCCGCTACCGCTACGTCATCGAGGGCGACAAGCCGCCCTGGCGGCCGGTGAATGCCTATGACGACGGCCGCAAAGTCTATATCGAGTTCTCGCCCGGCATCGGTCAGGGCGAAATGCCGCCGCTGTTCGTCCTCGGCCAGGACGGCAAGCCCGAGCTTGTCAATTATCGCGTCTATAGGAATGTCTTGATTGCCGACCGTCTGTTCGCCGCGGCCGAACTGCGCCTCGGCGGAGAGAAACAGCAGAAGGTGCGGATCATCAGAAACGACGGGAGGCCATCGTGAATGACAATGGCTCAGACCCCAATGCAGGTCCGGTATCACGAGGACCGTCATCGCACGAGAAGGGCACACAGGCCTTGCATCTAGGAGCCGAACGTCCGCGGATTACACGGCTCTCGAGGAAAGTCCTTGCAGGCGGTACTGCACTGGCGTTGCTGCTCATCGCCGGAGCGGTGCTATGGGCGCTCAGGAGCAATCAACCGCACAATCCATCTCCGGATGAACTCTACAGCACGGATCATCATACTATTGCAGATGGCCTGATGACGTTGCCGCGGGACTACGCAGGGATTGCCCACGACATCCCACAGATCGGACAGCCACTCCCAGGCGGACTGGCGCGCCCCATCTCTTCGACTGAAGGCCAACCTGCGCCGATCGGTCTGGATGCCGAACAACAGCGTGCCAACCAGGAGACCGAGGCAGCACGAACCAGCAAAGTATTTGCGCCCACAACGGCGCCGGTTGCCCAACCAAAGTCGTCAAAGGAAACGTCAACCAACGCGACCTCATCTTCGGATGAAACTTTCACGCAGAACGGGCAGGACCGCAAACTACTGTTCGTCAATAGTCCCGTCGGCCCGCGCACCGTGGCGCCCGACAGAATTTCACGTCTCGCATCACCCTTTGTCATCCAGGCGGGAACGATCATTCCAGCGGCCCTGATCACGGGCGTTCGCTCCGACCTTCCGGGACAAATCACCGCGCAGGTCACCGAGACGGTGTACGATACGCCTTCTGGCCGTATCCGCTTAATCCCGCAGGGCGCGCGGCTCATAGGCGTCTACGATGCCCAAATTTCGTTCGGCCAATCGCGCGTGCTGTTGGTATGGACGCGTCTGATTATGCCGAACGGTCGCTCGATCGTGCTGGAACGGCAACAGGGAGCTGACGCGGGTGGTTATTCCGGTCTCGAGGATGAGGTCGACAATCACTGGACCGAGTTGTTCAAGGCGGCGCTGCTGTCCACCATCCTTGGCGTCGGAGCGGAGCTTGGCTCAGGTTCAGATACCGGTAGCAACACGGACATTATTCAGGCTCTCCGCCTCAGCGCGTCCAATTCGCTGAACCAGACCGGACAACAGGTTGTTCGAAGGAATCTCAATATCCAACCTACGCTGACAATCAGGCCAGGGTTTCCAGTGAGCGTGATCGTTAATCGAGATCTGGTGCTCGAGCCCTATCGGGGGTGACCGTACATGACCAAACTGAAGATAGGCGCAATCGAGGAAGATAAGTGGATCACAATGACCATAAAATTGCCAGCTGCGGTTCACCGGGATCTGATAGCGTACGCAGAAGCCTTGAAAGGAGACCGCAGTCAAGCAATTGATCCGAAGTCGCTTGTTGCGCCAATGCTGGCGCGATTTATGGCGACCGACAGAGCATTCAGAAGAGCGCGAAGACAAATTCAAAATGACGATGGGTAGCGCCGTTTGAGCAGGTTCAAGAAGTTCGCCAGGGCGGGATTCTCGTTATCTTCTAGCCAGTTTATAGAAAGCCCAATTCGGGCCGGACCGCCGCCATCCCGAATTTCTCTATGGACGACGCCGTCAGAGTTCGTGCCGAGGGACGCCTCCAGTGTGAGCCCGATTCCCAGGTGCGCCGCGACCAAACTCTTTATGCTTTCTCGGCTCACATCGTGCCATACGATCCGCGGCCGGTCTTCGGGTGAAACGAGTTTCGCGTTGAGGCACTCCTGAATGACTGGCCCGGGATCGCGGCGGCCCAATAAGAGCACTTCGCCGGCGAGGTCTGTCCACGACACTGTCTGGTTTTCGGTCAATCTGTGGTTTTCAGGCAAGACAACCAGAATGCGCTCGCTCCAAAGCGGCATTGATTTTGACCCGAGGAGGGCTCGTTCGCCGGTCACGATTGCGGCGTCTATGGCTCGGTTGCGCAGAGCGGTCGTAAGGCGGTTCCTCGAACGCTCGATCATTTCGATTTCGATCTGCGGAAATTGCTGCGTGTACTCAACAAGGACGGCGCGAAGATTGCCGGCGCTAAGCGACGTATAGAAGCCAATAGAAATTCGGCCTAATTCACCACGTCCAGTCATCTGCGCAGATGTTACGATACTGTCGACCTGCTCCAGGATGCTTCTTGCGAGGCGCAGGAAACTCTGACCGAATTTTGTTGCTCGCACGCCGCCGCTATATCGATCGAAGATCGCAGTGCCGATCGCATGCTCAAGTTGATGAATACAGCGGCTCAATGTCGTTTGTTGAATCATCAAGGTTTCTGCGGCGCTTCGAAAACTACCGTGATCGGCAGCAGCAACTGCGTAACGCAAATGTTGAAAACTTACAGCGATATTTCTTCCTGAGCTGATCAGGTTGCGCATTGGGCCGCGTGTCATCTCTTGCTCGTGTTGCTTAGCTCAAAAGAGCTGCTTTCTGATGAGGCGATTGGAGAGGACTCGATTTAGTAAGGTAGTGGTGCTACCGGCGAGTGCGTTTCTAAGATCGAAAACAGTGCAGGCGGTTGCTAAAGCTGCGCGACCTCGTTGTATCTTCTGAAACGGGACCCTCGACATGGAGGACAGGCAATGGGCGCGTGGATCCGTAGCTGCGATAGATTTTGACAATGCCAGGAGGCCGTAATTCTGGAGTCTGCCTAGAGTTGGTGGAAATTGACCGAGATGCACAAATTGGGTCGGTCGATGAAACCTTCGCACCTGCGACTCGCCGACGACGAGCGTTCGGCGCGCAATTGACTGTAGTACTTGAGTCGTTTGACGATGAGCGGCTGCTGAGGGGATGTACACGTCACTGCCACCAACTAAAGCACAGAGGCTCTCGCTATTTCGAGAGCCTTTTCGGCGGCAACGTCCGCGCCGAAAAAATGCCGAGGCGCGAGGCCTCGGCAGTTAGGGAGGAAACCCATTTGGGATCCGGCATCACGCCCTTCCTATAGCCGAAACCTATTTGCTTGACAAATATTGAATTGACTAATTTTTGGATTTTTGTTTGGTGGGTCTCGCCGAATGAGGAGTTCAAGATGACCAATACCTCGCAGAGCGAGAAAGACCTCTACGATCTTGGCGAAAAACCACCTCTTGGAGTGGTGCCAAAGAGCATGCATGCATTTGCGATTCGTCAGTCCCGATACGGAGAGCCCAATCAGTCACTGCGCCGAGAGGTGATCAACACGCCGCAGATCGGAGCGGATGAAGTTCTCGTTTACGTCATGGCGACCGGTATCAACTACAACAACGTCTGGGCCGCGTTGGGCTTTCCTATTGACGTCATTGCCGAGCGGCAGAAGTCATTGAGCCACGTAGAGGACTTCCACGTCGGCGGTTCGGATTGCTCAGGGATTGTCTGGGCCGTCGGGCAGAACGTGAAGAACGTCAAGCCGGGAGATGAGGTCGTTGTTCATTCCGGCTGGTGGCCGTCCGACGATCCGTGGGTTATTTCCGGAAACGACCCAATGCTGGCAGAAACTGCCCGGGTGTGGGGCTATCAGACTAATTATGGCAGCTTTGGTCAATTCTCTGTCGCGAAAGCACACCAATGCCTGCCGCGCCCGAAACATCTAACCTGGGAGGCTTCAGGTTGCTACCTGCTTTGCGCATCCACCGCTTATAGAATGCTTATGGGTTGGGCCCCTCACACCGTGGAAAAAGGAGACGTTGTCCTTGTTTGGGGGGCCGCAGGCGGTCTCGGTTCGATGGCAATTCAAATCTGCCGCGTCAAAGGGGCGAAGCCCGTTGCCGTGATCTCAGGCGAGGAGAAACGTGAGTTCTGCCTCAAGCTCGGCGCAGTCGGTGTTATCGACAGAACGAAGTTCGACCACTGGGGCCAACTGCCGGACACGAACGACGCCGATGCCTATGGTCGGTGGCTAAAGGGAGCTCGTGCCTTCGGCAAGGCGATTTGGGATGCGGCTGGTAGCCGAACGAGCCCGCGTATTGTCTTCGAACATCCCGCCGAAACGACCCTGCCAACCTCAAATTTCGTCTGTTCGACAGGTGGAATGGTGGTCATTTGCGCCGGGACAACTGGCTACAACGCCACACTCGATGTGCGTTACCATTGGATGCGGCAAAAGCGCTTCCAGGGTTCCCATGTCTGCAACACCGAGCAGGCCAAGGATGTCAACGATCTCGTTCGCGCTCGCGAGATCGACCCATGTCTATCTCGAACCTTCTCTTTCGATGAAATCGGTGTTGCGCACCAGCTAATGCGTGAGAACAAACATCCATTTGGCAATATGGCCTGTCTAGTGAATGCTACAGCGCCCGGCCATGGCGCGACTGCCTGACGGAGGCCCCCCGCGGACGATCGTCCTTGGCATATCGCGGGTTCCGACCGGCTCGATGCTCCAATTTGGGAGGAGACAAAATGAGCTCAAAGAAGCTTGTCCTAGTGGAGCGGCAGGGAAAAGTTGGAATCGTCTCTTTGAATCGACCGGAGCGTCTCAATGCTCTTAGCCAGGCCCTGGTAGACGATCTGTCGTCTGAGCTTCGACTGCTCAACGAGGACAATAATATCCGGGCGATCGTCCTGACGGGCGCTGGGGACACGTTCTCGTCAGGGTTTGACTTGAAGGAGCAAATGGAGACACGGCCAACCGGAGTAGCGGATTGGCGTACGCTGCTTCGGCACTGCTTCGATGGCGCCTTTCAATTTTGGCGCTCGCCAAAGCCGACGATCGCAGCCGTGAGGGGCCACTGTCTTGCTGGCGCCTTCGAACTGGCCCTCTGTTGCGACATGACAGTGGCCGCAGAGGATTCGGTTTTTGGTGAACCTGAATTGAAGTTTGGCGCCGGGATTATCGTTATGATGCTTCCGTTCATGGTCAACCCAAAGCGGGCCAAAGAGATCATTTTTCTTGGTCGCGACCAGATATCCGCGCGCGAAGCACTCGATCTTGGCTTGGTCAATCGGATAGTTCCCGCAGCGTCGGTTCTGGACACAGCAATAGAGATGGCAAACACCATGGCGGTAATAGATCCTATGGTGGTTGGTCAGACGAAGCGGGCAATCAATAAGGTCTATGACACGTTAGGTTTGGGACTTGCGCTCGAATCTGCCTTGGATATCGACATGCAGATCGAAGGGCAGGGAAGCGTCGACAAGAAGCAGTTCATGGAAATCGCCCGAAGCCAGGGGATGCGAGCTGCGTTTCAATGGCGAGACGCTCGCTTCCAGGACGTCTCCTCCAAGAAGGGGGGGCACTGAATTCATGGCTACGCTCCAGAGGGCACTCATCGAGGCGTGTACAAGGTTTGCTGACAAAACGGCGGTCGAGGAAGCCGACGGCAAGATGACGTACCGCCAACTGTATCAATCAGCGTCGTCCTATGCAGATTTGTTAAGGCGCGCAAGCGTATCAAACGACGAGGCTGTCATCATACCGGTGACCAACGCCGCCGCCGATATAGCGAAGATCTTCGGCGCCTGGCTCGCTGGCTGCGTTGCCGTTCCGGTCCATCCACTAACCCCTGAGGCGTCTCTGTCCTCGATCAGCGCAAGATGCCGTGCGCAACGAACCTTGCTTGATCTGCATGTTTCGTCATCCCTCACGACATACCCCGATCGACCGATTGCATTGACAGGGGCGGGCCTCGTGATCTTCACGTCGGGATCGTCTGGAGAGCCTAAGGGGGTCGTGCTGCGTCACGACCGCCAGTACAATAAGCTGCTCAGCAGTCAGCAGATGATGGCGTTCTCAGAGGCAACTCGCTTCTACATGCCGCTCCAATTGACGTTTATCTTCGGCATCTGGTCGGTCTTGCTGACACTGTACGCCGGCGGAACGGTCGTATCGCCGGGAAAGTTCGAACCGCGCACTGCTGCGATCGATCTTCTGGAAAAAAACATCACGGACGCAGCATTCGTACCGACAATGCTCCGGTTGATGCTTGCTGAGGCTATCGCCCGACGTTCTAACGCACGCATTATCACCGCTGGCGAATTCATGGATCCTGCACTTTCACAGCGCGTCGTTGACACGATGGCTGCAGGCGTCGTCAGTATCTACGGCCTTACCGAAACCGGAGCAGCAGACTTCTTCCGAATGCCCGCGCAGGCGCAAGACCTCGCCTTGGGGAAGACTGCTCAGGGCGTAAAGATCCGTATTCAATCTCTAGGCGATGACAGTGACGCCGGCGAACTTCAGATCTATTCGCCGAACGGAATGGTCGGATACCTCGATGCCCCGGAACTCACCAAGGCCGCATATCAGGATGAGTATCTCAAAACCGGAGATTTGGCGCGGCGTCGCGAGGATGGCGAAATCGAGATTGTCGGCCGACTCAAAGATCTGATCTCACGAGGTGCGGTCAAGATTGCTCCTGCAGAGATTGACACTGCAGTTGGTGCTCATCCAGCTGTTGCTGCCGCGGTGTGCGTCGGGATTCCCGACCCCTTGATGGGCGAGTGTATCCATGTCGCCGTCGTGCCCCAGCAAGGGGCTTCCGTGACGGCGGAGGAACTCAAGACTTGGGCGCTTGAGAAATTGGGCCGACATAAGGGGCCTGACGAGGTTCATCTTTTTGGAGAACTGCCGCAAGGCCGGACAGGAAAGTCCGATCGTCTGGCCGTCCGCGAGGCTATTCTTGCCAAAAAATCCTGATGCAGCTCCGACACAATGAACGCGGCTGTTAAGGATCAAGCGGTTCTTCGGGCAAATGATTCACGGTAGGAGTCTTGAGTGTAGGCGACAAGATCGGCCAGTGCCTTGACCGCCGCCTCTTCATCGCGCTCCTCGACCGCAGCGAGTATCCTCTTATGATAGGAGACGATCGCTTGGCGCTCTCGTACGCGATAAATTACCATATTGCTAATGGGTTGCAGGGCTTCAACCACCGAGTGCATGAGGAACTTCATTACGGCATTTCCGCCTGCGTTCACCAGGGCGCGGTGAAATCTTACGTCGGCCGCGCAGAACTCTTCGTCTGTCAATGCAGACTTCTTCTGCAAACCAATTTCGACATTCATGGCGTCCAGGTCAGCCTGAGTACGCTGCTGGCAAGCCAAGCGGCAGCAAACCGATTCGAGCTCCAGGCGGGCCGTCGCCATGTCGTCCAGGCTGATATGACCCACAGCCACCATCAACGTCGTCATGTTAGCCAAGGAAAATGCGGCGTCCACCGCCGTTGGCGCGGTGACAAAATTGCCTCCCGCAGGTCCTCGCCTTGATCGAATGAGATGTTGGGCCGCGAGCCGTTTAAGAGCTTCGCGGATCGTTGGTCGCGACACCTTGAAGCGAACCGCAAGCTCGTCCTCCGAAGGCAAGCGCTCGTCGACCTTCAGGCGGCCTTCCAAAATCGCGCCTCGAACACTCTCAGCGATCTGCTTGGCTGCACTCGTGGTTACGACGTCGTCGAATTCCAGGCCCGTCGTCTTCCGTTGAACGGTCATGAACAAAGCGGCTCCTTCCAAATCAGCGCAACCATAATCGTCTATCAATGGCCGAACAACACCAAATAGCCTTTCAATTATTTGATAGACCTTTTGCATCTCCTATTAGAATATTTGTTTGACAAATATACTAATGTCGCCCATGTTTCGAGAGCTCCCGCGCAAGCTGCGCGGCTCACTCTGCATGGAGAGGCTTGATGCATCCGCAAGCTGCGCAATCTGGTGTCGATAACCAAAGCATCCGATTAGAGAAGCGAGGGGCTGCTGCTCTGATCACCTTGGATCGGCCCAAGCAGCTCAATGCGCTGAACGACGCTCTCTCCCGAGAAGTTTTGCGGGCCGCGCAGGGCTTCGATGCTGACCCGGAGGTGGGTGCAATCGTTCTGGCGGGCTCGCAGAAGGCGTTCGCGGCGGGCGCCGATATCAAGGAGATGCTAAGCAAATCCTTTGCCGATCTTTTCACCGACAACTATTTCGCGGCTTGGGATCAGCTTGCGACGATCAGAAAGCCCCTTATCGCCGCCGTGAATGGCTTCGCGCTCGGAGGAGGCTGCGAACTCGCCATGATGTGCGACTTCATCATCGCGGGCCAGGGCGCTCAATTCGGCCAACCTGAAATCAAACTAGGGATTCTGCCCGGCATCGGCGGTTCACAGCGCCTGACGAAGCTCGTCGGACGATCGCTCGCGATGGATTTGATTCTCACCGGTCGTTTGATCTCGGCCGAGGAGGCGCGCTCGGCGGGGCTGGTTGCGCGGGTCGTTCCCGACGACCAGGTGCTTGCAGTCGCGCTGGAGGCCGCAGCCACGATCGCCGGCTATAGCGCGCCAGCGGTGATGATGGCGAAAGAGGCGGTCAATCGCGCTGAAGAGACCGCCCTAACGGAAGGTCTGCTCCACGAGCGTCGCCTCTTTCAGGCGTCCTTTGCGACGCAGGGCCAGAAGGAGGGCATGTCGGCATTCCTTGAGAAGCGCAAGCCCGCGTTCTCGGGCCGTTGAGGTGCTGCCATGATTTCCTCGGTGCTATTTCCACGCGAAATGCTGGTCGGCGGCGGCGCCATCAATCAGATCGGCGCGTTGCTAGGTCGTTTGGCGTTGTCGCGTCCATTGATCGTAACCGACCGCTTCATGGTGGACAGTGGCCTGGTGGGCCGACTTCTCGGCGCCCTTCATTCTGCCGGCTTGCCCGAACCCCGCATTTTCTCGGAGGTCCTGCCCGACCCGACAACTGGAATCGTGGAGCGGGGGGTCTCATTTCTCCAGGCCGATAAGCACGATTGCGTCATCGGTTTCGGCGGCGGCAGCCCGATCGATACTGCGAAGGCAATATCAGTTCTGGCTCACTTTGGTGGTCCCTTGCGAAAATTCAAAGCTCCGCATCTCCAGGAGCTGCCCGGGCTACCAATTTTGGCGATTCCGACTACGGCAGGTACGGGGT
Source organism: Bradyrhizobium centrolobii (assembly GCF_001641635.1). Classification (GTDB taxonomy): domain Bacteria; phylum Pseudomonadota; class Alphaproteobacteria; order Rhizobiales; family Xanthobacteraceae; genus Bradyrhizobium; species Bradyrhizobium centrolobii. The sequence goes on from NZ_LUUB01000041.1 coordinate 27,755, forward strand.
CCGAGGCAACGCGCTTCACGGTTATTACCGACGATGAAACGCAGGAGAAAATGCTCTGTGCAGGAGCGGCCTTTCTCCCGATTGCTGCTGTCGTCGACTATAAGCTTACCCTGTCGAAACCCGCCAGGCTTACGGCAGATACAGGGATCGACGCGCTAACTCACGCAATTGAGGCGTACGTGAGCCGTCGCGCCAATCCGTTTTCGGATGGCATGGCCCGTCTAGCCATGCGGGCGATCTCTCCCAATCTCCGCACGGTCTACCTTGATCCGGCGAACCGCCAGGCCCGTGAATCGTTAATGATTGGCGCAACTCAGGCTGGTGTCGCATTTTCAAATTCTTCAGTTGCGCTGGTTCATGGCATGAGCCGGCCGATCGGGGCCCATTTCCACGTCCCACACGGACTGTCCAACGCGATGCTTCTTCCATCCGTGACGGCATTCTCTGCGCCCAGCGCCATCGCACGTTACGCAGACTGCGCGCGCGCTATGCAGCTTGTTCCGGACAGCAAAGATGACGACGCCGCGGTCGGCGCTCTGCTCAACGAACTCCAATGGCTAAACAAAGAGCTTGGCGTGCCAAGCCCTGCCAAATACGGCATCGATCGCGAAGCTTGGCATCGCCTCATTCCAACCATGACTGAACAAGCTCTCGCCTCGGGTTCACCGGCAAATAACCCGCGAGCTCCGAGCCCCGACGAGATTCAAGCAATCTACCGCGAAATCTACGACTGAGGACACCATTCAATGGCAACCCAAGTGCGCCACGGTACGCAATCTAACGTTCGCCCACAGGACGGCGGCTCCCGGCTACCGGAGCTGGCACATTTCATTTCGGGAGAGATCGCTCCTCGCAAGGCGGAGCGCTTCGGAGCGGTCTACAATCCGGCTTCCGGGAAACAGACCGCAAAGCTGCAGTTCGCATCCGCCGGAGTGGTGAACGAGGCCGTTGCCGCTGCCAAAGCGGCGTTCAAGGATTGGTCCGCGACTGCACCCCATATGCGTGCCCGGGTGCTCTTCCGCTTTCGTGACCTCGTCGAAAAAAACGCGGATCGTCTTGCAGCCCTGATCAACCTCGAGCACGGCAAGGTTCTGTCGGATGCGCGCGGTGAAGTCATTAGGGGCCTTGAGGTCGTAGAGTTTGCATGCGGCATACCGCAACTCCTCAAAGGCGAATACTCGGAGACCGTGGGGAGGGGTGTCGAGAGCGTCGCTATCCGTCAGCCCCTGGGCGTTGTCGCTGGCATTACGCCCTTCAACTTCCCCGCGATGGTCCCAATGTGGATGTTCCCCGTCGCGCTCGCAACGGGCAATACCTTCGTCTGCAAAGTCTCAGAAAAAGTCCCTTCAACGATCAACGCGCTCGCCCAACTGCTCAGCGAAGCGGGGCTCCCGCCAGGCGTCTTCAATGTCGTCCACGGGGACAAGGAGGCGGTCGATGCCTTGATCGATCACCCCGACATTCAAGCGATCAGCTTTGTGGGCTCGACACCGATTGCCGAGAGCATCTACACGCGTGGAAGCGCGCGGGGTATGCGCGTCCAGGCATTGGGCGGCGCGAAAAACCACATGCTCGTGATGCCGGATGCCGACATCGATCAGGCCGTCGATGCATTGATGGGCGCAGCCTACGGCTCCGCTGGTGAGCGTTGTATGGCGATCTCGGTTGCCGTTCCCGTCGGGGAAAAAACGGCCGATGCCTTGGTTGACCGCCTTGTGCCGCGCGTCCGCTCACTCAAGGTGGGAAGCGGCCTTGATGCCGACGATGAGATGGGTGCGCTTGTCACGCGCGAGCATCGCGACAAGGTGCGCAGTTATATTGATTTGGGCGTGAAGGAAGGCGCTTCCCTTCTGGTCGATGGGCGAGACATCCGACTCCAAGGCTATGAAGACGGCTTCTTTCTCGGCGGATCTCTTTTCGATCACGTCAAGGATGACATGCGCATCTACAAGGAGGAGATCTTCGGGCCGGTCCTTTCAATCGTCCGCAAGAATACGTTCGATGATGCGCTTGATCTAATCAACCGCCATGAATTCGGCAACGGCACGTCGATCTTCACGCGCGATGGCGACACGGCGCAAGCCTTCCTATCACAGGTTCAGGCCGGCATGGTCGGTGTGAACGTGCCGATCCCAGTGCCCATGGCGTTCCACTCGTTCGGCGGTTGGAAGCGATCCTTGTTCGGCGACCATCACGTCCACGGACCAGAGGGGGTGCGATTCTATACAAAGTTGAAAACAGGCACAGTTCGCTGGCCGACGGGAATCCGGAAGGGGGCTGAATTCGTCATGCCGACCCTGGGTTAGTCCACGCAAGCGCGTCAGAAAGTTCGCAACTCAATGCTCCAAGAGCCTCACCTGTCGACAGTCCTGGACTGTGCCGACGCCTCGATCAAAGCGGGGATCGTTGGTTGTCGAGGTTGGATTACTCTTGATAAGCCGAAATCGTACAACGCTCTGACGCTCCCAATGATCAGAGCGATCCGGCGCGTGTTGGACATGTTTGCTGAGGAGGAGCGCGTTCGGTGCATATCGATCGCGAGCGCTGTGCCGAACGTTTTTTGCGCGGGCGGTGATATCCGGGCAGTCCGTACTGCGAGCCTCGCGGGACGGCACGACGAGAACGAGGCGTTTTTCTCGGAAGAGTACCAGCTAAATCTGCTGATCGCGAACTATCCTAAACCCTACATGGCCCTGATCGATGGCATCTGTATGGGAGGCGGGATGGGGCTGTCAGTGCACGGCAGGCATCGAGTGGTCACGGCGTCTTTAAAAATGGCGATGCCGGAGACTTCCATCGGCTATTTCCCCGATGTTGGGGCCAGCTATTTTCTCGGACAACTGCCGCTGGGTCTCGGCAATTTTCTCGCCCTGACCGGCCACAGCATGAGCGCGGAAGACGCAATGTATTGCGGTCTGGCGAACCTCAGGGTCAGTAGCGCAACATTCGTTTCTCTGATGTTGCCGACCTTTGACTTCACCTCGCCCTCAAGCTTGACCGCCTTGGCGATGCCCTCGACGAAGGTCGGCCATCTTGAGATGCACGATAAGGACATCGAACAATGCTTCAATGTTCCGAGGTTGGGCGACATTTTTGATCAACTCCGTCGGCATCAAAGCCCTTGGTCCGAGCAGACCCTGGCGATGCTCAAAAAGTCGTCACCAACGAGCCTCGTGCTGACCTTCGAGCTTATGCGCCGGTGTCGAAATCGTTGCCTCGCCGAATGTCTGGATAATGAGCTGAAGCTCACGCGCAAAATCACACGATCGGCGGATTTTATGGAAGGCGTGAGGGCGGCGCTCGTCGAAAAAGACAAAAAGCCTTCGTGGCACCCACAACAATTATCCGACGTCGATGCGTCAGCGTACTTCGATGATGAAGCCCAGTTACCGCGAGTCGGTCGCAGAGCACTCAATCACTCGCCGCCAAAGCGGAACGGAACGATTAACTAATTGACAGGCCCCCAATTGACCGCCAACGACTACATACTCGAGACAAGCGGCTTAACGAAGGAATTCGCTGGCTTTGTCGCGGTTGATAACGTGAACCTGCGAGTCCGCCGTGGAACCATTCACGCATTGATCGGACCGAATGGCGCCGGGAAGACGACCTGCTTCAATCTTCTTACGAAATTCCTGATTCCGTCACGCGGGCACATCGCCTTCAACGGAAAGGACATCACAGGGACGCGCCCAGCGGATATCGCAAATCTCGGGCTCGTTCGTTCATTCCAGATCTCTGCCGTCTTTCCGCACCTGACCGGGCTCGAAAACGTCCGCGTTGCGCTCCAGCGGAGGCACGGAAGCTCGTTCGATTTCTGGCGATCCAAGTCGGTGCTCGACGTCTTCAATGATCGCGCGCGCCAGCTCCTTGACGACGTGGGTCTCAGCGATTTTGCCGAGACCACGGCACTTGAAATGCCCTATGGCCGCAAACGTGCGTTGGAGATCGCAACGACCCTGGCGCTCGATCCAGAAATGCTGCTGCTCGACGAGCCCATGGCCGGGATGGGCCACGAGGACATCGACAAAATCGCGGCGCTCATCAAGCGAGTTTCTGCCAACCGTACGATTCTGATGGTCGAGCACAACCTCAACGTAGTCTCTGACCTCTCGGACGCGATCACAGTGTTGACGAGGGGACGGGTACTTGCCGAGGGTAACTACCAGGAACTGACAAACGACCAGCGCGTCAAGGAAGCCTACCTGGGGGCAGCCCATGCTTGAGAGGGTGCGCGGGGACGCGAACTCAGTTCAGTTGCGTGACCACTTGGCCGTCGAACAGCTGGAAGCGTGGTACGGCGACTCGCACGTTCTTCACGGGGTGCAGTTCAAGGTGCGTCCGGGAGAAGTCTTGACCCTTCTGGGCCGAAATGGCGCGGGAAAGACGACCATTCTCAAATCGGTGATGGGCATCATCGGCAAGCGGACCGGATCCATTCAATTCGAGGGACAGGATATCTCTCGTGCATCGTCCGACAGGATTGCGCGTCTTGGGATCGCATTCTGCCCTGAAGAGCGAGGCATCTTCTCCAGCCTTGACGTGCGCGAAAACCTCATGCTGCCGCCGCAAGTGCGGGATGGGGGGCTCTCACTCGATAAGATTTTCGACCTGTTTCCGAATCTCAAGGAGCGCCTCACAAGTCAGGGCACCAAACTGTCCGGCGGTGAACAGCAGATGCTCGCGATCGCTCGCATCCTTCGGACCGGCGCGAAGTTCTTGATGCTCGATGAGCCGACTGAAGGCCTAGCTCCGGTCATCATTCTTCAAATCGGTGAACTGATCAAGCGGCTGAAACTTTCGGGATACACGATCCTTCTGGTCGAACAAAACTTCCGATTTGCCTCGACGCTCGCAGACCGGTTCTGCGTCGTCGAACATGGCCGGATTATCGACCAATTCGAAGCGAGCGAATTGCCAGCCAACATGGAGAAGCTGCACCAGTACCTCGGAGTTTGATGCTCGACTACTCAAGGACAATGAAGGAGGAAACATGAAAAAATATATCTATCGGCTCTTTGCCTATCTCTGCCCGCTCCTAGTATCGTTCAATGCATATGCGTTGGACAAGAATGTGAAGATCGGCGTGCTCACTGATCTGTCTAGCCTATATGCTGACAGCGCTGGTAGCGGGTCTGTTCTCGCCGCACAGATGGCTGTGGAAGATTCCGGTCTAACCAAGAAGGGTTGGACCGTCGAAGTAATCTCGGGCGATCACCAAAATAAGCCGGATATCGGAGCCAGTATTGCGAGACGATGGTTCGACGTCGATAAGGTCGATCTGATTGTGGACGTTCCGAACTCTGGTGTTGCGCTTGCAGTGAGCAGGGTAGCCAAGGAGAAAAATGGCGTCCTGATTGTCAGCTCTGCGGCGGTATCCGATCTCACGAACGCGCAATGTACGTCTAACACCATCCACTGGACCTACGATACCTATACACTTGCCAATGGCACGGGAACCGCCCTGACAACGGCGGGTGGGAAGACCTGGTATTTCCTCGCGGCAGACTACGCTTTCGGCGCCGCCCTTGAGCGCGATACGGCTGCCGCCGTGGAGGCCACTGGTGGCAAGGTCATCGGCCAGGTGAAGCATCCGCTCAACACGTCTGACTTTTCGTCATTCCTGCTCCAAGCCCAAGCGTCCAAGGCAGATGTCATCGGTCTTGCAAATGCCGGCGCCGATACGTCAAATTCGATCAAGCAGGCGGCCGAGTTCGGAATCACTCGCGGGGGACAAAGGCTTGCGGGGCTGTTGCTCTTCATTAACGAGGTGCACGCACTCGAGCTAAACGCGGCCCAGGGCCTGGTGCTCACGGCGACATTCTATTGGGACCTGAATGATCGAACGCGCTCGTTCTCCAAGCGCTTTCAGGAGCGGAACAAGAAGGGGGACATGCCTTCGATGCCTCAGGCCGGCGTTTACTCGGGTGTTCTTCATTATTTGAAGACCCTTGATAAGGCTGGAGCAAACTCACATGACGGCGCCCAAGTGGTCGCCGCCATGAAAGAGCTTCCCACGGATGACGATGCGTTTGGGAAGGGGTACATCGAGCCAAACGGCCGAAAGATCCATCCGGCATACCTATTCGAAGTGAAGAAGCCCTCAGAGTCGAAGGGGCCGTGGGACTATTACAAGCTCCTGGCCACTATTCCTGCGGAGAAGGCGTTTACGCCGATCTCGCAAAGCTCCTGCCCGCTGTTGAAGAAGTAACGGGGGGGGGCGCCCGGCGGCCTGCCGCCGGGCCTTCGTCGGCACGAAAGATCATTATCTATGCAAGCACTCTATGCCCAGCTTCTGGTTGGTTTGATCAATGGCTCGTTCTACGCGTTGCTCAGCCTCGGCCTTGCTATCATCTTCGGTATGCTCAACATCATCAACTTTGCACATGGCGCGCTCTACATGATGGGCGCATTCTGCGCCTATTTCCTTCTGAGCGTCGGGGGACTCAGCTATTGGTGGGCGCTCGTGCTCGCTCCGATAGTTGTCGGTCTCTTCGGCATATTGCTCGAGCGCACAATGTTGCAGCGCCTGGCCGGGCTTGACCATCTCTACGGCCTGCTGCTGACCTTCGGTATCGCGCTGATCCTGCAGGGCGTATTCCAGAATTATTTCGGCTCGTCAGGACTGCCGTATGCGATCCCGGATCTCCTAACCGGTGGCGTCAATCTGGGCTTTATGTATCTGCCGATCTATCGCGGCTGGGTGGTCATTTTCTCCCTTGCCGTCTGTGTCGCTACCTGGTTCGTGATCGAGAGGACCAAGTTTGGCGCCTACCTGCGCGCCGCGACCGAGAACCCGACGCTCGTGCGTGCCTTCGGTATAAACGTGCCACGCATGATCGCGTTGACTTACGGCCTGGGCGTCGGCCTTGCGGCGCTCGCTGGCGTGCTCTCGGCGCCCATCAATCAGGTGCGGCCGTTGATGGGCGCAGATCTCATCATCGTGGTATTCGCGGTGGTCGTGATCGGCGGCATGGGCTCGATCATGGGCTCGATCATCACCGGTTTTACGCTTGGTGTGATCGAAGGCCTGACCAAATATCTTTATCCGGAAGCCTCGAACACGGTCGTTTTTGTGCTGATGGTGCTGGTGCTCCTGGTGAAACCGACTGGATTGACGGGACGGGCGGCCTAATATGACAACGCTGACCACAAACTCGATTGCCAACTCCAAGCCGACGGCGCCAGTTCGTGATGAGATAAGGACGTTCATCATTCTGACGGCGCTCCTGGTCGCCGTTCCAATCTCAGGCCTCTATCCGTTCTTCGTGATGAACGCGCTGTGCCTGGCGCTCTTCGCATGCGCCTTCAATCTTCTGATCGGCTACGGAGGGTTGCTATCCTTCGGCCATGCTGTGTTTCTCGGTACCGCCGGGTACATCACTGCGCACGCACTCAAGGTGTGGACGGTCAGCCCCGAGCTCGGCATCGTACTGGGCGTCGCGGCCTCGACCGCGCTGGGCGTGGTAACAGGTCTTGTTGCTATTCGTCGTCAAGGCATCTACTTCTCAATGATTACGCTGGCGCTATCTCAGCTCGTCTACTTCATCTATTTGGAGGCGCCCTTCACCCATGGTGAGGATGGCATTCAGGGCGTGCCGCAAGGCAAGCTATTCGCGTTTATCGATCTGACAAATCCGATCGTACTTTACTACGTCGTACTCGCTGTCTTCTTGGCTGGCTTCTTCCTTATCTATCGTTCAATAAACTCGCCGTTTGGCGAAGTGTTGAAATCAATTCGTGAGAACGAACCGCGCGCGATATCGCTGGGCTACAAGACGGACCACTACAAACTGCTGGCATTTATTCTCTCCGCAGGATTGGCAGGGCTCGCCGGTGCAATGAAAGTGTTCGTCGCGCAGAACGCATCGCTCACCGATGTATACTGGACCATGTCGGGCGAGGTGGTGCTGATTACGCTGCTTGGCGGCCTCGGCACCGTGTTCGGGCCGGTGGTCGGAGCATTCATCATCGCTGCCATGCAGGAATATCTGGCAAGTTTCGGCCAGTGGGTCCTGGTGATTCAGGGCACGATCTTTGTTATTTGCGTCCTTACCTTCCGCCGCGGCATCGTTGGTGAAGTCGCGCATTACTTCAAAATGTCGCTGTAACTGTTGGAACGACTTACGTCAGGTTGCGGTGCAGCTTGTCATTGCAGCGTAAGCCGCGTCGTTGGATAGGTCCTAAGAATACCGAGGCGCAGCTTTCTTGAAGTCTGCGCACCAAAAGTGTAACGATAATTTGAACATGCGTTGGGGAGCGAGCTGGCAGTACCATGTTGGACGAACACCTGATCCAGTGCACGCGAGCGCAGCGATACCAAGTATCGGCGCGCCCCATTGCAGTCATGGCAAAACCATTCTCCCCTACGACGGTTATAGCTCCTCATAGTCATCCACGTGGACAGCTTGTCTACTCCACAGTTGGCGTAATACGAGTAACAACCGAGGCGGGCAGCTGGACTGCCTCACCGTTGAGGGGAGTTTGGATACCCCCTGCGGTAGATCACGAGACGAGAATGATCGGAGCGGTCGAGATGCGCACCGCTTACCTTAGAGAAGATCTCTGCGATCAACTGCCTGCAAGAGTAAGTGCGGTGGAGGTCACACCTTTGTTGCGCGAATTGATTATTCGCGCGAGTATGGCGCCGTTCGACTATGATCCGGATAGCCACACTGGAAAACTGATTGAAGCCATCCCTGGGGAAGTGAGGGCGACGGACGCGAGGCCGATCCATCTTCGAACGCCGACTGATCCTCGTCTACTCGTGGTTTGCCGTGAGTTGGAAAAAAATCCTGACAACAGTGAAGACTTGGAGGTATGGGCGAGGCGAGCAGGGGCAAGCTCAAGAACACTGCATCGATTGTTCTGTGCCGAGACCGGAATTAGCTTCGTCCGGTGGCGCGAACATGTTCGGATCCGAAGCGCAATCGAGCGGCTGGACGCTGGCGTGCCACTAGAAAAGGTCGCTCGTCAGGTGGGCTATAGCAGCGCTAGTGCCTTCACCGCGATGTTTCGGCGCATTTGCGGTCATCCCCCTTGCTTCAGGAATACGAGATAACTGACGGTTCGCGTCAGGCAGGTGCCGGAAGGTTCGTCCCGATGGGGGTAGCAAATCGCGCTTTGCCGTAGGCGGATAGAGCATCGGCGCCCGTTAGATGCGATGCACGAAGCCAGCAATTTCTGGATACCTCGCCCGGTGGCCTCGGAGACGAACCTGTCCGATTCGCGATGGTCTTTGGCGAATCAAAGTAGCGCTGCCGCATTATCTCTCGACCCAGCAGGTTTCAGACAAACAGCGGGTCAACAGATATGTCTACTTCTTTCGCTATCGTTCCAAGCATGGAGCCGAGCCACCACCGCACAAACAATGTGGTCCATGACGACGCCGAAGCCCGTAAGCTTGGTTTCAAGGCGGGCCTGATCACTGGGACCACGACCTACGCCTATCTCACCCGACCCGCGGTAGCTCATTTTGGCAAATCCTGGTTCGAGCAGACGCTGAACACGATCAAGTTGAAGGCCCCAACCTTTGAGGGCGAGAAGCTGACTGCCAGACTCGTTTCTTCTTCTAAAGATGCCTGTGAAGTGGAACTAGCCGACGACGATGGGGTCAGAGCTACGCTTTCCTGTCAGAAGTTGGAGAAGCCGGCCAAAGCGGCTGTGCTTCTGTCCGCGCCCCTCAACACCGCTCGCCCAAAGCTGACTGCGGAGCTTATCCCAGCAGGCATGGTGCTTGGTACTCTTCGTGATCCGCTCGCCCCCGACGAGTGTCTCGAGTACCTGGACCAGGTCGGGGATCCTCACGCGATCTATCGTGAACAGAGGATTGTTCATCCTGGACAGCTTCTGCACCTTGCGAACGAAGTCATGATGAACAACTTCACCCTCGCTCCGTGGTTTCATGCAAAGTCCCAAATCACCAACTACCGCCCGATCGGGATGGGAACGCCGATCGAGGTCCGCTCCAAGGTCGTTGAGGCGAGTGAGCGCAACAGCAACAAGCTGGCAACGATCGATTACGTCTGGGTTTTGCCGGATGACTCGGTCGCGATGTCGGCGCGTCACAGCATCGTCTACGAGCGCGGCGCCAAGTAAAATCTGACCGAGGGGATACTCAATGAGTAACGCTTTGCCACTTAGCGGCCTTCGCGTGCTTGACTTTACGCAAGCCTTGGCCGGACCGTTCTGCACGATGATCCTTGGAGATCTGGGAGCAGACGTCATAAAGGTTGAAACGGCCGGCAAGGGTGACGATACGCGCGGCTGGGGTCCTCCGTTTGTCGAAGGCACCGGAAGTTACTTCTTCTCGGCGAATCGGAATAAACGCAGCATCATCATCGATCTCAAGTCTGCCGAGGGACACGCGGCGGCGATCGACCTCGCTGCCTCGTCCGATATCGTCGTGGAGAACTGGCGCCCCGGGACTGCTGCGAAGCTGAGGATCGGGCCATCCGACCTGCGCGACCGCTTTCCGAAATTGATCTACTGTTCGATCAGCGGCTTTGGAGCAACTGGTCCGAACCGCCTCGGCTACGACCAAGTCATACAAGGAATGTCTGGCTGGATGAGCCTCACGGGAGAGCCGGCGGGCACCCCCATGAAGGTTGGCCTTCCGATCGCGGATCTGTCGAGCGGGCTGTTTGCGGCGCTCACGATTTGCGCCGTTGCTCGAGAGCGAGAAAAGACCGGCGTTGGGAAATTTGTCGACATCGCTATGTTGGACTCCATGGCCTCGCTGCTATCCTACCAAGCGTGCTCATACTTCGTTACCGGGGCGCAACCGAAGCGCCAGGGTAACATGCACGGTACGATTGTCCCGTACGGCAGCATCGAGACGGAGGACGGGCTTATCAACATGACGGTCGGCAACGATAGCCAATGGCAGAAGCTTTGCAGTGGGATCAACGCCGAGGAACTCGGCAAGGACGAGCGCTTCTTGACGAATCCGGACCGGGTCAAAAACAGAGACGTTCTTTATCCGCTACTCCAGCAGCACACCCGAAAGTGGAAAAGTGCCCAGCTGATTGATGCGCTCGACAAGGCGGGAGTGCCTGCCGGTCCGGTATGGAATATTCCGCAGCTGTTTGAGAGTGAGGACGTAAGGAGCCGGAGCCTTCGTTTGGATGCTCCTCATCGTCGCTATGGCCAAGTGTCCACCGTCGGACAGCCGTGGCGGATTAATGGAGACGCCGCCGAGATGCGCAAACTGCCTCCTGAACATGGAGAGCATACTGCAGAGATACTCGGCGAAGTCGGTCGCTCGAAGTAGTCGCAACAATCGTGCGGCCTCACCTTTCCGAGCCGCCACCCTCGCTTGTGAGGGGGCGGCTTCTCGGCTTGGCGCCCCAATAACAGGCGAAAGGGATCTTGACCTGATGGCAGGCGCCGTTCGCGATACGAAACGAGCATTATCTGTATTGAAGAGCACCTATCCGCGCGGCGCTAAGCTCTGCGCCCAGCCGCAAGACGCGCAGCTCATACTCGTAACCGCAGGCGCCATCGAGATTCACACCGGCGCGGGGCGGTGGGTAGTTACACCCGGCTTAGGTCTCTGGATGCCCCTGCGCACGTGTCATGCCGTAACGACGCTCTCTCGCGTCGAGATGTTGGTCTTGAGCAGCAGCGATCCAGCTGGATTGCGCGGCGGGCCCGGTGAATACGGTCGCGTCTTTGCCCTGCATGTGACTGATTTGTTGCGTGAACTCGTTCTTGAATTATCGAAGATATCCCCGCAGTCAGCCAGGGCCACAATACTCGCAGGTCTCGTTATGCTCGAACTCAAGGAAATGCCCGACGCCGCAACATTCCTGCCCTGGCCAAAGGGATTGGTTGCGTGTGCCGCAGCGGACATCGCGTTATCAGATATGCTTGGGGTTCTTGAAATCGATGAATTGGCCGCGGGCGTAAGCAGGTCTGGGCGGGCGCTCTCGCGCTTGTTTCTCGCCGAGACAGGTCTCAGCTTTCAAGCGTGGCGCCGTCGAGCTCGCATTGTCGCAGCCGCGCGTCGCCTGTCTTACACCTCGAGCATACCTTCGGTCGCAGCTGAATTTGGATACGAGAGTAATTCGGCGTTTTGCGACGCGTTTCACAAGGAAATCGGCGTGGCTCCAAACGAGTTTCTAAAATTGTACCTCCGGTAGTCGGAGAGGCTCAGGCGCAGAGCGATAGCAAAGCGGAAGACCAGAGAATGCGCCACCGCATTAACCAGCCAGGACGGCTCAGTCGCGGGCTCCGGGGATCGGATGCCTCGATTGAACCGATGCCTGGTCTTCACTTCGCCGAAAGTCGGCCAGGGTTAGTCAATGGTCGGCCCGAAGGAGAAACCATCTGCGTCCACAGCTCGGTATGTGATCCCTCAACCAACCACGAGATGAGACGACAATGATCGTGTTTCCAAACGAGTGGAGAAAGAATGCAGAGAAGGAGCTAAAGGGCGATCCAGTCGCACTAGTGCGAAAAACCCCTGAGAATATCGAGATCAAACCTGTCTACACGGCCTCGGACCTTGATGGGATTCCGCATCTGGACTCGTTGCCGGGAGCTCTGCCCTTTGTTCGCGGTCCGCGCGCTACGATGTATGCTGGTCGGCCGTGGACCATTCGGCAATATGCCGGATTTTCGACCGCAGAGGCATCGAACGCATTCTATCGAGCCGCGCTAGCCTCCGGGCAAAAAGGGCTGTCAGTCGCCTTCGATTTGGCGACGCATCGCGGCTACGACTCAGATCATCCTCGCGTCGTGGGAGATGTCGGGAAGGCCGGCGTCGCCATCGATTCAGTCGAGGATATGAAGCTTCTCTTCGACCAAATTCCGCTTGAGGAAACGTCCGTTTCGATGACCATGAACGGTGCGGTAATCCCCATTCTTGCGGCCTTCATTGTGGCGGGAGAGGAGCAGGGGGTCCCGCAGGCAGCCCTGTCAGGGACAATTCAGAACGATATTCTCAAGGAGTTCATGGTTAGAAACACCTACATTTATCCTCCAGAGCCGTCGATGCGCATCGTTGCAGATATAATCGCTTATACCGCGCAACACATGCCCCGATTCAACTCGATATCGATCTCCGGCTACCACATGCAGGAAGCCGGAGCGACACTGGTACAGGAGCTTGCCTTCACGCTTGCTGACGGCCGTGAATATGCTCGCGCAGCGCTCGCCAAAGGGCTGAATATAGATGACTTTGCAGGAAGGCTTTCATTCTTCTTCGCCATTGGGATGAATTTCTTTATGGAGGCCGCAAAACTGCGAGCCGCCCGTCTCATCTGGTCGCGCGTAATGGCGGAATTTAAACCCAAGAAGCAATCGTCCTTGATGCTTCGCACGCACTGCCAGACGTCTGGTGTCTCTCTTCAGGAGCAGGATCCGTACAACAATATCGTTCGTACCGCTTACGAGGCGCTGGCAGCGGTATTGGGCGGAACGCAATCGCTGCACACAAACTCGTTCGATGAGGCTATCGCCCTGCCAACCGAATTCTCAGCGCGAATCGCACGCAACACGCAGCTGATACTTCAGCATGAGACTGGCGTGACCAATGTCGTCGATCCTCTCGCTGGATCCTACTATGTCGAGCGGTTGACGGACGATCTGGCTCGTGAGGCGTGGAAGCTCATGGAGAAGATCGAGGAGACGGGAGGAATGACGCACGCGATCGCGACCGGATGGCCCAAGCGGCTCATCGAAGAGTCCGCGACGCGCAGACAGGCGGCAATCGACCGAGGGGATCAAGTCGTGGTTGGCGTCAACCGTTATCGGCTTGAAGAGGACCAACCCATTGACATTTTGGAGATCGACAATTCGACTGTACGAGCCTCACAGATAAATCGTCTCTCGCATATCAAGAGATCACGCGATCGAAACCGGCACCGCGCCGCGCTAGAGGCATTGGCCGACGCTGCTAGCACAGGAAAGGGTAATCTACTGGAAGCGGCGATAGAGGCAGCCAGGTACCGTGCTACACTAGGTGAGATGTCCGACGCCATGCGACAGGCCTTCGGCGATCACAATGCGATCCCGGACGTAGTTTCAGGCGTTTACGACCGCGCTTATGGCAATGACCCTGAGTTCACCAATCTCGCATCGCGCGTCGGCGAGATGTCCAAGACGATCGGTGGCCAACCTAGGATCATGATCGCCAAGCTTGGTCAGGATGGACACGATCGGGGTGCGAAGGTCATCGCCTCGGCGTTTGGGGATATTGGCTTCGATGTCATTGCTGGTCCGCTGTTCCAGACGCCTGCCGAGGCCGCGGCGACCGCGGTTCGCTCTGGCGTGCATGTGCTTGGCGTTTCATCACTCGCGGCGGGACATAAGACGCTGGTGCCGCAGGTCGTTGAGGAGCTGAAGGCGGCGGGAGGTGACAAAATCATTGTCGTTTGCGGTGGAGTAGTGCCTCGACAGGACTATGATCACCTGTTTCACAACGGAGTAGCCGCGGTGTTCGGGCCCGGCACCAATGTCCTCGAAGCGGCTAATGCCATTCTCGATCTTATCGAGGGTCGACGAAGGAATCGATAGGTTAGGGAGGCGATCCGGATCATCGCTGCTGCCGTAGGGAATCTGCCCCTTTTGCTTGGCGATCAGGAGCGCGATTGTCGAGATCCGCTAGAAATCGATCGGCCTCCAGCACGAGATGCACAAGTGTCGACGACTATCACATGAGCTTGCCACGGGTTGAATTGGGCAACATTAATCGCGCCTAATGATAGGTGACTCAAGCCTGCGCGCCTCCCTTTATCGGCATCACCTTCCTGGGATCGAGCCAGTGGTCGATCCGATCAGCCCAATGCTGCATCAGCTTCGTGCGCGAGCCGATCAGCGCGAGCGGTCCGTGCCTCTTGTAGAGACCTTCCACAGTAGAGTTATCGAGATGAGCGAGCTGCAGCTCCACGACATCGCCATCCCATGCCTTGGCGTCCTTGATCTCTTCGTGGTGAGACAGGGTCGAGAAGGTGGTCCGGAATCCGTGTGCACAATGATCAGTCTTGGTGTCAATGCCAAGCAGTCGCAAGCGCTTGTTGAGCGTGTTATTCGATAGCGGCGCGTCCTTCGAGCAGGAAAACGCATACTGGCGATGGCCGGTCAGCTTCTGAACACTGCGCAGGATTGCGAGTGCCTGCCGTGATAAAGGTACGACATGGTCCCAACCGGTCTTCATTTTGGCGGCTGGAATAGTCCAGCGTTCGGCATCCCAATCGACCTCGCTCCACTCCATTTCATTGACCATGCCGGGGCGGGGAATGGTCAGCGCATCGAAGCGCAAGGCAAGGCCAACAACGTCACCAAACCTCGCTCTCGTCCAAGGTGCGCTGATGAGCTTGAAGACGCGCGTCACGTCACGTGGTTCGGTGACGCCGGGACGCGGCGTCGAAATGTTGGCGATCATTTGCCCATTCAGGTTGCGGAATGGATTGTAGCCGTCGCCTTCGACATCGGCATAGTTGCAGATTTGCTCGGCGATGCTGCGTACACGGTCACGGGTTTCCAGCTTTCCCTCGGCCTCGTATGAACGCATGAAAGCCAACACGTCCGGACGCTTGATGTCCTGCCTGCACAGTTTGCCGAAACGATCCTTGACGTAGCCGACGCGCAGCTCGAGCACCTCGACGGTCTTGGGGTCGCGCACTGCGACGATCCTGCCGCGCTTGACTTTCTCCACCTTCTTCTTGGCGAGCCACTCATCGGCCCATTGCGCGAAAGGCCGGGCGGCGGCCTGCCTGTGCTTGTCGAGCTGCTTCTCGATGCTCGGGTCTTTGCCTTCCTTGAGCAGGTCTTTGGCCTTGTCGCGCTCGCGCCGCGCGTCTGCGAGCGAGAACGTGCCATCCCTGCCGTTCCCGTAGGGGCCGATTGAGTAGGTTTTCTGGCGGCCGTGGAAACGGTAGTCCATCCGCCAGAGCTTGGAGCCAGCGTTGCCGGGCCTGCTCACGTCCGGCGTGACGAAGAGATAGAGCCAGCCGCCGGTCACGTCGGAAATCTTGGCGGGACTCCACGCGCCATTGTCGAATTTCGGTCGGGCGGCGCGGCAGTCGACGTCGGTCTTGATCTGCTTGGGATTGGCGCACGCGCCGTCGTTCTTGCCGGCCATCTGCTCAATTCCTTCATTCGGAAAAGCGAAAGTTGCCGTGAACGTTTGTTCTCCCGATACCAAGACGATACCAGCAAAAATACCAGCAAATCGGGCGGCTGGGATCGGAGGAGAACAAACGGTGACGAACTAGAATGTACGCGGAAGTGCCTATTTTTCAAGGGTTTCCGAGCACTGAGCGAACGGTTGCGGACGGTTTAGAACGGGCTCGAACAGCCTAGTTGGTGCCCCTGGCCGGAATCGAACCAGCACTCCTTGCGGAACTCGATTTTGAGTCGAGCGCGTCTACCAGTTCCGCCACAGGGGCCCTCGGTCGGCCCCTCCTAGCGAGGGCGTCGCGAAGCCGGCGGACTATAGCCATGGGAAGGGCGGGGTCAACCCGCGCCAAAGTGATCCCGGCCGTTCTCGACAGCGGCATGGGCCGGAGCTACAGCCTTGGGCAGCGACCTATTCGAAAGGGGCTGCCGTGACGACCCAGAGTGCCGCACTACCAGCGTTCGACCGGGCCGCGAGCGGCCCCGCGCTGACCGCCTCGCTTCTCGTCACCCTGATCGCGGCCGCGACGATCGCGGGCGCCTGGTTCTTCCAACTCGTGCTGGAGATCCTGCCCTGTCCGCTCTGCCTCGAGCAGCGCTATGCCTATTACCTGGCGATCCCGATTGGCGCGCTCACCGTACTGGGAGCACGAAACGGCGCGCCGCGACCGCTGCTGCTCGCGGGGCTCGCGATCCTCGCGCTGGCCACGCTCGCCAATGCCGGGCTCGGCGGCTACCACGCCGGCGTCGAATGGGGCTTCTGGAAGGGGCCGACCGACTGCTCCGGTCCGGTCGTCAATCTCGGCAGCGCCACCGACCTGCTCTCGCGGCTCGACACGGTGAAGGTGGTGCGCTGTGACGAGGTGCAGTGGCGCTTCCTCGGCATCTCGCTCGCCGGCTACAACGTGCTGATCTCGCTGCTGATGGCGGCAATCGCCGCGTGGGGGGGTGTGGCGACGGCGAAGCGCGCTTAGCTGCCTAGGGTGGGCCAAGCGAAGCGTGCCCACCATTTCCAGCATCAGTGCGGAAGCATGGTGGGAACGGCGCGAACGCTCCTTTGCCCACCCGACTGGAGCGCACTAATCATCCACGTCGTCCTGCGTGCGCCCGAACAGGTGCACGATGCCGGGGGTCGCGATCGTCACGAACACGAAGCGCGACAGATGATGGGCGCCGACGAAGATCGGGTCGATGTGCAGCGTCAGGGCCAGCGCCAGCATGGCGTCCATCGCGCCCGGCGCGAAGGCGACGACGACGTCGGAAAATTTCACCTGCGTCGTGAGCGCTACGATGCCGACGAAGACGCCGGAGACGGCAATCGCGACCGCAAACGAGCCCAGCGCCGCGTTGATGTGACCGGCGAGCGTCTTGATCCTCATCCGCGCGAAACGGCCGCCGATCAGCGCGCCGATGCCGACCAGCGCCACGCCGCGTACCCAGTTCGGCAAGCCGCCCTCGACCCAGCCTGCGCCATGCAGCACGCTGGAGGCGATCATCGCGCCGAACATCCAGCTCGCCGGAAACTTGATCAGCCGCAAGAGGAGTGACAGCGCCAGCGAGGCGCCGACCAGCTCCAAAAGGTCGAGCGGTGAGGCAATCGTCGTCGCCATCGACGGCGCGGCGGAGGGCGCAACGCCCGCGAGCGCCAGCACCAGCGGCAGCGCCGCGGTGAGGATGATGACGCGCATCGTCTGCACCACCGCGATCCCCGGCAGGTCGGCGCCCCGCTCGACCGCCAGGATCGTGATCTGCGACAGCGCGCCGGGACTGCCGGCCAGGAAGGCGGAGGTGCGGTCCCAGCCATGGACCCGCTGGAGGTAGTAGCTCGATCCGAACGTCGCGCAGAAGGTTGCCAGTGCAAGCAGGCCGATGGTCAGGGGATAGGCGCTCACCTGCTGAATCAGATGGCGGGAGACGACCGAGCCAAGCGAAATGCCGAGCAGCACCAACACGGTCTGGGTCAGGAGCGGCGGCACCGCGAGCTGGCGCCCGGCAATGGCGGCGATCCCGACAGCGATCATGGAACCCGAGATCAGTCCACCGGGAAGGCCCAAGACCAGAAACAGCAGCCCACCGACAGCGCCGATGACGAGCGTCTCCACCGTGCTCAAGACCTTGGCGCGGCTCGGCCATTCGAACGGCAGGGAGGCGGTGATTTGCTTCACGCCACCTTATGGCAAATCGGCGGGAGGCGCACAATTGCGGCTATGTCATGCCGCAATGCGTGCGCATCCCGCCGAGAGCGGAGACCCGGTTTGTGACGGATTTACTTCTTGTCGGCGGGGGCGGCGGTGCCGGCCTTGGCTTCCTTCAGGCACTCGCGGCGGAATTTCTTGCGCTCCTTGCCCTTGAGCCCCTTGGCATCCGCCTGCTTGGAGCATTCCATCGATTCGGCCGAGCGCTCCTTCGGCGCCTTCTTGTCGGCGGTGGCAGCGGTGTCAGTCTTGGCCGCCGGCGCGGCGGTCTGCGCGAAGGCAGTGCCGGTGGCGAACATGGAGACAAGGGCGACGGCGGCGAGGCGCGAAGCAAGGGTCATGGCGTTGCACTCTTGGTTGCAAGTTTGCGAGGGACGCGAACGTCGGCTCGCGATGCTGAACGCGACATGAATAATTCGCGCGGGGCGATCACTAAATTTTGGCCGAGAGCAGCATCGCTTCCTTGTCGGAAGCCGTCGACACGCTAGGATAGCAATCCTCATTTCGCTTCCCCAGGGAAGGCCAAGGAGGGAGACCAAGGATGACCATTCAGGCAAAATTGTTGTGTGCAGTTGCGGTGTCGGGCTTCGCCGCGCTGGTGGCGACCGCGCCGGCGCAAGCGCTGACCACGCAGGAATGCAGCGCGAAATACCAGGCCGCCAAGAAGGACGGCACGCTCGGCACCATGAAGTGGAATGACTTCCGCAAGGCGCAGTGCGGCGCGGATGCCACCCCTGCTGCTGCGCCGGCCGCGGCCGCCCCGGCTGCCCCCGCCGAGCCGAAGGCCGCTGCGAAGAAGGAGGCGGCCCCTGCCGCCGCTCCGGCGCCGACCATGCCGATGGGCAACGCCACCTTCCCGAATGCGGTCGATCCGAAATATGCCAAGGAGACCGCCGGCAAGGCCCGCCTGCACACCTGCGTCGACCAGTACAACGCCAACAAGGCGACCAATGCCAATGGCGGCATGAAGTGGATCGAGAAGGGCGGTGGCTATTATTCGGAATGCAACAAGCGCCTGAAGGGCGCCGCCTGAGCTTCGACGTGATGCGATGGCCGGAGCAAAGCTCCGGCCATTTGCTTAGTCCAGCAGCTTCTCGGCCGACTTCGCCACGAGTTGCGAGCGCTTGCGCGGGCCTCGCTCGACGAACAAGAGGCTCTGGCCAAAGATGAAGCAGTAGAACAGGAAGGCCTGCGCGTCGGCTTCCTCGGTCGCAAGGCCAGTGGCGCGATAGAGCTCGGCGACGTGCTTCAGCCGCGCCTCATCCACGCTCGCGACCGCCGCGCTTGCGCTTTCGTCCGCGCGGGCCCATTGCCGGATCGCGAGCTCGATCGCCATGCCTTCGGGGTTCAGCCGCTCGGAATAGAGCTGGATCAGCGCCTTCAGCCGCTCGCGAGGCTCCTGTCCGTCGAGGCTCGTCTGCTGCGCGATCGCCGCGGCGCGACCTTCGCGCCAGCGCTCCAGCATGGCGTTGAGCAGCGCGGCACGATCGGCGAAGCGGCGGTAGAAGCCGCCCTTGGTGACGCCCAGGTTTTTGGCGAGCACCTCCACCCGCACCCCCTCGACCCCCGAGCGGGCGAGCTCGGCAAACCCCGCCTCGACCCAGAAATCGCCCTTGCCGTCGCTCATGAAGGAAGCCTCACCGGTTCTTGATACGGTACCGTATTGCTAACGCGACAATGCCCTGATACGCTACCGTATCAAAATTAAAAGGCAGGCAGCAAAAGGGCGGGAATTGCGATGGAGCAGGAGGCGACCTATCGCGGCACGGTCTATCCGTGGCAGTGCGATCACGTCGGCCACATGAACATCATGTGGTATGTCGGCAAATTCGACGAGGCCAACTGGAATCTGTTCGCGCGACTCGGCCTGACGCCAAGTTACTTGCGCAGCTCCGGGCGCGGCATGGCCGCGGTGCAGCAGAACATCACCTACAAGCGCGAGCTGCTCGCCGGCGATATTATCGAGATCCGCAGCGTCCTGCTCGAGGTCCGCGAAAAATCGATCCGCTTCCGGCACGAGATGACCAATGCGGAGACGGGCGAGATCGCGGCGACTTGCGAGATCACGGGCGTGCATATGGACCGCGAGCTGCGCAAGTCCGCGCCATTCGCGGCTGCCATTCGCGAAATCGCTATGAAGCATCTCGCCGAACCGGCCGAGGCTTAGGCAATGGCCGCGTTCGAGCCGAAAAACCCGGACTACCGCGCCGCCGCCACCGCGCTGTTCGAGGGACAGCCGGCGATGCGCAGCCTCGGCATCTCGATCGTCTCCCTCGCGCCGGGCGAGGTCGAGCTGGCGATGCCACATTCGTCCGCCTTCACGCAGCAGAACGGTTTTGTTCACGCCGGTATCATCACGGCGGGGCTTGACAATGCCTGCGGGGTTGCCGCCTTCACCTTGATGCCGCGCGAGGCCGACATCCTCACCGTCGAGTTCAAGACCTCGCTGCTCGCACCGGCCCGCGGCGAGCGCTTCGTCTTTAAGGCCGAGGTCGTGAAGCCGGGCCGCACGCTGACATTCTGCGAGGCGAAAGCCTTTGCCGAGCATGACGGCAAGACCACCTTGATCGCCGCTATGACCGGCACGCTGATGGCGATGTTGTCCCGCGCCTAGTTTTCGCAGGTGCCGCGCGCGTCATCGGCGTCGCGCGGCGATTGGCAAGCCTGCCGTCGCATCCCTTGATCCGATCGTCATGCTCGCAAATCTCGGACTTACCTGCTTTGTCAATTGATTGGCGACATCGCCGCCGCGACGCTCTATATGACGTATAACAACTCCCGGCCCTGAACCGTATCAGCGGCGATGGGACCGAAACGGGACGAGATATGACTGGATCCAGGAATAGCAGGGGCCTTGTACCGACGCGGCGCGCGGCGCTGACGCTGATCGGGGCCGGCGCCCTCGCGGCGAGCGGTATCATGTCGGCGCGCGCGGCCGTCGACGACGACGAGGTGCTGACCGAAGCCAAGGTGCTGCGCGATCCCGACGTTCCCGTCGCCGGCAATCCACAGGGCGACATCACCATCGTCGAATGGTCCGATTATAATTGTCCCTATTGCCGGAAGCTCGAGCCCGAGCTGCGCCAGGTGGTTCAGGACGACGGCAGGGTGAGGCTGGTCCTGAAGGACTGGCCGATCCTCGGTCCGGTCTCGGTCACGGCGGCGCGGATCGCGCTCGCGGCAAAATTCCAGGACAAATACCACCAGGCCCATGACGCCATGATGGGCGTCAGCTCGCGCCTCACCGAGCCGCGCATCAACGAGCTCTTGGCCGGCGCCGGCGTCGACATGGACCGCCTGAAGCGCGACCTCACCGCGCGCGCCAAGGACATCGACGCAATCCTCAAGCGCAACAACGACCAGGCCGAGGCCTTCGGCTTCCGCGGCACCCCGTCCTTCATCGTCGGCAAGTTCCGCGTGCCTGGCGTCTTGACCATGACCGAGTTCGAGCAGGTCATCGCCGACGCCCGCAAGGCCAAGATGAACTGATACGCGCACCGCACTGACCGCGCTCAACACAAAGGCGCCGCCGCGGATCGCGACGGCGCCTTGTTCATGTTGGGGCGATGTTACTTCGACGAGATCCGGACCCAGTCCTTGTGCGCGCGATCGCGCAGCGCGTCCCAATCGGCCTTGGCGACATCCCAGTTCACGATGGTGCGATTGGTGGTCGCGACCTCGCCATTGGCGACTGACGACGTCTGCATGGAGTCATAGACATAGACGCCGCCAGCCAGCAGCAGTGCGCCCAGGATCATTCCGAAAAAAGTCTGCATAGCGTACCTCCGGTGACCGGCGATAACGTCGGCCTGGAGCGATGGTTCCGCGACAGTACGGCGCGGTTAAGGACGGGTTGTTCATCCCCCATTCAGCCATTGCAGCAGCTCCGCGTTGATCTCGCGCGGATAGGTATGGCTGAGATCGTCGATTTCCCGATAGGTGACGTCGGCGCCGGCCGCGGACAGCGCCGCTTGTGTCTGCCGTGCTGTCTGCACGGGAAACATCCAGTCGAGCTTGCCGTGGGTGATGAAGATCGGCAGGCCCTGCATGCGCGCGGCGTCCGCCATCTGCGCCATCAGCGGATGGAAGGTCGCCGACACCGGCGCAAGATGTGTGAAGGGTGAGGCGACGTCGAGCCCGGTAACGTAGCAGAAGGTGCCGCCATCGCTCATGCCGGTCAGCAGCATATGCGAGGCATCGATCGTCCAGCGGCTGCGTACGGTCTGAAGAATGCGCATGAGGTTCGGCGTGTCGTTGTCCTCGCCCATCAGCGCCCAGGTCGGGCCGGTCGCGGTCGGCGCCACCAGGATCGCTCCCAGGCTGCGCGCATCGCGCAGCCAGCTCCACAGGAAGCCGCGGCCGTTGCCGCTGCCGCCATGCAGCGCCATCAGCAGCGGCAAGGGCCGATCGGGCGTGTAATATTCGGGCACATAGACCGAGAAGCCGCCGCGGCTGCCGGGCTCGTTGTGATCGTGGAAGATGCCGGTGTGTTCGCTTGCGCCCGCGGCGAGCCGCGTCAACAGGTCCTCATCCTCGCGTATCGCGGCATTGAGGAAGAAGCTGCTCACCGGCGGAAATTTCGCCGCGAGCGGGTAGAGCGCCTCCTGCGCGCGGGGCACGTGGCGCAGCGCGCGGAAGACGGCGACCAGATCGCCATTGCCGCGCTCGACGTCGCGAAGCCCGGCGAAGGCGGCGAGCGTCTCGTCGCAGGCGCGCTCCACGAGGCTGCGCAGGTCAGCGAACTGCTCCGGCCACTCTCCGATTCCAGCGCGCGCGGCTTGCAGCGCTTCATCCGGCGCATCGATTGCGTTCATCACGGTACCGAAGGTCGGCGGATGCAAGTGCCGACCCACGAAGCCAAGAGCGTCCAGCGCGTTGAGCAGCGGCGGCAGCACGGCCGCGATGTCGTCCACCACGGCCTCGGTCATTGCCACGTCCTTGCCTGCGATCAGTTCGATTTTGTCAGTGCAGCTTCGGCGCCTTCAAAAGCTTGAAGCGGTCGGTCGACGTCACCGTGACGTCGAAGGTGACGCCTTCATGATGCACGGTCAGCGGCACGTCGACGCCGGCGGCACCGAGCGCCCACATCTTGCGGTAGAAGGCGGTCTGGCTCGTCACCTTGTCGCCGTCGACCGCGAGGATGACGTCGCCGGTCTTGAGCTCGGCGCGGGCGGCAGGGCCGTCGGAGGAAATCCCGATCACCACGACGCGGTTGTCGATCTCGGTCGAGTAGAGCCCAAGCCAGGGCCGTGCCGGCTTGTTGACGCGGCCGAACTTGCGCAAATCGTCCAGGATCGGCTTCAACAAATCGATCGGCACGATCATGTTGACGTGCTCGGCCTTGCCGTCGCGTTCGCGCTCGAGCTGGAGCGAGCCTATGCCGATCAATTCGCCGCGCTCGTTGAGCAAGCCCGTGCCGCCCCAATTCGGGTGGGCGGGGTAGGTGAATACGGCTTCGTCGAGCAGATATTCCCAGTAGCCGGCGAATTCCTGCTTGGCCACGATCTGGCTCGCGACCGATCGAGTGCGCCCGCCGGCGCCGCCGACCACGACGCGGTCGCCGATCCGGGTCGCCACCGACGAGCCGAGCGGCAACGGCTCGATGTCGAGCCGGCCAAGCGCCTGCACCAGGCCGAAGCCGGTGGAGGAATCGAAGCCGAGCGCATGTCCTTCCACGACGCGCCCATCGGCGAGGTGCAGCCAAACCGATTCCGCCTCGGTGATGAGATAGCCGATGGTGAGCACCAGCCCGTCGTCGATCACGACGCCGTTGCCGGCGCGTTCGGTACCGAGCGTCTCGGCGCTGAAGGCGTCGGACGGGATGATGGCGTGCAGGCCGACGATGGAGGCGAGCGCGCGGTCGAGGTCAAAGCCGTAGTCGCTGGTGCGCGGCTGATTGGCCGGCGGCACGCGCCATTCGGTCAGAGCGGGCATGGAGTTCTCCTGATCAGCGAACGCGGCCCCTTCGTCGCCACAAGCGGACGCGCGAAGCAGTTGTAATTTAGGCCGGGGCCGGCCGTCTTGAAAGACTTGACCTGCAACAATTCCAGACGCCGCCGCGTGAATTCTTCGAAAGGGGACAGGAACTGCCTGCACAAAATTTGACAGTCATGCCGTCATACCGGCACCGGCCGCATGGCTGGTGTCCGGCCAACCGCTGGTCGTTCATGAATGAAGCTGCTAACGATTGCCGCTTCGTTTTGACCTGGATCACGGACCGAAGCATGGATAACCGCAGTGACATCTGGCGTGGCGTCGACACTATCAAGGCGCGTTTCATCGACCTGAGCAACAAGGTCTGGGGCACGCCCGAAGTGTGCTACACCGAGGCGCGGTCCGCCGCCGAGCATCTCGCGGAGCTGCGTCATCAGGGTTTCCGCATCACCGAGAACGTTGCGGGCATTCCGACCGCGCTGATGGGCGAATGGGGCGAGGGCGGTCCGGTCATCGCCTTCATGGGCGAATATGACGCGCTGCCGGGCCTCAGCCAGGAGGCCGGCGTCGCCGAGCATCGTCCGGTCGAGTCCGGCGGCCATGGTCATGGCTGCGGTCACAATCTGCTCGGTTCGGCGGCGCTGCTTGCCGCGACCGCGGTGAAGGACTGGCTCGCCGAGACCAAGGTGCCGGGCCGTGTGCGCTATTACGGCTGCCCCGCGGAAGAGGGCGGTGCGGCCAAGGCCTTCATGGTGCGCTCCGGCGCGTTCGCGGACGCCGACATCGCCATCACCTGGCACCCGCACAGCTTCTGGGAGGTGGCGGTGACGCCGTCGCTCGCCAACACGCGCGCCGACTTTATCTTTACCGGCCGCACCTCGCACGCGGCGGCCTCGCCACATCTCGGCCGCTCCGCGCTCGATGCGGTGGAGCTGATGAATGTCGGCGTGAACTACATGCGCGAGCACATGCCGAGCGATGCGCGCGTCCACTACGCGCTGCTCGATACCGGCGGCATCGCGCCCAACGTGGTGCAGGCGCATGCACGGGTGCGCTATTCCATTCGCGCCCGTGATCTGCCCGGCATGACCGAGCTGGTCGAGCGCGTCAGCAAGATCGCGCAAGGTGCCGCGCTGATGACCGAGACCAAGGTCGAGATGAAGATCATTTCCGCAGTCTCCAACATCCTGCCGAACGCGCCGCTGGAGCAGGCGCTGCACCGGGTCATGGAAGAGCTCGGACCGCCGCATTTCGACGACGCGGACAAGAGCTTTGCCACCCAGATCCGCGCGACCTTGAGTGAGAAGGATATTTCGTCGGTCTATTACGCGATCGGCATGGAGCCGACCGACCGGCCGCTCGCCGACTTCCTGGTGCCGCTCGATGCCAAGCGCAATCCGCTGGTCGGCTCGACTGACGTTGGTGACGTGAGCTGGGTTGTGCCGACGGTGCAAGTTCACGCGCCGACGGTTGCAATCGGAACGCCGTTCCACACCTGGCAGGTTGTGGCGCAGGGCAAGAGCGCGCACGCCCACAAGGCCATGGTGCAGGCGGCCAAGGCCATGGCCGGACTTGGCGTCAAGGCGCTCACGGAACCGGAGCTGATCAAGGCCGCCAAGGCGGACCTGACGAAGCGGACCGCCAAGACACCTTATGTCTGTCCGCTGCCGGACCATGTTGCGCCACCGCTCGATATGTCCGTGGCGTAGAATTTCGTCTCGATACTTCGTCTGATCCGGCGAACAAATTTTCCGCAGTGCAGCGCGGCTTCCGGCACGTTTTGACGCCGGATTGCCGCGCAGTTGGGCTGACGGAACGCGGTTTTGCCCAACGGAAAGTCAGAAGACCGTTTGCACACACACGGTCCCAGTTGACGCGCGCCCTATTCGGTGTGCCATCTACTGCCAGCCAAAATCCGGCGACCGCACGTTGCGGCTGCCTGCATCCGTAAGGGAACCAGACGGGGGACAACCATGCTGGATAAAGAACTGCGTTCGATGATCGGCAAAGTGAAGGACGGGCGGATGGATCGCCGCGCCTTCATCCAGCGCCTGGCCGCCGTCGGCCTCGCCGCACCCCTGGCCAACCAGATCCTCGCCCTTGGCGGCGTCGCCATGGCGGAAGGCGCCTCGACCTACAAGCCGACCAAGCGCGGCGGCGGCGGCGCGCTGAAGCTGCTGTGGTGGCAAGGCCCGACCCTGCTCAATCCGCATTTCGCCACCGGCACCAAGGACCAGGACGGCTCGCGCCTCTTCTATGAGCCGCTCGCCTGTTGGGATCCGGACGGCAACATGAAGCTGGTGCTGGCGGCCGAAATCCCCTCGATTCAAAACGGCCTGCTCGCCGCCGACGGCAGGTCGGTGACCTGGAAGCTCAAGCCCGGCGTCAAATGGCATGACGGCAAGCCGTTCACCGCCGACGACGTCGTGTTCAACTGGGAATACGCCAAGGATCCGGCGACCTCCGCGCTGACGATCGCGACGCACCGCGACATCACGGTCGAGAAAGTGGATGACCTCACGGTCCGCATCCTCTTCAACAAGCCGACGCCGTTCTGGGCCGACGCCTTTGTCGGGGCTCCCAACACCATCATCCCCAAACATCTGTTCGCAGACTACAGAGGGTCCAAATCGCGGGAGGCGCCGACCAACCTCTCGCCGGTCGGCACCGGCCCCTACAAGTTCGTCGAGTTCAAGCCGGGCGATCTCGTCCGTGGTCAGCTCAATCCCGATTACCACATGCCGAACCGTCCCTATTTCGACACGGTCGAGATGAAGGGCGGCGGCGACGCGGTCTCGGCCGCGCGTGCCGTGATCCAGACCGGCGAATATGATTTCGGCTGGAACATCCAGGTCGAGGACGACGTCCTTTTGCGCCTGGAGAAGGGCGGCAAGGGCAAGACGGTCTACGCAGTCGGCGGCGACACAGAATTCATCGCGCTCAACTTCACCGATCCCAACACCGAGGTCGACGGTGAGCGCTCCTCGATGAAGACCAAGCACCCGCTGTTCTCCGATCCTGCGGTGCGCAAGGCTCTGTCGCTGCTGGTCGATCGCGAGTCGGTGAAGAAGGCGATCTACGGCCGTGCCGGCCGCACCACCGCCAACTTCCTCAACGGCCCGGAAAAATTCGTCTCCAAGAACACCTCCTGGGAGTTCAGCGTCGAGAAGGCCTCGAAGATCCTGGATGACGCAGGCTGGAAGCCCGGCGCCGACGGCATTCGCGAGAAGGATGGCAAAAAGCTCAAGCTCGTCTACCAGACCTCGATCAACGGCCCGCGCCAGAAGACCCAGGCGATCGTCAAGCAGGCCTGCCAGAAGGCCGGCATCGATGTCGAACTGAAGTCGGTCGTGGCGTCCGTGTTCTTCTCCTCCGACGTCGCCAATCCCGATACCTATGCGCATTTCTACGCCGACCTCGAGATGTTCCAGATTCCGCTGAGCCAGCCGGATCCGTCTCAGCATATGCGCCGCTATATGTCGGCCAACGTCGCCACGAAGGAGAACAAGTGGCAGGGCACGAACTTCCCGCGCTGGGTCAACAAGGAATACGACGCGACGATCGAAGCCGCGGAAGGTGAGATGGATCCGGTCAAGCGCGCCGCCCTCTACATCAAGGCCAACGACCTGATGTACCAGGACATGGTGTTCATCCCGGTGCAGCATCGCCTGAAGGTGGAGGCGGCCGCCAACAATCTGCGTCCTATCATCAGTGGCTGGGCCAACGAAACCGACAACCTGTTCGACTGGTACCGCGAGGAATGATCCCCCAGCTCTAGACGGGGTCCTTGCCTCATGAGTCAGTACGTCCTGCGTCGTCTCCTGATCGCGATTCCGAGCCTGCTCGGAATCTCAGTCGTCCTGTTTGTCGTGCTGGCGCTCGCGCCCGGCGATCCCTTCGCGGAACTGGCGACCAATCCGAACGTACCGCCCGAAGTGCAGGCCGCACTTCGGGCCAAGTTCGGCCTCGACGATCCGATCTACCTCCGTTACCTGCACTGGCTCAATGCCATGCTGCACGGTGACTGGGGTTTCTCCTTCGTCAGCAGGATGAACGTCGACACGCTGATCCTCCAGCGTCTGCCGGCCACGCTCTATGTGATCGGTTCGGCGCAGATCCTGGCGCTCCTGATCGCGATTCCCGTCGGCGTCTATGCCGCGACGAAGCCCTATTCGCTGTTCGACCAGATCGCGAACACGCTCGCCTTCATCGGCTTCTCACTGCCGACCTTCTTTACCGGTCTCTTGTTCATCCTGATCTTCTCGGTAACGCTGGACTGGCTGCCCTTCGTCTATTCGACCGACATCAAGGCGACCGGCATCCGCTGGGTGCTCGAGATGATCCGGCAGGCGATCATGCCGGTGGCGGTGCTCGGCCTGTTCCAGGCCGCGTCGATGACCCGCTTCGTGCGCTCGGCGATGCTGGACGTGATCCGTCTCGACTATGTCACCACGGCGCGAGCCAAAGGCCTTGGACAGGCCAAGGTCATCGTCAAGCATGTGATGCGCAACGCCATGATCCCGGTCGTTACGCTGATTGCGCTGCAAATGCCCGCGGTGTTCGGCGGCGCCATCGTCACCGAGCAGATCTTCCGCATCCCCGGCATCGGCTCGCTGCTGATCTCCTCCATCCTTTCCAACGACACGCCGGTGGTGATGGCCGTCACCTTCGTCTTCGCGTGCCTCGTGGTGCTGTTCAATCTCATCGCGGACGTCCTGTATGGCTGGCTTGACCCTCGCATCTCCCTCCGCTGAGCGGCGCACCTACTCGCCCTGGCGCGAGACGTGGCGGCGCTACAGCCGCCACAGGCTCGCCGTGGTCAGCGCCTTCCTTCTCCTCATCCTGGTTCTCGCCGTGGTGATCGGGCCCTTCGTGTGGCGTGTGAAGATCAATGACATCGACATCGCCGCGGGCCTCCAGGGGCCCTCGCTCGCCCATCCCTTCGGCACCGACGATCTCGGCCAGGACATTCTGGCGCGCATGATCTATGGCGGGCGCATCTCGCTCGCGGTCGGACTCGCCGCGATGCTGGTCTCGGTCTTCATCGGCACGCTGATCGGCGCGCTGGCCGGCATGTCGCGGGGTGCGCTCGGGCACGGATTGATGTGGCTCACCGACCTCTTCCTGTCGTTGCCGCAACTGCCGCTGCTGCTGCTGCTGATCTATCTCTTCCGCGACGGGCTGAAGCAGATGTTTGGCCCCGAAGGTGGCATCTTCATCCTGATCGTGCTCGTGATCGGGGGCTTGCGCTGGATGCCGGTGGCGCGCCTCGTCCGCGCGCAGTTCCTGTCGATTCGCGAAAAGGAGTTTGTCGAGGCCGCGCGCGCGCTGGGTGCAAGTCCGGTGCGGCAGGTGGTGCGCCACATCCTGCCCAATGCGCTCGGACCGGTCATCATCGCCGGCACCATCGACGTCGCCGCCGCCATCATCGCGGAATCGACGCTGTCCTTCCTCGGCCTCGGCTTCCCGCCGGATACCCCGACCTGGGGACGTCTCTTGTTCGACGCCAAGGACTTTCTCGACATCGGCCCGCACTGGGCGCTGTTTCCGGGTGGTGCGATCTTCATCGCGGTGGTCGCCATCAACTTCATCGGCGACGGCCTGCGTGACGCGCTCGATGCGCGACGGGTGATCTGATGGCGCCGCTGCTCGAGATCAAAGGGCTCAAGACCCACTTCTCCACCGACGACGGCATTTTGCAGGCCGTCGACGGCGTCGACATCTCCATCAACAGAGGCGAGACGCTCTGCGTCGTCGGCGAATCCGGCTGCGGCAAGACCGTGACCGCGATGTCGATCCTGAAGCTGATCGCGATGCCGCCGGGCCGCATCGCGGCGGGCGAGATCATCTTCGAGGGCCGCGATCTCGTGCCGCTGACGAGCAACCAGCTCGACGAGATCCGCGCCAAGGAGATCGGCTTTATCTTCCAGGAGCCGATGACCTCGCTCAATCCTGTGCTCACGATCGGCGAGCAGATCGCCGAAAGCCTGCGCCGGCATGAAGCCGTAACCAAGAAGCAGGCGCTCGAGCGCACCATTGAGATGCTGAAGCTGGTGCAGATCCCGAACGCCGAAGGCCGTGTGCACCATTATCCGCACCAGTTCTCCGGTGGCATGCGCCAGCGCGTGATGATCGCGATGGCGCTTGCCTGCAAGCCCAAGCTCGTCATCGCCGACGAGCCGACCACGGCACTCGACGTCACCATCCAGGCCCAGATCCTCGACCTCCTGCAGGACATGAAGGAGCGCTTCGGCATGGCGGTGATGCTGATCACCCATGCCATGGGCGTCGTCGCCGAGACCGCGCAGCGCGTCGTCGTGATGTATGCCGGCAAGGTCGTGGAAGAGGCGCCCGTCGACGATCTCTTCGGCGATCCGCGCCATCCCTACACCCAGGGCCTGATCCGTTCGATTCCACGCATCGATCTCGATAGCGAGCACAAGACGCGGCTGGAGGCGATCGGCGGCTCGGTGCCGATCCTGATCAATCCGCCGGTCGGTTGCCGTTTTGCCCCACGTTGCCGCTTTGCCATGAGCATCTGCACCGAGAAGGAGCCTCGGCTGCGCGAGATTGCGCCCGGCCACCGCATGGCCTGTCATCTGGGAGACGCGTCATGAGCGAGCCCTTGCTCCGCGTCTCCGGCCTGAAGAAGCACTTTCCCGTGCTCGGCGGCCTGTTGTCGCGCCAGGTCGGCAGCGTCTATGCTGTCGACGGCGTGTCGTTCTCGGTCAATCGCGGCGAGACGCTCGGCCTCGTCGGCGAGTCCGGCTGCGGCAAGTCCACCACGGGGCGCTGCGTGCTGCGCCTGATCGAGCCGACGGACGGCGAGGTCGTGTTCGACGGCCAGGACGTGCGCAAACTCGGCGGCAACGATCTTCGCGCGATGCGGCGGAACATGCAGCTCGTGTTCCAGGACCCGTTCGCCTCGCTCAATCCGCGCATGACGGTCGGCGCCATCCTCGGCGAAGCCTTCACCATCCATAATCTGGCGTCTTCGGCGAGGGAGCGGGAAGAGCGCGTCGCGGGCCTCTTGGTCAAGGTCGGGCTGAAGGCCGAGCACATGCGCCGCTATCCGCATGAGTTCTCCGGCGGCCAGCGCCAGCGCATCGTGATCGCGCGTGCGCTCGCGGTCGAACCGAAACTGATCGTCTGCGACGAGCCGGTCTCCGCGCTCGACGTCTCGATCCAGGCGCAGGTCATCAACCTCCTGGAAGACCTCCAGGCCGAGCTGAACCTCACGTACCTCTTCGTCGCGCACGATCTCTCGGTCGTCGAGCACATCTCCGACCGCGTTGCCGTGATGTATCTCGGCCGCATCGTCGAAATTGCGAAGGCGAGCGACCTCTACCGCAATCCGCAGCATCCCTATACCCGGGCACTGCTCTCCGCCGTGCCGGTGCCGGATCCGAAATTCAAGCGTAACCGCATTCGCCTCAAGGGCGACGTGCCGAGCCCGATGAAGCCGCCGAAGGGCTGCCACTTCCACACCCGTTGCCCGATCGCCCAGCCGCGCTGCTCGGAGAGCGCGCCGGAGCTGAAGGAGGGCGCGGGCGGTCACGCCGTGGCGTGTCATCTGGCTTGAGGCGCGTGCCGCGCACGTGAGAAGAGGGCCTGATCCCAAACGGATCGGTCCGGAAACGGGGGAGCAATGAGCCAGATCGAGGGCGTTAGCCTAGCTGGCGCCGACACGCAGCTGTCGGCGGTTCGTGCTGGGGATGCCGATACCGCGGCACGCCGGGCGCTGTGGGGATCGGCGCTGGGCTACGCCATGGATGGGTTCGACCTTCTCATCCTCGGCTTCATGCTGACGGCGATCTCGAAGGATCTGCATCTCACGCAGCCCCAGGCGGCCTCGCTGGTGACGGGGACTCTGGTCGGCGCGGTCGTCGGTGGCTTCATCTTCGGCATGCTGTCGGACCGGCTCGGCCGGGTCCGCGTCCTGACCTGGAGCATTGTCCTGTTCGCGGTCTTCACCGGACTCTGCGCGCTGGCGCAGGGCTATTGGGACCTGCTGACCTACCGGGCCATCGCCGGCGTAGGTCTCGGCGGTGAATTCGGCATTGGCATGGCGCTGGTGGCGGAGGCCTGGCCTCCCGCGAAGCGCGCACGGGCGACGTCCTATGTCGGGCTCGGCTGGCAGTTCGGCGTGCTCACGGCGGCGCTGGTGACGCCGATCCTGCTGCCTCTCATCGGCTGGCGCGGAATGTTCGCACTCGGCGTGTTTCCGGCCGTGGTCGCCTATGTGATCCGGCGCAAGCTGCACGAGCCTGATGTCTTCATGGCGCACAAGGCGAAGACGGCGGATGCCGGCTCTTCGCTCCGCGCGCTGGTGGCTGACAGAGAGACGACCAGGATCAGCCTCGGGGTGATCATCCTCTGCTCGGTGCAGAATTTCGGTTACTACGGCATCATGATCTGGCTGCCGAATTATCTCTCGACGCGGTTCGGCTATGGCCTCACCCAATCGGCGGTGTGGACCGCCGTCACCATTGCCGGCATGGCGCTCGGCATCTTCCTGTTCGGTCACGCTGCCGACCGTTTCGGCCGCCGCCCCGCGTTCCTGACCTACATGCTGGGCGCGGCCATCATGGTGCTGGTCTATTCGCAGCTGACGGGCGCGACGGCGTTGTTGATCGGCGGTGCCGTGATGGGCTTCTTCGTCAACGGCATGCTCGGCGGCTATGGCGCGCTGATGAGCGAGCTCTATCCGACCGCGGCGCGCGCCACCGCGCAAAACGTGTTCTTCAATATCGGCCGCGCGGTCGCCGGCTTCGGTCCGCTGGTGGTCGGCATCGTCAGCGCAGCTTACGGCTTCCCCACTGCGATCGCCGGTCTCGCGCTGCTCTATATTCTCGATATCGTGGCGCTGCTCGCGCTGATCCCAGAGCGACGCGGCGCGGATCTCGTCTGATCGAGTAGCGCGTTTGCTGTCCGCCGAGCGCAGCGTCACATGGCTATGATGTGCGGCGGCCGGCCAGTTGATGCAGCACCGTGTCGATGGCCGGGACCGCTCCGGTTTCGCGAAGCCATGTGTCGGCCAGCTCCCTCAACTCGCCCGGCGTCAGGCCGAATTTGCGGCGGAATGCGCGGATGAAGGTGGAGTCGCTGCTGAACCGCATGTTGACGGCGAGGTCGATCAGGCGCTTGTCCTGTGCTGCCGGGGATATCAGTCGCCGGAAGGCAAGATTGAGCCGCTGCTCCCTCACGTAATGCGCAAGCCCGCCATCCGCCTCGAACAGCCGATAGAGGGTCGCGCGCGAGATCTGGAAGTGGCGGCACAGCTCGTCCGCGGCGAGCGCATCGGTCTCGAGATTGTCCGCGATGCGGCGCTTGATCATCGCGAGGTAAAGATGCCGCTCGGCCCGCTCGACGCCCGCCGCAATATCGGCCGTGCCGCCGGCGGCCGCGGCGACGATGTCGGCGATCGCCTCGATCGTAGCCTCGGCACTACCGGTCTCGCCAAGCGCCGCGTAGTGGCTGGCGAGCACGCGCGCGCGAGGGTGGTCTGCCGGCAGCAAGGTTGCCGTCGCCGAATCCGGATGTGCAAGCCGCGGCGCCAGCATGGCGCGTTGCAGGATGATCGTCATCAGATGGGTGCGGCCGCCGCCGGCGCGCAGCATCGTCCGGTTTGGTTGCGCCATGTCGATCAGAACGATGTCGCCGGGCCGCAGCGTCACTTCGTGCCGGCCGGAGCTGAATCGCATCTCGCCTTCGACACAGAGGGTGATCTGAAAGTGATCCATCGCGCCGCGGGCAACGTGCGCGGGTGTCCGGTCATATTCCAGATCGCTGGCGCGCGTGTCGACCCGCAAGGCGTTGCCGATCATCATCGCCACGGTGGTGACATGAAAGTCGTCCTCCGCGGTGAGCGGAATGACGTCGCAGATGTCGGTCGTCGTTGCGCGCAACCGCGCGAGCGCGTTCACCCCGCGCCCAGGGTCGTCCACCAGCGTGCTCTCGTTCAAGGCCGTCCCGTCCACATCACCCCACGAGGCAGGACCGCATCGACACGATATCCGAAGACCGGCGGCACACCAACATCGCCACGGCATGTAGTAGCCATTCGAAAATCCGTGTGCAAGCGACGTCGCGCAAAAGCCACGCGACGCGGCTCGGCGCGTGCCATTCGCGGCGATGTGCCGTGTGTGCATCAGTGAACGCCGAAATCCTTGGCTGAGACTCCGGGCACATTGCGCGGGCGGCCGGTCTGCTAACGACTTCTCGAAATCCCTTGCGTTCATCGCGCGATCGTTCGCGGCAAGGTTTGCGTCCCGAGGCTCTTCATGACAACCAGATTACGTCCGCCGCCGTGCCTGTCGATTGGGCGGACGAGCTCACTGCTCGCTGCTGGCCGGCGTTCGGCACTTGCTGGCGTTGCCGTCATGGCAACTGCGCTTGGCCTGCCCGGTCAGGTGCACGGGGCGACGCTCGTCGTGACGTCCACGGCTGACAGCGGGGCCGGCAGCCTGCGCGCGGCCATCACCAGCGCCGCGAGCGGCGATACCATCCTGTTCCAGGTCAGCGGCACCATCACGCTCCAGAGCGAGCTGCCGATCATCACCAAGAACATCACCATCGACGGCAACAACAACAACCCGACCATCAGCGGGGCCGCCACCTATCGGCCGTTCTTCATCGGCGACGCCGGCACCACCGGCTCAACCTATTCCGTGACCTTGAAGAATCTCACCATCGCCAACGGGGTGGCGCAGGGCGGAAGCGGTCTGGGCTCCGGCGCCGGTGCCGGGCTTGGCGGCGCGGTCTTCGTCTCCAGCAACGGCGCGCTGACCTTGTCGAACGTCGCCGTCTCGAACACGCGGGCCAACGGCGGTAGCGTCGTGGACAATATCGGAGAGGTGAGCGGCGGCGGCGGCATGGGCGGCAAGTCGTACCCTCTTACCCCGACTGGAGGCGGCGGACTGTTCGTTGGCTCTGACGCGCCGGGCTCGGGTGACGGCGGCGGCCCCCATGGCGGTGCGGGTAACAATGTCACCAATGGGCCGGCAACGGGCGGTGCCGGAGGCTTTGCCAGCGGTGGTGGCGGAGCCTCATCGAACGGAGGGCCTGTGGCCGGAGGCGCGGGCGGATTTGGTGGCGGCGGTGGTGGCGCCAATGCGGGTGGAGCAACCACGGGCGGATCGGGCGGCTAT